>NZ_CAXBNC010000008.1:0-202833 GCF_963977085.1 uncultured Paraglaciecola sp. | reverse complement strand
AGCTTCTAGCTTCTAGCTTCTAGCTTCTAGCTTCTAGCTTCTAGCTTCTAGCTTCACCAGCATGATAAACCTTGTAGCCAGTTAACTATCAACTGGCTTTTTTAATTCCACATTCTAAATTCACATTAAAAAGCAGCATAAATGCGGCTCATAAAACAAACACATGGCAACTAGCAACTAGCAACTAGCAACTAGCAACTAGCAACTAGCAAAAGCCTACTTCTCAACCTGTTGAATAAAGTAGCTAATTTCCTTAATCAAATGTCTTAACACCGGATTGAGTCGAGTATTTTTGCCATTCATCACAAACAAATCATGGCTAAATTCAAATAAACTTTTTCCTACTGGCACTAATCCTAGTCCTGCGGCTTGGTTGGTCAACACGTAATCAGGTAATAACCCCACATACTCACCCGTCATAATCGCAGATAAACACGCATCGTAAGAGTCGGAAAATGTTTGTATTGCCATACGTGTATCATCAGAAATGTAATTAGCTGAAGACAGCCCGGAAATGCCAATGGCAGGATAGTCGCCAATTTTAACATTGTCAGGTAAACCATCACGATATTTAGCCAAAACATGGGAAGGCGCACAATACAGCCGACCTTTACATGCCACGTCAACGGGGTGAAAAGTCACTGACTCTGGCTTTACCATGTCATAGGTCGACAACACTAAATGACACTCACCCGACAAGGCTACATGCTCCACTTCGTTATACAAGCGGGTTTGAATATTGACGTGGATGTCGTTGAATTTTTTCATGGTACTTTTAACGGCTTTACTGACCGATAAATGATAAGAAAGTGGTAAGCCCGCCATCATTACTAAGGTAATATGCCCTGAATAGTCGTCATGCAAACTCTTTAGATTAAACACGAAGTTATCGAAGGAATTGAAGATACGTTTGGTTTCCTGAAAAACCACTTCCCCTTCTTTAGTCATTTGAAAACCACCGCGACCACGATGGCATAAAACTAAATCTAAACGTTCTTCGAGCTTTTTGATGGCAGCACTAATATTAGGACGTTGCATGCGAAGTACCGGCTCTGCTGCGGTAAAGCCATTACAGGAAGCTACAGCGTAAAATACACGCAATAATTTAATATCGGATTCTTGAAGACGATTTAACATTTCAGCACCACTTATAGGTATAGTTCTTGATACTAAAGTACATAGTAGGAAAGCCCTAGCAGGATTACAATGGAAATTTAACAGAACGGCTAAAAACAGTGGTGTTAGCGTTAAAAAGTTAAGTTCAAAAGATTAAAGATAGTGAATCATTCAGGAAAAGAACGGCACTGTGGGGTAAACACTAGGTATAAAAGCAGTAAAATACTCATAGATAATCAGCATATTATTGGATTGGATTTTATTTTAATCGCGTATATCTAAGTGACGTGGCCTTTTCACCTAAGAAATATAATTTTCCACTTTCTTAGTGTTGCGCCAACCGATGTTGCGCCAACCGATGTTGCGCCAACCGACCTTGCTGCTGACAGTTGGCACTCCATCACTAAGAATTTTTCACTATTTGCGCCCGAAACGCTTCTATTTCATCCCGTAAGTTTGCCGCTTTTTCAAATTCCAGTTCTTTAGCCGCTTTAAACATGACTTTTTCTAGCTCATTTATTTTCTGCAGAATTTGCGGTGTACTTAAGGCATTATATTTTTTGCCCGATTCTGCTACTAGCCTAAGTTTAACCTTACCATCAGCATTCCCATCTCCCACATCCATGATATCTGTTATAGGTTTATTTAACTGCATTGGCACTATGCCATGTTTAAGGTTATAGGCTTTTTGGATCTCACGACGTCTGTCTGTTTCAGCAATTGCACGCTCCATGGAGCCAGTGATCTTATCGCCATACATTATTGCTCGGCCATTAAGATGTCGTGCTGCCCTACCCATTGTTTGAATAAGAGACTTATCAGATCGTAAAAAGCCTTCTTTATCGGCATCAAGAATCGCAACTAGTGAGACTTCTGGCATATCCAAGCCTTCCCTGAGCAGATTGATCCCCACTAACACATCGAATTTACCTATACGTAAATCACGAATAATTTCAATGCGTTCTACTGTGTCTATATCTGAATGTAAATAACGAGCTTTGATACCATGCTCGTCAAGATAGTCACTTAAATCTTCGGACATACGTTTGGTTAAGGTGGTCACTAATACCCTTTCGTTTAATGCCACACACTTGTTAATTTCCGATAATAAATCATCGACTTGGGTCGCCACCGGACGGATCTCTATTTCTGGGTCGAGCAATCCTGTTGGACGCACCAGTTGTTCTACAATATCGTCTGGTGCCACTGCAAGTTCAAATTTTCCTGGTGTAGCTGATACATAAATAGTTTGAGGGGTAATTTGTTCAAACTCCTCAAACTTTAACGGGCGGTTGTCTAACGCTGAAGGTAAACGAAAGCCATATTCCACTAAGGTTTCTTTTCGGGATCTGTCACCTTTATACATAGCGCCAATTTGCGAAACCGTGACATGGGACTCATCAATAAACATTAAGCCATCGGCCGGAAAATAATCAATAAGAGTGGGCGGCGGGTCGCCAGGATTTCGGCCGGATAAATACCTAGAGTAGTTTTCGATTCCTGAGCAATACCCTAACTCTTGCATCATCTCGATATCAAATTGACAACGTTGTGCAACCCGTTGTTCTTCCACTAATTTATTTACTGACTTGAGTTGCTCGCGTCTTTCTTTAAGTTCGACCTTGATATGCTCAATAGCATCGAGAATTTTCTCTCTTGGAGTCACGTAATGAGTTTTTGGAAAAACAGTGGCTCGGGTGACGGTTTTTTCAACCGCCCCAGTAAGCGGATCAAATATGCTGATGCGCTCGACTTCTTCATCGAACAATTCCACTCTAATACCATGACGTTCCGAGTCTGCTGGAAATACATCAATCACGTCACCACGCACTCTAAAGGTGCCGCGCTCAAAAGCTACATCATTTCGGGTGTATTGAATTTCGGCCAAACGCCGCAAAATATCCCGTTGATTCATAATGTCACCTTGACGAAAATGCACCAACATTTTCATGTAAGATTCAGGGTCGCCTAAACCATAGATAGCCGAAACACTAGAAACAATAATAACATCACGCCTTTCCATCAGCGATTTAGTAGCGGATAAACGCATTTGTTCAATGTGTGCGTTTATCGATGCATCTTTCTCAATAAAAGTATCACTAGAAGGCACATAAGCTTCAGGCTGATAATAATCGTAGTAGGAGACAAAATATTCTACTGCGTTATTAGGGAAAAACTCTTTCATTTCACCGTAAAGCTGAGCAGCTAGGGTTTTATTGTGTGCCAATATCAAGGTAGGCCGCTGCACCTTTTCAATCACATTCGCCATAGTAAAGGTTTTACCAGAACCGGTGACACCTAATAAAATTTGCCGCGCTAAACCATCTTCTAAGCCTTCAACCAAGGCCTTTATGGCTTTGGGTTGATCGCCAGCTGGAGAATAACTCGAGGATATTTCAAATGCTCTGCTCATAACGCTTATTTACTCACTACACTTTGTTCAAATCGAGAGGCCAGAATGCGTTTAAACCAAATAAAGGCAATACAACCAACAGTGAGATTGGCCAATACGGCCGCCCAAAATAATCCAACTAAGTTAAACCAATAACTACCGATAAATGAAAACGGCACAAAAAACACAAATAATCGCATACCGTTTAAAGACAAGGCTGACATGGGCATATGCATGGCATTAAAGGATGAATTGGTCAAAATAGTTACGCCTTGTAACCCGTAACCAAGCGGCACAATCACCAAAAACAGTACTATAGTTGCCGCCACTTTTGGCTCATTAGTAAATATATTGGCAATCACAGCAGATAATACTGCCAATAAAGCAAAAATGATCAATTGCCACACCATGACAAATTTGACACATACACTATAAGCCTGCTCTACACGGTCTAGTTTATTGGCTCCAAAGTTTTGACTGATAAAGGGAGGCAATGACATAGATAATGACAGCACCACTATGCTAGCAATGGATTCCAATCGCCCCCCGACTCCCCAAGCAGCAACAGCTTCAGGACCATAACCTGCAACTATGGCTGTGACTATTCCAGTAGAAATAGGGGTTAACATATTGGCTCCAGAGGCAGGCAAGCCAATTTTTAAAATCCCACCTGTACTGCGTTTTAACTGTTGCCAACTCAGTAACTTTGGCTCCATCAACTGACGTTTTACAGCCAATACATACAAAATATAAAATAATCCAACCGCCCAAGCTACCAGAGTGGCAATGGCCGCCCCTTGAATGCCAAGGGCAGGCACCGGGCCCCAACCAAAAATAAGAATGGGATCCAAAATCACATTAATAAGTCCACCAAAAGCCATAACGTAACTAGGCGTTTTTGTATCACCTGAAGCCCGTAAAACACTGTTCCCAACCATAGGCATAGCCAGAAACACCCCCGCTGCATACCACACCAACATATATTCGTGGATCAAAACCAGTTGTGCTTCGTCAGCCCCCATGAGTTGAAAAATAGGAGTGATGGTCAACACGCCAACAATTGCTAATGCAATGGCTAACACCATAGTTAACATTAATGCACCAGTTGCCGTTTCCTTTGCTTGATGGTGTTGCCCTGCCCCAAGTAATTTAGCAATGATGGCCGAGGTGCCAATGCCCAATCCAATATTTAAACTAATAACAGTAAAAGTAACGGGGAATGTAAAACTAATGGCAGCAAGTTCTTGCGTACCTAACATACCAATAAAAAAGGTATCGACTAAGCCAAACGTCATCAGTACTACCATTCCGACTATCATCGGCAAGGTCATTTTACGTAGGGTGGTGGCAATATCGTTATTTAGCAAATCTGGATGGGATGCTGTTTTATTGCTTGAGGTCAATATTGCTCTCTCTTAATTGAACTTAATAGAAGATACAGGTGGTAGCTGATCATTTAACTCAAAATCACATGACTGAGATTTTAACCTGAAAATTTCAATGAACAGTAATGGCTTTGTCAGTTCAGTCGCTGTCAGCTAATAATACGCGAATTTTTCTTCACTTATCTTATATTTAGCAGTATTTTTGTTACAAAATTGTTAGCAAGCATCACTCTAATCAGTGTACCTTTTTGAATACAGATACATGTCTATATATTGACGATTTTTCTTTTATTCTGAGTTTTTGCAGTAAAATAATGCTTATTGTTTTAAAAATAATCAATTCAAAAATAAAATGAATCCGCTGGTTTTAGCATGTTTTTATTTTTCTCTTTAAAAACAACACACAAGGAAAATTTCATATTTTTTACTGAGAAATTTTACTTTTTCAATGAATCAAAAATAAATCATATCTAATTGTTTTAAAAGGATTTTATAAATTAATTCAATATTCTTAATTTCATCTATTGACTTTGAATTGATGAGCGCTTTATCACTGCTAACAATTTAATCCACAAGGTTATCCACAAGATTCGTGGATAACTGCCTTCGCCCTTTAATTGGCGTACATTGACACCATAGTCCACTTTTATTTTAGTTAGTAATCACCAACCTACTGCATCGCCAACAAAGGTTACACTTTTATTAAAGACTGGCATTATATACAGTACACAACAGATCCTTAATAACAATTAGCTATAACAAAATGGAAAAAGGGTCTTTGAATTAAAATCAATAAGGAGAACTAAAATTGCACAATTTTGAAGCAAAAAAAACCTGAAGATTTTTATATTTTGGTAATACGTATAGATTGTGTGCAAGATTATGAAAATATCGTTAAAAACCTCAATTTGAGTGTTGACAGCGGGCGGGATGCTCATTAATATCCTGCCCCGTTGAAAAGCACCTTGTTTTGTAAACGAGTAACGCTTTCGACATAAGTATAAAGTTCCCCCTTAGCTCAGCTGGTTAGAGCGACGGACTGTTAATCCGCAGGTCCCCTGTTCGAGTCGGGGAGGGGGAGCCAACTTATACTTAGTGAGTTAAGTATCATTCTATGAATAATAGTTAACTAGAAATTGAATTCCCCCTTAGCTCAGCTGGTTAGAGCGACGGACTGTTAATCCGCAGGTCCCCTGTTCGAGTCGGGGAGGGGGAGCCAATTCAATTATCGACAATCTCCCCTTATTACCTCTAGTTATCGACTTTTATTTCAATAATAAACACATTTAGTAATAAACTTTTGAATATCAAGTTGTTAATGGTCACTTAAATAAAGATAATAACAGCGTAATAATAACTCCTGGTAAATATCCACTTATATGACCGAATTCTTACTACTGTTGATTGGCACTGTGTTGGTGAACAACTTTGTGTTAGTACAATTCCTTGGCTTATGCCCGTTTATGGGTGTTTCAGGAAAATTAGAAACGGCTATTGGCATGTCTATGGCCACAACTTTTGTATTAACCCTAGCCTCACTTTCCAGCTACCTCGTTGAACATTATATATTGTTGCCATTAGGCATAGGCTACTTACGTACACTAAGTTTTATTTTGGTAATTGCCGTAGTGGTGCAGTTTACTGAAATGGTAGTACATAAAACTAGCCCCACCTTATACCGACTACTAGGTATATTTTTACCGCTTATTACCACCAACTGCGCAGTATTAGGTGTCGCCCTATTAAACATTAACCAACAGCATAATTTTGTTGAATCTGTTATTTATGGTTTTGGCGCGGCCCTAGGGTTTTCCCTAGTGCTGATACTATTTTCCGCCATGCGAGAACGTTTAGCTGTAGCAGACGTACCTAAACCTTTTAAAGGTGCATCTATAGGTATGATTACCGCGGGTTTGATGTCTTTAGCTTTTATGGGCTTTACTGGTTTGGTTAAATTTTAATGTCTCTAGGTTTCGCTATTCTCACTGCACTAATTGCCATTGGCTTGTTGGCACTGGTTTTTGGGCTGGTTTTAGGTTTTGCGGCGGTAAAATTTAAAGTAGAAAGTGATCCACTGGTTGAGCAAATTGATCACATACTCCCACAAACCCAATGTGGGCAATGTGGGTACCCAGGTTGCAAACCTTATGCGCAAGCCATAGCAGATGGCGACGAAATCAATAAATGTCCGCCAGGTGGCGATGCCACAATTAAGAAACTTGCCGACCTTATGGGGGTAGAAGCTAAATCTTTAGATTCAGCCCATGGGGTAGAAGACGTTAAAAAGGTAGCATTCATTCGTGAGGACGAATGTATAGGTTGTACCAAATGCATCCAGGCTTGTCCGGTTGATGCCATATTGGGAGCCGCTAAACAAATGCACACTGTTATTGTTGATGAGTGCACCGGTTGCGATCTATGTGTAGATCCCTGCCCTGTTGATTGTATCGATATGGTGCCCTTAGCAAATAGTGCTTCTTCTTGGCGCTGGGACATTAATGCCATCCCTATCAAACAAATAAGTTAGACGGGAATTATGCCAAGTAACTTCGACGACATTATTGAAAAACTAGACAATAACCAATTGTGGGATTTCCCCGGTGGTGTGTTTCCTGCTGAACAAAAAACACTGTCAAATCAAACCCCAATAGGTAAATTGCCCATCCCCGAACGCCTATTTGTGACAGTAAAACAACATATAGGCGTTGAAGGCCACCTTATTGTTGAAGTCGGTCAAAAGGTGCTTAAAGGTCAAGCGTTAACAAAAAGCATGAACCCTTTTGCAGTGCCAATTCATGCACCAACATCCGGGGAAGTTGTCGCCATTCAAAAACACGTCTCAGCTCATCCATCTGGGTTACCAGAAATGACAGTAGAGATAATCAGCGATCAACAAGACAAGTGGGCGCCACTTAGCCCCTTAGTGGATTACCAAAATCAGCCTAAAATGCAAGTGCTTGCAGCCATTTGTGACGCGGGTATTAGTGGTATGGGGGGGGCTGGATTCCCCACTCATATAAAATCATCACCTAAAAAAGATATCGATTTTTTAATCATAAACGGTATTGAATGTGAACCCTACATTACCTCAGATGACCGTTTGATGCGTGAACATGCCTGGCAAATCCGCCAAGGTATAGACGTATTGTGTCATCTCCTCAAACCCAAACACGTTTTAATTGGTATAGAAAATAATAAACCTGAAGCCATCGAAGCGATGCAAGTAGCCTGCAGAGAAAACCCCAATTACCGAATTTGTAGTGTACCGACAAAGTATCCAGCAGGGGGTGAAAAACAACTTATCCAAGTGTTAACCAACAGAGAAGTGCCTGCTAAAGGATTGCCTGTGGATGTGGGTGTTATCATGCATAATGTGGGGACGTGTTTTGCTATAGCAGATGCTGTTTTTTCAGGCAAACCACTTATCAGTCGAGTGGTTACTGTCACAGGTGAAGCCGTAGAAAACCCTTGTAATGTATGGGCATTGATTGGGAGCCCAGTGGCCCATCTATTAACACACAGTGACTATAAACAAACACGCCAAAAACAAACTAATATCATTATGGGTGGCCCTATGATGGGGTTTAATGTCTGCAGCGATTTGGTGCCAGTAGTAAAAACTACTAACTGTATATTGGCACCCACTGACAACGAAATATCCGGCAATAACGAACAAGCGTGTATTCGCTGCAGTGCTTGCGCAGATGTCTGTCCAGCCAGCTTGCTACCACAACAATTATTTTGGCACGCAAAAGCCAAAGAATTAGAGAAAGCCCAAGAATATAATTTATTTGATTGTATTGAATGTGGCGCATGTGCCTACGTTTGCCCAAGTGAAATACCCTTAGTTCATTATTACCGCATAGCTAAATCTGAAATAAGAGTAGAACAAGAAGAAAAACAAAAATCAGACAAAGCCCGAGATCGTTTTGAAAAGCGTGAAGCGAGACTAATTGCCGAACAACAAGCCAGAGATGAGAAACATCGCTTGGCAGCCGAGGCTCGAAAGCAAGCGATGGCGAGCAATGGCAACAACGCCAAAGACAAAATTGCCGCGGCTTTAGCCAGAGCAAAAGCCAAAAAACAACAGGCAAGTGAAATCACTGAAAAACCCCTTGAGGCAACTGAGTTAGCCCCCAATAGTTCAGTAGAAGCGTCTACCCAAACTAAAGTTGTTGAACCTGCCGCAAAAGTCGCCAGTTCAAACCAAAGGGTGCAAGCCGCTATCGCACGAGCAAAAGCGAAAAAAGCAGCCGCAGAAGCCAGCAATACTCAAACTGAATTGAATGAGACAAAGAAAGACATCGCAGAAGTCAAAAAGCCAGCGATCAAAACACCTGTACAAACCGACTCTGGCACCTCTGTTCCCGTGACCAAGGCGCCAGAAGCGCCACCCGCCACTATTACAGACAGTAAACAGGCTAAAATAGCGGCAGCAGTAGCCAAAGCAAAGGCTAAACGGAACGCCCAGAAAGCCGGCAATGACCTAGCCGCGCCAAAATCAGCATCAGCCCCTAAGGTAGAGAACAGTGAAACTGACAATTCAGTTGAACTTGCCAAAACAGAAGAACAACAAATAGATATGAAAAAGCGCAAAATTGCTGCGGCAGTAGCGAAAGCTAAAGCCAAAAGAGCCGCTGAAAAAGCAGATAAGTCCTCATGAAATATAAATTAGCCAGCTCTCCGCACCAACATATTCGCCGTGATACCGGTCAAGTTATGCGTTTAGTGATTTTAGCTATGATCCCTGGGATCTTATTACAAACATGGTTCTTCGGTTGGGGCACAGTTATTCAAATAGGTATAGCCATCATCACAGCAGTGGTTACCGAAGCGGCAATTCTAGAATTACGAAAGCGAGATTTTGAGCGTGCGTTAAAAGATTATAGTGCGGTACTCACAGCCATGTTATTGGCGGTGAGTATTCCTCCTTTTGCCCCTTGGTGGGTGATTGTGATTGGCACTTTTTTCGCTATTGCTATAGTAAAACAACTATATGGCGGTTTAGGTTTTAATGTATTTAATCCAGCGATGGCGGCGTATGTCATGTTGTTGGTTTCTTTTCCTGTACAAATGACCCAGTGGCTACCCCCTGTCGACCTAGCACAATATAGTCATGATTTTATGGATGCCCTGCAAGCTGTTTTTACTGGCTTTAGCGTGGAAGGTTTTAGCCTTGCGCAACTTAAAACAGGCATTGATGGCGTGACTATGGCGACGCCACTAGACACAGTTAAAACCAGCTTAGCCCAAGGGCTTACCTATTCAGAAAGCATTGAACTCCCTATTTTTGACAGCGTGATTACTGGTTTAGGTGTGGCATCGAGTTGGATTAGCCTAGGGTATCTGCTCGGTGGCTTATATTTACTTAAACAGAAAGTCATCAATTGGCATATACCCGTTAGCATGGTAGCGGGGCTATTTATCTGCGCATTGATAATGTCACTTGTAGACAGTGACTTATACCCATCTAGTCTTTTCCACTTATTTAATGGAAGCATTATTATTGGTGCCTTTTTTATTGCTACCGATCCTGTGTCCGCTTCCACAACAAATAAAGGTAGAATCATTTTTGGAGCGGCAATTGGTGTGTGGGTTTATCTGATTAGAGAATGGGGTGGCTATCCTGACGCCGTGGCTTTTGCAGTATTGATCATGAATATGGCAGTGCCTCTAATTGATTATTATACGCGGCCACGCACTTACGGTCATGCCGCAAGCAAACAAAAATCAAAAGGCAAGGTCAAATCATGACAAAAAGTATCCAATATACTATGTCTAAAAATGGGGTGATATTGGCGATATTCGCATTATTTACCACTGGACTGATTGCCCTCACCTACTTCGGTACCAAAGATCAGATTGCGCTGCAGCAGCAACAGAAATTGCTCTCCATACTTAATGCAGTCATTGATAAAAGCAGTTATGACAACGCCATACAGTTAGATTGCGCCTTAGTGACGTCTCCTGAATATTTGGGCTCCGATGCCCCCCAACATATATATCGCGCCACCAAACTGGGACAAGGTGTGGCTGCAGCCATAGAAACCACTGCCCCAGATGGATACAGTGGGCAAATTCATTTAGTGGTGGGCGTTACCCTTTCAGAATCTGGTTCGGCCAAGGTAACAGGCGTGAGAGTGCTTGAACATAAAGAAACACCTGGACTAGGCGACAAAATAGACTTACGTATTAGTAATTGGGTAATAGACTTTGACAATCAAATATTTAGCGCTGACATCGCCACAAATTGGGCAGTGAAAAAAGACGGCGGGAAGTTTGATCAATTTACAGGTGCCACAATCACCCCAAGAGCAGTAGTCAGAGCAGTTAAGTTAAGTGCGGAATATTACTTAGCTAATCAAGGCAGTATTTTTAACGCTGAAAATGCCTGTACTGGGAATAACGCTGTGAAAGTCATTGATGCAAAAGTGAGCCAAGGAAATGAATGAGTTTAAAGAGTTAAGTTGGCAAGGCCTGTGGAAAAACAATCCGGCATTGGTGCAACTATTAGGTTTATGCCCTTTGCTTGCGGTAACAGCCACTATTACCAATGGACTTGGTTTAGGACTAGCCACCACACTAGTGTTAATTGGCTCGAATACCACAGTATCGATAATTCGAAATTGGGTCCCTAGCGAAATTCGCATCCCTATCTTTGTAATGATCATTGCTGCTTTTGTAACCATAGTGCAGCTACTGATGAATGCTTACACTTTTACACTGTACCAAGCATTAGGGATATTTATTCCGCTTATAGTGACTAACTGCGCCATTATTGGACGAGCAGAGGCCTATGCCTCTAAAAATACTATCGGAAAATCTGCTTTTGATGGTTTGATGATGGGGTTAGGTTTTACAGTGGTGTTGGTATTATTAGGGGCTATGCGAGAGTTATTGGGCTATGGCACCTTGTTTGCTGGTGCCAATTTATTGTTAGGCGATTGGGCCACCAGCCTTAAAATCACAGTGTTTGAAACTGATAGTCCATTTTTACTTGCCATTTTACCTCCCGGCGCTTTTTTATGTATGGGTCTGTTAATCGCTCTTAAAAACATATTGGATAGCCACATGGAACGTTTGTTTGCCGCTAAGGCTGAAGAAAAAGTGGTGCAACGCGCCCGAGTCACTACAGAAAGCTAGATGCTAGATGCTAGATGCTAGATGCTAGATGCTAGATGCTAGATGCTAGATTTTTAGAGAGTAAAACGATAACAAAATGAATAAAAGCAAACGTTTAGAAATACTAACTCGACTTCGAGACGATAATCCGCATCCCACCACTGAGCTTAATTTCAGTTCGCCTTTTGAACTGTTAATCGCTGTTTTGCTGTCAGCTCAAGCTACTGATGTAGGTGTGAATAAAGCCACTGCTAAACTTTATCCAGTGGCTAACACCCCCCAAGCCATATTAGATCTAGGCCTAGAGGGCTTAAAATCATACATTAAAACCATAGGCCTATTTAATACCAAAGCCGTCAACACCATGAAAACCTGCCAAATGTTGGTGGACTTACACGGTGGTGAAGTGCCCGAAAACCGCGAAGCCCTAGAAGCCCTACCAGGCGTTGGCCGTAAGACCGCGAATGTGGTACTGAATACAGCTTTTGGCTGGCCGACAATCGCGGTAGATACTCACATCGACCGCGTATCTAACCGCACCAAGTTTGCCATAGGTAAAAACGTGGTAGAAGTAGAAAACAAGCTTTTAAAAGTGGTACCAGCAGAATTTAAAGTCGATGTGCATCACTGGCTTATACTCCATGGCCGTTATACTTGCATCGCCCGTAAGCCCCGTTGTGGTTCTTGTATTATTGAAGACTTGTGTGAGTTTAAAGATAAGACTGAGTAAAGTTGGAATTCTAATTTACTCAGTCTACCTAATTCAATAAAGCTAAACCTCGTTTATATTGAGCAGGGCGTTTCACTATTATCTGAAATCAACGTTATATATTTAGATCTATAAAAACCGAATTCGGTTAATGCTTGCTAACGTTAATTAAGTACCCAAAAGGCAGGTAAAGCGACCTGAGAACTTAATTAATCGATTGGAACAGTGCCTCTATATCGTCTTTTATTAAATACAGTAAGTTTTTATTTCCATCACTAGACATAACGACTAAGGAAAGTTTAGAGGCCAAATTTGTATATTTCAGCACATGGTGGGAAGGATTACTGCCATCATGTTTAATCGCTGAAATTTTTTCATTTTCCATAAAAAACTGGCCAAAGTCATATTCAATGTGGTTCGGTTTTCCTGACATTTTGTGTTCGGATATATAGGTCAAAACCGACTTCCCATTTAAAGCTTTTCCGTCTAACAGTGCCATTTCCCAAAGTAATAAATCAGATGCGGTAGTGTAGATTGTCACCCCGTTTATGGCCGTAGGATAATCACCTGCAACCTGTTGGTTTGACTGATTAATTATTACTGATTGAATTGTTTTGGTCATTCCTAACGGGTCAAAGAAATGATCTTTTAAATATTTATCGAATTTCTGCCCTGTTATGTTTTCAACAATTTTAGCTCGCAACATCACATTAATGTTTCCATACAAATAACCAGTGCCTGGGTTGAATTCTAGAGCTTGCAAAGCCATTACTTGGTTCATGACATCTTGGCTTGTGATGTTATTTTTCCAGCTGATTTTAGGCAAACCTGATGTGTGGGAAAGTAAGTGCTTTACTTGGATTTTTTGCCCCCAAGATGGAAGTACCGGAATATACTTACTAATGCGATCATCCAGTGTCAAACGGCTTTCATCTATTAACTTCAAAAGCGCAACTGTCGTAAACTCTTTGCCAACAGAACCGCTGCTAAATAAGTGCTCTGCGTTTAACTTAGTGTTTTGCTTTTGGTAGCCCACAGAATAAGTAAAAATGGGGTGTGCTTGCAGTTTTAACGCAATCGAACCATTAAATCCGTGTTGGATTTGAAATTGTTCAACAATATTCACTACTTTATCATTCAGCTCAGACTCTAACGTGTTTGCCTCTATTGTCATTGGTGTAATACTGAACAAGACCAACCAAAAAACGTAAATGCTTTTCATGACTTGCTCTCCTCTTTGTGAGGTACAGCATTAACTTTAAGCATATGCTCTAGCCTGTGCTTTAAGGGCCTAAACCAAAGCTCCGACATCAATATCCCATATACAAGTGGTCGAATAGCATAGGTGAAGTAATTAGTGAGGTGCAGTAGGTCAATTTGAGAGTGGTTAACTATTGTTAAGCCACATACTAGCGAGCTAACTATTCCAACAATGTATGCGTAATCACGCAACGATTTTATTATCGCAATCTTCTTACTGACTCCCTGTACAGCCGTTGGTATACGAATAATCCACGCCGTCGCAGCTAAACTCGATAAGGTTTCTCTAATACCATGTGCGACACAAGACAGAGCAAAGGAAAGACCTAGTATTAAACAAGCGCTTACTATTTCCCAGTTTGGGTATTTACTCGTTAAATCAATGATGAAAAAAGCAGACAGAAACAAAACAATCATGCCAATCACACCGCCCCAATTTACTTCTCTAGCATGAACAATGTCATCATCAATTTGGTTTACGTCAACGTGCAGTTCTTTAGGGCTTAATTCGAATACAGATGCTAACGCCATAGCTGATTCAAGTGAACAAACACCTTCTTTTTCTATTCGTTGTATGGTTCTTTCACCCAAGCCGGATATTTCTGCAAGTGTACTTTGAGACCATCCATGCTCTTTCCTAAGCGTGACAATTTTATTTTTACATACTTTCATCTTTGTTTATAACTCCTGTCTTTCAGTTGCAGATAGTATGACTAACTCGGTTGATATTCAAAACGCCAAGTAGCCGCCAGTTTCCTGCCAGCTAGAGAAATAGTGAGCTTAGACGACACTTGCATTATATTTAAATAAATTCCCTTGAGACTAATTACGTTGACTCGCCGCTAATCAAATCGGTATGATTTTATTAAAAATAGAATGTCTATCTACTTTCCTTATCATTTGACTGGCCTACAATAGCTGTCGACACTCATATTTTTCGCGTGTCTAATCGTACTAAGCTGGCCATGGGTAAAACGGTTGAAAAAGTCGAAGATAAACTCTTATAAGTAGTACCCAAAGAGTTTAAAGTCGATGTGCATCACTGGTTAATTTAACACTGTAGGTATACTTGTATTGCCCGTAAACCACGCTGTGTCTCGTGTTTGATTGAAGATTTATGTGAATTTAAAGATAAGATTGAGGATTAACAATGGAAGGTACAAAACGTGCAAATATTAAGCTTGGTGCGCAAGTTTCAATCGTACTGAAGCAAGATCAAAGAAGCGGTGATTTAACCGAGGGGGTGGTAGCAAAAATACTTACCAACTCCCCCAATCACCCCCATGGAATTAAGGTCAGGTTAGACAGCGGTGAAGTAGGCAGAGTGAAACACATTCATCAGTAAAAATCCCCCTACCCTAACAACTCCAGCAAAATTCGGTCGCACTGTATGCACCATTATTATTGGCATCCCATGCCCGACGACCATCACTATAAAACGCAACATTCCCGTCTGCAGCTTGGGAAGTACCTGATACTGGCTTAGCTTCAATTAAATAGGCACTGCCACTGGATTCACTGATATACAAATCGTATTTACGATTTGCATAAAGTTCTGCAGAAGGTGAATGCTTGTGAAAAATAGCAGGTTTTCCAGTATCTGCTGCTGACTCCGCTGCCCCTTTGTAAGTGAAACTAGCCGCTTTGTGTCGCTCCAGTGCAGCCGCCAAGCTCATTAAATCTGCTTGGGCAGCACCTCTATTCGTACTCACAATAAAACCTTGGTAACTGGGATAAGCGATACTGGCGATAATGCCAATAATAGCAACCGATATCATCAGTTCAATTAATGAAAAACCTTGTTGCGTTTTTTTCATTATATTTGGGGCTATTTTCATGGTCTTTCCGTTTCTGTTTTCCAACTGCTTTTTTGGACTCGTTCAAAATAGCTGTGAATGTTTTCAGCTAAACACTCAAAGTCTGAACCACAACCGACCTTATTACCATCTTCATCTACCTCGAAGACTGTCGAAGCACATTCGGTACCTAAACAGATGATAGGCTTAATAATATCTTCAATCAAAATTTTGGTATCTGGTGCAATACCCGTTTGTTTTAATTGTGCATAACGATCATCATGTAACTGAGTACCATCCTGGTTCAAATCAGTCACTGAATTGCCATTAATTAGCTCTACTAAATATGCACGGCTGTTTCCGGTTGGAGGCGCACATTCACTTTCACTGGCAGAGGCAGGTAAGTAAGTGGTAAATATGACTTGGTAATCCAAAATAAGTGGCGATGCGAGCACCTTTTCCCCTCCAGTACTAAGACTAATATACCAACCTTGTGATTCTGCAAACTGTTCCACTGCCAATTCTTTAGCGACTGAATCGGAAGATGTTAATAAATGGTCTGTCGCATCATATAAATCACTTAAACCTAGCGCTGTTGTCGGCAGTTCGAAATTGCCATCTTCATCAATCGTAAAGACACCTTCATCCTTAATCATGTAAAACTGGTCATTAATAACTGCGTTTAATGGGTGTGCGCGGTAACCAGAACCGACAACCACTGCATAATAGTGATCTGCGCCCAAACTGATTTCAGAGACATCTGGACCATAATAAAAGCGTCTATTGTCTGCCTCAAGATCACCACCAAAATTGGCCAATAGTCCACCTGAGACTAAATCAACAACCGACTCGCCATTGTGGATATCCAACCTAAATATTTGCCCTCCGGTATCAGCAACATACATATGATCTGCAAATCCATCATTTTCACGATCAATTACAGAAATTCTTGCTGGAATACTGTAGTCCATTTGGGTCAAGTTTAAATCAGCGTCAGCATTACTTGCACTCCAAATAAGCTCACCACTATCGGCATCAACTATAAACACTGAGTTACCCACAGAGTCAGCACTTCTAAGCAATCTATTATCTTGGTCTTCATCATAACCACCACCAAATATCAGAACATTTCTACTACTGCCACCTACGTTTATTTTTGTTACTGTAGGTTTAGACCAAGTTTGTCCTAAATTAGCAAAATCCCCTGTTCCGCCTTCAATTTTAAACATCAACCTAGGGTTGGTTTTGCTGGTAATATCAAAAGCGTAATAATTATTCCCACCGCGGCGCATGCCAACGTATAGATAGATATTAGTGCCCACTGTCCTAAGAACCATGTCCCCATCTAAGCCATAAATGTGCGAGAAAGTGGAAGAGTCGAGATATAAATCATATAAATTATCCATTAAATCTTTCGGCATAATGGCAAAATTTTCTTCACCTGTAGTGGGATCAAAAGAGTGTAAAAAACCGTGATTGGTTGCCACAAATACGGCACTGTCGGTGAGAGAATAGTTAACTATTACCGGTTGAGAATGAATAGGGTCACCCATTGCTTTACGCGCATCCGTAGTACTGCCATCACCATCGTCATCTTTAACATCAACGCCTCGGGCCCACTTTAAGACAGTTTCACGGGTCGTTTCTGGATCTGCCAATGCGCCTACGGCTAAATCTGCAATGGTTATTGAATCGTTATCCTCATGCAACAAGTTGCCAGTATTGATAATAGTACCTGGGCCGTCGAAAGTGTAAGCATCACGTGGTAGTCCCATTTGCCCAGCAGTTCCCCCCTCTCGTACATCATTGCCGTCCGCCAATAATGACCAATAACTATGGGCACTATCATTAAAGAATCCAGTCACACTATCCACAGCGTCCAAACCATTTTTATCCAAAATATCCGAGCCATCTAGCCTATATCTCTTCACATTTCCTGGCCAAATAGAGCCTTCAGCTGGCTTAAACAAAGCAAAATATAATTCATCGTTATGGGTTAATCGGTTAAGTTGGTTTACAGCTACCCCAGGAGAAACGAAAGTAGCATTCACGTCCTTAACCGTCTTTAAAATGGCTTGGAAAACCCCCACTAAATCTTCAGTATTTTCAGCGGTATAGAAATCACCGTTGCCATTAACAGCTAAGTCGTTCAGAAAGGCGTTGGCAGTTGAACCTGCAGCAAAGCCAATAGTATGAGTAAACACGCGAGTATCAATTTCAGATTCATCACCATCACTAATATTTTTGACGAGATCGACACCGCATTTTTCGCCACCAGAACCGCTACATGACTTTCCAAGTAAAGTTTGGATCTCAGTGACACTGTGATTATTATTAGCCTCACCATCAGATAAAAGCACTATATGATTATTAGTTTGACAGACTTTATCGGTCACTGGACTGATGTAAGTAGCACCATCAGGTATATATTCATTTCTACAATCTGAACTACTTAGGTTGTCTACCGTACACCCTGAAGGTAAAACGGAATCAGCTCCAACATATGACAATCTATGACTGACTCTTGTATTGCGACGTACAGTACTTGAAACAGACGATTGGCCCCGAGTTTTCCCATAATCAACGGGTAGTCCACCATAATAACTCGCTGCTTCGTACAAGGTATCAACTATTGGGGTATATCCACTGGCACTTAAAGCATCCACTTGACTGACTAAATGTTCCCTTACAGTGGAGGTACTGCCTGGTGTAGCATTTCCCTCATATTCAATCACTAAACTAACAGTACTTGATGGTTGACCGTTATAAGTATAGGCACCGCGAGTACCTACAAAGTTTGAAAAAACAAACATCATATCGTTACCAGACTCCCAGCCACCACGGCTAACAATCTGTTCCACGATATTGGCCACTGAGGGACTTTCGTAAGTGTAATTTTTATACCATCTTGGAATATCAGTCCACGCAACTGCTGCAGTTTTTGACTTGTTTCTTAGGAGATACCTAGAGTAGGAATTAAAACTGCTTGGATCATCCTCGTTGACCCCAAAAATATTAAAACTCGCATAGGAACTTGAGCTGTTTTGATAGGCAGTAAATTCCAAATAGGCATTTGAAATACTCGCATTTTGCGGTAACCCAACATTTCTAAACCTGACACCTATATATTCGTTAGAGCTGTCCTTAAATGTCAGTTCAGTTCCCGTAGATTCATATCCATTACTACGCTCTTCAGCATTGTTATTTTGCGAATCCACTTGGTAATTTAACCTACCCTTAACACAACCCGTGGCAGTTGAATCATCGTATACTACAACAAGTTGCGGAGTCAGGCCGTCACCATCTTCGAAGGCTGGAGAGCGTCGCTCGCTACTGCCACTTATGCCTTGGCCATCAACAATGATGTTTAACGAGTTTCCGCCGCACCATGTAGCTTGATCAACAATTTCTTGCAGCACACTACTTAAATCAGGGGATACAATAGTCTCACCGGAAACAGGCCAATCATTGTCCGTGTCCCACAACACAGAGTTAATGGTTTTAGTCCGAGCCGAAATATTGTTATTGGTATCACTGAAGGTAGTTGAATCACCGACTTTCTCACCACTAAAGAGTAAATTTGTTGCGCCGCTATTAAATGCGTCTGAACTAAAACGAATATAAGCATTGGTAATAACTGCACCGCGAGGAATATTAAGGTCTTGATATCGAAGGCCTAAAGTCACTGCATTAGTACCTTGAGATAACCTCAAGCTAGAACTGGAGGTATTTACCGACGATGAAATTTCATAGGCATCATCTGTTGCTTGTGAAATAGAGGTGATAATTTCAGGTGAGACAGCATCATCAATTGGCCTCACGGGATACAAAACTGGACCACCATAATCTGAAAAACGCATTAACCCTGCGTTAATATTGGTGACTGAGTTTAGGGTTTCTTTTAGCGCATTTTGCACTCTTAACATTCTTGATTCTGAACCACCATCTCTGCCAGTCATACTGCCAGAAGTATCCATAATAAAGAGCACATTCGGATTATAAGTGACTTCGCTACCTGCTGTTCCTAAGTATATCTCTAGATCATCTGCATAACTCACACTACTAAAAAGTGCCAGACTAGCGGACAAGGATACCGCCATAATTTTGTTGATATATTTCATAAAACCACCGCTTATTGGGTTGCTGGCGCAAATACTGAAGCATTCACTGAATTGGCCACTGCGTAATTACTGTCATCAAGTTGCCCACACCCTCTAACAATAAAGACGTGACAACTAATATTACTGCCTCCGATAACATTGCTTGAACCAACACATGGCTGCTCTCGCACAAAAGCGGCGCGAGACCAACTTTTTACTGTGGGCTTATCGGTATAATTACCCGCTGCAATATGCTGTGTGCTTTTTATCAATCCGTTTTTAGTCAGTGTTCTATTGGTCCAAGTAAGATCCTCAAAACAACTCAAAGTTTGTGCTTCTAAATCTAATTGAGTGCCTCCTCTTGCAGCGGATAGTGGATCGTCTAAACCAGGGTTACTAAGCAAAGCTTCGTCCTCAGATTCAAACATTACAGCCGCGATTGCGGACTCTGCAGCATCAAAGGAAAGAGATCTTTTCTCCATAGAGGTCGCCATTTTACTTTGCATTAAACTACTGGAAACTGAAGATACACCTAAAATCGTGAGGCTCATGAGTATCAGTAAAGAAAACACCATGACCATTCCTGCATTTTTTTGTTTTGATAGATAATTCATATATTTCTACTTCGAGCGAAATTTTTGCTATTACGCAAAGTGATTGTGGTTTCAAATTGTTTGTACAGCCTCTTTTCGCTTGGCTGAATGGACTCTTCATTGAGCAATTTAAACGAGGGAACGGGACTGATGACAACATCAGAATCAGCTTTCAGTAGTATTGCAATACGAATTGCAACAACCAAGGCACCCGCCGCTTTTTCTGCGCCTAAGGTATCGGCATCAATAAATTTTACTGGTCGTGCTGAATTGTCTTTTGATGCGATATTGTCTGTCATGCCGTATTGGACTTGGAAACTCAATACATCGTCTAACAAGGTGTAAGCCGTAGCGTCATCAACTTCAGCTTTTAGGCCACGCAAAACTCTGCCATCAAACCCCCTACATTTTAGAGAAGTACCGTCTAAGAAATATTCGTTGACCACCAAAAACTCTTCATCGTTATAACCATGAGAGGCACCACGGCAATCTTTAGAGCCTTGCAGCATTACCATCAAAGTATCACTCGAAGAATCAGCCCCCTCTATGGCACCTTTAGTTAACCCATTACTAAAATCGCCCACTATAGGAATAGGGTTATTCTGTACAAAAGCCGCTTCTACAACTATATCAACATCTCTATTCAGTTCAGGACGCAACATGTCGTAGCGCCCAGTCATAATTAAGTCATTTCTTAACCTAGCAATGATAAAACGACCGTTTTCTTGCGCTGACGCAATTGACCTATTGAGTCGTTCAGTTGAATTGTTACTAATCATCACCTGTATTACAGCGGCAGAAACGATAAGCCCTAAAGTAAGGGATATCATCAACTCAATAAGACTAAAACCGCTTTGTTTACTATAAGATTTCATAAAGTCACATCCACTGACACACAGTCATGGGGCAGCGTTTCATCAACATTACAATCAGCGTTCAACGTTCTATCAATATTTTGCCAGTTCTCAACAGGCCAACTTAAAATAACGATATGTTTGGAACCAACACTGCACGCGTCTGCATCAGCGGCATTATTATCCAATTCACAGGTTAAACTAATTTCTATTTCAGGATTAGCAGCAACCGCTGCGCACGAGACCTCGTAGCCGTCAAAAATTGCTAATTGAGCTGCAGTACAAACATTATCATTACAATTGGGAATAGAAACTGGCCGTTCCAAACAATAACAAGCATGGGGTAGACCGGAGGCGCAAGTCATGCCAGAAAAGTTATATAAGTCTTCATCAAAATAATCGTTATGAACAACTAAACCTTTTCCAAGAGGAGAAAAAACAGCGCTAGCTCTTAAGCGTTCAGTTAGTTGCTGAGCGACCAACACTGACTGAGAACGACTTAAGGCTTCGGAATTCGTAAATGAACCTACAAACTGTAAATAGGCAACACCAAGCAAACCAACAGATAAAATAAACAAAGTCACCAGCACTTCAATCATGCCAACACCTTGTTGATTATTTGCATTCAATTTTTTGGCCTTGCTATTCACACTTTTTCTCACTCTAGTTGTAAAACATAAATGTTCGACTAACCATCTAGATAAATCTATGACTAGTATGTTAGCTAAAAATACAAAGTATTAGGTTATTTGTACGGGGATAAAGGTATATATTTTGATCTAATCAACAAGGAATATGACAATAAATTCTTTTAAAACAATACACTATAGCTTAGTTTAAGTACTTACAGCATAGTAGGTATAGGGTAAATTTATTTTTTCGAAAAACTAGGGCTCTGCAAGAGCACTTGATGAGCGATATTTGGTTTGAAAGCTTTGGCTCTGTTCAATAGGTGCGATACTACCAAACATATCAATTTGTTTAGTGTCTCCATTCGTATCCAGCCAAGTAACCATAACGTGAACATTTTTAAGATGGGCATTTCGGGGCAATTCAACTGGAAAAAACGGTGAGCCTGGTTTCACCCAAGTATCAGCTACACCATCAAAATTAGTATCAACATAATATAGGTTCTCAACTTCCCATTGTGTAGTATAGGTTTGCAGATGTTCTTGTGTAGATAACACTACTTTACTTTCTCCGGCGGGGATAGTGCCTCCCAAATTATTGGCAATAGTTTGGAAAGACGACACACCTTCTACATATCTTAGACGTTGAAAATAAGCTAAATCAGTCAATTTTTCTTGAGCAAGGTTCAAAGCCACACCCCGCAAATTGAGTTTTGTATCTGTGACGACATACTCGCTTTGTAAAGTCACGTAACCCGTCACTCCTAACATAATAATCAGTGACGCTACTGACACTTCAATTAATGAAAATCCATTTTCTTTACACATAAGTACCTTCAGTTAAAAATCATGCCAACTACCTGGCACTCGAGCCACTCTTTGCAATTTTTTACTGTGCTGTAATTGTTCCATGACGTCTGTATTAAACACCACTCGAGCTAATTCACTTTTTGTCCCCAACTGATAATTGGAGACTACAGCCCCAAATACGGCACTACCAGTTTGCATATTGATATCCAAATTTTTCAATGAACCTAGCGGTTTAAATGATAACAAAAGTCCATACATCGCCACATCAGGGTGAAATTCAAGGTCGCCATCATAAATCACTAAGATAATAGGTTCTGATTCACTTCCAACCTGTGTACTGGCACTGACATCACAGTTACCATTGATCCATATCAGTCCCCAGCTGCCAATATCCAAGCTGTCACAGTCTGCCAAGACAAAATCAGCTTGTTGTTGTAATTGAAGCCACTCAGTGGCGGGAATGTTAAACAGATAACTGACTACATCAGCAGGAAATGAAGCAGAAGCATCCATGATGTCAGCCATTTTGATACTGTGATCTGAATAACTGTTAGTACTGCAGTTTCCTTCACTAAATGCACTGTATGTACAACTATGGTGATGAGTCCCAGACAAGGTAACTTCAGTATCTGACCACAGTGAAAAAGGCGCTGAAACACCCAATCCATCTGGGTTTGAGACTATTTCGAACTCGCCATCGTTACTTATCCCATGTTGTACCATCAGCGGCGCAGGGGGAGTATTGAACAGTATGGGATACACTAGAGATTGCTCCTCAACTGTGGCCCTAGCTAATCCATCAGCAGACCGTCCGTTAGCCGTCATAGTCACAAGAGTGCGCCTACCGGGTAAATTTTCACTGATGGCAGAAAGACTAAATGTACTGTTATCCTCTAGATTGCCTGTCACCTCAATATTCGGCCAGACTTTGTTGACATTAAGTATTGCTAACCCTTGATTTAACCCAGCCTTGGCGGATGCATTAGCCCAAATTTGATTTTGTGTATTAAGTAAAATTTGCTGTTCAAATGATTGAATTTTACCCGTATATAGAGTCACCAATGTCACCATAATTAGCAACAGAACAACCGTCAGTAATATCGCAGCGCCTTTCTGCTTCAGCACACCTAAAGAATAAACCACGAACCACTTATTCATAATTTTCCAATAAAACTTGAGTGTTGATACGACGTAAAATTTCAGGATGTTTCTTAAGGCGGGCTTGCAATGCAATATTGACTCGAGTTTGCATAATTTGTTGCACTGTTGTTTGTTCAACCGTGAATTCCAGCATCATGACTTGAACCACCTTTGGATCCGTTAAGTCATGCCACCCAGACTCATCACAAGCAGCACCGTCCAAGCGAATTTCAACAGCTCTATCTTTTAAACGATAACCATAATTTTCGTTTGAAGCAGTTGTATCCAATTCTCCATTTTTATTGCGGTCATATGCGAAATTAATACAGCTATTGGCCGCTTCAGATGGATAGGCCGCTATTTTTAAACTGCCATCAAAGGGGTTTGAACGAGTTATTGGATTCTTAACTATTTCATTGGTACTGGCATAGTACCCCGCACGTTTAAGATCATGGCTGAGAACAGCAACAACCGCATTGGTTTCTTCGTCTAACCTGGATTTTGCAAGTAAACTGGAATTTAACGCAATACCGTGCCCCACCAATGATGCCATTGCAGTTATGGATGCTAACCCTAGGGTCATAGAGATCATCAACTCAACCAAACTATTGCCTAGTTGCTTTGTAGGTAAAACTAACACGCCTCATATCCTCCGAGACGACTAGCAACCGCACAAATTCTAACGCGCCCCATATTACTCAAGATCAATTTAAGCTGTTTATCGCCATCACTAAAAACGACAGAACCCGCATGACCAATTGCCATCCCTCGATTTGAATCAAATATAGCGACGCTATCTTCTCCAAATGTCACTGTGTCGATATTGACAAATGGATAGTCAGAAAAATCCACCTTATATTCCACCCCATTAAGGGTGCAATCATTCAAGATAGAACAATTACATACGCCATCGTCACTCAAAGCAGCACACCAATTTTCACTAGAGTTGATGGCAACCGTCACATCAACACTTTGAGTAATAGCCGCTACCCGAGCTTGTTGGAAGGCAAAATAACTGGTCTCAGCAGCCGCCTTTAATTGCATGTTTTTTTGTATAGAGGTGATTGCAGGGGCGCCGAGTGAAACCACCAGCACTAAAATAGCGATAGTAATGAGTAATTCTAGGAGTGTAAGACCGGACAGGTTGCGCATATTAGTATCCTTACTTAGCACCAATTTTAAATTGGCCTATAATCAAATCCATTACACAAAATATAGTTCAGTTTATTTAAAACGCATAAAAAAGGAATGAATATGCCAACGCAACAAAAGGAAATGGCAAGTGAGAGTCACTTAGCGTTTTACATACCATTTGGTATGACGTTGATTGAACTATTGGTGGTGGTGATAATTATTGGAATTTTAGCGACGCTGATATTCCCGTCATTTGAACAACAAATTTTGGCTGCAAGGCGCGGCGATGCTATTACCCATTTGCTGCGGCTTAAAATACAACAAGAATCTTTTCGATTAGAAAATATTAGCTACGCTAAAACTGAGCAGCTCAGTCTTCCAGAAAGCAAATATTATACATTTTTGGTCACTGGTGTATCGGCGACAACCTATACCATTAGCGCTACTGCCAAAGGTAGTCAATTAGCAGATCTAAAATGTTTGGAAATGCAAATCGATCAATCATTGAATAAAACCCCAAAGGATTGTTTTTTATGAATAAAAGCCTAGTGAGCCATTTCAAAAACCATGGTGATTAAATCCAACAACAAATCAAGAAAGGTTTTTGACTCGTAATTCTTTAGGGACAGCAAACTCAATATTTTCTTCACGTCCAACTCTTTCGATAGCGGCAGTGGCTCCCCACTCTCTTAAGCGGTTAACTACGCCTTGAACCAATATTTCTGGCGCAGACGCCCCCGCTGTCACACCAATATTTTTGACATTTTTAAGCCATGACTGCTGAATACAATTAGCGTCTGCAATCAAATACGCAGTGGCTCCAATTTTTTCTGCTAATTCTCTAAGTCGATTAGAATTGGAACTATTTTGTGCGCCTACTACCAACAATAAATCACAATCAGCAGATAGGGACCTAACTGAATCTTGGCGATTTTGAGTGGCATAGCAGATATCATCTTTACGAGGCCCTTCTATTGCAGGAAATTGCAGTCTTAAGGCATCAATCACGTCAGCGGTATCATCCACCGATAATGTAGTCTGGCTACAATAATAAAGTTGCGATGGGTCCTTAACCGACAGTTTGGCTACATCTTCAACCGATTCCACCAAATAGATGCCACCTTTGGGATTATCATATTGTCCCATAGTGCCTTCAACTTCAGGGTGTCCTTGATGTCCGATTAAAATACATTCCGTGCCTTTTTTACTCGCACGCATCACTTCCATATGGACTTTGGTGACCAAAGGACAAGTGGCATCAAACACTTTTAAGCCACGAGAGTCTGCTTCAGTTCGCACTGCTTGTGATACACCATGAGCAGAAAAAATAACAATACTGTCATCAGGTACTTCTGATAATTCATCTACAAATACCGCTCCGCGCTCTTTAAGCCCGTCGACTACAAATTTATTGTGTACCACTTCGTGGCGCACAAAAATAGGTGCAGGGAACATTTCCAAAGCACGCTCAACAATGATAATTGCGCGGTCTACCCCGGCACAAAAACCTCGTGGATTTGCAAGATGGATCTGCATAGTTATTTATTCCAACCTATCCAGTTAACTGACAGTATTTCTACGTCAAAGGTAATGACCTGTCCAGCCAAAGGATGATTAAAATCAACTGTGACTGAGTCTCCAGTGACTTCTCGCACAATTCCTGGTAACTCCGTGCCATCGGGCTGAGTAAACGCGATAATCATACCTTCTTCTGCAGGTGTTTCAGCATTAAATTTACTTCGCTCAAGATGGTGTAAATTGTCAGGATTTGGCATACCAAAGGCATCATTGGCTTCTAGGGTAAAAGATTTTTTATCACCCGCTTTCAGTCCTAATAAACAATCTTCAAAATTAAGTGTAAGACTACCATCACCCATTACTAACTTAGCCGGTTTGTTATTCACTCTTGTACTGTCCGCGGCAGAGCCATCGGCCAATTTTAAATCAAAGTGCAATACCACTTCACTACCTTGCTTTATCAAATTTTGCTGCAACTCAGGCATGCTTTTCCTCTTTATTTTTAAACATATCCACTATCAACAAAACTGCACCTATACATATGGCACTGTCGGCCACGTTAAAAGCAGGCCAATACCAATCTTGATAATACAACACTAAAAAATCTATTACGTAGCCATGCATTAATCGATCAACGGCATTACCAATTGCACCGCCTATTATTAGGCTAAACGCTATGGGTAAAATAGTTTGTTCCTTGGTGGTTTGTTTTAACCACCACAACACTAACGCACTGACAGCAAAGGCTATACCAGTAAAAAACCAACGCTGCCAACCACCGGCATCATGTAAAAAACTAAAAGCAGCACCGTAGTTATACACATGGGTGAGATTAAAAAATGGCAATATTTGGATAGCTTGGTAGAGTTCAATATTATCTAGCACCAAAGTCTTAGCATATTGATCCCCTACAAATACCAACACGGCCAACCATAAAAATCGCCATCCTGTTTGCGTCAAAAGTTTAAGCATAGGCGCGTTTTTCGCCCTCACCTTCAACATTATCCACACAGCGATCACAAAGCTCTGGATGCGCAGCATGATTACCAATATCTTCACGGTGATGCCAACAGCGACTGCACTTAGAAGCAGCTGAAACAGAAACCGCCACTGAAAGTCCAGGCACCTCTGTCGCCACAGCGTCTGCAGGCAGGTCACTACTTTCAACAACTTTTGCTGCAGAAGTGATCAACACAAAACGCAGCTCATCTTCAAGTTTGCTCAGTAAGCTAAACAGGTCACTATTTACATACAAAGTGACCTCTGCTTGTAGTGAACCTTTGATTTTGCCTTCTTTACGGGTCAATTCAATACAGCGGTTCACAGCATTTTTGACGGCTAAAATTTGCTGCCAAAACTCATTGGTAAAGTTACCAGATAAGGTCACTTCACCTAAACCGTCATACCATTTACCGGTAAATACAAACTCATCTTGTTGCCAAGGCATTTCTTGCCATAACTCTTGAGCAGTAAAACTAGTGATGGGCGCCATCCAACGCACCAAGGCTTCGATAATATGATACAGCGCACTTTGACAAGAACGTCGGGCATGACTGTCACTTTTTGCGGTATATTGTCTATCTTTAATAATATCTAGGTAAAAACTACCCAATTCAATAGAACAAAACTGCATGAGTTTTTGTGACACGACCAACATATCGTATTTTTCGTATGCTTCGATGATTTCCTTTTGCATACTGCTCGCTCGTCCCACTACCCACCTATCTAGTTCTACCATATCGTCAATGGCAACTAAGTCTTTACTAGGATCAAATCCATTTAGATTAGCCAATAAAAAGCGTGCAGTATTACGAATACGACGGTACGCATCCGCTGAACGATTTAGGATTTCATCTGATACCGCTATTTCACTGCGATAATCAGTTGAAGCTACCCACAGGCGTAAAATATCCGCGCCCAGTTTTCCTGTGACTTGCTGAGGAGCAATAGTATTTCCAAGAGATTTTGACATCTTCTTGCCTTCACCATCCACAGTAAATCCATGGGTCAGGACTTGTTTATATGGCGCATGTCCCTTAGTCGCCACTGAGGTCATAAGAGATGACATAAACCAACCACGGTGCTGATCAGAACCTTCTAAGTACAAGTCAGCGGAAGCAGGAATATCATCACGCTGATCAACTACAAAATAGTGAGTCACACCTGAGTCAAACCATACATCTAAGGTATCGGGTACTTTTACAAAGGTTTCGGCATCTTTGCCTAATAATGTTTCAGGGTCGATATCCCACCAAGCTTGAATGCCTTTCTGTTCTACCAGTTTGGCAACCTGTTCCAGTAATTCATCCGTGCGGGGGTGTAATTCACCTGTGTCTTTATGCACAAATAAAGTAATAGGTACACCCCATGTGCGCTGCCTAGAAATACACCAATCGGGTCTACCGGCCACCATAGTTTCAATACGGCTCTCGCCCCATTCAGGGATCCATTGGGTTTTATGAATTTCTTTTATCGACGCTTCACGTAAGCCATTTTTATCCATACTTATGAACCATTGTGGCGTGGCGCGGAAAATAATAGGTGTTTTATGTCTCCAGCAATGTGGGTAGCTATGGTTATACACATGGTGATGTAATAAAGCGCCATGTTCTTTTAATACCTCAACCACATGATCATTGGCTTTAAAAACATGTTCACCAGCAAACAGCTCTGTACCTTCTAAATACACTCCATTTGCGCCAACAGGATTAGCAACCTCAAGGCCGTAGTTTTTACCTACGATAAAATCGTCAACACCATGGCCAGGAGCGGTATGCACGCAACCAGTACCTGCTTCCGTAGTAACATGGTCACCTAAAATAAGAGGCACTTGGAAATCATAAAAAGCGTGATGTAAAGCTTGATTTTCTAATGCTTGACCATTACACACGCCTAAGGTTTTGTAATTTTCAAAACCAAAACGCTGCATACAATCTGCTAATAGTTCAGTTGCTATCACTAAACATTCTTGACCTTGCTCACCAGTCACCTGAACCAAACTATATTCAAGAGTCGGGTGAATACAAACGGCGCGGTTAGCAGGTAAGGTCCAAGGTGTGGTGGTCCAAATTGCCACAGAAATATCAGTTGTCACTTTTGCAGAGAAACATGCCGCAAAGGCTTCAGCATCAACCACTTTAAAACGCACATCTATGGAGGGAGAGTTTTTGTCCTGATACTCTACCTCGGCTTCAGCCAAAGCAGATCCACAATCTGTACACCAATGAACGGGTTTAAATCCTTTCTCAAGATGTCCTGAACGCACTACTAGGCCAAATTCACGAATAATGTTGGCTTCTGATGTAAAGTCCATGGTTTTGTAGGGGTTATCCCATTCACCCAAAACACCTAAACGGATAAAATCTGCCTTTTGACCTGCTATTTGTTTCTCGGCGTAGTCACGGCACTTTTGTCTAAATTCAGCGGCGGTGACTTTTTTACCTGGTTTCCCGACTTTTTTCTCAACCATTAACTCAATGGGTAATCCGTGGCAATCCCAACCAGGCACATAAGGCGCATCAAAGTCCGATAGGGTTTTAGACTTTACAATTATGTCTTTAAGAATTTTGTTAACCGCATGACCAATATGAATATCACCATTCGCATAAGGAGGGCCATCATGGAGAATAAAAGGCGTATTACCTTTTTTGGCTTCACGAATTTGCTGATAGAGTTTTTTCTGTGTCCACTGTGCCAGCATTTTTGGCTCACGTTGCGCTAAGTTACCGCGCATCGGGAACTCAGTTTCAGGCAAGTTCAGGGTATGTTTATAATCACTCATTGCTGCTTAAATCCAAATTGGTCAATTGTTACAGTAAAATATTAAGAGGCCGTTAACAGTGACTTTGCCACTAACGCATCTTTTTGTATTTGTTGATGAAGTAACTCAAAAGAATCGAACTTCATTTCTTGTCTAATTTTGCTTACTAAGGCCACAGAAATAAACTGACCATATAAATCATCACTAAAATCAAACAGATGTACTTCTAATTGTGAACGCTGACCATTCACTGTAGGCCGATGGCCAATATTCGCCACACCGGAATAATGTTTACCCGCCACACTGACTGTGACTGCAAACACACCATTAACCGGAGCCTTACAGCGTTTCAATAAAACATTAGCAGTAGGGAAACCAATAGTTCGTCCTCTTTTATCACCATGTAGTACTTTGCCAGCAATGGTAAAAGGTCGACCTAACATTTGCGTAGCAAGCTTAAAATCATCGTTGCTTAATGCATCACGTACGGCAGTGGAACTAATACGACAATCTGCAAGACGGAAACTTTGGGTGCTGACTACTTCAAATTGACATTTTTTGCCTTCTTCTACAAGTGTAGAAAAATCCCCTACCCTACCTTTACCAAATCGAAAGTCATCGCCCACCACCAAAAACTGAATCCCCAGTTTGTCGACCAATAATCCTTCCACAAAATCAGTAGCACTAAATGCCGCAAAATGTAGATCGAATTTCACGCATAACAAACGGTCAATGCCGAGGGCTTTCAATTGCGTATATTTATCGCGAAGTAAACTGAGTCGAGCGGGCGCCTGTTGGGGCGTAAACAATTCTTCAGGTTGAGGCTCAAATACCATTACCGTCGAAGGTAGTCCCAATTCTTTAGCTTTTTCAACAACTTGACTAAGTACAGCCTGATGCCCTAAATGCACCCCGTCAAACTTGCCAATTGTTAATACACAACCGCGATGTTTGTCACGAATATTATGTAGGCCACGAATTAGTTCCACTACACTCTCTTTAGCTCATAGGCTTGCTTTAAAAGCCAAAAGGCTCATTGAAAATCAATCAAAGGCGCGGATTATAACTGACTACAGGACGATTGAAAGCAGTAACATTAAGGAATCTGCATTTTTAAAAGCCGGTTTTTCCAGTTAACCTTTACGCATGTTATTTTGTGACGGCCTGCGATGCTGAAAAAGTGCTTTTTCTGACCCCTAAAATCAAGAGACTAAAAACAAACACCACTGCCCCTAAAGAAATTAATTTAGCTAACTCAAAAATTTTGTTTATTAAAGATAAATTAACCCAAGAAGCGGATTCCGGATTCAACAAGAAAATAACGGCGCCCATAGCCATACTGGCCAATACAATCTTGATGAGTAGTCTCACTGTTTGTGATGACGCAATATAAACACCTTGCTTATGTAATGCGCCGTAAAGCAGCAAAGCGTTCATAAGAGCCGAAAGAGATGTGGCCATAGCCAACCCCACGTAATCAAATGGCCAGACTAGAATCAAATTAAATAACATATTCGCCCCCATACACCAGATACCAAACTTCACTGGTGTTTTAGTATCTTGTCTCGAATAAAAGCCCGGCGCTAAAACCTTCACTAACATAAAACTTAATAAACCAAATGAATAGGCCATTAGACTATAGGAAGCAAAAGCGGCGTGCTGAGGCGTAAACTCGCCGCGCTGAAATATAGTCAACAACATGGGCTCAGCTAGCATAAACAAACCTGTTGCGGCGGGGATACCCAAAAGACAAACCATTTTCACTGCCCAATCAATATTGGCGCTAAAAGCTTTATCATCCTTAGACACATGATTGCGCGATAAGGTAGGCAAGATTACAGTCGCAATTGCAATGCCGAACAACCCTAACGGAAATTCCAATAGACGGTCAGAATAATACAGAAATGAGATCGCTCCCGTACCCAAGAAGCTAGCAATTACAGTGTCGAACAACAAATTAAGCTGCCCCACTGAGACCCCAAAAAGGGCTGGAATGATCAGGGTGCGAACTTTAACAATATCAGGATCCGACCATCCCCATTTGGGTTTAACTAACAAGCCCGCTTTAAATAAAAATGGCAATAAGAAAAGTAACTGAAAAAGCCCACCTAAAAAGACTCCCCATGCCAAGGCAAAGGCGGGTTCATCAAACCTTGGGGCTAAATATATTGCGCAACTAATGATGGCAACATTAAGCAATACTGGAGTAAAGGCAGCGACAGCAAACTTATTCAGTGTATTAAGAATGGCACCTGCCAAACCGGTTAAAGATACAAATAATAAATAGGGAAAGGTAATTTTAAGCATTAACGACGCTAATTCATATTTTTGTCCGGCGGGTTCGTCATTTAGATACTCAACAAACCAACCCATGCCAAAAAGTGCGGCTAGTATAGGTGAACCAATCACTCCCACAATAGTTACTATGGTGACTATCACGCCTAAAGTACCACTGACTTTAGCCACAAATTGTCTTAGGTGTTCCTCGTCACCTTCATGCTTAACATCGGCTAAAACAGGTATAAATGCCTGTGCAAACGCGCCCTCTGCAAATAAACGTCTCAGAAAATTAGGAATTTTATTGGCGAACAAAAAGACATCTGCATTCGCTCCTGCCCCCATTAAATTGGCAATAACGGCATCTCGCACTAACCCTAAAATACGGGAAATAAATGTCATGGCGCTGACAATCATGCCTGATTTAAATAACTTACCTGACACCTACTTCTTCCTAACCAACAAAAGGGCTATTATGCGTGAATACCAAACGAAGAGTCTATTGATTGGCCAATTAATTTGTGTCGGTGGTCATAACTTAATTTTGCTAAATTAAAAAGAATCCGTTATTTGTCTATAAAAACCACGAAACTGATTGACATAAACCGACTTGATCCTCATAATCCGCACCCTTGAATTTTGACTAGAATTTTTTTGGGAGTTCCAACTTGGCTAACATCAAGTCTGCTAAGAAACGTGCTATACAAGCGGAGAAGCGTCGCCAACACAACGCTAGCCGTCGCTCTATGACACGTACATCTTTGAAAAAAGTACTTTCTGCTATCGCCTCTGGTGATAAAGAAGCTGCTCAAGCTGCATATTCTGCGGCAACACCTTTACTTGACCGTATGGCAACTAAAGGTTTAATACATAAAAATAAGGCTGCTCGTCATAAGAGCCGCCTTGCAGCACAAATTAAAGCCTTAGCTTAATTTTGTACTGATTGAAAAAAAAGCGCCTATGGCGCTTTTTTTATATCTAAAAATTGAGTCAATACCATTCCATCTCAATTACTTGCCACTGTGTTATCTGTGATGAATTAGCGCTAAAAGCAAAAGATATTGAACCACAGAGGGCACGGAGAGCACGGAGGTAAAAACATTTGCCTCTTAACAATCAGTTTTTCTGTGTAGTGAAGCGCTCGGCGCCCGACACTCTGTGTTCTCTGTGGTGAATTCGGTTTAAAAATTGAACCACAATAAAGACACAAAGGATAACCAGAGTTTAGGTTAACGCGGGCAACAATGTTTCTGCCCATGCCAGCACTTCAACTTCTGGCTCGAGGGTTTCACAAGCATCAATCTCCAGTAGTTCTGTTATTGGCTTACCTTGTAACTCGCTCAACAGCTCGAAAATTTTCCGTCCAGCTCCGCAGTAAGTTTCACCATAACTACTATCACCTAGACCTGCCACTGCAAAAGGTTTCTGTTGCATCAATGGGAATTGCTCTCGTAAATCTTGTATAAAAAACTCCAAATTTGGCGGTATATCTCCCTGCCCCGTGGTGGAGCTAATAAATAACATAGACGACACTTTCTTAAAATCATCTAGGGTTGGATCAGTAAACACTTCTGAAGACAATCCTTGTGTACTCAACATAGTGCGAACTTCCTCTGCTACATGTTGTGCGTTTCCATATACCGATCCTACAAAAATACCGATTTTACTCATTTTAAAAGTCCTAATTAGGTAAGGTGATGATTTACATAACTACAAGTTGTTTATTGTTTTTAATTGATGGTGATTAACTTGCCACTTTTCTAATAAATCGTAAATATTTCTATCCAATTCACAACTTAAGACAAGTGTTTCTTCAGATACTGGGTGCTTTAAATGCATAGATTTGCAGGTCAAAGCCAATTGCTTAAAATTAAATTGTTGCCGTAAAAATACGTTATGTTTACCATCGCCGTGGGCGGTGTCTCCGACAATAGGGTGATTGATATGGGCCAAATGCCTTCTAAGCTGATGTTTACGCCCTGTTTTAGGTGTGAGTTGCACCAGTGAATATCTAGCCGACGCATACTTGCTGACAGCAAAGGGCAATTCAAATTTATGGAGTCGATTAAAAAGGGTCACGGCTTCTTTTGCTGGCTTATCTTGTTTGGCCATTTTATCTGCAATTTTGTCGAGCTTTTCCTTAAGTCCATAATCTATTACACCTTCATCCTTTATGTGCCCACGAACAATGGCTAAATACGTTTTATGAATTAATTGAGAGGCAAACTGTTCACCTAATTTTCTAGCAATATCAGCAGATAAGGCGAATACCAGTACGCCAGATGTGGGTCTGTCTAATCTATGCACCGGAAACACATGCTGGCCAATTTGATCTCGCAATAACTGCACAGCAAACTGGGTTTCATGTTTATCAAGCATACTGCGATGCACTAATAACCCTGATGGTTTATTAATGGCGACTACATGTTCATCTTGATAAATAATAGAGAGCTGCATGTTATTAAGCGGAAAAAACTAAATCAATTTGTTTAATCACTTCAATCACCCCATCACGATTCTTTGTTGCGACTAGACTTTGTTCCGCCATGGGTAAAAGTGTTACATTTTCTGGCAATGTACTACCAGAACTAAGCAATTCAGACATTTTGGGAATAAAAATAAACTGTAACCATTGTTCGAATGACAAAACATCCACTGAAAAAGGTAATGTACTTTGCAGGGCTGTGGCTGATGGCGTAGAACATGACCACAACCTAGCATCACGCAGACTTTGCTCTAGTTTGACTATCAGAATTTCGACTTCTATGTGACTTCGTGGCATGATCAACCGCTTATACTTATGGAAATAACCAACAAATTTATTTTCTAGCCGATTAATCTTTAATAAGTTCATAATAACATGAGTCATATCAATACTATCAGCGAATTTTTACTCCAAGCTGGTACAGACTATCGCGTTTTCGACATGGCTCGTGGCATCAGATCCCTTGAGTCTCAATTATTTTTAGAAATAGAAAATGCAACCAGACCTGCGCCTTGCCCAAGACAACAACATGCTTGGTTTGGGATTTTATTTTTCAATAAACAAATGAGTAATGAACGCTATATTTGGTTTGTTAAATTGCCTTTAGATGAACAAGGCTTAGTCATTGGCGCAGCCAGACAACAGTTTTTACAGATAGTCGTCGACGCTTTGGGGCAATCCCTCGAGAAACCCAACAATACCAATAACCAATTGCCAGATAACCCCTTTACTTTTATTCCAAATCAACAACAATTGGCTGACTTTAACAGTATCGCTCGAGTGGCATTAAATATCCCTCTTTCTCATCACGTGAATTTAGCTGAACAATATATAACCACCCCTGAGCAGCACGACTGGCGAGCAGTTTCTTTGCAAGGTATTGCAGACTTTACCGCGTCGTTACAGCAAAGCGCACGGAAAAATCTGCTATTAAATCGATTTTTAACCTTAGCACCAGAGATGCAATATGCATTGTGTGCATCTCTAGAAAATCATAGCATAGGTGAAGATATCAGTACGTTGTTAGTCACCTGGTATCAGCAAGATATTGAGGATGAAAAAAGGCTACATAGTGTGCTTCGAGGACTATGTCAAAGCCAAGCTAAAGCAGCAGTTCATACTCTGCTTACTTTGATACTCAATTCCGAAAAAGGACTATCTAGGTCAACACTTATGTTGATTGCGGCCAGACATTGGCAATACATGACAGAGCCCGCAATTCTCACTCTGTATGTGGAGCTATTGGCTATTTGCGAAGACGATACGTTTATCGGGTTGTTTTCTGATCTAGTACAAATACCAGAAATAAGAGAGTCTATGTTAAGCATTTTGCGTTGGCCTGAAAAGAGCCCACAACTCACACAGGCCGTTGGTCAACTATTTGGTCAAAATACACCATGAATTTATACGATTTAATCTTACTTATAGGAATTTTTTTGTTGGCCGCCATGTTTTGGCGTTTTCGCGCGATATCAGAAGCCCTCAAAACACAGTTGGATGCATACTGTGAAAGACAACAATTACAACTCATTAGCGTCGCAAGGGTAAAAACACGAATTGGGAGTTACAAAGGTAAACTTGATTTTCTTAGTGACTTTGTCTTTGAGTTTTCAGGAAACGGAGAAGACAGTTATCAAGGTCAGGTGCAAATGGTTGGTCTAAAAGTACTGAATATTGATACGCCTGCGTATCGAGTTGAATAATACACAAATCTTGCGTTCATAAACTATTTTCTGTGAGACCATTACAAATGAAAAAGGCATGACTTGAAAATATCAAGCCATGCCCTTAAAGAATTTTGAGGGTCCCTCTCTGCTGTCCATTGCAAAATTATCCTAAAAATTTCCGTATTATGCCTTTCCCTATACTCTCAATCATCCCGATGAGTCACTCTCCCTGAGTGTGTCCTTTATCCATTTCATCCCAAATGGGGCACCTTCCCGGTGTATCCTTGCTCCTTTAACTTGCGATTCCTTAGCAAGTCACACATCCAATGTGTATCCAAATCCCTTTCTTTGTTATCCAAACAAAGTCTCATCCTGAGTTCCCTATCCTTTGTCTCATATCCATTACGAGAAACCGTCCGTTGTTTTCCAGTCCATAAGCTTTACAATCCATGTAAAGCACTCACCCTGAGTTCCCATCCTTATAATACAACGACCCTGTTGTATTTCCTTCAACCTTGAAGTCGTCCAAGCTCTTCCTTGATGTCATCCTGACTCGTCGTGTTTCCTTGTGACGGGACTAAAGATAGAGGAATTGAAAAAGATTGCGAGTAGGTAAAATAAAAAAATTGGGGAAAGTGTAAGAGCAGCTAGTGGTGAAAAAATTTAGTTCATATAAAACAATAAGTTAAAAACGATGTAAGTGTAAAGAAAGTGAGAAATGACGAATTCACCTACGTCTTTGTACGAAATCTCTTACACCGAGACAGGGAAAAACTGACAGGATAATTTATTGGGCTTCACGAGGTCGAAACATTAAATGCCCTTTGATGCTACCGATCTCTAATTCTTCCACTAAATTATATTGGCCGTCTTCAAAAAAAGATAAACATTTAGGTAAAGTCACATACATACCAACCCCCTGACTTTTTGGGTCTTCAAGCATTATGCCTTCTATTGCACTCATTAATACATGCCCTAATCCATGATGTTGCAGATCAGGATGTACTCCAATCAGAGATAACATATGAAAGTACTCGGCTGGCACTCTTTCACGTACTTTAGTTTCTTTCTCGACCATTTGTTTAGTACCCAAAAACCCAGCAGTTAATAGCATTTTTAAGCGCCAATGCCAAAACCTATTGGGTCCTAACTCTGCATCTGGACTCACTAAACAGGCAACGGCTACCAATCTGTCATCATCAAACAAACCGATCATTGGCTGCTTAGCTAACCAAAATGCATTTAATTCTTCTCTAATGGCCGAACGTAAGCGAGATTCATACCCTTCTTTTTCGTATTGAAATATATCTACAAATAACGGGTCATCATGGTAAGCAAGGTATAATATTGACGCTGCAATTTTTAGGTCTTCAGCTGTTAAGTAAACAGCTTTTATATTATCTACGTCTGTAATTTGTTCTTCTTGTAATACCATCATGATTAGCGCCTATTCTTTTTATGAATACTCTACCCTATGGATGCAAACTTGTTAACAGTTTGTTGCAAATCCACAAGCTAATTTTTAAATAACCTCTTAATACAGCATAAATGGACACTAACATGCGTTGCTCACCGATATAACCAGTGAGCCCAATGATTAAATACTGATCCCTTTAAAAGCAGTTTCGCCCCAGCCTACCAATGCGCTATTCTTAAACACAAGAGGTGTACATTCATTCTTTGTAGTGACACCATCACCTTCGATACGTTGCGTTCTGTAATATAAGACCTGATAAGTATCGTTATCTTTAGTATAAAACTCATTAAAATCAGCGATCCCCATACGATTGAGTATTTCGTCATAACTGACATCTATCTGTAATCGCGAAATATATTTACGATTTTTCTGTTCTTTGTCTTGCCAGTCAGAATGATGACCATATTTTCCATCACCGTCTACAGAAATAACACAACCACTCAACCCTAGTGATAATCCAAATAATGCGACTAATGCGAACTTGTTCATTAATAATTCCTTACTATTTTTGTTGTAGTTAAAGACTAAAGCTAGCCAATTTAACAAAGTGTATTCAAATTTGAGGCCAGAACGCTAACCATCTGTTTTATATAAATATATGGTGATTACAATAAGAAGTGGTTAAAATGAAATTAGCGCTTTTTGCAAAATATTAGGAGTTTTGACCAATAAGATGAGCAATATCGATTATATTATTCACCTGTGTTTTGACATCTCAGAACAAGGTAAAACACCTTCAGTAGCCTTGATTAGAAATTTGTCACAGCGCACTCTTGCCATTCCGGAAGTGATTAAAGGGTTACAAAATTGGAAATCCAGTTCAGGCGGTCGCCCGCCCCTCACAAACCCACAATTAAATACTAGATCTACAACCGAGCAAACTTTACAACAGCGCGTCTCAAAGCTTGAAGCTCAGGTAGCCACACTCATGCAACAATTAGCCAATTTGTCAGATAAAAATTAAGCTTGGGCAGGTATTGGCTGCAAGGACTGAATGAAGACAGCTAAATTAGGTGCAACGACTTCTTTAGGTATCAGTCCGACTTGTTCAAGCATGACTTCACCACTGCTGTTATTAACGGTAAGGATAAAATCATCTTCATCTGTTAAGGCAACAAAGAAGGTTTCGGGTTGCTGTAACCTTCTTTTCATTAATATGTGCCCAATCAAGTTTTGTTGTAATCGTTCAAAATCGCCCTGATTCCATGGTTGCAATAATTGTAAATAACCTTTGTTTGTTTTGGCGTTTAAGTTATCACTCCAATAGGCTGAATAATAACTGACCACATCTGGATGAATTTTCATCTCTAATGCTGTTTCTAAATCCTTAAAATTGGCGCCTTCAGAACGCTTTACTGGCTGCCAGCTCACACTCTCTCCTGTTTTACCAGAATCCCTATAGCAGTCTGATGGCCAGTCGCTGTCATATTCAACCACTAACATCTCTGGATGTTTTTTAGCCGCACTTACATACTTTTCCACAAACTCATCTAATGCAGCGGTTACTTGTTCACTCATCAATACTCTCTTTCTACGACACCTTTTATTGGGGGTAATTTAACATCATTTTGAAAAAATGATATCTCAAGGTTTTGAGCACCTAAGTCATGAGGTAGACTGACGGAAACAACCTAGTCAGAATAAAAAAGAGTGAATGTGAGCGAAAAAATTGATAAGCAAACAACCCTTGCCGGGTTAAGTTTAGGCAAAGCCACCGAATACCGAGAGATATATGCCCCCGATTTGTTACAGGCTGTTCCTAGAAGTATGAACAGAGTAGAACTAAATTTAGGGGCTGAATTGCCGTTCTACGGAACCGATAGATGGAATGGCTACGAATTATCTTGGCTCAATGCTAAGGGTAAACCTAAGGTCGCTATCATGCGCTGTGAAGTGCCCGCCACATCGCCAAACTTAATTGAATCCAAGTCATTTAAACTTTATTTAAATAGCTTTAACCAAAGCCATTTTGACTCCATAGACTCAGTCACAGAAGCGTTAACAAAAGACTTATCTCAATGTGCTGGGGAAAAAGTCGAGGTAGAGCTATTCAAAGCGGCAGAATTTTCTCAGATGCGAATTGAAAGTTTCGATGCTGTGTGCATTGACGATTTGGATATTGAAGTCAAAAACTACCAACTGGAACCGGCTTACTTATCGACTAACAGCGAATTTGTTGAAGAAACGCTGAGCAGTGATTTGCTTAAATCCAATTGTTTGATAACCAATCAACCTGACTGGGGAAGTGTTTGTATTCGTTATCAAGGACAGCAAATCAATCATGAAGGACTATTGCGCTACCTAATATCATTCAGACAACATAATGAATTCCATGAACAATGTGTTGAACGAATTTTTTGTGACATTATGGCTAAATGTAAGCCCCAAAAATTAACTGTCTATGCCAGATATACGCGACGTGGCGGACTTGATATCAACCCCTTTAGAAGCAACTTTGAAAAAATATACTTCGAAGGTAGACTGGCTAGACAGTGATACCAGCTATATTCACGAAAATAACTTAATAAAATCAGGTGACTATGCAAAGAATTCAACTAAATCCTTTAGGCGCAATGAGCCAGCTATCCCAGCTAGAAGTTAACTTGCTAAGCGAATCTACAGACAGAGATCTATACAGATTATTCCGAAATTGTTGTTTGGCTGTTCTATATAGCGGCGCTGAAATAGATAATAGTGACAATATATTTGCACCTCACCACGACTTTGCAGTCAATTTAATTATTCGTGAAAGAGGCGTAAAAGTTGAGTTAGTCAACCCACCTGCACATGCTTTTGTAGATGGTGTATTGATAAAGGGGGTGCATGAACACATCTTTTCTGTGCTCCGAGATTTACTGCACATGGGGGCAAAGTATTCTGCACAATCATTGGGGGTAACACCTGACACTGCCTATATCACCCACAGTGTCTTTGATATGCTGCGCCATGCACAAACCATTAAAAACACAGCTGAGTTAAATATGGTGGTGTGCTGGGGCGGACACTCAATAAGTACAACAGAATATAAATACACGAAAGAAGTGGGTTATCAACTAGGCCTTCGCAATCTCAATATTTGTACAGGTTGTGGCCCAGGTGCTATGAAAGGTCCTATGAAAGGGGCCACTATAGGTCATGCTAAACAGCGTTATAAAAATGGCCGCTACTTAGGTTTAACAGAACCCGGGATCATTGCAGCTGAGCCACCCAATGCCATAGTAAATGAACTCGTTATTATGCCTGATATTGAAAAACGCTTAGAGGCATTTATTCGCTTATCCCATGCCATAGTCATTTTCCCCGGTGGAGCAGGCACGGCAGAGGAATTGCTTTACCTCATTGGCATTATGTTAGATGAGCAAAACCAACAACAAGTACTGCCAATTGTTCTCACTGGCCCCGAGCACAGTAAAGCTTATTTTGAGTCCATTGATCATTTTATTGGTGAGACTTTGGGGCCTGAAGCGCAGAACTTATATGAAATAGTCGTAGGTGATGCGGCAAAAGTGGCGCAAATCATTAAACAAAAACAATGTTTAGTCAGGGATTATCGTAAGCAAAGAGGCGATTCCTACGACTTTAATTGGTCACTTAAAATTGCAGCCGATTTTCAAAGTCCTTTTACTCCGAATCACAGTAACATGTCAGAGCTCAAGTTAAACTTTACGCAACCTAAAACCGAACTAGCCGCTGCGTTGCGTCAGGTATTTTCTGGGATCGTTGCCGGTAACGTTAAGTCTGAAGGAGTTGCTTTAATTAAAGAGCACGGTCCCTTCCAACTAAGAGGAGATCCAAAATTAATGGAGTTGATGGACGGCTTGTTAGAATCTTTTGTTGAGCAACAGAGAATGAAACTGCCAGGAAGCCAATATATCCCTTGTTATCAAATAACTGAATAAATAAAAGCGAGCAGCTGTTACGCTAGTTCAACGAAAATTTACGTTCAACTCACTGCAATCATCCAACTATTTTTATATGATTAGATTGGGTAAATATTAGAAAGAAACACATGAACAAAAAAGTAGTTAAGAGAATTGTTATTGGTGTAGGTATGTATGCGGTGTTTGTCATGGCCGTTATCACGCTCTATCCAGATACTCCACAGAATATGGACTGGGAAGACCGTCAGGAATACAACAAAATCCAAATATCTAAACTTGAATTGGGCTTACAGAAAAAACAGATACTGGAGTTATTAGGTAGCCCAGATATTACAGAAGCCAAGAGAAACGATAACTCTGAGCTGCAAGTGATGTTTTATCGTACTCACCATAGACAAGCCGATGGGATCACCACAGAAGACGAATGCACCGCGCTACTATTCAAAAATAACGAACTCATAGCATGGGGTGACAGTGCCTATCAATCTTTTATCGATGGTTAGGTAGGCCTCGATATGCCAGAGAAAATAGTTAAGCAACACTATATTGCTCTGGTAAAGTTACTTAAAATTTACCGCACTGCACCGTTAGACAGGGATTTGCTCCAAGCAACCCTACACTTTTGCAAAAATTTGTATGGGGCAGCTAAGGCACACCCTGATCTACTATTTGCACAACCGCAACTGTATAAATCGCAACTACCTTTTATCGTTAACCTATCGTTCAATTCAGTGGTGATAACCTGTTTATTGGCTGAGAGAAACAAGTTTGACCCATCTGTTACCATTCAATTAATGTGTGGATCCTTGAGTATCTGCGGATTAGAACAGTCATCAATTGAAAAACATTACCAAACAGTTGCAGACAATCAAAAACCAACCACAACAAAAATCGGTCAACACAATGCGACTTTTGTTCACTTATTAAAAACTAGCCGACAGCAAGTCTGGTTATCAAGTTATTTACTTGGCCCCCATATCCATTTGAGTCGTTATCCCCAAGAAAGTCTTACTAGTCCCCTTTCAGCCCTAACCTATATGGCCAACAAATTCGCTCTGTTATGTACAACTAACAAACAAAAACAATCTATTAGTTTTGCCAACGCTATCAAACACTTAAGCTTAATATGTTGCCACAAATGGTACGTTTTATTGATGCCACTAGTAGACTATCCAAGCGTTTCGCCACCAGGCAGTTATATTCGATTACGAGATAACTCCGTACATATGGTGTTATCTCTCAATAATAAAGGACTCGTCACCAAAGCGTTATCAAATAAACAGACTATTGGAATGCAGTCCAGTGAGACAGATATTCAGGTCATAACAACAGATCAAGTGACAAAAATTTATCCATGCCAGCAACTCAATGGATTTGCTCGGCTTAATCATTGGTGGGGCACTGAGCTGAATCAATGGCTTTCTAGCCATCAAGAACATGCCCCTAAAGTAGCATTTAACTTAATTCAGTCAATTAAGACTGCGCCAGCATCTTTAATGGTCATTCAAGATCAACTGAATCACGTCAATGCAGATATAGCGGTAATAATAAAAGCCATAGAAAAAGAGCCTTTGCATGCGCACCAACTGCTAGTCTCCGCTTCTTCGATGAACAGAAATAAACAGCCCGTTCGCAGTATTCAACATGGATTAGCCATGCTTGGTTTTGAACGCAGCAACAGTATTTTATTACAATACTCTTTGTTAGCTAGACTGAACCAACAATACTTTCCACTGCAACAAGCGCTTTTAACCTTTAACCAGTTTTTTGTAAATATCGTAGCTGAACTGGCTACCAGAACAAAATTACTTTCTTCTGAATTCGCCAGCACAACCGCTTATTTTGCGGTGTCTAGATTATTTACCCTCCCCACTATTCGAAGTTTAAAGCGCTGGGAAACGACAACAATTCCTCGATTTAAATTGGCAAGTCTAATAAAAGCTAAGGAGTCCCAACGCCTCAAGCACGACGGTTTTATGTTGGCAAAAACATGGCATCAAAATAAACAAATGTTAGAAGTATTGCGTGACTACGATCTAGTGTCGCCAGAGCAACAGAAAACCTCCTCTACCAGTCAATATTGCTATGTACTTGGGATCGGTTTAATCCTGGCCCAAGAACATTACTTTTTAAGAACAGGCCATTGCGAGGAGACAGAAGGCTATCTCAAAACGGGATTGCATGAACTAGGTTTAAGCCCAGCAACACTCACAAGTATGATGACAGAGGTGGTAGCGAGAACAAATGTGTTCTGTCAGCTTGATTGAATAATAGTCATTATCACTAGGACATTGAGCTAATTACTTTACGAACTTAGCAGTTGCTACTATGTTTATGCTGGTGCATATGCATCAACATGGAATCAACTATAAGGACTTAATTTATGAAAAAACTCCTCTTTGTATTATTACTTTCCAGTGTATTTCTAACTACTTCGACCAATTTTGCACTTGCCGACACGGCAAAAAGCAAAATGAGTCAAAAACAAATGACACAGGTCGATTTGAACACGGCGACGTTAGAGCAATTAGTGACATTGCCCGGTGTTGGCAAAAAAAAGGCAGCAGCCATTATCGAATACCGCACAAAAAATGGTAAGTTCAAATCTGTAGACGAATTGGTAAATGTAAAAGGTGTGGGTAAAAAAATGCTTGAGAAGTTAAAAGGGCAGGTAAAAACCAGTTAGAAATAAATCAATATTTAGGCCGCTCATTGTCACAACGAGCGGCCTGTTTACTAAAGCTTTAGGTCTGCTAGGAAAGACTTAAATTCCTCGCCCAACTCTGGATGACGTAACGCATACTCTACGTTTGCCGTCATATAACCTAATTTACTTCCACAGTCATGGCTTCTGCCTTTCATGTAGTACGCATCCACTTGTTCTGTTTTCATCAATGCAGTGATTGCATCAGTCAACTGAACCTCATCACCCGCACCGGGTGGCGTGTACTCTAGCATATCCCAAATTTTTCCAGACAACACATAACGACCTACAACCGCTAAATCAGAAGGCGCATCTTCTAAGTCTGGTTTTTCTACCATATCGTGAATTTTTCCAGACTCGCCTTGTTTTAACTCCAAGCCTTCTAAATCCACTACCCCGTACTTACTCACATCTTCTTGTGGAACTTGTTCAACCATAATTTGACTGACGCGGTTAGTGTTAAACTTCGCCACCATGTCCGCCAAATTATCTTTTTTAAGATTACAAGAATATTCATCTATTATCACATCGGGCAGCACCACCGCGAAGGGGGCATCACCGACCATAGGACGAGCGCATAACACCGCGTGGCCTAAGCCTTTTGCTACGCCTTGACGAACATGCATAATAGTGACGTCTTTAGGGCAAATAGCTTGTACCGCTTCAAGCAATTGACGTTTAACCCTTTTCTCCAAGGTTGCTTCCAGCTCAAAACTGGTATCAAAATGGTTCTCAATACTGTTTTTACTGGCATGGGTAACCAAAATAATTTCTTTGATACCCGCTGCAACACACTCAGCCACCACATACTGGATAAGAGGTTTATCCACCACAGGTAACATTTCTTTGGGGATAGCCTTAGTGGCTGGTAGCATTCTTGTTCCCAATCCTGCTACCGGTATAACTGCTTTTTTTACTTGACTCATATTAGTGTTCCTTTACTGATAAACCGCGACCAATAGCATAATAATGCAATCCGTATTCCATCATGAGTTTAGGCTCGAACAAATTACGCCCATCAAACAACAGTGGCATAGTTAACTTTTGTTTAATCAACTCAAAATCTGGTGCTCTAAATGCTTGCCACTCGGTACAAATAACCAAAAAGTCAGCGTTTTCTAATGCGGCTTCTTTCGTCCCCATTAGCGCTAAGTCATTTCGGCTTCCATAAATACGTTGTGTTTCTTCCATAGCCTCGGGATCATAGGCTTTCACACTTGCTCCCGCTGCCCATAGTTTTTCCATTAACACACGACTCGATGCTTCACGCATATCATCGGTGTTGGGCTTAAATGATAAGCCCCACAGTGCCACAGTTTTACCTTTTAAATCACCAGAAAAATGACGAGAAATATACTCAAACAGCTTTTCTTTTTGCGCATAGTTAACTTCTTCAACGGCTTCCAATACCCTAGCTGTATAACCTGCCGCTGTTGCACTGCGAGCTAGCGCTTGCACATCTTTGGGGAAACATGAACCACCATAACCACAACCAGGGTAAATAAATTGGTAGCCAATTCGGGGATCAGATCCTATGCCACGACGCACATTTTCAATATCCGCGCCAAATACTTCTGCAAGGTTTGCCATTTCATTCATAAAACTAATTTTAGTCGCCAACATACAATTAGCGGCATACTTAGTTAGCTCAGCGCTGCGAATGTCCATCACAATAATTTTGTCGTGATTTCGATTAAAGGGTGAATACAACTCGCGGAGTTTCTTCTCTGCAGTTTCACTATCTGTACCTAAAATGATACGGTCAGGGCGCATACAGTCATTCACTGCTGCCCCTTCTTTTAAAAATTCGGGGTTAGAAACCACATCATAAGTCACTGATTTACCCAAATCAGCTAACGTTTTGGCAACTTTAGCTTTCACTTTGTCTGCAGTCCCAACTGGCACAGTCGATTTATTAATGACAATTTTATGGGACTGCATGTGTGTAGCAATGGTTTCAGCCACAGCCAAAACATACTTTAAATCAGCTGAACCGTCTTCATCAGGAGGCGTTCCAACCGCAATAAAAATCACTTCACCATGTTCAATTCCACGTGCAGCGTCTGTAGTAAAATCAACTCGGCCCGCTTCATAATTAGATTTAACTAAAGGTGTCAGACCTGGTTCATATATAGGTATATGCCCCTCCTTTAATCGATCCACCTTGTTTTGGTCAATGTCGATACACACAACATCATGACCCACTTCAGCCATTACAGCTGCTTGTACTAAGCCAACATATCCAATTCCAAATACTGTTACTTTCATTTAACTGAGATCCCTTAATCTAATTTTTGGCATTTTCTATTTGAATTTACATAATAAAATATAAGCAATAAGAGCAAAAACAGTATCTAAACGCAAGTGCTGGATTAACTAGATGTTCAGTAAGTTAATTTATTTGAATCAAGCAACGGCTAACAAGGTCGTCTTACAGCTGAAACTTCCGAATATGCAGCTATCAAACTCAATTGAGAAAACTAATAAGGCAATAAACACAAGCAAATAGCCGAAGCATTCAAATTTTTATGCTCTATAACGCAAATGAAGAGAAATTGAATTCGGTAACAAAATAACTAAATTATCACCCGTGTATTCGCAGTTTTCTTGAGTTGTTGTGGCGACTCTAGTATAAACAAGGCGTCCAAATGACGGGCACAGTTAAGCGTTTTTCCAATACAGACTTAAAAAACCTTTTGGACTGAATTGATAACTCATAGACTTTAGATACTTTTGGCCTTCAGGGAGGCTTGCATCTTAAGGCTTAGCCTAACGTGTCAAACATTATAAAAATAAAAGGCAGATTAAATGACAACTGAAGCAGTTCAATCAAAAACAAAAGATTTTCTGGGGCATCCAGGGGGTCTATCCACATTATTTTTAACAGAAATGTGGGAGAGAATGAGTTACTACGGCATGCGCGCCATGCTGGTGCTGTTTATGACGGCATCGATACAAGAAGGTGGGTTAGCGATCACTGTTGCTTCGGCGACGGCTATATATGGCCTTTATACCGGTTCTGTATATTTAATGGGGTTACCCGGTGGCTGGATGGCTGACCGCTTGATTGGTGGACAACGGGCGGTTTGGTATGGCGGCATAATCATCATGTGTGGTCACATTGTTTTGGCCATTCCAAATGATTATACCTTCTTCATCGGCTTGATTTTAGTTGTATTAGGTACAGGTTTATTAAAACCAAATATTGGTGCATTAGTCGGTCAGTTGTACTCAAGTGATGACAAAAGACGAGACAGTGGATATACCCTTTATTATTTAGGGATCAATTTAGGTTCAGTTATCGGGTATACGGTCTGCGGGTATCTGCGTCTTAACATGGGCTGGCACTGGGCCTTTGGGGCCGCTGCAGTAGGTATGGCTATTGGCTTGGTTTTGTATAAAAAAACCCTGAGCAAATTAGAAGGTGCCGGTGCAGAGCCCACAGTTAAATTGTCACCACAAGCAGCAAAAATGAGCTGGTCAGTGATAGGTTTATTCTTGTTAGGCATTGCGGTAGTGACCTATATGTTAATGAATGATCTTATGGACTTTAACGCTGTAGTTGTCGCTGAGAACTTTGCAATAATCGCTACCATATTATTTTTAGGGTATTTTGCCGCGGTATTTTTTCTAGGAAATAATTCACCGAACGAAAAGCGTCAATTAGGGGCATTATTTTTAGTCTGTGTTGCTTCTATATTTTTCTGGACAGGTTTTGAGCAGGCCGGTTCGTCTCTAAATTTATTTGGACAAAATTATACAGATAGAATTATAGGTACTTTTGAGATCCCACCTGAATGGTTACAATCTGCCAACTCTATGTTTATTGTTATTTTGTCGCCTTTCTTCGCGGCAATGTGGATAAATTTAGCGAAAAGAATGATTACTCCTTCATATGGTTTTAAATGTGCCCTTGGTTTAGTTATTATGGCAACCGGTTTCCTTGTGATGTTCTTTGCTGCGCAAGTTGCTGCTACAGGTTTGAAAGTGGCGCCTTATTGGCTAATCGCGACCTACTTTTTGCATACTGTAGGTGAGTTATGTTTGAGCCCCGTTGCTTTGTCGGCGGTCAGTAAATTATCACCGAAACGTTTTGCTGGTCAGATGATGGGGGTATTTGTACTCACCTACTCTATCGGCAATGTTGTTGCAGGTTTATTGGCAGGAAACTTTGACCCTAATAAAGTCGAAGATATGCCTAACCTTTATCTACAGATTAGCTTATTTACTATTTCTATTGGTATTGTCATTTTCTTGTTTACGTTTAAAACTAAAAAATGGGAAAAATTGGCTGAATTACCTGCTAGTAATTAAGGTTAAACATGCCCAACTTGGTCATTAACTGAGTTGGGTTTTTATTGTTATACACAGGTCAAACTTGATATGAAGTTATACTTTTCGACCAAAACCATTCCACAATTACAACATTTATCTCTTACGCAAAGATTAGCAGCAATACAAATTGCACAAAAAAAGTTAATTGGACCAGAAAAATTACTCCTTAATGTGCTAAAAATGTTAATCGTGATCCCCGTGTTTATCTTTATCATTCAAATAGCAACAGATTGGATGGCTATTCTTTGGGCGTTACTTGTTACCCTACTTTATCCAATGCTAGTCAAACCAGTACAATACGGTTTGTGTGCTAAATATATTCCTCAATCTAACCCTCAACCTGAAGGAGATTAATAATGCAGACAATTTTAGTAACAGGCGGGGCAGGATACATTGGTAGCCATACTGTTTTGCAGCTATTAGAAGCTGGTAATCAAGTAATAGTGCTCGACAACCTGTGTAACTCTTCGCAAGAATCACTCAATCGTGTTGAAGAATTAACCGGCAAAAAAACGATTTTTGTGCAAGGAGACATTCGCGACCATACCATTTTAGAATTACTTTTTTCCAAACATAAAATAAATGCGGTAATCCATTTTGCCGGGTTAAAAGCAGTAGGTGAATCAGTAGAGAAGCCACTCAATTATTATAACAACAATGTATATGGCACTTTGACGCTATGCGAAGCCATGAAAAAGTTTGCGGTTAAAAATCTCGTATTTAGCTCATCTGCAACCGTTTATGGTGATCCCGTTGAACTGCCTCTTCGAGAAGATATGCCAACAGGTCAACCTACCAATCCCTATGGTATGTCAAAACTCATGGTTGAATTAGTGCTACGCGACTTATACAAATCTGACAATGAGTGGAATATTGCACTACTGAGGTATTTTAATCCCGCTGGCGCTCACCCATCAGGACGTATAGGTGAAGATCCAAATGGTATCCCAAACAATCTAATGCCTTTTATCACCCAAGTGGCCACAGGAAAGCGTGAGCAGCTTTCTATTTACGGCAACGACTATGACACCCCTGATGGCACAGGTGTGAGAGATTATATACATGTAGAGGATTTGGCAGCGGGTCACTTAAAAGCCTTAGAAAAACTCTCCACCACTCCTGGCATAGTGACTTACAACTTAGGCACTGGCCAAGGTTATAGTGTCTTGGATATGGTCAAAGAGTTTGAAAAACAAAGCGGCAAAGCGATTCCTTACCAATTTGTACCACGCAGAGGAGGTGATGTGGCTTCTTGTTATGCAGACCCCAAAACGGCCAGCGAAGCCTTAGGTTGGACAGCCACTAGAGGACTCGCAGAAATGTGCAGAGACTCGTGGAATTGGCAAGCAAGTAATCCAGACGGTTATTAACTGTCTCTAAAAACAAAAAGTATTGAATCACTAAGGGCACAGAGACCACGCATTAAAGTCACTTTGATGAAAGTCACTTTGATGTTAACAAATATTAACTCTGTGTCCCTAGCGCTCCGTGCCCTTTGTGGTGAATATTGCTACTCGGTCTTTCTGTTTTCTATTTTCTATTTTCTATTTTCTATTTTCTATTTTCTGCAATTAAAAATCATCCAAAAACGCATCGATATCGTCTTCTAGCGCTTCTTCCTCTTCGGACTTTTCAATCTTTCCATCTTTCACTTTAAATTCCAAATTTTGGAAATAAGCACTTTTCACAAATGCATAAGGATCGGCAGAAGAGTTGAGTTGTTGCTCTTGTTGTATTACCGAGGCTCGGCTTTCTAGTGCTTTAATGCCGATACGCAAAAAACTCAAATAAAAATTCAGGCCATCAATAGGTAAATAAGCTGAATCCACATAATCGCCAACTGAGCTACGCACATCGGTTGGCCCAAGCGCTGGAACCATCAAATACGGCCCTGTATCGACCCCCCACTTGCCGAGAACTTCTCCAAACTCTTCTTCTTGTGCCTCTAAACCAATTTCGCTGGCAACATCAATCAAGCCCAATAAACCCACAGTTGAGTTCAGCAAAAAACGTCCAAGACTGATAAAAGTCCCGTCCAGCTTCCCTTGCAACAAATTATTAAGACCGTTGGAAGGCTCTTCTAAATTTTCTGCCACATTCAATAAACCTGTGCGCGCAATTTGCGGCATATAATCCACGTAGGCCACAGCAGTGGGTCGCAAAATATATTCATCTAAAATCTCATAGTTAAAATCCCACATGGTACGATTAAATGACTCTAATGGATCTTTTGGATCTTGATACTGTTGTGCCTTTTCAGTAGTCGTTTGTTGGGATGCACACCCACCAAGCAGCAACAACCCTGTTGCTAAAACTAAAACAGCTACTCTCTTCATCATAATTCTCTATCTATGGTTATTGTTTCTTGGATCATTTCGTTCGCGCTCAAAGTCACGATCAACTCACCTTGGAAGTCACCCGCTGACTGAGTCCCGTTTCCATCTATAGAAACCCTAGCGACCAACTTAGCTTGTTGTAATTGCGACAAGGTATAATTGGGCGTCATAGCATTGTCATTAGACAACTCAACTGTCATTGGGAATTCTCCTAGAGGCATTTTCACCACCGCAGCTGGCATTTTCATTTTTCCGGTACTTTCTTGAGCAAACACAAATAAATAGCCATTTTTAGGCAATTTTGATTGCAGTTCAGCATTGATATTGATGGTCACCAACACACCCGTTGTACTGGTACCTGCAACGGATGGCTTAGATGAATTTTGCGCACTTTGACTCACCTGACCAAGCTCTGCCTGCAATTGCATAATACGCTGGTTAACTGCCATATAATTGGGGTCTGATTCGGGAATAAACGCGACTAAATTTTGCCAGTTTTCAAGCGCTAGCGCTTTATCACCTAACTCAGTTGCGGCAATGGCTAAAACCCCCATAGCATTGGTATTGTCTGGCTCTAAAGTCAGAATGTGCAGCAACACCTTTTTAGCCTGCAATACTTGCTGTTCTTGTCCTGTCATCAATAACGCTTGTGCATAACTTGATAAGGTTCCAGTGTTATTAGGGTCATATTTCAAAGACTTTTCAAAGGCTTGAATTGCACTGTCTATCCTATTAATAGCGCCCGACACTCGCCCTAACAACATCCAACCAGTCGCATCTTCAGGTGTGTCTAACAATTTTGTTCTCAGGCCTAAGGCAAAGGTTTGTAAGTCCTGTAAATTAAGACTTTCGTCGCCTTTAATCATTCGTTGCCCTAGCTCGCTAGTTTGCTGCTGGGCCATCTGCCATTGCTGAATAGGTTGAATTTGATTGGCATATAAATAAGCTCCAATACCAACCGACAAACTAAGCAGTGCGCCAATTGCTATGGCAAGGCCTGCGTTAGATTCATTACTTTGCGCAATCTTGACCTCATCCAATAGCGCAAGTTTTAGCTCATTCTCAGATTGTATCCTGTCATTATCACTCAATAACCCTTGCTGTTGCTCAGAATCTAACTCGACTAAACGTTGTTTGATTAGGCTCTTGTTGGTTAAGGAACTCACAGAGTCATCGGCCGTTTTACGCAGCCACGGGAAGGCGATAAACGTTAAAGCAATTAAAACAAACAGCCCCGCACCTAGATAAAAAAGACTCACTCTTCACGCTCCAAAATTGCTTGTGCTTTGTCTAGCTGCTCTTGATTAATCTCGGGGACTTGGCGTTTACGAGACATGATAATTCCGGCCAAAGCAATAAAAATAAACAAAACAGGTAATAACCACAACCAAATTGTCATAGGGTTAACTGGTGGTTGATAATATACAAAGTCCCCATACCTTTGTTTCATAAAATCAATCACTTGGGCTTTGTCATAGTCTTTTTGCAGCAACTCATAAACCTTGCGTTTTAAATCTACCGCTATCATGGCATCAGAATCGGCAATGTTTTGATTTTGACATTTAGGGCAACGTAATTCTTTGGTTAACTCGATAAACAAAGCGTTCTTTTCAGGGGATTCAAAGTGAAACTTATCTTCTGTGGCTGTAACTTGGCTAGATAAAACACCTAACAACACCACAGCAAAAGTGGTTATCAATCGATTCATTGGGCCACCAACTCGTCATAAATTGGCGCGAACTTATTGTTCCAAACACGAGGATTGATATCACCAATGTGATGTAAACGTATCTTGCCTTGTCGATCAATCAAGTAGGTTTCAGGGGCACCTGTCACCCCCAGATCCATGGATAAATCTCGTTTTACATCGAATATATTGTAAGCATAAGGATTACCTAATTGACTGAGCTTGTCGGTGACTTCCTGCTGCACTCGTGCCACAGTTTTAATCCCAAAATCAGGGTCCATATCTTGGTCGAAGTACAAACCTACAATATGTTTACCCTCACCTTGCAACTGCTTTAAATAAGGCAACTCTATTGCACAGGTGACGCACCATACTCCCCACACATTGAGCAAGGTCACTTCCCCAAGAAAGACATCTTGGGTATAGGTCTTCTCGATATTCATTAAATCAGGCAAAACAAATTCAGGCATAGGCTGTTGCAACAAGGTAGATTGATGCTCTCGTGGATTAGAAAACAAACCTTGATACAGGAATACAATCAATCCCAAAAACAGTCCCAAAGGGATTAAATATACTGCTATTTTTTTCAAGATATTTGCTCCTTTAATACTGGGGATGACGTTTTAACTGTTTGAGGTTTTTTCACAATCTTAGCCATTCGATAACGCCTATCACTAATAGACAAAACGCCACCAAACGCCATAATAAAAGCCCCTAGCCATATCCAATTAATAAAAGGTTTCACATAAATTCGTAATGACCAATCACCATTTTTTAATTGCTCACCTAAAGCCACAAATAAATCTCGTGTTAATCCAGAGTCTATCCCGGCTTCTGTCATGACATTTCGCTGAACCGGGTAAAAACGTTTTTCAGCTTCTAGTGCAGCGACCTTTTTACTGTTTTGGTATACATCAACATGACCCACGTCTGCGGTAAAGTTGGGTCCCGCATAGGCCGAAACATCTTTAAAGACAAACTCATATCCTTGCAATGTCACGCGGTCGCCTATTGCCATTCTAACGTTACGCTCTACATTGTATGCGCTCACTAATGCTATACCGATAAGGGTCACGGCAAAGCCTAAGTGTCCAAATACCATGCCCCAATGACTAGGCGTAAGCTTTTGTAAACTTTGCAAAGTGCTAAATTTGCCTGACTTTACTTGAGGTTCAATACGCTGGCGAATTTCCATTATAGTCGCCACAATGATCCAGAAACTCATTACTAAACCAAAGGCAGCCATATAACTGGACTGTTCAAAACTCGCATTCACTAACACACCAGCAGAAACACTTAACGCAAAAGCGAACAACAACTGTTTATATAAAGCCTGAGCCGATTGGCTTTTCCAGCGCGAAAGCGGGCCAATACCCATAAACAACACGAAGGGCATAATCAGGTAAGTGAACATTTGATTAAAAAATGGCGCCCCGATTGAAATAGACCCCATGCCGAGTTCTTTATGTACAAGAGGCAGTAAAGTACCAAGTAGCACCACCAAAGTCGCAGCGGTCAAAAAGACATTATTGCCTATCAACAAAACTTCTCGTGAAAACAGTTGGTATCTACCGTTGCCTTTGAGTTGTGGTGCCCTGTAGGCATACAAGCCTAACGATCCACCTATGATCACCACCAACAAACCAAGAATAAACAACCCTCGGCTAGGATCACTAGCAAAAGAATGCACCGACACTAACACCCCAGAACGAACCAAAAAGGTGCCTAATAAACTTAAAGAAAATGCTGAGATAGCTAACAATACAGTCCAAGACTTAAAGACTTTACGTTTTTCTGTGACGGCCAGACTATGGATCAATGCTGTACCTATAAGCCATGGCATAAAAGACGCGTTTTCAACGGGATCCCAAAACCACCAGCCCCCCCAACCGAGTTCGTAGTACGCCCACCAACTACCAAGTGCCACACCAGCAGTCAAAAAAGACCAAGCGGCAATAGTCCACGGCCGCGACCAACGCGCCCAAGTTGAATCTAATTGACCAGAAATCAATGCAGCAAGAGCAAAGGCAAAGGCCACAGAGAACCCCACATAGCCCATATACAACATAGGTGGATGAATAATCATCCCAAAGTCTTGTAATAAAGGATTTAAATCTTTGCCGTCTATAGGGAAGAAAGGCAAAAGTCGATCGAATGGATTAGAGGTAAGCAACATAAACAAGTAAAAACCAATACCTACCATACCTAAAATAGATAACACCCTAGCGACCATTTTGATGGGAATAGCTTGACTAAAAAGTGCCACCGCCACTGTCCATATAGAAAATATCAGTACCCATAATAAAAATGAGCCTTCATGGCCGCCCCACACAGCGGTGATTTTGTAATAAATTGGTAGGGTACTGTTTGACGTATTGGCCACGTACGCCAAACTAAAGTCGTCGGTTATAAAACCATGAGTCAAACAAGCGTACGCAAAAGCGGTAAACACAAACATTGCAATGGCTAAAGGTTTGGCCATTGCCATCATTCGAGCATGATTTTTATAAGCGCCCCACATCGGATAAACAGACAACAATATCCCCATCATTAGGGCTAAAACTAAAGCGAAATTACCTAATTCAGCTAACATGATTATTCACCTGCCTCTGATTTACCGTAACTTGCTTGGTCTGGTTTAACGTGTTTAATGCCCTTCATCTTTTCTGCCAATTCTGGCGGCATATATTCTTCATCATGTTTGGCTAAGACTTCATGGGCCTCAATATGATTGTTTTTAGTTAATACGCCCGTTGCCACAATCCCCTGCCCTTCACGAAACAGGTCGGGCAATATCCCTTGATAACTCACTGTCACTGCAGGGCCGGTATCCACTAGATCAAAGCTTACCGCCAAGGTTTCTTGATTTCGTTTAACCGTGCCAGGCACAACCATGCCACCGATTCGTAAACGCTGTCCCACTTCGGGGATTTGTCCATCTTTACCCTGAATAATTTCAGAAGGTGTGTAGAACAAATCGATATTTTGAGTCAATGCATACAGCATTAAGCCTATAGCACCACCCACTATCACTAAGATTGCAGATACCACCAGCAAACGTTTCTGACGTCTTGGGTTCATATTGTATCTTCCTTACTATTTTGCTCAGCCGCCGCTTTAATGCGCGCTTGCCTTGTTTGCTCTCTCAAAACTTGCGTCAAAAGTGTGCGTTTAGAAAAAAACGAATCTAACCACAACACCAACAAACTCAGTGCCGTTACTCCAAAAGATAACCATACATATAAACCGTATCCACCCATATCAAGGAAACTACTGAAGTCTTCAAAATGCATTATTTCACCTCACTCAACGCAGCGTCTTTCGTTGCCATCTCCACCACCCAAGGGCGTCTTATTTCTCTTTGTAATATTTCATTTTGCATACGTAAAAGGAAAATCGCACCGCTGACCAACGCCCAGCCCAATATAGACAGCAGAAGTGGCCATAACATTTCCGGGGGCATAGAAGGTTTATCAAATTTCATAATAGTGGCGCCTTGATGCAACGTATTCCACCATTCAACTGAGTAATGAATGATCGGCAAATTGATCACACCAACAATAGCCATGACCCCTGCGGCTTTGCCACCTTGTTGTTTATCGTCAAAGGCTTTGTATAACGAAATCACTCCAAGAAACAAAAACAATAATATCAATTGCGACGTTAATCTGGCATCCCACTCCCACCAAGTACCCCACATAGGTTTACCCCAAGCAGCACCGGTAATGAGTGAAACAAAAGTCACTGTAGCGCCTATAGGTGCTAAGGCGACCATTGCCATAAAAGACGTTTTGACTTGCCAAACCAAACCAATAAACCCAGCGATAGCCATAGCGCTATAGAGGCTTTTAGATAACACGGCACTGGGCACATGCACATAAATAATCCGATAGGCTTCACTTTGTTGATAATCCGTTGGGGCAAAGGCTAATCCCCAAATGGTTGCAACTAAAATCACTATCAACCCCAGCAAACTAAACCAAGGCAACAACCTTTGGCATAGATGATAAGTACGTTCAGTTTTAGCGTAAGGATGTAACCACTTCCACATCAGGTTTGACTCACTCTAAGTGCATAAGCGATGGCAAAAGGCGCCAGCGCTAAAGAAAAAAGAAACATAGCGCCAATAATCGCTAGTTGCGCAGTATATTGCAATTGCATTGAAGCCGATTCCACAGCTGACGTAGCAAAGATTAATAAAGGAATAAACACTGGCAGTAACAATAAAGCCAACAACACCCCGCCGCGATTTAATCCCACGGTCAAGCCTACGGCTATGGCACCAATAAGGCTCAATAATGGCGTACCTAAAAGCAAGGTTATTAACAGAGCCCAATACATTGGCTCACTCAAATGTAAAAATAACGCCAATAAGGGTGATAACAAAATTAAAGGGAAAATACTGGTTAACCAATGGGCCACCACTTTTACAAGCGCAGCTGCAGGTAATGAGGTGCTAGACAACATGAGCTGCTCTAACGAGCCATCATGAAAGTCATCACGAAACAAACGTTCTAGGCCTAACAGAGACGACAATATTGCAGCAACCCAAATGACACCGGGGCCTATCCTTTGCAATGTATTTGATTCAGGTCCAACCGCTAAAGGAAATAGACTAATCACCAACACAAAAAATAACATCGGTTGCATCAACTCAGCTCTTTGACGATAAGCCAAGGCTAAGTCACGCTTTAAAATAGCCATCAATGCCGCCACTAGATCCGATACTCCAAGGTCAGTTCTTCAGTTGGATAGTCCAAACGTAAAGCTTGATGGGAAGTCATTATCACAGCACCACCACCGCGAAGAAATTTAGTGATTTGTTTAGTTAACAAATCAATACCTTGAGTATCAAGAGCAGTAAAAGGTTCGTCTAAAATCCACAATTTTGCGCTTTCTTTAAACCAAAACCTCGCCAAGGCTACTCGGCGTTGCTGCCCAGCAGACAAATTGGCGACGGGAATATCTTCTAACCCAACTAGGTTGAGTTGAACCAAGGTACTAAAAATGGTCTCGACTGAAATAGCAACTTGATGCTGTTTACACCAATACTGCAAATTTTCTACGGCACTCAAAGTCTGATTAATGCCTAACTTGTGACCAAAATACACCAAGTTTTTGTGGTAATTTTCACGATAGCTTTGGATATTTTGTTGTGAGAAAAACACCTCACCAGAATCGGCAGTGACTAATCCAGCTAACACTCTTAACATACTGGTTTTACCGGCACCATTTTGACCTTTGACGTACAGTAAATCACCTTGCTGAACCGCAAAGTTGATGTTTTCAAACAATAACCTATCTCTTTTGACTACAGACAAATTAGTTACAGAAAGTACCGCCAAACCTATCCTCGTTTATTCTATTAAGCGTGCAGCCAATTAATCCCCAATAATATCATAGGCTTTGCCCCTGACCTACTAGCTAAACCAAATAGATAACTCGAAATGGTAACAAAATAATAAGATGCTCAAATTAGCTATATCCAAAATAAGAGGGCAGAGTGAATAAGTGGATTAGCCAATATAGGTGAGTTGCGAGTAAACTGTAATTTAACTCATGCTTCTTAATATCAGCCGATAACTTTTATATGCCTGACATTACTCAATCATCTCAAGCCACTCTCACTCAGGCACTCACTCAACTGAGTCAATTAGCGCCTACGTCAGACGCTGCTCGGCAAGGTGTTGAAGTATTAGTGAAACATCTAGCAGGTAACGTTTTAAGTTTAAATAAAAGCGCGGTTTTACTCAATAAAGTCGTTTTGTTAAACAATCCAGAAATAAAGGGTAAACTTGCTGAGGGTCAAACTCATCAATTAAAAATTTCTGCGGACCCAGTTCCCACGCTTACGTTTTTTTCACAGGCAAGCCCTAAACTATCCAATGTTATCCCACTAACTGACCAACAACTACAGAGTTTATTAAGGTTACCGGCAAAACAATTGCTTTCAGGTAACGTGCAACTGAAAGCTGATATACCCAACAAACTACCTCTGATTAATGCTCAAGTAATATCGGTATTACCCAAACAACAAATTAATGCTCAGATCACCTCCAATCCCGGTAATTATCAAATTAAGTCAACTCCCTCTGAAGCCCAAAATGTCCCCCTGAGCAATCAACAAAGTATCCTAAAATTAAGCCTTGTTGATCAGAAACCGCCGCTCGAAATTGCACTGCCTATTAAACAACTCAATCAGTTTGCACCAGGTGAAAAAGTCACGCTTGCCATTACGCCCAGAGGCAATAACTGGCAGCTCACTATCCTACAAAACCAAACAAATGGGCCGAAGCAAACACACAATAGCGTGGCAGACTCTGCTGACAAGGTGCAGTTAAAGAGTCAAGGGGCGACTACACCATTGCCCCAAGCAGCACCTAAACTAGCCAATCCACTGTTACCACAAACAGCGGCAGCGAATACCACTACATCGGCAGCTGGCACTAGTGCCAGTCAAGAAATTAAAGTCGCTAACAATCAACAAAGTATACTCACCCCGCTACTTGCCACTCCGGTAATTAAAGCCAGCTTACAAGGACTCAGCCCCACTAAACCCGTTTCCTTTGAACTCCCTGTCAAAGCGGTTTTACAGCAGCTAACAAAAACCAATCAGCTGCAAAACCACGATCTGCTGCAAAAACTGCAGTCGCTACCTATAGATAAACTCTCACTGCAAATAAAACCCAGTGGTGAAATTGACCTTTTGCTACAAAACATTAAACCCGTAGCCACCATCCCTGTCACTAAAGAGATTGCCCAAACATTAGCACCACTAAAGTTGCCGAATTATCAAACAATCATTAAACAACTTGATTTGCCTATAGAAACCAATAAGTCACGGCAATCGCCGCGCCCAGAAGTCCACCTAGCTGCACCTAGGTCCAACACAGTTGTGCCTCAAGATAACTTAGCGGCTAATAAATTAAGACCAATAGTGCCACCAGTAGATGGCAATCAATCTGCAGAAATAAAGTTAAGTCTCAAAGAGGCCGCAGCTAATTTATTAACAAGGTTACAAGACAATCCCGTAACCCAAAGTGTGATTAGTCCTAGTCTACTTGCCAACAAACCCCAACAACTTAATCTAGTGCAAAGTTTATTGCGTATAGTGCAAGCTAAAGCAGAACCGCCTGCAGTCACCTTACAGGCAGTCGAAAAGGCGCTGGGTGATACAGAGTTTTTTAAGGGGGTAACAGAGCAGCCAAGTAAACAATTAGTTGAACAAGTGTTACAACAAGTCAAGCAAGCATTGCCCCAAGGAAAAGAACAAGACGTCAATCAAATCAGACAATTGTTGACAACCCCCGCCCTTAATTTATCCGCATTACAAATGATTAACCCCACATCCGGACAAGGTTTTATGAGTGGTTTAGTCACCTTGTTACAAATGTCACTCAGTGCAAGACTGTCACGTACACAAACGAGTCGTTCAGAACATATTACTGAAACACTCAATAATGTATTAAGTGGCGTCAGTAAAACCAAATCTAGTGCCACGCCAAAAGCCATGAGTGATTTATCACAATTAGAACAGAAACATCAATTAATGAAAGAAATTGGTCGTTTGTTATCGGGACATCAGACAAGCAAACTAAGTAATGCTGAGCAAATGATTCAGGGGCAAGAAAGCTTTTACTACAATTTGCCTTCTGCTTTAGGCGGCAACTTTAAAGACATTGAACTCTTAATTAAACGAGAAGAAAATCACCAAGAAAACACATCTGAAGAAGGAAACAGCAATAAAACATGGCAACTCACAATGAAGCTATCCGTGGGTGAATTAGGAGAATTATTAACTAAGGCTAAACTGAGAGCTGACACCTTAGAAATAAACTTTTACGCTTCTAATGAAGCAGTCAAAATTCAAGTCATGAACTACTTGCCATTACTGCGTAGAAAGTTTGACTCCCTTGGTATCGAAATGAGCAAAAGCCATTGCCAGCTAGGAAAAATCCCAGACACTCTGCAGCAACGTCCTTATCACATGTTTCAAGCCAAAGCTTAAAAGGCCTAAAAACCCATGACTGATCAAACATCAAAAAAACCCAAGCAAAAAAGCGCCGTTGGCCTTAAGTATCAACAGGGTAATCAAGGTACCTCAGATTCTGACAGTAAGTCACCTGCCCCCACTATTATTGCCAAGGGATTTGGTGACTTAGCTGAAGAAATTATTACCCTTGCTAGGCAAAATGGGGTGTTAGTACATGAAGACCCTTACCTTAGCGATTTTCTAGCCACCTTAGACTTAGGCCAAGAAATCCCAGATCAGCTCTATCATGTTATTGCAGAACTGATTTCTTTCTCATACGTATTGCAAGGTAAGTTCCCCGATAGCTGGGCCAAAATGCATAACAAAGTATCTAAGAAAGTATAAAACGAATCAGTAAATAATTAACACTAACACCATTCGTGCCCTACCCTTGTCCAAGGGGAAAAACGCACAATCAAAGGTAATAAAAGTTCGGATGGCCGCGAGGTGTTATTAAACAACAGAATAATTTTAGTTCTGCGGCAATCAGCCGAAAACTAATTAAATCGTTATAGAATGACACAATGCTGAATGAGAAGTTATGCTATAAATTCTCATTAATTATAAAAAGGGACATTGGACCTTTAATATTTATTTTATATGTGGAGTCTCAATTCATGTGGGTCAGTAAAAGCAGATACGTTGAATTAGAACAAAAATTAGCGCAATCAGAAGCCGAAAAAAATCGCTATAAAACTGAAAACGAAGACCTCATTGCTGAGTTAAGTGATGTCAAAGCGGCCTCAGCCATCAAAGAAGAATTGAGCTTTGATAAACAAATATGGCCCAACTTGCTTGATTGTATCAGCCAAGTGACAAGTATTAGGGAGTCTGTTTTATCTTCCTATGAATTAATCCAAGACGAATCACAATCTATCGATGAACTGAATCAAGTATTGGATAGCGGCCAAGAATCAATAACGGGTATTGCAGGTGGCATGGAGCAAATAACCGAAAAAATGCAAAACATGTCGCAAAGTATGGCTAACTTAGAGGCCATTGCTGACAGTATTAATTCTTTTGTAGAAACCATATCTAAAATTTCTGACCAAACCAATTTGTTAGCCCTTAACGCCGCAATTGAAGCCGCAAGGGCCGGTGATGCTGGACGTGGGTTTTCTGTTGTAGCCGATGAGGTAAGAAGCCTAGCAAGTAATACCAGCAAGTCCGCCGAAGAAGTAGGCGGTCTCATTGCTAGAATTAAGCAAGATACTGAGTCTGGCGTTAAATTTGCGACTGCACTTGAAGAGTCTAACGTTGAGTTATCTAATACTATTGCCGGTTTAAATACCAGTTATAGTGGAATTAACACTACAGTTGGTGCAATGAAAACTTCCATTATTGAAGCGTCGGATAGCAGTTTTATTCAAACTGTTAAGCTAGATCATATCGTTTGGAAAGGCCAAGTCTATGAAGTAGCCTTAGGGCGATCTCAAAAATCGGTTGAATCATTTGAAGATCACAAACAATGTAGATTAGGTCAGTGGTATAACAGTGACAAATCCCGTCAGTATCAAAAGAATTCGTCTTACAAAGCACTTGAAAGACCCCACTCAGAGGTACACCAACATGGCATCGCAGCTTTAAAAGAATTACAAAGCGGTGATATCAAACAAAGTTTACTTTCTTTTGAAAAAATGGAACAGGCCAGTGCGCAGTTGATTAATGTCTTAGATGACCTAGCCACACAAGGTTAATTATAAACCCATCTATGTAAAACTCAGTCTAACTTTTTCCAATCGCTATAAAAAAACCCGCTACTTTAGCGGGTTTTTCAGTACTGCCTTGAGACTATTCTTTGAACTATTCAGCGTCTTCTTTTTTAGGTGTTTCATCGGCCGCTACTGGTTTTGACAACAATAAATCTCTTAAACGTTTATCAATATCTGCTGCCATTTCTGGATGTTCTTTTAAATAAACAATGGAATTAGCTTTACCTTGCCCAATACGCTCACCATTGTAGCTGTACCAAGCACCCGCTTTTTCAACCATTTTATGGGTCACACCTAAATCAATGAGTTCACCAAAGCTGTTTATACCTTCGCCATACATGATTTGGAATTCAGCTTGTTTAAATGGAGGTGAAATTTTATTTTTGACGACTTTAACGCGAGTTTCGTTACCCACTATTTCATCACCCGCTTTAACGGCACCAATACGGCGAATATCCAAACGTACTGACGCATAAAACTTCAAGGCATTACCGCCAGTAGTGGTTTCGGGTGAACCAAACATAACCCCAATTTTCATACGAATTTGGTTGATAAATATCAACATAGTATTCGACTGTTTAAGGTTACCCGTCAATTTACGCATAGCTTGGCTCATCATTCTCGCCGCAAGCCCCATGTGTGAATCACCAATATCACCTTCAATTTCAGCCTTAGGAGTCAGTGCTGCAACCGAGTCCACTACTATGACATCAACTGCACCAGAACGAGTTAACATGTCACAAATTTCTAGCGCTTGTTCACCTGTATCTGGTTGCGAGACTAAAAGCTCGTTTACGTCTACTCCCAATTTTTTAGCATAAATAGGATCAAGAGCATGTTCAGCATCAATAAAAGCACACACTTTACCGTTGCGTTGTGCTTCTGCAATCACTTCTAGCGTTAAGGTAGTTTTACCGCTGGACTCTGGACCGTAAATTTCAACTATACGCCCTAAAGGTAAACCACCCGCACCAAGCGCAATATCTAAACCAAGAGAGCCCGTTGAAATCGTTTCAACGTCCATGGTTTTATTGTCGCCCAATTTCATGATAGAACCTTTTCCGAATTGTTTTTCGATTTGGCCTAAGGCGGCGCTGAGCGCTCTAGTTTTATTGTCATCCATCAGAATGTCCTTTGTGATTGTCGGTATTGGAGTGATTCACTTCAATACTAATTGCTATACAGTAGTTAGGTGCGAAGTATACTGTATGGTTATACAGTTACAAGTAAAAAGTCGAAATTATTTTTAGGATATATGTGTATTTATTCAGGCAGCAACTGCAAGGTATTTGATAAGGCAAATTCAATGGCTTTTATTCTAACGGTTTCTCTATTGCCATCAATCAGTAATTTTTGACTACTGCTTTGCCCATCAATAAAAAAGCCAAACCACACTGTACCTACTGGTTTTTCTGGGGTGCCCCCATCTGGACCCGCAATGCCACTAATGGCAACGGCCACTTCAGCTTTGGCATATGTCGCAGCTCCTACTGCCATCTCCTCCACGGTTTGCGCCGACACGGCGCCGTATTGATTTAATGTATGCTCACTGACACCTAACATCTGTTGTTTGGCATCATTTGAGTAAGTGATAAAACCTTTTTTAAACCAAGCTGAGCTTCCAGAAATACTTGTGATGGCGTATCCTACTCCCCCTCCAGTGCATGATTCAGCACAGGAGATTTGCCAACCTTTAGCTGCAAGTTTGTTTCCTAAAAGTTGAGCTAATTGGGTTATGTCTGCAGTCATGTAGGCAACCTAAATATGTGATATCTAATGATGAATATGTCACGCCAACCATCAGATAAAAAGAATAAAGTAATCGCTATTATGCCATCGAATAATTTTTCAGAGCAAACCTTAATAACTAGTCCAGCACTACAGTCTCACACACCTATGATGCAGCAATATCTAAAAATTAAGGCAGAACATCCAGATATATTGCTATTTTACCGTATGGGTGATTTTTATGAGTTGTTTTTTGATGATGCCAAGAAAGCCTCAGAATTACTCGATATATCATTAACTGCCAGAGGTAAATCCGGTGGCAATGCCATTCCTATGGCTGGCGTGCCTTATCATGCAGTTGAAAATTATCTGGCTCGTTTAGTCAAAATGGGCCAATCGGTCGCCATAGTGGAACAAGTAGGCGATCCCGCCACCAGTAAAGGGCCAGTAGAACGCAAAGTGCAACGTATTGTCACCCCTGGAACTGTTTCTGACGAAGCCTTATTAGAAGATAAACAAGACAACATATTAGCGGCGGTGGTCAGTGTTAAACAGCAGAACACCCAGCACTTTGGTTATGCCACACTTGATGTCACCACTGGTCGTTTCACCTTGTGTGAACCAAAGGATATCGAAGCCCTAGCGGCAGAAATTCAGCGTACCAATCCAGTAGAGTTGTTATACCCAGAAGACTTTGCTTTTCAGCACATAATACAACAGCGAAAAGGCTTGCGACGTCGCCCAATGTGGGAATTTGATTTTGACACAGCCACCAAGCAGCTAAACCAACAGTTTGGCACCAAAGAACTCACAGGTTTTGGGGTCACAGCCAATAAAACCGGTTTGTGCGCAGCAGGTTGTGTGATGCAATATGTGAAAGACACCCAAAGAAGTGCCCTACCCCATATTCGTAATATCCTACTTGAAACCGAATCCGATACCGTTTTAATGGATGCTGCTACTAGGCGAAACTTAGAATTAACCCAAAATTTAGCAGGGGGTAAAGAGCATACCCTCGCTAGCGTGTTAGACAATGCATCCACTCCCATGGGCAGTCGGTTATTACAACGATGGTTACATCGACCATTAACCAATATCAAAATACTGACTCAACGACAGCTAAACATAAAATCCCTACTCAATAGTGATTATCCACAGTTGCAAACTAGCCTCAAGCAGGTTGGCGACATGCAAAGAGTGCTGGCACGTTTAGCGCTGCGTTCGGCTCGCCCCAGAGATTTTGCCAGGCTGCGGCAAGCCTTTATGTTATTGCCTGATATTCAAGGATTTGTCACCGACCAATCTGCTGAGTCTGCTAACAGCGGTTTGATGCAACTGGCAAACGATATCAATCAATTTCCAAGGTTTGCTGATTTACTCAATAACGCCATAGAAGACGCCCCTCCGGTTTTAATTCGCGACGGTGGTGTCATAAAAGCAGGCTACAACGCAGAATTAGATGAACTTCGCGCCTTATCCAAAGGGGCGACTGATTATTTAGATGAGTTAGAACAACGGGAAAAAGACCGCACTGGCATTGCCACTCTCAAAGTGGGATACAACAGAGTACACGGCTATTTTATTGAAGTGAGTCGCAGTTATGCTGACCAAGTTCCCCCAGACTATGTGCGTAGGCAAACCCTAAAAAATAATGAACGTTACATTATCCAGGAATTAAAAGAGCACGAAGACAAAGTACTCACCAGTCAAAGTAAATCTTTGGCTTTAGAAAAACGCCTGTATGACGAACTCTTTGATATTTTATTGCCCGAACTAGTAAGTCTAATGCAAAGTGCAGACGCAATAGCAGAGCTAGATGTACTCACAAATCTTGCCGAACGAGCTGAAACCCTAAACTACCATTGCCCTGAACTGAGCACACAAAGTGGCATCCACTTTGGACAAGGCCGTCATCCGGTAGTGGAACATGTCATGAAAACACCTTTTATTGCCAACCCCATTGAGGTTAACCCACACAGACGAATGTTGGTGATCACCGGTCCAAATATGGGCGGTAAATCGACTTATATGCGTCAAACCGCACTGCTTGTTTTGATGGCGTATATTGGTAGCTTCATTCCTGCTGAAAATGCCCAAATTGGACCCATTGACCGAATATTTACTCGCATAGGTGCGTCTGATGATTTGGCCTCAGGTCGCTCAACTTTTATGGTGGAAATGACCGAAACCGCTAACATACTCAATAACGCAACGGCCAATAGTTTAGTACTGATGGACGAAATTGGCCGCGGCACGAGTACCTACGACGGTTTGTCATTAGCATGGGCATGTGCTGAATACTTGGCCATTAAACTGCATTCTTATACCTTATTTGCTACCCATTATTTCGAGCTCACCCAACTAGCTGACGAGTTACCCGAACTCGCCAATGTGCATTTAGATGCGGTAGAACACCAAGAAACGATTCGTTTTATGCATGCAGTCCAAGAAGGTGCCGCCAACAAAAGTTACGGTTTACAAGTGGCACAATTAGCCGGTGTACCCAGAAGTGTGATCCAACAAGCCAAACGCAAATTAGCCGAGCTAGAAAATCAACCAGTAGCCAAACAACCACTAATGGCTAGACAAGAACAACAACTCGACCTACTCAACTCTGTGGATGAGTTACGTTTAACATTAAAACAAATTAAACCCGACGACCTAACGCCTAAACAGGCATTAGACTACTTATATCAACTCAAAACCTTAGCGTCTGAAGATTAATACTGTTATTAAATATAAGGGTATAACTCAAGATCACTTTACTAAAACAAGGAATTCGCAATGGAATTACCAGCAATTGTTACCCTTATCGCATTAATAGAGTATTTATTTTTTGCATTCAAGGTTGGCTTTAGTCGTGAAAAATATCAGGTGATTGCCCCTGCGGTATCAGGCAACCCAACATGGGAAAGACTGTACCGCGTACAACAAAATACCCTAGAGCAATTAATTGTATTTGTTCCAGCATTGTGGATATTTGCATTTTTTGTGAGTCCCACAATCGGTGCTGCAATTGCGAGTTTATTTTTAATAGGCAGACCTATCTATTACATCACTTACGTGAAAAACCCGCGCAGCAGAGCAATAGGATTTGTAATGGGCTTTTTAGCAAACGTTGCGCTGATAATGGGAGGCTTGGGTGGAGCGATAGTAAATTTAGTGAGTTAATTCAGACAAGATAAAATTATTAACACCCTAAGTCACCACCCAGTTATGACTTAGGGCCTTTGATAATTCATTAAATTGAAATACCTTATGTCTTTTATTTCAGATTAATCTTTGTCTGGGATGCCTTTTGTTAGTATAATGCCTTCCCGTCTAGTAGTGGTTTTTTTCTTGCGGCGTATCAATAAGATCAACAAGAGAATTCAAACCAAACTGTACAAAGCCTATTCAATTCAAACGCCTTTATTAGGGTTCACATGACAAATTATATTTTCGTCACAGGTGGTGTGGTTTCATCACTTGGAAAAGGTATTGCTGCAGCCTCGCTTGCCGCAATTCTAGAAGCTAGGGGCTTAAGCGTCACAATGCTCAAGCTTGACCCCTATATCAACGTTGACCCTGGCACAATGAGCCCAATTCAACATGGTGAAGTTTTTGTTACCGACGATGGTGCCGAAACAGATTTAGACTTAGGTCATTATGAGCGTTTTATTCGTACTCGCATGACCAAACGCAATAACTTTACCACTGGCCGAGTCTACGAAGAAGTACTCAAAAGAGAGCGCCGTGGTGATTATTTGGGTGCCACTATTCAGGTTATCCCCCACATCACCAACGAAATTAAACGCCGCGTGATTGCTGGCGCTGAAGGTGTCGACGTAGCCATAGTAGAAGTTGGTGGTACCGTAGGTGACATTGAGTCACAACCTTTTATTGAAGCAATACGTCAATTAGGCGTTGAAGTAGGCCGCAATCGTGCGATGTTTATGCATCTCACATTAGTGCCTTATCTTGCTGCATCAGGTGAAGTTAAAACCAAACCCACGCAACATTCTGTAAAAGAATTACGCTCGGTTGGAGTACAGCCCGATATTTTGGTTTGTCGTTCTGAAGTCCCCTTACCTTCTAATGAACGCCAAAAAATTGCCTTGTTTACGAATGTAATAGACAAGGCCGTTATTTCATTAAGAGACGCCGACAGCATCTACAAAATCCCCGCCATGCTCAAAGCCCAAGGTTTAGATGAATTGGTAGTGGAACGTTTTGGCCTAGAATGCCCGGAGGCAGACTTAACCGAATGGGAGCAAGTACTTTACGCTGAGTCCAATCCTATAGGTGAAGTCACCATAGGTATGGTAGGTAAATACGTTGAATTACCCGATGCATACAAATCTGTGAATGAAGCCCTTAAACATGCCGGTTTAAAAAATCGTTTAACTGTGAATATTAAATTCGTTGACTCACAAGATATCGAGAGTAAAGGCGAACATATTTTACAAGGCCTTGATGCCATCTTAGTACCAGGCGGTTTTGGTGAGCGTGGTATTGAAGGTAAAATCACCGCGGCCAGATACGCGCGGGAAAATCAGGTACCTTATTTAGGTATTTGTTTGGGCATGCAAGTGGCATTAATTGAATATGCACGTAACGTCGCTGGCATGGAAAACGCCAACAGTACTGAGTTCGATGCAAATTCGCCTTTCCCTGTTGTTGGACTTATCACCGAATGGTTAGACGCGGCAGGTACGACTGAGTCCAGAGACGAAAGTTCAGACTTAGGCGGCACCATGCGTTTAGGCAGTCAACTATGTCATCTACTTCCCGGTAGTAAAGTACATGACATGTATGGCACCAGCGAAATATACGAGCGTCATAGACACAGATACGAAGTGAACAATAACTTGCGAGAAAGAATCGAAGCAGCAGGACTCAAAGTCACAGGTCTATCTGCTGATAAACGTTTAGTAGAAGTCATTGAAGTTGCTGATCACCCTTGGTTTGTAGCAGGTCAATTTCACCCAGAATTTAACTCCACTCCTCGCGACGGTCACCCTCTTTTTACAGGGTTTGTTAAAGCCGCAGGCGAATATTTTAAGAATCACAATTAATAGAAGGCAACAACCATGTCAAAAATTAGCAAAATTATCGGCCGTGAAATCATGGACTCCCGTGGTAACCCAACGGTAGAAGCAGATGTGTATTTAGAGTCTGGCGCTATGGGCAGAGCAGCAGCGCCTTCAGGAGCGTCAACCGGTTCTCGTGAAGCCTTAGAATTACGTGATGGCGACAAAAGCCGTTATTTAGGTAAAGGTGTATTAAAAGCTGTCGCTGCAATAAATGGCGATATTCAATCTGCTTTATTAGGCAAAGATTCTCTAGCCCAAGGTGAAATCGATCAAATCATGATCGACTTAGATGGCACAGAAAACAAAGAAAAATTTGGTGCAAATGCCATTTTAGCCGTTTCATTAGCAGTAGCGAAAGCAGCAGCAAATGCAAAAGGTGTGCAATTGTTTGAACACATTGCTGACTTAAACGGCACGCCAGGTGTTTACTCTTTACCTCTACCAATGATGAACATCATCAACGGTGGTGAGCATGCTGATAACAATGTTGATATCCAAGAATTTATGATTCAACCTGTTGGCGCAGAAAGCTTTAAAGAAGCATTACGTATGGGCGCAGAAATATTCCATGCACTTAAAAAAGTATTATCTGCAAAAGGCTTAAACACAGCGGTTGGAGATGAAGGTGGTTTCGCACCAGATTTAGCATCAAACGCTGACGCTTTAGCGGTAATCAAAGAAGCGGTTGCAGCAGCAGGTTACGAGCTAGGTAAAGACGTGACTTTAGCCATGGATTGTGCGGCTTCTGAGTTCTACAACAAAGAAACTGCTATCTACGACCTTAAAGGTGAAGGCAAACAATTCACAGCTAACGAATTCTCTGATTTCTTAGCAACACTTTGTGATCAATACCCAATTGTTTCAATTGAAGATGGCTTAGATGAGTCAGATTGGGATGGCTTTGCTTACCAAACCAAATTATTAGGCGACAAAGTTCAAATCGTGGGTGATGACTTATTCGTAACAAACACTAAGATTTTAGCCCGCGGTATCGAAAATGGCATTGGTAACTCAATCTTAATCAAGTTTAACCAAATCGGTTCTTTAACCGAAACATTAGCCGCTATCAAAATGGCTAAAGATGCTGGTTTTACCGCTGTTATCTCACATCGCAGCGGTGAAACTGAAGATGCCACTATCGCTGATTTAGCGGTGGGTACAGCTGCTGGTCAAATCAAGACAGGTTCTTTATGTCGTTCTGATCGTGTATCTAAGTACAACCAATTATTACGAATTGAAGAATTCTTAGGCGACAAAGCTATCTTTAACGGTTTATCTGAAGTTAAAGGTCAATAATCGCTCTTATGCTATTTGTAGTTAATAAAACTGCAAATTCTGTGGCATAGAGTATAAAATGGTCAGCTAACGCTGGCCATTTTTAGTTTTAAGCATATTTAACAACGTCATAACGAAAGCACTAATACAAGCAACTATGCAAACTTCCCACTCTCAACAGGTAGACATTTTTTCTGACGATCAGCGACAGCTGCACTATGCTGAATTATGTAATGCCCTATATGAGCGCGAACTTGCCAGTTTAGCCCAGCAAAAAATAAACAATGTAAGTCTATTGCAACGAAAAATTGCAGGCCTAAGACACCATGTTAAACGCGCCGCTTATAGCCTGTTAGAACACCACTCACCTCTAAAAGTCGATATTCACAATGCCAGTTGGCAAGCAAAACAAGCCGCAAAATGTATGGCCAATAGTTTTAATGCCGAAAAAACCCAACTATGGTTTTCTAGCAATATTCAAATTGGCTGTACTATTGCTATTCACGTTAAACAACTTGGCTATGAACATATTGAATTGGACTCCATAGACAGAATCGAATTAACCACTCAAAGATTACATACTAATAAGTTTGGTTGGTTCAAAATCAATGGAGAGTTTGCCGAAGACAATTATAGGCGAACAGAAGTGCTTAGTTTAAGACTACTAAAACCCAGCAAAGCAATTTTAACTGCAGCCTGTTGTGGTCATACTTGGGTACATAAAGGTAAAGGTCAACAAAGGGCGTTGTCTTTAAGGGAGTTACTTTTATCCTTAAGTATCAATTGGAAGACCTTTCGATAATTAATCAATAAAGCCACAACATCAGACTTAAACTCTTGTTGAATAAAGTGAATTTCTGCTTCCACTTATCCAAAAATAAAACACAAATCATTACTCTACTAAAGGCAAACACTAACCAAAAGTGCCTTACCCGCCCCAAAAATAAATTATTTATATATTTTTGCATCCCCCGAATATCTATTAGGTATTGCCAATTTAACTATGTTCAGAACAGTAAACCTTCAAAAAGTTCCCTTTTTTCAGCATAAAACCTCTAAAAAGTTACATTTTGAGTAAACTAATTACAAATTGTTGATAAATTTGCGTACTTCTAGCCCTCCTTCACTATATACTTTGTAACTCGTAGAATACGTCATGGATTATGTGTTGAACGAATTTGATTTAGGTGCTTGACGGCTATGCTTCTATCATTATACAATTTTGTTTGACGTCATATAGTTATGCCAGTTAAATAGTTATATGTTACGTAAAATTTTGTTTTGAAACAGAACTACTACGAAGGATTGTTATAGGTTTTAACTATGAATAAGTGTTTCTACGGTAAATGTTATTTGTCAATAACAAATATATGATGATATATTGCTTGCCCGTAAAACATGATAATGTTGCAAACCGAAAAACAGGATTGAAATGTACTCAATATGTTCACATAGAAAGTACTTAATAATATTTAAATAAATAGGAACACTATAATAATGGTTAATACAACTCAATTTTATAAAACTAAAGTAGCGCTAGCAGTAGTCCTAAGTTTAGGTTTGGCTGCATGTGGCGATTCAGAAGGTGATGCTGGTAGCACATCAACGTCCCAAACTGATGCACCTAGTGCTGGCTCAGAAGCAATAAATAAAGCGACTGGTTCAATCCAAGGTGTGGTATTGGACACGAACGCTGAGCCAGTTGTAGGCGCAACTGTTACTGTTGCAGGTCAAACTGCGGTCACAGACTCTGCGGGTACGTACTTGTTTGATGATGTACAAGTGACAAATGTTGCTGGTTCTGATGATGACACTGGTCACGCCGCTTTTGTTATTGTTATTCAAGCGCCAGAAGGTTATGCGTCAACAGCAACGGTAAATGTTACGCCTAGTGCTCAAATTGATGCTGAAAATAATGATGAAACTGGAATTCCATTAACTACTTTTATAGATGGGTTCTTAGCGCAAGCTGGCACAGCTGTAATTCCGAAGTTGGAATCATCAGTTGAAGGTTATGTACGTAACGATATTACCGGTGAGCCAATTGCGAATGCAAAAATCGTGTTAGATTTTACTGGTGTAGCTGCGTCAACTGCTTCGGGTACAGTAAATACGCCTAATGGAAATGTTAGCTTGTCAGGTCAAACTGTTTCTGTTACGACAGATGATGAAGGTCATTTCTTGTTTGAAGGTGTTTCGAACGATTCTAATTTCGACTTGTCAATCTCTGGCTACTCTTTTGTTACTCCGGCTACTGGTCAAACTCAAACAGATTTTGCAGGTACTACAGCAGAACAAGTTGAAACTTGGGTTGGCACATTAACAGCAATAGCTAATACAAGTTCAGATACTAAACCCCCGTTCATTACAAGTGTTGACAGTTCAATTGGCGCCGCAGCTGATGCATACAACATGCTTGAACCTGGTTTTGATGGTACAACAGGTATCGTTTTTAATATTTCAGAAGCGGTATCGCAAACAATTGATGCAACTAACGTTTCAGTTTGGAGTGAAACTCTACAGGCTTATAAAGCGGTAGCTTCTGTAGAGCAAACGGCTACTACATTAAAAGTAACTCTTACTGATGCAGTAGCTTCAGGTGAAGAAATTCATGTCTTGTTCCAAATGAATGAATTGCGTGATGGTGCTGGTAACTTGTTTACAGTTACTGAGCCTTCTACTGACTTAGCGTATACAGTTGCAAATGGTACTCAAACAACTTACGCTGAAGTGCGTTTGCAAGGTCACTTCGTTGCTGATACATCTGCAGCTATTACACTTGCTCAAACTTGGAGTGAAGCAACTACTGATGCTTATGAAGATTCAGATGGTAACGTTCAAGCCGGTGTAAATCGTTTAAATAGCGATCCTGCTGATAGTTCTACTCGTATGGAAAATCGTTTAGACGCTGAAGATGATGGTTTGTTAAATGCAAGTGGTTCTGCTGTTGTAGGTACTACTGCAACAATTTCTGTTGACCAAACTGCTGGTACATCTTACCTACTAAGCGTACCGACCGGTGCTGTTGTTAAAAATGGCGCTACAGCTGCAGTTATTTCAGCTGCAGATTACGGCACGAATGGTATCACTAATAGCTCGTTGATTATTGAGCTTGTTGATGTAGGTGATGAAGTTTCTGTTACTCCATTAGATGATTTCTCTAACCCTGGTACAGAGCAATCAATTGAATTGACAGATAACGTACCTGCTACTACTGCTCTTCAAGAGTCTTACGGTTTAGGTGAGATTGCTCCATTAGTATTTGGCGGTGGTGTTGATACGGTAATTGATGGCGGTGAAAACTCTGTTTTAGGTACTTCAGGTACTGCTGGTGACCCATTAATTTATGTTACTCCACGTTTATTGGCTGGTTCAGATGCAAATTGGGCTTCTGATATCTTAGCCGGTGATGAAATCTTTGACGGTTTAGGTGGATTGCCTACTGCAGACACTTTAACTACTGGTGTTGCACCACAAGATATTCCTAGTGAAGCTTATACTGCTGATCAGTGGGCTGCATTTGCTGCTGCACCTGTCACTGCTACTTTCGGTATTTCGTTCACTGAAGAAGTTGCTGTAACTGGCACGCCGGCTTGGGCAGGTACTGCTACATTGACTGACTACTTGTCAGCTACTGATAGCGCGACTTCAAATGACGCAAGTTCTGTTTTAGTTAACTCAAACTTTGTTGGTCTGGTTGTAACTACAAACGATGTGTTAACTTTAGGTAACGTTGACGCAAATAATTCATCTGCTAATGCAGTTAACTTTACTGATGTTGTAGCAGATGATGCTGGTAACAATTCAGGTGTTGACAGTAAGGCTCGCGTTGCTTTTGCTGATGCATTACCTCCATTTGTTGTTTCAGCCTCATTAACTGTTCCTTCATTCACTGTAGTGTTCAACGAAAGCATTGACGATAGCGACTGGGAAACTGAAGTGTTAGCAATGACATTGCAAGATGACGCAGTTGGTGCAACTTCACTTTCTGGCGCTGGTTTTACCGCTGCTGATTTATCTATCTCAACTGATGGTACTACCGTAACATTTGATAATGACGGTTTAACAAGTGGTGAATTTACTGCTCTAATTGGTTTGTTCAGTAACGGTGCGGTTGAAACTGTACTTGATAACAGTGAAGCCGATGATAGTTACGATTTTGCTGAAGGTGGTACTGTACGTGGTCATGCTCGTCTAGACTTCAGTGGCGTAACTGATGCAGTAGCTGACAACGACAATGCTCTTGGTCAGCAAACTAACTCTTGGTCTGCTTACGTTAATGATATCTATAACGATGGTACAAATGCACTAGAGATGCCTTCTGCTCCATTGTTTATGGCTTGGTCAGAAATTCCTGAATTTGATGCTACTTTGAACTTAGTTGATGGTGTTGATGGTGATACAGTATTCACTCTTACGCTAACAACAGGTAATGGTTTATCATTTGATTTAGATGCATCATTTGACCAAACAGCAGGTGCGTTAAGTAACATTACTAATGCAAATGTTGCTTCTGGCCCATTAGCGTTAACAGGCGAGCAAGTTGATGACTTACTAAGCTTCACTACCGGTGGCGCAGCTACTGATATAGTTGACGGTTCAAGTAGTGGTTTGATTGCACAAGGCGGTACTAGTATTTCATTCTCACTAACGTTTGATGCTGCATTAGCGACTAACGATCAAATATTGTTTGATAATGCTTCGTTAGAAAACGCTAACCAAGTGGTCGATACATTAGGTCGTTTAGACCCAGTTCAAGCGGTAGTTGTTCCACTTAACTAATCTACTTAACCAGTAGAAGGTTTGAACTTTAATAAAAAGAAGCCCTCGGGCTTCTTTTTTTTTATAATTTATTTTATTGATGGAAAGAAATCGTGTTAACAAGAGTACTTACAACGTCCCTACTTTTACTAGTAGTAGCTACTAAAACGAGTAGTGCACAAACTATTCCTCCTGAAGGGCTAGTCATGAAACTTGAACCTTTAGGCACTAAGTTAGCAAAAACATTTGTCACACCTGAAATGCTACTTGAATATAAAAAACAGCTCGCACAGCGCATCATTCAAGCCCATCCTCAGTACAGCGGCCAAGAACAAAAAATAGAGTTATGGCTCGAAAAAGAGTTCAAGCTAGATGAATACTTTTTCTATCTCGGCCAACAGTTAGGGCAAAAATTTAACAAGGAGGAAATTGATACAATAGTAAAGTTTCTGTCTACCCCAGTAGGAAAAAAATTGCTTAAAGAGAGTAACTTTATGTCAAGAGAAAGCGCGAGAATAGCGGCAGCACTAGTGCAAAAAAAACTGCCATCGCTACTCAATGAAAATAGCAAGAAGTAGGATCAATATAGCAATAGGTTAGATTACTAATGATATAGGTAACTCACTAAATAATTTTTATCTGAAATTAAAAAGTATCATTCACTGTGGGAGGAATTTCATAGGCTTATTAGAAGCTGTAACAACTATTGTATAACTGCCACTAAGTAAAAGACATCAAGAGCCATTCCTATAGTTCGACAATTAAAAAACATTTACAGCCAACAATTATGGCTCGACATCGACTACTTTTATGTTGCCACTATAACGAGCAAGTACACATTTATTTAACGAAGCCACCACTAGTGTCAATACATGTACGCAAACAATGTAAGGAAATTAAGCGCCTGGAAATTGTTTGCTATTTCTATATTAAACAGCCCCACTAGCTATTTCAGAAATGGCATTGATTGTATTCAATCCAGTAAACTTCTTCTGGGTACTCTATGATCAATAAGTAAGACACTTGAAGAACGTCATTTTTAATGAGCTGAGGGAAGCTCAACTGTTTTAAGGAAATTTTCCAATGCCGCGAACGACTAGAAGTCTCCCCCTCTCTTTTTCTCTTGTTGTTAGTATAGTCTTATATTAGTTTTAACGAAGATGATTAAACTAGGAGCAACTACCTAACGCACTCACTGTAGCGAAGGTAATAAGCGATTTTGAGATATTAAAAGATTACATGATGTAAAAAGAAAGGTATTGAAAAAGATCACTAAAAACCCAGCAAGTAAATGTTCTAACCATTACTTGCTGGATTTTAGCTACTAAAAATTAGTTTCTACTGTTTAATAAGTTCCTGATTTCCAGATTTTAAGTTGCCGTTTTTTAACAAAGCCATTTCTATAATTTGCAGAGGGAAAACCGTTGTGTCTCTATCTTCAGCGAAGGTAAGAGTTATTAAGTTTTTATTAAGAACATAACTCCCCGTGGAATTACCCGATAAATCTTTAGGCCTACTCATTGTGCGAGTATGATCAAATGTTCCATCACTATTCAATGTGTATACTTGTTTAGCAGCCATCTTTTCATTTTCTACGATTATAGCATATGTACCATAGACTCCGGCTTGATCATCATCCGATAATTGATATTCTTCGTACATTTCTTGTTTTTCCTTTACTTCTATATTTTGTTCTGTAGTTGTTATATTTGATTCGGTATCTTCATTACTCACTGCACTATAAATTAAATAAGCAGATAAAATGATTCCTAATCCAATTAATACTTTATTCATTAATGTTGTACCTTTTGTGGTGGCTTCTTAAGTTTTGCTATTATATGGGAAATTGATTTAGCCATAAAGTTCCATCACATTGGAAATTTAAGACGATTTTAACCATTCAATTCAGAACAGTATTAAAGCAACCAAGACATGGGGACGACTGTTATCATTTACTACAAACCAGTAAAGAAAAATGAATAAATAGTAATAAAACCACAGCTTGTACACTGAAGTACTCTTTGTGCTTTGAGTTAGTTAAGCAATTTGAAAAGAACAATTTGCCTCCTATCGCAGTAACAACACCTAAAAATTTAAATTTATACCTTTAAGTTATATGTTTTCTGGCAATCGGTGGTTGACGTGTTGGGGCTATCCGCGTTACAAATACGCATCAATTTTGTGATGCGCAAATGTAAGAATTTTAAACATGTTAAACATGAATAACGCTTTTTTATCTACTTTACTCCTGCTGGCAGCAAGACTGCACGGGTAGGTTGTAAGCAAGCGTTGACCAGTTTACAAAACCCGTGCTTAGCACGGGTTTTTTGTATGTGTATTTCTGCGATTACTTAGGGTAATCAATCAATAGAGCAATAAGGGGAAAGGTATGTCTGGCCAAAACAATGCAAACCAGGTCAAAATTTTCGACACCACCTTGCGGGACGGCGAACAAGCCTTGCCTGCCAGTTTAAGTGTTAAGGAAAAATTAAAAATTGCTCTGGCTCTAGAACGTCTTGGCGTAGACATTATCGAAGCAGGTTTTCCGGTGTCGTCTCCTGGTGATTTTAAATCAGTACAAACTATCGCCCGTGAAATAAAAAATGCCACTGTGTGTGGTTTGTCGCGTGCCTTAGCCAAAGACATTGATGCCTGCGGTGAGTCCTTAAAAGTAGCCGAACAGTTCCGCATTCATACCTTTATTGCCACCTCTGATATTCATGTGAACACTAAATTACGTAAGTCTCAGGATGAAGTAGTAGAAATGGCGGTACAAGCTGTCAAACATGCCCGCCGTTATACCAACGATGTTGAGTTTTCTTGCGAAGACGCAGGCCGAACCCATATTGATTACTTATGCCGCATGGTAGAAGCCGCCATTAACGCTGGGGCCACTACAGTGAATATCCCTGACACAGTGGGCTACACTACCCCAACCGAATTTGGTGGCATCATTCAAAACCTATTTAACCGTGTACCTAACATCGATAAAGCAATCATTTCAGTGCATTGCCACAATGATCTAGGTTTAGCGGTTGCCAACTCGTTGGCGGCTGTGGAACAAGGCGCCAGACAAGTAGAAGCCACCATTAATGGTTTAGGTGAGCGCGCGGGTAATTGTTCATTAGAAGAAATCGCCATGATACTGCAAACTCGTCAAGCACGACTTGGGCTGCATACCAATATCAAAAGTGAAGAGATATCACGTACTTCTAAATTGGTCAGCAATTTGTGCAATATGCCGGTACAAGCGAATAAGGCGATTGTTGGGGCTAACGCCTTTAGTCATTCTTCAGGTATTCACCAAGATGGCGTATTAAAAGGTCAAAATACCTACGAAATCATGACTCCAGAAAGTGTCGGCATCAACAAAAACAATTTGAATCTCACCTCTCGCTCTGGCCGACATGTGATTAAACATCGCTTGTTTGAGTTAGGTTATAAAGAAACCGACTTTGACTTAGAAACAGTGTACGAAGCTTTTGTTAAACTCGCCGACAAAAAAGGCCAAGTGTTTGACTATGACTTAGAAGCACTATTGTTTTTCAGCCAAACCAAACAAGAAGACGAACATTATAAACTGACTTATTTACAGGCCAATTCAGGTAAAGAAATCATACCTAGCGCCACAGTGCGTATGATGGTGGGCGACCAAGAAATAACCGAATCGGCCACAGGCAATGGTCCAGTAGATGCCGCTTACAATGCCATTACTAAAGTAGTGGGCCACAACCAAGTAGAGATTGTCGACTTCAAACTGGATTCCAAAGGTGAAGGTGCCAACGCTTTGGCCCAAGTATCTGTTATCGCCGAATACAAAGGTCGCCGTTTTAATGGTATTGGTTTGGCAACAGACATTGTGGAATCAGGGGTGAAGGCGTTAATTTACGTATTAAACAACACACATTTAGCAGATCGGATTGATCAGCAAAAAGAACAACAAGTAAAAATTGCAGGGGTATAGAAAGAATGTCTGACTACAACATAGCAGTATTGGCTGGCGATGGGATTGGCCCAGAGGTCATGGTTGAGGCCAAAAAAGTGTTAGCAGCCGTTAGCAAAAAATTTAATATTTCGTTTAATCTCAGCGACTTCGATGTCGGTGGCATCGCCATAGATAATCATGGCAAAGCCCTACCCGCTGCCACACTAAAAGGTTGCGAAGACGCAAGCGCGATATTATTCGGTTCGATTGGAGGTCCAAAATGGGACAGCTTACCTTTAGAAGAACGCCCTGAACGCGCCGCTCTTTTAGCCTTACGCGGGCACTTTGATTTATTCAGTAACTTACGCCCAGCGAAAATCTACCCTGGACTGGAAAACTTTTCTCCTCTTAGGGCCGATATTGCGGCCGCAGGCTTTGATGTATTAGTCGTGCGTGAACTGACTAGTGGCATATACTTCGGTCAACCCAAAGGGCTTGAAGGCGAAGGTGAAGAACAGTTTGCTTATGACACTATGCGTTATAGCAAAAGAGAAATTCGCCGTATTGCTATTAGTGCTTTTGAAGCGGCGCAAAAACGTGGCAAAAAAGTCACCTCGGTAGACAAAGCTAACGTATTGGTATGTAGCCGTTTATGGCGAGAAGTAGTCGAAGAAGTGGCGAAAGACTACCCCGAAGTCGAACTTGAACACATCTATATCGACAACGCGACTATGCAGCTTATTCGTGATCCGGGTCAGTTTGATGTGATGTTATGTTCGAACTTGTTTGGTGACATTATTTCTGACGAATGTGCCATGATCACCGGCTCAATGGGGCTACTTCCCTCAGCCAGTATCAACCAAGACAATTTTGGTATGTACGAACCTGCTGGTGGTTCAGCCCCAGATATCGCAGGTAAAGGCATTGCCAACCCTATTGCGCAAATTTTGTCAGCATCCATGTTATTACGTTTTAGCTTAAACGAAACAGCAGCGGCCGATGCAATTGATGCAGCCGTAGTGAAAACCTTAAGTGATAGCATACTAACAGGCGATTTACTTAGCCCTGAGCAACGTCATTTAGCTAAAAATACCAGTGAAGTGGGCGACTATATCGCCGCGTTAATTTAATAAATTTAGGAATTAGTCATGGCTACCACCTTATATGACAAAATATGGCAAGCGCATATTATCGATGCGAAAAAAACTTCAGAAACCGGTGAAGAAGGACTCATTTATATAGACAGACATTTGATCCACGAAGTCACCACCCCACAAGCTTTTGCTGGTCTAGAAGAAAAAGGCCGTAAAGTCCGTTGCCCAGAGCGCACCTTTGCGACTATGGATCACAGTATTTCTACTCGCTCTTTGGCGCTAGATGCTTGTGGCCCAACCAATAAACTACAACTACAAACCTTGGCAGACAACTGCAAAAAGCACGGAATTGAGTTATTCCCTGTGGGTCATCAAAAACAAGGTATTGTGCATGTTATGGGACCAGAGCTTGGTTTGATTCAACCTGGCATGACAGTCGTGTGTGGTGATTCACACACGGCAACACACGGCGCTTTTGGTGCTTTGGCCTTTGGTATTGGTACCTCACAAGTTGAGCATGTGTTTGCGACCCAAACGCTGAAACAAAGCAAAGCAAAAAGCATGAAAGTGCAAGTCAATGGTAGTTTGCCTATTGGTATCACCGCCAAAGACATTATCTTGGCTATCATAGGCAAAATTGGCCATGCTGGCGCCACTGGCCACGTGATTGAATATTGTGGCGAAGCGATTTCTGCACTTTCTATGGAAGAGCGTATGACGGTTTGCAACATGAGTATTGAAGCGGGCGCAAAAGCCGGTTTAATTGCCCCAGACCAAACCACTTTTGATTACCTTAAGGCGCGTGAATACGCCCCTAAAGGTCAACATTGGGAACAAGCCGTCGCTTACTGGAACACCTTAGTATCTGACGCAACAGCCAGCTTTGACACTGTTATCGAATTAGAAGCCGCAGATATCACGCCACAAGTCACTTGGGGCACCAACCCAGGGCAAGTAATAGGCGTAAATCAAGCTGTGCCCTCCCCTAGCGATTTTTCAGATCCCATAGATAAAGACTCTGCCAACAAAGCCCTTAAATATATGGACTTAACGCCCGGTCAAAAACTGTCTGATTTAACCGTTAACAACGTGTTTATAGGCTCATGCACCAATGGTCGCATCGAAGACATGCGCGCCGCAGCAGCCATAGCAAAACACGGCAAAGTGGCAGCGGGTGTGACCGCTATAGTGGTACCGGGTTCGGTATCAGTGAAAGCCCAAGCTGAAGCCGAACACTTAGATAAAATATTTATCGATGCAGGTTTTGAATGGCGTTTGCCGGGTTGCTCAATGTGCTTAGGCATGAACGACGACATCCTTAAACAAGGTGATCGCTGCGCTTCAACTAGTAACCGGAACTTTGAAGGTCGTCAAGGCCGTGGTGCGCGCACCCACTTAGTTAGCCCCGCTATGGCTGCGGCTGCAGCATTGGCTGGTCACTTCGCCGATGTGCGCGACTATCAATAGGCAATAAGGAATCCATCATGACAACAGCTGGAATTAATATCCATACAGGTACGGCTATGCCTCTAAATCAAGCCAATGTGGATACTGACCAAATTATCCCTAAACAATTCTTAACGGCAGTAACGCGCAGTGGTTACGGTAAACATTTATTTCATGATTGGCGTTACCTCGACCAACATGAACAAGTGCCCAATCCTGACTTTGTGTTCAACAAGGCAGAACACCAAGGTGCCAGTATCTTGCTGACCCGAGAAAACTTTGGTTGTGGTTCAAGTCGTGAACATGCCCCTTGGGCGCTCGACGACTATGGTTTTAAGGTGGTTATTGCCACTAGTTTTGCAGACATTTTTTACGGTAACTGTATCAACAATCAATTATTACCTGTTCAGCTTACCAGTAGCCAAATGGATCAACTTTTTGATTTGGTTGAAAATGACGCTGCTGCGCAAATCACAGTAGACTTGCAACAACAAAAAGTCACTGTGGGCGAACTAAGTTTTAATTTTGACATTGCCGAGCAGCATAAAACCAACTTGTTAAAGGGTTTAGATGCAATTGGTCAAACCTTAGAGCTAGACGATAAAATTACCGCTTTTGAGAATAACTTGCCCGAGTGGCAAAAAGCGTAAATGCAGCTATCAATTCAAACGGCTCTTTTAGAGCCGTTTTTTATTATGGCTAAATCATTACTTTCTCAACTCTTCCATATCAGCAATTAACTCTTCTAGCTTTTTAAACTGGTGGCCATACACCATATTGAGATCCCATTGATAAATCGCTTCAGCGTATCTAGCAAAAAAAACCATACCCACTACTAAAGCAACCCAAATATAATAGGGTTGCCCCAGAATAATTAGACTCGTTGGAAATACTTCAAGTAATAATGCAATCAATTTACCCCCCGCTTTACTCACAATCGCTTGAGTGGCCATGCCAAGAAAAAACAGTGGATAGAATATTCTGTAATAACCTGAATACACCTTTATCGAATTTTTTAACCAGTGATTAAAAGTCACAATATAGTCATAACTGCTTTGACCTTTTGACAAATCTACAGATTTTTTAAGCTCCTTCTTAGCTATGATGACTATTGGAGCAAGTAAGCAACAAATATATAATCCCAAAAATGGTGCACCAACAAGACTCATAATAATGAGCATAACTACACAGCCCCAGACTATGGCTTTAATATTGACTGCAAACATATTTAGTAGCTTGTCTACTAGGTTCTGTGACTTGCGATTATATAAATCATTTACTTTAGGGGCTGACAAATGTGCCTCGTTCACAAAACCTTCTTTCCACATCACTTCAATTGATTTACTCATGTGTTAGCCCTCTGGATTGATATATTTATTAAGCCTGTCTTTAATTCGCTTGATACGCACACCAATATTGTTGGCATTACTGCCAATAATTTCGGCTATTTCTTCATATGACTTTTCTTCTAGATAAAGCAAAATAACGGCTCTGTCTGTTTCAGATAAATGTTTGATGGCAGCATACAATTGATTAATTTCATCGCTTACAAATGCCTTGCTGTCATCAATCACTTCTTCAGGTAAAGAGTCCGACACTATTTGTTTGTCGCCATTCTTGCGTCGCTTTAAATAAGTCAGGCATACGTTGAGTGAGATACGATATATCCACGTTGACCATGCACTTTCTTGGTTAAAGTTATCTCTACTGCGCCAAATTTGCAGACAGACTTCTTGGTAATAATCTTCAAAATCTTCTTGGCTATTGGTATAAGCGCGACAGATTTTAATGATAATTCCCGCAAACGGCAGTATAGATAATTGGTAAAAGTCACTTCCCATTTAAATTCTGTAATCCGATTATTTGTTTTGCATAGTTAGTGGCAGAGTGTCAGAGTTTATTACTTAAAAATTTACTATTTTTTATTTATTAATAAGTAACTGACGAAATTAAGGTTATCAAAAAAGATTAGAACAGGCTCTTCGCTAAATCACGATAGCGATAATGACGCCTAAAAATTTTCGTGCATGTGATAATTTGCTTAGACAATGTTTTTGTTTATCTTTCGTTGGTTTGCGAATGCACGAAAGATAAACAACAAATTTAGGTGATGAATTGCACTAGCGTTAACGCCTAGCAGAATAGGGATCTTCGGCCATTAAATAAGCACGTAAGTCGGCTTTATGGGGTTGCGACTGTAGCCAATCACGCATTTCTTTTACTTTGGTATACGCTTCATCACCAAACCTATCACGGTAAATATCACTGAGGTGTTCTTTGGCACTGTCCTGGCGAATTTTTCGTTGCCAAGAATCAGTTACTAATGCATTGAGGCTGCCGGCTAACCCTTCACGGATCAATAATTCCCATTCACCTTTATCTAACCATAAACCACCTATGGCCGAACTATAATCCAGTCTATGACTATTGTGCGCTGAGATCTTAAATTTACGCATTATAGTGTGAGTAACTGGACACAATATCGCGTGCTTTTTCTCTAAAGCTTCCACTTCTTCGAATTGGATATCTTTGGCAAATTCATAATTAGGATGGCGTTCACGCCATGCAGCGTAATCCTCAATTAAAATCCAATCGCCACCACAATCTGAGCAGGTGTGCGCCCTGAATAAACCGTCGATAAAGCTGGGATTAAGTGTGCCTTTACTACAAGCCGTGCATTTCATATTACGCTCTATTTTTAATCGAAACGAATGTCAAATATGCCAGATAAGCAAGGTCTAGCCAAGTAAAAGCAGCGAAAGCCAATGGAAGCCCTATAGTGAATTAATCCATATTTTGTTTATCTTCTTCAAACAAATGTTGCAGTTCTAAGCGCCCTTGTTTGCTGATTTTAAGTAGTTCCTCAAAATCCATATTTTGCATCAAGGTATTTTCTAACAAGTGTTTATCATGAGCAGCAAATATATCGATTAAACTTTTGGCTTCGGCATCGCCTAGCCCGTAGGCTTGTAGCAGCATATAAGCGGCTTCTAACCCGCCCGAGAAAACTTCCCTGACATTAGTATGAATACCGAGATTAGATAGTTTAATTGCCGTGAATCGATTTCTTGCCCTAGCAATTATCTTAACCTCTGGAAAATGTTCTTTAACTAACTCAGAAATTTTTAAGGCGTCGTCTTCATCATCCACTGCCACCAAAAGCACTTTAGCGTGTGCAATCCCCGCTGCTTCTAATAGATCTAGTCGACAAGCATCACCAAAAAACACTTTATTGCCAAACTGCTTCACAAACTCAATATGTTCTGCGTCTTTATCCAGTGCAGTAAAAGGAATATTATTGGCGGCTAAGATCCTGCCAGATACTTGACCAAAACGCCCAAACCCAGCAATCAGTACTTCTGGCTCACTCAGTTCAGCCTTAGAGTCATAAACAGCCGGGCAGTTTTTACTGGTAAACCATAAACTATGCAAAATAACTAAAGGTGCCGTTAACGCCATAGATATCCCCACAATTAATGTCACCTCACTACTAATTTGCAGCGGTATTATGCCGTTACTTGCAGCTTGTGCCATTACCACAAAAGCAAATTCGCCCCCTTGGGATAACATTAAAGCGACGCGCCAAGCATCAGTGTTGCTTTGCTTAGCTAATTTAAACACCGAGAAAATAATCAGAGTTTTAACTAACACCAGTAGCAGGCTTGCTGACACAATAAAAAGGGGCTCAGACATTAAAATCCCTAAGTCTAAGTTCATACCTATGGCAATAAAAAACAAGCCAAGTAACAAACCTTTAAAGGGCTCTATTTCAGTTTCAAGCTGATGTCGAAAACTAGAATTGGCTAACAACATACCCGCCACAAATGCTCCCATTCCCATCGATAGTCCTGCTTCCTCCATGCCAATAGCCGTCGCCATAACAATAAGCAGTGCTGCTGCTGTCATCACCTCTTCGCTACCGTACTTAGACACTATACGTAAAAAGGGGTTAGTTAAATAACGCCCTACGGCTAAAACGACAACTATCGCTAATACGCCCACCCACCACGCTGGGGCCTCAGTATTAGTAGTGGTTGAGAGATGTTCCACTAGCAGTAAGATTGGAATGACTGCTAAGTCTTGCATGAGTAAGATAGAAAAGCCCTGCTGACCAGGTGGCGATTTAAGAATCCGATGTTCAGTCATAAGCTGCACTGCAAAAGCCGTAGAGGACAAAGCCAAAGACAAACCTATTACCAGTGAAATCACCAAAGAAAATGCCATTAAGTAATGCAGAATAAGTCCAATCACTAAGGCGCTAATCAGCAGTTGTCCACCACCTGTAAATAAAATTTGATTGCGCATGCCCCACAGTTTTTCTGGCTGTAATTCTAGGCCAATCACAAATAACAGTAGCACCACCCCCAACTCTGCAAAGTGTAATATGGTGGCAGGATCATTGACCCAATTCATCACTTGGGGACCAATCACCAAGCCTGCGACTAAGTAGCCTAATATTGCACCTAACTTAAACTTCTTAAAAATAGGCACCGCAATCACAGTGGCGGCTAAAAAAATTACTGCTGATCCTAAAATACTCATCAAATTGACCTATCTTTATGTAATACGAAATAGTGTGAAGAAAATAACGACTCTATTCAATCCGCTATTTGAAATAGTGAAAATGTAAATTCGCCTAATATTTAACCATTTGTTAATGTTAAACTTCGAGTTAATGATTTAACGAGAGAATTCCAATGAACGTGACAATGAATAACCCTAATACCACTGCGCCCATTTGGTTTGTTATTTTAGCGATTGTTCTCACTGTTTGGAATCTAATTGGAGTCATGCTTTTTTTGCAGCAAATGGCAATGACCGCAGAACAAATAGCGGCACTGCCCGAAAAACGACAGCTATTACTTCAAAACATTCCGTTTTGGGTAAACATTGCTTTTGGTTTTGCGGTGTTTGCTGGCACTTTAGGCTGTATTGCATTAGCGTTGAAAAAAAGCATAGCCTTAGCTTTTTTGTTAATTTCCCTAGTTGGTGTAATAGTGCAAATGTTTCATGCTTTTGTTCTCACCCAATCCTACGAGTTATATGGTCCTGGAGGCGCACTTTTGCCCCTGATGGTAATAGTCATTGCACTCTTTCTCGTTTGGCTAACAGTTAACGCTAAGTTAAAGGGATGGATAAACTAAGTCGAGGCAATAGATGGTTGCACTACCCTTTATGGTAAAGGTAGCTCAACCGTCACGTCCCATGTTTTACCTGCTTGAATATCGCTGATAATTTGCCCTGCAATACATTCTCCGTTTACTATCAAGCGCTGCTCTGATAGCTCGCGATTTCTAGTGTAAGTCACATTAAAGGTTGCGCCTCTAAACTTTCGGGTAATGCGGGCTGTTTGCCAAGCATCTGGCAAATGCGGTGCAATACGCAAACCTTGTTTACACCCTACCACACCAAATAAGTTTTCAATTAAACAACGATAAAACCACGCCACTGTACCCGTATTAAATAATTGGCTCGATTTCCCCGCTTCATTTGGATATTGATAAAACGCGCCACGATAATAATTAGGAATGAACAAAGGCAGTTGTCCACGTTGTAACATGCTGTCTTGGTCGGGCAACATCTTTTTAAGTTGCTCAAAAGCCAGATTGCCCTCTCGTAATGTATACAAACTGTAGGCATAAAATGCATTCGCGTGATTATATACAGAGCCGTTTTCGGCGGTACCTGGAAATTTCTGAGTAACACGGCCAATGTCTTCCACCATTTGTGTATAACAAGGCGCCAGCATCATACAACCGTATGGGGTGTCTAAATTTTGCTTAATAGCTTGCAGCATCAAAGGGACTTGTTGTTTGTTCGCCGCACCACTTAAAAATGCCCAACTTTGTGGATTCAGGAATATCTTACCTTCATCATCTTTATCGGTGCCAAACACTCTACCGTCATCAGTAATGCCTCGGGCAAATCTATCCCTGGCCCAACAATGTTGATTAACTTGTTGATTAATTTTTTCAGCTTGCCCTATTAAATATTGCCCGTCATTAGAGACACAACCAAAAGCATCTCGTTCAATCTGAACCCAGACATTAATGGCATATGCCGACGCTAAACTGAGCCATGCAGACACCCCTTTGCCTTTATAGCCCACCATATTCATGGGATCACACCAATCACCTTGATTGATATAACTTAAACCACGTGCATCACGGCTTTTATCCAGCCAATGCATTGCCTTAACAATATGTTCAGCTACTGTGGCTGAATCTTGTGAATCACTAAAACCCACTTGTTGATCCAACAACCCATAATCCGCGGTTTCGTCTAAATAGGCTTTTAAACAAATAGGTAACCAAACACAGTGATCTGTATGGGGCACTTGATTAATATATTTGAGTTCTGCACCTTCTTTAAGCAATACACCATCGGGCATTTCACCGCTGTAATGCTGTTGACTAAGAGCAAGAATAAAAGCATCACGGCTGACTTGGGGTTTAATGTAAGCCATGCCCATATTATCTTGCAGATAATTACGGGTTTGTGGATCAGTAGTTAAACGATTCACATCACCATGATAATAAAGCTGCCGTGACATCCAGTGATTAACATAAGCATCAAACTCGACATCTGGCGTATTGACTTGAATGACTCCCTGACCTTGCTTCAAATAAGCCTGATATTTGCATGCAGTCTGGTTAAAAGTTTGGGCAGCATGACTCAAAAATTGCTCGATGTATTCACCGATCTGTTGTTGATCCTTGCCAGGACCAAACAACAAATTAACGTTTGTAGACTGCCCTGCTTGCAAAGACACATTAAACTGCATAACGGCAGTAGGTGTACAATAGTTAGCACTACTGTTGTTTAACAAGGGCTGTTGAGTGGCAGACGGACAATGTAATCCTCCCTCACCTTCAAATACTTGCTGACTGGTCTCCCATGCATCAACAAGTCTATCCGCAGCCAAAAACGTCAGCTCATGCAGCGACTGATTTTTAAAGTAATCTTGTACTTTCTGATAAGGTTCAATACTACGACACACCAGCGCATTTATCTCAGGTTCAAACTGCCCCGATTGATTCATCCATGAGCGGTATCCAATAGGAAAATACGGGTAAATACTCAAATCTCTGTCAGTACCTGACAAGTCTTCGACTGTCACCTGCCAACATTCAATTGCGGTTTCTGTTGGCAAACGTAAACATAAAGTGAGTCGAATCTGATTAAACTCAGATAGCCAAGTGATTTGATCTGGCTCTGGGATAAACGCAAATCTATCAAGGTCGGCTCGCACAGGCTCATAAGGCCCTGAAAACAGAACACCATTGGTATTATCTTTGACATACACAAAACGCCCTGGATGGTGGGCATAATAAGGCTGTTCGGGTTGCATAAAGGTTTTTGCCTCAAGCGCAGGTCCAGATACATATTTACCCGCTTCAGGCTGCATAAATTGTGCAATAGCGTAACCGCGACAATTCGCCTGAATAAGCATGTTTTTGTTCCATAGAAAGCCACTAGCATTGGGCAGTAACTTAGGACTTTTTAAAACATAGCGAGCGCCACCATCAAGGCATTCCAAGGTATTTTGATCAATTTTCAACATCAGGAGCCCTTACTTATTGGTCGTATTTTAGCGCTGAATGCAACATCTTCATTTGCGCCTCATCTAAGCTATAAAAACGCACCACAAATACAGCTAAAGCAGCAAAAATAGCGGGGACAACTGTCATAAGTAAAAGAATGCCCTGTTCTGATCCACTGGTTTGCGCCTGATTAGCCACGTAGCCAAGTGCACCAAGGGTCCATCCAATCATTGCCCCTGCTACAGCACCACCTAACTTTTGCGAAAACGCCGCAGCTGAAAAAATCATGGCCGTTGCTCGGCGACCGGTTTTGTATTCCGAATAATCGGCCGTATCTGCATACATAGAAAAAACTAACGGAGATTTAGGGCCTAAACACAAACCAATAGCAGCATGTATGCTAAATATTAACCATATTTGCTCTTTGGGCACAAAATAGAAAAGTATCGACAGTACGGCTACCGCGCTCATCAATACCATTAGTAATTTTTTCTTATCTAAAAACTTGGTCAGTAGCGGTGTACTGGCAGCGCCGATTGCTAAAGAGATCATATAGATAGTTAGAAAGTCGCCAATTAAATCTTCACGCTCAACGTAATATTTAAAGTAGTAAGTGCCTGAACTACCGCGTAATGTAATAGTGACCATAACGATAAGAGCCAAACAAAACAGCACCACCCATGGCTTATTTTTAAACAAATCAAGAATATCTTGTTTAATCGGGGTGGACTCTTTTTGTGGCGCTTTGATTCGTTCTTTTGTGACTAAAAAAGTGAAAACAAAAAGTAGAATTGCAATGACACCATACAAAACCATAGTTAACTGCCAGCCGAGTTTTTCATCACCTTGACCGAACCATTCAACTAACTTCAAGGTGTACTGGGAAACAAAAATGCCTCCTGAAAAAGCTCCAATAAAACGAAAACTAGTCAGCATAGTACGTTGTTGGGAATTTGAGGTCATCACCCCTAACAATGCCCCGTAAGGCACATTGATAAAGGTATACGCCAACATCATTAATATATAAGTGCCATAGGCATAGAGTAACTTACCGCCTTCGTCTAAATCAGGCACAGTGAATGTCAATACACCTGCCGAGGCAATAGGCAAAGCCCCCCATAATAAGTAAGGTCTAAACTTACCAAATTGAGTTTTTGTGCGATCGGCCAGAGCCCCCATCATAGGATCGGTAAAGGCATCAATGATTCTAGTCACTAGCAGCATAGTGCCAACCGCAGCAGGAGATAATCCAAACACGTCAGTATAAAAATAAAGAAGAAAGCCGCTAAACACTCCCCAATATAAATTACTGGCGGTATCGCCTACTGCGTATCCGGCTTTTTCACCAAAAGATAACGGCTGACTTGAAGAACCTTGCTGCATAGTTTTATCTCGTTGTTCACTTTGCTATTGATAATGTGCAGACTATACACAAAAAATTAACAACAATGAAAACGTTTACAACGCTCTTTTAATAAATAATGAATGAAGGAGAGAACTAGAGATTGTCGATCAATTCAAGATACCGTTGTTCGGTCGCCGCTTTCGCGCCACTTTTTTGCAGCAGATTAAACGCATAGTTAAATTCTTCTATCCATTGTTGCGCATTAGCATAATCCTTACTGATAACTAAATACAAAGGCACTAATGCCACCTGTTCGGGAAAAATAACGATAGAAGTATCGTTAGCCGCATTTTTTGGCAGCTTCTCTGCGTGAATATAACCATTGGTTAAGCCAGCATCACTCCATCCTTTTTGTACATGTTTGATGCAGCCAATACCGTCTTTGACTCGATTAATCGACATTTGATACTTATCAACAATGCCTTGTTCAAGGGGATCTAAACTGTAACTAAAAGGGAAACACAAACGTTTGTTTTGCAATTGCTCAGGGGATGAAAATCGAGCGTTACTTGCCACGTACATATGCACAGGCACATAATTAATTGCCGTTGAATACAAAAACAATTCAGATCGTGGCTTTGAGTAAACAAAAGGAAAAGCCCCCAAAACTTTTCCTTCTTGGGTCCATTTTAATGCTCTATTCCAAGGTAAAACATCAACAATAGTCAGTAGGTTCATTTTATTAAAGGTCTGCTTCACCAAACTAGTTGACCATCCACCCTCCGGCAGTTTGCTATCAACAAAAGGAGAATACCCGGCACCTGTTGCTAGTTTAATCTTCCCTCTGCTTGCGTCAGACTGCGCCCCACTTTGCTGTGAATAAAAAATCAAAAAGACTAACAGTGGCATACCCAACAAGTGAATGAGGTGGGTTTTCAGCTTAAAATGTGGTGTGTACAAACGACTATCCTTTGGTTGATATTTGCCCCAGATTTTCCTCGGCATTTCTAACATAAAAACGTCAATGTCCACAGTTTTATTCGAATCCGACTTGACGGAAAACCTATACTCTTTAAGACTTGGACATCTGTTCATCGTGAGAATGCAATCATGCTGCAATTGATAAATATTGACGCGCTTTTACCTGGTATGTTCATTATTAGGGTAACTAAACAAGTGGGTAAAATTAAAGTCGCCTCTGCTGGCAAAGTGAATGACGAGCAGGATATTACTGAGCTGGCTGAAAAAGGAATTTTACAAGTTCAAATTGATATATCAAAAAGCACCCACCTTACCAGCCACCAAGACAATGATGACACCTATGTTAACGCCTCTGGCTTGAGCTATAACCAACAATTGGCACATTCTCTTGCACTCCATGACCAAGCCAAACTCATTCAAGGACGTTTGATAAAACGTGTGGCAAAAGGCAAAATAGCGGATCTAGAAGAGATTGATAACATTACTCAACAAATTGTCAATAAAGCCTTTGAGTGTGATGATGCCTTAGCGATTACCACTTTACTGAAACAGAATGACGAATATTTTTTAGAACACAGTATCAACTGCGCCATATTGATGGTGATGTTTGGCCGTGCACTTAAAATCGAAAACACCACTTTACAGCATCTAGGTGCAGGTGCCTTGCTGATGGATATCGGCATGGTGAAATTGCCTCTTTTGTTAACCCAAAAAGCCGGCAGTTTATCACCCCAAGACACCCTTAGAATGCAACGTCATGTAGACATAGCCTTGCAGTTACTGGAACCCATTGAGGATGTAGATGAGGTGAGTCTTGTGGTTATCAAGCAACATCAAGAAAGATTAGATGGCACTGGATACCCAGACGGACTGCGCGGTGAAAAAATTTCCCAATACGGCAGAATGGCTGCCATAGTCGATACCTACGATTCGTTAATCACCACCAGACCCTACCGTGAAGCATCTAGACCCGCCGATGCTTTGATAAAAATGCAGAATGAAAACTTAGGCCTAGACAAAGAATTATTAAGTCAATTTATTGGCTGCATAGGTGCAAACCCTATCGGCTCTTTAGTCAAACTAGCCAGTAGCAAACTCGCTATGGTAATACGACTTAATCCTTTGTCCCCCTTATCGCCTGTAGTCATGGTTTTTTATAACTTAACCACTCAGTTAGATGAAGTCGTGCAAATTGACCTAACTAAAGTAGACGATGAAATAGTGGCAAGTGTTTCACCTGATGATTTTGGGATCCGTTTGTCAGAGTTCTTACACCACTCATTTTTCAATACATAACTGCAACACTATTGTTGTCGCTCTATCTGAAGAACCTACCAATCAGTTAAGGCAGCCATAGAAAAAGTTTGTCCAGAAAAGTTTAAGATGACGTGTTGAGGTTCAATGCGCACAATTTCAACCTTGTCATCAATCTTATCTCCTTCAACCATTCTTATGCCGTTTACTCTGACCCATCTCTCTGACTCAATAGATGCATACATATGTGCTGAAAACGCCATGCTCGGTAATCTTGTCATCGCCCAGGGAGGCAGTTGATCTATGCGTGGTACGTTTTTGCCGCTAGATATAGTTTCAACAGGCGTAGCGGCAGTTGGCGAGTCATCAACATCGGACATGGCTTTTTTAAACCTGGCTAATACATCAGCTGAAATTTTCGGTTCGGCCTCAATAGGCTTAGCAATACTTTGTTCTACGTCAGTTTCTTCAATGTCAGTTTTTACTGAATCATTTTTTTCTGTGTTACTTGGCTCAGTAGCAGTTTTAGTCAACTGCTGCGAAGGGATTTGTTGCTCTGTAGCATCCGCCTCTTTACTCGCCTTTATGTCTTGGCCTGTATCAACTTGAGTTGCAGCTACAAGGGTATTATCCAGTTGTTTGCTTGCTTGACCTAATGAAGTACTAACAGGTGCAACAACACTCACGGGTGGCTGTTCAGCTTGTGAACTGAATAAGTTTAGTAACAGTTGATAATTGGCCAAAGTCCAGCCGAACCCCAAACCACCTATTACAATAAAGACTGCTAACACATAACGCTTTGTATAAAACTGCCAAGGCGATGGGATATCTTGTACCGAAGGCAAATATAAATTGCGATGAAATTGATCTGGCAAATCATCTTGAGGTCGAGCATGGGTGACTTTGTTGCTTTCAAGCATTCTACGGGTTGTTGATTTTTTAATTTTGGGCGCTTCAACTTCTACTTCAACAGTTTGGTCAAGATCCACTTCCACTTGTTGGATCCCCATTTCTATCAAGCCCTGAACCATATCTTGGCTAGTGACTAAACCTGATTTCTTAATTTTAACGGGCCCATTTTGCTCGGTGACCCTAACAATCACCATACCAGGCTGTAAGTTTCGAATATTTAGTTGTTTAAGCATTGAATTGCCCTATTGTAAAACCAAGGGCGGTGGCGGCCAAAAACAAAGCTAATAAGATATAGGTCCAGCGTTTACCCTGTCGCTGCTGCACCACATCCTCACCTAAAATTTGCTGCGCCGCAGCCACAAAAATATGTTGCGGCACCACGGCCATCTGTTTAGTAAAAGTCAGCGTTAAGGCTCTATCACACAATAAATTGATGACCCTTGGGATCCCCCCAGTAATATCAAAGGCAGCGCGAATAGTGGCTTTTGAAAACATGCTGATATCACCATTGGCCACACCCAACCTATGGGCAATATAAGATCCTACTTCGGAAGAACTCAAAGGCAAAAGGTGATAACGGGCGGTGATTCGCTGCGCTAACTGACGTAACTCATTACGCTTTAGTAATTGCTGAAGCTCAGGCTGGCCAATCAACACCACCTTTAATAACTTTTCGCGATTGGTTTCTAGATTGGTTAATAACCTCAACTGTTCCAATACTTCGGGTAATAAATGCTGCGCTTCATCAACAATCAATACTGTATTTACACCGTGGTCATGGTTATTCGCTAACTTGTTGAGAATTTGATCGGTAAAATATTTAAGGCTGGCATGTTTACGTTTGTATTCAATACCTAACTCGTCACAAATTGTACCCAGCAATTCTAACGCCGACAAAGTAGGATTTAAAATCATCGCCACTTGGGTGTTTTCCGGTAATTGCTGCATAAGCTTGCGCGACACAGTGGTTTTGCCTGTGCCAACTTCACCGGTTAACATCACAAAACCACCACTTTCACGCAAGCCAAAAGTTAAGTGAGCCAAGGCTTCTTTATGGCGAGGACTCATATACAAATAGTCGGGATTGGGGGCAATAGAAAAGGGATTATCGGATAATCCAAAATAGCTGAGATACATAAGTTAGGTAGACAAGTCCGTGAAAAAAACTGCATGAATATACCGCCTAAACTAACCAGTTCACTGTATATTGTCAAAGAGACTATTGTTAATTTTTATGTCGCACACCTTCTGCAAGGCTTGAGTCTAAGGCATAATACCTTTAATGAAACATTCTAAGATTTTATGCAAACTTATTTAGTGGGTGGCGCGGTACGTGACAAGTTGCTTGGTCGCCCCATAAAAGACCAAGATTGGGTGGTGGTAGGCGGCACGCCTGAACAAATGTTGGCTCAAGGCTATCAATCTGTTGGTGCTGACTTTCCAGTATTTTTGCACCCAAAAACCAAAGAAGAATACGCCCTTGCCCGTATCGAACGTAAAATAGGCGCTGGTTATACCGGGTTTAGCTGTGATGCGTCGAGCAACGTCAGTCTAGAAGATGATTTATTGCGCCGCGACCTCACCATCAATGCCATGGCAATGGATGACCAAGGTAATATCATCGACCCCTACAACGGCCAGGAAGATTTACACAACAAACTTTTACGTCACGTATCAAATGCCTTTGTAGAAGACCCATTACGTGTTTTAAGGGTGGCTCGATTCGCAGCCCGATACCACAACTTGGGCTTTCGCATCGCGCCGGAAACTATGCAGCTGATGCAAACCATAGTCGCTAATGACGAACTCACCTCCCTAAGCGCCGAACGTGTATGGCAAGAAACGGCACGCAGTCTGTTAGAGTCTCATCCAGAAGTGTATTTTGAAAACCTAAGAGCCTGCGGCGCCCTAGCTGTTTGGTTTCCCGAGATAAATGTGCTGTGGGGCATACCTAACCCGCCAAAGTGGCACCCTGAAATAGACACAGGTATTCATACTATGATGGTGTTACAACAAGCTGTAGCACTTTCAGATAAACTTAGCGTGCGATTCGCAGCCTTAGTCCATGATTTAGGAAAAGGGGTTACCCCACAAGAAAAATGGCCATCCCATAGGGGCCATGAAAAGTTAGGATTGGATCTGGTTAACACACTTTGCGATCGCCTAAAAGCACCAAACGAGTGCCGTGAACTGGGTTTAATGGTCAGCGAATATCACACCCACATTCATCAAGCTTTTGAACTCAAAGCCAGTACCCTTCTGAATATGCTAAATCGCTGTGACGTATGGCGCAAACCACAACGATTTGCAGATGTTTTACTGACCTGTAAAGCCGATGCCAGAGGTAGAACCACTTTTGAAAACTGCGAATACAAAAACGCCGAGTATATTTGGCAAGCTTATGAAGCAGCAGCAAAAGTCGACATCAAAGCAATTGTTGCCAAAGGTTATCAAGGCAAAGCCATTAAAGAACAAACCGAACAACAACGCATAAGTCTTATTCAAACGTTTAAAGACCTGTATAAAAATAACACCAAGAAATAAAGGACAACCACCACTATGCTCAGCTCAACCCAACTCGCCACTATGTTATCCCTGCAAGACGGCATGAACAAAAAGGTCAATCCTGATTGGCTTAACGCAGGCTACGCTTATTTACGGGCTGCCATGATTGAGTCAGTAGAAGGTATAGAGCATCACGGTTGGAAATGGTGGAAAGCCCAGCACAAAGATTTACCGCAGCTACAAATGGAACTAGTGGATATCTGGCACTTTGCTTTGTCAGACATCATCATTGGTTTTAAAGGCGACATTCAACAATCAGCCGATACCATAGCCGAACAACTGGCATCAAACCGCAGCGAAGTGGCCTTTGATGGCAAAGACTATAAGTTCACCCAACAAGACATTCTCGATAACTTAGAGTTAATGGCCGGCTTATGCGCCGCCAAACGATTTGATGTGCCATTGTTTTTGAAGATTGTGGAACAAGCGGAAATGGACTCAGACGAGTTATATCGTCAATATGTAGGCAAAAATGTCTTAAATTTCTTCCGTCAAGATCACGGCTATAAAGATGGCACTTACCAAAAAATATGGAGTGGCCGTGAGGATAACGAACATTTGGTAGACGTATTAAACAGTCTGGATATTAGCCTGACGGACTACAGTGATAAGGTATACACTGGCTTAAAACTAAGATATCCAACCGAATAATAGCGACTAGCATACAAGCACAGCTTGCTGCTGTGCTTTAATATTCTTACCCCCTTTAAGCTCATTCATCCCGCTCGGCGTTCTCATCTTATTTACCTAAAAACAAGCCATTTTTTACTGAAACATTAAAGGTGAAAAGCAGTGGCGGCGCCACTAGTGTCATTCAATGCTTTCTAACTCGTGTTTGTGCTTATTAATGGCTTCAACAATGAACTCTGAAAAAACTCTGAGCCGGGATGTGGCTCGAGTATCAGGGTGTCTTAGTAGCCAAATTTGATGACCTTCCACCAAGCGTTTATCCGATAGTCTTACGAGATCGGCTTCTTTATCTGCTACAAAACAGGGAAGCGTGGCAATACCTACATGATGTTTGGCCGCCTCAATTTGCAAGCGAAAAGTACTGAAACTTCCTCTTATCGGCAGCTTTTTAAACTGGCTATTGTTGTAATTAATGGGTCCAGATTCCATATCCACTCGGCTGATCAGTGAGGCTGACATTGGGTCGTCCATGTCATGACTTTCAACATAGGACTTACTCGCATATTCAGCAACACTAATAGCCGCCAAACTGCGAGCAATTAAATTATCCGGTGGTTTTCTTCCAATACGCAGCGCAATATCAGCTTCACGACGAGTAAGGTCTAAGGTTAAATAGGTTTCAATCATTTCAACTTTAGTATGGGGATACATTGCCATAAAGTTGGCCAATTCCGGGATCAAAAAGTGACTGGATATCAACTCAGTCGCAGTAACTCTGATGGTTCCCGCCAATTTTTTATCTTGCCCCACTAATTTTCGTTGAATCGAATGTAACTCTGATTCTACATTCTCCGCAGCACCGATAAGATCTTCACCCGCTTTGGTTAGCTCATAGCCGGTGTTTAGGCGGTTAAAAAGACTCACTCCTAAACGTTTCTCAAATGCTTCAATGCGCCGAGCGACTGTTGCATGACTAATAGATAGTTCTTTTCCGGCACCTCTAACAGAGCCAGCTCTGATCAAGGCCAGAAATATCTGCACATCATTCCAATCCATATTTTGTACCTCAATACGTGCCATTCAACCCCGTCACATTTATGAGACAACATGTCTCATATTAGCAGTAACCGGTTCAACAAAGATACAACTAGACTAGTCAGGTCGAATCAATGAGTCCAGTGCTTATTTAAAACAAAGCAGTACCTAGGCAAGGCTGAAGATCACATTTTAACCGAATTAAACAAGTAACACAGATTCACCACAATTATATTTTGAAGGAAAACATTATGAAAAATTTAATCCTAAAGTCGCTGTTTGTTCTTTCTGTCATCAGTGTGTTGTTAAGCGCTGGCGCACAGGCCGCAAACTTTAACAAACTGATGCAACTGGGCATTATCGGTTCCAATACATCTGGCAAAGAAGTGGTTATTTATAACGAAGACCAAAGCAAATGTTTATCAAGCAATGGGCAAAAATCTAATGGCTCAAAAGGCCTCGCGTACACCACATGCCGCATAGATGGCACTGACACTTGGCTAATAACCAGTGGCGGTAAGGTTAAAAATAAGCAAAGCGGAAAATGTCTTAGTACACCAGCAGGGAAAGACAGTCTGGTATTAGTGCATTGCAACTATATGCATATCAGAGACTATGCAGCTCACGACTTAGTCATTCTTGATCATTTAGTTGATAGTGAGAGCGAGGGGGTTGAAGTTGCGGATGCTCGATATTAGGTTGCTTTGTGCCGCCGTGCTCTTCGAGCACGGAGGTAATCCCACACTTCACACATGCTCAAAAATGGGAGTTACCAATCTAGCAATCTGCTTCCCTTAATATTTGTGGTAACTTAAAAGCACGCTACGCACTTTCAGCCCGCGCGGCGTCCCCATGAAGGTTTTATCTTGAATCCTTTCAAGCCAGTGACTTCTTTTATAAAGTACTTCCTGTACTTTACCTAGAGGCCAGCTGAAGATGTTCCATATTTATCCCTTAAATATGGTCAACAGCCAAAAGGAGTCACCAACAAAGGCCGATCGCTACAAAAATTTTTGTGCTGAAACTTTAAATACGAGAACGCAATGGCTGTGCCACCAAAGATAATATCGACGAAGTCGATGCCTACGATTTCATCGGCTGTAACCCAGCATGTCCTTAAAATCAATCCAGCAAACTTAACAGGGCAGTCTTCATAGTAACAATTAGTTTAGTGATGCGAGCACAGCTTGGCCGTTATGGGCCGACTTGCTTCAATCAAGCGGCTATAAAATGCATAGTTTATACTTATCGATTGCATATGAAATCCTTATTTATCGGTTATGATTATCCGAAACTCACTGACGAAACATTTTCGTTAGCCTCGGAGGCCCATTTTGTGGCAAGGCCTTTTCTGCTATGTCGGCGTGAATTGTGGCTGTTCATTAAAGAATAAGTAGAAAAAAAGAGGATAAGTAAGTGTCGAATAAAGATATGTTAGTTGCCCTAAGCATAGTGGTGTTATGGGGTGTTAACTTTGTGGTTATCGCTTGGGGCCTTGAAGGCATGCCACCTTTATTAATGGGAGGCTTGCGTTTTTTATTGGTGGCTAGTTTGGGCTCGTTATTTTTTAAACGCCCTGATATCCCTTTTGTTTGGTGGGTCGCTTACGCTATACCTATTAGTTTTTTGCAGTTTGCATTTTTGTTTAGTGCCATGAAATTTGGTATGCCCGCGGGATTAGCCTCCTTGGCATTACAATCACAAGCCTTGTTTACTTTGTTATTTGCCTTTTTAATTTTAAAAGAAGCCCTAAAAGGTTATCAACTGTTAGCTATTATTGTTGCTACATCGGGTTTAAGTCTCATTGCGTTTAGTCACGATACCACCACTATGACAGCCATAGGTTTTGGTTTAACCATGGCGGGTGCAGCAAGTTGGGCCATGGGTAATATCTGCAATCGCACCATCAGTAATCGTGGTTATAAAGCCAACGTGAATTTAATTATTTGGAGTGCTTGGGTACCGCCTATCCCGTTTTTTATTTGTAGTTTGTGGTTTGAAGGCCCAGAGTTAATAATCGACTCTTTAGTGAGCTTTAACTGGCAATCTATGGCATCGCTCATTTACCTTGCGGTATTTGCTACTATTTTAGGTTATGGATCCTGGAGCTATTTACTGTCCCGCTACCCTACGTCACAAGTTGCCCCTTTGACTTTAGGTGTGCCTATTGTGGGGCTAACCTCATCTAGCTTATTATTAAATGAGTCCATATCACCGATTCAATGGATGGGCGCTTTTTTGGTGCTAACAGGCTTATTGATGAATACCTTTGGTAGCCGATTCAAGAATAAAATAGTCATTGAAGCGCAATAGCCGATTTATAGCATCCTAATCACCTGAATGAAAAAGTACAATTATTACAATCAACCCACTTAAACATAGAAGGAAATAGCAAAACGTTGCGTTTATTACGGCCCTAGGCAGTTTCGGTGATTATGAGCTAGAAACCACAATAGCCCAGCTTCTGCATTTCACCACTTAGTCTTTAAATAATGCGTTATATGCTTTTACGGTTATCACTAGTATCCACACTTGTTACCGCACAAACCAAGCCCAAGTTGCAAAAGTAACTGCTCAGCAAAGCCAAAAAATACAAGTAAGACAAAATAGTAATGCCTCTGAAGTACTTAAAAACATGGCAACAGCTATCCCGAAATAACACAGCCAAAGAGCAAGTCACTGAAGAAGGTGTGTAAGCCGCTTTTGCATTAATTAAGCATGCAAACAACTTAAGTTTTCAATTTTTACTGATATCGTGTCCATTGCTCAAAGTAAAGATCAGGTATTTGCTACACAAGCAGATTTAATAAGCGGCAAGGTAATATGTTTCCAAATAGAAACCAAGACAGCGTAGATCAACTAAGAGCTCAAATAGGTCTTTCACCCTTAGACGAATATAAGAAAACCTTAGAGGCTTTTTTTGAGCTTCAAAGATAAAACTAGGGGCAGTTTCATTTATACCTTGAAATAAAAATAATGAAGTCTACTTCAGCTGTAATCTGCACTAAAGTAACACCACATAAATTGCAGTAAGAGGCTTTTATTTTGAAAATCGAAGGTGCGATTAAAGGTTATACGGGTAAAGATCTAGCGAGAACGTTCAAACAGTTGCAGCCAGCAGCAGAGCGCCAATCGGCGCAAATCAGTGAAGACTTTATCACCTTAATGTCCGAAGGTTATGTGATCATTGAAAACCTACTTACTCCTCGCCAGTGCGATCAAATAAAACAGGAATGTATTCCTTTATTGAAGCACACCGGGAGAAATAACTTTGAAGGTGAAAAAACCCAAAGGTTATATAACGTTTTGGGGAAAACCAGGTGTATCGATGGCTTGGCCGACCATCCTAGAATACTCGGGTTAATGGATTTATTGTTTAGGCCAAACTACCTGTTGAGTCAAAGCCAAGTGATCAATATTCTACCCGGTGAAAACCAGCAGGCTTTGCATTACGATGACTCCTTTTATCAAATCCCCAGACCCCGCCCCCCTTTAGGCGCTGCCAGTATTTGGGCAGTTGATGATTTTACTGAAGAAAATGGTGCAACAGTGGTTATTCCAACTAGTCATGAATGGGATGGTCAACGGGCGCCTACTACTGAAAAAACCATAAAAGCCGTTATGCCAGCAGGCTCCGCTATATTTTTCCTTGGCACGACTTGGCATGGCGGTGGTGCAAATCTTTCGTCGGCATCAAGACTGGCTGTGACTCATCAATACTGTGAAGCATTTATGCGCCAGCAAGAAAATTACTTGTTAGAATTAGACAAAGAGACGGTTCGTTGTTTGTCGCCAGAATTACGTTCTCTGGTGGGTTATTCAATTTACCCCCCTTTTATGGGCATGGTAAATGGCAAACATCCCCTTCGGCTACTCGATGAATAGCTCAGGCCGATGTTTTTAGCAATTCCAATAAACAAAAATTCACTTAGTAAGCCCCAAATATAATCGTCAGAAAAGTCACCTGAATATTACTACTGGTTAACTATATATTTGACTATTTTCTCCAAACGGGGATCCTCTGGATCTGAAATACTGGTTCTGCTAACAATATGCCCTGCTTTATTAATAAATACCGTAGTAGGCGTGCCGCTTACATTAAATAAGTTTCTAGCCATATCATCACCATTGATCAGGGTTTTAAAACTCATACCTCTACTGTCTAATTCCTTTTGAGGTCTGGCACCTTCATCTTCTCTGATACTTACGGCAATCATTTGCAGGCCTTCAGCTTGATACTTTCTATTGAGTCTATCTAAGCCTGGTTGAAGTTTTTTACAGTATGGACACCAAGTCGCCCAAAAATGAATCACTAGAGGTTTTCCCAGTAAATCCGATGATTTAACTAACTGCCCCGCTTCATTATATAAATGCCATTCAGGCATTATGGATAACTCTGCGGTTTTTGCCTGCTCTTGGGCAAAAGTCAAAGTTGTTAAGAATGCTAGGGTAATAAAGGTAATTATTCGCGACATAATATTAATTTTGTTAATGGCATATACAAACTAGAAAGCGCTAAGAAACATTATCTTTCAGCAACCAAGAAAATCCTTGGTCACAGCTAAGTAACCATGCAACATTTGCTGTTTACCCACCAGCCTTTGCCCCTTCAACGAAAGACTTTTGCTTTAACTCTGATATTCAGCCTGTAGGTGCTCGGCTTTACTGTGATCTTTGGCCAGCAGCATATAAACAGACGGCAACACGTAAAGGGTGAAAATTGTGCCTATTGCCATACCACAAACCAAAACTAACCCTATGGCGTTTCGCGCCCCTGCCCCGGCACCATCTGCAAATATCAAAGGCGTATGACCTGCAATAGTGGCAATGCTGGTCATCATCACGGGTCTTAAGCGGATAATCGACGCTTGTTGCACCGCTTCTAACTTTGACTTGCCTTGTTCTTGAAGTTTATTGGCAAACTCCACCACTAAAATACCGTTACGGGCGATAAGGCCCACTAAAGTGACTAAGCCAACTTGCGAGTAGATATTCAAGGTAGTTGTCCAGCCATCAGTCCAATAAGGCATAGGTGCGGGGATCTTCAAAAAGGTGAACACCATGGCGCCAAATAAGGCTAAGGGTACTGAGCCGCCCAAAATCACTAAGGGATCGCGAAAGCTATTAAACTGCGCAGCTAAGACTAAAAATATCATGGTAATCGCCATTAAAAAGGCGGCTAAAAATGAATTCCCCTCTAAACGTAACTGCCGTGACTGACCGGTATAATCAATACCATAACCCTGTGGCATGATCTTGCGTGCCTCAGTTTCCATAAAGGTTAGCGCTTCGTCCAATGAGGTCATAGGTTGGCCACTAATTTTAACCGAATTCATTTGCTGGGTGCGGTTTAAGCTGCGCGGCACTGTGCTAATTTCGATTTCAGCAATATCGGCTACCCGCACCATATTACCGCCTAGACCTGTGACGTATAGATCGGCTATATCACTGGGGTTTAATCTGGCAGCACGTTTTACTTGCGGGATAACCTTATAACTGTAGCCGTCCATATTAAAGCGATTGACGTAATTCCCGCCTAATAACACCGCCAGATCACGAGTAACGGTTTGCAAGTCTAGCCCCAACTCTGCGACTTTTTCACGATTCACTTTTAGTCGCGCATCGGGTTGATCTATCTTCAAATCAATCATAGGCGGAAAAGCAAACAGGCCACTTTCCATGGCTTTATTTACTAATAGCTGGGATATCTCGTAAATTTGCTCTGGTTCAGCTTGCGAGGTTAAAACAAATTCGAAAGGGAAACTGCCACCACCGGGCAACGCTGGCGGAGTCACTGGGAATATGCGCACACCACTGATAGCGGCGAGTTTTTCTTGCACTTCTGGCAAGATTTCAAACACGCTGCGCTCGCGCTCATCCCAAGGTTTTACCACCATGCCCGAAAAGCCACCTGTGGGAAAGGTTAACAAAAAGGTAAAATCGGTTTCTTCAATACTTTGGTAGGCATCATTGGCTTGATTCACATAAAAATTAGTTTGATCGATCGTATTGTTAGCCGGCGCTTCGGTTATGCCAAAAATGATCCCTTGGTCTTCACTAGGTGCCAGTTCAGTGGGTGACATGCTATACATCACCACTGCCAATATAGTGATACCCAACCAAAACACATACACCGCAGGCCTATGATTCAGACTACCGACTAAGGTGCGGCTATAGAATTTTTGAAAACTTTCAAAAATAGGGCCCAGTGGCGCTTTGACTTTTTTATGGGCTTTCAGCCAGCGGGAGCCCAACATAGGGGACAAGGTCAGCGCAACAATAGCCGAAATAGTCACCGCCCCAGCAAGGGTTATAGCAAACTCCTGAAACAAGGTGCCAGTCAGCCCGCCTTGAAAACCAATAGGTACATAAACCGACACTAAGGTCACTGTCATGGCAATGATAGGGCCGCCTAGTTCACGGGCGCTAACCAAAGCGGCTTGGATCGGTGTTTTGCCTTCTTCAATGTGCCGTTCAATGTTTTCCACCATCACTATGGCATCATCCACCACTAAACCCACACTTAGCACTATGGCCAATAAAGTCAGCAGGTTTAAGGTAAAGCCAAACATTTGCATTAAAAACAGTGCGCCAATCAAAGATAGCGGAATAGCAAATACCGGGATCAATACTGAACGGCTGAACCCTAAAAACAAAAAGATCACAATAATGATGATGATCAGCGTTTCAGACAGGGTCTTAACCACTTCTTCGATGGCAGATTGAATGTATTCGGTAGAATCATAATTCACTATGGCATCAAGGCCAGTGGGTAATTTTTCGCGAATGGCGGTCATTTCTTCGCGCACCGCCTTCATCACATCCAAAGCATTAGCAGTAGGCATCACCCAAACACCCATAAACACCGCGGTTTGGCCGGAATAACTAACCACAGTGTTGTAATCTTCTGCCCCTAACTCCACGTCTGCCACATCGCTAAGTCGCACAGTACCTTGGGCATTGCGGCGAATAATCAGTGATTGAAAATCTTCCACTGACTTTAAGTCGGTATCTGCGCTTAAGTTAACCTGAGTCAACATACCCCGGGTTTGCCCCAAGGTTGCTTGCACGTTATTTGCCGCTAATGCTTGGCGCAATTCGCTGGGCGTGACATTCATGGCTTCCATGGCTTGAGGTTTGAGCCAAATACGCATGGCAAACACACGTCCACCTAAGGTTTCGGCTTTTTGAACACCCGCAATGGCCGCCAAGCGCGGTTGAATGCTGCGACGTAAATAATCGGTGATCTGGTTTTGTGACAAAATGTCAGAGGTAAAACTTAAATAGGCTGCGGCAAATTCGCTGTCGGCAGAGATAATACTCAAAGCAGGCACTTCCGCTTCTGGAGGCAATTCTCCCCTTACCGCATTTACCTTAGCGTTGATTTCTGACATGGCCCTGATGGGATCAAAATTCAGTTTTAAGTGAACCTTGATATCAGAAAATCCTAAAGACGAACTCGATTCTACATAATCAATGCCCTCAGCCGAGGCCACTGCCCGCTCCAACGGACTGGTAATAAACCCTTTCACTAAGTCTGCACTGGCACCAATGTAAACGGTTTGAATGTTAATAACTGAAACATCACTTTTAGGATATTGACGCACAGTTAAATTGCTTGCCGCCTGAAACCCAGCCAGCAAAATCAAAATGCTGATCACAATAGAAACAACAGGTCGTTTAATAAATAAATCGGTGAAATTCATAATAGTGCCAATACTCAGGAATCAGTTGGCTGAGGGTTTAAACTGCGAGCAGGCTCAGCTTTATCACCGGTCACCACAGACATACCGTTAAATAATTTGAATGCCCCCGCGCTAACTACTTGTTGCCCTGCCTCTAGGCCCTCTGTCACTGCCACAAAATCACCGAGCGTACTGCCAAGTTTGACAAACTGCTGTCTAACGATATCTGTTTTACCCTGCTCGCCTTGTTCAATGACAAAAACCGTATCGCCATAAGGCGCATACAACACAGCTGTGTTGGGGATAACTAAAACTTGTTGTTCTTCGGGTAGGGTAATTTGCAAACCTACTGACATACCGGGTAATAAGGTCCCTAAGGCATTATCAATTTTGGCTTGCACATGTAAATTACGTGACTGGCTATTGATCTCAGCGGCAGTGGCGATGATTTCGCCATTCACTCTGTCACCTTGTTGGGTGCCGACTAAAACCGCATAACCAGGTTTAATCTTACTAAACCATTGCTGAGGCACGCGAAAATTCACCCGCAGTTGCTCAATAGCTTGCAAAGTCACCACTTCAGTACCTATTGACAGATCCTGCCCCAAATTGACTTTACGTATACCCAAACGGCCAGCAAAAGGCGCAACAATGCGTTTTTTCGCCAAAGTGATATTTAGGTTATCCACTTCAGCCTGCGTAGAATCAAGTAGTTGTGATGCTTCATCTAAAGCGCTTTGGGAAATAGATTGTTGATCACGCAGAGAATTCAGACGTTTGAGATTACTTTTCGCTAAATCAAGACGTGCCAAAGACGCCCGTAATAAGGCTTTTTCGTTACCGGATTCTTGTTCAATCAACAGGTCACCCGCTTTTACCTGCTGCCCTGAATCAAAATGAATTTTAGCAATACGACCATCCACTTCAGCCGTAATGGTTAAACCTTGCCAAGCTTCAAGCGAGCCCACAGCTGACAGCGTATTTGGCCAAGTTTGCTGCAGCACCTTACTAACACTGACGGTTTCAGGCGGCTGCACAAAATCTGCACCACTATCCATCATAAAACCAATTTGTTTCCCTTTAATGCCGCCTATGACCACTAAGATGACAACTAATAAGGCCACAGATAACAAAATGGCAACTTTGCGAGTCATAACAATTCCTTTCTAAAACCTAAAGTGTGAGTGCACAAAACACTGGACAACATTAGCTACCAAACATCAAACCAAAACTGTATATACATACACCTAATAAATAAAGCCTTAAATTGTAAAAATTTGCGCTGGATGTAACACAATGTTAAACATCGACTATCATCTCAAAACCACCATAGATCATGCGTTTTCCGTCAAATGGCAGAGGATTTTTATCCATATCAAAACGTGGATCTTCCATGGCATTAGCGATCCCTTTGTCCCTAACGGCTTTTGAGGGCCAAGTGACCCACGAAAACACCACAGTCTCATCAGGCTGGCACTTGACTGCCATAGGAAAAGAGGTCAGTTTACCCGTTGGTACATCATCACCCCAGCATTCAACCACAGTTAACGCGCCATTTTCTTTAAAAACAGACGACGCAGCTAGTGCATATTCTTGGTATTTGTCACGATCTACTTTGGCAACAGCAATCACAAACCCATCTACATAATTCATATTATTTCTCCTTAATATATGTATTGTTAAAAGCAGCTTGTAGCTGCGAGATATCAATTTTCTGCATGCCCATCATTGTTTGCATAACACGCCTTGCTGCTTCTGTATCGCTGTCTGCCAACAGTTGTGGCAACACCTCTGGCACTATTTGCCAAGACAACCCAAAACGATCTTTAAGCCAAGCGCATTGACTTGCAGAGCCACCCTCGGCAATTAAAGCCTGCCACAAAAAATCCGTTTCAACTTGATCCTTAGTTGTCACTGAGATAGACGCGGCTTCAGTATGGGGGAACATTGGCCCAGCATTGAGTATTAAATAAGGTGTGCCTGCTAGATTGAATTCAATCATTAAAGGTGGCTCACTGGGATCAGGACAAAAGATATTTTCAATATTCGAACCCGGTATCAAGGACACATAAAACTGTGCCGCTTGTTCACCATTGTTATCAAACCACAAACAAGTTCTTACTTTAGTAGAGCTAGTCATACTAACTCCTTTAACTTTTGCCAATAGGCTCAGGTAACGGAAATAACGGCCGAATTTCTACCGTACCTTTTTGCGCTGGGGGCAAGCGGCCTGCAATCTCTAATGCCTGATCCAAATCCTCCACATCCACAATATAATAACCGCCAAGTTGTTCTGTGGTTTCGGCAAAGGGTCCATCTGTTATTTGCCGTTTACCGTTTTTAATCCGCAAACTAGTAGCCGTGGTGACTGAATGTAGAGGCGCGGCTGAGATCAATTTTCCCTCAGCCTCTAACTCAGCACTAATACACATAGATTTTTGGAAACAGTCTTGGCGTTCATCTTCGGTCCATTTTTGTTCATCACTGTAAATCAATAACATATATTGCATTTTGTGCTCCTTAGTTTGATTTAGTTTGCGGCGCTTCACCGGGTAACATCACCATCCATGCCATACCAAACTGATCGGTAACCTGTCCATAAAGTGGTGACCAAAAAGTCTCTTCTAAAGGCATAGTCACTTCGCCATCTTTAGCCAGCGCCGCAAATACCCGATTAGCATCAGCCTCAGTTGCCACTGTCAGGGCTAAACTAAAACCACTCAACTTAGACCCATCTCCACAACCATCTGAGGCCAAGACTTTGCTATCTCCTAGGGTAAATTCACAATGCATCACTTTGTTCTCAAAACCAGGGGCTAACATACCTTCTGGCATTGGATCGGGACTGTCACTAAAGCGCATTAAGATGTTAATTTTAGCGCCCAGATGTTGTTGGTAATAATCGAGAGCTTCTTCACAGCGACCAGAGAAAAACAAATAATTGTTGAGTGTAGATTGTTGTAGAGCCATAGTGTGCTGCATAGCTTGTTCTTGTTCGGCAATTTCACCACCGCTGTCGATGTCTGCAAAATCTTCCATGGTGAAAAAAGGTCGGATTTCTAAGTCAGAGTCTTCTTCCATAGTATTGGGGCATTTTTTGGCCCACTCTAGCGCTTCATCCATGGAGCTCACATTCCATATCCAATAACCCGCTAACAATTCGTTGGTTTCTACAAAAGGACCTTGGGTGACAGTACGTTTTGCGCCACTAAAACGCACACGATAACCTTCGCTGCTCGGCTTTAAACCTTCGCCAGATTCCATAATTCCCGCATCCACCAGTTGCTGATTAAAATTGCCCATAGCTTGCAACAACTCATGACTTGGCATTTTGCCCGCTTCTGAACTAGGTGACGCTTTAACCAAAACCATAACTTTCATCGTTCTTCTCCTATTAATTTATTAGATTCTTTATTGCGCTCAGCGATTTGTTGATTGATTGTTTCATCGGCACAAGGTATTTCATCGAGACTCCTTATCATTATGTGTTCTTTGTTTATTAATCGAATGAGTTTTTGGCAAATCGACAGGAAGGCGAAAATAATGACAAAAAACCAAAATATAATGTTTATTGGCTTTTGAGCTGAGTTAATTTTTGTTCTAAGAAACGTTGTTCAGGGAGCTGTTTAACCAAACTCAAGGCCTGTTTAAAGGCCAAAATCGCCGCATTTGTATTACCCAAGCGGTGCAATAGTTCACCTCTGGTTGAATGAAGTTTGTGATAATTCTGTAATTCGCCGCGCTCAACTAGGTGATCCATGATAGTTAATCCCGCTTGTGGACCATCACGCATGGCAATAGCCACGGCGCGGTTAAGTTCAATCACTGGCGAAGGTTCCACTTGTAATAAAACTGAATACAAAGCGATGACCTGATCCCAATCAGTGTTACCATTTGAAGTAGCATGCACTGCAGCAATGGCTGCTTGCAGTGAATAAGCGCCAAGGCGGCGAGTAGCTAAAGCTTGACGTACTAAGGCATCACCTTCTGTTATGTATTCTTGTTGCCATAAGCTTCTATCTTGGTCTTCTAATAAAATAATATTACCATCTGCATCGACACGGGCATTGCGCCGAGATTCATGCAATAACATCAAGGCTAACAATCCCATCACCTCTGAATCCGGTAACAAGGTCAGTACTAACCTAGCAAGACGGATCGCCTCCATCGATAACTCTACTCGCAATAAAGCCTCACCCGCTGACGCTGAATACCCTTCATTAAACACTAAATAAATCACTGCCAACACCCCATCTAGCCTATCGGGTAATTCAGATACATCAGGGATCGCGTAGGGTATTTTGGCTTGTTGAATTTTGTTTTTACCGCGCACTATCCTTTGTGCCATAGTGGAGGGTGAGACCAAAAAAGCACTGGCAATTTCTTCGGTGCTCAAGCCACAAACTTCGCGCAAGGTTAAGGGAATTTGTATTTGTGGATCAATGGCAGGATGGCAACAGGTAAAGATCATACGTAATTGATCGTCTTCAATGTCCTGTTGGCTTAGGGCGAGATTGTGTGCTTCAAGTTCGTCAATTTGCCTTTGTAAATCATTTTCAAACTCAGCAAAACGTTTTTTGCGTCGCAGATTATCTATGGCTTTAAAACGACCGGTTGAGATTAACCACGCAGTCGGATTAGCCGGCATGCCCTGTTTATCCCAAGTATCCAAGGCCACTGAAAATGCTTCATGCATGGCTTCTTCAGCTAAGTCAAAATCCCCCAGTAGCCGTACTAAAGTTGCCAACACTTTACCTGAATGATCTTTATAAAGCAGGGATAACTGCTGCTTCAAGCTAGCTGTAGCGCTCATATAGCTTGCCTTCTGGATGGGCACATTGATTATTAAACCACTTATAAACTATCAACCAATCTACATCATGTACACCCATGCCAACTCAAAAAAGTTAACTTTGTCTGAGTGTGCATTTGGAAACATAAAATGGATGGAGTTTGCATCTAGCAGAGTCATCCTAGATGGCAGCTCTATCTATTCACTGTGTTCTACATTTTCAGGTTTATGTAAACAACTAGCTGATAGAAGGGCTTTGGTGTACTCACTGAATAGAAAACACCAAGCGCTGTCATCAAACCGCCACCTTAGTGGCACTAAACTGTCACAATTGATGATTACCCTTAGCCCAGCAAAAACTAAGCTGTAGGGTTATTTATGTTTACTGTGTCTGAAGTCCTTGAAAAGCACTATCCCAAGATTGTTAATAAGCCACTATTATCCAAGACACTTAGTTTTGTACTCAGACATCTGTTACACGAAAGGGAGATGCACGAATTTTCCCAAGCGTACCCCCATTACCAAGGCTTAGACTTTGCTGAACAAGTACTGGAGTACTTTAATATCAGCTATTCTGCAAGGGATGTAGAAAAAGAACGCCTCCCCAGTCAAGGTAAATTGGTGATTATTGCCAACCACCCTATAGGCTCACTCGACGCCTTAGCTTTAATTAAATTAGTCAGCGAAGTCAGGCAAGATATTAAAGTGATTGGCAACGACATGTTAATGGCCCTCAAGCCCATGCATAGCATTTTATTGCCCGTAAACAACATGCAAGGTGGGACGGCAAAACAACACATTCAGAATATTCAGACACACTTACAGGCAGAAGGTGTGGTGATAGTGTTTCCCGCAGGTGAAGTCTCGCGCTTACGCCCTCAAGGCATTCGAGACACTCGCTGGCAAAGTGGCTTTTTGCGGATAGCCAAACAAGCTAAAGCCCCAATTTTACCGGTTTTTATAGACGCCAAAAACTCCCCGCTGTTTTATGGTTTGTCGATGATCTACAAACCTTTAGCCAGCATGCTACTGGTCAAAGAAATGTTTAAACATAAACGCCAACACTTACCTATGCGCATAGGCGAACTCATCCCTTTTGAGTCATATAGCAACAATCACATCGCTCGCACTCAACATGTGGCCCTATTTAAAAAACACCTCTATAAAATAGGTCATGGAAAATCAGGGGTATTCAAAACCCAAACCGCCATAGCGCCAGCTGAAAATCGCGCAGAGTTACAACATGCTCTCAAGAATCACTGTGAATATTTAGGCGAAACCAGCGACGCCAAAGTTATGTACTTATATCAACATCAAGATAGCTCCCCCATACTCAGAGAGATTGGCCGCCTCCGAGAAGTCGCCTTTAGAGCTGTGGGTGAAGGCACTAATAAGCGCCGTGATATCGACAAATACGACGCTTTTTATTACCACCTGATTTTGTGGGACAAAGAAGACTTAGAAATTGCCGGAGCCTATCGTTTTGGTGATGCAAAAACAATCATCGAAAAGGATTCGGTCAAGGGTCTGTATTCTGCAAGCCTATTTGATTATGGCCCTGAAATGGCACCTTATTTTGAGCAAGGTCTAGAGCTAGGCAGAAGTTTTGTGCAACCTAAGTATTGGGGCAAACGCAGCCTAGATTATTTGTGGTTTGGTATCGGGGCTTTTTTACAACGCCACCCAGGATTTCGTTACCTTTTTGGCCCAGTCAGTTTGAGCGACCATTACCCTAAAGCAGCCAAAGATTTGTTAGTACAGTTTTACACCTTATATTTTGGCCGAACTGACACTATTGCCAGCGCTAAACTGCCTTATCTATTACCTAAAGATTACCCACATAGTTTTAGCGGTGACAATTACAAAGCAGACTTTAACCAACTCAAACATCAGTTAGCCAATATGGGCATGGTTGTGCCCACACTTTACAAACAATACACCGAAACCTATCAAGAAGGTGGCGTACACTTTATCGACTTTAATATCGACCCAGACTTTAATCACTGCGTAGACGGATTAGTTTTAGCCGACTTAGATACCTTAAAACCCAAAAAACGCGCCAGATATATGCCGAACCCTAAGTAGGGGTTCTGCTGCCTCTAAATAACGCTAGGATTAGCAACCATAAAAAACCTAGACTGCCGCCACCACTGTTTTTTGGCATACCTGGATCAGTTGGTTTGTCGTTGGGATTGTTAGGATCTGTGCCTGCCTCGAATTCCACTAAGTTACTGCTGCCGTCGTTGTCCGTATCTTGCTGGGCGTCACTGGCGTCGAGGGGATTGAAATTGTTAGCGGTTTCATAACTATCTGGTAAGTTATCATTATCATCGTCGGTGTCGGCATTGTTGCCCATACCGTCATTATCGGTATCAACACTTTCGGTACTATCCAAGGGAAAGGCATCATCAAGATTATTGACTAAGTCACCGTCTGAATCATGCTCCCCATATAATCTAAACTCATCTTGAGGCAACCCAGCAAACACCAAGCTGACGGGTTGTTTTAAACCACCCGAGCCTGCTTGTACAAAAACGTTAAGAAAGTCCCCTGTCAGGCCATCATATTTGAGCACTTCATCTGTATCACCGCTACAGATATAAATGTGTGCATCTGGCCCTAAGGTCAAACAACTTGGTTGTCCTAGTCCGCCACTACCAGCACTGACCAATTTACCCACAAAGTTGCCGTTGTTATCAAACTTACTAAGATCTTTACTGCCGGCATTTGTCACATAGATGTTTCCATCACTGTCTAGCGCCAAGTGTTCTGGTTTATTCAGGCCTTGATTAGTGAGTACTTGTGGCGCCGCCGTTAAATTATCTAGATTAAAAACCAACAACCTATCACTGCTTCTTTCTGCAATAAGTAATCTGCTACCGCTTAGCATCACAAAATCTCGCCACACTTGTGTATCACTGGTAGAGTCTCCAGACTGATTACCCGATGGGGTTAAACTAAAGGTTTGAATATTGCTGGTACCTAAACCGTTATTAACCAGCAACTGCGCCTCATCTTGAAGCAGCAAATGTGCAGGAAAATTACTGCTCAATTCAGTACGATCAATCACCCTTCTTATTGAATCCGTTTGTCTGTCAAAAGCCAATACGTCGCTAAAGGCAATAAAAAACAATTGTTGAGAGTGAGATAAAACCGCATCTGATCTAAATGAAAAGCCACCTGTGGCCACCTCTAATAAACTGGCTATATATGTGCCTGTTTGACTGTTATACCTTAAAATATTGTCGCTACCGGCACTGACCACCCAAGCTTCAGTGTCGATTAAATTATTCACCTCAAAATAATCAGGTACACCGTCATTATCGTCATCAAGATCACTTCGATCACCTAAACCGTCTAAGTCATTATCTTGGGTTTCTTGAAAATCACTATCAAGGTGATCAGAGTTCGCCCCAGTGCCATCTGCATCCGAATCAACTGTTTCTGTGGGATCGAGCGGCAACGCATCGGCAACATCTTCGGTGCCATCATTATCATCATCGTTATCGGCATTGTTTCCAATACCATCTAAATCAGTGTCTAGTTGTTCGTTAAAATCCTCTGGGAACATATCGCTATTATCCCCAATACCATCTAAGTCTGTGTCCAAATATTCAGTCGCATCAAATGGAAAAACGTCATTGCTGTCATATACATTATCACCGTCGAGATCTGTTGCACTGGGTAAGAGTGAGGGCATCTCAGTGTCATTTACGGCAACACGCAGCGCAGCATTGGCTGCGGCAAAATTGTTAACTGTTGCGGCGTTATTCGCCACCAAGATGTCACCACATGGTACGGCAGCACAAGTCACGTCAGGGTTAGAAAATATTGCTAGCCCAAAGTCACGATTAGTATCACCTGTGCCAATGGAACTCATCATAGTATTAAACTTGCCTGGCACAATAAAAGCCCCTGCCGCCGCTTCTAAACCTTGGGAATTGCCATTAACATGCTGATGACCGGCCCCAAAGTTATGCCCAATTTCGTGGGTAAATGTATCAAAACAATTTGAGCCACCGCTTATGCCGACATTGCTGACGTTTACCAAATAGTCCAGCTCTGGGTTAGGAAACATGGCAATACCACAGACTTCTCGTTCGTTTAAATCGTGGGTGCGTATCATAGAAACAATGTCTGCCCCATAGGTATCTCTGAGACTAGCAACACTTTCAAGAGATGGGTCTGTTAGCGTATTGGGATCCCCGTCCAATGCATCTCGCAATTGATTCAACGCAACCCGGCTGGAAGGCATGAGGTAATCAACAAACTGACTATGTACTAGGCGCAGCCGCATATCGATCTGACTGTCTAAAAATGTCTGATTAGCTTTAAAAACAAGGAATTCCAGCAAGGTTTCTGTCATATCACCAGGGAAGGTATCAACTATATTCTGGGTAAATAACAACATAAGGTCGACTACAACCACTTCGTTATTTACAGTCGCGTTATCCACGCTTTTTTCGTAGGCTGCAAAATTGGCGAGCTCTCCCACACTATCATTTTCGTAAATCCCCTTTGTTAAGCCAGATAACCCAAGATCTACAACAAACACCTGATCATCCCGCTGTTCAATTAATAAATGTTGGCCGTTACCAAACAATTCTCCAATGCCACTGTTATTGCCTTGGGTATAGATAAGCCTCCAATCTTTATCAGCCGTTTTAAATGAGGTAGAAAAAGAACGGCTCCCCCCCTTAGTTTGCATCACGTTATCAACACCAATATCGATAGGTACTTGCCTTAAATTAAGGGTAAAACGAGACATGCTGCCACTTCGCTTAGCAGACAATAAGGTTTTGTTTGCAGTTGTCAGTGTTTGTATTGATTGAGATTTAAGTGATTTAAAATGAGCGGGTACTGAGGTGGTATTGTTGTTGGCTTGTGCAGGTTTAACAACTAGGCAAAACATTAGGCCAAATAGACTGATCAAACGGCAGTAACTGAGCATAAATGATTCTTTTCATGTCATATTGGTTGAAGACCCAAGGGTAAAGCTCACACCTAATTTATGCAATAGTTCCCAGTGAGCGATAACCATGAATCCCCTTATGTTAAAGGCGCCAGTAAGGTGTCTAAAATATCATCCGTTAGACTTAAGTTACCCTGACTCACTTCTTCTGATAATAGCGCATTCGCCAGCTCTGCTTTTTTCTCTTGTATTTGAAGTATTTTCTCTTCAATTGAGTTTTCAATAATCAATTTATACACAAATACAGGCTTATCTTGACCGATACGATAGGCTCGGTCTGTCGCTTGATTTTCAACAGCTGGGTTCCACCAAGGATCAAAATGGATCACTGTATCGGCTGCCGTTAAATTCAAACCTACACCACCGGCTTTTAAACTAATTAAAAATACAGGCACTTCACCAGACTGAAATTTATCCACTATTTGCTGGCGATTTTGGCTACTGCCAGTGAGTTTTACAAAGGGAATTTTACTCGCCACCAGCTCTTTTTCTATCAAAGCCAACATGCTGGTGAATTGCGAAAAAATCAGTACCTTTCTGCCTTCATCAACCATTTCAGGTAAGGTTTCCATCAAAAATTCCATCTTGGCCGATTGATGAACAGATTTGGCACTGGGTAAAGATAAGAGTTGAGGGTGATTACACACTTGTCGTAATTTTAATAACGCATCGAGAATTTCAATTTGGCTGCGCTGTAGTCCTTTGGCGGCAATAATTTCTTTTAAGCGCGAATCCATAGTCAAACGCACAGATTCATATAACTCAGCTTGTTTACCGTCTATTTTTAGGGTTTGAATGATAGTGGACTTTTTAGGTAACTCTTTTGCGATCAGTTCTTTGCTGCGGCGTAAAATAAAAGGTTTGATACGTTGATTCAGTATAGTCTTACGCTCATGGTCATTATGCTTTTCGATCGGGGTTTTAAACAAGCGTGTAAATTGTTGATAACCCGCTAAAAAACCCGGTAATAAAAAGTTAAATTGGGCCCAAAACTCTCCCAAATGATTTTCCATAGGTGTGCCAGTCAAACACAACTTATGCTCGGCCTTAAGCGTTAACATCATTTGGTATAGCTTGGTTTTAGGATTTTTAATGTAGTGCGCTTCATCCAATATCAAATAGTAATAAATGTGCTGCTGATGTATTTCAGTGTCTTTTAATAACAATGGATAACTGGTGATCACGATATCGTATTGATTGAGCTGATCAAAATGTTCGTGGCGCTTAACGCCATTAATCACGATATACGACAAATTAGGGGTAAATTTTTCTATTTCTTTAGCCCAGTTAAATATCACACTGGTTGGCGCAATAATTAAACAAGGTGCAGTTAGCCTGCCCTGTTCCTTCTCAAGTAACAAATGACTAAGAGCTTGAATTGTTTTGCCTAACCCCATGTCGTCAGCCAAAATCCCATTCAGCTGGTATTCTCGTAAAAACTGTAACCAATTCAAACCTTGGTGTTGATATTCGCGTAATTCAGCCTTTAATAATTTAGGAATAGCGGCGGTCTTAATCGCGTTAAAATCTCGTAGTTTTTCGGCCAGATGTCGTAATCTATTCGCGCCTTTTGTGACTATCCCTTGACTGTCGAGTTCACTAAGCGTTTGATGCCCCTGAAAGCGTGACAAACGCATAGTGCCATCATTCTGCAATGCACCAGGCATAAACAATTCCACAAATTGTTTAAGTAAAGGTCGAATACTCTGATAAGACAATGCAATGAATTTACCTTCAGAAAGTTCAACAAACACATTGTCCTCATTGTCGAGATAAGTTTGGTCGTTTAGCAGCACTTCTTTAGGAATTTGCTCTAAGGCACTGATTAATATGGGAAAAGCAGCCACACTTTGGCCATCTATATTTAAGTTAAGGCCAATAGAAAAAAAGTCATGGCCTTCTTCTTGTTCTACTTTTGCCTCAAAAACACTATCGGTGGTTAACTCTTGATAATGAAAACTTTCATCATACTCAACTTGCCAGCCCTGCTTTTTTAATTGCGGTAATTGATTATGCAAAAACGATAAATTAAGTTGTCGCCCTTGTAACACCATCATATAACCACCTTCAAATCGTTTATGGGTGCTGACAGCTTGTAATTGAGGAAGAAAGTTCCACTCTTTAAGGGATTCCATTATCATTTTTTCAAAGGCAAAGTCGCGATAAAGACTTTCTTCACCCTGTTGCGATGGCAGTTGATGTTTATTATTTAAAGGGCTGACAAGTTGACCATTATAAGCAAACAGCAATGATAGTTGAGTATAGTAAGCTTGATTTATATTAGGCGTAGCTAAGCGAATATGCGGCACAGGCCGCGCTAAACTGTATTCTCTTTTAAGGGTTGGTTTGGGTAATTGTTGTGCCACCTCGCCCAAGGTCATATCCAGCTTACTCAACACCCAAGGCATTTTTTCCTCTGATATAGCCGGGCTATCGAGAAACTGCACATCAAACTCACTGTTTAAATTCGTTTCTACCAAACCTAAACTATTGGTTTTGCTATTGTAGTAACTAATGGGCTGCGATTTTATTAATTTAATATCAGCATTACTTTTTTCTAATACAAGATTCAGCTTGTGCACTGCTCTATTATTTTGCCACTGCCAGTTTGCCTTTAATGGCTCACCCAAAGAAATAGGATGATTTAAATCTGCACCCACTTGCCAAAAACATCGCCCAGTACTCACCAACAAATGCAAGATGTCATACTGTTTAATCGCACTGGAGTAATGTTGATTTCTAATCATGGAGCTAATAATTTGTACATCTTGATCATCAACATAGGGCTGTTTAATCAAGTAGCTGTCTAAATTTTCGAAATTTAGCGTGCGACTCCAGCCTCCATTTTTCTTTAAGCTAGAATTATTGACTTCCAGTTGTAAATAATCACTTGGGGTATAACTATTTTGCTTAATAAAATACAACAAGGCTTTTTTCTGCTGAAACGCCAAGGGTTCTTGAGTTGAAAACTCATTTAACCATTCTTGTATAGTACGGTTTGATGCCGAACCCACATGCAAATGTTCAAGATAATGGTGGGCCAGAGCGGCGGCGTGTTTGCAGTCTTTTTTGAGATAACAATTACAATAGGCTTTGGCTTGATTTTTACTCTCATCAAATTCAAAACGCGTTAAATAGGTTGCACTTGGCGTCGACTCACTTCTAACGGAACCTCGCAAAATATTATCGTTTAAAGCGGCACTAACAACATAGTTCAATTGATGGAGCCTAGCCCCCTTTGACCAAGTTTGGTTGCTTAAAGCTGCTTGCAAGATAGTTTTATTAAACATTTAAATCGATTGCCTGATGCTAAGTTGTTTTGATTAAGTGAGGAAACGAGAACAAGAAAATTACAATAATGCTCAGCAATGATATTGCTTTACGCTAAAAATGGCCAACTAAGTATCAATTGCTTTTACGCCCTTCGGCGTTTTTCTCTTCTGAGAACCTTGAGATACTATGCCCACTCTATTTAGAAGGGCCAACAATAAGTGAAGCCCATAGGGCTATATATTTTCACATATTAAAATGGCAGTGGGAAGAGAGGTAGCTGGGTAAGAATATAATTCTTACAAATAACCTTAGATGTCTAATTATTAACCTATTCCATCTAGCAAAATATTAATATACTCTTTTTACTAGGGTTAATTAAGGAAAAGGAATTAAAATGGCACAACAACTCACTATGGCTGATTTTGCTGCCATGTCGGAACTTGCAAAACATCGCCGTATGGCCATGCAAAATATGTTCGGTGGCACAAAACTTGTCTTTAGCAACGTAGAAAAGGCCAAGACCGGCAAAAGACTCGTTCAGTCTGGCAGAAAGATAAAAAAAAGTGCTGAGAAAATCAAGAATGCAAGTCAAACGGGTGGTGGTTTTGCAGAACAGCAACTGCGAACTATGGCAAAGGAGTTCATCAAAACCTGCGCCGACGTTGACAATATTGAGGATGTAATAACAGCACTCACCTCTGAAGTGCTAAGCGAATTAATTTCTGACATTATCCCTTTTATAAGTGTTGCTACCAGCGCAGTAAAAACCGCCAAAGCTGCGAAAGCTGTGGCGACCGATGCCAAGGCGCTTTATCAGAGTCAAAATCAAAAATCCGGTTTTCGTTCTGGGGATCCATTGGCCGCAGCAGAGGCTGTGATTACACTCATAAAACGCAACTTAGCGAAGGACTCAATTAATCTGGCCCGATACTCCGCCGCAACGGGAGGTAAAATTGCGGGTCTAGTACTAGATGGTGGTACCGCAACTACAGCAGCGATAGGAATGTGTAATGCTGTTGCAGCACTGGGCATGGAGTTATTTACTCTTGGCTTAGAAATAAAAGAAATGCAAGCCGGCAATAAACGCCTCAACAGCCCTTCTACTTTAGACCTCACTGTTTTTAATGAATGCCCGATACTTGGATGTTATTTATTAACCTGCGCAGATACGTCTACTGTGGCCAACTTCTTCATAGCCGACATTGGATTGCCTGGCTGGATGGACAAAGTTGAAGAAATCAAGAAAAAGAAGATGGATCCTATGCTCAAACTTGCAACCAAAGATATCGAGAAATCTCGCTTACAACTCAGTGGCTTGCAAAGCGACAAAGGTACTCACACCCAAAAAGGTTTCTTTGCCAAGAAGAAAAGCAACGCAATGAAATACATCGGCTTAGGGTAAGCGGGCCAAGTTAGTTTCAATAAACTCTCGATGTTAAAAAAACTGTGATTAACAGAGGTCGTTTCATTAAGCGATCTCGCATAAGTTCCATCTATTATCATCTTTTACTCGCACTCTTAGTAGGCAACTGCGCTGGATACAAATGAACAGGGAAACAAAACCCTGCAGATACACTGAAAAATCAATAAGCAATTCCCTCGCCACTCCTTTATAATCCCCAACAATTCCCAAGCCAACGATAAAACAAGGCTTAAACATACATGTTTGATCAATTAGAACTAGACGATGACCTAATCCACGCTGTAGCGGACTTAGGTTACAAAGAACCAACCAGTATACAATCTCTGGTCATACCCGAAGCTATGAATGGCAAAGATATCTTAGCCTCTGCTCCAACGGGTACAGGAAAAACAGCGGCATTTTTGTTGCCTGCTTGCCAATTTTTATTGGATTACCCTCGACGCCAACCGGGCTCGACACGGATATTAATCCTTACTCCGACCCGAGAATTGGCCTTGCAAATTTTTGAGCAAGCCAAAGCTATAAGCAAATATTTACCCCATATCACATCTGGCGTGATCACTGGTGGTATCAACTACGGTACTGACCGTGATTTGTTAGAAAAAAATCTGGATATTTTAGTGGCCACACCAGGTCGACTATTTGAACATATCGAAAAAGAAAGTTTTGATTGTCGAGATATCGAATGTCTTATTTTAGATGAAGCTGACCGTATGTTAGACATGGGTTTTTCTCCGGTGGTAAACCAAATAGCTGCGGAAGCACGCTGGCGTAAACAAACCATGTTGTTTTCTGCGACACTAGAAGGCACTGGAATAGCCCGTTTTTCTGATGAATTGTTGAATGATCCAGTTGAATTAGAAGCAGACTCAAGCCGTAAAGAAAAAGGCGTAATTCACCAGTGGATACACCTTGCTGATGATGCCAATCATAAATTAGCCTTGTTAACGCACATTTTGAGTAACCAAGTAGAAACGGCCATTGTTTTTGTGAAAACCCGTGAGCGTTTAGCCACTTTGGTAGGTCAATTGCAATCAGTGGATATTGACTGTTGTTGGTTACAAGGTGAAATGCCACAGGATAAACGAAACGAAGCCATGGATCGATTCCGCACTGGCAGCGTAAAAATACTCATTGCCACTGACGTCGCAGCAAGAGGCATAGACGTCGATAATATTAGTCATGTGATCAACTACGATATGCCACGCACAGCTGATGTGTATGTACATCGTATTGGTCGTACAGGACGTGCTGGTAACAAAGGTACTGCGATTTCTCTTGTAGAAGCCCATGATATTGGCGTAGTGCCGAAAATTGAACGCTACACTAAACAAGCACTAAAACGCAGGGTGATTGCTGAATTGCGTCCGGTCAACAAAGAAGCCAAACCGCCTTCTAAGAAAAAAATCAGCAATAAAACTAAAAAGGCAGTGATTAAGGCTAAACGAGTAGCCAAAATCAAAAGTCGTAAAAAGAAAGGCCGAGGTCCAAAATCCTAAATGCTTGATTATAAAAACATTGAAAAAGTGGTTTTAGCGACCGGCAATCTAGGAAAGGTTAAAGAACTGGCTAGCATGTTGTCGGAATTACAGATTGAAGTATTACCTCAAAGCGAATTTGCAGTGAGTGACGTGGCCGAAACAGGCGGTACTTTTGTGGAAAACGCCATTATCAAAGCAAGACATGCGGCTAAACAAACTGGGTTACCGGCCATCGCAGATGACTCAGGGTTAGCGGTAGATGCCCTTGGTGGGGCGCCGGGAGTCTATTCGGCTCGCTACTCTGGGGAACAAGCAACAGATCAGAGCAATATCTTTAAATTACTTGATGCCATGGCTGATGTTCCTAAAGACAAACGCCAAGCTAGGTTTTTATGTGTGTTGGTTTTTATGCGTCACGCTGATGACCCCACTCCTATCATTTGTCAGGGTGAATGGCATGGCGAGATCTTGGCTGAACAGCTCGGTGAAAATGGTTTTGGTTACGATCCTGTGTTTTGGGTCGAACAACAAAATTGCAGTTCAGCGCAGTTATCACCGGAACAAAAAAACACCCTAAGTCACAGGGGTAAAGCGTTAAAACTGCTACTAGCCCAACTACAAAATAAAATGGGGTAACGCCTTGTCGCCTCCAGTGACCTTAAAACTGCCACCACTTGCGTTATATATCCATATTCCTTGGTGTGTGCAAAAGTGTCCTTATTGTGATTTTAATTCTCACGGACAAAAACAGCAGCAATTGCCAGAAATAGAATACGTCAGCCACTTGTTAGATGATTTGACCGAAGATGCAAAATTGGTTGGTGATAGAGCCATTCACAGTATTTTTATTGGCGGTGGCACCCCGAGTTTATTTTCAGCACAATCTATTAAAAGCCTTTTAGAGGGAGTAAAACAAAGAGTTAACCTCTTAGCTGATGCTGAAATCACTATGGAAGCCAATCCCGGCACAGTAGAAAGCCAACGTTTTGCAGATTATGTCAAAGCAGGTATCACCCGGATATCCATAGGTGTTCAAAGTTTTCAACCAGAAAAGTTATCCGCCCTTGGGCGTATTCATGATGAAAATCAGGCGCTGAAAGCCGCTACTTTGGCTAAAAGCATCAACCTAAACAGTTTTAATCTTGATTTGATGCACGGCTTACCTAAGCAGTCATTGGATGATGCGCTGTTTGATTTAAACACCGCTATTAGTCAAAAACCGCCACATCTATCTTGGTATCAATTGACCATTGAACCCAACACCCAATTTCATTCTAAACCGCCCAAATTGCCTGAAGATGAATTGTTATGGGACATTCAAGAACAAGGTGATGGGATATTAAAGCAAGCAGGATTCGAACAATACGAAATATCCGCCTACAGTCAGCCGGGGCAACAGTGTCAGCATAATTTAAATTATTGGCGATTTGGAGACTATTTAGGCATAGGTTGTGGCGCCCATGGAAAAATCACTTTGGCTGACAAAAATCAGATCATTCGCACTGTTAAAGTCAAACACCCCAAAGGTTATATGGACTTAACCCGCAGTTATATTAGCGATAACAAAGTGGTGCCAAAGGAAGATTTACCCTTTGAGTTTTTTATGAATCGCTTTCGTTTACTTGAACCTTGCCCTAAATCAGATTATCCAGACTTCACTGGTTTACCCTTAGACAATAAAACCCAACAAAATCTACAAATTGCCATCACCCGTGGTTTATTAATTGAGACTAGCGACGAGTGGCAAGTCACACCTTTAGGTAGACGTTATTTAAATACGTTATTGGAAATGATGGTTTAACGGCTCTGAATAATTAGTAATTCTGGCAATCATCTATAAGTGATTAATGACTTTAAAGTGAGTCAATGTTGTTGCTTAGCGCGCCACTCACCCGGTGCAACACCAATGTAGCGTTTAAAGGCTTTCTGAAAAGCAGCGTCCGAACTATAACCAATTTGCTCAGCAACTTGCACTATGCTCATGCCATCCGACAACAACTTTGTGGCGATCTGCATTCTCCAGCAGTTTATATATTGCATAGGTGGCTGTCCGACAAACTGATTAAATCGCTCCGCCAATGATGAACGAGACATAGCGCATTCTTTGGCAAGCAATGCTAATGTCCATTTTTTGAACGGTGCCTGATGAATTAATATCAAGGCTTTACCAATCTGCTCATCCCTCATGGCAGTCAGCCAATTGTAATTATACTCATCATGACTATTTTCCATGTGTTGGCGCAAAGCTTGAGTAAATATAAGCTCACTTAGCTTAGTGACAATGTTTTTAGCGCCTTCACTGGACTTACTCATTTCATCTAAAGTAGAAATGAGTAATTGCTTCATTAAACCGTCATCGCTCATATGTGCTTTTACCACCAGAATATCTGGTAGCGTCTTTAAAAGCGGGTTTAAAGGTTTTGCATTAAAACCGATATAACCACAAACCAGTTTTGAGCGTTCACCTTCTTCACCAATTTTTACCGCAGTAAAAGGGTGTTTTTTGGCTGCCGTTTGTTGGTAAAAACTCGCTTCGGCGGGGGTGCCGTTCCAATTATCGAGGTTTGAGGTCATGACATGACTCGACCCCATTGGAAACATAACCACATCGCCTGTTTCAAGTCTTAGTGGTGCAGTGACTGCGTTAGCCGATTTTGCCCAGCCACCGCCATCTAACATGATATGAAAAGGAATAACGTGCTCTAGATCGGGCAACATAAACCCACCAATGACATTCATGGGTGGATTAACCAATACCCAAGGCTGGCCCGCTTCTACCTCAAAGTACAAGGCACCCTTTATGTGAATGGTATCGAGCACATCTGACAATACATCCATTTCACTCATCCTTAGATTGCTAGAGCTTATAGAGAATTGGAAATTTACGCTGAGAGTGTAGCGCAAAAAATGGACGATTGGACATTAATTAAAGCAGATTGGCCATTAACTTATCGGTTGATATAAACCAAGATAAGTGCAGTTTTTATACTTAATAACCTAAGTTGTTTTGCTAACTGCGAATTGCCATAGCTTTGGCAGAGTATTATTTAAGAGTAAAGAGTTAGTTTAACAACGGGCTAACGACCTTAAACGGTAATGAATAGGAGCACTACTTAAATGAACACAATACGTTTTCAGAAAATGGATGGTACAGCTGTAGAAATAGATAAAAGCGAGATTAAAAAACAACTATCAGGTGAAATAATCGAGCCAAGTTCACAAAACTTTGATCAAGCCCGTGCCTTATGGAATGGCATGATAAATATATTGCCAAGCTTAATTGTAAGAGTGAAAAATGAACAAGATGTAGTACAGGCAGTTAATTTCGCTCGCAATCATGGAATTTTGTTAGCCATTAAGTCAGGTGGCCATAACATTGCTGGTAAGGCCTTAGTGGATAGTGGTCTGGTGATTGATTTTAATTCCATGACTGATGTCACGGTTAACCTAGAACAACAGACAGTTAAGGTTAAGCCCGGTGCTACTTTAGCTGACCTTGATAAAGCCACGCAGGAATTTGGCTTAATGGTGCCAACGGGCATTAACTCGACCACGGGAATTGCCGGTTTGACCCTAGGTGGCGGGTTTGGCTGGACAACGCGTAAATTTGGTTTAACCATTGACAGCTTACGTTCAGCGAAGTTGGTTCTCGCATCGGGTGAATTGCTTGAAGTCAATGCCACGCAACATTCAGATCTTTTCTGGGCGATACGCGGCGGCAGTAGCAATTTTGGCGTGGTCACCGAATTTGAATTTAATTTACATAAAGCAGGCCCAGAAGTATTAGCTGGTATGGTGGTGCACCCTTTTGCCGATGTAAAAAATGTATTAACCCAATATCAAGCAGCCATTAATAAAAGTCCTAACGAGCTGACTTGCTGGGTAGTCATGCGCAAAGCGCCCCCACTGCCTTTTTTACCAGAACAATGGCACGGCAAAGAAGTGCTGGTGTTAGCCATGTGTTACACCGGTGATATCGCTCAAGGTCAGGAAGCAACCGCAGAAATTAGAAATATAGGTCAGCCAATTGCAGAAGCTATTGGCCCTATGCCTTTTGTCAATTGGCAAGCCGCTTTTGATCCTCTGTTAACCGAAGGTGCGCGGAATTATTGGAAAAGCCATGATATTGCTAAGATAAACGATGAGGTTATCTCGCAGATTGAAAACGCAGTACAAACCTTACCCAGCGATGAATGTGAAATTTTTCTGGCGCACCTAAGTGGTGCTATGACCAAAGTTGCTCCGCAAGACACGCCTTGGTTGAATCGTGAAACACACTTCACCATGAATGTGCATACTCGTTGGCAAAGCCCCAAAGATGACGAGCTTTGTCGGCAGTGGGCAAGGCAATTACATGCTAATTTAACCCCCCATTCAATGGGCAGTATTTACGTTAATTTTATTCCAGACGGTGATGAAAACTGCATGGCAGAGGCTTATGGCGCAAACTTTGCCCGACTAAAAAGCATTAAACAACAATTCGATCCCGACAACCTGTTTAGGATTAATCACAATATCGTGCCTTAACTGTCTAAGACTGTCGAGTGGATATACCGCTATTTCCACTCGACATAGGGTAAAGCCCAATCACGCTCATTAACAACATTGTTTTTAATGGGCTTTTGTATCCAACTCAAATCAGGTTATGACTTAACTTGCAGTGCAAACCAAACCTTAAGTTGAAAAGGAAAGTTCACCGCCTGTAGTCTAATGAGGGCATAGGAAAAGCGAATTCTGACCTCAATGTGACTAAGGTGAGAAATCACTGATGCTTTGGATCTAGGCCAGTCAGAGTTTTTCTGAGTGACGCACCTTGTTATTTTTGGTAACCACTGCGAAGTAGTTGCATAAGCTCATGTTTACTTTGCTCAGGTGTTTTTGTTGCGGTATCTAAGACGATATCTGGCGATAGCCATTTTTGATAATCCCTTGAGATGACACTTTCCCAATCTGGGAGTAACAGCTTTGGAATATCGGTAATACGCGTTTCAACGCGCTTTCGATGTTCTTGTTTATCTGAGCAAATGATCTCTATCTCTGTGAATGAGGTTTGTGCCTGTTTAGCTACCTTTACCCAGGCTTGCCGCGATTCTTTGACTGGGTTTGTGGAGTCAGCTACAACAGAAATACCATTTTTGAGGTTATCTAAAGCAACTAAAAAGGCTAATTGGTAAGCTTCATCATAGAGATTTATAAAACCTTGCTCTCTTAACTGTTGCTCAATAGTGTCTATGCGAATATAAGCCGCACTAACAGTAGCGGCAAGGTACCTTGAAATCTCAGTTTTTCCTGTCGCGGGTAGACCGCCGAATATATATAACATTGATCTGTTTGCACTTCTTATTGAAATATTATACCAAGCTAAGCTTGGCGAACTTTGGCAATTTGTTGAAGCAATATCGACTCTTGAGTGACGGGGAGTTTCCGTTTTATGGCTTGACTGCTGGAATAAGGTTGTTCAAGGGAACGCAGGTAATTGGCTGCAGACTGTTAGATAAAATCTAATTCACTACTATAAATACACTCTTTTGCTGCGAAGCACTATTGTTCCATATATGCATTCGTGCCGGTTTCCAATACATTGTATGCTTGTAATTCTTTAATCGAGGCTCTAAGTCTATCTTCAGATTTATCTAACTCTTTAAATCTATTACAAAACCATTGTGCTTTAAGTTTTAAACTTTCGGCTTTGGGGCCTACAGTTTGACCTAGCCCTTCGCCCATAGTTTCTAATTGGTTAGCAATGGCGGCAATTTTTTCTTCGCTGTCCTCACCATTAGAGACCAATCCACCGATAGCCGACAAAATGCCGCCCACTGAGGTACTCATCGCCTCTTCTATTTGTTCTTCTAACTCTTGATCGACTAAGTCGTTGACCTGTTCAAGCTTGCCAGGTCCCATATAAAAATTATCATTCGCGCGGACAAATTTTTCTTTGACGCTCAGTTGCACACGCTCCAGAGATTTTTGCAGTTTCTTCTGGCTTTTATCGTCTTTTACTAAGCCACCATATACTTGTTCTATGGTTTCTATTGCTAGCTCTACGCCTTCGTTAGCCAACAAAATCATTTTAGGCACTACTTGATGAATACCATTAGATAACTCGGTTAGCTCTTGCTCTTGCTGTTCATCTAAATCAATCCACTCGCCTTGGACAATTAACTGAGCGGGGTGATTAATTTGATAAACAGTCCGGCCACCTTCGTCAATCACTCTGATCTGTTGCTTGCTCACTACTACACCGTAATTAAGTGAAACTTCACAGTTAGATCCACCATGGGCAATGGAACTCATCAATAATAATGTCAAAACCAAGAAACGCATAAAAATCCGATGATTATAATTCGGTTACCAGTCTGCCTTTAAACGGAATAAAAGCAATATCAGATCAGATAAGACAGACAAAACTCGCGTTAATCTGCGGTTTTGACCAGTCGAGTAAACACAAATAAATTTTTATCTTTAAGAGAGTTGCTGCTGTTAAAAAAGGCAATCACCCATGCTCGTTTGGGATCGGCAATAGAAGGGGTTGAAGTCCAATAGTCATCAGAGTAGGTATTTGGGAAAAACAATTCGTTAATCGCAGGGCGCACACAAGCTCGCTCAGTTAAACTGGCTAATTCTTTCATATTGGGAACACGCCAACCTAATTGCCCTGCATATTCGTAGCCATGAGCCGCTTGTAACGCTTGTTGCCAAGTCAATTCATGGGCATTTCCCGAACAAGTTTCGTTTTCCCATGTTTGCCCTAAGCTACAGCGCATCCACACTAAACCCAATGACGCGTCTGTTACTGTACCATCAGCATTATCCACAAACTCATCAATTTTTAAGCTTGCGTCATAGTCAGGTAAACATGTTTGGCTGCTTGCCACGTAAGATATAAACAAACAAAATAGACACAAGACTTTCATACCAACACCTTCATATTATCGCCCTGCCCTAACTAAACGCACTCTAGCTGCAGTTGATTTGTTTAAAAAATTATCATTGCCCGACGAAAAATCAATAGCCCAAGCATTCTGAGCTTGTTCATCTATAAAACCGTCGGCACTTGCATCCTGGGTCCAATACCAAACCGGTGCAGTTATTGAATCAGTGGTATTTGGAAAATAGTCGGCATCAATCATAGGTGCAGCAGCATGCCCCAAATGCAATATAGACAATAATTCATTGTGAGTAGGTAAACGCCAATCCCTGAAGTTACATAAACCTTGCAAATTAACTTCGGTAATAAAGGCTTGAGTGTTGCAATTACTAAGTGAACAACTGGCTGCTAAACCACTTTCATCGCCATCGGTGACATCTTCATCACTTTGATACCAAGAATAACTGAATTGACTACTATGCAAGTTTGTCGTCAGAGCATCTGTTTTAGACTCCCAAATCAAGCCTGTAACGTTATCTCGGACACAACTCCATGAAGAATTTTCGTCATCCACTTCATCTCCAATTGAATCTAATCGTGTAAAATCAAAACCTTGTTGACCCCGCCCGGCTTTTTCAGATAAGCCATTTGCATGAATAATATCTTGACCTCTTTGCCCATCCTGACCGGGATAATCAGCTTGATAAAAGTTGAGTACTTGGGAATCGTTTGCTTGCAAAATAACCCCCGTATCATTAAGGGGTTGAATTGGCAACGGCTTAACGCTGACTGTTAAGCTGTCGTCGACTGAGTTCCCTATGGCGTCAGTTACTCTTAAGGTAAAAGTCACGGTTTCAGTGTCTGTTACTGCAGGGGCAATGGCGACAGTTTGCAAAGCATTGATGTTTTCTATTTGCGGATCTTTTTCAGAATCATTTAACCAAGTCGTAACTAACGGCTCTGATGAGGCCACTGTAGTGCTGGCAATACCGTTTAAGTTGATGCTTTCGCCGCTAAAGACTTGATGGCTGATGCCAGCATTCACTTCAGGTAAGGTATCTGCAGCACTTTGGATATTCAAGATTACAGATGCAACATTTTCTGCCCCCTCTTGATCCGTCACAGTTACAGATATACTGACTGAGTTAGCTTCATCAAGTATTGGTGTAATAAAAGCCAGACTGTCACCTTGCAAACTAATACCTGTTAATACTGATTCACCGGCAGTTTGTTGCCATAAATATGCCGCAATTGGGTTATCCGAATCAGTGCTATCGGTGTCGCTACTGGCGCTAGCGTCTAAGGTGACTTCATAACCAGCAGGGAAATGATTGTTTCCTAACCCTTGGAATTGGGTTATTTGTATTTCTGCAAAAGGGGGGCTATTCACAGGGTTAACCTGATATACCACTGAATCGCTACCCTTATTTCCATCTGCATCAGTCACTTCAACCGTAAAAGTGTAAGTGAGACTATTGCTGGTTGTAGGGGCGGTAAAAGTTGCGGTCGCTAAACTAGTATCATTATGGGTAATAGCGATGGCGGGTGTCACAGTCCACTTGTAGACCAATGGGTCACTCTGCCCTAACGCTTCTGCGCTCAAGGTCACTGTTGTTTGTTCATCAACATTTTGGTCACCACCGGCATTTACCAATACGCTAGGTGTGGGCGTTTTAGTGTCGTTCTCAAGTGTACTTCCCGAACACCCCACAAAAAAAATGCTGAGACTCAAAACTGTCAAAAAGGATTTATGGATGGACATAATAATGGACAAGCAATTCTCTTCTTATGCAATACATTAGCTAAAACTAAGCAGTTACTGTGCCACTCGCACGTCTTAATTTTGCCATGACGAAAAATCAAGGATGTTGAACTAGGATTTCAATTCAAGCAAACAACCAAAAAAAAAGTGGTAGAAAAATAGCGGTGAGAATACCATTGACACATAATGCCATGGTTGAAAAAGCTCCTGCTTTTGCATCTATTTGATGAGCCCTTGCCGTGCCAATAGCATGAGACACAGTGCCTAAGGCTAAACCTTTGGCTCGAGGGTCATCACACCCTGTTAACTTAAAAATAATTTGGCTGAACATCACCCCCAATATACCTGTGACTACCACCACACCTGCAGCAAGTTCGGGTAACCCGCCAATAATGGCAGTAGTATCCACAGCTAGTGGTGTGGTGATTGACTTAGTCAATACAGATAATTTAACAGGGTCTGAAAAATCAAATAGGCTTATCCAGCCAACTGCCAGAAGTGGCGCAATACAGCCACCTATAATAATCACTAACAAACCTTGGCTACCCGCTGCATAAATCACTCTAATTTGCCGGTACAAAGGAATTGCCAAAGCCACAGTAGCTGGGCCTAACATCCAACTTATTGGGTTTACAAAGCGTTGATAATCCTGCAAAGGAGTGCCGCTCCCCGCAAGTATTCCAGCGATCAATATGGCACCCACCACTATCGGATGAAACAAAGGGTTGTGTGAAAAATTTTTAAAAATCCACAAGGCTAGAATGTAGACAAGTAAAGTGAGGGATAACCATACTAGTTGCTCTGGGGGTATAAACTGAGTCACCGATTGCCAATCCATTACTCTTGATCATCCTGAAAGTCGCTGTTTTTTGATGGCTTAAAAAAACGCTTCCCTAACCATGACGTGATACATAAACTCACCAAAGTACTGAGCACAATAGCAAACAAAAATAACCACAAATTATTACCCAGTTGCTCTGCGTAAAACCATGCGGCGAGCAAAGGAGGAATAAAAAAGAAAGACAAATGCCTCAAGAAAAATTGACTGACTTGCTCTAAGGATTTGGGTACACGACCTAAAAAAACTAACCCAATAAATAACAGCAACAGGCCTAACAAAGCAGCTGGCAAAGCCACAAAATGACTAAGTCCATTTCCTAAAAACCAAAACAAAATTAGCGTAAAAAAAGCTAAGACTGATTTAACAACTTCTCTTTTAGGCATGATATAACTCTGGCAGTTTGACAGGGTTAACTGCCAGTTTTAACATCTTCTAAATGATATTTTTCAATAAGAGAATACAAAGTGGGTCTAGTCACGCCTAATAGCTCAGCCGTTTTAGACATATTTTGTTCTGCGACCAAATAAGCGTTACGTATCGCCCGACTTTCAGCAAGTTCTCTGACTTCCCGTAAATTTAGGGTATCGATACTGGGTCCATCATCTTGATAGGTCAAGCTTAAATCCTCAGCCTGAATATGGCTCCCCTCAGCCATAATCACTGCAGATTTAAGTTTGTTCTGAAGCTCTCGAATATTACCCGGCCATTTATGTTGTTTCATGGCTTTAATGGCTGACTCACTGAAACCTTTAAGCTTAGTTTTAAATTCTTCGTTGTACTGCACCAAAAAGGTCTTTGCCAATAACACTACGTCGTTATCACGCTCTCTAAGGGGAGGAATGAGGATACTGATTTCCCCTACTCGGTAGAACAAATCTTCACGAAACGTTTGCTCGGCCACCATAGCCGGGATATCTCTGTGAGTAGCGCAAATGACCCTAATATTGACTGGAATTTCAGATCGCCCCCCCACTCTTTCGATAACACGTTCTTGTAAAAACCGTAACATTTTGGCTTGTAACCCAATTGGCATGTCGCCAATTTCATCCAAAAACAGAGTACCGTCTTGAGCCGTTTCAATCTTGCCAGGAGTCGTTTTATTGGCGCCAGTAAAAGCACCTTTTTCATAACCAAAAAGTTCACTTTCAAGTAAGTTTTCTGGGATTGAGGCGCAGTTAATGGCAACAAAGGCTTTGTCTTTTCGCAAACTATGTTCGTGAATACTGCGAGCAAACACCTCTTTACCTGTGCCACTCTCTCCCAGTAATAAAGTACTGATATCAGTTTGTGCAATACGTTCGGCTTTTCTACTGGCCACCAAGATACCTTCACTTTGGCCAATAATTTTGTCCATTGAAGGTGCCAGTTCTGCCAAATGGCGATTTTCCATTTCTAAATTAAAAAGATTAATGGCGCGACTAACTAAAATTTGAATGGTGTCTGAGTCGATAGGTTTTTGGTAAAAATCGTAAGCGCCCAAATTCACGGCCTTTAAGGCATTCTTTTTGTCGTTATTACCTGTTACTACTATCACTTTGGTTTGAGGCGCTAAAGCTAAAATTTCTTCTAGGGTAGCTAATCCTTCTGTGGCATTGCTGGGATCCGGCGGTAAGCCTAAATCTAGCGTGACAACCTTAGGTTCAAAGCGCCGTAATTGCGCAATAGCCGAGGTACGATCTTCTGCAAAAATAACTTCGTAGCCTGAAAAGCTCCACTTTAATTGTTTTTGGATCCCTAAATCGTCATCGACGACCAAAATCTTATCCATGTGTCAAAACCCTTAGCTTGTTGGTATACGTAATGTAAAAGTTGTACCTTGCTGTTGTTTACTCTGCACCTGTAACTGACCACCTATTTTTTCTAAAAAGGCTTTAGCATCAAAGGCCCCAATGCCCATACCAGCGTTACCTTTAGTGGTATCAAATGGTTTAAACAGGCGGGTTCGAATAAAATCTTCGCTCATACCGCAACCTGTGTCCACAATATTGATCAACATATGCTTTTCATCAACAGATAATTCAATGCCAATTTCCACTGTACCATCATCGCTAGTGGCTTGTTGAGCATTACTCACTAAGTGGTAAATAACGTTACTTAATTTATCTTTGTCTAACACCACAGGCGTTTCACTTTTAACTTGCACAGTAGGAATAGGTAAATACGAGCCGCATCTTTGCTCGACCACTTGCTCAATACACTCCGATAAACTAACTAGACTATCAGCCCCGTCTTGCAATGCATTTTTTTCAGTCAATTGATAAAGCATTTTATCCATTCTAGCCTTGGTATGCTGCAAGGTTTCGAAAGTATCGTCAATAAACTCAGGGTTATTTTTATGCTGCTCTGCATTCGATAAAATGAGATCTATTTGCGCTAATACATTTTTTAAGTCATGGACAATAAATGCCGACATCCTAGTAAAAGCAGCAAACTGGGCATTTTCAGCTAGTTCTTGCGCTGCTTGATGATGAAACAAAAAATTCGAAATTTGTGCGTTCACTGCGGTCAAATAATCCCTTAGTTCCCAATTGAGATTTTTACTGGTGTTATCTGAACCTTGCATTACCACCATGCCCCAAAATTCTTCGTCATCATATATGGGGACCACCAATTGAAAAGAGACACTATTTAGCAGCCCATGATTCACTTTTAATTCTTCATATACGTAGGGCTGGGTTCTTAGCTCCTCAATATCAATAATCCAATTTTTGGTTTTGAAAAATTCCGAAAACACTAACAATACCGTTTGTTCATCTTCATTCAAATTAGGGTTTTCTATATTCGCGAGCACTTTTAACTCGCCATTGTGAACTTGGATAAAATTCCCCGTTTGGTAATCAATGGCTTGAGTAAACCCGCGTAAAGCGGTGGCATACACATTGTTGTCCGACTCTTTGGTATTGAGGCAATGTGTTAACTTTAACCACTCGTGGCGATAGTCAAATTGATTGGCAAAGAAGTGTTTGGTAATAAACACCTTAATTTTTGTGCGAAAACTCATGGAAAGAAACAATGTCGCTAGTAGCGCTAACGACAAGGCAATCAATACTACTTGAATGGTGGCTCCCCATTCTCCCCCTAAATACTTGACTGCATACCCCAGCATAGCCATAACAAATAGATAACCGCCAGCTACCATCAGCAAAGTACTATGCATCACTATATCTCTGGAGATATAGATTTCTACTCCCCAGTTTTCGACTCGCCTGATGGCCAATACCAAAAACGGGATCATCGCTGAATAAATGTAACCTCTAGCAGCAATGTAATTAATATGAATTTGTTCCACCATCAAGGCATTAGCAAAAGTGACAAATTCAAAGACACTGATGACTGCCAAATACAATATGAGTGGCTTCAACGCCCATCTATTATCACCGGCTTGACGATATATAACCTCGAGTAAAACAAGCACTTCTAAAGCGATAACAGTCTGAAGTAGAAACCTCCATGACTCCTTTTCAAGACCCAGATAAGGCATTGCCAAAGCGGTAATGGGCAAAGTTAAAATGAACCAAGTCTCTTTGCGACTTAACACTTCAAGAATATTGGTAAAGTTATCCTTTAAACAAGACGCTAAAAACAGCAGCCAAAATAAGCTTTTAAGATTGTCAAAAAGTAATAATTTTTCGACCGATAACTGAGGGAAAAGAAAAGGTGCGACAGACCATAAACAAGTCGCACCTGTGGCTAGAATTAACAAATACTTTGCTAACCCAGATTTTCGAACCGTTAACAACAGCAATAAAAGAATGGCATAACCAATTGTACTGATTGCATATCCAACAGTTGCGATCATAATGCGCCCTTTATTGCTTTTTTATAACTAAACTACCAATTGAATAACCCGCACCAAAGGAACATAACAAACCAATGTCACCTGAGTGCAAGTCTTTGTGATGTAGATGAAACGCAATAATCGAGCCCGCTGACGCGGTATTCGCGAAGGTATCTAAAACGATAGGCGCTTCTTCTAAAGTCGGTTGCCTAGCGAGCAACTTACGACTGATCAAAGTATTCATATTGATATTAGCTTGATGCAACCACCACCTTGATACTTCTTCTGCGCCAAGTTGATGACGTTGCAAATGCTCAGAAATATGCGCAACGGCCATAGGACAAACTTCTTTAAAGACTTTACGTCCTTCTTGATGAAACAAGTTATCAGCAGCAAAAGGGTCAACATCATTCGCATGACTAACATAACCAAAATTTGAACGAATATTATTTGAGTATTGGGTCACAGCTTTAGTACTTAATATTTCAAAAACATGTTCTGAATCAGCAGTATCCGCGCTTTCCACCACCATAGCCGTAGCCACATCACCAAAAATAAAATGGCTGTCTCTGTCACAAAAATTAATTTGTGGCGTGGTTAATTCTGGATTGATCACTAACACGCCCTTTGCAGTACCAGCAGCAATCATTTCATAGGCACGATGCAAAGCAAAAGTCGCCGCAGAACACGCCACCAGCATATCAAAAGCAAACCCTTGAATACCTAAAGCACCTTGCACTTCAATAGCTAATGCTGGGTAAGAGCGTTGTGTATACGCACAAGACACAATGACAACGTCTATATCATCAGGGGTTTTGTTAGCTGCTTTTAATGCATCTTTGGCTGCATGGATAGCTATTTCGGCTTGATCTGATAATTCATCCTCGGAACGTAGCCGAATTTTAGGGCGCATTCTATTGATATCTAAAATGCCTTCTTTTACGTAAACATGTCGACTCTTGATACCTGAAGCTTTTTCAATAAACTCGGCACTTGAAAGTGGCTTTGATGTGACCTCGCCTTGTTCAATGGCGCTTAGATTCTGTTGATTAAACTGAGTCGCATAGGCGTTGTATGCTTCGACTAATTCTTCATTACTAATACTGTGTGCGGGTTTCCATAAACCAGTACCGCTAATCACTACCGAAGGTGTCATGTAAAGTCCTAACTAAAGCAAAATAGGCCACATAATAAGTACTATGCAACCGAGTAATAGTTAGCTTATCGGTTTGTAATAAAAAAGTCAGCTTGAAGCTGACTTTTTACTTTAATAACTGTGCTTATTTAAAATAAATAAGTCTTTGCTGCTGTTAACAATTTGTCTTTGTTAGATTTTCCAGTTACGCAGGCCTGTATATCTTTATGTTTAAAGACATATACCTTATCGTGTGAACCTATCACACTGTCATTATCCGCATCCATAAAGTCAGACAATAAGAAAGTGACATTTTCATCCTCTGATAAAGACCTTAGTCCCGCGCCATATCTGCACAACATGTCACCAATAGTATCTTCAAATAAAGATAAAGACTCATTATATAACTTCTGTTTAACCGCTTGACGCTTAGCCACTTCCTGATTACGTTCGGCTTCTAATTCGCTACGAAATTTCTCTAGCTCTTGGGTTTTAGCTTCTAACTTAGCAACTTCTTTATCCAGTTCACTTTGACGCTTTTCAATCTCTTTGCGACGCTGGGCATCAGCATTGCGTTTTTCAAAGTCTAAGTCTCTGCGGGTTCGGTCATACTCACGTTTTTCCCAACCTAATTCACGTTGCTCTTCACTTAAGTCACGCATTTTATCTCTTAATTCATCATCATAATGTTCGCCATGTTCAATGAATTGCATCACCATATTTTCTATTTCGACTTCATTTTCAGCAAGGTTAAAATCGAACCGATCACCACTTATTTTTGGTGCCGTAGGAATACTGCTAATCAACCCATTTAAGTCGAAACCAAAAAAGTTACCACCGTGCCTGCCGCTGTCTATTTCAAACACCACGCCTTGGTCGGCGAGATAAAAAACCGCTTCAGCACGAAAACGAATATTTTTATTTGAATTTTGCTGTTTCAATGATGCTTGCAAAATATTCAGCATAATTCCTACTTCATTTCGCACTTCTTTTATATCGGTTTCATTAGTTTTAGCTTGCAGTGGACTGACTGCTAAACTCCCAAAGGCCAATGCCAATAAGGTTTTTCTAATTGATAAAGTCATGATTACTTCCTCATTCGTTAATAGTGCCAGTTAGCTCAGGCTTGGCATAAATATCTTGTTGTAATTTGTTTAATTGACGCGCATAAAATAGTTGGTCGTCGCCACGTTGTTCGTTGACATACTTAATCAGTTCGGCAAAGTCTTCGCGTCGCTCTTTGCGACTGACGCCTAACAAATATTGGGTTAGTTGGGTACTGGCATCCATTTGTTGTTGCCCCATTGCTTGGGCATATTCTGTTAACGCTACCTGCTGCACTTGCTGAAACTCTGCCAATCGGTCATTCACTAATTTATCAATTTCCTGGGTACTTTGTTTTCCAGCAAAACTAATAGTCATTGCCCCGTCATCCATGCGCACTTGCAGTCCGGTCAACACCATCACAATAGCCAACATTGAGGTGGCAAAAGACAAAGTAGGCAAACCTTGCCATTGCCACCATTTGGCTTGTTGTGGCATATCAAAAGTGCTTGCTCTGTCCCAGTTTGGCACTTCATCACTGTGATAATGCTCACTCTGCACAGCGAAGATGTTGTAGGTCTCTACTTGCTTAGCAAACTTCTCATCTTGCAGACAACGTTGTTCAAATTCATGTTGTTGAGTGTCACTAAGTTGTTCCTCTATCCATAGCCCCAACAACTGCTCGTTACTTAATCTAGACTTGTTAACGTCAGGCTTACCTAAGTTAGCCCCAGCCGACTGAGATTCATGTTTAGGCATAATCAACCTCCATTAAGGTTTTCAATTTTTCTAATGCACCATATAAGCGAGATTTAGCTGTGTTAGCAGACATCCCGGTTTGTTCGGCAATTTCATCGAAAGTAAATTGTCCGAAAAATTTCAATTCCACTACCGCTTTTTGTGACATCGGCAGTTGTTGCATCGCACTAACAAGTTGCTTATTTTCTTGACGAGTATAAATACTGTCTGCAGCACTCACTTCTTCGCTTTCTATTTCTGGTGAATCGTCTAACCCTTGGGTGGGCTTTTTGCGGCGATAAAACTCAATACAACGAAAATGTGCGATACGAAATAACCAACTTTTAAAACTACCTTCGTTTCTAAAACTCGCTAAATTACGAAATACTGAAATAAACACTTCTTGCATTAAATCCAAGGCATCTTCATTTTTTCCAGTCATACGCATACCATAGTGATAAATGGGTTTTTCATAGCGTTTAAGCAAATTCAGCCAGGCATGTTTATTGCCCTGTAGCGCTTTTGCTATAAGTTGCTCGTCGGTTTTTTCAAACACTGTTTTTAGTTCCCTTCGTTTAGGGTGTGTCCCCTTTCCACATTAGAGTCGAGGGACAAAGTAAAAAAGTTTATTTTTAATTAAAAAAATTTGAAATTAACGGGTCAATGTAGGAATTGGGATCAAAGGAGCGACTAATTCAGCCAGATAACGAAATAATCTGACCCGTGTTGTACCGTTGCGCCACACCATACCAATTTCTCGATAGGCCATATCTTCAGCTGGCATCGAAACTAAAGGTTTAGTGCTTAAAATATGATTTTGAATAGCCAGTTCAGGCATAAAAGTGAAACCCAACTTACTATTCGCTAATTGCACTAAAGTATACAAACTGCTGGCAGCGAGTGAACTCACTTGCTCTCTATGCGCTAAACCACAAGCACTGACCGCATGTCCCGTCATACAATGCTCTTGCTGCAATAAAAAAACACTCTGTTTAGGCAATGCTGATACATCTAGTGGCACAGGCAAGGTTTCGACCAAATCGCTATGAGCAATTAAATGAAAAGGATCATGACCTAATACCAGCTGTTTACATCCTGGGGTATCCATAGGTAAAGCTAAAATAAGTAGATCTAAGGCACCTTCATTGAGCTGAGTCAATAAATTAGCGGTAGTGTCCTCTTGCAACTGTAGCGAGATATCAGGGAGATTTTGCTTAACGTTATCAATCAAGCCTTCAAAAATAAAAGGCGCAATAGTAGGTATCACCCCAATTTTAAGTTTACCAGCTTGCCAATTTCCCGCACTTTGGGCGAAGTCGATCAATTCGTGGGCATCGGTTAATAAAGCTTTGCTGCGCTCAACCAGCTCCAAGCCCATAGGTGTAAACACAAAGGTTTTGTGATCACGCTCTAACAACTGAGATCCAAATTGTTCCTCAAGATTCTGAATCGCGGTACTTAATGTTGACTGGCTAACATGACAATGTACTGCCGCCCTGTGAAAGTGTTGTTCTTGATGCAACACAACCAAATAATGAAGATGTTTAAGATTAGGCCATTTCATATTTATTCATCTATAAAAACGATTAGTATCTCCATGATAGATTAGATTTACAGATAAAAAAAGCGCCCTTAGGCGCTTCCTTAGAAAGTTAAGATGAGCCTTAACTACCTATAGACGCATAATTAGCAAATTGTTTTCTTTCGCCTTCAACAAATTTAGACCATTGTTGTGCCATGCCTCGGCTACCGGGATATTCTTGCGCTTTAGCAAGTTGGCTTAACGCTTCGTTATATTCGCCCACATTAAATTGTGCCATGCCGATCACTAAATGCGACATACCTTCGTTGCGCAAACCGCCTTTCTCTATGGCTTGCTCGGAAGCAGCAATAGCTTGGCTCCATTTATCCATATTTAAATACATCTGACCTAATTGTGCATAAAGCTCGCCTGTATCCGATAATTTAGCGGCCGCTAACATAACAGGAATGGCTTTTTCAGTTTCTTTAGCAGCATTCCAAGATTGCGCTAAAAACGTTAGATTGCGCTCATCTTCAGGTAATTTACCTGCATCTATGGCTTTCTGCATCACCGCTGCGGCTTTAAATGGTAGTTGATGGTAATAATAAAGTTGCGCTAAGTTGAACATGTCTGAACCAGTCGCGATATAACTTTTCTGCTCGGCAATTTCCATAATCGCCAACTGTTTTTCTTCTTGTTCAAGTTCGCCGTACATCCCGGCAAGTTGTATCCAATACTTGGGGGCTTCAAATTTTTTGACTAATTTAAGCAATACATTTTTAACGTTTTCAGGCTGTTTCAATTCAAAATAAATCGCTCGTTGTAATACGTACCACTGTTCATCTACTTGAAAACCTAAGTCGTTGGTTTCTATTTGCTCAACAGCGGCATTAATATACTGAGAAGCGGACGCATAGTCTTGCTTTTGATACATGGCTTGGGCTTTTAAAACCAAATTTTTAGCAGGGATCTCTTTATTGGGGTAGAGATTTTTTTGAATGGCTTCCCATTGTTCGATTTTCGCAATAGTTTTATCGTAGTTGCCACGCATCATATGTAACTGCGCTAGACTAAACAAAGTTGCTTGTTCGAAGGTTTCTGGAATTGGCTGCTGCTGCACTACATTCTCGAAGGCTGCAATCGCTTGGTCATAGTTTTCAGCTTCATAATGAATAAAACCATAAAAATTATACATCATGGCTTGTTCGTAGCTATTCATTGAGCTGGCTTTAGACTTTACGTTATCCAGTACTTCGAAGGCTTCTGCTGGATTGCCAGCATCGGCTAAACTTTGTGCTCGGGATAATTGGTCGTAAACTTTAGAACGCAAAGTAGGTACACGTTGCGTTTTACGCTCTACTTTTGCTTCTTCTGCGTATACAACGCCTAGTTGTATACTTGTTAGTAACACACTTGTCATTAAGACAGGTGCCGCCAATTTAAGTAGTAATTTATTCATCGCCATTTTAGCCCCCAAGTTCGAATTTAACCCGCACTTCCACCCCAGATACTTCCATAGGTTCGCCATTTACGACGCGCGGTTTGTATTTATATTTTAAAGTGGCATCTAATGCCGCTTGCTCAAAAATGCCTTCAGGTGTTGCTTGTATCACCTTGGGATTAATCACTGAACCCAATTTAGACACAGTAAATTCAACGTCCACATAACCTTCAATACCACGCTGTAATGCCCTTCTTGGATACACAGCTGCAACACGCACTATAGGTAAAAACTCACCGTCTCCAGATTCCAAAGCAAGTCCACCATCAAGGGAAATATCAGCAGCCACGTCGGCGCCAAAATCCATACCGCTTGTGGCACTTTCTGGACTAGGTGCATCCATTTGCGGCGGCGCCATATCCGGTGGTGGCTGCTCTGGCTTAGGTGGTTTTTTAGGTTTTCTGTCTTTCTTTTGCACCACTTCTTCTTGTTTAACACGGACAAAATCCAGCACACTACCTTTAGGTGCATCCGTTAATGCGCTTCCACCACTTTGAATGAGTGACTGCATCAAAAAGAACAATGCCAAGGTAACAAACGCCGCCAATAGAATGGCTATAACTAACCTTGATAAAGTCTGTGGCATTGTTTTTGTCATAGTCTGCGGCATAACGACTTACGGCTCCTGCGCTGCTATAGAGACATCTAGGATTCCTGCTGCCCGGGATGCATCCATTACTTTAATCAATACGTCGGTAGTGGCTTTCTTATCAGCCTGGATTACAACAGTACCTTGTGGATTTTCAGCATATAAACGTTCGATATTGGCTTGTACTGCGCGTACATCCACTTTACGTTTATTGATCCAAATTTCACCTTTATCACTTATGGCCACTAAAATATTAGCGCGGTCTTTTTTCACTGCGGTAGCCGCTTCTGGGCGATTCACATCAATACCGGCTTCTTTAACAAAAGACGCGGTCACGATAAAAAATATCAACATAATAAATACGACGTCTAGCATAGGAGTCATATCGATTGTTGCTTCTTCTTCGTCCATCAAGTTTTGGAAATGCTGTTTCATATTATTCTCTTGTTACCCGGTACTCGGATTAAATTTTACGTTGCTAATGCTTTCGTTCTAGGCGCAGTAAATCTTCTAGACTCGCTCTTTCTTTTTTTGCGGTTCGTGCTAACCAAGTAGAAGCGAAGACACCAGACAAGGCGCCAACCATACCCGCCATAGTAGGGATAGTGGCCTTAGAGACACCCGACGCCATAGAGCGTGCGTTACCTGAACCAGAAATCGCCATCACATCAAACACTTCAATCATGCCAGTAACTGTACCCATCAAGCCTAGAAGTGGGCATAAGGCCACCAATGATTGGATGATAGGCACACCGGTACTGAGCTTTAAGGACACTCTAGAAATCATCGCTTGGCGAATTTGCTCGGCGTTCCATGATGAGCGCTCGGCTCTTGCCGCCCACTTAGCAATCACTGCGTTTTTGTATTGTTTGTGCGTGACAAACACATACATGGCGCGCTCTAAAATCATTAACCACATAACAAAAATCAAGCCACCAATGATCAGCAGAACTTGTCCACCGGTTTCGGTAAAATCGCGAATGGTTTCGAGAAATTCAATCATGATAAATTAAGCTTTATTGCTGCTAGTAGCGACACGGCCAGAAACGGCAGAACTAAGGGCTTCAGCGCGTTCGGCAATGACCCCAGCGGCTTGTTCTTGCAATATATAAACGATGTTTTTATTACGCGTATTTAACACTGCGTATAACAAGGTCATAGGAATGGCAACGACCAAACCTAATACTGTGGTCACTAAGGCAGTAGAAATACCACCCGCCATCAATTTAGGGTCACCGGTACCAAATAAGGTTATTGCTTGGAAGGTGTTGATCATGCCCGAAACGGTACCTAGTAAGCCCATCAAAGGTGCCACTACCGAAATCACTTTAATGATGCTAAGTGAGCGCCCCAACTTAGGCACTTCACTTAAGATAGCTTCAGTAAGATGTAACTCTAAGGCTTCAGTATCGGCTTCAGGGAAGTCATCTTTGGCTTTCATGACGCGGCCAAGAGAGTTGCTGTCTTTAAATGTACTGGACTTAAGCTGACGGTTGACCTTGGCCCCTTCAATAGACAAAGAGATAAAACGCCAAATGGCAATCAATAGTCCAACTAAACCTACCGCTAAGATGATGTAACCAACAGTACCACCTTGCTCTACACGCTCTTTTAAACTAGGAGCTTGCACCAACAATTTAAGAATTGAACCACCTGTTGGGTCTAGTCCAAACTCTACTAATTCACCAGATGAATTTTGCAGCGCCGCTGCACTGTCGCCATAACGACCTGCGGGTTGACGCACTAGCTCAGCAATTGAACCTGTAGTTCCGTTATAATCTAAATATTTTCCATCCGCCGCTAAAGCAAAAGGTCCAACTCGTAAGACTTCTTTGCTGACTTTGTTGCCACCCGCTTCGATAACATCAGTAGTGAATTTGGTGACCTTGCCTGACTCGGTCATTTCACGCTGCATTTCAAACCAAACGCGTTCAATTTCTTCGATGGAAGCCAACTTAGAGCTAGCACCCATTGACTGTGCTAAGTCATCTAAAAATTCAGCACGGCCAGGAATTTGTGCAGATATTATAGAGTTTTGAAATTTGCTTTTGGTGTCACCAGATACTTGTTGCAGCACACCAAACAACTCTTTCAAAGAACCTAAACGTTTGTTCATGGCTTCATTTAAGTCAGCCAGTTTAAACTCATTTTCTTCAAACTGAGTTTCCATTCTTTCGGACTCAGCAAGCGCGGCATCACGTGTTTGTTTGGCTTCGCGTAACATTTGGTCTTGCTCAGAACGCTTGGCAGAAAACTCTTTTTCACGCTGGGCGTTTTGTTTATTTTGCTCAAACTGGCCTTGCTCAAGTTGTTTTAATAATGCATCTAGATTTAATGCTTTATCTTCTTGAGCTAGCACCGCTCCCGAAACAAAACTAAGGGTGCTTATTACTACTAAATTTCTAAGGATATTATTCATGTTGATCAGGCCCTTAATCCGTTAACGCTACAGGTAGCATAAGAAGGTCTGGTGCGAGTTGTTTCTTCGCCATACGTAAGCCTTTAGTGACTTGGGTACGGTAACTAGAAGACAAGGCTTCCCACTGACGAGTTTGTTTATTCCAAGTGCCTTGTAAGCTAGCATCACGGGTTTGATAAATAAGTGCGGTACGTCCCACTCTTAAAAAGTCGACATCTCGTTCTTGACCATCAATAGTATGCAAACCACTGTAAGCTTCTAGGGTGCGTCCGTAGTCCATTTCAACTTGATAGGCTTCCATCACGCGGCGAAACTTCTCTGATGGTGCTATATCAGCTCTGTCCATCATGCTTTGTAATTCAGCAATACGGTTGTTTCTTTCCTGTGCAAGAAAAGGCACATCCAATTCAACAAACTGTGCAAGCCCCGTAATCATACGCATCATTAGCGGGGTGATTTGACGCTCAATAATGCTCACGCCATCAATAGACGCGTTTAAATCCGCCATTTCCTGCATTTGATTATTTATTTGTTTTTGCAATTGGCCGTTGTATACGTTCAATCCAACAGTTTCTTTATTGATAGCTTTAAATTGCTGTAATTTGTTATCAATTTGATCAGTGATACTGTTGATTTTTTGTTGGGATTTTGCTGCTGACTGGTTGATTTCAGTCGCTTTTTTTACAGCAGGCTCAAGAGCTTTTTCCTCTTGTGCCACGCTGTTTCCAGCTGTCAAAGAGATAGCGATAAACGCCGCAGAAATTTTGGTCAGTCGTGTCATACTTCAAACCCTAAAATGATTAATCAGCAAAAGGCTGATATTCAAAAACTGCGGAGAGGATAAGGGCTTTATGTGACATTAATATTACAGATAAATGACAGCAATATTAAGATGCTTTTATGCCTATCAAAACAAAGATGAGTTCAAAAATGGATTGGGTAATATAGTGGGCGTTAAGTAAGGGAGCTATTCGAGTCTAGCGTCGACTGACATATTTTACTATTAGCTATGATACAAATTCAGTTACCTCCTATGGCACTATAAAACCCGGCCATTGACCGGGTTTTATAGTGATAACACATTGATTAATAAGGCAGCTTAAAATTCATATGCGTAGCTTAAACTAACTGATGTACCTATCTCTCTGCCTCTGACTACTACATCTGACTGAGTCACTTCTTGGTCTTCTCCAAGCAAGTTTTTCAATTTAAATTTAATAGTAGAGTTGAAGCTAGGGTAATAAGTATACACAGCATCTAATGAGTGGAAAGGCTGTTCATAAGCGTCTTCTCTTCCCGCTACACCCGCTGCCAAAATCCTTTCTCCAGACACGTTGTAAACAAGTGAGCCTGAATGTTCACCATTTGCAGCGTCATAATTGAGTTGTAAGTTAACAACATACTCAGAATGACCTGTCATAGGTTTAGTTGGATTAGTCAAATTACCAGCAAGACTTGGATCAATTTCCGCTTCTGATTTACTTAATGTCACGTTACCTGAAGTAAAGAAACCATCAGAGATATAGGTTAAGTCGTGTAACCATTCTACTTCAACACCATAAACCTCTGCAGATTCACCATTAATAAAAGTAGCAGAATAATCTTCATCCCCAATACGTAATACTGTTTCAATCGGTGCACTTATGTCTTTATAGAAAGCTGCGATTGAATAGTTATCACCCGTTGAAGAATAACGTTCAAAACGTAAATCATAGTTCTTGATTGGGCTACTTTGTAATCCCACTCGTCCAAAAGTACGAATATCAGTGAGAGGATCAAAGTATGTCACCGATACTACTTCCCTTAGATCAGGACGAACAACGGTTTCACCGTAACTCGCGCGGATTTGATAGTCATCTCCACCGACATAAGTTAAGGCTAATGACGGATACAAGTCATCGGTAACTATGCTGCCTTCTTCTATTGTCTCGGCAGAATATAAACTATTAAGATCTTCTTGCGTGAAAATCAGACTAGATGTACCAATAGAGACTTGTTTAAACTCTTCGTAACGCACACCGCCGCTGATCCTAAAGAGGTTTTTGTAAAATGCATCGAATGAAGCATAAGCGGCATCAATTTTTTGCGCGGCTATATAGTCATCGGCATCTGGTGCACTTGGCTCATTAAAATCAACGAGGATCCTTTGACCATCAATAAAGTCATCGGTCAAATAACCACTTGCTAACAAGGCTGAAGAACTGGCGTCATTAACATCTAACGACAAACCCGTTTCATTATTTACAGCAAAGCTAGAAGTACTATAGGTTCTTGCTCTATCAGAAAAGTCATACCCAGTTTTAAATTCAAGATCAAAATCTTTAATACTGACAGGTAAAGACAAATTACCAGCATAAGAATTGAGTCGATCATCCATATCAGTGAAGGAATAAATGGCTCTGTTATCGTCACCAGTAATCTGTGAACCGTTATAAACACTATCTACGAAGTTGTCGCGAAATTTAAACTCCACATCAGTAGGGATATCTGTTCTTGCATGAGAGCGGGTATAATGCCAGTCGGCACCTAGGCCCCACCAATCAAGAAAGGTATGTTTACCGACAAATTGCGACACTTTTAAGGCACGCTCTTCATTGATAAATTGATGACTTCTGTTAGCTCGGTCTCCTGCAGCGATAGTAAACACAGAACTACCCGCAGGACTTTGCAATATCGACACTTCAGATTCATCTTCATTATCAGCTAAATATAGATTCGACCAAGATACTTCATGAGAACCCAGTCTGTAGCCTATATTTAACACACCACTGTAGCGTTCCGATTCAGTGGTTTTAAAAGAGTCTGAAACTGTATTAAAGCAAGATTTACTTGCTTGTTCAGCGGTATCAAGCTCTTCTTCACATTCGTCAGCCGTCACATCTTGAGCAATAACCCCAGTGCGAATTTCAGATGCATCCCAAGTTGTATCATAAGAGCCAGACGCCAGGAATCCCAGAGTTCCACCTAACCAATCCTCATCGATACTATTACCAATATTGGCTTTAAAATTGTAACTCGGATCGAGTGACTCCTCTTGCAATGCAAATTGACGAGGTAATGCTTTTAACAAATCATTATTAATAGCCACTGCCTGCTCTGATACAGTACCAGATTCATCATTTACCAAGTTATTTTTGGTAATGATATTACCCGTGCTGAAGTCGCCACGATACTGTGTTATTGCATCGCTAAGGATGGAAGGAATATCACCCCCTTGGCTGTTATAAGTATAACCATCACTTGCACTGGAATCGTAACCCAAACCCAATTCAAAACTGGCTACAAATTCAGACGGTACTGATTTGGTACGGATATCGATACTCCCACCACCAAACGCTGCAGGCATGGAAGGTGAGAAGGCTTTTTGCACTGACAAACTTTCAATAATACTTGAAGGAATGATATCCAGTGGTAAAACATTTCGCGTAAGATCAGGGCTAGGAATAGCTGCACCGTTCAATCTTGCACTTGAATAACGTTCACCAAGACCTCGAACGTAGATGAACTTTCCATCTACTAGGGTCAAACCGGTTACCCGGCGCAGTGCTGAGGCAGCATCACTATCGCCCGTTCGAGCCAGTTGCTCTGCACCTAAAATATCGGCTACAAAGGCTTGATTTTTACGTTCTTCAATAACTGCGGTGGCACTACCCTGAAGACGAGAACCAGTAGTAACAACCTCATCAAGCACTTCTTCTTGTGCTTGAGCAAGAACTGCACCGGACGTTACCCATAACCCCAGACTCACACCAAGGGTTAGTTTATTGAGTCTATATTGAGTTTTCATATTAGAATTCTGCTCGCTTTAAACCAAAGAATAGGCGCAAAATTTGCGCCTAATGATTTTCAATGGCTAATACCATTAGTCCTGTTCAGCAGCTGCAACAGCAGTCTCTACCCAGCTATACCAGTTTGAAGAAGTGTCTTGGTCGGACACAGCTCCAATGTATGCTGCTGAATCAAAGAAACTAGAATCTAAAGTACTCAAATCATTTGCAGTAACAGTCACATCTGTTGAAGCAGTAGCTGTTGCGAAACCGTTACTCAATACAGAAGCTGACGCTGAGATACGTTCGCTTCCAGCGGCATCAAACCAATCGGTCATCAATGTACCAGTAAGTGCAGCAGGTTCTTTACCACTATTAAAGGTGCCATCTGCGTCACTAAACTCAGAGTCACAAGCCATAACAGAGTTATTAAATGTAATGTTATCCGCTCCAATCTCACCGTCGCTAGAGAAGCTAATGCAATGAGTTTGAGTAGCAACTTCTTTCACTAGCAACACGTTGTATAAAGCAGCATTAAATGAATCATCAAATTTAAATGCGGTGGATGCATCGCCATCACGCACAGATAAGCCATCTGTAGTAATAACAGTTACGTTAGCAATAGTAGGATTTGATGGCGCTACTTCAGCAGAAGATGAACCTTTAACACCGTCAGACTCAAAACCACCATTACCCATGAAAACAGTTGCGCCATCACGAGTGGTTACTGTGCCATGTTTAATAAACAAGAATTGTGCAGCACCTTGCCATCCAGCATCAAAATCAAATGAGTCATCTTGCGTATCAGTCACCACTACGTGTTTGAGCGTAGTCGCACCACCAAAAATCTCGATACCGTCATCAAAGCCTTGGTGTATGTGGATATAATCAAACTCTGAACCAGAACCAACAGCATTAAGGGTAAGTGAATTCAAATCATCACCTTCGCCACCCACTTTAGGGCCTGAACCTGCATACCAAATTTTAGTCCATTTGATATTACCGCTAGAGTCAGCATTGTCGTTACCACCAAAGTAACTTGTGATACCTTCAGAAGGCACATTACAAGTGGCTGCGGCTCTTTCGGCATCAGTACATTGGTCTGTAACGCCGTTACCATTAATGATAATACCACCCCAATCAGCATATAAAGGACCTTGTCCTTCATCATCAAAGCGATCATAGGCCAATGCAGAAGTGAAAGTAATAGGTTTAGCAGCAGTACCTACAGCCTGAATTTTTGCACCACGTGCAATACGGATAATCGCTTCACCTGAATTAAATGCCAAAGTAGCACCAGGTTGTACTGTCATTGTAGGACCAGCAGAAGGCACAGAGAAACCTGCAGTGGTATCGCCGTCTTCACCAATTTGAAGTGCATCTTCAAAGAAATGTACACCTTCGTTAGGTAATTCAGCAAATGTGATGTTTGACGTGATGGAAATACTCTTACTCGCGAAAGAGTCATTGTACAAACAATCTAAACCATCAAACGTCCCTTCGACAGTTCCTGCATCACTTTCGTAGCTCGCACATACTACATCTTCTTCAGTAGTCGTACCTGTTGTATTATTAGAATTATTAACGCTATTGTCTGTAGAAGTACTATTATCATTAACAGTGGGAGTAACATTGATATCACCACCACAACCAGCTAAAGCCATAGCTAAAAAAAGTGCACTAATTTTAAAGGTATTCTTGATTTCCATTGTGTTCTCCAAATGCGAGTAATTTTATAAGAATTAAAAAACGCGAGAAGAGTAACCAAGGAGCATGACAGTTTTGTTACATAAACCACATGTCACAAAAGTTTAATATTAAGCAGCAATACCAATTTTCTTAACCTAGGGTCCGCCAATAACCTGTTGTATTTACTGAATATCAGACATAAAAAAAGCCATATAAAGTATTATATAGCTTTTCTGATACAACAAAATAGAGGTCAATATTTTCTATTTAAATTAGAATTTGTGTTCGAGTCCTGCGGCCAACCACGCTTTGTCTGCAGTCCCTTGGACACCCGTGTAGGTAAACCATGTAAAAGCCTTAGTTGCCTTGCCTAGTTTATAATCCAATCCAATTGTCACACTATTATCGTCTTTAAGTGATTGCAATTGACCTTTTAGTACTACTTTACTAATACTGTATGCAGCACTCACCAAAGCCCCTGTTTTTGAATCACCTGTAGCGATGGATTTTTGGTTATGTAATATCGCCCCTAGCACTAAGTCTGCAAATTTAGTCTGAAAGGACATACGTTGAGTGTCGTAACCTTTCATATAAAAATCGGCCGCTATTGCAGCATACCATCGACTGTTTTTAAGGTTTTTGTCACCATAAGCAATAGAATAGGATTGTGCGTCATGACCTGTCACCTCATCTTGGGCAATATAGGAAGCGCCAAATGTCACTCCATTAAACTTAGGAGAAAAATAAGTAATAGAATCCCCCATTCGGTTTTCACCTTGCCACAAGGCTTTTATATCTGCTTCATAGTGATTAAATTGATCTATGTTACCTTGGGTCTGCTTTAAAACAGTGTCATTTCTGCCTAGCAGTACAGTACCAAAGCCCCCTCTGAGTCCAACATACTGATTTCGAGCACTAAAATTGTCTGAGCCAGATTCATCTGTAAAGTCAACACGCCACTCTGCAACATAAAGTACTTCCAGGTCATTCTCTAAATCAAGTTTTCCTTTCACACCCAGTCGAGAATTGTTACTTTTTAATTCAGTAACTTGACCTTCACCTTCATCTGTTGATTGAACCGAAACATTTACCCTTCCGTAAAGCGTAATGGGGTCGGCAAAACTTGCCGCTGACATACAACTTGCGATCAAAGTCACCGATAATTTTTTACTCAAATTCATGGTTTTAATCTCTTTTAACAATCGATACCCAGTCAAACTTGTAACTTATTTTGCTGCTCTACCTGTAAGTTTAAGTTTTATGACACTTTTATGACAGTCTTATACACTAAAAATAACATGAATATCGTTTTATTATTCTCAGCGCTAAACTGATTATTCGTATACAGGGGATTGGCTTAAAAAAACCTAATAGTCTCCGACAGTTGCAAATGCTGAAACGTCAAAATTTAGAATTGATAATAAAGAAATCCTGGAGGCATTTGACCATCAAGGGTTAATCCCAGTTTAGTAGCCAATAGAAATTTAGCTCACCGAATCGAGAGTATAAAATTGCGATAGATGAAGTGATTTATCATGCCAGTTTAGGTAGATAATTTAATTAGAGCAGAAGTAAGACCAAACGTTATGAAACCATTGGATAAAATTTGTGTACAGGCATTTTACAGGTAAAGCGTTTACATACAAAAAAAGCCAGATAGCAATTAGCTACTGGCTTTTCTTTAACATCTAATATTTAAACTAGGGCGCGAATATACCTTTAATCATAAAGAAGAAGACTATCGACAGTCCAGCACCTGCAGGAAGTGTAATGACCCAAGATACAACGATATTTCTAACCACACCTAAGTTGATCGCTGCTATGCCTCTCGCCATACCTACACCTAACACGGCACCAACCAAAGTTTGCGTAGTTGAAATAGGTAAACCTGAACCCGACGCAATTACCACAGTACAAGCGGCTGCCAATTCAGCAGCAAAGCCACGACTTGGGGTAAGGTGAGTAATACCATTACCTATAGTTTTTATGACTCGATGACCAAACAACGCCAATCCAGCCACTATACCTACGCCACCAAGAGGCAATATCCACCAAGCTAATGCAGATTTTGCACCAATTTCGCCGCCGCTTTCCACAATACTTACTACCGCAGCTAAAGGGCCTATTGCATTGGCTACATCATTTGAGCCATGAGCAAATGCCATACAACATGCAGTGACTATCATTAGCACTGCAAACACTTTTTCGACATTAGCAAAATGTGTTGATCTATTAGCCTTTGGATCAATTTTTATACGCCTAATATATAGCCAACCAACTATCCCGATAAGCAGTGCTATACCAATAGCAATAACAAAATCTTGACCATTTGGGATATGTAATCCGACGTGTTTCAGACCTTTTTTTATCGTCACCAAAGCCATAACAAAACCGGCAAACGCCATGTAAAAAGGCACATATTTTTTGGCGTTATCGAAAGGGTTGTCGGTATCAAAAATAAGCTTTTGCGCAGATTGGAATATTAGAAAAGCAATAAAACCAGATATCGCAGGGGTAATAATCCAACTACCTACAATACCTCCGACTTTGCCCCACTCTACTGCATCTGCACTGACACCTACTGCGGCAAAGCCAACAATCGCACCAATAATGGAGTGAGTAGTCGATACTGGCCATCCAAGATAGGAGGCAAACGCCAACCAGACACCAGCAGCAAATAACGATGATATCATCCCAAAAACTAATAATTGTGGCGAGTCGATGAAAAATGCCGAATCTATAATGCCTTTGCGAATAGTCGAGGTCACTTCCCCACCGGCCAAATAAGCACCGGCAAATTCAAATACCATTGCAATAAAAATAGCTTGTTTGATGGTTAACGCTTTTGAACCAACCGAGGTACCCATAGCATTAGCTACGTCGTTGGCACCTATGCCCCAAGCCATTAAAAATCCAACAGCAGCAGCGACTACGATTAATATAAAACCGTAATTATTAATAATATCCATGGTGTGAATCTCTTAGTTGGCTAACATCAATTCGAGGCGAGAACCGACTCGTTCGGAAATATCGGCCAACTCGCCGACCCAATCAATAATGCTATATAAAAACATTACATCTACTGGATTAAGATCTTTTTCAAGGGCTAACAACCCTCTTCTCAGACTAATTTGCAACCTATCGGTATCGTCTTCAATATTGTCCAAGCGCTCAATCATATCTTCGACCAATCTTAATTCACGCCCTCTAAAACCAGTTTCAAGCAAGTCATCAAGTTCGTTTATGACTTTTTTAGCTTGGTTAGTGGCGTCTAAGCAGCGTTTTAAATATTCAAGAAAAGACTCGTGCAACTCGTTTGGAATGGCCAGTTGACGACCTAATATACGGCCTGAGATGTCTTTTGCTTTATTGGCTATTTTGTCTTGTTGAGTCAATAAGTCCAAAACGTCTTGGCGTTGAATTGGCATAAAAATACCCTGGGGTAAATTAATCCGTAATTCACGTTTTATCACATCAGCTTGCTTTTCCATCATTGAAATAGCTTTTTGTTTTTCTTGGGCCGTCTTCCAATCTTGGGCATAAACAGCCTCAAAGAAGGGCAATAATGCACGACTGCATTTATGTACAATATTGATGTGATCTTCTAGGGGTTTGAGCGGTGATTTGGCAAACACCCCCAAAAAAGAATTTATTGGCATAACTTTTCTCTTCGATTAAAACATAGTTAACGTTAGACTATTTTGAGGGTTCAACACACAAATTTGACCAACAGTTGCAACGCCGCATCTATAATAACATTTGAATATGGCATTTTGATTACATTGATTTGTTTCTATACACTAAAACATTCAACATAACCGCTATCTACTTACTTTTACTCTACAAATAATACCTTACATCCTAGATAGAATGTATTAGGCTATTTAGATGAGCATTGGGCTCTAAGCTTTTACTTTATTACAGATATGTGACACTTTTATGAAACCCATTATATTTACTTTAGTTGGAATCGACAAACCAGGATTAATCAGTGATTTAGCCAAAACTGTCTATGGGATGGGAGGTAACTGGTTAGGCAGTAACTTTTCACATATGGCGGGACACTTCGCTGGATTTGTGCAAATAGACTTACCTGAAGAACAGCACCCAGCTCTTATCGAAAAATTTTCAAAACACCCCGATTTAAAAATACATTTATTACCCGGAATCACTGAGCACCCGATAGAACAACAGAGTGTGCAAATAGACATTATGGGGAACGACAAAACCGGTATAGTGCAAGAATTAACACAAATATTAAGTCAGTTTAACTTGAACATTGTTAAATTTGATTCCTGCCTTGAAAGTGCACCTAATTGGGGCGGCGAATTATTTAAAGCAAAAACCATCATTACCGTGGCGACAGATTTTGATCTAGAAACCCTAAAGGATAAGTTGGAAAGCGTGGCAAACGACCTAATGGTCGACATTGAAATTCAGTAAACTAAGGTTGTTGTCATTAAATTGTCATATTAGCAATAGACGATTGATAACATTAAATATGTTAAGAGTGATGTATGCCCGATACCCAAAACATTTATTATCCTAAAGAACTTAGCTGGCTTTCCTTTAATCAACGCGTGTTACAAGAAGCAGCCGATGTAAACAATCCCATCATTGAACGTATACGTTTCCTCGGCATTTATTCAAACAACATGGATGAATTCTATAGGGTTCGCGTGGCTGATGTGAAACGCAAGATTTACATCCACTTAAACGAAGGTGAACTAGAAGAAGCAGAACAAACCAAACTATTAATGGAAAAAATCCAAGAAAAAGTCCTTGGCATGACCAATAATTTTGACCGTATTCATGCCTCTGTGGTGAAAGGGTTAGCCAGATATAATATATTTTTGCTCGGTGAAGAAGATCTTAATGACTATCACACCCAGTGGCTGAGCGATTATTTTAAAAATAAAATTTTACGACATATCGCCCCAGTATTATTAAATAAAAAGGTCAAATTACTTTCTCGATTAAATGACTTTGCAACTTATCTGTATGTTGGCATTCACAAAGATGAGAAAGCCATTGCTTACGCCACTATTGAAGTGCCAAGCCAAAATATGTCCCGTTTTGTGGTGATCCCCCCAGAAAAAAGCCGCAAAAAGAAATATATGATTTTGTTGGATGACATCATTCGTCTGAACTTGGAGAGCATATTTAAAGGCTTTATTGAGTTCGACTCTCTGGAGGCGTTCTCATTTAAAATGACCCGAGATTCCGAATATTCTCTTAACGATGAAATTGATGAAAGTTACGTAGACAAAATGTCTGAAAGCATGAAACAAAGATTGATTGCCGAGCCTGTTCGGGTGGTACACGACAGCAGAATGCCCAATGACATGCTCAAGGATTTAAAAAAGCGCTTAAAAATATCATCCTACGACAGCCTTATTTCCAGTGGCCCATACCGTAACTTTAAAGACTTTATAGGCTTTCCTAATGTTGGCCGTGATTATTTAGAAAACAAAGCCCTCCCCGCTTTAACCTCTAGAGATTTTTCTGACTACGACACAGTATTTGATGCAATAACCGCTAAAGATATCCTACTGCATTATCCCTACCACCGTTTTTTACATGTCACTGAGTTTATTCGCCAAGCGGCGTTTGACCCCAGCGTGAAGCATATTCGCTTAAATATCTACCGCGTAGCGAGCCAATCACGGGTTATCAGTTCATTGATTGATGCTGTTGATAATGGCAAAAAAGTCACGGTTGTGGTTGAACTACGAGCAAGATTTGACGAAGAAGCCAACATTCAATGGTCTAAAAAAATGACGGATGCCGGTGTGCAAGTGGTATTTGGTATGCATTCTCTGAAAATTCATAGCAAATTATGTGTAGTCACCCGAGAGGAACAGGGACAATTAATAAACTACGCCCATTTTGGTACGGGTAATTTCAACGAAAAAACAGCAAAAATATACACTGACTTTAGTTTATTTACCCGTAACCAAGAACTCGCTAATGAAGCAGTGGCTGTTTTTGCATTTATTCAGCAGCCCTATAGACGACAAAAGTTCCAACATTTGCAAGTCTCTCCACTTAATGCTCGCACAAAAATACAAGCATTAGTGCGCCAAGAAATACAAAACGCCAACGAGGGGCTAAAAGCTGAAATCATACTTAAAATTAATAATTTAGATGACAAATTATTGATTGATGATTTATATAAAGCCAGTCAAGCTGGTGTCAAAATAAAAGCCATTATTCGTGGTATGTGTTCCCTAGTACCTGGTGTAAGAGGTTTAAGCGAAAATATTAGTGTTATCAGTGTGGTTGACCGTTTTTTAGAACATCCTAGAGTCATGGTGTTTGAAAATGCTGGCGATTCTAAAATGTTCATTTCTTCTGCCGATTGGATGACCCGTAATATGGATTTTCGAATTGAAGTGGGTTGCCCAATTTATGACGAAAACTTAAAACGAAGAATAATGGATATACTAAATATACAATTTAAAGATACCCTGAAAGCTAGGGTAATAGACAAACAACAAAGCAACCACTACGTATCCAGAGGCAACCGTAAAAATTTACGCTCTCAAATTGAAATATATCGTTATCTAAAAGCACTTGAAAAGGACAAAAATGCCTAACACTAATAATGTACTTGATTCGACCTTCGATAACGTAGAAATAAGAGACAGTAGTAAGGTCGCAGCGTTAGACATTGGATCGAATAGTTTCCATTTAGTGGTGGCACGCATTGTTGCAGGCTCTGTTCAAATATTACATCGCGTTAAACAGAAAGTACGCTTAGGAGATGGCCTAGGAACAGACGGCTTATTATCTGAAGAGGCCATGCAACGTGGTTTAGATACCTTAAAAGTGATAGCTGAAAGTTTGCAGGATTTTGAACCTGAATCCGTAAGAGTTGTGGCCACTCACGCTTTGAGAAAAGCCAGTAACGCTAAGGCGTTTCTGAAAGCCGCGAAAAAGGTATTTCCATTTCCCATCGAGATCATCTCAGGCGCAGAAGAGGCTCGACTCATCTATCAAGGCGTAGCCCACACCAATCACCAGCAAGGGCAACGCTTAGTTGTTGATATAGGAGGTGGTTCAACTGAGTTTATTATTGGCGAAGGTTTTGAGACCAAGGCATTACGTAGCTTACAAATGGGGTGTGTCAGTTATACCAATCGTTTCTTTAAAACAGGTGAACTTAAACAAAAAGCCTTTTATAAAGCCATAACCAGTGCTCAACAAGAATTGGAGATGATTGATAAAAAATATAAACAGATTGGCTGGAAAACCTGTATAGGCACATCAGGTACCATCAAGATTATTATCGAACTGGCGGCTCAACTTGATAGTACCAATAGAGAAAACCATGTGTGCCTAACTGATTTACTCACATTGATGGAGTTATGCTGCGTAGCAGGAAACAGTAAAGATCTACAGATTCAAGGTATCACTGATGATCGCCGCCCAGTTTTTGCTGCAGGTTTAGCCATTTTAATTGCTGCGTTCAAAAGTTTAGATATTCAAGAAATGGAATTTTCACAAGATGCACTACGTGAAGGTGTACTCTATGAAATGGAAGAGCACCTAACCCATCCCGATATCAGGCAACGCAGCGCAGAAAGTTTAGCCACCCGTTATGACGTTGACGTAGAGCAAGCGAAGCGAGTGCTCACCACTACTATGTCCTTACATCAGCAATGTAAGAAAGCATGGAAAATCGACGATAAAGAGCTAAAAAACATGTTAGCTTGGGCAGCCTTGTTACATGAAGTCGGTTTACAAATTAATACCCGCGGAATTCAGCGCCATTCTGGTTATATTTTACAAAATATCGAATTACCCGGATTTGGACAAGAACAACAAAACTTATTAGCCACCTTAGCTAGGTTTTATCGAAAAAAAATCAAGGTTGCGGAAATCCCTGAATTTACTCTTTTAGCGCAAGATCAAGTGTATAAACTTATTGCCTTATTGCGCTTGGGTGTGTTGCTTAACATAAAACGTCAAGATGACATTTTACCTGAGTTTTCAGTGCAAGCCGAAGGAGACAAAATACACATTCAATTTCCAGATGCATGGCTAGAACAAAAGCCCGTATTTGGAGCGGATATTGAAAGTGAAAGTGAATACATCAAGGAGTTAGGGTTGCAGTTAAGCTACAAATAATTACAACTTTTAATCTGCTGATGTTACTTCGGCCACATTGCTGGGTTGCTATCAACACAATAAGGTCGCAAATAGATTAACCAAAACTCAAATTAACATGATTTTTTATGACATAGTCAGTACCTAACCCGACAGAGATTATGTGCCATTTGCCCGTCATTCCAGTAGTCATTTAAACTAGAATCATTCAGTAGTGAAAAGCAAAAGAATTTTAATTACGGAGTAAACAGAGGAAAAATTAAAAGCAGCACGAAACAGACTAAATCAGCATGAAGCTGAGTGGAGCAGAAAAAGATAAAACAGTAGATAACTTGAAGTTGCTCTGGCTTTAAAGTTTGATTTGAATCTGATTCCGATATTCATGAATCTGCCCCCGATATTCGCAGGTAGGTCATCAAATCATAGATAGGTGCAACCCATAGATTTTTGAAACATTTTTGGTGCAGCTAAAATATGTAAATGAAGCCCTCCCACACGATTTTTGCCACCATTTAACTTCCCGAATATAAATAAACACTTTAAATCAAGCGTTTACCAATACCATTCAATTCCTGACCTCTTGGTCTACAAATTGGCACTCTTCATGCTTTTAACTAGTACAAAGGATGAACATCACACATAAGAAAATAGTTAGAAACATAATGCTGAAATATCTCTTATTTAACTGCCCTGTCTCTATCTTAATTTAGTGTAACTAAGCATCTAGCTCTTAAACCTAGTACCACTGCAATCACTGTCGTAAATCAGATAAGGAAAGTATCCATGTCGATACCCGTTATTCAATTTAATCAGCACCCTTCTCCGGGCCAGGCTATTGATGATTGTTTACATGATTTAGGCTTTATGCAAATCAGCGATTTTGGTATCGATAATGACCTACTTAAAGAAGTGTACGACCATAGCAAGGCTTTTTTTAGAGCGGATAGCAGTACTAAACTGAGTTGCCAATATCGCTCTGCTAAAGAAAATTTTGGTTATCAAGGGTTACTTGAAGAAAATCTAGACCCGTCAGCACCGGCGGATTTAAAAGAAACCTTCACCATGCGCAATATCCTCAAGGGGGAGATTGCTGATGAGCGTTGGCCTTCTGTTGAATTTAAGCAGGTTATGCAACGCTTTTATGCTAATGCATTAGAAGCAGGGCACATTTTGCAGCGAGCAATTGCCAAACATCTAAACCTAGACGAAGAGTTTTTTAGCTCAAAGCATAATGGCGAGAGCATTTCACTACGATTACTTTATTATCCGGCCCGATCTCCGGGGTCGGTTATAGAGCATCAGCTAGGGGCCGGGGCACACACTGATTACGGTTTTCTCACGCTGTTATTTCAAGATAATGTCGGTGGCTTGCAGGTACTCAATCAAAACGATGAATGGCAAGATGTTGTGCCACAAGGCAATACAGTAGTGGTGAACAGTGGTGATTTACTTGAGCGTTGGAGCAATGGTCATTATCGCTCTACTTTACATCGTGTTGCGCCGCGTATTAATGGAAAAGACAGGTTATCCATAGCCATGTTTTTTGATCCCGATAGCCCTACTTGGGTCGAGCCACTGCAGTCTTTTATTTCAGATGAATACCCATGTCGATATACAGCCACCACTGCCGGTGAGCATATTCAGGAAAAAATTCAGGCTACCCATAAAAAGAGGTTTTTAGAGTAATGGCACGATTTTCATTTCTGCGTCCTCATCTTGGGTTAATTATTGCGGGAAGTGCTGCGTTTTCAATGTCGACCTTGTTTAGTTCGGTAAAACCGGTTTTATTGACCCAGTTTATGAAGGAGGTTGGAGCTCAAGCAAGCCTTGCAGGATGGATTGTGGCTACCCCTTTTATTGGTATAGCGCTGGCTACCTTATTTGTGGCAAAACTACTTGAGCGATATTCATATCGACTCATTATTACCTATGCAGGTGCAGCATTAGTGACTTGTCAGGCATTAAATAGCCTATTTTTTGTCAACTCGTTTTCTACACTATTGTTGCAACTTGTTAGTGGCATTAGTGTTGGCGTATTAATGGGGGCAACATCGAGCTTTATCGCCCGTTCAAATGCTACGGGGGCGCTATTTGGATTGGTTGATATGATTGGTGTACTACTTATGTCCTTGATGGTAGCAGGGGCAAGTATGACCACAGAAAAATACGGCGTAGCGGGAGGTTTTGTGTTCAGTGCATTGCTGTGTATTTTGTTCTGGTTAGCAATGTATGTTTATAAACAGGAAACTGTTACAAACATTTCCCATCAAAGTGCTGGTGAGACTGAGCCTAAGGAATTTAAGCTTAGTTTGCGACCTGTGATCATTATAATTATGGGGGTGTTGTTTGTGACTTTTAGTGGTCAGGGTTTCGCCTTTATGTTTACCGTTGCCAGCAATTTGGGGATGACCTTTGAGCAATCAGGTAACAGCATTGGGCTCATCTTGTTTCTTTCGGCTTTTGCTTGCTTAATTGGTGGTATGTGTAGCGCTCGATTTGGACCAGAAAAACCATTACTTGTTGCCTTTATTGTATGTGCGCTTGGTTGGACTACTGCTATTAACAGTCAATCTCAAAGTCTGTTTTTGATGGGATTGTTTCCTGCCATTTGTGCGTTGCAATTTAGTTTTCCGGTGTTGTTATCTTTGGCAGGAACACTTGATAACCATGGCCGTTGGGCTGCTATCGCCACACCACTGTTCACCAGTGGTTTTGCATGGGCCGCTATTATGTCTGGTCAAGTGGTTGAAATATGGGGCCTTAGTACCTTAGCCACCACCACACAAATTGGTATGTTAATTTGTATAGTGTTATTGGGAGTAAGTATTTGGATATCAACTAAGCAAAGCGCAAAAGCAAATATCCCCATTGATGAATGCGCTTAAAAATTAAATACAAAAAAAAGAAAATAGATGTCGTGAATTCCTAATTTTCTTTTCTCTGCGTACTCAGGATGAGAAACTTTCGTCTTTTGCTTTGGGCTAGTATCTATTTACTATTTACTATTTACTAGCTATTGCTTTTAGCTCAAAGCGGCAGCCAGATTAAGTCAAAGCTTATTGCGCGAAACTTTCAGATCGAATAAAAGCGACTACAGTTTATACAACCAACTTGTAACCCACACCATACACGGACTGGATCCAGTTTTCGTCACCTATTAATGCAATTTTCTTCCTGAGTTTTTTAATGTGACTGTCTATAGTACGATCGCTGACAATGCGGTGATCGTTATAACAGGCATTCATCAATTGATCTCGGGAGAAGATCCTGCCTGAGTCAGAGCTGAGTAGCGTTAACATTTGGAACTCTACTGAGGTTAAGGTTATCGTTTGCTGCTCTATAGACATAACCATTCTGTGTGCATCTATACTAAAAGGCAAAGCAATATTAGTGGGGGTGCTGGTAATAGAAACCCGTCGTAAAATGGCTTTCACTCTGGCAACCACTTCTTTGGGGCTAAATGGTTTACAAATATAGTCATCTGCACCTATGTCTAACCCCAGTAACCGATCAATTTCCTCTACCTTGGCGGTCACCATAATAATTGGCACTTGGCTTGTCTGACGGATCGACTTACAAATTTCGATGCCATTTTTTCCTGGCAGCATAAGATCTAGCAAAATCACATCAGTGTGGTGCTCTGCAAGCCAAGTCTCTACCGCTAATCCATCATGTATACAACTAGTGTCATACTCAGCTACAGCCAAATAATCAGCCAATAATGATGCAATTTTTTTCTCGTCTTCAACAATTAACACATGTGATTTTTTAGGCATAGTCAGTTACTCCATTGGCAAGGTGATCAAAATCCCTAAGCCCCCTAAATCGGACGTAAAGGCACTGATTTTTCCATGATGGGCCTCAACAATTTTTTGACAAATAGACAGACCTAAACCGCTACCTCCGGTTTCTCTGTTTCTTGAGTTTTCGATACGAAAGAGATGTTCAAATAATTTATCCAAATCTGCCTCATCAACTCCACAACCGTTGTCTTCAAATCGAATTTCGACTTGTTGAGATTGTTGTAGTTCATTGACACTTATTTTCAGCATATTACCGTCATTTGCGTACTTTGCAGTATTGATAAATAAGTTGCCAAATAATTGTCGTAAACGCTTACTGTCTGCAAATACAAATAACTCACTTGGCAGTTCTGAAAAGCTGACTTTAAAGCCATTTTCTGTCAATAATGTTTGGTAATGGTTCACTTCTTCATGGAGTAATCTGGGTAAATTCAAGGATTCTTTACGGTAGTGTAAGGTTCCCAAATCGTTTCTAGTCAATTCGTGTAAATCATCTAACAACTGCTCCAGTTGTTTTACCTCTTCATTTACTGATTGAATGCGCTCTATTGATAATGGTCTTACTCCATCAAGCATGGCTTCTAACTCACCTTTAAGAACCGCAACTGGGGTACGTAACTCATGAGATATATCAGCAAGCCAACGTTTTCTTGCCTGTTCATTTTGCTGCAAGGTAGCTGCTAGTTCGTTAAAGTCACGGCTGAGGTGCGCAAACTCATCTTTTCTTTTTAGATCGATTCGCTGCTGGAAATCACCCGATGTGAGCTTGCTCATGGCCGAAGTTAAACCCTTTATTGGTTTAACAAAATGTGCGGCCAATGGCATAGCTATCAACACAGCAACTAAAACTAAACCAAGGGCGATAAGCAAAATATAGCGTTGTTGTTGCTCAACAAAATTCAACTCATAGCCAGAGGTGAGCTGATCTCTTTTCGAAACAGCTAAAAAGCCAATTACTTTTCCTTCATCTAGGATATCAACATAGCTAAAACTGAGTTTTGGGGAATACATTCCAACTAAAAATCCTTTATCAGCGTCTAACAAGGCATAACTCACTTCGAAAATAGGCGGCCCACCTCGTCTCGGGGGAGGACCTTTATCCGTGCCTCTTTGAGTATCTATTCCAGGTCTTTCTTGTCCCATTTCGGGACGAGGCCCTCTTACTTGATGAGGTGGTCTAGCAGCTTGAGGGTGGCTAAATTCCGAGTCAGCTAATCCTTGATCTATGATATTTTTGAAACGTTGATGCTTACCGGTGATTTGTTTCCAAGATCCCTCTTTTTGATAAATTTCAGCTAAAGAGGTCGCCACACCATTTAACGCTTTAAGCTCCCTCTCATTCACGTAGTCGATCATGCCTTTACCAATGCTCCACTGCATCACCAGCACTTGAGCGACAACTAGAACAGCACTAGTGAGGAAGAAAATAGCAAAGAGTTTATTCTGTATACGCATTGCGTTGCGGTCACTCCATTGTTTGATGAGACAACTAGCATAAACTAGTCCTTCAATATATCTCGCTTAAGGTAATCGGAGTTGCTTCTCTTGTCAGCCTCGAAGGTAAAGGATCCTTAATATTTACACATTATGGGAAAATTTTTTATCTTATGAAGGGATAAAGTAACAATAGAGCGGCATTAACGCCCCAGATATTGATCAATTAATAGGGATAACTTGTCTTGCAGATGTTCTTCAAACTCATCAAGTTCTTTACCGAATACCTTTAGGTACTTCTCTGCTTTGTCATGATCTAGGCGTTTGTTATTGGTTTTATATTCAGTTTCAAGCAGTGATTTATCGTAACGTGGAGTAATCACCCAACGCACAAAGTCAGAGTCTAATCCGGCCACTTCCTTTTTGGCAAATTTACAAAAATCGTCAATATGATCAACACCATCAGGGCCTAAACATCCTGGCTCGACTCTAAAAGTTACCGTGAGCTTTTTATACAAAGGTAAAGGTAGATCATAGGTCATAAATTATTCGTTCTCATCCAATACAGGTATATAAAATAAATAATAGCCTAAGCAACTCATTCTTCCGAGTAAAATAGCCGGGCACTTAAATACCCAGCTATATAATCAATACAACTTAACTTTTAGATGCCTGATAAATACTTTCAATAGAGGAATCCATAGTAGCATCAAATTCAGCATCACTTTGTTTAGCACTCAGTCCTTCAGATAACGCACGTGAGAAACTTGCTATCATGCCGTTATTGTTAGACAGCCTGCTATTCGCTTCTTCCCTTGAATAACCACCTGACAATGCGACAACTTTTAACACTTTAGGATGATTGACTAAGTCTTGATAAAAATTAGCCGTTTCAGGTAGAGTGAGTTTCAACATCACTTGCTGATCTGCCGCTAAATTATCTAAATGTTTTAAGATTGCAGCTTTAAGCAAAGCTTCGGCTTCAGCTTTTTCAGGGCTATGAATATCAACTTCAGGTTCTATGATTGGCATTAAACCAGCGGCTAAAATTTGCTTAGCTACAGCAAATTGCTGCTCAATAACGGCTTCTACACCTAGTGCATTAGCGAGTTTTACCACTGAACGCATTTTGGTACCAAACACATTTTGTGCATTAGCTTTGGCTAACAAATTGTCTAAGTCAGGCATCGCTTTTAACAACTGCGTACCATTCACTTCAGCTTCTAAGCCTTTATCTACTTTCAAAAAAGGCACAACTTGTTTCACATTCCATAAATAACTAGAAGTACTTTGTCCTAAAATATCTCTATCTAGGGTATTTTCAAACAAGATTGCGCCTAATACACGCTCTCCGGTAAATACACTTGAGGTAATAATACGGGTACGCATTTCATGTACTTTGGCGAACATTTCTTCGTCGCCTTGATACTCAGACTCTTCTACACCATACAAACCTAAAGCTTTAGGCGTACTGCCGCCGCTTTGATCCAAAGCAGCGATAAATCCATTTTGATTTCTTATTTTTGCAAGCATATCCAGTTGGGCTTGTGATGCCATGTGCAACACTCCTTTATTATTGTGTTGTAAGCCGATGAGCATAACGGCTTGTAGGGTTTAAGGTAGTAAATTGAGAGCTAAAACTCTTCTCATTATTATTTATCAAACTAAATTTAATGCTTATTTAGACGCTCTGGCTTCTAACATTGCTACAGCAGGCAACACTTTGCCTTCAACAAATTCTAGAAAAGCACCACCGCCTGTTGAGATGTACGAGATTTTGTCACTTAGATCCCATTTGTCTATAGCGGCTAGCGTATCACCACCACCAGCAATTGAAAATGCGTCACTATCCGCAATAGCTCGGGCAACAACTTCAGTACCTTTGGCGAAATTATCAAATTCAAATACACCACAAGGACCATTCCATAAAATAGTCTTAGCACCTTTTAACACTTTAGCTACGTTTTCAGCAGTTTGTGGGCCATAGTCCATAATTTCTTCGTCGTCTTGTACTTCAGAAACGTCTTTAATGACTGCAGGCTCTGACTCAGAAAAGTTCTTTCCTACACGTACATCGACAGTTTCAGGTATATCTAATGAATCCATTAAACGTTTAGCTTCAGGGATAAGATCTGCTTCATGTAACGAGCGGCCAACATTGTAGCCTCTGGCTGCAACAAAGGTATTTGATATTCCGCCACCTACCACCAACTGGTCTGCAATTTTAGATAATGCATCTAATACCGTGAGTTTGGTGGATACTTTTGAACCACCGACTATCGCCACCAAAGGACGTTGTGGGTTATGAAGCGCTTTACCTAAGGCATCAAGTTCACCTGCAAGCAAAGGACCAGCACAAGCAATGGGAGCAAACACCCCAACCCCATGAGTTGAAGCTTGAGCTCGATGTGCTGTGCCAAAGGCATCCATGACATAAATATCGCATAAGGCTGCGTATTGTTTTGCTAAAGCTTCATCGTCATTCTTTTCACCAATATTAAAACGTACGTTTTCTAATACGACCACTTCACCAGCAGCCACTTCTACACCTGCTAAGTAATCGTTCTCTAAACGCACCTTCAATTGTGTGTTTTCTTGTATAAAATCTACCACAGGTTGCAACGAAAACTCTTCGGCAAATTGTCCTTCAGTGGGTCTGCCCAAGTGCGACATCACCATGACTTTAGCGCCAGCATCTACTGCGGCTTTAATAGTTGGCAATGATGCGCGAATACGTGCATCAGATGTCACCTTGCCATCTTTTATTGGCACATTTAAATCTTCACGTATTAATACTCTTTTACCGGCTAAATCAAGCTCGGTCATTTTCAATATGGACATAATTTACCTTGTGTATAATAACTTCAAAATTTAGCTTTGACTTGTGTTGAACATTGCCATGGCAGTATCAATCATTCTATTAGCAAACCCCCACTCGTTGTCACACCAAACTAAGGTTTTTACTAACTGCTTATGACTCACTCTTGTTTGACTGCCATCCACTATACAAGAATGCGGATCGTGATTAAAATCGACTGACACTAAAGGTTCTTCAGTGTAGTCTAAAATTCCTTGTAAGCGACCTTCTCTGGCTTGTTTTAGAGCTAGGTTCACTTCATCAATACAAACATGTTTTTCTAGTGTGACACTTAAATCCATGGCGGTGACATTAATGGTTGGCACTCGTACCGCTATGGCTTCGAATTTACCCGCAAATTTGGGCAAAATTCGTTCGATTCCTATGGCTAACTTTGTATCAACAGGGATTATCGATTGACTTGCCGCACGGGTCAGTCGTAGGTCTGTATGGTACGCATCTATCACTTGTTGGTCATGCATTGACGAGTGAATAGTCGTAATAGTGCCACTGACTACATTAAATGCATCATCTAAAACTTGGATAATAGGTACAATACAGTTAGTAGTGCAGGAGCCGTTGGAGACAATTAAATCGTCAGCTGTCAATTGATGATCATTGATCCCATAAATCACTGTTGCATCCATGTCTGAACTACATGGCTGTGAAAATAGTACTTTTGTTGCGCCTTGATCTAGGTGCGCTTGCCCCGCAGCCCTGTCATTATGCACACCACTGCACTCAAGCACTAAATCAATACCAAGTTGTTGCCATGGAAGTTCAGCTATGTTTTCGTGCTGCAACAATAGAATTTCATCTCCAGCAACCACAAGTCGTTTTTCTTGTAAATCAACTGAAAAACCAAAACGCCCATGGGACGTATCGTATTTGAGCAAATGCGCAATACCCTCTGGCTCTGCAATCTCATTAATCGCCACAATTTCTATCTGAGTATTGCGACCAGTTTCATATAGGGCTCTAACAACATTGCGTCCAATACGACCAAAACCATTAATTGCGATACGTAGCATAACACTCTTTAACTTTTACCTGACGATAGAAAAAAGGCGCTAAAAAGCGCCTTTGGAACATAATATCACTTCTAGTTTAAGCCTTTTGCAGCTTCAACCACTGCCTCTGTGGTAATACCGAAGTGTTTCAGTAATGCCGCACCAGGCGCAGATTCACCGAAGGTAGACATACCTACTACCGCGCCGCCAAATCCAACGTATTTATGCCAAAAATCCACATGAGCGGCTTCAACAGCCACACGTTTAGTTACTGATTTGGGCAATACTGACTCTCGGTATTCAGCATTTTGCTTATCAAACACTGTAGTACTAGGCATAGATACAACACGCACTGCCATGCCAGTAGCAGTCAATTGTTCAGCCGCATCAACCGTAATGCCGACTTCAGAGCCAGTAGCAATCAAGATGACCTCTGGTGTGCCAGCACAGTCTTTTAATACATAACCGCCTTTAGCTACATTGGCTAACTGCTGTGCATCACGTTGCTGGGCGGGTAAACCTTGGCGACTAAAGATTAACGCAGAAGGTCCATCTTTACGCTCTAGCGCAGACTTCCATGCAACGGCTGTTTCTGCACCATCACAAGGACGCCATGTCGCAAGATTAGGGGTCAATCGTAAATTGGCAACTTGTTCAATAGGTTGATGAGTAGGACCATCTTCACCTTGACCAATAGAGTCATGGGTATACACAAAAATATTCGGAATCCCCATTAACGACGCCATACGTACAGCGTTACGGGCATATTCCATAAACATTAAGAAAGTCGCGCCAAATGGACGGAACCCACCATGTAGGCCTATACCATTCATAATACCGCTCATTCCAAACTCACGAACACCATAGTACAAGTAGTTACCGCTTGCATCGTCAGCTGAAATGCCTTTAGTACCTGACCAGATAGTAAGATTTGACCCTGCTAAATCAGCTGAGCCACCTAATACTTCAGGTAACAAAGTAGCGAAGGTTTCAATTGAATTTTGCGAGGCTTTACGGCTAGCCACATTTTCAGCTTTATCTTGTGATTGTTGGATGAAAGCATCGGCTTTTTCCGCAAAATCTGCTGGTAAATCACCAGCCAAACGTCGAGTTAATTCGGCAGCTAGTTCTGGATGAGCTTGTTGATAGGCTGCAAACTGGGTATTCCATGCTTGTTCTTTTTCAGCACCTGATGCTTTTGCATCCCAACCAGCATAAACATCTGCAGGTATTTCAAAAGGAGCATATGGCCAGTTAAGGAACTCGCGGGCTGCTTTAATTTCGTCGGCACCTAAAGGCGCGCCGTGGCAATCGTGGCTGCCTGATTTATTAGGGGAACCAAATCCGATAATGGTTTTACAACAAATTAAGGTCGGCTTAGTTGTTTCAGCTTTTGCAGCCACAATAGCATCAGCAATAGCTTGTGGGTCGTGGCCATCGACGTCGGCAATAACATGCCAACCATAGGCTTCAAAACGAGCTGGTGTATTATCAGTGAACCAACCTTCAACATGGCCATCAATTGAAATACCGTTGTCATCCCAAAACGCAACAAGTTTACCTAAACCTAAAGTACCTGCTAAAGAACAGACTTCGTGAGAAATCCCTTCCATTAGACAGCCATCACCTAAGAAACAATAAGTGAAGTGATCAACTACATCAAAATCAGGTTGATTAAATTGTGCAGCTAAGGTTTTTTCAGCAATCGCCATACCTACTGCATTACTAATACCTTGACCGAGTGGCCCTGTTGTTGTTTCAACACCCGGCGCATAACCATACTCAGGATGCCCTGGCGTTTTAGAATGTAATTGACGAAAGTTTCTTAATTCTTCAATAGGAAGTGCATAACCTGTCAAATGTAACAGTGAATAAATCAACATCGAGCCATGCCCGTTAGATAACACAAACCTATCTCTGTTCGCCCAATCTGGGTTACTAGGATTATGTTGCATATGATCTGCCCATAACACTTGTGCTATGTCAGCCATGCCCATGGGTGCACCGGGGTGTCCTGAGTTGGCTTGTTGAACAGCATCCATACTAAGGGCGCGAATGGCGTTGGCGAGTTCTCGACGTGATGACGACATGTAGTCTCCTGACTGATCCAATAATTATGATATACCGTAACTCTTTGTTACAGACACCTAAGTTAGCTCTGCATTTTGTATTAGCTAGCCTGTAACTGCAATGCTAAATCCTTTATGAATCATGATTTACATATGACTTTTTTTTACACCTTAGCAGAATAAAATTCATAGACGTTTGGACGTCTAGAAGTAAAGACTGGTATTTTAGAATTGAATTGTTAAAATACCCCTATCAATCTGAATATCGACTTTAAACCAAGGTGCTTTTATGACCTCACACTTATTTACTTCAGAATCTGTTTCTGAAGGACACCCTGATAAAATTGCAGATCAAATTTCTGACGCAGTTTTAGACGCAATATTGACTCAAGATCCAAAGGCTAGAGTGGCATGCGAGACCTTTGTCAAAACCGGAATGGTGTTAGTGGGTGGCGAAGTCACAACGTCAGCCTGGGTAGACATAGAAGAAATCACTCGTAAAACGGTCAAAGAAATTGGCTACGTACATTCAGATATGGGATTTGATGCAGATTCATGTGCCATATTAAATGCGATTGGCAAACAATCTCCTGATATTAATCAAGGTGTAGATCGTAGCTCACCTGAAGAACAAGGTGCCGGAGATCAAGGTCTAATGTTTGGTTACGCAAGCAATGAGACAGATGTATTGATGCCCGCGCCTATTACGTATTCCCACCGTTTAGTGAAACGCCAATCAGAAGTGCGTAAAAGCGGCAAGCTAGGCTGGTTACGACCTGATGCTAAAAGCCAGGTCACTTTTGTTTACGAAGATAATAAACCCGTCGCGATTGATGCAGTGGTGTTATCAACACAACATGATGAGAGCATTAGCACTGCAGATTTACGTGAAGCCGTGATGGAAGAAATCATTAAACCAGTGTTACCTGAAAAATGGTTAAGTAAAAATACCAAATTTTTCATTAACCCAACTGGTCGCTTTGTGATTGGTGGTCCTATGGGAGACTGCGGGTTAACTGGTCGTAAAATTATTGTTGATACCTACGGCGGAATGGCAAGACATGGCGGCGGCGCATTTTCTGGTAAGGATCCATCCAAAGTAGATAGGTCTGCCGCCTATGCTGGACGTTATGTAGCAAAAAATATCGTAGCAGCAGGACTGGCCGACAGATGTGAAATCCAACTGTCATACGCTATAGGCGTGGCAGAACCGACGTCAATCAGCATTGAGACCTTTGGTACAGGTAAAGTGTCAGAAAGTGTATTGGTTGCTTTAGTACGTGAGAATTTTGAACTTAGACCTTTCGGATTACTTAAGATGCTCGACTTAGAACGACCAATTTACCAAGCTACCGCAGCTTATGGACACTTTGGAAGAGAAGAGTTTCCGTGGGAAAATACCGATATCGCTGAGCGTCTAAAAGCCAGTATTTAATTAGCTAAAATCCTAAAAAATATAGCCTCGTATTGGGGCTATATTTGTTTTTGTCTAATCAAAATTGAGAGTATTCCTTTGCCGCTTCATTACACATTCCCATGGGTTCAAGTCTAATTCGCACGTCACCGGCAACTCTTACACTAACGCATTGGCCTTGTTCCGCTGATTTATCATCTGCAATTACACTAACAAGATCACCATCCACTGCTGCGAGTTGATATTCGTAACCAGTTGTATCCCCCTCCATTAAGGCGGTTAATAAGCCACCAAATAGTCCACCAATGATAGCACCAGCAAGCATATCCTGACGATTACCTCGCGCATTACTGAGTAACCCATCCACAGCTCCTATTGCGGTACCCTCACCTACATATGATTTAAATTTAATTTTTTCTACGTTTTCTACCCAAGCATAAAACTCAGTGACAAATTGATTCTTTGCCTGATGGTCAACATGCTGGGAATTGGCGCATGCCGTTAAGAAAAAAAATCCTATTAGGGTGACAGGAACAACACAAAATTTACGCATAATTGATTTAAGTAAGTTATTTGGAAGCACTTAAATTACCTGTTTTTATCTGAACAGAAGCTTAATCGATAAACAAAATAAGCGTATAATTCACATCACTTTTAGACTTTGTGAATAAAACACTATGCGTTGTACTCAATATTTGTGCTTAATATTTATCATCACGATCTTTTTTTCATCATGCGCCAAATCACCTTTAGGTCGAAATCAACTCAAACTCTATTCTAGTGCTCAGTTGGCAGGAATGGGTGAACAAGCTTTTGCTGGTATAAAAACAGAACAAAAAGTGTCCAATCAGCAAGTATCCAATGAATATGTTAAATGTATCGCTGATGCCATTACTCAACATGTCCCAAAATCAGTGTTTGCAGGTGTTTGGGAGCTAGTGGTCTTTGACTCTCCGCAAATCAACGCATTTGCCCTGCCAGGAGGTAAGATTGGCGTGTACACTGGATTGATTGAACTTTCTGAAAATCAACATCAACTTGCCGCCGTCATTGGTCACGAAGTGGGACATGTTATCGCCGAACATGGTAACGAGAGGATGTCGAGTAGTGCCCTAATTGGTGTAGGGATGGAAGTCACAAATCAGCTACTTCAAACAAATGGCATTGCCAGTAGCAGTTTAATTATGGCTGGATTGGGTTTGGGTGTACAAGTTGGCGTGCAATTACCATTTGGACGTACACATGAATCTGAAGCGGACCTAATTGGGTTAGACTTAATGGCCAAGGCAGGCTTTGATCCGCAGCAGTCTGTAAATTTATGGCAGAACATGGAGAAGGCCAGCGGTGGCGATAGACAACCTGAACTATTATCTACTCACCCTTTACCTGCAACGCGTATTAAAAATTTAACGAAAAACATGCCTAACGCACTTAATAATTACCGTTTAGCAACTAACAAACCGAGTTGTAAAATCTAATTTGTTGTAAACAAAAAAAATGCCGCCCTAGTATTACTAGTGCGGCATTTTTTACAACGAATAAGTATTAATCGTTTTTGTGAAGATGTACGTCCATTTGTGGGAAAGGTATTGATATACCCTCTGCATCAAAACGCAATTTAACTGCTTCATTAAAGTCAAATTTTACCGCCCAATAATCAGCAGATGCTACCCAAGGGCGCACTACAAAATTAACACTGCTATCGGCTAACTCAGCCACAGCAACAGTTGGAGCGGGGTCTTTTAGGATGCGCTCATCCGCTGCGACCATTTCTTTTAATATCTCTTTAGCTTTTTTCAAATCACTGTCGTAACCAATACCAACAACCATATCTACACGGCGTGTTTCTTTGGCAGAATAGTTAGTGATGTTGCCACCGTAAATCGAACCATTAGGAATAATGATTTCTTTATTATCCCCAGTCGTCATAACAGTAGTAAAAATACTGATACTTTTTACTACTCCCATTGCCCCACCGGCTTCGATAAAATCACCGGCTTTAAAAGGTCTAAAGACGAGAAGCATGACGCCAGCCGCAAAATTCTGTAATGAACCTTGTAAAGATAAACCAATTGCTAAACCTGCAGCACCTAAGATGGCAACAAGAGAAGTTGTATCAACGCCTAGCTGATCTAATGATGCAACAATAACAAACAACATTAGAATCGCGTTAATAATGGCCTTAACAAAATCAATCAACATGTCGTCGTATTTTGAACGCGCCATGACTTTGCCAAACACATTAACCAACATGCCTACAATAATTTTACCAATAATGTAAATGACAATTGCCATTACAATATTAATGCCCCAAGGGATAACGTAAGTGTCCATCATTTGGGACATTTTTTCCGCGTCAAATCCAAACATTCTTTTTTCCTACCTTTTTTGATTAAATAATGCGATTAATAAGATGCCTTTCTCCATGCAGCGACTATGATAGTTGAAATGTTTTAATAATCAATTAGACAAAAGTCTAGTAACGAAATTATTTTTAATTGGTTATGCTTGCTTCATAATTTTGTCACTTACCTAACCTATATTTATGACTAGTCAAAATCATTGAAGTGTTGGTTTGGTGAAATTATTTGTTTTAAATATAAAAAAAATTAATGCTATAATATAGCTCACCGGTTTTTGGTGATCTAATATTTTTAAAGGAATTGAAAATGTTACTAGTCAGTTTATTAGTTATTTCTTTGGTTTTGCTTTTCATTTTTTCTATGTCAAAAGAAAAGGGAAAAAACACTAAGTTCGCTCGAAAAGGGGCTAACGCCATCCCCCCAAAAAAAGAATCATCTCAACCTATTAGTGCATCTGAAGTGATTGAGATTAACTGAGCAAAATATAGGAGCAAGGCGGAACTGAACCATCCGCCTGCGCTTAATATTTATCTATTTGTCCTTCTTTAAACATCTCTGTGTTGATACCATTCGATTATAAATAGTAAAGGTTACCGAGTGGAACAATGCGCATCATCAGAATTTATTACCCCTTTGAAATTTCCACTGACTCTTTTGTCACTTTGACTGATGATGCAACCAATCACCTTGCGAATGTATTACGTGCTAAAACAGGACAAGCCGTGGTTTTATTTAATGGTGATGGAAACGAATATAGCGCGCAACTCACTGAAGTCACAAAACGCAAAGTAGTAGTGCAAATTGATTCTAAAATTTCTATCAGTATAGAGTCACCATTAAATATTCATCTAGGCCAAGGAATTTCAAGAGGCGACAGAATGGAATGGGTGATTCAAAAATCTGTAGAGTTAGGAGTGACAGAAATTACTCCGCTTATCACTGAACGCTGTGGGGTAAAACTCAGCCAAGAAAGGTGGTCTAAAAAACATCAGCAATGGCAAAAACTGGCGATTGCTGCGTGCGAACAGTGCGGCAGAAACGTATTACCCGTATTACATTCTCCTGTTTTATTTACAGACTGGATAAATTTAGCAACTAACCAAGTCCGACTGACCTTGCACCCTAGAGCAGAAAAAGCCTTTAGACATGTCACTATGCCTGTTTCTGGTGCGAGATTATTAATTGGTCCAGAAGGTGGTTTTTCAGAGCAAGAAATTTACCAAACTGAACAAAATGGATTTCAGACCATTCAACTGGGACCAAGAGTATTACGCACAGAAACCGCTGCAATAGCCGCTATCTCTGCCCTGCAGGCTATACACGGAGATCTATAATTTAACCAGCTACTTTTACAACTGGTTACAATTATGATAGATTCATTAACATAGTGTAGTGCTAATAATAAAAATAATTCTATGCAACCCCTAAAACTTATCTCCAATGATGACGATGGAAGACATGCTGCGTTAGTTTCACAGCACCTGTTAGATGACGCACGCGCCTGTGCAATGGAAAACATGTTAAATGGTAATCCGTTAGATCTTGCGCTAAATACCATCACCACATGTTTAGAAACTATTTTGGATAGTTGTCATTGTCAGGTTTTGTTATTCGATAACAAAAAGAGTGTTTTTCGTTCACTCAATAAAAGTAATGATTCACATCCATCTTTTATTAACCAAGTCATTAAAAACCTACTAAACAATCCTAAATCTGATTTCAGTACAAATTTAAAGAAAGGTTTTGACGCAATTGAGCCTGATATTTATTCATCTAAAGCATGGCAAGCTATGTATATTGATGCTAAAGAAATAGGTGTTGTTGCTAATTGGGCGATTCCAATAATAGCTGAAGATGGTTCAATCGCTGGTATCTTTAGTGCTTTATTTGAAACCAATAGAAACGCTGATGTAGGAGAATTATCACTACTAAAACGCGCAGCAAAAAGTGCCAGTGCTTTGTTATTTCATTCAAAAAGAAAAACTCAAGAATTGCGACATAAAATAACCCTACATCAAAAATTTATAGCGCAAAAAGAAACCGCAGAAGATATAAGTGGCTTATTAAAAAAGGCCATTGAGCAAAGGGCCGAGGTACAAAGTCAGTTACTGGAACTGGAAAGCATGGCTGCGTTAGGCACTATGATGTCTAGCTTAACCCATGAAATCAGCACCCCTATTGGGGTATCAGTCACTGCCGCTAGTTTTTTAGATGATATACAAAAAGACTGTCTGCAAAAGGTGCAACAAGAACAGATAAAACGCTCTGAACTGATCACCTACTTAAAAGAATCCGCAGAAGCATCACAAATCATAGAACGTAACATGTTCAGAGCCGATGAGTTAATCAAAACATTTAAACGTTTATCTGTTGATCAACACAGTCAAGACGTGCGTACATTTAAACTTTGTGAATATGTATATGAAGTTTTACTTTCCCTTAAACCAAGGTTAAAACATACGCCTCATAAAATTTGCGTAGATATTCCAGCGAATTTAACTGTCGATAGCAATCCAGGTGCCTTAAGTCAGATTTTAATTAACTTAATCATGAATTCTGCACATCATGCTTTTGCTCCTAATGTAGAAGGTAGGATTAACATTAAGGCAAATATTGAATATGATTCTGCGAGAAACAAGAAATTAATATTAGTATACAAAGACAATGGCAAGGGAATGAATGCGCGAACAATTGAAAATATGTATAAGCCGTTTTTCACTTTAGCCAGAGAAAAAGATGGTTGTGGTTTGGGAATGCATATCTGCAACAATATTGTAATGAAAGTACTTCGTGGCACCATTGATTGCCGTTCTGAATTAGACAAAGGCGCAGAATTCACTATTGTCATACCTGTTTAATAGCAGTTCTATTACTCATACAAAAATGCCTGCTAATTTAGCAGGCATTTTTTTATGAGTTAAACTAAAAAATTAATGCAAAATTCTGGTCTTAATCGTACCTTCAATTTTTTGCAGTTGTTCAAATGCTTCATCTGCATGATCTGTTTCAACATCAATCACTACATAACCAATATTCTCGTTAGTTTGTAGATACTGTGCCGAAATATTTAAACCTTTCTGGGCAAAGGCTTGGTTAATTTGTGTTAACACACCCGGTATGTTTTTATGAATATGCAATAAACGTGAGCGTTCAGCGTGTTCCGGCAAAGAAACTTCGGGGAAATTAACGGCCGATAAAGTCGAACCATTATCGCTGTACTTGGCTAACTTACCGGCGACCTCGATACCTATATTTTGCTGGGCTTCTTGCGTACTGCCACCTACATGTGGAGTCAAAATAACATTGTCGAACTGTGTTAATGGCGATTCAAAAGGATCATCGTTAGATTTTGGCTCAACAGGGAAAACATCAATAGCTGCCCCTGCTAATTTGCCACTTTTCAACGCTTCGACTAGGGCATCAATATCAATAATAGTGCCTCTGGCAGCATTCATGAGTATTGCACCATCTTTCATCATGCCAAGTTCTTTAGCACCAATCATATTTTGTGTTTGTACTGTCTCTGGGACGTGCAGAGTGACTACATCAGAGGTATTCAACAATTGTTTCAAAGTTTTTGTTTGTGTTGAGTTACCTAAGACTAATTTATTTTCAATGTCGAAAAACTGAACTCGCATTCCTAGGTGTTCAGCCAAAATACTTAATTGGGTACCAATATGCCCATAACCAATAATACCTAAAGTTTTACCGCGGGCCTCGAAAGAGCCAACAGCGCTTTTATCCCAAATTCCTTTATGGGCCTTGGCATTTTTCGCTGGCACACCACGCAACAACAAAATAATTTGCGCAAGGGCCAGTTCTGCGACTGAACGTGTATTAGAAAACGGCGCATTAAAAACGGGGATCCCACGCCTTTGTGTGGCCACTAAGTCCACTTGGTTAGTACCAATACAGAAACATCCAACGGCAACCAACTTTTTAGCTGAGGCAATCACTTTTTCATTTAGCTGAGTTCTAGAACGAATACCAACAAAATGCACATCTTTAATTTTGGCAATCAATTCATCTTCTGGAAGTGATGTTTTCAAATACTCAATGTTTTCATAACCATTAGCATGAAGAGTATCTAAGGTACTTTGATGTAGACCTTCAAGTAGTAATATTTTAATTTTTTCTTTTGGCAACGACACTTTGCTCATGAGATCTTCCAAGTGAGAGTTTAATTAGATTAGAGACATCTGGACGTCTATTTGCTGAAGAAAATACCAGAAATCCACACATTTAGAAAGCAATTATGGCTATTGCTTATGCTCTAAGTGTTTAACAGACTCAACTAGGCCTTCTAGGAGTAATAGAAAAATTAACTATTATTGCAAACTTGTAGGTTTGCTATAGTTGTACTAACAACCTTTAACGGCTTTTTTAATAATAAATCGAGGAGAATGGCCTTGGCAATCACAGACTACAAACCCGTGTTTAGTGACTATCATCATGGCGCAACTTCATTTATACATATCCTATCTAAACCTATCGCAACAACCCGCGATACGGTCATGACTCAGGACGACACTTATAAGTTAAAAGACGCTCGATTCAAATCAGCAAGAAACATCAGTACAACTCTGGCTTTTTGCGGTAAAAATAATACTGAAAAGGCGCTGCAACTCAATCAACTTGCTTATTTTACGAAACAATCGGTCTGTTTCATCGACTGCCAACGACTGGTTCAAAAATATATTGGAGAAACCGAAAAAAACCTATTAAAGTTGATTGCACAGGCTGAATCTGAGCACTGGATATTATTCTTTGATGAAGCTGACGCTTTGTTTGACAATCAAACTAGGGTGCAGGACACACATGACAAATACGCCAATCAAGAAATCAGTTATCTGTTAAAGCGCTTATCCCGATACCCAGGTCTTGCTATATTTTCTCTATTAGAAAAATCTAGACACCAAGCAATTCAATATATGGTTGACAGTGTTATCACTTTTCGTCCCCTAAAATAACTAAGGTACTCAACCGACCCCAGGTGCCAAAGAGGTATTTTCAATTAATTCAAGGGCATCTAGGTTAGCAAGTGCCAACTGACATCCTGAATTTGTATTCTCATATTGCGCAGAACAATCCACCTGCCATTGCCTTAATACATAGGAAGCAACAGCCGCCCTTAGTTTAATCGAAAGCTTTCCATCCAGCATATTATAATCCATCTCAATGGCCTTCGGCTGTTGAATTTTAGGATGGGGAATCAGCACAATTTCCACAATTTGTTGCCATTGCTGATCATAAGGACTAGCTTCATGCACATGAACTGGTCCTTGAATTAGCTCAGCATAAGTAAAGCGCGTGCACACAAAATCTCGGAAACAATTGCGCTTGCGGTCGTAAGCGCGCACATGCCAGCGGTGTCCATTATTAACAATTGAGTGGGGCACTATAGCCCTTTCTGTTTCACCCGAAGATACTGAGACATACCCACACTTAATGGCTTGTTTATTATGAATAGCCCGAGTGATACTTGCGATAATAGCGACATCTGGGTGTATCAGCCTGACCGCATCGAAACACTGCTCTGAGGGCTGTACCCCAGTAGAAATACCATTACCAAATCCGCGACTTAGAGATGTCAAAATCACTTCAGGATCATGTTTAAATACTGCTTTAAAAGTGTCGGTGCGATGATAACTTTTAGTTTGGTGTCGCAAAATAAGATTCTCGGCAGCAAGTTCCTTATAAGCACTGAAATCACGAGTACTTGCCGCCAACCCCGTTTTAAAACGTTGGATCAAATCTGTACGAGCAACATGACCAAAAAACTGCAAACTAAAATCAATAAACGCTAAACGATCTTTTTGAGCGTGGCTTAACTCTGCTAATTTTTGATTGAATTGGGGATCAATACCATTCTTTTGGTATGCCATGAAGATAGACTCATAATGACTAGATGTAGTGAGATTAAAACAGTTTTCCTAACAAAGCAATCATAATGATTGCTTCTAGTTTCATCAAACAATTGAAAATAATATATCTGACAAATTGAATGCCGAAGCACAGATGGCATTCCCCCCCATTTAGCTATATGGCAAAGTGATTGCAGTCAATCAAAACGAAAAGGGTGATCGCTATTAGCCACTGTTGAATCACATACATGCAATGCGAGAAATGCTATTAAACAACAATGAACGTATTCAGATGAGAGGAATCAAGATCTCTTCGAGAGCCTAGTGTTGTTTGTGGGCACTTGAGGTACTTTTGGTGAGTCAATAGGAGATGACGACAGGATGATAACAGAGCGGCAACTTTGCACGCCCTGTTAATATTTGACTAAGCGCGTATTTGTCCGTCGCCCATCACCAAGTATTTTTCCGTGGTCAGTGACTCTAAGCCCATAGGGCCATATGCATGCAACTTAGTTGTGGCGATACCTATTTCGGCACCTAATCCAAGTTCGCTGCCGTCAGAAAAACGCGAGGACGCATTGACCATGACCACAGACGCATCGACTGAACGTTGAAAACGTTTCGCGGTTAACTCATTTTTGGTACATATAACTTCAGTATGATGACTACCAAATCTATCAATATGCGCCATTGCCTCATCAACTCCCTCTACAATGCGAATAGCGATTTCAAGATCCAAGTATTCCTGTCCAAAGTCATCTAAAGCTAAAACATTAGCGTGATTGAAATATTCACAAGCATCAGCACAGGCGTTGACTTTGACCTGCTTTTCTCTTAATTCTTCAGCCACTTTAGGTAAAAACTCAGCGGCAATTGATTTGTCTACCAATAACCCCTCAATCGCATTACACACACCAGTTCTGTGGGTTTTACCGTTCACTAATAAATCCATAGCCACTTGCAGATCCGCATCTTTATCTATGTAGAGATGGCAAACACCTTTAAAATGCTGAATAACTGGAATTTTACTGTTATCAGTCACAAAATTAATTAAGCCTTCTCCGCCTCTTGGAATGATCACGTCAATACTGTCACGCTGTTGCATCAACTCAAACATCAAATCACGGCTAGGGTCAGGCACAACTGTAATCAGTTCTTTAGGCAAATCAAATTTTACTAACACTTGTTGTAAAACATTTGCAATGGCTAAACTGGAGACCAATGCCTCTTTACCACCACGTAAAATCACTGCATTGCCCGATTTAAAACACAAAGCCCCCGCATCTGCAGTCACATTAGGTCTGGCTTCAAAAATCATACACACAACACCAAGAGGCACGCGCATCTTGCGAATTTGTAAGCCATTAGGCCTTTCGCTAACCACTCGCTCAGCACCAACAGGGTCGGCCAATCCAGCAATCACTTCAATTCCTGATGCCATCGCTTCAATTCGCTCGTCATTTAAGGTGAGCCTATCTATCATTGAACTGCTCAAACCATTTTGTCTTGCTTGACTCAAATCTTGTTCGTTCGCTGTAAGTATGCTTTGTTTTTCCTCACGCAACGCCAGCGCCATGGCTAATAATACTTGGTTTTTAATAGTCTCATCTAACACAGCCAATGTTTTAGCCGCTTTAACCGCACCCAATGTTAAGGTTTTTATTAAACTCATACAGTCTCAGTCTCCAACAGTGCCACATTCTTATCTGAAATAATCGGCCCGGTCTGTTCTTGAAAATCACTTGCGAAGTTTTTGTCGTCTTGATTAGTAATAAAGCTCAACAAACAACTACTGTAGTTGGATTTAGCTTTAGCCAATTTAGTACCGTCATTTCTGCGTACTAAAATTGTATCGCCAACCGCAAATTCACCTTTAATCTCGACTAAGTCTTCACTGGTAAGCTGTTCACTGTGTGCATCTAGTTTAGCTGTAAAATCGTCTTCAACTATGACTTCACCCTGTGCCGTAGATGTATGTGTCATCCAATGTAAATGCTCTTGCATTGGAGAAGGATCTGAGGAAAAGCGAGTACCTGGGTTTTCGCCGTTTAACAACTTGGTAAACGATAGTTCAGTAAAACCATTAACTATGTAAGTGTCGATACCGTGTAACGTGGCTTTTTGAGCCGCTTCTACTTTAGTGATCATGCCGCCAGTGCCCACGGCACTTGTTGCGCCATCTGCCATGGCAAAAATGTCTGCATTTATCTCTGAGATGTTCGGAATAAGCACAGCATCATCATGTTTGTGAGGGTTTTTATTGTACAAACCATCGATATCGGAACAAATAATCAAGGCATCAGCGTCAGCCGCAGCAGCGACAATCGCAGATAAATTATCATTATCCCCTACTTTCAGTTTGTCGGTTACTATAGTGTCATTCTCGTTAATGATCGGCAGCACACCATGCTCTAATAGAGTAAAGATGGTTTCTTTAACACTAATGTAGCGCTCTCTGTCACGCAAATCGCAACGTGTCAGTAACATCTGTGCAGTGGGAAAATCAAAAAGCTTTTCCCATGTTGCCATCATTTCAGCTTGGCCTGCAGCCGCCATAGCCTTTTTTATTGGGATAGTTTGCTGTAATTCATTTGGAAATAAATGCGATCCTGCCGCTACTGAGCCTGATGACACTAAAACTACGTCGATTCCTTGTGTACGGCAGCTCACAATAAACTCTGCGATACTTTTTAAGTATTGGCTACTGCAGCCCTTTCCATGAGGTGCGATCAATGCACTACCAACTTTTATAACAATCCGTTTCCAATTAAATCTATTCATAAAATTAATTACTTACCTTGCGCCATTCAACGCTATTTTATTGATGTAGGCAGAAGTGCCTGTTTTCTGATTATTTATTTGAAGAGCCTCTATCTAGTGATAGAGCTTATTCTCTTGGGGAGGTCAAGACGGGTTCGAAAGCTGCATTTTTGTCCTCTTAAATATTAAACTAAATTCATCGAGTAAACTAATGGTTCGTATACTAACTAATTTGTTATAAAATTTCTACAAAATATTCGATATAACATAGTTTATAGAGATAATAATTAGATAGAGTTGAACTTTTGATGTGAATAAATAATGTGACTATTTCTGAATATAAAAATTGAACTCTAGGTTAATTACTCTTACATTAAGCGACATTTAGCGGGGGATAAAAAACAGACTTATCAACCGGTTTTCAAAGGTGTACAAAGGTCAGTGTCATGCAAAAATATGAAGAGTTATTGGTATCATTAAGAAAGGTCACCCGAGCCATTGGGCTTTACTCAAAAAAATTATCTAAGGAAAGCGGACTGACTAGTCCTCAGCTTATTGTTCTAAAGGAAATCGCGCAACATAACGGCTGTATGGTTAAAGATATAGCCCAAAGCATTAATCTTAGTTCTGCGACTGTAACCAGCATTTTAGATCGACTTGAAGCGCGTAACTATGTCATTCGAGAACGCTCAGTAACAGATAAGCGCAGAGTGGGATTGCATCTTACAGAACAAGGAGAAACTGTAATAAAAGACGCACCCCGCCCGCTACAAGCACATTTTATTGATCGCTTTGAAAAGCTTCAAGAATGGGAGCAAACTCAGCTAGTTTCTACTATGCAGCGTATTGCATCTATGATGGATGCAGAGAATATAGATGCCGCGCCATTGTTAGAAGTGGGGACTCTAGACGAAATCACTCAACCGGAATAATGTACACCACAGACCTCTAAATTATGCATGTTAGAAAAATGAGCAGTTTATTCCAGTGACTATGTGATCTTTGGCCAAATTGATTAAGATTGCTTAGTCTCCTAGCGACCTGCCTTTTTGGGATAATTTCTGCGTAAAAATCCTTTCCAAGAGATCGATCTTAAGGACTTTATACTCGACCTATCCAGACTTTTTTAATGAAGGTTGAAGTCTAAAACCCCAATAGCAAAGTATCTACCTATAAAAAGGCCATTAATTTATGCAAAAAAAGTCAGAGTCAGCTTCTATCCCTAAGAGCAGGTTAAGCCGTTTTAGTAAACTCAGTTCTTTAGCAGGGCGAGTCGCTGGCAATGTGCTAGCTGAAGGGGTCAGTGAGTTCGTTAAAGGAAATCGGCCGAAAATCAAAGATTTATTGCTCACCCCATCCAACGCCATGCGTGTCGCCGAGCAACTTGCCCAGATGCGCGGTGCGGCGATGAAAGTGGGACAAATGCTCTCTATGGATGCAGGGGATATGTTACCTAAAGAGCTAACAGATTTACTCGCTCGGCTGCGTTCAGACGCCAAATCTATGCCTGAAAATGAACTCATTACCTTGCTAGAAGCACAATGGGGTGACGGTTGGCAAAAAAGATTTATCCAATTTCCGTTGCAACCTATCGCTGCAGCCTCCATTGGCCAAGTTCATAAAGTCATCACCAAAGACTTGAAACGTTTAGCCATTAAAATCCAATACCCTGGAATCAAACAGAGTATCAACAGTGATGTAGATAACGTTGCGACTTTAATAAAAATGACCGGATTATTACCTAAGGGTCTGGATATTAAACCGCTATTGGCCGAAGCAAAAAAACAACTTCACGATGAAGCAGATTATGCACTAGAAGGGGGCTATTTAGATCAATACGCAGCCGTAATAGCAAACGACGCTGCCTTTGTTATGCCTGAATTAGAAAAAGAATTGAGTTCAGACACAATTCTTGCAATGAGTTTTCTAGATGGCTTACCAATAGAGCAGTTAGTTAACGAATCGCAAGAAACTCGCGATAGGGTTATGACGCAATTGATGCGTTTATTTTTTAAAGAATTGTTTGACTTCCAACTGGTGCAAACCGATCCCAATTTTGCCAACTTCCAATATGATCAAGAATCCCAAAAAATTGTGCTTTTGGATTTTGGGGCGACTCGCACTTACACGTCAGAAATGGCCGAAGGTTATCGCCGTCTTATGCAAGGTGCCAGTCATCATGACAAAATACAAATTCGCCAAGCGATATTAGATATTGGGCTAATTAGGCAAGATTTACCTGAAAATGTGCAGCAAAATATCACTGACCTCGCCTATATTGCCTGCGAGCCCTTATATGCTGAATCACCCTACGACTTTGCTGGATCAGACTTGTCTTCCCGATTACAGCATCAAGGCATGCAACTAGGGCTAGAAAAACAGTACGCACATACCCCCTCGGCTAATGCGATATTTTTACATCGTAAATTAGGAGGCTTATTTTTGTTAGCGATAAAATTAAAAGCCAAAGTGGATATGCAAAGTTTATTCTCGCCTTATAATAAGACATAAATTAGCGGTACCAATGGACACGTAAATGCTTATACAACTCTCACCAATTCAAGCGCGGCTTATCGGTGTTTTACTTGAAAAAGAAGTAACTACACCTGATCAATACCCACTATCCCTCAATGGCTTAACACTTGGATGTAATCAAAAAAGTAACCGAGATCCAGTGATGAGTCTCACTGAATCCGATGTTCAAAATGTATTAGATGAGCTTAAAGAGAAAAAACTCATCCTTGAACATACCGGTTCCGGCAGTCGAGTTGTTAAGTACAAACATCGTTTCTGCAATACCGAATTCAGTGATTTAAAATTTAGTCGTCAACAATTGGCGATAATTTGCGTACTGTTGTTGCGCGGTCCGCAAACCCCAGGCGAACTTAGGACTCGCACCAACCGCTTGGCGGACTTTGACAATGTAGAAGAAATAGAGGCAACACTGCATAAGTTACAGGACTTAAACGACCAACAGTTAGTGGTCAAACTAGACAGAGAACCCGGCAAGCGCGATTCTCGTTATGCACACTTATTTAGTGGTGAACAAGGATTACAAATCCAAACGTCCCTCCCGACCTACTCTAACCCGGCTGACTATGAGGGAAATGCAACATCTGTATCCTCGAAAGACTCAGAGCGGATTACACAACTAGAACAACAAGTCGCCTCCTTGACTAGCCAACTAGCAGAATTAAAGGAAATCGTTGATATCTTGAGTGAATAAAAAATAATAACAAGTCAGCGATCTTCTCGATTTAACCCCCTTCCCCATCCCAATAAAGAAATAAACACTTCACTATTGGGATGGCTTTAACACCTGAGTCCTGCCCGACTATCCACCCGCCTCTATGATCCGCAGCCAGTTTTCCCAAAGACCTAACTCAGATAGTACAAGTTTTATACATACCAACAGTGGCACAGATATCAATATGCCAGAGAGTCCCCACAGCCAACCACAAATTATTAACCAGAGCATAATAACAAGTGGGTTAATTAGCATATTTCGACCTAAAACTGTTGGGGTAATAAATTGTGACTCGAGCATATTTAATACTAAATAAGCACCTACAGGCATTAAGACGGTTACATTGACACCATATTGCACCAATCCAGCAAGTGTTAAAATCAACACCCCTAATACCGACCCAACGTAAGGAATAAAATTTAGAATTCCTACCATAACGCCCCACAACAACGCGTCCTCTAAGCCAATCAAATATAAAGCCAAGGCGGTTGATAAACCTAAGCCAGAGTTAATAACGCTGACGGTGATAATATATCGAGAAAGTTGTGCTTGGGTCATGCTCACCAAATGGATTGCTTTTTTGCGTTTCTGAGGTGTTGGTAACTCTTTAATAAAGGCATTAAAAAGGCTGGGACCAAAAATAAGCAAAAACAGAATCAATATGACGCTGACTAAAATTTGTGCTAAAAAAACCGGTGCTGCTCCTAATGCCTCGAGTATAAACTCTAGGCCTCCCTGCTTGATGTGTTCAGTCACTACTTCGCTGGTTGTTTCTTTGGGTGTAGTTACCACTTCATCACGACTAAACCAATCAAAAAAACTCGATTCTTTCACTGGTTTCGCTTTTATTTGTTCTTCTTTTTGTTGTTTTTCAAATGCATCACTGATTGATTCTACTTGCTCGGTCAGATGAACAGACAGTTTAGGGATAAGTTTTGCCCACTTCTGAGCCGGTTCAATCAATTCAAGGCCTAACAAAGTAAAAGGGGCGACTAACATTACCATCAATGCTATGGATGAAAGCGATCGCGGCACCTGTACTCGTTTTAACAAAGTCACTAATGGACTTAAAAGCAATGCGATAAGGATGGTTATTACCAAAGGAATAATCAGTGATTGTGCAAAATACAAAGTATAAAAAACGGCCAGTAGCAAAATCCATTTAATGCAGGGAATATCCGTTAACCTTTGGTTTTCTTTTGCCTTTTTTACGTCTTCAAGGGGTGCACTGTTGGACTTTTGCATGACTTTCCAGAATCTAAAATAAACTAAAACAAAGCAGCCGCATAATTTCAATCGGGCTGCACAAGGTTATATCCTAATGGATCGGTTTAGGTTTAAAAAGCAATCTTGTCATGCTTGCGCATTTCGTGTGGAGGTATAACTACTATTGTCCACAGCTAATAATTCTACAAAAAGGCAACAAATTATTAGCCATATGTCTATAGTGCTAAATAGCAGTCAAGCCACCATCCACTGGTAAGCTTGTCCCTGTGGTGAAGCTTGCCGCATCAGAGCTCAAATACAACACCGCAGCAACCACTTCTTCTACTGTTCCGACACGGCCAATTGGATGCATGGCCCCTATCCTATGCGCCTTTTTTTCATCTCCTGCTGCGGCACGGCGGTACATATTGGTATCAATAACTGCAGGGCAAATGGCATTAACCCTGATCCCTATTTTGGCATATTCAACCGCCGCTGACTTTGTTAAACCTATCACCGCATGTTTGCTTGCAGCATAAATACTCATCTTTGGCGCCGCACCTAAGCCCGCTACAGAGGCAGTATTGACTATGGCCCCACCGCCATTTTTTAGCATGCTTTGGATTTCGTGCTGCATACACAACCACACACCTTTGACGTTAATATCCATAATTTTGTCAAAATCATCTTCAATGCCTTCAGCCAATTTACTCGACTCTATATCAATACCGGCATTGTTAAAGGCTATGTCTAAACGCCCAAAGGTGTTTTCAATAAAAGCAAAAAGCGCTGTTACAGAATCGCTGTTACTCACATCACAAACTTGGAATACAGCGTGTTGACCTTGCGCACACATATTTTGCGCTAGCTGCTCGCCCTGTGTATTAATGTCTGCCAATACAACCTTAGCCCCCTGCGCAGCAAAAGCCCGTGCGGCGGCTTCACCTATCCCAGCGGCTGCTCCTGTTATCAAAACAACCTTATCTAAAAACCCATTTTTATTATTCATCTATTCAGTCTCTACTTGGTAAGTAGAATAAGACTAGCAACCCCAGTGACAAACAATAAATAAACTTTCAACATGTTGAGCTATCAATACAATGAATAGGTCATTTCCAAATAAAAAGCTCATTATATTTTTATTGAATAGTTATTTAAGTGCATGACTATCAACATCATTTTTTGTTGCTACACTGGTATGCAACAAACCAAAAAAATCTAAATCGGACGACGGGCACAACTATGATTACATTTACATTAAACGGTAACAAGATGAGTACGGATGCACCTAAAGACACCCCTTTATTATGGATTATACGCGATGAATTTGGACTGAAAGGTACCAAGTTTGGATGCGGCATTGCAATGTGTGGTGCCTGTACTGTGCATTTGAATGGTAGTCCGGTTAGATCTTGTTCATTACCCATTAGCGCTCTTGATGGCGGTAAAATAACCACCATAGAAGGGCTTGAAAATAAACATCCTTTACAAAAGGCTTGGGTTGACCAACAGGTCCCTCAATGTGGTTACTGCCAATCAGGTCAAATCATGCAAGCCTCTGCATTGTTGGCAACTAATGCCAATCCTAGCGATGCAGAAATTGTTAATTATATGACCGGAAATCTATGTCGTTGTATGTCGTATAAGCGTATCAAAGAAGCTATCAAGCAAGTCTCGTCAGCAAGTGCTAGTGTTGTGGAAATTTATGATCCCAAAAGAGAAAGTATTCTAGAAAATAATAATGAACAGGAGGCAGTGTAAGATGACTCGCCTCAATAAAACCGAAAAAATTGAACAAAGCCGTCGTAATTTTTTAATCGGTACAGTTGGTACTGGCTTAGTTATGGCCTTTGCGCCTGTGATGACAGCAAACGCCTCAGAATCTGCTGCAAGCGCACTCAATAAAAAACACTTTAATCCAACAGTTTGGTTTGAAATTGATCAAACAGGTTCCATTCTGGTCAACATTTCCCGCGCTGAAATGGGACAACATGTAGGTACAGCCATCGCCCGTATTGTCGCAGATGAATTAGGTGCAGACTGGGATAACGTCAAGATCAAACATGTGGATACCGACCCTAAATGGGGGTATATGGTCACTGGCGGTTCATGGTCTGTATGGCAGTCTTACTTACCTATGTCTCAAGCAGGCGCTGCGGGGCGCACCGCTTTAATTGAAGCCGCAGCAGCATTACTTGGGGTACAAACAATTGACTGTAAAACACAAAACAGTTATGTGGTATGTGGTAACCAATCCATTAGCTTCGCAGACATTATTAGTAAAGGTAATATAGACAAAACCTTTACTGCAGAAGAGCTCGCCCAGTTCACACCTAAAGATCCAAAGGCGAGACAACTTGTAGCAAAACCCAGCAATGCTTTGGATATACCTGCGAAATCCACAGGCACCGCAAAATATGGCATTGACGTTGAAATTCCTGGCATGGTTTACGCCAGACCATTAATACCTCCCACTCGTTATGGTTCAAAAGTGCTTAAAGTGAACGATAGCCAAGCGACTAAGATGAAAGGTTACTTAGGGTATGAAATATTGCAGGATCCCAGCAATATACTTCAAGGTTGGGTGTCTGTTCTGGCAGATACCTACTACGGCGCAATTCAAGCAGCCCAAGCTATAAATGTAGAATACCAAGCCGGAGAAACAACCAATGTCAGTGAACAAGATTTAATTAAAGAAGGTGAAAAGCTAGTAGCTGACAAAACCTCAGGTGGACGTTTTGTCGACCACGGAGATATAGAAAAAGCATCTGCTGACGCCAAAAAATCTATCGATTCCACCTATCGCACGTCTTCTGTTCTGCACTTTGCGTTAGAACCAGTCAATGCTGCAGTAGAGTTCAAAGACGGTATTTGTCATGTGCATACAGGCAACCAATGGCAATCGTTATTTTTGCCTGTTGTGGCTAAATCTGTTGGACTCACTGATGACAAAGTCATTATTCATCAATATTACCTTGGTGGTGGTTTTGGTAGACGTTTAGCAGGTGACTATATGATCCCTGCAGCGCTCACGGCTAAAGCTATAGGTAAACCTGTGAAACTGGTATTTACTCGGGAAGATGATTCACGTTTCGACTGTATCCGCTCACCTTCAGTACAACATTTTGCAGCCTATTGGGATGGTGATAATGCCCTACAAGGTATTGAACATGCCGCCGCCGCTGGCTGGCCAACCTTGACTATGGCGCCTGGATTTATGCCAGACAGCGTTGATAAAAAAACTAAAGTCGATGCTTTTTCGATCAGTGGCGCCGACCATTGGTACAGCCTCAACAACCATAGAGTGCGAGCCATCAACAATACATTAGCCCAAAAGACTTTTGTACCAGGTTGGCTACGTGCTGTAGGCCCAGGTTGGATTGCATGGGGTGTTGAGTCTTTTATGGATGAAGTCGCCCATGCTCAAAATGTTGATCCTATTGATTTTCGTATGCAATTGTTAGATGCAAAAGGTAAAAATTCAGGAAAAGCACCTGAAGCGGTAGGTGGAGCAAAACGTCTTGCTCATGTGTTAAAGGAAACAAAAAGGAAATCTGGTTGGGGTAAAACCTTACCAAAAAATGAGGGATTAGGCGTAGCAATTGCGGCCGGGCAAGAACGTACTATGCCTACTTGGAGTGCCTGTGTGGCTCATGTTAGAGTTGATCCTGAATCGGGTGAAGTGAAAGTGTTAAAGCTTACCAGTGTGATGGACTGTGGCACTGTTGTTCACCCTGATGGCGCATTAGCCCAAACAGAAGGGGCCATGCTTTGGGGGCTTAGTCTTGCATTACACGAAGGAACGGCTATTAAAGGTGGCCAAGTGGCTGACACAAACTTAAATAGCTATACACCACTACGCATGGCAGATGTACCAGAGTTGGATATCAGTTTTGTAGAAAATACCGAAATACCTACCGGATTAGGCGAGCCTGGTTTAATTGCTGTTGCCCCTGCTATAGGAAACGCAATTTTTAATGCCGTAGGCGCCAGAGTACGTGACTTACCTATCACATCTAAGGCTGTAAAAACTTTAATATAGAATAAACTGCTCCGCTAAGTGCAATTTTTCAAAGCGCCATTTCTTTAATAAGTTATGGCGCTTTTTTATGAATAACGACATGGGTCATATCTGATCCGTCTTATACCTATATAAAACTAATCAAAACTCTCAATCTTGCTATGATCTCTGTTTCGAACAATATCAGGAGCTAACTGTACAAATGACAAGCATTCAACGCCAAGAAACCAAACAACGCATGAGTCGAATTGTTATCCATCAGGGTACTATCTACCTTTGCGGACAAGTTTGTGCCGATGCCACCCAAGACATTACACATCAGACTCAAACCATGCTCGATAAAGTTGAAAAACTGTTATTGGACGCGGGTAGTGATAAAGAACACATGCTCTCAGCCACTTTATATATTAAAGATATGCAAGACTTTGCGGCCATGAATGCTGTGTGGGATAGCTGGGTACCAGAAGGTCATGCGCCTGCAAGAGCATGTGTGCAAGCATCCATGGCTAGACCAGAATTATTAGTTGAAATTTCGGTAGTGGCCGCACAGAAAGAATGACCAAAAATTTAGTTTTAAAGATATCCAATACGCAGTGCCCAATGCGCACTGCCGTATCAAATTCCAAATATATACACAGTTTACCTGTTCCTCCAAAAACTTAATTTCCATAAATTTCAATATTTTGGGTTAATAAATCACCATCACTGCATAATTTTCAAACAATTAATTTGCCAACTGTGCATAGCTGTATATACTGTGCATATCGGATATACACAGTAACGATATTTAATGACGATTAAATTGTTTCTTTCACAAACGGATAGCAGGCCTATGTACCTGCAGATCATGAACCAGATTAAACAAAAGGTGATGGTCGGTGACTGGCAGGCAGGATTTCATTTGCCGTCTATACGGGAAATGGCCTCTGTGACTGGCGTAAGCGTGATTACGGTAAAACGCGCTTACTCCGAATTGGAGCTTGAGGGCGTAATAGTGACTCAGCAAGGCCGTGGATCTTTTATTGCTGAGTCTGCAACCGTAGGTTCAGATTTAAAGTTATCTGAATTGGATGAAAAGTTAAAACAGGTGGTTTATAGCGCTCGTCAGTTAGGGTTGAGCTTTGATGAAACCAAAGAACGTATGAATCAAGTGATATTAAATATCAGTGGAAATGAACAATGAACGAGATTGCGATCCATTTAGAAAATGTCAGTAAACATTTTAGCTATTTTGACCTAAAGAACATTAATCTTGCCTTGCCCACAGGCCAGATCATGGGATTTGTTGGCGCTAATGGCGCCGGCAAATCTACCACTATCAGGATCATCATGGGATTAATGCAAGCTGATAGCGGTACAGCAACGGTGTTAGGGCAAACCATGCCTAAATTTCAAACTCAGATTAAACATCACGTGGGTTATAGTTCTGAGGAAATGAAGTTATACGCTGGTAAAAATCTTGGCTGGCACATGGCGTTTATCAAATCGATATACCCAGGCTGGGACGATAACTACGCGAAAGAATTGCTACAGCGATTTGATCTCAATCTTGAGCAAAAAATCAAACAGTTCTCCAAGGGTCAGCATATCAAAGCACAATTATTATTGGTGTTAGCCCGTAAACCCAAATTGTTAGTGCTAGATGAACCCACTACTGGGCTAGATCCGGTAGCACGCCAAGAAGTGAACAATGAATTAGCGCTGATTTTAAAAGATGAAGAGCGAACAGTATTGTTCTCGTCACACAATACTGCTGACGTTGAAAAGATATCCGACCAAATTACATTCATCGATCGCGGCGCAATTATCGATACCAATGACAAGGAAAGCTTTTTAGAAAACTGGCGTCGCATTCAGGTTGAATTGCCTTCTGATCAACCTATGGTGCCTACGGGTAATATTGTACAAATTGAGCAAGACGGACGCTTGGCCGCGGTAATTAGCAATCAGTTTTGCCCTTCAATATTAGAGGCATATCAACAACAAAATATTAAAGTCATAGCCGTTGAAAATATGTCCTTAGAAGAGATTTTTTTAGCCAATGTCAATCACCGTAGACAAGCAAAGATTGTAGGAGCCAAATCATGAATACCTTTATGCTCACAAAACTCATTACTAAAGATTGGCATTTATATAAAGAATATATGTTGGGATACGCATTACTAGGCATTATTGCTGCAGGTCTAATGACAGTACAATCTTATACCGTATATTACTTAGGATTCGTGGGATTAATCACTGTTTTGATTGGTTCTAGCGCACATTTAGCCATCAATACTGTAGTGACAGAAAAAAAAGAGTATCAATTGTCTTTTATCATGGCCTTACCTATCACCCCGTTAGATTACGCACTATCAAAAATGCTTGGTGGTTTAGCCATTTATTTAGTGAGTTGGGGGATTATAGTAGTCTCAACTACCCTGATTATATATTTCAGTCATATGCCAAACGGTATGATACCTATGTTGCTCATCTGCGCTTTAGAAATTTTGGTGGCGACTACAATTATCCTGTGCGCAGGAATATTAAGCGGATCTATGGCAGTCACCATAGTGACTATGATTATTCTCAACTTGTTTTTTAATATGTTTATATTTGCAGTAGCAGGTATTAAATCAATTGGCAGCAATATTGAATCCGAAACTGCCGACTTTAATTCAACCGTTTATAGCATAATCGGCGTTGAGATTTTTGCCATAGCGATAGTTTTAGCTGTCACCATTTTTATCAAATCCCGAAAGGCCTGCTTTCTCTAGCTAGGCCTCATCACAGGCCTATTTAATATTTAGGCCAACTAAACACTCTGTTTAAACTTAACTTAAAAGGTGCTCATTATGGGTAGTCATAGTCGTGTCCACTATATGGATAATTTACGGGCGTTTGCCATGTTACTTGGTGTATTTTTTCACGCTGCATTAGCTTACAGCCCTGCACTCAAAGAGGTTTGGTTACCAGCCAGCCCTCAAACTTCTGAGGTAGTCGATTTTATGGCTTTTTTCAGTCATACCTTTCGGATGCCATTATTCTTTTTGATTGCAGGCTTTTTTTGCGCCTTGTTAATTCAAAAAAGAGGCTTAGGTGCAATGCTGAAAAATCGTCTCATGCGCATAACATTGCCATTGTCGATATTCTTACCTTTAGTGCTTACTGCTTTCGCAATATTGATAGGCTGGGCAATGGAAAACATCCAAGCTAAATCACCCATGCTGGGTTTGATTGCCATGATGGCGCAATACCCAGATGCCCCACCACCGGTTACCACAACCCATTTATGGTTTTTATACCAATTAACATTTTTTTACTTGGTAACTGCAATAGCGGTGAAATCGTTTAAGTTTGATTGGATGTCGCGAATCATCAAGATGCCAAAACTGTTCTTGTTATTAGGCCCTCTTTTATTGGTTCCCGCACTTTTAACTCAACACGCACCTATTCCTGCACCTGAACAATTTATGCCGCAGTTATGGTCATTTGGGTTCTTCGGTATGTTCTTTGTGTTTGGTTTTGGGTTATTTACCCACCAAGAATTTTTAGACAAACTTCAACCCTATGGGTGGCTAATGTTTGCGACAAGTGTTGCCGCCTATATCCTGTTTTTTGAATTATTTCCAAGGCATAGCAGCATGCAAGAAATCATGACTGTTATGGCAACTTCGCCATCTATAGACCTAAAGCAAATAGGACTTGGCGCTTTGCAAGCTTATATCAGTGTGTTTATGAGTCTGGTCTTGATAATAGTGGGTCGAAGTCTGTTTAATAAACAAAGCCCTAGTGTGAAGCTAATTGCAGACTCTTCTTACTGGATCTACATCATTCATTTACCGGTATTGTGGCTTATTCAATTTTACTTACTGGATACCCAGTGGCCACTGTTAGTTGAATTTTTTCTGAGCTCTATCTGCACACTTGCTATTGGTTTAATCAGTTACCTCCTTCTAGTCAGGTGGACACCAATCGGCTGGTTCTTGAATGGTAAAAAGAAGCCAAGTAACACTTGATATTAATGCCCCAGGATTGGGGCGTTAATATCCAAAGATTAACCCAATTTTTTTAGGCACTGCATTATCCAGGTTTTTAGTTGTGACCCGCTGAGGCCACCAGACACTCTATCGATTTCCCTGCCGTGTAGAAAAAAGATAAGGGTTGGAATACTACGAATAGCTGCATCTGCTGAAACTTGCTTTGCTTGTTCGGTATTCACTTTGGCAAACAATATCTCTTCAGACTGTTGCGCAATGGCACTAAATACAGGTGCCATTGCTTGGCAGGGTCCGCACCAACTTGCCCAGAAGTCCACAATCACCGGTAAGTCATTTTTCTCGATATAACGATAAAATGTATTATCCGTTAACTCAATGGGACTTGAAGAATAAGCAGCCTGTTGGCATTTACCACATTTGGCCTGAGTATGGCTTTTGTCTTCTGGTATACGGTTTATTGCAAAGCAATGGGAACAAACTATGTGCATTTATTTTCCTATAGGTAACTTAATTAAAGGTTAATTTATTGTTTACTCTATGCAGTCTCTTTGGAATATCTAACTGCATACTCTCTAATCCACCTACCGATTGCAAAAAAGTATCAACAGACTGCTTCTGCTGATCCTCAAATTGACGGTAACAATCCAAGATTCGTTGTACTTTCCATTGATGGAAAGTACCAATGGCACGCTGTTCGGATACATCACCAATAGTATACTGGTGTTCGCCTATAGTTCTAGGGATCTCAGCGACTTGAGGATTTTGCTCAGCCCACTTTTGTAACGCTTGCACTGTATTCGTTAAAACTGGCCATTGTTCTTTAAAGATTCGAGTTAAGAGTTCAAGCAAAGTGTCAGGGATAACATCATCAGCTAAATATTCTCCTTCGACGTCTTGGGGTTGATTCATTCTTTCGACCCATTTGGCCAGGTTAGGGGCTATTTTTTTCATTAGAGCACCAGGCTCAGGGTCTCGGTATAAATGAGCATATAAAGGGCCCATTAAACCAAAGTCGCCTAAACAAGGTTTACTACCAAGTAGGTAATCATGCTTAGAAAAATGTCTATCCAATAGTGGCAATACATGGTTTTCATACCAATCTTCAATGGCAGGAATACTCGTAGGGGTAATCCCCAACATTGGCACAAATCCCTTGAATTTAGCGCCGATTTTTTTGCCAATAAAAGCACGAATAAAGCCTGGCATATTCGGCGCGATGACTTTCCCAAACTCTTGATAAATAAAGGGGAAGTTGGCTTTGTTCCAACGGTAATGCATGGCCGGAATGACTAGCCATTCATCCCCCCAAGTTTCAAAAAGGTATGAAACTAACTTCTGTTTAGGGGTGGTGGGGATAACCGGACGCTCAGGATGACGTTGCTCGAGCGTATCTATAATCTGTGCGGTATCTTGTAAATATTCATCTTCAGGTGTTTTGACCACTGGTACAAAACGGACGCCAGTTTTGGGAACAATGACACTTTTATAAACCTTCAGCGACGAAAACACTTCTGTGTAAGGCAGACTTTTAAAAATCAAATAAGCTCTAGCCTTGCCCGTATATAAAGACATGGGGGCGCCATAAAGCGTGTATTGTTCAGACATGTTTTATCCTTTAGATGATTTAACCTAATACATAATCGTATTGGGATATATACCGGCTCTAGAATAAAACCCTTTCAGCTAATCGCCATTTCTTTGCATGATGATTAACTATAGATTTAACAGCCCTGTGCAGACCGAACACAAGTTTCAGCTTTACAGGTCAGCAACGCACTGTTATTTTTGTCTAGCAATATAGACTTACTTTATAACTAAGGAGATTTTTGATGATTGTTGTCACTGCCCACATAGCTTTGCAAGAGCGGGTAGCTGCCTAAATTTCACTCACTACCCGTTGTCTTGACGAGCGATGACTATTTATGGTCTACAAATCGACCCGTTATTCATTAGACAACAGGACTTACCATGTCTGGAAAAAATTACACCTTAGCTCAATTAGGTTGGAAAACGTTTTTTAATCAACAGTTAACTTTAGAAAACCTAGAGCAAACCGCCCCCTATAGGATCACCCAAGTTTTTAGAAATCGCGTCATTGTTTTAGGTGAAAACGGCGAACGTGAACTTAATTTGGCACAGTTTCCTCACTTGCAAACTTGCACTGTGGGAGATTGGTTACTGATACCCAAAATACAAAGCGATACACCTGTCATCTTAGATAGGCTGAGTGTTTTCCAACGAAAATCTCCCGGAGCCAACACCAACCAATTGATTGCAGCCAATGTGGACACGGCTTTTATTGTTAGCTCTTGCAATAACGACTTCAACTTATCTCGAATCGAACGTTATTTAGCCTTAGCTAAAGAAGCGCAAGTTGACGCGGTATTAGTGTTAACCAAAGCAGATTTGATTAACGAGCAACAACTATCCGATTATTTAGCACAATTACATGAGTTACAGTCTCATTTAGTTGTGCTGCCCATGGATGCCCTAAACAAGGAAAAAGTGCAACAGCTCAACGATTGGTGCAAAGTTGGGCAAACTGTTGTGCTGCTGGGATCTTCTGGCGTGGGTAAAACTACTTTGTCCAATTCGCTGTGTTCCATGGAAGAAGCCACCGCTGCGATCCGTGATGACGACAGCAAAGGAAGGCACACCACAACAAGCCGCTCTTTATATTTTACTCAAGCTGGTGGTTTAATCTTAGACTGTCCTGGCATGCGTGAATTACAACTCACCGATTGTGAAGAAGGAATTAAAGCGGTATTTTCGGATATAGAACGTCTCGCCAAGCAGTGTAAGTTTACTGATTGCCAACACCAGTCTGAGCCCGGTTGTAAAGTGTTAATGGCTCTAGACACTGGTGACTTAGCCCCCCGTAGACTCGCCAATTATCAAAAGATGTTAAAAGAACAAGCAAGGAATAGTTTGACCCTCGCTCAGTCTCATCACCAAGATAAAGTCTTTGGTAAGCTAATAAAAAATAGCTTAAAAATTAAAAAGTCGCGGCTAGATCCCTAAAAGTCGCTATGTTTAGTTCCACAACAGATTAGTGCAGCCTATGTTGCACTATTTTTGATTAGCTAAAGTCAGTAACTGACTCACAGTTTTCCAATTTCTGGCAGTGGTTGCTACTGCCAGTAATTTTTCTGCTTTTGCAGCCAATTTAGAGCGACCAATACCATCTGGCGCATGTAAGTAGAAAACATCTTCGATGAGTTCGAAAGATTCATTGTCTTTTTTTATGCATTTCATAGCATCAAAGTCTAGGTTGCGCGCTGGCTCTGCGAGGAAAAACATATGTAATGTTTTAGGATTAGATTGCGCATTGGGAAAAGGATTATTGGTCGCTGCTTGTTCAAATTGCGCAAGTGTCAAAAGCAAAATATGTGGCTGAAAACCAAATGTTTGTAACATCTCATTGGCAATCTTTTCTGATAACACTTGTGCGTTTGATTCTGAATTTTGCAACAGCACATTACCACTTTGAATATAGGTGTGAACATTTTGACAACCTAAACCAAGCAACATGTCCGCAAGCTGTTTCATAGGAACAATGTTTTTACCGCCAACGTTGATGCCTCTGAGCAGAACTATCCAATTATTCATCTGTGTTTACCTAATAAGTCGTCAAATATTGACTCAACGCTTCTAACATTTCTGCATGTTTAGGATTGGCTTCGGGTACATTGCAAGGCATTATTTCTTCAAGCATTGAAGCGTTAAACTTCATATCAGACAATTGCTCTTGGTCAATCACAAGATCAGCATGGCATACATCCAATTCTTTTGGAATTTCAAATAATCTATTAGGCCCAGTGTTCACAGCCATCAGACTTTTAACTCCCGCTATAGGTGTAGTGATATCTGCCATTGAGTGAGCAGCAAAAATAGGTAGGTTGAGCGGCGCACCTTGTGCAATTAATTCACGTACAGAAAAAATGACTTCTGTTAATTCAAATGCTGAGAAACGCGCCACACTGGGATATTTGTAAGGGTTGGGGCCTAGTGTTTTATATTCGCCATCTAAAATTTTAGCTAACCACTGTATACCCCAGATGTTGGCCATAGACTCTACACTTGAGTCCAGCGCTAATGCTCCAGAAAATAACATTAAACCTTTCACTGCTTTAGGATTTTGCAAAATATACTCGGAGGCCAAACCGCCACCTGTTGAAAAACCACCAACATAAACTTGCTTGCCTAATCCCTCAGAGAAATCAATCATTTCTGACACATGGACTCGCCAGCGATCGGCTAATTCGGTGTCTTGCATATCCTCATCGGCTTGTTTTTTACCATGACCGGGCAATAAAGTAACAACCACATTATGACCTTGCTGATGTATCGATTGCGCGATAGAACGCAGGAAAAATGGCGAATCACTTAAGCCATGAAACAAGACTACGACTTTGTCTGTGACTTTATTATGATGCAAAATATAAGGGGCGTTACCGTCATTTTTTAGACTATCAGCGCAGACCCTGAACACGTTCATTTGAGGCGATTTACAACCACGAGTTGCGCCAAGTTGTGCTTGGTAAATAGCGTTAAACTTATCAAACTCGTGCTCAATAGACTGAGAAGAAGCGACAAAAGACGTGGTACTAGCGGTTAAAAGCAAGAGTACAAAAAGTAACTTCATTTACATTTAGCTCAATTATTTAGTAGCCCCTACTATATCCAGTTGCGTCACGATTTACTAATTTGCAGGCATAAAAAATGGCGCTCTTAGGCGCCATTTTTAGTCAACACAAAATTTAAGCAAAATAAGCTTCTAGTTCGTCAGAACCACCGATTAACTTACCACCAATAAATACTTGTGGCCAAGTTTCGTTACCTGAAAGGGCTTTAAGTGAAGTGAAAGACACTTCTCTGCCCATAACTAATTCTTCATATTCAAAACCTTTTGCATCTAACAAGGTTTTTGCTTTAGCGCAGAAAGGGCAACCAGGCTTAGTTAAAATGGCTGTCGCTACAGACGCTTTAGCTTCTGGGGCAACATAAGCCAACATAGTATCGGCGTCTGATACTTCAAAGGGGTCGCCAGGTAAATCAGGCTCGATAAACATTTTGTCTACTATGCCGTCTTTAACCAGCATAGAATAACGCCAGCTACGCTTACCAAAACCGATTTCAGATTTATCGACTAATAAACCCATGCCACTAGTGAAATCACCATTTCCGTCAGGGATAAGTGTTACATTATCTGATTCTTGATCTTCTGCCCAAGCGTTCATAACAAAAGTATCGTTTACAGATACACAGATAATTTCATCTACACCATTAGCTTTAAATGTTTTAGCCAATTCATTGTAACGGGGTAAATGAGTAGAAGAACAGGTAGGCGTAAACGCGCCAGGTAAAGAAAAAACAACCACTGTTTTACCTTTGAACAATTCATCAGTAGTCAGTTTTACCCACTCGTCATTAACACGTGCGGCAAAAGTACATTGAGGAACAGCTTGTCCTGATTTATCTTCAAAATTTGGGTTAGACATATTGATCTCCGATCTAAGGTTAATAAACTAATTACAGCTAAGATACCTAGATTTCTTAATCATTTAAAATAATTAAAAACGATTAGGTCAATCTAATTAACTGATTAGAATAAGGTTATTCTTTGAAGAAATCGTCAGACTGCTCACTTAACATGGCTTCAATGTCTTCAATATCAAAATCTGGCAATTTTATTGTTTCTTCATCTTTGTTTGCACCACAAGGAATAGATTTTTCCTCATCCGCCCATTCACCTAAATCAATTAGCTGACAAGTTTTACTGCAAAATGGGCGAAAAAGATTACTTTGGATCCACTCCACTGGTTTTTTACAATTAGGACAATTGACTGTAGTTGGCATAGGATTAAATAGCCTCGAATGAAATAATGGAAAGGTTTAGCAACAAGCCAGTTTAAAATTTACTTTGCTGTCGACAGCGGTGCTCCCTTCCATGGTAGGAGTAAATAAAGTAAAACGAATAGCGTATCGATATTTATTGCCTGACAACATTGGGTAATACCCTTGGTCAGTTGACGTCAACACTCGGATTAACTCATTTTTATCTTCAGCAATACCTTGGTAAAAACCTTTTTCAGCTTCAACCGCGGTAAAACGTCCTCTTTCCCGCAAAAATGATAGAGTGATCTCCATCGCTTGTTGAATAGGTGTCAGTTCTTGTAACCAGCTGTTGATATCCTGTTGTTTAACTTCATTGGGTTGCTGTAACCAGTAATGTAAATTAGGTAAATCAAAACTACAGGTGCCACCAGGGATGGAAAATCTCTGTCTTATGGAGGCCAAAAATCGATCCTCTTTGAGTTCTGCGCCGACTTTTTTATTACTTTTTAATGACTCACGTAAACGTAGAATTTTTTGAAGGGCAAATTGTAATGCTTCGTCATCTATATTTGGATGTTGCGACCAAATAACCAGATTTTTTTCATGAGACTCAATGTCTTTTAATACGTCGTTACGCAAATCGATTCGTTCTGACAAATCAAGTAAAGTGAATAGACTGTCGAGAAAATTAATATATTGCCAATTTTCACTAGACGTCTTCCCTTGCTCGAGCTGCTTAAATAACTGCTCAAGCCTAAGGTAGGTACGTACCTTTTCATTGAGTGGAAATTCGTAAATTGCTTGAGACATGATCACCTGTTTACCTTGATTAAACTGCAATACCTGCAGTGGATAAACATTGTAAAGAATTTTTAATCAAATCAATAGGCTAAATTACACAAAGCTGACAACAACAGTAGTGTGACTCTAGTAAATAATGACGAGTCTTAAAAGATGAAAAGATTATTACCACAGTACGCTGCGCTACAAAGAGACAACAGAAAAAAAGCACTGGTTTCCCAAGTATTAAATCAACTTAACCTGGCAATTTTGATTCCTAGAGGCGATAGAGAATAACCCCAAAATTGTAGCACGACAGGTTAACCCGCCAATTTCTTAACTTTTAAAACTATCCACTAATATCTAGCCACTATTTACTATCTACTTTTCTTGTGCCGCCAAAAGCATATATTTTTTGTGCAGAACGTCGACCTGTGCGGTCAAGTTATCAGCATTGCCATTGTTATCAATCACATCGTCAGCTACGGCTAAACGTTGCTGTCTAGTTGCTTGGGCGCTCATAATCGCGCGGATTTGTGGCTCATTAGTTTTGTCGCGCAACAGGGTTCTTTGCAGTTGCGTCTGCTCATCCACATCGACAATTACCACCCTATCTACTTGTTGATACAATTTATTTTCAACCAACAAGGGCACACTCAATAGACAATATGCCGACTTAGCTCGCTGAGTCTGTAATAACATTTGTTCCCTTATGGCAGGATGCAAAAGCTGATTGAGCCAATTTTTGACTTCAGTATCTTCAAAAACCAAAGTGCGAAGTTTAGCTCTGTCCAAGCTGCCAGCTTGGTCTAATACTGACTCACCAAACTTAGTAACAATTGCTGCTAAGGCAGGAGTTTCAGGTTCGACCACTTCTCTGGCAATCAGATCTGCATCGATCACTTCAACCCCATATTTTGCAAACAAATCAGTGACAGTGGTTTTACCACTACCAATACCACCACTTATACCAACAACAAAGTTACTCACATCCATCCCTGCCAATTTAATTCTATTCCTCTGTGCAGCCCTCTGTGCGCCGCACCCGGTGTACTCTGTGGTTGAAAGTTTTTAATTGCTGAAAAGCCAAAGAATAAAGGATTTTGAAACACAGAGGGCGCAGAGAGCGCAGAGAAAAGCAAAGGAGAATGGCGGCTTTGCCTAAAAAAACAAAGCCATAAATTATTGCAATTAATTGTTCTTAACATTCTATTCCTCTGTGCAGCGAAGCTGCCCGACGCTCTGTGTGCGGCACCCGGTTTTCTGTGGTAGCAAGCTTTTAAATGCTCAGGGCAACATCCACTGCCAATACTGGGCAACAATCCAATCACCGTATAACAAAGTCAACCAACCGGCTGCAGCCAAGTAGGGGCCAAAGGGGATGGGCTGGCTTTTGTCTTTACCTTGCACTGTCAGCAAAGTGACACCTACAATTGCACCGACAAATGACGACAACAAAACCACCACAGGTAAATGTTGCCAACCTACCCACGCACCTATAGCTGCGAGTAGTTTGAAATCGCCGTATCCCATGCCTTCTTTGCCAGTTAATAATTTAAATACCCAATACAAACTCCATAAACTTAAATAACCAACAGCAGCGCCAATCAGCGCATCTTGACTGGATACAAATGGACTTTCGATACTCAGTAACAACCCTAACCACAACAGAGATAAAGTTAATTGATCGGGCAATAACATAGTATCGAGATCGATAAAGGTCATAGCAATCAGCAACCAAGTAGCGACAACAGCAGCAAAGCCAGCTAGGCCAAAACCGAAATGCCATGCAACTAAAGTCGATAACAACCCTGTTGCCAATTCCACTAAAGGGTAACGAATCGATATGGGGTTTTTACATTGACTGCATTTTCCCCTGAGTAATAGCCAACTTATTAAAGGGATATTCTCCCAGGCTCTTATTTTATGTTGGCATTTAGGGCAAGTAGAATCGGGTTTAACTAAATTAAAGGGAGGATCATTAGGCTTAGTGGTAGCGGGTATAGCTTCATTTTGTGACGCTGAATACTCAGCAATTTCGGCTTTCCATGAGCGTTCCATCATGACAGGCAAACGATAAATTACAACATTAAGGAAACTGCCCACCATCAGACTGACGATAAACACAAAACCCATAAAAAATGCCGAAGAGTCAGCCATCAACTGAAAAGATGTTTGCATAAAGTCGCTTATAAAAGATTAGTAAAAATTTCTAATGGCGGTAGCTTGCCAGAAAGGCTCGAATGAGTCACGGGTTTCGAGCTTCTAGCTTCTAGCTTCTAGCTTCTAGCTTCTAGCTTCTAGCTTCTAGCTTC
>NZ_CAXBNC010000007.1:0-277257 GCF_963977085.1 uncultured Paraglaciecola sp. | reverse complement strand
TACCGTAAACTGTTTTAAAAGGGGTTAATGGGTAGGTGTATTATCCATACAAGTTACTCAAACGGACGCTAAACAGTTGGCTAGCACTCGTTCCTCGTACATTTTAACCAACTATTTTTTGCCTCTTAGCGAGGCGTTATGTGCCACCAAAAGATCCATAGTCTGCCTGTTTCAGGTTTTCTGCTTTTTACCAGCAGGTTTTTTCGTTAGTTTATTTAATGGCCTGTGACGACTTTTCCCCGAAATTTTCAGTAGGCGAAGGAACTTTGGGCACTCGAAATGACTGGGTGCGCTACAGACTGCCGCGTGACGAAGACCATTACGCATGGAAGTGAGTTCTTTTATTTTTCGATCCAGCTCGTTGGCTTTTTCTAGGAGCACTTCCCTGTTAATTTGAGGCCCTTTGGGTGTAAACATTTCCGCAATCTCGTCAAGTGAGAAACCGGCACTGCGACCCAAAGAAATCAGCGCAAGACTCCGTAACACATCGCTATGGAATAGCCGTCGCAATCCACTACGGCCATAAGACTGAATAAGCCCTTTTTCTTCGTAATACCGCAAGGTCGAGGCTGGCACTCCCGATGCCTTGCTAACTTCTGCAATGTCCATGAAGTTTTCTATGAAACCCCTTGACTTAAAGTTGACTTTAACTTGTATCCTATTCAAGAACACTACTGAAGGCAACCTTAGAAGTTGTTTTTAGGCTAGTTATCTTATTGATAATATGAGGACATGGCTATGGATACAGGTTTTTGGCACCTGAGATGGGAACGGGGTGAGATCGGCTTTCATGAAAATCAGGTCAATCCAGCATTGATCGAGCATCTCGGAATACTTGATCTGGCAAAGGGCTCGCGGCTCTTCCTGCCTTTGTGCGGTAAGACGCTCGATATTGCCTGGTTGCTCTCGCAGGGTTATCGCATCGTTGGCGCAGAGCTGAGTTCACTTGCAGTAAACGAACTATTTCAATCAATGGATTTGACGCCGGATATTAATCCGGTTGGAAAGCTGCTTTGTTACAGCGCAACAAATATTGATATTTGGGTTGGTGACATATTCGACGTGTCCAGCAACATGCTAGGCGCGGTTGATGCTGTCTATGACAGAGCTGCTTTGGTGGCACTCCCTGAGGAAATGCGTCAACGCTATGCGTTTCATTTGACAGCGCTTACTCATGGGGCTCCACAGTTGCTGATCAGCTATGAATACGACCAACGTTTATATGATGGCCCGCCTTTTTCAGTACGTGAAAAAGAATTGAAGCGGTACTATGGCGAAAACTACCTGCTGAAGCATATGGCACAGGAGAAAATTGCCGGTGGATTCAAGGGGAAGGTGGAGGCGGCAATCACCACATGGCTTTTGTGGGGGGGGGCACCATGATTACTGTTTCTATGTTAAGTATGGAGTGGCTTCTGTTCTATGCAGTTCTCGGTGCATTCGTTGGCTTTATGGCAGGCTTATTGGGTGTTGGCGGTGGCGGAATCCTCGTTCCACTACTGGCGTCTACGTTCGCATATCAGGGCATTGAGCAGCAAGTGCATGTAGCGTTGGGAACTGCATTGACGTGTATGATTATAACCTCTGCGGCGAGTACCCGTGCTCATAACGCCAGAGGGGCGGTGGAATGGAAAGTGGTTGGCGGCATGGCTTTGGGCATAATTATGGGTGCATATGCCTCCACCCAAATCGCCAGCAAAGTTAACGCTGTGTATATCGCACTATTTTTTGCCATGTTCATGGCACTCGTGGCAATTCAAATGTTTATTGGTTGGCAACCCAATCCCAGTAGAAAACCAATGACACAACGAAGACTGGTCGGTGTTGGCTTTGGTATCGGTGCTGTTTCCGCGTTGGCTGCCGTGGGTGGCGGCTTTCTTATGATTTTGTATCTGAGTTATAAGAGTATAGAAATAAGAAAGGCGATTGGTACTTCAGCAGCCATTGGATTTCCGATTGCGATCTCGGGCGCGGCGGGTTATATGGTGGGTGGGTGGTCGGAAACTTTGAATATTCCTTATGCGGTCGGCTACGTATACCTTCCCGCGTGTATCGTAATATCTGTAGCGAGTATAATCGCTGCTCCAATTGGCGTACGCCTGTCACACAATTTACCAGCGTCATTATTGAAAAAAATATTCGCTGTTGTTTCGCTATTGTTGAGCGCAAAAATGTTATTATCAGTCATGTAGAACAATTAAAATACATGCATTATGATAATAAAAGGCTCAAAGTTCATCGCAAGATCACATAACAATGCCATAAACTCGGTCGCCATAAAGCTACGCTGCGCTCCACTTCACCGCGCCGGTTATGGCAAGCGTTGAGGCATTAAAACGAGCAGCAACAACCAGCTGTATAATATTTTAACAAATGGTCGCAGATATGTGTCAATAATATTTACACTTGTTTTGCAAGTAGCACATCGAAACCCAATAAAACAACTAAAATACAATAAGATAACAATCTGGCGCATAATTTGCTTTTAAAAATACGGTATCTCAATAACCTATTTAGCTACAGGATGAAGAAATGAAAAAAATCGGTTTTATGTTTGTTTGTTTGTTGTTCTCCGGAATATCAAACGCTGCCATTATATCAGTGGATTATGAAGTTACTAATAATGGTGGTTTTTGGGGGGGGGTACATTTATTGGTACTGATACTAATTTGGACAGCTTGTTAACATTTGATGAATTAACTTCATTTGAAGGCTCCAATAATATAGAAGGAGCAACGGTTGATTTAACCACTTTGTTTGATGTAGGCGACTTTAATTTATTTACTAATACTTGGTCAAATAATGCAGTAAGCTGGATTGGTCAGCCTGATAATGCGTGGTTTACTTGGAATAATAGAGATAACAGTGTTAATTCTACGTGGGCTGTTGTAACAACAAGCTCAGTTGTTGAATCTGTACCAGAACCAGCATCATTAGCTTTGCTTGGTTTAGGTTTGGCTGGGTTGGGTTTTTCCCGCAGAAAAACAAAAGCCTAACAAGCGCATTAACTCGGACAAATAAAAAACGGGGCTTTCTGCCCCGTTTTTTATTTGCCGGTTATACGGGCGTTGAGGCTGTAGGGCATTATGTGGACACCTATTGTAAGAGAGCAATAAAATCGGCTTTACCGATAGTCGTTTTGGTGGCTCCGCCACTGCATTTCCCGCATTTAAAGTTTCAGCACAAAAAGACTTATTTTAGGGGCAAATGGCATGGGGGAAACTGGTTGCTTTAGTAGCACGGCTTCGCCCAGTTGAACAGCTCGACAGGGAAGTCGAGATTGGGTGCCGATTATCATGGACGTATGATTGACTCGGTTTAAGCGTTCACATCGGGTAGGAAAAGATACATTTGTAGCGCCCCTAAAATAAGCCTTTTTGTGCGGTTAAAAACTTTGGCAGCGAGCGACCTTTCTTGGTTACTTCTTTTGGCTGTTGACCATATTTATAGGATAAATATGGAACAGCTTTAGCTGGCCTGAAAGGTAAAGTGCAAGGATGCACTTTATAAAAGAAGTAACTGATTCGAAGGGATTCGAGGCAAAACTGGCATGGATGCCAGTAAGCGTTAGGAAAAGGGGGCAAGTTGCTTGCTTCACAATACTTTTGATCAATTCCTCAACTCGTATTCTACAAGGTCTAAAAAAGTTTAATTAGACAAGTGATTTGACCCCTCTGATTTCTTTTACCGCTAGTGTAATGGTCAATTAATCCAGTAGAGTCTTTAAGCCGCGATTTTAATGGATTGGATTAGGATTTTAAGAACGGTCTATTTTGATCGCCTACACTCCTTTAAACCTGCTGAGCCTTCTTTATTAGTATCAACCACTATTTATCTCCACTACTTTAAGTGATTTTCCTGTTAGTTTTAATGATTGTTCACCAGTAGCGGTGAATATATATTCTATTATCACTACCACTTTAAATATTCACTAATAGTGGTGAATAATAGAGTGCTATTAATATGGCTAATCGAGTTAAAGTTTCAGACATGCCCAGCTCTGCATATATAGAAAATGCATAAGTGCTAGGTATGCTTGTCAAAGCAAAACGAACAAAATTGAATATGAAACTGGCAGACTGCGCAGCGCTATGTGGAGTCGGCATAAATACTCTATCACGTATTGAAAACGGCAATGCTAATTGTACTTTGTCCGCAGTTTTTTCAGTTTTACAAGGGATAGGAATAAAATTAACGACAAAAGAATTATTAACCCCTGACTCTAATTCTTTAGCAGATAATGAATGGGTTTAACTGATGAATGACAAATTAGATGCTTACAGTCTAAATGTAAAATTTGCGGAAAACGTTATCGGTGAACTATCACAGAACAAAGAAACTGGCTTGCTCAAACTAGATTATAAATTAATTGGGGTCGTAACAAAATTAATTGGGGTCGTAACAAAGTTAATTGCACCGCCTGCAATCTGCTATAACCGCTAAGTCGGCCAGCGAGCCATGTCTGTGGGCTTTTGGTACATGGCCGATGGATAGAGGACGTTTCTGAATATGGGTTTTATTAGTAATAACACATCTGTGAAATTCTAAGTCCTTATGACGGCAATGTCAGCTCCTAGCTCATAGTAAATTTACCAAGCCATATATGGCTTGGTAAATACGTTTGAAATATCGCTTCAACTGGGCATTCAGGAACACAAAGGCTACAATCTACGCAGATGTTTATATGTGATAAACAGCCCTAATGCTCGGTGTCGACTGTGATAAATGGCCATGCCTTTTTCAGTGACGATAGTTATAAAAAACAGTATATTAAAAATCACTAATCACATCTGAGTAAGTCAGTTTCATGAAAGTATTGCAGTTCATTCGTAACGCACTAATTATTATGTTTGTCGCATCTATGGCAAGCACTCAAGCTATGGCAGAAACTCAATTCGTTTATGCAGACGCCTTTATTAATGTTAAAACAGGTAAATTAGTAAAACGCCCTTTATTAGAAGTGGCAGATGGAAAAATTGTTAAAATCACTGCCAATTTTGCTACACCTTTACCGCAAAATTCCCTTGATTTAACTGGGCATACGCTGTTACCTGGCTTAACCGATATGCATGTTCATCTAACATCAGACGCACATCAACATGGTTATGCGGGTCTTGCTGCATCTTTGCCCCGTGCCACGTTAACTGGAGTAAAACAGGCAAACCTTACCTTGATGGCAGGTTTTACCACAGTACGAAATCTAGGCGCACCTGGGTTTGCTGATGTTGCATTACGGGATGCCATAAACGATGGTGATATTACTGGGCCGCGCATGTTTACGGCTGGGCGTTCATTGGGTGTTACGGGTGGTCATTGTGATAATAATTTATTACCTGCTGAATATGATGCAATAGCCGGTGGTGTGGCAGATGGTCCGTGGGCTGTGCGAACCAAAGTACGTGAAAATATTAAATATGGCGCAACAGTCATTAAGTTTTGCGCCACAGGTGGGGTGTTATCTAAAGGCACAAAAGTAGGCGTTCAGCAATATACCTATGAAGAAATGCAAGCCATCGTCGATGAAGCTCATATGCGAGGATTAACGGTTGCGGCCCATGCCCACGGTACTGAAGGTATTGTTACTGCAATAAAGGCAGGGGTAGACTCGGTAGAGCATGTCAGTTTTTTAAATGACGAAGCCATTTCCTTAGCCAAGAAGAATGGCACCTATTTTTCAATGGATGTGTACGTTACGGAATATATTCTAAATGAAGGCGAGGCCGCAGGCATATTAGAAGAAAGTTTAGCCAAAGAACGTAGGGTAGGTAAAATACAGCGGGAAAACTTTAGGAAAGCCGTTAAAGCAGGTGTGAAAATGGTATTTGGAAGTGACGCCGGTGTTTACCCTCATGGCGACAATGCCAAGCAATTTTCACGTATGGTTGAATTTGGAATGACACCACTACAAGCCATTCAAGCCGCTACCATTGATCCTGCTATCTTACTTAAGCAAGAGGAATATTCGGTAGCTTAGAGGAAGGTAAAATGGCCGACATTATTGCCGTTAAAGGCAACCCACTTACGGATATTAGTTTGTTAGAAAATGTTGCGTTTGTGATGAAAGAAGGCACCGTATTTTTACAATAAAGATAAAGGGATCGTATTCCTTAAAAATCAACTCAAACTGGACAGTCACGTTAATTTAGCCCTGGGTACTTTGCATGATAAATTCATCGGGTAGCCCTAACTGCAACAACTTGCTGCTATGTTTAGAAGACGTTAAATATTCCGCTACTGCGCTGCCCATTATGGCGCCGTCTTCAATGCTCACAAACAAATCATGTTTTACTGCGAGTTGATTAATAATGTCGGTATTTAAGGGTTTAACAAAACGCATATCAATCACAGTTGTAATTATCGTGGCTGGCTTGTTAATTGTGAGCGTTTTTTTGACCCTAAAAATGGAATGAATCAACGACGGGATTTGTGTCGAAGGGAATACCAAAAGTATAGACGCTACCCCTTTATAACAAATGATTGAATAATTATTTGTTACTTAATTTAGCTGTAAAATACGACGTTTACATTTCGTTGCGATTTGCTGGTTATATATTAGTTATTATTACATTCCTTCTCTTCCCCTAAAAAGGTCTATCGTTCGTGAAAAAAAGTATCTATTTACTAGTTATTTTTATTTTTTGTTTTCAGTGTTTACAAGCCGAAGAAACCCAAAGAACCGTTGCGCTGCCTGTATATGCAAATATAACTGAAGCGAGTGCCGAGAATTGGCTGGAGATTGTCGGGGTGTTTGGAGGCATTACTTACTTAGGAGCCAAAGAGTGGGAATGGGGTAGCTCAAGCTTTAAGTTTAACGAAGAAGGCTGGTTCGATATGAATGCAGGCAGTGGCGGCGCAGATAAATTAGGTCATTTATACTCATCTTATTTGATGACTGAGTTTCTAACGCATCGTATGAGTCAAAAAGGATACAGTGTTGATTCTTCAGCCAAATATAGTGCATATTTAAGCTGGGGTTTAATGTTATACGTTGAGATATTCGACGGCTACTCTGCAGATCATGGCTTCAGTTATGAAGACTTAATTGCCAATACTACAGGCATTGGGGTGTCGTATTTGAAAACTAAATATCCAGATGTTTTGGGAGATACGTTAGATTTAAGAATTGAGTATTCTCCATCAAAAGGCATGAAAGGATTTCATCCTATTACAGATTACTCCGGTATGAAATACTTGGCGGTGGCAAAACTAAGTGGCATTGATATTTTCAAAAACACACCGTTAAAATACTTAGAACTTCAAGCTGGTTATTATAGCCGAGGTTTTAAAAAAGATGACCGACCATATACAGACTTTAAAACCACAGAAGCTTTTATTGGTATTAGTTTAAATTTGTCTGAACTTATTTTTAAGCCCTACCGCAAAAATTTAGGAAAAGTGGGTCAGTACGCAGATACTATTACCCAATATATTCAAGTGCCAGGGATTTCAATGCGCGAAAATATCAAAAGCCGTTCTAAGCTTGTGAAACCATAGTAAAGTTTGTAGTTCATCTCGTCAGCTTTTTGTTTATATCAAAGCGTCTTTTTCTATACCGTGCGCCAAATGGCATATTACATTGGCAAGTTAATATGGAGGATGGAACGAGATGCTCACTAAAGTTTTCTTTAGCAGTAATGAAGGGGGCGGCATTATGTACCCCCATTAAAAGAGAGCAAGAAAATCGGCTTTGCCGATTAACATGGACGTACAAGTGACTAAGTTAAAGCGATTGCATCGGGTAGGAAAAGGACATTTGTAACGACAACGCGGTTGGCGCCCATAAACTAAACCTTTTTGCGCGCTTTTCTTCTGTGTTCTCCGTGACCTCTGTGGTGAATAGCTTTAATCTATCTACTATCTACTATCTACTATCTACTATTCACTAGCTACTGTTTTACCCATAAAACGCTTCGATTCTACCCAATATCCCCGCTGCATCTAACCCTAGTTCTGCATACATTTCTTGTTGGGTACCTTGCATGATAAATTCATCAGGTAGGCCTAGTTGTAATAGCTTACTGCTATGTTTAGAAGACATTAAGTATTCAGCTACTGCACTGCCTGCGCCGCCTATGATGGCACCGTCTTCAATGCTAACAAATAACTCATGATGGGCAGCGAGTTGATTAATAATCTCGGTATCTAAGGGTTTGACGAAACGCATATCGATGACAGTGGCATTGATCTTTTCTGCTGCTTCTTCGGCAAAGGGCAATAACACTCCAAAGTTAAGAATAGCGACCTTTGCACCGTTTCTTATGGTGCGGCTTTTGCCTAGCTCCAAGGTCGCCATTTTTTGTACGGGTGATACTCCAGTTGCAGAACCTCTTGGGTATCTGACCGCTGCTGGTTTTTGTAATTTATGACCTGTGTACAACATTTGACGACATTCGTTTTCGTCGGCTGGCGCCATAATGATCATATTGGGTATACAACGTAAAAAGGGAATATCGAAGGCGCCTTGGTGAGTGGGGCCATCAGCACCCACTAAGCCTGCTCGGTCTATGGCGAATAAAACCGGTAGATTTTGTATCGCCACATCATGAATAAGCTGGTCGTAAGCACGTTGTAAAAAAGTAGAATAAATGGCTACAACGGCATTCAAGCCTTCTTTGGCTAAACCTGCCGCAAAAGTAACTGCATGTTGCTCGGCAATGGCAACGTCAAAATATTGGGAAGGATACTGCTGAGAAAACTTAACCATACCAGAACCTTCACGCATGGCTGGTGTAACTGCCATCAATTTAGGATCTTGTTCAGCCATATCGCATAACCACTCACCAAATACTGCAGAAAAAGTAGGGTCGCTAGGCGCTGATTTGGGCAATGCTTGATCTTTAGGATTGAACTTAGGCACCGCATGGAACTTAATCGGGTCTTGTTCCGCTGATTCGTAACCCTTACCTTTTTTGGTCACCACATGTAATATTTGTGGGCCTTTGATGTTGCGCATATTACGTAGCGTATCCACTACGCCATTGACATCATGTCCGTCTATCGGGCCAATATATTTAAAACCAAGTTCTTCAAAAATAGTGCCCGGTACCACCATACCTTTAATATGTTCTTCAGCTCGGCTAGCAAATTCTTTTATGGGTGGCACGTTGCTCAGTAACTTTTTACCTCCGTCTCGAATAGAGTTAAAGAAGTTACCTGTTAATAATCTGGCTAAGTGACTGTTGAGTGCACCGACATTTTCAGATATGGACATTTCATTGTCATTTAACACTATGAGTAAATCTTTACTGATATCACCGCCATGGTTAAGGGCTTCAAATGCCATGCCAGCTGTCATAGCACCATCACCAATAACAGCCACTACTTTGCGGCCTAAAGCTTCTTTTTCAGCGGCAACAGCCATGCCTAATGCTGCGCTGATAGAAGTAGAAGAGTGTCCTACAGCAAAAGTGTCATATTCACTTTCTGGCGGCCATGGGAAGGGATGTAAACCGCCCTTTTTACGGATGGTCGGCATTTGTTCGCGGCGACCAGTTAAAATTTTGTGTGGATAGGCTTGATGGCCCACGTCCCACAACAGTCGGTCAAAAGGGGTGTTGTACACATAATGCAAAGCAACAGTTAGTTCTACTGTGCCTAAACCCGAGGCAAAATGCCCACTGCTTTGGCTTACGCTGGTTAATAAATATTGGCGTAATTCAACACTCAGTTGTTGTAACTTATCTTGTGACAATTCTCTTAACTGTTCTGGTGTATCAGCTTGAGCGAGGATAGGGTAGTGTGCAATTTCTAAGGTCATTAAATGGGTATCAATTAATTAAATTTCATTTTATCACGCCTTTCTTACCTATTCATTTTAGTAAGTTCGGTGGATAACAAAGTCGGTAAAAGACACCAACATCTGGGTATTGTAAGGCAAAGCGCGCAAAGCTTGAAGCGCTTGTTGATGAAGATCATCGAGATAAGCTTGTGCTTCTGCTAATCCAAGCATGGCAGGGTAGGTACTTTTGTTCTGTTGTTGGTCAGAACCTTGAGGTTTTCCTAGTACTGCAGAATCGCCTACCACATCTAAAATATCGTCCTGAACTTGAAAGGCAAGGCCAATAGTCCTAGCAAAATTCATCAAATGTTGTTTGTTTTGTGGGGTGATGTCTGCAGCCAAAGCAATAGCCATCTCCACACAAGCACTGAGCAGAGCTCCGGTTTTTTTGCTGTGCAGCGCTTCTAATTGTTGTTGACTGATTTCTTGGTCGGTCGCTGCTAAGTCCATCGCTTGGCCACCACACATACCATTGTAACCTGCCGCATGACTGACAATTTTAACCAGCTCAATACGTTTTACTGTTAATTCAGTTGTAATTGGATAATCACAGAGTATTTCAAATGCGAGGGTTTGCAGGGCATCACCAGCCAAAATGGCAGTGGCTTCATCAAATTGAATGTGACAAGTAGGATGTCCTCGCCTCAAATCATCGTCATCCATGGCAGGTAAGTCATCATGGATCAGTGAGTAGGCATGAATCGCTTCGATTGACGCCGCAGGGCCATCGAGATCTGTTTCTGCTACTGAAAGCATTTCACCTGTGGCATACACTAAAAACGGGCGCATTCTTTTGCCGCCAATTAATAAAGCGTACTCCATGGCTTGCTTAAGTGTTTCTGAATGTTCAGGCAATGCATTGATTGTGTCACTGAGAGTGGCGTTCACTCTATCGCGGCAAGTTTGTTGAAAAGCACTTAAATTCATATGGTTACTTATCTGCTTCAAATACGTCTAAGCTTTGTTGACCATTTTGATTGGTGAGAATTTGTACTTTTTGTTCTGCATCTTTTAATTTTTGTTGACTGTGCCGAGCCAACTTAATTCCACGCTCAAAGCTTTGTAATGCATCTTCTAATGGCAAATCGCCTTGTTCCATCTTAGATACTAATGCTTCTAATTCCTGCATAGATTGTTCAAAGCTTAGTGATTCTGGTTTTTTTCGCGTTGTCATATTATTCTTCAACCGATTTCTGAAGTGGCACGCACCTTACCTGAGCAAAAAAAGACTTTCAAATACTTTTCAATGAGGTCTTAAAAACACAAACAATTAGGATAATTAAGTTCAAAAATATCAGTGTCGAACTAATTACCCAAATGGTTACTATAGAATTATTTAAGATTGTCGATAAAATGAGGTGAAAACAGTTAAATTTGTTTACCTTTTTTAGTTTATTGTGGGCAGCTTAGTGAAAGAATTAACTAAGTTATTGGTCTTTGTTATTTAGTCTTTATACCTTTAATTCTATTGGGAGCATAATGTGGATTTAGCAACCATAATCGGTATTCTTGGTGCCATTGGTTTTGTTGTGATGGCGATGATCCAAGGTGGTGACATTGCGATGTTCGTTAACGTACCTTCAATATTGATTGTATTTTGTGGCAGCTTATTTGTGGTTTTATCTCAATATACCTTAGGGCAATTTTTTGGTGCCGGTAAAATCGCAGGCAAGGCCTTTATGTTTAAAATCGATACGCCAGAATCACAAATAGAAAAAATTGTAGAAATGGCCGATGCAGCCCGTAAAGGCGGCTTTTTAGCTTTAGAAGAAGCTGAAATTGAAAACCCCTTTATGCAAAAAGGCGTAGATATGCTGGTGGATGGTCATGATGTGGAAGTGGTCAGAGCAACCTTAGGTAAGGATATTGCTATGACCACAGAACGCCACGAATTTGGTAAAACTATATTTAAAGGCTTAGGTGACGTTGCGCCCGCTATGGGCATGATCGGGACTTTGGTTGGTTTGGTCGCTATGTTGTCAAACATGGACGATCCAAAGTCAATTGGTCCAGCGATGGCAGTTGCACTGCTAACTACGCTATATGGCGCAATGTTAGCAAACCTTGTGTGTTTACCTATATCTGTCAAATTAGGTAACCGAGCTGACGAAGAAAAACTCAACCAAAGTTTAGTGTTAGACGGCATTATTGGAATAGCCGATGGCCAAAATCCTCGGGTGATCGAAGGCATTTTGAAAAATTACTTGGCAGCCAGCAAACGTGGCTCTGCTGAAGATGCAGAATAACTAATGGAAAACGAATGCCCTAAATGTCCACCAGAGGGATTACCCGCTTGGATGGGGACTTTTGCAGACTTGATGTCGCTGTTGATGTGTTTCTTTGTGCTATTGTTATCCTTTTCTGAGATGGACGTACTCAAATTCAAACAAATCGCAGGTTCGATGAAGTTTGCATTTGGGGTGCAGAATAAAATTGAAGTAAAAGACATTCCAAAAGGTACCAGTGTTATCGCCATGGAGTTTCGCCCAGGTCGCCCAGAACCTACTCCAATCGATACAATTCAACAACAAACCATAGACATGACCCAAGAGATGCTCGAATTTCAAGCCGGTAATGAAGATTCAGCTGGTGGGCGCCAGAAACAACGTGGTGAGCAACGAGGCGGTGCAGCTCAGCAAACGGCTACAGAACAGCAAACTACTAGTCAAAGTGCCAGCAATGAAGAAGTGGCTGAGCGCATGCGTAAAGTAGCGCAACAGTTAGAAAAACAAATTATTGACGGTGCAATTGAAATGGAATCTTTGGGCCAGCAAATCACTATTCGGATCCGTGAAAATGGCTCTTTTTCTGCGGGGTCAGCTTTCTTACAACCGCAGTTTGTACCTATTATACGTAAAATAGGTGCGTTGTTAGCTGAGATGCCTGGGGATATTGAAGTCTCAGGGCACAGTGATAGCCAACAAATTTCAAATGAGCTATATCGTTCTAATTGGGATTTATCTTCACAACGAGCCGTTGCTGTAGCCGAAGAACTCAGACGGGCCCCAGGATTCGACGAAAGCCGAATGTCAGTGGTAGGTAAGGCAGATACGGCGCCTTTACTTGATACTGATGATTCACAAGCTCGGAGTCGCAATCGTCGTGTTGAAATCTCCATTAATCAAGGTAAACCTAAGGTGTCAGAGCCTATATCGGTGCTTGAATAATTGTTCTCAATGGCTAAAACCACAGCGAATTAGAACTGGTTGTTCACATGGATAATTTGCCCGTTGCACTTTCTGTCCCTAACTTATCGTTATTGAATCATAAAGTGGTTAGATGAGCCGAGTGTTAATCGGCTTTTTCGGTAGTTTATTATGGCTGGATCTTTTTAAGATAGTTCGTAATTGTTAGGAAAACGCTAACGCACTGGGCTTGGTTCAAAACGTCTCTAAAACCCTTTACCTGCAATCGAATAGGCCATTAGTTATGGAAACATCACCTTTTCAAGGTTTAAAACTTCAGATTGTGGAATTGTTAAGTTTATCCAAAGATGCAATTCATATACACATTGGTATGAGTGTATTTATCGTTGCGGTCTGTGTGTTGAGTAAAGGGAGAATAACCTTTAAGTGTCTGCTTCCGGTATTTATTGTTGCGGCCGGGATGGAGGCTATGGATTTATATGATGATTTTAATTCACTAGGTTACTGTCGTTGGGGTAACAGTTTGCATGATTTTATTAATACTTCTTTGTGGCCAGTGATCATTGTTGTTTTGGTTACGCGACTTAAAAAGTGGCGAAATACACCTAATTGAGGTCGTTAACAAAGGGGGTTATAGGTTTCAACTTTGAATGACCTTGCATAATCATTACTCGTTTTTTAGTGACCAATTTGGAAATTTCCATCTTTTAGGTAAGCTGTAACTGGATTATTGTTGAATTGGTGGTTGTGCAGCTTATTGAGTATCAAGGCAGTGTTACACCTTTCTCCAATGGCTTCGGTATGTATTGCAAGCACGTTTCTTTTGGAGTTATTTTATTGGGCATTACCAAAATGAAGTCATTTATTTTTATATTATTTTTAATGGGATGTGCGAGTTCTCCTGCTCAGCATCATTACGTTTCCTTAGAAGACGATAAATTTGTGTTAGTGACTGAGGGATATTTTAGTCGCGAGTTGGATTTTGATTCTTTGCCAAATGAACAAGTCATTTATTTAACCTATTGGGGAGCAAGTCCAAAAGCTGAATTGCAGTATGGTCAACAACTTATACCTATTAATTATCGAGGGAATGAGACTGAAACTATAGTTTTAACGCGAAACAATATAGTCAAAACGATATCATTTAAGATCCAAGATAAACCTGCTCAATACGATTCTGATTATGTTCAACAGCACAGAGGTAAAGTAACGGCTGAGATCCCTGAAGTGTACGAATTAACTAATATTGTATTGGCGGTAGCAGATAAGTTTCATCAAACAAATTATGGTAGTCGTGTGGAAGGTGATTATTATCAGGCGGTGATGCAATGGTTTGCACCCTTCAAAGAACATGCGTTATTTAGTGCTTTAAACAATGTCGATTATTATTCCCTTGTTGAAAATGGTCCTGCCTATGAGTTTATTAATGATGAAATACGACCTTCTACTATTTATGTTGGTTTTAGAGCAAAAGATGCATTAGTAACCAACATAACATTGCTCGAGAGTTTTGCAAAAGCCAGTGATTTTAGGACGTTTTACCAACAACAGCAGGGGTATTATTTACGTTTGATTAAACAGTTTCAGGCTGATACTCAGCCTAAAACTATTTGGACTTGGTTGGAGTCGCAGTTCCCTGCCAGGTATCAGAGTTATAAAGTGTTTTTTTCGCCCTTAGGGGTGGGCAGACATAGTGCTCGAATGTACGAAAATAACGGTTTTAAAGAGTCTATCATGTTTATTAGTGGTCCTAATCGCTATGAAAATGAAGTCGATTCAGCTTCGACAAGGGCGATTAAATTGAGTCGCACATTGTTTACTGAAATAGATCATGCCTACGTCAATCCAGTTTCAGATAACTACATTGACAGTATTAATGATGCTTTACCTTTACTAACACCCTGGTACAAAGGCGGTGGTTACAACAAACCTTATCTAATATTTAACGAATATATGACATGGTCAGTATTTTTGTTGTATGCCATGGAAACATACTCAGATGAAGAGTATTTAATGATTAAAAGCCATATGGAAAATTTTATGCTGAATAAACGCGGCTTTTTTAAATTTAAGGCATTTAATCAAGAATTAACGCGGTTATATACCAATCGTCGTCAGGGGCAAACTGTGATAGATCTTTACGGGCCTATGATTAGTTGGCTAAAAAATAATGGCGTGTGAACTGGGGACTTTGATGCGCCTTAGCAAGGCGCATCATGCCATTTTTAGTCTACTAATGCTTGGTAAACGAGGTTTCTAAAATCATCATGATAGCGATGAAAACCAATAGGGACAAATTGTGCCATAGAGATAAAAACAATTTTTTCTTTTGGGTCGACTCTGAAATAAGTAGATGCCATACCTCCCCAACCAAAGTTGCCTTTTGAGCTCATAAATCCAGAGGAGCCTGGGTCAACTGTAACTGACATAGCGAGTCCAAAGCCTTCTCCTTGCGAGGTTGTATTAAAAGGAATTAAATTTTCTGGTAAATGGTTGCTGCTCATATACTCAACTGTTTTTCTACCTAAGATCCTGACACCATTGATTTCGCCACCGTTTAGCAGCATTTGTGCGAAGGTGAAATAATCTTGCATGCTAGAGACTAAACCGCCACCCGCATTGTGGATTTCAGGATCACTTTTGTAATCGCCCAAAGGTTCATTCTTCATGACGATTGTTTTGCCAGTTTTTTTATCTGCAGTATAAATCTGCGTCAATCTGCTAAGTTTATCTGCCGACACATAAAAACCAGTATCTGTCATTCCTAGTGGCGAAAATATTGTTTCTTGCATATATTCTCCGAGCTTTTTACCACTGAGTTTTTCAACTAAAAAACCAATAACGTCGGTGGATACGCTATAGTTCCAAGCAGTTCCCGGTTGATGGACCAAGGGAATTGCAGCAATTTTAGATAAAATATTAGCGCGATTTAATTCATCCGGCTTAGACTGCATTTGTTGGTACATCTTGTCTACTTCACTAGCAGAAAAACCATAACTTAGCCCCGATGTATGCATAAATAAGTCAATGATGCGAATAGGGCTTTTGGCGTCTTCTAACACCATATCTTCACCCGACCCACTGACATAAACCTTCATCTCTTTGAATTCAGGTAGGTATTTTGAAATGGGGTCATACATATGGAATTTACCTTGTTCCCATAAAGTCATTGCGGCGACTGCTGTGACGGGTTTAGTCATAGAGTAAATTCTAAAAATGGTATCTTCACTCATAGGAATACCGGCTTCTTTATCTTGCATGCCCTGAGCGTTGAGATAGGCAATTTTTCCGTCTTTGGCGACTAATGTTAAAGTGCCGGCTAATTTACCTTGGTCAATATAAGACTGCATGACTGGTGCTATTCTATCTAAGCGTTCCGAGGAAAATCCTACTGATTCAGCTACGCTTACTGTGTTTTTAGCGTCGACGATAGTTGACTGGCAAGCCATTAATGTACAGCAAACCATTAACCCAAAAATAAACTTCATAACATCCCTTACTATTGTGTTTGAATGCTTAGTTTATCCAGAGTTGCTTGGCGGGCAAGTTAATTTGAATGATTAAAGTGAATAGGGCTGGGTTATCGTCCACCTGATTCTTTATTAAGCTGATGAGTCAATTTCCAACCAGGCTTTACTCTGGAGTTTCGATCATTATGGCCTTAAGTTCTGCAAAAAAGTGCAGCATTTTATTCATTATATTCTGAAAAAAGGCGTCTTAAATTCCAAAGGTTTTTGGAGCGATATGTTTGTTTAGTCCTATACCTATACAAAGAAAAATGCCCCTTACTTTTCCCTAGAATGATTCAGACTTTAAGGGCCGTTTGAGTTCACATCTTAAGGCGAGTCACACTTTAATTTGCTAAAAAGTGTTGGCTCTTTTCATTTCTGGTAAAAAATAGCAGTGATAAGGGGTAGAAAAGACTTGAACTGTGCTCAAATAAGGATAAAACTAAAAATTGTGGTACCTATAATCTTTTTATTGTTGGATTACTACAATGGAAAATCAGAAAAGTAAAATCAGTCGCTTTTATGGAGAGCTCAGGCGCAGAAATGTGCTTAACACTTTTGTACTGTACATAGTCACCTGTTGGATTATTTTACAAGTTGGCACTGTCGCCTTTCCAATTTTTGAGATCCATAATGATTATTACTATTGGTTGCTTGGCATCTTTATTGTTTTGTTTCCTGTGGTCATTTGTATTTCATGGTTCTACAACTTTACAATTAATGGGTTTGTGCGCATTGCACCGTTTTCAGAACGGCGAATGTTAAACAATATTGCCCCCTTAGTTGACCAACGTATTTCACTCGATAAAAACACTAGCGCTCCTGTACGTTTAGATGGTTGGTATGCAAAAGCATTGTCTGGCCCAGTAGAAGGATTAGAATATCGTATCGATAACGGTGTCACTATTGGAAGGGCAATCGAATGCGAAATAACACTGCTGCGTTCCTATGTTTCTCGTATGCACGCTAAGTTCATCATTGAAGAAGACATGCTTTTTATAAAAGACTTACATTCTTCCAATGGTACAGTGGTGAATAACCATAGGATCTCCGAACCTATGCGATTATATCAAGGTGATGAAGTTCAGTTTAAAGATATTATTTTTAAAATTAACGAATATACGACTCAAAAGCAGGGCAGCTTGTTACTCAGTAAAACAACCTTGATCCACAATAAACAGTGAGGACCCGTTTACTGCTTCCGTCTAGGCCTCCCTTGTTAATTGCAGACACATGATAAAGGCTGATAATGTTTGGACAGTGTCATTAAACAACAGCTTAGTCTGGCGCAGGTATCATTAACAAATGAAATTATTTCAAAATATAGTCACAACTTTATTGCTACTGCTGATGTCGACAGCATGTGCAGCGAACCATAACGCTGGCATCAAAAATAATAAGAAGTTGAGCAACAACGAGGGATCCCCTGTGATGGAAAAAGAGTTGATATTGTCGAATTTTAAGGAATTTTATTTTAACACTGTGTTATTGGAAACCGATAAAAAACAAGACAGAAAATTTATTGGGGATTTAATCCAATCACCACAGATTCCAGCCACTGTGGAATTAATCAATTGTCAATCTGGAGCAAATCAACTGTTAAAACAGATAGAACAACCAAGTATTGATGCCTTGACCTTATATGGTTCTTTAGAAGCACTAGAAAACGCTAATGAGTGTTGGTTAATTCAATACCAAAGCATGTTTAGCGGTGGTGTATCGGCTTTTGTGGACAAAGTGTCTAATAGAAACCTTTTGGTTGTGCTTAACAGTGAGGGCTAGCCACTTTCACAACCAAGTTTAGCAGGGTAGCTAATCTTTGGCTTATCCCATAACACAGCTTAAATCGTGACACTATCACTTAAAAAGTGCGCTCCGGCCTTTTCCATTGCATCGAACTTTTGTTGCTGTTCAATGCTCAATTCGGCTTCTAAATAGATAATCGCTCTGGCAGACCTTTCGTAAATAAAACTACCAATGGGATCTTCTATTTGAGTATTTTGCAACACTTTAGACAGTTGCGAAATTATAGGAAGACTTATGTCATTGATATGGTCAAACCGTAATCGTCTAGCCGCCCAGATTTCTGAATAAAAATCACTGATATCCGCTTGCCCTAAATATACAGCTATCAGCTCTGATTGTTGTTGGGGTTTATCCATCGCCAAAATTTCAACTTTACGCTGTAACCTATGTTGTGTGCGAGGTAAGTTATTTCTTTGGATTGCGGATAATTTGTCATAATAGGCCATAGTATTTTCATTGCTAACAGCCGATTCTGCTTTTTTTACTTCTGTATTGATCCTACTTGCTAATTTATCCAAATTTCCAATAGGGGCTAACACTACTTTAGTTTCTAGCAATATAGGCAATACATCTAGTGCTTGCGAATGCGTAACAAGTACATCATCAAAATATTTATTCGCTCTTTCGACTATCTCTCCAGCGCTAAATTCGGCAGTCGCTTGAAGAACATAGGCAGCTCGAGCCACGTCTTCGGCTGTGTGTATTTCTTGCTTTATTACTCTAAGTAAAATATCGAGAACTTCTCCTTTTTCATAAAACTTCATGACTTCAAGGGTATTTCTATATGCCGTTACGCTGTCATTTAACTTGAGATTCGCTAATATATAGTTGCTCACATCTTGATGTGCAATGCCTCTAGGCACTAATGGGGGAGTATAGAGTCCGCCGTATATATATTCGCTAAGCAGGCGATGGGCATCTTCGTCGCGATGACGAACATCACTAAGTGTTGTTAAATCCATTTTACCAATCCTCTATTACGTTTGCACCGCGGGTTCTAAAACGGTCAACAGCATCAACCGCTTCGAAAAGTGCGTCACCATCATTATTTTGTGCCGGATCAAAATGCGCGTAGCGCACTTTATAGGCCCCCCCACAGATCCTTTTAGTGGCATCCACTGAGTTGCTTTGAGATGTCCCAGTACCAGACATTAATTCAGAGGGGCCATTTGGATCAGTGTTGTCAGTGTGGAAAGCATCACAAAGTACATGGCCTGCTTCATGAGGAAAGGTAAATGGCAAGTTATCAGAGCCATCCATTACTGCTCCACTGGAAGATGTTGCCCCCATAATAGCGGCCCATCTTAATGATGCTGCCGGTCGAAATGGCGCCTTTAAATCTGTAGCAGGTACAAAAGCGCGTCCTCTTAAACCGGCTCTATCAAACCCTCCCACAACAAAACAATCTAATCTATCGTCTGCACCAGTAACTGATCTAAGAACACGCCTGAAATCTATAGTTGTTGGGATCACAGCCCCACTAGTATCACTTGACATCACTTTATTAATATCAACCCTTGCCACATCAATTGTTAATCGGGTATCAGAGGTTGACTCGTTGTAGATAACGACTCTGTGGCCATCAGTTGCAGTAATAATAATATCGCATGACGCCGTTGCTGCGTTAAATGCCCGGGCATTTTCGGCTACTTGCGCACCAAATCCTGAAGGCAATGCCGTCACTATTGCTTGACTAATTTGTAGCGGAGTCATGCCTGCAGTTAGAGTCACTTTTACTTCTGGATCGGTTGTTGTTCTTAGCAGAGATAAAATAGTGCCAACTAAACCTGTACCTGGCGGAGAGCCTAATTTAAAAGACAAGGTTGACGCATTAGCTGAACCATCAACTCCACTTGCCGTTCTTCCATGATCCTGACAAATGACTAGCATGTTAGGCGCGGGAGGATCAACAAAGTCTACTTCCGGGCCTACTAACTTAGGTGCTAAGTTGGCCTGTGCATACGCTCGTCGGAACCACTTCATAGTGCGCAAACGCAACATTTCTTCTGAAATACCCCCAACAATTGTTGAATCATCTCCCGGGGTTTGTCGAAAAGCATGCAAACATAATTTTAAGCGCTTTTTATTACTTCCAACGGGTAACTCAGTTACGGTCACGCATTTATGAGGATCTGCTGCTTGGCAAGATTTAAGTTGCACAGAGGCTCTGACTTTTTGATCAAGAATTTCTAAGTTATCTGCTTCCCCTCCTTTTCCATCCGCCATGTCAGTCACTAACAGAGTTTGATCTGGTAGGGTTTTTTGATCTTCTTCATCTGAAACAATACGCAGATAAGCCGAGCGAAAAATATGTGGGTTTCCCCCACTAACAGGGTCGCATGAGACTTCAAGCTTTCTTCGTGTCGCCTCTGCTCCTTGAAATTTGCTATGGCTGGTAATTCCTCCGGCAACACTTGGCTTTAGCGCGGTCAAAAGAACATCCACTGAACCCGGTTTTTTCAAATCACACACTTCTACTTTGAAGGTATCGGGATCTGCATCGCCATTAGCATGAAAACCAAATCCAGCTGGAAAAGAACCAGTACCATTGATGCCGCCCTTATTGGTGCGATAATTGCTGATATCAAGGTGACTCAGAGTAGGATCATCAGTATAGGGTGCACTTGCCGAACCGTGTACAAAACGAATTTTAGGAGTAGGGTGACCGAAACGTTTGAATTCATGCTTTTTTTCAGTGGCACTTGGGTGGGTCTTTGTGACTATATCAGGGACTGTTACAGAATCACCATCTCGCAATGGGCGTTCCAGAAAATCTGAATTTTTTGCCTCAGCGCGTAAAGTGTCACAATTTTTAAAGCCGTGCTCCATTGCAATACTGCATAAACTCTCACCCTCTTTTGCTGTCACTAACTTGCTCATTAAATTCTCCTAAAATAGCTTTTTCAAGCATTGCTCCATTATTCTATTAGATCGTCTGAAATATACTGTTTCTTTACTTACCCTACTTCATTGTTGCTCTTTGGGAACCCAATTCACTATTTCCGCGTACTACCTATACAGACTATATTTCTAAATTCAGGTCGCGTTTAGCTAAGCTAATGACCTTTATAGCGCATTTTTATACTGGTTGTTATTTGAACATACTACTGAATTTCGCTTTGTAGGAGTATAAGTAAAACAAGCAGCATTTTTCATAAAAATCTAAGATTAATTTTTGCTCAACAAACACCGCCATGACAAAAGACACTCGCAATAGTTTGATTAACTGGTTTGAACCCTTTACAAGAGGGTATTGCTGCCATCCAGCGTTAAAATGGCAATGAGTGATTTAATCACCATCGACAATTTTACAGCTTACTCAAATCCCTGAAAATTCGCGGTGAAATGTGTATTTCTAAAGGATTTGGGTATACACTATGCGCCGCATTTGAAAGCGATATAAAGAAAGCAAAAAGTGTATTGTCCTAAGAGGGACAATTTTAAATAATTTAAAGGAAAAAAATGACTCCTATTACTAAAACTTTTCAGTATGGTCAGCATACTGTTACTCTAGAAACGGGCGTAATTGCTCGTCAAGCCACCGCAGCTGTAATGGCAAGTATGGATGATACTTGTGTATTGGTTTCTGTTGTTGGTAAAAAAGATACTAAACCTGGTCAAGACTTCTTCCCATTGACTGTTAACTATCAAGAAAAAACTTACGCAGCTGGTAAAATTCCAGGTGGTTTTTTCAAGCGTGAAGGCCGTCCTTCTGAATACGAAACTCTTACGTCTCGTTTGATTGACCGTCCAATTCGTCCATTATTCCCAAATGGGTTTATGAACGAAGTGCAAATTATTGTGACTGTTGTTTCAGCTAACCCTGAAATCCCTACTGATATTATTTCACTTATTGGTACTTCTGCAGCTCTTGCAATCTCTGGTATGCCATTTAATGGACCTATAGGCGCAGCGCGCGTTGGATATAAAGATGAACAGTATCTTTTAAATACGCGTACTTCTGAGCTTGAAGACAGCCAACTAGACCTAGTGGTTGCTGGTACTAAAAACGCCGTATTGATGGTTGAATCTGAAGCAGATATTTTATCTGAAGAAGTGATGCTTGGCGCGGTGATGTATGGTCACGAGCAATTACAAACTGTAATTGGTGCAGTTACTGAGTTTGCTGCTGAAGTGAATACCCCTTCGTGGAATTGGCAAGCAGTGGAAGAAAACACTGCCCTTAAAACTAAGGTGAAAGAATTAGCTGAAGCGGGCATGACAGAAGCCTATCAGATCTCTGACAAGATGGAGCGTAAAGACGCCATCAACGCTTTAACTAGTAAAACAGTTGAAGAAATTGTTGCAGCTGACGAAGAGCAAAACGCTAAAGAAGTATCAGAAATGATGCACGAGCTTGAAAGTGATGTAGTACGTTCACGAATTCTTGCTGGTCAGCCACGTATTGATGGTCGTGATCCTGCGATGATCCGTGCTCTAAACGTTGCTACTGGTTTGTTGCCACGTACTCACGGTTCTGCTTTGTTCACTCGTGGTGAAACGCAAGCAATCGTTGCTGCTACTTTAGGTACAGAGCGTGATGCGCAGATGATTGATGGCCTAAGTGGAAAAACAGACAGCCGTTTCATGTTGCATTATAACTTCCCTCCATATTGTGTGGGTGAGACTGGTTTTGTTGGTTCACCTAAGCGTCGTGAAATCGGCCATGGTCGTTTGGCAAAACGTGGTATTCAAGCGGTTATGCCAACTGAAAAAGAATTCCCGTACGTAGTACGTGTTGTGTCTGAAATCACTGAATCAAATGGTTCGTCTTCAATGGCGTCTGTTTGTGGTACGTCTTTGGCTCTTATGGATGCCGGTGTACCTATTAAAGCTTCTGTTGCGGGTATCGCAATGGGCTTAGTGAAAAGTGACGACAACTTTGTGGTTCTTTCTGACATCTTGGGTGATGAAGATCACTTAGGTGACATGGACTTTAAAGTAGCCGGTACAACTGGCGGTATCACTGCACTACAAATGGATATCAAAATCGAAGGTATCACTCAAGAAATCATGCAAGTGGCTTTAAAACAAGCTAAAGAAGCTCGTTTGCATATTCTAGGTGTGATGGACCAAGCGATTTCTGGTCACCGTGAAGAAATGTCTGAATTTGCTCCTCGCATATACAAAATGCAAGTTGATAAAGACAAAATCCGTGACGTTATCGGTAAAGGCGGCGCGATGATCCGTGCGATTACTGAAGAGTCTGAATGTAATATCGAAATCGAAGATGACGGTACTATTAAGATCTTTGCTACTGAACTCGCTAAAGCACAAATTGCCATCTCTAAGATTGAGCAAGTGACTGCTGAAGTTGAATCAGGTAAAACGTACTCTGGTAAAGTGACCCGTATCGTTGATTTTGGTGCTTTTGTTGAAATCCTACCTGGCAAAGAAGGCCTAGTGCATATTTCACAAATTGCTCACGAACGTGTTAACAAGGTGTCTGACTTCTTAGAAGAAGGACAAGTGTTAGACGTTAAGGTTGTTGAAATCGACCGTCAAAATCGTGTTCGTTTAAGTATCAAAGATTTGACTGAAAAACCAGCGGCTCCAGAAGCAGCAGCCGAAGGTAACGAATAATCAGTTAATTTATAATTGACTGTCAAAAAAGGAGCCTTATGGCTCCTTTTTTATTTGCTGCAAAACTAACAGCACATTTGCGTTACATAACACTTTGCATTAGCTGCTGACTTATGCAACCACCTATTTTATGTGTCGCAATTTGTTGTGGCTATTGAGTCAACCCTATAAAGTGAACTTAACAGACGTTTGTAAATAACTTGAATCCAGATCTAAACCTCCGTCATCAACCACATATTTGCCAAGTTCAACACCGATTATCATGTTGGGGGTGTATTGTTTTATAAGGTTAATAGCGTAATGAGAACGATCATGTCCAAGAATGTCGGTTTCGCCATTGCCGTAAAATACTGTACTACGATAGGTGTCATTCCACATTCTTCTATAACCTAAATACCAAGCTGTGGTCTTTTCTGCTTTTGTTTCATCGGTTATAGGGTCAACAACAATATCAGTGGCTAAGGTTATCCCTGCATAACGACCAGATTCACCTAAGGTAACCTGAAAACGGATATCATCATTGCCAATGGCATTTATCTTACCGGAAAGACTAAGGGCTGTTGCAGTGGCATCGATACCTCCTTGGTCAACTTTCCTCAATAATCCAGCCACGCTGGCTTGTCCCCAATCGCCTTTAAAGTTATATCTGGCCACAAAATCCGGGATCTTGCTGTCAGGGTCATTATTGGAGCCTGTTACCCCTACATTACCCGAGCCACCGTTGTCGTCGCCGTCTCCATAGGTTTGCGAGTTTTCTATCGCAAATTGCCAGTTTCCAATTGAATAGCGAATTTGTACTTGTCTGATAAATACTTCTGCGACCATAGGTCCACCAAAATCTAAGGTTTCAACCAATGCAGCAAGGGGCATAAATGTTGACCATGTTTGGCCGATTAACCAGTTTTTATTTTTGACAAACCCATGACGTAAGCGCGGGTTGACTGAATTACTGATGATTTCGTTACCACCGCCTCCATAAAAATCCATTTCAATAAAGCCAGTCCAATCACCATGTACATAAGAAATATTGAATCGGCTTTCTTTTATATTTAAACCAAGCTTGGAGGTTTCTACTGCTCCTGGGTTATTACCAATCCAATAATCCTGATAATTTAAGTCACCATTAACATATCGAGCATCTGCTTTTAAATAACCACCAAACTTCATCTTGTCACCATTTTTGAAGTCTACTTCGAATGCATCTGCCATTGCCATTGAACTAACAAGGCTTGTACCCACAAGCAATATACTCAGTGCTGAGGTTTTCTTTATAATGTTATTCATCTGTTTGTCCCAGAGTGTTAAAACTTTGTAAACTCTGAACCACAATCATTTAATTTTATATAAGCTCATGGTCTATAAGACCAAAGTCGCATAAAAACTAATGACAAAACATACCTCTTAAGACTAAAGTCTTATTTCTAAGTTTTCAGAGGAGAATAAAGTATCTCGATGAAATTATTACAGAATATGGAGTGTAACCATGGTCGATAAAGTATACCCGGTGCCTGAACAGGCAAAGAAAAATAGCCATTTAACTGAGCAAAGTTATCTTGAACTCTACAAGCAGTCAGTCGATTCTCCTGATGTTTTTTGGGCTGAGCAGGCCAAAAGATTAGATTGGTACAAAACGCCCACTGTTATCAAAAACACTTCTTTCGACCCAAATAACTTATCCATCAAGTGGTTTGAAGATGGTGAACTCAACGTATCTTATAACTGTATAGACCGTCACTTAGCAGAACGTGGTGATGTTACCGCCATAATTTGGGAAGGAGATGATCCTCAGACTGACGATTTAATTAGCTATCAACGCTTACATGACGAAGTGGCAAAACTAGCAAATGGATTAAAAAAATTGGGAGTAGTGAAGGGAGATCGCGTAGCCATTTACATGCCTATGGTTCCTCAAGCTGCCTATGCAATGCTTGCTTGTGCAAGAATTGGCGCGGTGCATTCAGTTATCTTTGGTGGATTTTCACCTAATGCTATTGCAGATCGTATCGAAAACTGTGGTGCCAAAGTCATCATAACTGCAGACCAAGGTTTGCGTGCTGGGAAAACGGTACCACTAAAAGCCAATGTGGATATCGCACTTGCTGAGCATGAATGTGCGACTTTGGAACATGTTGTAGTGTTAAAACATGTTGATCAGGAAGTGGAGTGGCACGCAAAAGATTTATGGTGGCATGAACTTGTTGCAGATTGTCCTGCTGAATGTGAACCAGAAGTCATGAATGCAGAAGATCCTTTGTTTATTTTGTATACCTCAGGTTCAACCGGACAACCCAAAGGTGTGGTGCACACCACAGGTGGTTATTTGTTATATGTCGCCATGACTCACGAATATGTCTTCGATTATCAAAAAGATGAAGTGTTCTGGTGCGCGGCTGATGTTGGTTGGATAACGGGTCACAGTTACATGGTTTACGGACCATTGGCTAATGGAGCCACAACTGTACTGTTTGAAGGCGTGCCAACCTATCCCGATGTACGCCGAATTGGCCAAGTTGTGGATAAACATAAGATTGAAATTTTATACACAGCCCCGACTGCAATTCGAGCATTAATGGCGCAAGGTGATCGCGCGGTAGAAGGGTTCAACGGAGAATCATTACGTTTATTGGGATCTGTGGGCGAGCCTATTAATCCCGAAGCTTGGAGTTGGTATCACGAAAAAGTCGGTAAAGCACGTTGCCCCATTGTAGATACTTGGTGGCAAACTGAAACAGGTGGGATGATGATTTCACCTTTGCCAAGTATCACACCTTTAAAACCAGGTTCAGCTACACGTCCTTTATTCGGTATTCAACCAGCATTGGTTGATAGCGAGGGGACTGAACTCAATGGTGCAACAGAAGGTAATTTGATCATTAAAGACAGTTGGCCTGCCCAAGCCCGCACCGTTTATGGTGATCACGAACGTTTTGTGCAAACTTATTTCACTACCTATAAAGGCAACTATTTCACTGGTGATGGGGCAAGGCGAGATGAAGACGGTTACTTTTGGATTACTGGCCGCGTAGACGATGTGTTGAACGTATCAGGCCATCGCCTTGGCACGGCCGAAATTGAAAGTGCTTTAGTATCACACCCTGCCATTGCAGAAGCGGCAGTTGTGGGTTATCCACATGATATCAAAGGCCAAGGGATATACGTTTATGTCACGCCAATTGAGGGCATAGTGTGTGATGACGCCTTAACTAAAGATGTGAAAAATTGGATTCGAAAAGAACTTAGCCCAATTGCGACACCTGATCTAATCCAGTGGACCCATGCTTTGCCTAAAACGCGATCAGGGAAAATCATGCGTAGAATCTTGCGTAAAATTGCCGCTAACGAATATGAACAGTTAGGTGACACATCTACATTGGCAGATCCATCAGTTGTTGATACACTAATTGCACAAAGAGCAAATAGATAACAACAAAGTAACAATATGGCAACCTTGTTAATTGCAGATGATCATCCATTATATCGAGACGCTATACGAGGAGCATTAATTAGCAGTTTCAAGCAACTCACATTGCTTGAGGCTGCCGACCTAAATGAAACGGTCGAAATGCTACATCAAAATAATCATATCGATTTATTACTCCTTGACCTTCACATGCCTGGTAGTGGCGATCTATTCGGCTTGATACATATTCGTAAACTCTTTCCTGAATTACCCGTTGCAGTGATATCAGGTCTGGACGATGCGGACATTATCACCAAAGTTATTAATTTAGGTGCTATGGGTTTTGTACCCAAAACCACAAGCGCGGCACAAATTGCACTAGCAGTAACGAGCATGCTTGAAGGAGACCTGTGGCTACCAGAAAGTTATGCAACAGATGATGTTGAATTGGATAGTGAATTTGCAGAACTCGCCATGAAAGTGGCCAGCCTGACTCCCTCACAATATAAGGTTTTGTGCTTTATGCGTGACGGATTATTGAATAAACAAATTGCTTATAATTTGGATATTGCCACTGCTACTGTCAAAGCACATGTCACCGCCATCTTCAAAAAATTACACATTAACAATCGTACTCAAGCTGTGCTTATCGCCTCACACCTTCAGCTTGTACCGCCTGAAGCAGAGCTCTGAGCTTAGCGGGTTTTAAAGGCTTACTTAAATAATTGCAATTTGCGTTAAATGCTTCAGTCACAATCTCATCATCTTGATTAGCTGTGACTAAAATAGCGGGGATCGGGTAGCCTAGAAATTTACGCATTTTTGCAATAAGTTGCAGGCCGTTTTCTTCACTTTCTAAATGATAATCCATCAAAATGACTTGAGGTTCACAGATTTTCAATTCTGCCATTGCTGCGTCTGGGGTGAGGGCGGTTGTGACATTGACTTGCCATTTCGCTAAAAACGTCAGCATGGCATCAAGGTTTTCTTGCTTATCATCAACACATAAAACTCGCAAACCGGCTAAGCCTACTTTATTCGCACTTATCTTGCCCGTAGTGACTGACTTTTGTTCGGCACAACTTGGTAATTCGATTGAAAAACAACTTCCTTTTCCCAAAATTGAGCGTACTTGCACCGGAGCATTTAGCTGTTGGCTAAGACGAGCCACAACCCCTAAACCTAAGCCCACACCATGTTGACTGTGATCGCCTGCTCGATAAAAATCCCCGAAAATATTGTTTAGCTCTTCTTTACTAATACCTGACCCGGTATCCCAAATTTGCAATAACACCTTGTTACCTCGTTTGCGTACACTCAGTAATACCCGTCCTTGTGGAGTGTATTTTATCGCGTTAGATAACAGGTTTTGTAAAATTCTATACAAATAGGTTCGGTCCGTTTTAACCCATAAGTCCTGAATTCTGTACTTTAATTGCAAACCTTTTTCTTCGGCTTGCATATTGAGTTCTCCGATCAAAGGCGTCACTAATGCCTTGATGGATACTGCGCTATAACGTGGTTTCATATCACCTTGGTCTATACGTGCAATATCTAATAAAGTGGCAATTAATACTTCGCTGGCGTTAAGGCTGTCCCCCAATTTTTGTACAATTTGACTGGCGTTTGTTTCCAAAGACACTTCTTGTAGAGCACTCAAATAAAGCTTTGCGGCATTAAGTGGCTGCAATATGTCATGGCTAGCTAGGGCGAGGAGGTGAGTTTTATTCGAGTTCGCTTCTTCGGCAATTTTGCGAGCTCTAACAAGTTCTTTTTCGGCTTCGCCACGACGCTGAATTTCTAGGTGTAGTTCGGCGTTGATGGTCTGCACTTCTTCCGAGCGTTTTTGAACTCGATTTTGCAGATCTATATTCGCTTCTTTTAATGCTTGCTGAATTTCAATATGTTGTGTGACGTCATTAAAACTCGTCACAAAGCCACCCCCAGGTAATGGATTACCGACCATTTCAATTACGCGTCCATCACTTCGTTGTCTTAAAAATTTATGGCTGGTACCACTGCGCATGTGGTCGAGGCGTTTTTGTACTAAAGTGTCAACGTTTCCTACGCCGCAGTCGCCATTTTCTGCGTTATAACGAATCAAAGTCTCAATAGGAGTACCTACCGTCACCAAATCATCAGGGTAATTGAATAAAGCGATATAACTTTTATTCCAGGCAACTAGATCAAGGTTTTTATCGATCACGCTGATACCTTGTTCAAGGCTTTCCAATGACGTAAATAAAGCACTGATATTAAATTGAATTGCCTGGGTGGTTTCATCAAAAAAGTTAACCACTTCTTCGAAGTTGAGTCGTTTACCACTTAAGGCACTTTCAACCAGCGCTTTTGCACTCGAAGCACCTATGACACCACCTAGAGCCCGTTCACTGAAGACCACAAAATCTTTGTGTGGGGGCTGCGTTAAGGTAAGTGTGACACCTTGTCGTTGTTGATATTCCTCTACTAACATCTGGCAGCGACTTTCCCCTAAAAAGGTTGATAACAAGGTGATTAAATCTTGCACTGTAGTACTTAAAGGGTACTTATCATAATGTCCCCCCCTAGTATCAACCGATGTGACATATGCCTCAGCTTGGATGCGATCAATCAATCGAGTTTGTGAAAAGAAAGAGAAGATGACATAGGCCACAATGTTAGCCACTAAACTTAAGATCGCGCCTTCGCTAATGACCGCGCTTTGCAATATCAAGCCTGAATTATCGTTAATTATCGGTAAAATTAACCACAAAACCCAAACAAATACCCCCACAATGAGTCCCGCATATACCCCGTGAGCATGACCTCGTTTCCAATACAAACCTCCAACAATTGCTGGTAATAACTGGATCACTAGAGAAAATGCAATCAGACCGATTGAGGCTAGCGAGCGACTATTGGTCATTTGTTGTTGGTATATATAGGCCAATAATAGCAACACACCAATCACAATACGGCGGATCAGCAAAATAGTGCGAGTGTAATCAGTACTGGGTTGTTGGTGCGCGCGGGCTGCTAAAAACTTGGGTAAAATTACATCATTGGTCAACATAGTGCTTAAGGTCAATGTAGCGACAACAATCATTGCTGTGGCAGCTGATAACCCACCAATAAAAACCAATATTTTGAGTAACAAGGATTCAGACATAATGGCTAAACCCAATACAAAAGTGTCAGGTTCATTACCATTGCTGCCTAACATTGATTGGCCAGCAACGGCAATAACAGGGATGACTGCAGCAATAAATAGTAAATAAAGTGGAAAAAGCCAACGTGCAGTTTTGAGGTGATTCAGATTGAGATTATCAATGACTGCAACGTGGAATTGACGGGGTAAACAAATGACTGCAGCAGCAGCCATTAATGTTTGCGCCCAAAAGGCGGTTGATTGAAAATTATCTAATGCATCATAACTGACAAATGACGCCAACATTAGGCCGTCGTTTTGTTGTTGCCACCAGTAATACCCATAAAGTGCGACGCCGATCAAAGCCGTGAGTTTGATGATCGACTCGAATGAAATGGCCAGTATTAAACCACGTCGGTATTCTGTTACATCGGTGCGCTTAGTGCCAAAATAAATGGAAAACAAGGCAATAAATAAGGTGGCTCCGAGCACCACGCTTTCGGTGTCTTTTTGACCAGAAACCAATACAAATGCCGAACCTATGGCTTTGAGTTGCAAAGCGATATAGGGAATGGTGGCTAACAAAGCAATAATGGTAACCAGTAAGGCGACTGTTTGTCTCTTGCCGTATCGTGAAGAGATAAAATCGGCAATGGTGGTAATATGTTGTTTTTTACTGACCTGTGTAAGTTTCAATAAAAAACGATAGCCAAATAAGTACAGTAAAATTGGGCCAAGCAAAATCGGCAGATAGCTCCAAGTATCCCTTGTTGCTTCGCCAACCGAACCAAAAAAAGTCCAAGCGGTGCAGTAAATCGCTAGGGCTAAAGAATAAATAGCCGGGTGAGATGTGAGTTTTTTAGCTCTAGCAGAGTGACTGTCACCCCATTGTGCCAACCAAAACAAACATGCTAAGTACACAATTGCCAGTACGACCCAACCTAACGCCATACCCATCCTTTCAACAAATAAAAACTAATTTTCATGACTTTACCATAGCTTTATTCACTTCCTTACTAAGACCTTGGTCTCATTGACTTTTGTCTTTGCGAAATGAAACTAGACTGGCATTGGTTAGGTATTTAGAACGCTGGATTATATTTACCTATATGTTTAACTTTTGCAGTTATCAGTACTCGCTTTGGGCCAGTATCCATAGTAACCGCGATTAAGTTAAAGTTGAAATCGCTTCGCCCTTATCACTGGTTTTTTGTAAGCCAGAATATATAAAATAACTGCCCTAGATCAAATAAATTGGCGCTGTTATTGATAAGATAATCACTATCACTTTTTGCTAGAGTCGTTTTTCATGCAATTGTCCAAATATCAGTGCACAAAAAAAGTTGATTGGCAGAGCTTACTCAATTCAGGTAATCGAGTTTTTATTGGCTCAAATGCGGGGGTGCCTAACGCATTAATTGATAGCCTAATTGAAGACGCTAAACACTTAAACGATATTGAACTTACTCACATAAGTACCTTATCGGATAATAAATGGGCTTTGCCCGAATATGCTGCACGATTCAAAATAAATACCTTTTTTATTCACGGAAGCCTGATTAGGAAAGCGGTGGATGAAGGCAGAGCTGATTATACGCCGTGTTTTTTGTCAGAAATTTCCAGTTTGTTTACCGATGACACCTTACCCCTTGATGCGGCTTTAATTATGGTCTCGCCACCGGACGAGTTAGGTTATTGCTCATTGGGTGTATCGGTTGATGTAGTGATGTCGGCTGCTAGGGCAGCAAAGCATATTATTGCCCAAGTGAATCCACTGATGCCCAGAACATGTGGGCATTCATTTTTACACATAAGCGAATTTAGCGCATTTATTGAATATGAGCAGAAGCTGCCCGAAGTAGACTTGCCAGTAGAATCAAAAATTGTTGACCGTATTGGTCAATACTCAGCCATGCTAATAGACGATGGTGCTACCTTGCAATTGGGCATAGGAAAAATTCCTGATGCCGTCACCCGTTATTTGTATCAGCATAAAAATTTAGGTATTCATTCTGAAATGATAAGTGACGGTGTGGTTGATTTAATTCAACGGGGTATTGTGAATAACAGATACAAGACTTTTCATCCGGGGAAAACGGTCGTCAGTTTTTGTTTTGGTACTCAAAAACTATATGATTTTGTCAACATGAATCCACATGTTGAATTCTACCCTTCTGCCTATGTCAATAAACCTACAAACATTGCTAAAAACGACAATATGGTCGCTATCAACAGTGCACTTGAGGTCGATCTAAGCGGGCAAGTGGTGGCCGATTCTATTGGATACCGATTTTACAGTGGTATTGGAGGTCAAGTTGATTTTGTGACTGGCGCCTCCAAAAGTAAAAACGGAAAACCTGTCATTGTTTTACCTTCGACGGCGAAAAATGGTGAAGTATCACGTATTGTGGCGACTTTATCCGAAGGAGCGGGGGTGGTGACATCCCGTGGTAATGTACACTTTGTTGTGACTGAGTTCGGTATTGCGAGTTTACAAGGCAAAAGTGTTCGGGAGCGCGCCCTCGAATTAATTCGCGTTGCCCACCCTAAGTTTAGAGATGAACTACTTGCACAGATCCGTAAACAATTCTGGGTACCTGATTACCAAAAGCAAACCCCGACTGATATCCCTGAATTAGGGGAAATGCAAATTTCCCGTATTCAAATTCAAAATCAACGGTTTTATTTACGCCCTCTGAACCCTTCAGATGAACGTCGCTTACAAGAGTTTTTTTATTCCCATACCAAAGAAACCATCAATTTACGCTATAACTTTGTGCCCGGACCCATGACGCGCGAGAAGTCATGTGATCTGGTCAGTGTGGATCAAAGCAAAGATGTTGCTTTAACCATTGTGCGGCAAGACGGTTCAAAGGTGCGCCTTGAAGCGGTTGGTCGGTATTATTTATATCCACAACAAAATGCATGTGAAGTCGCCTTTGTTACCCGTGAGACTAATCAAGGCAAGGGTATGGCGAGTCGTTTGTTAAAAACCATGATAAACATTGCCGAACAACGTGGGCTTAAGTCTATGTTTGCCTTAGTGAAAACTAACAATCTTCCGATGATTTCGGTGTTTGAACAATTTGGCTTTGTGCGTTCGTTAAATTCAGAACCTGGTGAAATTGAATTAATTAAATACTTAAACAATAACACCAAGGCGAATGAATCTGGCCTTAATAACGGAGAATTGTAATGACAGTCACGATAATAGGCAGTCATAAGTGCAATTTGCACAACATGGGTGACGAGCACCCTGAACAAGCCGCGAGAATGTATAAAATTAATGACCAGTTTATTTCTTCAGGACTGGAATATGTGTTGCACTTTTGTGACTCAAAACCAGTTCCTATATCGGCGTTAGAACGAGCTCATGATAAAACTTTTGTTAAAAGTGTATTTGACCGTGCGCCTAAGGAAAAAGGAGAGAGGGTATGGTTAGACGATGACACCATAATGATGGACAAAACCTTAGATGCCGCATTATACGCCGCTGGTGCGGTTGTTGATGCTGTCGACTTAGTCATGAATAACCAAACCAAAAGGGCATTTTGTGCTGTAAGGCCACCGGGTCATCATGCTGGTCGTAGCAAATCATCAGGATTTTGTATTTTTAATAATGTTGCAGTTGGGGTTATGCATGCGTTAGAAAAATATGGCTTAGAGCGCATTGCTATTGTTGATTTTGACGTACACCATGGTGATGGTACACAGGACATTGTAAAAGACGACAATCGAATTTTATTTTGCTCGTCCTTTCAACATCCATTTTACCCTTTTAGTGGCACTGAACCTAGCCGAGACGGCATCATTAATGTGCCTATTCCTGCGGGCATTAAAGGCACAGATTACCGTGAAATGGTCAAACATTGGTTTACTGCCATCGATGAGTTTAAACCACAAATGATTTTTATCTCCGCCGGTTTTGACTCCCATGCTGAAGACGAAATGGGGCAACTTTGTCTGGTTGAAGATGATTACATCTGGATTACGGAACAGCTTAAAACTCTGGCTGAGAAACATTGTAACGGTAAAATAATATCAGTGTTAGAAGGCGGTTATGCCCTTAGTGCATTGGCGCGGAGTGTGGTGGCTCATGTAAAAGTACTTGCCAGTTAGTTTGTACCTAGAGTCATCGACGTTTCTGAACCAGAATATCTAGCTCATTCTGGGATTGAGCGTCAGTATGCCAATTATCGAGAATCCGTGTCAGTTGTCTCTAAATAGCTTTATATTCAAACAAGGATAATAACTAAATCATCGATCTTGAAAGCGCACCTAACCAAGGCGCTTGCAGCACTATGACGGCTCTTTTTTATATGTGGATAGTAGGTAATAATATTGTACGGATTTATGCAATGCATTCAGGTGGCATCTAGTGTAATCATAGAGTCGTACCAATTACCGAGCATATTGTTCCCCCAGTCGGTCACTATTAAAAAGTTGTAGTTGGCCCGGATATACTAAAAGGTCAGCACTTGTGAATAGATAGCGCTTAAGTAGATTATCATTACAATAGTAAAGTTCTTATTATCTGAATTTCAAATCTTGCTATTGCATGAGAAACAATTATTAAGGTGTTAGAGTAATCATCTGACTTTCAGCCTTATTCAGTAATAAAGACATGTAGAGGAATATCATTGAAAAAGCGGATTTTAGTTTTATTTTCATGTGTTTTTTTTAGTCCCACTTATGCAGCAGATACATTGTTTTTTTCTTCTTCTACTATCGAAAATGATCATGTTCGTTCAATATGTGTAAAAGTACTCGAAACGGCATTTAATCGCCTGAACATAAATTTGGCAGTAAACAATATGCCTGCAGGTCGTTCATTAATTATGTCTAATAGTGGCAAAATTGATGGTGAGGTGGCTAGGATTGCAGGCATAGAAGTTAAGTTCCCCAATCTATCTAAAGTGGCTGTTTCTTGTTTCTCTCATGATGTGTATTTATATGTTAGGGCTGGCAAGGACTTTAATGTCAGTGGTTGGGGGAGTATTCCCCGAGATTATGTACTTGGCTACAGAAAAGGCGTTCAGTATATTGAGCAGGCAGCACAAAAACATGATATTTCCCTGTACCCTCTAGTCAATTTAAAACAAGTGTTTGGTTTATTAAAAGCGGGCAGAATAGATTTAATGGTAAGCACCAAACAACTTTTTCAGATAGATGCCGATGTTAAAAAGTCAGAAAACATCATAATGTTAGAGCCTGCAATTGAACATCATGAGTTTTACTCTTATTTACATAAAAAAAATCAACATATTCTGCCAAAGCTAAATCAGGTATTAGTCAGTATGAAACTATCTGGAGAAATTAAATTGATTCAGCTAAAACAACAAGCCCTACTTTCGAAGAGAATATTTTAGCCATTATTGATCCAATTTTTGAACAAAAACTAGGCCATACATAATTAGCTTCAAGTTATTTATTTGGACGCTCTGGGTATGAGGGAAATTCAAAGAAACTATTTCGTTTTTGTATAAAACTCTGAGATATACCTTCCACCCTTAATATTTGCTACAAGGCGAAGTGTGTAACTTTGTCCTGATTGACCGATTAACTCTCTCAAATTGGTTTCCGAATGCCAATAATAAGGACTTTGTATCATCCCTAATGGATAGGGCGTGGGCGTATTATTTGCATCTACAAGAAACAGTGTTGCGCTGTCTAAGGGAAACGTTGAGTTGACCGTTGTATAATTGTTTTTATCAAACACATTTACTTCGAAATCACCGGCGCGCAGGATGCACTTTTGATTAATGACATCACAGTCTTCAAAAGGAACTAACTGGATCACTTTCTCTTCTTCAGCTAAGCCTTCTTCATAGTAATCTGCCGCAATATATCCAATTACAGCTAAAATTGGCGCCACCATAAATGCAGTTCTTGTATGTTTATTCATTGTTTTATCTTTTTTAATGCTTTAAAAAATTGTGAAGGTCGCACACTAATTAACAGGGTTTCAATTTGAGTTTTAAACTATGTTAACAGGTTCTGACTGAACACTTTTAGTTTAAAAACAAAGGCTAAAGAGCACAACTCTTTAGCCTTTGATGTTTATTGAAAATACTTAGTGGTGGCTGACTGCAGCGGTGCCTCCTGGGCTACGCATGTTTTCAACCAAGTCTTGCACATATTTAGGTGCGGGTCCTGTAAACTGAAGTACCACAAATGCGACACCAAAGTTAACTATTGCGCCCACTACACCAAATGCATTGGGTGATATCCCAAAGAACCAGTTTGGCGCCATATCACCCAAGAAGGATGTGCCTGGAACAAACATAATACCTTTGTGTTGGAATACATATAGCATGGTTATACCAATACCAGAACACATACCCGCTACTGCTGCTGTGCCACTCATTTTCTTAGAGAAGATCCCCATCATTAGCGCTGGGAATATTGATGCAGCGGCCAAACCAAAGGCCAGCGCCACCGTTCCTGCGGCAAACCCTGGGGGATGCAGTCCCAAGTAACCCGATACTAAAATGGCCAGTGTCATCACTATTCGCCCAGCCAGTAACTCGTTTTTCTCAGACAAATCTGGGGTTAATACACCTTTCATTAAATCATGAGAAATGGAGGATGAAATCGCCAGTAATAAACCGGCTGCTGTAGACAACGCCGCAGCTAAACCACCGGCAGCCACTAATGCAATGACCCAATTAGGTAAGTTAGCAATAGCAGGGTTGGCCAATACCATAATGTCATTATCCACTTTCACCATTTCATTGGTTGTTTTGTCAGCAGAGTATTGAATTTTTCCGTCACCATTTTTATCTTCAAATTCTAATAAGCCTGTTTTTTCCCAGTCTTTAAACCATTGAGGACGCTTTTCATATTCTAAATGTTGACCAGCAGTAGGTTCAATTGTATTCATCAAATTAAGACGCGCCATTGCGCCAACAGCGGGAGCCACTGTATATAACAATGCGATGAAAACTAATGCATAACCTGCTGATGAACGGGCTGCTTGTGCTGAAGGAACAGTAAAGAAACGCATGATGACATGAGGTAAACCTGCAGTACCAATCATTAGCGACATGGTGTAGGCGAACATATCTAATGAACCATTCATGTTGCTTGTGGTGTATTCTTTGAAGCCCAATTCAGTTACCACCAAGTCCAACTTATCAAGCAAATAAATGCCACTGCCATCAGCCAGTGTCGAGCCTAAGCCAAGTTGTGGAATGGGATTACCGGTTAATTGGAAAGAGATGAAAACCGCAGGAATGGTATAAGCAAAGATCATCACAACGTATTGCGCTATTTGTGTATAAGTAATGCCTTTCATACCACCGAGCACAGCGTAGAACCATACAACAGCCATGCCTATGCCTAAACCTAAACCATAGTCGACTTCCAAGAAGCGAGAGAAGGCAACACCCACGCCTTTCATTTGCCCTATGATATAGGTTAACGATGCGAGAATTAGACAAACAACGGCAACAATACGCGCGGTTTTCGAATAATAACGATCAGAAATAAATTCAGGAACGGTAAACTTACCGTGTTTACGCATATAAGGGGCGAGCAACATGGCTAATAATACATAACCACCTGTCCAACCCATTAAGAATACAGACCCTCCGTACCCTAAAAAGGCAATCAAACCTGCCATGGATATAAATGACGCTGCACTCATCCAATCGGCACCAATTGCCATGCCGTTTTGCATCGGAGTGACCCCACCACCGGCAACATAAAAGTCACTGGTTGAAGCGGCGCGAGCCCACCATGCTATAGCGAAATATAAGGTGAACGTACCAAAGACTGCGATATAGGTATAAAGTTTTAACTCATCCATTATGATTCATCCTCAGACTGGTATTTCTTATCAAGTTTGTTCATTTTATAGCCATACCAAAAAATCAAAGCTACAAAAATGTATATTGAACCCTGCTGAGCAAACCAGAATCCGAGCTTATATCCACCGAGACGAAACTCGTTCAGTGGTTCTACTAATAACAAACCAAAGCCAAATGATACGATAAACCAAATGACCAGACAGATTGCTATTAGGCGCAGGTTTTCCTGCCAATATGTGGTCTTCTTTTGCATATTATTCTCCTAGCACTGCATGCTATTTTATTTATTACACACGCCGTTTTTTGTTGTAATAACTTTATTTTCGAGAAAAAGTGTTTAGAGAAATGCCGTTAAATGCTTTCTATAACAAACTTGAAAACAACTTATAACAATTCATATACAACTTTAACTAACAACAACACTACCAAGCTTTTTTTTTTTCAGATATACCACCTTGGTCTTATACGACGTTTTAGCAGTTGACTTAATGGTTGAGCCGTCCCAAATTAGCGATATACGGGTTAAAAGTAGTTTTAGAAAGGTTACCAAAAGGTCTTGATATGGATAATGAATTAGCTGAAATTATCGCTTTTGTAGGAAGCATTCCCCCCTTTGATTTATTACCTGACCCATTACTCGACAAAGTTGTAAGAGAAATAGGTATTCGTTATTTGCGGGTAGGGGAACACTTATCTCCTGTTGATATGGCCCACCCTCAACTGTACGTTTTACGTAAAGGTGCCTTACGCTATGTAGCGGCAGATGAAGTGCTGGTTGGAAAATATAGCGAAGGTGATGTTTGCAACGTTTTCTGCCAAAAAAGAACTGCATTTAATACCTCCTTTACCATCATAGTGGATGAAGATGCGTTAATTTACAGCTTAGATTTTATCGCACTAAAAACACTACTCACCGATGTACCACAAGTAATTGAGTTTTTGGAAAGTTCATCTGAACAAAGACTTCATGACAAAAAAAACAAACTCAGTGACGACGCTATTATATCCTCTTCAATAAGTCATACTTCAGTGGCCGACTTTTATCATTATCCTGTGGCAACCATATCTCATAACGCCACTATTCAAGACGCCGCCATTAAAATGACTGAACAGGGATATTCTTGCCTAGTGGTTGTTGATGAAAACGCTCTAGCAGAGCCCTTGTCTGACGTGCAATTAGGCATAGTGACTGACAAAGATATCAGGCGACGTTGTGTTGCAGTCGGTTTGCCTATCTTTAACCTAGTAAGTGACATAATGACTAAAGACGTCGCCACCATAGATATAAAGTGCAATGCCTACGACGCTTTGATGGCCATGACAAGTAAACATATTCACCATTTACCAGTAACCCAATTCGGTAAGCTGGCTGGCATGGTAAGCGTAACTGATTTGGTGAATAACGAAGAACACAACGCCGTTAACATGATCAGCATTATTCATAAAGCGAGCTCTATTGCCGAGTTAGTTAGTGTCAGTAAGTTGTTAAATAAATTGCAAGTAAAGCTCACCAAACTTGGCGCAAATGCCGATCATGTTGGCAAAAGTATCAGTGCAATTACTATGGCATTTACCATACGTTTAATTGAGATGGCAGAACAAAAATTGGGTCCGGCACCTGTTCCCTATGCTTGGTTAGCTGCCGGCTCTCAAGCAAGGCAGGAACAACTTGCCCACTCTGATCAAGATAACGCCTTAATTATTTGTGACACCATGAAACCAATAGATGATGAATGGTTTATGAGTCTTGCAACCTTTGTGAGTGATGGGTTAGCCGAATGTGGATTTATCTACTGCCCTGGCGATATCATGGCGACCAACAAAAAATGGCGTCAACCACAGAAGATATGGCAACAATATTTTGATAAATGGGTTGATACTCCTAGTCCAAAATCCTTGCTAAATAGCAGCGTTTTTTTTGATTTAAGTACGATTCATGGTGATGTTAGTTTACTAGAAAAAGTACGTCAGCAGATGCTCGTAAAAACCAAAAGCAGTACCTTATTTATTGCACATATGTCGGCAAACGCTTTAAGGTCAAGGCCACCTTTGGGGTTTTTCAGGGACTTTGTGTTAATTCAAGACGGCAAACACAATGCAACGTTAGACTTAAAACACAATGGTATTGCCCCGATAGTTGACTTAGCCCGTATTTACGCATTAAGCGAAGGCATTGCCGCGGTCAATACTATAGAGCGATTAAAGCAATGTTCAGGTACTCGTTCATTGACTAAAGCCTCAGCTGAAAACTTAATTGACGCCTATGAGTTTTTGACTTCTGTGCGTTTAGTGCATCAAGCTAGGCAGTTGCGTAAGGAACAATCTGTCGATAGTTATATTGATCCTAAACAAATTTCGAAGTTAGAAAGAGAACATTTAAAAGATGCATTTAAGGTCATTAAAGCGATGCAAGACTATCGCCAGTCAGCGGTTATTTGAGGAGGTGTTTTTTGTTTCTCAGTAGTTTCTTTGGTTTTGAAGCGCGCAGAAAACGGCTATTAAAAAAAGTACCTAAAGGGGCGCTCTATGATTTTTTGTCTGTACCCTTTCCAAGTGAAGATAGCTTTTTATCAGATCTGGACATAGTGTCTGTAGATTTTGAGACCACAGGACTAAATGCCGTGACAGACAAACTACTTAGCGTTGGTTTTGTTAGCATTGATAAACAACAAATTAAACTAAACAGTTGTTACCATCAAATCATTAACACTGAACTGCGCCTTGATGCAGACAATGTGATAATTCACCAAATTACTGATCAACAAAAATCTCAAGGCAAACCATTACGCATCGTTGTCGAAGCGTTGTTACAAGCATTGGCAGGGAAGGTGATGTTGGTGCATTACGCCCGAATTGAGAAACAATTTTTGAAGCAAGCTTGTCTAGAATTATACGGTGTTTCACCCCCTTTAATGATCTTAGATACCCTAGCGATGGCAAAACGTAAGTTAGATCAAAGAGACATTGCTTACGATCCACAAAATTTAAGACTTGCAGCGTTAAGGCACACCCATGAGTTACCAAGCTACTATGCGCACAACGCCCTTAATGATGCTATTGCTACCGCTGAACTGTTTCTAGCACAGCAAAAAACAGAGACCACAAAACTAAAAGACGTGTTGTAGTCAGCCAAGCTTTACTATTACTAAACCCAATAGTATGCAATAACAAAGAGGCTACTAGTTAGCCTGACGCCCTTTTAAATGGGCAATAACCTTAAACCTCTAGTTGCTATTATCTTGTTTATTCAGTGTTTAGTGATTTTCGTCATTATTTAGTGGTTTAACTCAATATATCGTTATTAATATATTCTAAAGTTGATTTGTTTTCTTAAGCTATTGATTTTAAAATAAAAAATATTGGCTTTATATTTGCTCTAGTTAAGTGGAAACCTACAACTCAACCCTTAATTAAGGAGAAGCAAATGGACGATAAAACCAAAGCAAGCTTAACTAACCTAGAAACGTGGAAAAGAGGTTTATTCATGGTGGTATTTGCCATCATTTCTGGCGTGGCAAAGTTGCTCGTTACTTTAGTGGCCATATTCCAATTTATTACTGTGCTCTTTAAAGGTCAAACTAATGAAGCCATGGGACCTTTTGGGCAAAACCTAAGTACCTATATTTATCAGATCACTTTGTTTTTAACCTTCAATACTGACGACATGCCATTTCCGTTTAAGGATTTTCCTGATGGCGCGCCAGAATCAAATTTACATGAAGCTGAGAGTGTCTATACGGAATATGCTGAGGCAACAACAATACATGATGAAGAGGTTATCGACGTCGCGGATGGCGACAACAAAGATGATATAATCACTAAAAAAACGTCATGTGATGCCCCTCTAAATACTTAAAATGGGGCGGTTTTTGATAGCTGAGGTTAACAAAGTGTTTAAGGCATTCAATGCTATGTTGGCGGGACTAAATGTTACTTATGTGTCGCTTATCTTAGCGCTTCTACTGAATCGCCTGTTAGGTCATAGCAATGACTCATTGCGGTCACTTTGTACCAAGTTATTCCTGAGGCTTAACTTGGTTTAATTGTTGTAAAATTAACTCTGGCTCGGAAATACCATATTGTAGCTTTAATTGCTGTATCAATTCGGGGTGAGAGTGTATGAAATGGTTAATTTCATCAATTAACCATGTTTTATTTATGGTTGATAATTTAAATTCCACTTCTGATTTAGGTAAACTTGGATCAAATTTAAACTGCTTAAATTCTGGATTATTTTGCAGTTGATATTGGCTGACAAAGTAGTCAACTTCAACTGCATCCACCCTACCTATGGCTAAAAGTTGTAGCTCTGCTAAAGGGGTAGCGACAGGAATAAGCTTTATTTTCTTTTTTTCTACCAACGTTGCCCATTCTAACTGGGGCGTAAAACCCAATGGGATAGCTAAGCGTTTAATAGTGTTGATATTTTCACCCAAGCTTGATGACTTTACCATAGTACCGCCTAAAGTTCGTGCAATGGTATCACTATAATACTTACCTTTAGCGAAGGTTTGGTCATGGTTAAATAGTGGGTTATCTGGATAAACGAAATCTATGCTGCCTTTCTCTAACTCCCTTTGTAATCTAAGAACGGGTAAGGTTTGATAGGTAAATTGGTGACCGCTGAATTTACTAAACTCTTGTAAAACAGCCCAAATGAAACCTTTATCCGTTTCTGACAGGAAATTGTAGTGTGGGTAATAATTGAAATGTTGTGAGGCAACAATATATTTTTCTGCAGCAACAGGTAATTGCCAAAAACAAAACAAAGCAAATATTAACCTAGACATAGAAGAGTCTTTTTTCGCCTCAAGTTACTTCAGTCTAGCCTAATTTTACCTAGCTTAAACAGTTAATTTTTAAATGCCGCATAAAAAGTCCAAGCCCAAAGCTAGCGATACAAGCTATTGCGGAGCTTTTTAGACACTGAAATCCAACATCATAAGGGGTAAAAAGAACAGTGTGTGCCAAAAATATTTGGCTTGACTCTGGAAACCTTATGAAGTGTTACTTTTGATTTTTTAAACATTATTTCATGGTATTCAGCACAAGCTGCCAATAACCTACATCTACCCATTTACCAAATTTATTACCTACTTCTGCAAAATGTGCTACTTTTTTCATTGCAAATTTTTCATGCAAAGCAATACTGGTTTCATTTGGTAGAGCAATGCCTGCTATAGCAACATGAACAGAGATACTTTTTAAATGGGCAAATAATGCGGCATATAATTTTGAACCTAACCCCTGAGACCTGTGATTTTTGTCTAAGTAAACGGTTATCTCTACAGAATGCCTATAGGCATGTCTTTCCTTCCACTTACTTGCATACGCATAGCCAATAATGCTACCTCTTTGATCTTCAGCAACAATCCAAGGCAGTGAATTTCCTTCTATCTTTTGGATCCGATTTGCCATTTCGTCTGCTGAAACGGCTTCAGTTTCAAATGTCGCAGTACCAAACATAACGTAATAGTTATAGATATCAGCAAGTTGTGAGGCATCTGTATACTTGACCGCACGGATCATATTTTCTCCCTCATTAGATGATGATTTGTTCTAGTATGTGAGTGTCGCCAGCGTTAACTACTTGGTTTTGAGTGACGGCAGTTTCCACACATAACATTGTTAAATAGCTATTACTTGCCATATCATCCATGCTAATGCACTTGTCTTGCCATGGATTCCAAACCACTATGCTGTCATGACCAGATGACAAAATGTCGGTTTTAATTTGCTTGTCGATGATACTGAGTCGCTTTGGTTGTTGCAGATGTACTCTGTCTGTTTCTTCATTAAATTTGTAGGGGTGTGGCGTTTCAAATAATTGAAAGTCTCGAGTTTTATCAGAATATTGTTCAGACAATCCTAACAACTCGCATTGCTTGATATCTGAAATAGCAAAATAGCTATGCAATGCGCAATTGTAGGTTAAAGGTGTATTACCAATATTAGTGGTGTGTAATTGGATTTTTAGTTCTTGGCCCACAACAACAGTTAAGGTGAGTTGCGCCTTGCCGTCTAATCCTTCATCAATACTTGATTGGGGTTGCAGAGAGATATGTGTACCTAATTCTGTTTCTTCGGTGCTAAGGATTGTCCATATTTGGGTGCGCACATAACCGTGAGCGGCTAAATTAGGTTGAGTTGCATGAGGCCCAAACCATGGCCAACAAATAGGAATGCCACCACGGAGCGCTTTTTTGCCGTCAAAAATGGCTTCTTTACTGACCCATAGACGTTCACGATTATCATGTTTGGGTTTGAAACTTATTATATGCCCACCAAATAAAGCGACTTCAGCAGTGGCAAAGTCATTTTCAATTTGAATTAGCTGGATATTCTCTTTTGTTACGATCTTTGTGGATTCAGTCAGTAGCATGTCGGTACTCTATTTCTGTGTTGAGGATCAAAAAAGGCGACTTAGATAGCCGCCTTTTTATCATATCTTAGTGCTCAAATTAAAGATCAGCCGATCTCATGATTCACCAATAGATTTATTTGCTGATATGCGCGACTAAATCTAATACTTTATTTGAGTAACCGATTTCATTATCGTACCAAGACACTAATTTCACGAATGTATCAGTTAATGCAATACCGGCTGTGGCATCAAATATTGAAGTACGTACATCGCCAATAAAGTCTTGTGATACTACTGCATCTTCGGTGTAACCCATAATGCCTTGCATATCACCTTCAGAAGCCGCTTTCATTACTGCGCATATTTCTGCGTAGGTAGCGGGTTTAGCAAGATTAACAGTCAAATCAACAACCGATACGTCTGCAGTAGGCACACGGAATGCCATACCTGTTAATTTACCATTTAATGCTGGAATAACTTTACCTACTGCTTTAGCTGCGCCAGTAGAGGAAGGGATGATGTTTTGAGAAGCACCACGTCCACCACGCCAGTCTTTCGCTGACGGGCTATCAACCGTTTTTTGTGTAGCAGTAGTGGCATGAACAGTTGTCATCAAACCGTCAACAATACCGAAATTATCGTTAAGTACTTTCGCTAAAGGGGCTAAACAGTTAGTTGTACAAGATGCGTTAGATACAATCTCTTGACCCGCATACTCACTGTGGTTAACACCCATAACAAACATAGGCGTAGCATCTTTAGATGGAGCAGAAAGTACCACTTTTTTAGCGCCAGCTTCAATATGCTTACGTGCTGTCTCGTCAGTTAAAAACAAGCCAGTTGATTCAACCACAACTTCAGCGCCAATTGCATCCCAAGCTAAATCTGCAGGGTTACGTTCAGCAGTGACTCGGATGTTTTTACCATTAACGACTAATTGACCGTCTTGCACATCAACTGTGCCGTTAAACTTCCCATGGGTAGAGTCATATTTAAGCATGTACGCCATGTAGTCTGCATCTAATAGGTCGTTAATACCGACTATTTCAATGTCGTTACGTTCACATGCTGCACGGAATACAAATCGACCTATTCGGCCGAAGCCATTGATACCTACTTTAATTGTCATGTCTTAATCCTCTTAGCTTTCTTAACCAATGTTCAAAAAGTTATAAAGAAAGGTGGCAACACCCTTCTGAAATATAATTACAAAATTATGGACTAAATAGCAGAATAAGGCAAAATATTCACGAAAATATGTTATTAAATTACAATATGGTCATTGCAAACGTATTCATAGTCACCAAAGATGGGTTTTCGCTGATAATGATTTGCAAGGTCAATTCGCTTTAGTAGAGCGATATACCATAGTTAAATGTTATCACTTAAATTGGTGGTAAACATTGAGGTCAGTGGGCACTAGTCAAAAAGCACAGCACAGGAAATACATTTTAATGACATCTTCGTTACTCGAGCAGTTGGTGGAATATCGTGGTATTGAATCTAACTACAACGATGCTTGGGGTCGCCCAACAACCATAGAACCTGCAACCAAAAGAAAGTTGTTGGCAGCTATGGGTTATCAAGTCAATGAGCCAGATTTGTTGCTGAAACAAGTTCAAGAAAATAGTACTAAGACTTGGTTGTCTGTTTTAAACCCGGTCCAGGTCTTGCGTACAGATGAGCTCTCGCAAATTACGGTTCGTCTCCCAATTGAACTCGTAACAGATGAATATGTGGCTCAGATTGATACCGAGCTTGGGGAGGTGATTGAACATCGCTTTGTGCCCATAGATGGTCAATTAATAAATGTAGTGCATATTGAAGAAATAGAATTTCAAGAGTATCTCATTGATATCCCCAATGAACTGCCATTGGGATACCACACGTTATCTTTAGTGATAGATGAAGATGTGTTGGGCACTATGCGACTAATTATCGCTCCAAAATCTTGCTTTAAGCCAGAAGCTTTGACACAAGGTCAAAAAGTTTGGGGGTTGAGTGTTCAGCTATATTGTTTGCGAAGTGCAAATAATTGGGGTGTGGGAGATTTTTCTGATTTATCCTTTCTCCTTGAAAAACTCGCCAAACAAGGCGCACAATTTGTTGGCCTCAATCCTATTCATGCCCTTTACCCAGCTAACGCTAATGCTTGTAGCCCATATGGTCCTTCGTCTCGTCGCTGGTTAAACTTTATTTATATTGATGTCACCTCTCTTGATGGTTATAAGCAAGCAAGCACTCAAGAAGTGGTCAATGATGTCGATTTTCAGCACAAACTACAGCAGGTTAGGGCGACTGATTTAGTCGATTATGAGCTTGTGACTGAGTTAAAGTTAAGCGCCTTAGAAAAAGTCTTTGAATATCAAAATAGCCAATATCTCTCTAAAAATACTAAGTTAAACAAAGCGTTCAAAGCCTTTGTTGCTGATGGTGGCGATAGTTTGCAGACGTTGGCGGTATACGATGCGTTACAAGAGAACCTAGCGGCTCAAGGAAAAGCCTCTTGGGGCTGGCCGGTGTTTCCCAAAGAATTATCAGATTTCCACAATTCTGCAGTCAAAACCTTTACTAAAAAACATGCCAAGCGAGTGAAGTTTTTCTTATGGCTGCAATGGCAAGCGGCGTTACAACTTGAGCTAGCCAATCAAGTCGCTCAAGAAAATGATATGTTGATTGGTTTATACCGTGATCTTGCTGTAGGGGTCAGTGAAGGTAGTGCAGAAATTTGGGGTAATAAGGACTTATATTGTACCGACGCCAGTGTAGGAGCTCCCCCAGATATTTTGGGCCCATTAGGGCAAAATTGGGGACTGCCACCTATGGATCCTGAAAAGCTCTATCAACAACAATACCAACCTATCATAGAATTGTTTGATTCTAATATGCGTGCTACAGGTGCGCTTCGTATCGATCATGTTATGGCTTTGTTGCGCTTATGGTGGGTAGCAAAAGGAGATAGCGCTAAGCAAGGTGGTTACGTTTATTATCCGGTGGATGATTTATTGGCCATCTTGGCACTAGAAAGTCATAGGCATCAAAGTTTGGTGATTGGCGAAGATTTAGGCACTGTGCCAGAAGAAATAAGGATTAAACTTGCCGATAATGGCGTGTATTCCTATCGCGTGTTCTTTTTTGAACAGGCTAAAGACGGTGGGTTTTTCTCTCCATCTCATTATCCTGAACAATCCATGTCAACACTTACCACCCACGATATGCCAACCTTATCTGGTTATTGGCATTGTCATGATTTAGAGTTGGGTAAAGAGCTTGGGTTGTATCCAACAGAAGAAATTTTAAGTACGCTATATACTAGTAGGCATGAAAACAAGCAGGCTATTTTAGACACCTTGCACGGTCATCAATCGGTTAATGACGAAGTGGGTCGTGATGTGCATAATGTGGGAATGAGCAAAGCGCTTAATTTTGGTATGCAGTTGCATATGGCCAGCGGCTCTAGTGAACTACTTAGCTTACAATTAGAAGATTGGTTAGAGATGGATAAACCAGTTAATATTCCTGGTACTTTTAACGAGTACCCTAATTGGCGACGTAAGCTAACACGCAATTTGCAGGATATTTTTGATGACAGCTCGTTAAATCATCTTGCAGCAAATTTAACAGAGGCACGAAAACTCGCCTCTAAGTAAAACTGTCAGTGGCTCACTTAACCAGTGAGTCACCCTTACTAAGGCGAAAAAATGCAGCTAGAACACGCACTAAAACAAGCCAAATGTACTTTTCCTTTTGCCCATCTGGGCGCTCATTTTCAGCCATCAAATTCTATTTTCACTGTTACCACTTGGTTGCCCAATGCTGAAAAAGTCAAAGTTATTGATTTAGCTTCAGGCAAGGCATTGGGTAGCTTAAAAAAAGTATCTGGTAGTCATTTGTTTCGCGGTGAGTTTACCGTTAAACAAGCCCCTTTGGTTTATGCTTTCGAAGTGGGTAATAAACAGGGGCAATATCAAGTTATTGACCCTTATCAATTTCAAGATCAAGCTTATCATGCTGTGCACTTTATCGACCACAGTGCGCAAAATGTGTATCAACAACTCGGGGCACAACTGGTTGATCTTGATGTTGGTTTAGATGCACCTATTCAAGCGACGCGTTTTGCAGTATTTGCACCCAATGCGAGTGCCGTTTCCCTAATCGGTGAGTTTAATTATTGGGATGGGTCTTGTTTACCCATGCAAAAAACGGATTTTGGTTATTGGGTTTTGGTGGTGCCGGGTATTCAGGCTGGAGCTAAATACAAATACCAAATTAAGGATGCGGCGGGAAACGAGTTGCCACACAAAGCCGATCCAGTTGGCTTCTATGCTGAGCAATATCCTTCGCATACGTCAGTGGTATACGATCACAAACAATATCAATGGCAAGATAAAGCATGGCTTAAGAAAGCCAAGAAAGATAAATATCAACAGCCTATGAGCATTTATGAATTGCACATGGCTTCGTGGAAACGACCCGGTAATGATTCGACTGAAAGGTATCTGAATTACCGGGAGTTAGCAGACACTCTAATTCCTTATATTAAAGACATGGGTTATACCCACATTGAACTTTTACCTATTTCTGAGTTTCCTTTTGATGGCTCTTGGGGCTATCAGCCAGTGGGTTTGTTTGCACCCACTAGTCGTTTTGGTTCGCCTGATGATTTTAAGTTTTTTGTTGATCAGTGTCACCAAAACGGAATAGCAGTGATTATTGACTGGGTGCCCGCGCATTTCCCTGAAGATGGCCACGGCTTGGCAAGGTTTGACGGCACGCATGTATACGAATACGAAGATCCACGTAAAGGTTGGCATCCTGATTGGAATTCGTGCATTTATGACTTTGGCAAGGATACAGTGCGCCAGTTTCTGGTGGCCAATGCATTATTTTGGGTGGATAAGTACCATATTGATGGTTTACGAGTCGATGCGGTGGCATCTATGCTGTATCTGGATTATTCCCGAGAAGAAGGCGAGTGGATCCCCAATGTAGATGGTGGCAATCATAATTATGAAGCCATTAGTTTTCTGCAGTGGATGAATAAAGAAGTATACGAAAAATTCCCCCATGCCATGACTATTGCTGAAGAATCTACATCTTTTCCTAAGGTCTCACGTCCAGTATTTGAAGGCGGTTTGGGCTTTGGCTTTAAATGGAATATGGGATGGATGCACGATTCCTTGCATTACATTGCTAAAGATCCTTCCTACCGTCGTTATCACCATAATGAAATAACTTTTTCTATGGTGTACGCCTTTGATGAAAATTTTGTGTTACCTATTTCCCATGACGAAGTGGTACACGGCAAAGGTTCTTTGTTACGTAAAATGCCAGGTGATGAATGGCAACAAGCAGCCAATTTGCGCGCTTATGCTGGATTTATGTATGCCCATCCTGGCAAAAAGCTTAACTTTATGGGTAATGAAATTGGTCAATCGGAAGAATGGAATCATGATAGCTCGATTAATTGGCACTTACTTGAGTTTGAAAAACATCAAGGTATCCAAAATTTGTATCGTGACCTAAATAAGGCCTATCGCAAGTACCCAGCTTTATACGAATTAGATCACAATAAACAGGGGTTTGAATGGATTGATCACGGTAATGCCGACCAAAGTATTCTATCTGTTTTACGTAAGTCTACCGACGCTAAACAAAAGATGTATGTGTTGATTAATTTTACGCCAGTGCCCTACGATAACTTTAAACTAGGTGTACAGGATGAAGGTGCTTACCAGTTGATATTGAATACAGATGATAAAAAATACTGGGGTAGTGCATACAAAACTAGTAAAAAAATGCAGTCAGTGCCTGAAACATGGAACGGCCAGCCACATTCTGTGAGTGTTAATATTCCTCCTTTGGCTTGTTTATTTATTTTATTTAAGGGCTGATCTATGTCCAAATTTGTTGTTTCAGAAGGGCAACCCTATCCCTTAGGTGCCACTATTGGGAAAGTAGGATGTAATTTTGCGGTGCATTGCCCTAACGCTGACGGTGTTGAATTATGTTTATTTAACAAAGACACTGAAGAACAGCTAGCAGTGATAAGTATGCCGGCAAAAACCGGCAAAATTTGGCATTGTCAGCTTGATAATATTCAAGCAGGTCAATTATATGGATACAGGGTGATTGGAGAAAACCATGTACATATGGGGCAGAAATTTGATTATCAAAAGTTACTCATTGATCCTTACGCAAAAGCCCTAAATAGACCTGCTGTTTGGAATAAGACACAGTATGAAGGGGATAGCCAACATATGATCCCCAAGGGCATAGTGCAAAATCCCCAGGGCAATGCTCAGCAATTTCTAAAACCCGAGACTGCTCTTGATCAAACTGTGATTTACGAAGCTCATGTTAAAGGGTTAACACAGTTGCATCCCGATGTACCTGAATCTCATAAAGGTAAATTTTTAGGGGTATGTCACCCATCAGTGATTAGCCATTTGAAATTTTTAGGTGTTACCACTATTCAGCTAATGCCAGTGGCTGCTTTTATGCCAGAGCCCTACATTACAAATAAAGGACTGACAAATTACTGGGGTTATAATCCCATTAATTATTTTTGTCCTGAGCCAAGGTATGCCGTAGAAGACGGTGTGGCTGAATTTAAAACTATGGTCAGTACACTACATGAAGCAGGCCTCGAAGTTATTTTAGATGTAGTGTTTAATCACACTGCCGAAGGAGACGGAGAAGGTCCGTTATTGTCATTTAAAGGGTTTGATAATTCTTCATTTTATTTATTCGATCGTAATGAATATGGTGCGGTGGATTACAATAAATATGTCAACAATTCAGGCTGCGGCAACAGTGTCAATACCGCGTTTCCCTATGTCCTTAAAATGGTCATGGATGCGCTGCGTTATTGGACCACAGAAATGGGTGTGGATGGTTTTCGATTTGATCTCGCTGCCAGTTTAGGTCGTGACCCCTATGAATTTTCGTCGCTGTCAGGGTTTTTCCGAACAATTCGTCAAGACCCAGTATTAATCAAAACGAAACTCATTGCTGAACCTTGGGACATAGGTCACGGCGGTTATCGATTAGGCCAGTTTCCGTCGAATTGGCTGGAATGTAACGACAAATATCGAGACACAGTACGTTCGTTTTGGCGCGGTAATAAAGGTCACACTAGTGACTTTGCGACGCGTTTATTAGGCTCTCGTGATGTATTTCCTAAAGAGGCCCGTTCAATTCTCACCTCGGTCAATAATGTGAGTTACCATGATGGTTTTACGTTGCATGATTTGGTCAGTTACGCCGAACGTCATAATGACGCAAATGGTGAACAAAACCGCGATGGTCATGGCCATAATGTATCTGCCAATTATGGTGTTGAAGGCCCCACTACAGATAGTAAAATACTTGCTATGCGTGAAAGGCAAAAGCGAAATTTGTTTGCCACCTTAATGTTGTCCCAAGGTGTCCCCCATATATTGGGTGGCGACGAGCTCAGTCGTACCCAACTAGGTAACAATAATGCGTATTGCCAAGACAATGAAATTAGCTGGTTTGATTGGACATTAAATCAACAAAAGCAAGACTTTTTAACTTTTTGCCAGCAGGCTATTTCTTTACGTAAAGGCAGTGAGATCCTCAATCACCTGAATCTAGAAGATGACGGTTATTCGTTGGGCCATAATGTTGAAAAAATCAATTGGTACCGACCCGATGGCGAACGAAAGCTAGAAGATGATTGGCAAAATCACAATAATCAAGCCTTTGCGGTTGAGTTATGTGGTCCCAACGGAGAAGAGATCTCACATCACGAACATTGGTTATTAGTCTTTAACGCCAGTGACCATGATGTACGTTTTCATTTACCCGATTTGGGTGCTGATACGGGCTGGAGAATTATGCTGGATACACGATATGCAAGGTGGTCCGAACAACCTGATGTGCTGATAAAACAAGTACATATGCAGGCATTTAGAAGTATATGTGTATTTAGGTGTTCAGTTGATAACTAATTGATTTTTGCATACAGTCAAGAATAAGATGAATTGCCTGAATATGCAGTAATATGTTTAGAGAAGTAAAATGAAACATTCGATTGAGCACGGAGATTATGTCGTTAGCCGCTCTCTGCAAACTATTATGTTTTCTGCGCGAGGCCCCTGGAACGATGAAACCATGAAACGGGGAGCTAGAGAAATGGGGGAAAATATAGCACAACTAGACTTATCAAAACCTTGGGGTACGCTTAGCTGTTTGTATGGTGAGAGTTTAATGCCTCCTTCGACCTTTAATTCATTTGCGAAACACACCTTAATCAGAAAATCTATGGGGTTAAAAGCATTAGCAGTGGTGATCCTCGACTCGGATATAGCAAACACTATTAAAAATCAATTGACGCCAGCTTATCAAGAGGCTGACTTAAAGTTTGCTTTTTTACCGGATATCAATTCGGCTATCGCTTGGTTATCGGAAATCAACCTCGATTTAGAACAACAACAAGTGCAACAATTTTTTGAGAAACATTCGTTCATTTACCCCAATCGCAAATAATCGTGTAAATAAGCCTAACTAACTGGGAAATTTTGACTTTTTTGTTATAAAAGTCATGTTATTTAATGAAAGTTAATTTCATGATTGCACATTAAAAATGCTTTTTTGATCGTTGATTTTGCTAATTATCAATACTAACAATCTTCTTGAGCCATTTATCTTTAATACTGAAAATTAATTACCTATAAATAGAGTCCAAGATACGAATTTTTAGGTAATTGGTAATTTTTCAACAATTTGGTGGTTTGTGTTTCCTTGATTAGAATGCCCGCGAATTTGATATGACTACCGGGAATTAGGCAACAATTTATGAATCAGCAGTTAGAGCAAGAACTCATTAGTAGTTGGCAAGAAAGGCAAGAGTATGCCGAACAAATGCAGCCAGTATTAGGTAAACTTTATCGTAATAGAGCCATTGAAATATCGGTATATGGTCGACCTTTATTGGGCGCCAGTGCCATTGATATAATTAAAGCCCATCGTAGTGTTAGGTTAAAAGAACAAAGTAAACTTAGGCTAAGAGAAAGTTGGCCATTGTTACAAGCACTTAACGACATGGAATTGGCTCCTGCACACATTGATTTGGGTAGGTTAGCTTACGCATATCACTATGAACCCGCCTACAAAACACAATCTATTGAAGATTATCTTTCTATCCAACTCAAAAGTATTATCAATGTTAAAGATCAACAAAAATCCCAAGATGTGGTGTTGTATGGCTTTGGCAGAATAGGGCGATTATTAGCAAGACTACTTATCGAAAGGCAAGGTACCAATAACAAGTTGCGTCTAAAAGCCATTGTAGTGCGTGGAGGTAAAGAAGGTGATCTAGAAAAACGCGCCAGTCTACTGAGACGGGATTCTGTGCACGGACCTTTTAATGGCAGTATTACAATCGATGTAGAAAAAAATGCGATTAAGGCTAACGGCTCTTATATCCAAGTGATTTATGCCAATAACCCCACAGAAGTCGATTACAGTAAATATGGTATTGAACAAGCAATAGTTGTTGATAATACGGGAATATGGCGTGATCAAGAAGGACTAGGGCAACACCTAGAGTCTAAAGGTGTAAAAAAAGTGCTTTTAACGGCTCCTGGTAAAGGGGATATTAAAAATATTGTTTACGGCGTAAATGACAATGATATCTTGCCGACAGATAATATTTTATCTGCTGCCAGTTGCACCACTAATGCCATTACCCCTGTACTTAAAGCATTAGATCAAAAATACCGTATCGAAAGTGGCCATGTAGAAACGGTGCATTCTTATACTAATGATCAAAACCTCATTGATAATTTTCATAAAGGTGATCGCCGCGGACGAAGTGCGCCATTAAATATGGTGATTACCGAAACCGGAGCCGCGACGGCTGTCGCTAAGGCTTATCCAAAGTTACAGGGTAAATTGACCGGTAGTTCAATTCGTGTGCCCACACCTAATGTCTCTTTGGCGATATTGAATTTGCATTTAGGCGAGTCAACCGATAAAACCGCTATCAATGACTATCTGCGAGACATAGCGCTATTTTCACCCCTACAACATCAAATTAATTTTACCGCCTCGAAAGAAATTGTATCCACAGATTTAGTGGGGACACGGGCCCCTTCAGTAGTCGACTCACAAGCAACAATAGTGGCTGGAAATCGGGCCACCTTATACGTTTGGTATGACAATGAATTTGGCTATAGTTGTCAGGTAATGAAAGTACTGCAGCATATGGCTGATTTGGTATACCCTACGTTACCAGAACCTTTGCCGAGTAAATTATGGTAACCGGGCAGTTATTTGCAAACTAATGTAATAAAAACCTGCTTCGGCGGGTTTTATTCTATTAGGGTTACAAAGGATGCTTTTTTTGAACAAAATTTACAACAAACTAAAAGCCACTAAATGGCATATTCTACTTCGTGATATTCTGGTTATAGTGGCAATATATTTGGCAATTACGACTTGGCAATCACGCAATATGCTTGAGGTAGATAGTCATATTGAATTCGATGCACAATTGTTGGTTGGGCTTGATGGTCAAGTAAACACAGTATTCGAATCAGATAAACCTACCCTTATTTATTTTTTTGCGCCTTGGTGCAGTGTCTGCTCATTGAGCATAGGTAACCTTGAGTATTTAAATGCTGATAAGGTCAACATTGTTAGAATTGCGCTGGATTACTCAAGCCTAGAAGAAGTTCAAACATTTGCTGATGAACATCAAATTTCAAGTCAAATTTTGTTAGGTCACAAGGAGCTGAAACAACAATTTAAAATTCAAGGCTATCCTACCTACTATATAATGGACGAACAACAAAAAGTGCTGGCGAAATCATTCGGCTATTCAACTGCTTTGGGATTAAGATTAAGGCAGTTTTTTTCGGGATAAACGCCTATCCATGGTCCTTTTTTTTAGTGACTGTGATAAATTACTCGGGGCAAATCTCCACAGGACCAAAAAGTGAGAATCAGCAGCAATTTTGATAGCGGAAATATTCAAGTTATCCGCGCAGAAGATCCGTTAAATATTCAACTCAGTATCCGCAAAGACAACCAATCTGAATTTTATCAGTGGTTTCATTTTAAGTTAGAAACCCAAAGTTTTATTTCTCACCAGATAACCATTACTGATTTAGAAAAGTCGGCTTATCCAGGTGGTTGGCAAAACTATCAGGCTGTGGCGTCTTATGACAGACAGGAATGGTTTAGAGTAGAGTGTGAATTTGACGGTGACACCTTAACTATTGCACATACACCAGAATTTGAAAATATCTACTATGCCTATTTTGCGCCCTATAGCTATGAGCGGCACTTAGACTTAATTAGCTGGGCACAAAACTCAGCTGAGTGCCGTCAAGAATTTTTAGGTGAAACCCTAGATGGTCGCGATATGTCTTTGTTGGTAGTAGGCCAACCAGAAGAAGGCAAAAAAGCGATTTGGGTGACGGCTCGCCAACATCCTGGCGAAACTATGGCTGAGTGGCTAGTAGAGGGTTTTTTAGAACGTTTATTAGATGAAGATGATGGCTTAGCACGCCATTTGCTCGATAAAGCTGTGTTTTATGTCGTACCTAATATGAACCCTGATGGTGCTGCGCGAGGCCATTTACGCACTAACGCTAAAGGCGTGAATTTAAACCGTGAGTGGCAAGCACCTAGCATGGAAAACAGCCCTGAAGTATTTTTGGTAAAACAAAAAATGCAAGTAACAGGTGTAGATATGTTTTTGGATGTACATGGGGACGAGGCTTTACCCTATAACTTTGTGGCCGGTTGTGAAGGTAATCCTAATTATAGTAATAGACTCCAAACGTTAGAAAACAGTTTTAAGTCGGCATTAATGGTCGCCACGCCAGAGTTTCAAGATGAACATGGTTACGATAAAGATGAGCCTGGTAAAGGCAATTTAACGGTTGCTGCTAATGCTATCGGTCATGAATTTGATTGTTTATCTTACACCTTGGAAATGCCCTTTAAAGACAATATTACTTTGCCAGACCCTGTTTATGGCTGGTCTCCGGCACGCTGTAAACAATTAGGTGAAGATGTATTAATTGCCATGCGCGCTGTAGTTGATATTCTTCGCTAGAAATATTTTTCAAACAATAAAAATAATTAGAATAATTAAAATAAAACGACAAAAAATTAAGGGGAATATCGTTGGAAGCTTTTCATAATTTATTGAAATCGATGGATGGCATGTTGGGGGGAGCTTGGTGGTTCCCATATGTGTTATTAGGTACTGGTTTGTTTTTCACTATCTACTTAAAATTTCCACAAGTGCGGTATTTTAAGCACGCATGGAAAGTAGTCACAGGAAAATATGATAAAGCCGATTCTCCTGGTGATACTTCACATTTTAGAGCCTTAACTACCGCGCTTTCGGGCACAGTGGGTACAGGTAATATTGGTGGCGTAGCTTTCGCACTATTTTTAGGTGGACCTGCTGCGTTGTTTTGGATGTGGGCCACTGCTTTTTTCGGAATGACAACTAAGTTTGTCGAAGTGACTTTGTCTCATAAATATCGGGATAAAACCCCAGACGGCACTATGGCGGGTGGTCCCATGTATTACATGGACAAACGTTTGAACATGAAATGGTTAGCGGTCGCTTTTGCCGTTGCCACAGTAATCAGCTCATTCGGAACCGGTAATTTGCCGCAAAGTAACAGTATTGCGACCAGTATCGAATCGACCTTTGGTTTTGATCCACTACTCGTAGGCAGTATTTTGGGCATACTTTTAGCTTTGGTTATTTTGGGAGGGATCACCCGTATTGCCGCTGTTACGTCAAAAATAGTGCCTCTTATGGCATTGATATACGTAGTGGGTGCCTTGACCGTAATATTTGCTAATTTGGAAAATGTTGGGCCGTCTTTTGTTTCTGTATTTGCTGATGTCTTTACTGGCTCCGCTGCGACTGGTGGGTTTTTAGGAGCAACCATTGCTTACGCCTTTAACCGTGGTGTTAATCGTGGCTTATTTTCAAACGAAGCCGGGCAGGGTTCTGCGCCTATTGCTCATGCTGCAGCAAAAACGGATGAACCTGTAGCTGAAGGTATGGTGTCTATTCTTGAACCTTTTATCGATACTATTCTTATCTGTACTATTACAGGCTTAGTTATTCTTTCCTCTGGGGTTTGGAAAGAAAAACATATGAATACTTTCGATCGCACCGACATGTACATATTGGCGGGAGACTATGTTGAATCCAGTCAAGAAGATAAACAAACTCTTTACGCCTATATAAACGGTATTGAAGGGCATGGTGTCACTGACTTTAATGGTGAGATTCAAGTGATTAATGGTAAAGCTGTGAGTAAAGGCTTTACTATTTTTAATGCTCGCTCCTTTGCAGACAATGTTGTTTTCTCTTTAGGTGAACCAGAAGACAATTTCACCGGTACCTTAAAAGTAGTGGATGGTAACTTAGTTAAAGATAATATCATTGTCAGAGGTGAGTCATTAATTCACTCAGCCAGTCTTACTGCCTTAGCCTTTACTAAAGGATTTTTTGGTGAATCGGGTAAATATATTGTATCCGTTGGATTATTGTTGTTTGCATTTTCTACTGCTATTGCCTGGTCGTATTATGGCGACAGGGCGATGACCTATTTATTTGGTCCTCGGTCAGTTATGCCTTATCGCGTAGTTTATGTGGCGGGATTTGTATGGGCTGCAGTATCAGATACTACATTAGTATGGACGCTGTCTGCCGTTGCTATAGTAGTAATGACCTTACCTAATTTATTTGGTATTTTCTTACTGCGAAAAGAAATGAAAGACTCGGTTGCAGAGTACTGGACCAAGTTTAATAAAGAAAATAAATAACCCTTCAAGGTTTGAAACAGGCGCGGCTATTAGTCGCGTTTTTCTATTTTGAACCTTTGTAGGCTATCGAAGTTTGGAGTAAAAGATATGGCACTAATAGATTGCCCTTCTTGTAGTAAAAAAATGTCAGATAAAGCACAAAGTTGTCAACATTGTGGTTTTGGTTTAGGTACAGCTGATGCCGAAGATATAGCACGTAAACAAAGCTTAAATAAGTACCTCAAAGGCCAAAAAATTCAGACTCAATCTATGATTGCCATGTTGTTATTTGTGGCCGGGTTTGGATTTATGTATTGGGGTAATGCGGAGCCGGGTGGTTTGCAACATAACCTTGCAATTGGAGTCTCGATAGTGGGGTTTGTTTGGTACATAGTGAACCGAGTGCGTTTGATATTGTTAAAAAGGTCTAATTAAGAAAATGGATAATATTGCATTATTAACGTCTATGTCTGAGCCAGTTTACCAAAAATTGCTGCAAGCAGTGGCGACGGGTAAATGGTTGGACGGTTCGCCACTTACCGAGCAACAGCGCGAAACGTCTATGCAAGCGGTGATGTATTATCAAGCCAAAGTACTCAAATCAGACCAACACATGACAGTGGGGGCCGACGGTGAAATTGTGCATCGAAGCCGAGAGTCACTGCAGCAAGAACTCAAACAATCTTCTAATAACATTCAAACAATAGCGCGGTTTAAACAGGATGATCTTTAAGCACCTTTTTCGTTCCAAACATCAAAATCCTGATCCTCAGGTGCGTCTTCAAGCAATAGAAAACCTGAATAGTCAAGATCCGCAACAAAAGTCTGTGTTACATGAACTGGCTTTTAACGATTCAGATGTGAACGTCAGTCTGGCTGCCTTGCAAAAACTCGATAGTTTTACGCTTTGGTACAAAATGTCAGAAATTGCCAAAAATGAAAGAGTCCTAAAAAAGTCCCAGCAATACGTTGAAAGTACTTTGTTAGATGAAAAAAATAATGCCTTATCCGAGAATGAAAAGCGTAAATTTATTCTTGAAACACGGGATATGCGAATAGTCGAAAAGTTGCTGATGCAACCATGGGTGCAACAAGATACCCAACTTGCAATGGGGTTATTGCAAAAAGCAGATAAACCACAATTACAAGATAAACTCTTGTTGGAAACTGAAAATGAGAGTTTGCAAATTGCGATATTACAAACTTTAGCGGATACTGCTCAATCTCGTAAGTTGCTGAATAAAATCCACAAAAAAAACTCTTCAAGTGAATTACAAGCTTTAGCTAACGATAAACTTCAAAGTTGGTTAAGGGCAGAACAAGCGCCAATTGAAGTTGAACAGCAAGTCAAAATGTTGCTATCTCGGTTATTGGCGTTGAAAGATCATAATGATTTATTGGTTATTCAAGCACAGCAAAAAGATCTCACTCAGCAGTACACACAAATATCGGAACGTTTTTCCTGTTTACCTGAACCTAAGCGTAGTGAAATTGAGACAAAATATGCTGATATATCTGCACGAGTTGAACGCAGTATCGCCTTATTAAAGCCGCAGTGGCAAGCGAAACAAGCTGAATTGGCGTTTACTCAAAACATGCAAATGTTGGTGCAAGAGGTGGAACAATGTTTGACTGAGCTAGGGATACAATTAGATACACGTATCAGTGAAATGAGTACATCGGAAGTCGCTTCTTTTGTGCAAAAAATGAATCAACTTACTGAGCGGTTACAAGGGTTAATTAGCCAATTGCCCGCAGCTAAATCAACGACTCATAGGCAACTAGAACAACTAAACAATCAATTGTCGTCTAGTTTACATACCTTGGCGAGTCTCCCTGAATTTCAAAAAGCCATTCAAGAGTGCCAAGCACTGATTCAAAAAATGGATGATTTAACTTTACCCAGCGACGCCAGCCAGATCGAAGCAGCAGAAGAATACCTCAGAGAACAAAGGCATCAATGGCGAAACACTGTCGCTAGTTATCAAGAATATATGCCAAAATCGTTGTCACAACAGTGGAATGAAAAGTTAAAAAATTGGCAACAAGCAATCAAAGTCTTAAAAAACCAAGTAGATGGAGAGGTTTCTCGTTGTAAAAACAAACTTAGAGCGGTTGAAAGCCTGATAAATCAAGGCAAGTTTAAGGCCGCTATGGGGTTATATCAAAAAGTTCAAAAGTGGTTTAGTGAACTGCCAGAGAAGCAGCAAGGGTATTTAGAACGTGCTTTTACTAACGTTAAAGAACAAATTGAAAACCTAAAAGATTGGCAAGATTACATTGCCGCCCCTCGCAAACCCGCACTTTTGGTGGAAGTTGAGGCGTTGATAACACAGCCCTTAGATGTTGATGCACAATCCAAAGCAATTAAGTCATTACGTTCTCAATGGAATAGTTTAGGTAAGACAGATACAGAATCTGACCAAGCTTTAAATGTAGCCTTTGAAACAGCCATAGAAAAAGCATTTTCACCTTGTCGTGAGTTTTACGATAAACAACAACAACAACGTGAACATAACATGTTAGCGAAGCAGCAAATTTTGGCCGAAATTAAAGGGTTAGACGAGCAACAAGGCAGCGTAACTGAGCTCGCAAAGGCGTTAAGAAGTGTGCAACAGAAATGGAAAAATATTGGAGAAGTAGACTTCAAGCAGCGCAATGCGTTATTTGATAGTTACCAAAAGTTACTTAATCCACTTAGAGATAAAGTGTCGGCTTTTTATCAAGACAATGCTGAACAAAAACAAGCCCTGGTAACTAAAGCGGAAAAGCTTTCAGAGTTAGAGTCTGTGGATGAAGCCATAGAACAAGCGAAAAAACTACAACAGACTTGGAAAACTATTGAGCATGCGGGCAAAAAAGCTGAAGCCCAATTATGGCCTGCTTTTAGAAAAGCAAACGATAGCCTGTTCGCCAAAAAGTCGGAGTTGCATCAACAACAAAAAGCCGAAGTGAATGAACACGTGGCTTTAGTCAAAGAACAGGTCACTCAATTTGAAGCTAGATTTAATAGCGCCGACGATACCGTTAGTGTTCAAAATGTTTTGCAAGATAAACAAGGTGTCATTGAAGCTATCAATACCTTGCCAATACGTGATCGTAAAGCGTTAGAACAACGCGTCCAAAGCATCATTGAACAACAGCAACTCAAATTAGCTGAACTGGCAAAGGCGGCTAAAAGTCAAACTTATCAAGACTTATTTACGGCATTAAAAGAGTGGCAAACAGATAGCGACATTCCTGCTAGTGTGACTCATTTAAATAAGCAATGGCAACAGTGTTTTCGTGACCTAAAAGTAGATACTGATAGAGATGATTTAACCATAAAAATGGAAATAGTCGCACAACAAGATTCACCGAAAAAAGACGCTAAAAAACGTCAAGGGATCCAAATGCAGTTGATGGCACAAAAATTACAAACGGGCGATAGCCTGGATTTGTTATCTTTGCTTAAAGAGTGGATTAGAGCGGGGGCGTTAAGTAAAAGTGACATCACTTTACTGAAGCGAATTGAACCTTTGTTTGTTAACTCATGAGTAACTTGATTAGGCTGAATAAATTTATCAGCGACTCTGGTTTTAGCTCTAGACGTGAAGCCGACAAACTAATAGAACAACAAAGAGTCAGAATCAACGACATCATTCCAGAATTAGGCACTAAAGTTGCGCCTGGTGACGTAGTGACAGTTGATGGTCAACACATTCAAGCCAGCGCCACAGATAAAGCCGACAGGGTGTACATTGCTTATCACAAGCCTGTAGGCATCACCTGTACCACTGAGTTACATATCAAAGGCAATATTGTGGACGCCATTGGCCATAAACAAAGGATTTTCCCCATTGGCCGTTTAGACAAACCGTCAGAAGGTTTGATCTTTTTGACCAGTGATGGGGATATAGTGAATAAAATTTTGCGTGCCGAAAACGCCCATGACAAAGAATATGTAGTGACTGTGAATCGGCCTTTAAGCGAAAATTTTATTAAAAAAATGGCTTCTGGTATTCCTATTTTAAACACAGTGACTAAACCTTGTGAAGTTACCATGCAAAGCAAAATGGTGTTTCGCATCGTCTTGACTCAAGGATTAAACCGGCAAATTCGCCGGATGTGCGAATACTTGGGTTATGAAGTAGTGAAGCTTAAACGTACACGCATTATGTCTGTGCGCTTGGCAGGATTAAAAGTCGGGCAGTGGCGTGATTTAACTACTGCAGAGATGGATGAGATAAACAGGGCGGTAGAGGGGTCGAGTAAAACGGCGGTTTAGGTATTTGTTTGCATGAGTTGCGTTTGCTAGTACCCATAGGTTTTTCGAATAGGTCTGGCACAGCAATTATCTATATAAAAATTATTCAGACCAATACCAACTCGTTACATTATAACGGTAAGTTTCAGCGAATTCACAGTTCAACTTCTTCACCCAGTGTTCTGAGCCTTCTGATGAAGGATCAAACAGAACACAGCGGTTGTGCAGTGGAGCAATACTAACCGGCCTCTCTTTGTTACTATTAAATATCAATTCTCCCCCAGCGTTGTGGTTCCATTCTTTATTTAAATACAACAACATACAGACTTCTCTTCCGGGGGAGTCATCTGCATGTTCACAAACAAAGTCTTTAGGCCCTAAGCGAAAATAATTAGTGTTAATTTCAGGCCTGGCCACATTTATATCGGTTAATGGCACTTTAAAAATAGCTGATAATAAGGTCATAAATTCATTACCGCGTAAGTATGATAAAAAGTCTTGGGCGATGTTTGTTTCGAAGTTATTGGTATTGGCTGTATTTGCGTTGACGGTATTACGACGCCACACATCTCGCCTTACAAAACGCTCTGCGTTGTTGGTTTTTTGCCATTGGGTATTACTGACATATAAGGCAGAGTAAGTGTGTTTTTGGGGCTGCCAGTCATGTGATTGTTTTAACATCCTTAGGACTTCATCAAGTTTAGCTTGCGTGAATAGGTCATCAATCACAATATGGTTGGGGCAGGAGCGTTTTAATGACTTTCGAAACCCTTGTATTGCTACATCGCTTATTTGTTGCTGATTCAACCACATTTTTGTCACTACTTACTGGAATTTTTAGTTAATTACTGAAAAATTGCATAATACAGGGTTAAGTCATGATTCCTAGTCTTTGCGTAGAAATGGCCAGCTCTGTAACTGCTATTAAAATAATAATATTTCACTAAACAAAGCCTTTAAAGCTTGCGGCATTTCTTGAGCAGTAATTCTTTATTGTCTACAATAGCGCACTTTTATTAAATCAGGTTATTACTATGAACGATACTAGTTCACTACCCGCTTTACCGGATCGCCTTTCGAGTAACCCTCGCAGTCGCTATCATGTAGAAGAAATTTTTGAACACAATGTTGGTATTCGCTTAAACGGCAAAGAACGTACTAATGTCGAGGAATACTGCATCAGTGAAGGTTGGGTAAAAATCCCTTCTCCTAAAGCGTTGGACCGCAGAGGACAGCCTCTATTGATAACACTAAAAGGTAAGGTTGAAGCGTTTTATAGTTAAATAGCTAGTCTAAAAGCCTTATCACCATGTATTGCTATTGAAGCGTCTGTTTTTTTGAACTCGCTTTCAATAGCTTACAAATGTTTAAACGTTTTGTGTTAACAGCATCGGTATGAAAATTGGTGCTTAATCGATATTTAGATGAAGCTGTTCTACTGTAATTTGTGAAATTTCTATTCTATACACTAGATTCATTATTCTTAGGGCATAAACGATTTATTCACAAGTAAATTTGCCCAATTTTAAAGAGCATTTTTAAGCAATCGATTAGCTAATGTTGTCTTCATTTTACATCACTTTTTCGAGTTGTAATGTTACAGTTTGATCACTCAACTGAATCACTTTGCCTTTTTTGGGATGGGGAGCGACATCTAATAAAAGTAAACTAAAACCAAAAGCATAAGCTATTTCTGCTTCGCGTTTACGAATTAATTTTATTGCTACTTTTTCTCCCGCCTCATTTGTAACTTCAAGGGTGACCACTATTTGGCCCGCCCAGAAACAAGTCTCACCGGTAGCACATCGAGAATCTTCTATGTCGATTAAACGCAATTCTAAATTTTGATAATGTGCTACTTGTATAGTACCTAGGGGAATGACAGAACTTATTGCTTCATGGTTGAGTGTTGAGTTTTGTTGAATTGCTGATAGAGGAGTTTTATCGTTAGAGGTTTCCGCTACTATTACGTTGCCAGCAAAACAACCTGATAGGGCAATTAAGAAAACACAAATTAATTTGTACATATTTATCTTCTCCACAAAAAGAAGCTCGGCTTACGCCGAGCTTTTTTAGTTTACGGAAGTGCTCCTAGCAACATCTATAAAGGAGCAACAGGAGCACAGCGCGGTAACGTACACACTTGCATGCATTGACGCGAATCAGAGAGGGTGATAACACCGTCTCCATCATTATCGCGGGGATCACCATCTGCAGCAGCTTGACCTCGAGAATTCATAATCAACATTACGTCGTTAATGTCAACAAACCCATCTAGATTAACGTCGCATCTTAGAGCTTGTGGCACATTGTCACAAGATAAAGAAACATCATCAATTTGTGCATACCAATCCCAATCACCTGAGTTCGGATCAAAGTAATGCCAGCGTAGTTTAACATCCGTTTCACCTGCATAATGCGTTAAATCAACCGACACAGCCTCACCACTAGTGGTAAACAATCCGCCCACTGGGTGTTCTTCGTTCCAACTGAGCAGGTTTTTCCATGTACTGCCGCCATCGGTGCTTATATCCAAATCAAGGAAGTCTAGATTAGCAAGGTTCTGGTAATCCACAAGATATTCTAACGTCGCGCCAGTCCAACCCGCTAAACTGAATGAATTGGAGTGTAGTTCAGTGTCGAACTCAGTAAATATGTGGGCATCACTATTGGCGGTAGCGGCATCACCTGAACCACCGGTAAAGTTTCCACCTATCTCAGAATCAGCAACACTTGACCAGATAACACCTGTTCCAGCATTGTCAACAACAGTCCAGCTCGATGCAATACCAAGATCGAAACCAACTGGGTCAACATTACATGCTAGCTCTGTAACTACTAGGTTACATACACTAGGCATTGGTGGTTTTGGAAGGTTGTCTTCAATAGCCACATCGTCAACCCAGAAGTTTGTGTGTGTGCCATTAGTGCCTCCGACTGTTCCACCTATTTCAAGACTATGAACCTGTCCATCATTAAAAGGCGAAACAGGGAAAGTATAAGCAACATAATTTCCATCTGTTGAATCACATACAACCCTGCCAATTTCTGTACCATCAAGGGTTACCTGAATGAAGTCTGTAGCAGCGTCACATATTCCTCGCGAAGCTTTCATTGTTAACTCTGTAGCTGCTGTAGGAATAGTAATATCCTGTGCCACACTGCTGGTTACGCCAGTTGATAATCCACCTATTATTACAGACCAACTTCCAGTAGCTGGGAAGCCATTACAACTATTACCAGGTCCACAAAGAGGAAACTCTGGAATGCCAACATTTACGGAACTGCTGGCCAACCAATCGTTATTTGGTACACCACCTTCAAAGCTCCAATCAGCAACAATATTGCTACTATTTATTGGATCAGTTGGAAGAGTACATGCGAAGCCGCTCTCTACTTGGCAACTAGCAGAGCAACCGTCACCGCCGATTGAATTACCGTCATCACACATTTCCCCTATATCAAGTTGGCTGTCACCACAAACTGGTGGAACTTCAGCTGAACAAGAATAAGCTTCCACACTATCAACATACCAACCTGTTGTACCATTACATCCATCTGTACCTAGGTCGAAACGAAATTTAATAGTGTCGCCAGGAGATGCCAATCCAAAAAGGTCAACTTGAGATTGGCCCCAACTGCCGCTTAAGCTGCCTCCGTCAGCACCGGTAAATACCTCTTCGCCACCCATTGGATTATCAGTTGGGGTAGTCAAAACACCGTTATAAGGATTAAATGAATAGGATGAACCAGGTACTACAACAAATGGACCACCATTAACACTAATCTTAAGGTTACCACCGTCCCAACCCGCTTCGGTTGAAACCCAGTGGTCAAAGGCAACATGAGGAGTGGGTGAAGCAGGAAGTACAATTACTGGACTGTCAATGTTTACGACACCTGCTTCTGTATCTGCATCACAATCACCAGCAACTAAGTCAGGAGCAAAGGCTGCAAAATCACCAATTGCGCCAGGTGGTAAGTCATCAACCACTAACCATCCTGGACTATCAAAAGTGGTAGGGTTCGCTACATCGTGGGCGCTAACGCTCCAACCAGCGGGTAAAGAACCTGCTTCAAAATCTTCACTGAAGAATGAATCAACAACGCCCATACCTTCACAAAGTGCTGGAGCTTCGGCCAAAATGGGGACAAAACCACATTGAGTGGGTGGTGTGTGAAACTCGACTGCTTCGATAATATCGCTAACTTGTGCGCAATCAGTGCCGTCAATAACTTCACCAGTTGCTGAGCCATCGCTCAGATCCGATAAATCTATTCCTGTTAGAGCACTACATGCCGTTTCAAGTGCGTCAGCATGGTCTCGAAAGTTACTAGAAGGAGTGAGCATATTTTGCGCAGCCCAATGAATATGGGCCGATTTAGTCAATCCTAAGCCCGTGACTGAATAGCCATTGTAAGTGCCGCCATCTACCATCAAAGAGTAAGCACGATTGGGAACACCAGAGTTAATGTGAACACCACCAAAGTCAGTAGTTGCACAGTGATACTGCGCGTCGGTCACTTTACCTGGATCGCCTGCACAATTGGGATTCCACATATCACGAAGCGCACCAGTTAATCCAGGTGCAGTTGAATCTTCACCCATCAACCAACGAACACTATCATCCCCTGTACCCTCATTATAAATTGAACAACTACCGTCTGTTCGAGGCCCGTCAGGACTAGCTGTGGCATCACGACCATTGATGCGATCAACCGTTTCGCCCCATATGTCAGAGTAAGATTCATTCAATGCTCCTGACTGCCACTGGTATATCAAATTATTGGTATATTGAGTGTAGGCATGAGCCCATTCATGAGCAGTCACATCATCCGTTGTTAATCCTGGACAAAAAGAAATGTAAGTGCCATTCCAAGAGGCATTTGGACAGGCATCACCGCGATTAAAAATAGCATCCATAGTGGTACCAGCATCATCAAACGAATCTCGCCCAAAGGCGTTATCAAAAAATGAATAAGTTTCTGCCGATGCATAGATCATGTTGTCTGCTTCAGTTGAGGCTGTTGGTAGTGGATCGCCTTCTACCCAAAATGGGAATTCTGGATAGTTAGGTCCTGGATGTGCAGCACTTTCGGCATCATAAGCTCTACGATCTAACGCATCATGAATACCAGTTATCTGGTCAATCACCTCACCATTTAGTGCATCAACATAAACAAATTCACGCACACTGCCGGCACCATTAGTGACTTCTATTTCGTATGCCAGATGATCCTCACCAGGCGTGCCTTTTATAAGCCCAGCTCGAAAAATCAATAAGGTACTAGAACTTGCGGAAAGTGCAGCAGGGGTGCCCCTTTTATCTTCTTTATTACCTAAAGTTTCTGCTGTGATCGCTTTGGTTGGATCCTGTTCGACCCACATAAAAGCAGTTCTAGTCGCTTGGGATAAGGTGATAATCGGTTTAGTGACGACTTTTATATCAGTAAGAAATTTACCATTTACAGCAATCATTTCTCCGTTTGCATTGAAGTGTGTTCTTAATTCACCTGCAAAAACGGGTAACCCTTTATATTGTTGTTTAAAAATACTATGTTCTGAGCCTAATTTATCTTTATTAGTACCCACTAAAGTCAATTCAGAATCAAAATCTTGTACCCCAAAGGCACTACCATAGTCACGTAGAAATGAGACTGAAATGCCACTTGTATCTACTTTAGCACTAGTTCCTGATGAACTTCTTGTTTGTGCTTTTACGGGGCCAAGTTGTGAAGTAGGGGTTAGGCGAATAAAACGGGCGTACCCAGTGTTTTCATCGACTCTGATTTGAGCTTGACCTGCTCTGTCAGCTAGAAGATTTTCGGCGCCTTTTGCTTTTTCAGCGAGCGCCCCAGTTGTGTTTAACGTTAAACACAACATTGCTGCAATTTTACTAACATGATGCATGTTTATTTCCTTGTATTAAAGTTGAAATATTTAAATTCCAAAATACTCTGGACAGCTATTACAGGTGTTTGTAAGAATTTTTATATTTTTATATTTTTATTTAATTTGAAATTACCTTGTCTTGTTAATTAAGACTTTTGATACTTGGTGCATAACGTTTCTGCCTAACTAACATAGTTAAAATCCCTAAACCAAGCAAGGTTAAGGCGGCTGGCGCTGGAACACCTGTAACCGTCGCATTATTAATTTCAATATCAGCTATGACATCGGCTGTTCCAGAACTATTGACAAGATTTCCGCCTAGAAATGAAATGGCACTAGTCACTTCGGCGTTAACAGTAAATAGGAGTTCAGCTAAGGCAAAGCTACCTGGCTGAATTGGATTAAGTTGAAAGAACTCTAAAAAGCTTAATTCTCCAATGTGAATAACCCCTGGAGCAACTTCACCAGCACTTGTATCCAGGGCTTCTGAAAGACCAAAGACGTAGTCTAATGGGTCAGTAGAGGCGACACCCAAGCCATCAAACATATTGTAGCCAACAAAAGATAGCGCACTAGTGTCGAAACCAATATTTAAATCAAAAGCTGCAAGAGTGACTGGATTAAAATTCCCAAGTCCATCAATCATTACATTAACGGATACTACACTACCTATAGTGGAGTCTTGGTTTGCGGGGTCGAGAGTTAAAACCACATTAGCATTTGCATTTATAGCAAACATAAAACTAACGGCAAAAACAATTTTAAGAAGAACTTTCATAAATCATTCCTTTAAATTTAAAGTTTATATGTGTTTATTTATTACCCATCTAACAACTCGTTTTACTTTCATTAAGTGCAATTAAAATATGTATTGTCATCCTATTGAAATGGTGTTAACTGGGCGTTGTAGCAATATTTGCTGTTATATCTTATGCATTTTTCTTACCTAAATTATAATATTCTTATTTTTCAAGTGGTTATAAGTTTCTTAAATTCTCTTGGTAAATTTATTGTAAAGAAAGTTGACACCGGTTGTTTTTTTACCCTAGATGCTGTTGACGGAAATGTCTAATAAAATGATTAAATAAGTTTTCTCGAGATATCTCACTATAAGAAATTAAGCTACTGAGTGAAAACTGCCACTATTTAGCCAAAACCTATAATTGGATGCTTTGTTGCAGTGGCTAACATATTGAAAATTATGGATTTTAATTTTGGAATGCTCTTTGCTTTATACAATTACTATCACTAAATTTTTAATACGTTGTTATAAATGGAGAATTCAATATGTTTGCTTTTTTATGTGGTTTAGTCTTTTTTATTGTGTGGATCATTCCAATTATTCTAATTGGAGTGTCTGATCGTACTAGCGGTGGTGAAAAGTTAGCATGGATTTTAGCTGTCATTTTTGTGTCTTGGTTTGCTTGGATATTTTACTTGTTGTTAGCACCGCTAAAGTCCCAACCTTATAGCAGGTAAAAGTCTTTAGCTAAGATGGTAGGGGTCAAAACTTAAACGCAATCTTGCTCTTAAAAAGCCCATGTTTTATAAGCCATTAGGACGTTTCTTAACGCTTCACGCAGATAAAAATAGCGTTTCCTGAGGACTTTTCATAAGGGCGCAGCCTTTGATAGTTATGCTCAAATACATGGACTTCAAAGTATGGCGTTAACATGTCTTTTAACTCATCAAAACTGACCGCAACCATGGCATGTTCGTCATGCCATATTTGGGTTGCTTCAGTAGTTGTTTTTTCAATACTGAGTTTCAGAGATTGCTTATTGCCATCACCGGGATAATGCCAGCCAGAGCAGAAAGTGAATAAACTGCCTTCTAGTTTGGCGCTATGTTTTACATAGAGTTGATTGTCGATTGTTGTTTTATCAACAGCATTAAAGCAAAAAATACCATCAGCTTTTAATGCTTGATGTGCACTTTGAATACAGTCTTTTAGATTGGCCATCCCATCGTTGTAATGAATGGAATATAGGAAACAAGTGATTAAGTCCAATGGCTCAGCGAGGCTGAAATGACTCATGTTTTGCAGTGAAAATTGCGCTTCTGGGCAACGGTTCGTGGCTAAATCTAACATAGGTTGGTTTATGTCCAAACCATAACACTGATAGCCAATATCAATAAAATGGCGAACATGTGGTCCCGTTCCACAAGCGAGATCAAGGTGGCTACGACCTTTGTTGCCAAAAAGTTGCTGTAGTCTTTGAATACAGTGGCTTTGAGCTTGGTAGTCGATATCGACACACATTAAGTCGTAGTAGCTTGAAAGGTCGGTATAGAGGGCGTTGGCAGACATATAAGCTTAGTGATTAAAGGGTGAAATATTGCGGGGTGGCGCATAATAAACTAAGCAGCAATTCTAGCAATCTATTTTTATCTTGATGGCCATATATTTATCAATCAGCGTAACGTTTTGAATATATGCTTGACGGATGACTTGGTTGCTCTCAGTATCATTCACACACTAAAATTAGGTTTGGATTAGGTAATAGGTATTGGATATGAAAATAGAAATTAGTTTACTTGAAGGGCAAAAATTGCAAGCAAATTTTGGTAAACACCAAATCATAAGTGATCAGAGTGTATCGGCAGGTGGTGATGAGTCATACCCAGAACCTTTTGATTATTTTTTGGCGAGTATGCCACTGTGTGCTGGTTTTTATATTAGAAAATTCTGTGAGTCACGGGGCATAAGTACTGAAGGGATCAGTCTTACTCAAGAACACGTCACTATAGGCGAGGATAAATATCACAAACGTTTTGCCATTTCAGTGTCATTGCCTGAAAATTTCCCTGAAAAGTATAAAAAAGCCTTATTGGCAGCTGCCAATACTTGTACTGTCAAAAAAGTGATCCAAGCCATACCTGAGTTTGAAATTCAACTCGCCGAATAGCGAGCTAAACCAGTATTATTGTGTGATTAAGCACTGCTTTTTGTAATTCGGTTTTACAGCCCATAAGAATATTTGAGTAAGGTTAATACTATAGTGGAGTAACATACAGATATGGGTAAACCAAACTTAATAAAGTGTTTGAATCTATAGTTGCTGGCGCTAAATACTATTAAATTGGTTTGATAGCCATACGGAGAAATAAAGCTGGCGCTGGCAGCAAAAGCGACGGCTAATGCAAAAGGCATAATTGGCAGGCCTAAGGTTTGCACTAGCCCATAGGCTAATGGAAACATTAATGCAGCAGCAGCGTTATTGGTGACCAATTCTGTGAGTATAAGGGTGAGTAAATACACCATTACTAATGCCCATATGGGGCTGACACTGGCAGCCCAAGGGCCAATCAATTCCATAATTTGTGTAATCACCCCCGACTTTTCAAGGGCTGTCGCTAGGCTAAGCGCACCTACAATGACAACTATTAGATTAATAGGTATATTGCGCTTAATCTCGTTATTTGCCGTCACACCACTTATTACCAAAATGGCAATAAAAAATAACAAACCTGTGGCTAAGTTTAAAATTGACGTAGCAGCCAAAGCAACGGTAAGTAGGAAACCACCGAGGGTGATCAAGTCCTGTGAGGGACTGAGTTTGGTTTCCATCTTTTTTTCCGAGAGAATAAAAAAGTTCTTGGTGAGGTTATGCCTTTGCATAAAATCTGGGCCAGTAGCCAGCAGTAAAAAATCCCCAGATTGCAGTTTGATCTCGCCTAGTTTGCCTGATAAGGATTCGCCGTCTCGTCTAATGGCCACCACGGCCGCATCAAATAATGCTCTAAAGCCTAATGCTTTAATGGTTTGCCCAATGATTTGTGCACGATTAGAAATGATCACTTCAGTAAGGTTTTCCCGTAATAGACCATTGGACTCGGCAAAAAGTTTTAAGCCTTTGATATGACCTAAGTTTCCAACATGTTGAATATTGCCGGAAAAAATGAGTTTGTCGCCAGGTTGAATCACCTCGTCAGGAGTAACTGGCGTGATAAGTTTGCCGCCTCTGGCGATTTCAATCAAAAACAATTCAGGTAAGTTTCTTAAGTGGTTTTCTTCGACACTTTTACCAATTAACTCACAGTCTGCATCTACGTCTGCTTCGATAAAATAGCTATTGTATTGGGTGTTTTTATTGGCGATTTCTGGCAATAAAGGTGTCATTAAAAACATTAACAAACCACAGCTCAAACCTGCTACAAGTCCATATAGGGTGAAGTCCCAAAAATTGAAACCTGGATGACCATGTTCAATTAAAAAACTATCTACAATTAAATTAGTAGAGGTGCCAATTAGGGTTACAGTCCCCCCCAAAATCGCTGAATAAGACAAAGGTATCAATAACCTTGAAGCATGGTGGTATTGATTTTGTTTTACCGGACCAATCAAACTTGCCACTATTGCGGTGTTATTTAACAGTGCAGACGAAAAGAAGGTCAAACCAAATAGTCGCCAATAACTGCTTTTAAAATTTGCAGTGACTAATGTTCTGCCTAAGCGTTTGATTAGTGAAGTTTTGTCTACTGCTGAACTGACTAACAACAATAATACTAAAGTGATTAAGCCCTGATTAGTGAAGTTGTGAATGACATCAGCAAGCACTAACTGCTGACTAGCAATCAAGGCTAAAAGTGAAGCTGAAAAAATTAAAGACGGGCGCTGGTTAGTGGTAACAAGCGCCATTATAGTACCTGCAAAAATGGCTAATACCAGATACTGATTAATGTCCATATTGTCTTATTCTTTTTTCAGCTTAACTGGGATTTACAATTTACTAATATCAGTGGCATTCCAATGTGGGAAATGTCTTCTGACCAAGTCATTAAATTCTAATTCAAATTCAGAAAATTGACCTGCACTAGTATCTTCGGCTACGTCTATGATCATGCCAGCACCCACAGTACCATTAGTGACTCTATCAATGATAATAAATGCACCAGTCGCACGGTTTTTAGTGTAAGGGTCACAAGCAACAGGTTGGGTTAGTTTAATTTTACCTACGGCAATTTCATTCAACGCCAAGCGTACCGTATCTTTATGTTCTAAGGAGTTGACATCAATTTGATATTCCACGTTTGTGATACTGCCAGGTACAAATTTAGTGGCAAACTTAAAACCGTATTGCTTATTAGGCATCATCGGCTCTTCGTCCATCCACACTAAATTAGTTCTGTAAGCATTGCTATGTAGTGGCAAGTTGTCACTTTTAACTATCATGTCGCCACGAGAAATATCAATTTCATCTTCTAATGTGATGGTAGTGGTAAGAGGTGCATAAGCAATCTCTTGTTCACCTTCAAAATTAACCAGGGCTTTCACTTTAGACTGCTTTCCAGAGGGGAGGGCAGTGATTTTATCGCCAGGTTTAATCTGTCCAGATACCACTGTACCAGCAAAACCACGGAAGTTAAGATTGGGGCGAGTCACGTATTGTACTGGGAAACGGAAATCATCAGCATTAATATCGTCATTGATTTCTACGTTTTCTAACATAGTCATCAAGGTTTCACCTTTATACCAAGGCGTGTTTTCACTAGGGTTGACTACATTGTCGCCATCTAGCGCTGACAAGGGGATAAATTGAATATCAGGAATTTCTAATTGTTTAGAAAACTCTAAATAGTCTGCTTTGATTTCTTCGTACACTGTTTCACTATAGTCTTTTAAGTCCATTTTATTGACAGCCACCACTACGTGTTTGATGCCCAACAAAGACACTAAAAAAGAATGACGGCGAGTTTGTGTTTTAACTCCGGCGCGAGCATCAATAAGTATGATGGCCACGTCACAGTTTGATGCACCTGTCACCATGTTGCGGGTGTACTGCTCGTGCCCAGGAGTATCTGCGATGATAAATTTACGTTTGTCTGTAGAGTAATAACGATAAGCTACATCAATTGTGATGCCTTGCTCACGCTCTGACTGTAAACCGTCTACTAGTAAGGCTAAATCGACTTTATCACCTGTGGTACCGACTTTTTTACTGTCTTTGGTGATAGCCGCCAGTTGATCTTCAAAAATCATTTTAGAGTCGTGTAACAAACGACCTATTAAGGTACTTTTACCGTCATCTACGCTGCCACATGTCAAAAATCGCAACATGTCTTTCTTTTCATGTTGATCTAGGTAGCCCAAGATATCGGACTGTAATAATGTATTTTCGCTATTCATAATTAGCAACTCACCAAAAAATAAGGATTTAAGACGGATTCTTTTTGATTGTATCTAAGAGGTGCAGCATCAGCTTTTAGGGCATCTGTTGCATCTTCAATTATTGTTACCTTGCCGCCAGCTGCTTCTACAACAGCCTGGGCAGCGCCAGTATCCCACTCACAAGTGGGGCCTAAGCGAGGGTAAAGATGTGCAGCACCTTCAGCCACTAGGCATAACTTAAGTGAACTGCCCATGGCGACTAATTCAGTTTCGCCTTCTAAGGAATCCAGTAAGGCTTGTATCTCTGGACTTTGGTGGGACCGGCTACCTACAATTTTCCAGGTTTCACCTTTAGTCCAACCTTTGGGAGAGATATCGGCTTTGACACCGGCGGTTACCTTAAACGCGCCTTTTCCTAAAACGCCCACATAGGTTTGGGTTAAAACCGGCGCATAGACCACACCAAACACCGGCACACCGTCTTTAATTAGTGCAATATTCACTGTAAATTCACCGTTTTTCTTGATGAATTCTTTGGTGCCGTCAAGTGGGTCAACTAACCAATAGGTGTCCCAAGTGTTGCGTTCTTGCCATGAAATATCGGCTGACTCTTCAGATAAAATAGGCAAATCTGATACTTTGCTTAGGCCATCCACAATACATTTATGGGCTGCTAAATCTGCTTCGGTTAGAGGGCTTGCATCTGACTTTTCATAAATAGCAAAATCTTTCTGATAGATTGCCATGATTTTATCACCTGCTTGGTGACTGATATCGATGATACTTTGAATAAGTGCTTCGGTTAACATTAAGCCACGATCCCTTTTTGTTTTAATAGGTCAAAAAGTTGTTCGGCAGACTGTTCCGCAGTTTGTCCAGAATAAGCCAAAGTAATTTCTGCGTTTTCTGGTGCCTCGTAAGGCGAATCTATACCAGTAAAGTCCTTAATATCCCCTTGTCTGGCTTTTTGGTACAAACCTTTAGGATCACGTTTTTCGCATTCTTCTATAGGAGTATCAATAAATATTTCAACAAATTCGCCCTCGGCTAATAAGTTGCGACAATAATCTCTTTCGGTTTTAAAAGGCGAGATAAAAGCGGTGAGCACGATAAGGCCGGCATCAACAAAGAGTTTAGAGACTTCACCAATACGCCTGATGTTTTCGACTCGGTCTTTGTCACTAAAGGTCAAATCACCACACAAGCCGTGACGCACGTTATCGCCATCCAATAAATAAGTATGTTTGCCGTGTTCAGCTAATTTTTTTTCCAACAAATTTGCAATAGTGGACTTACCTGAACCACTTAAACCCGTTAACCACAACACGCAAGGTTTCTGCTTTTTTGCTTCAGCTCTGCGAGCTTTATCAACATCATGCTGATGCCATACTATGTTCGTTGCCATTAGAAATATCCTTCCATTTTTTTCTTCTCCATTGAGCCTGATGAATCATGATCAATCACTCTGCCTTGACGCTCTGACGTTTTGGTCAATAACATTTCTTGAATGACTTCTGGCAAAGTAGCTGCCGTTGACTCAACTGCACCTGTTAGGGGATAACATCCTAAGGTTCTAAAGCGTACTGAGCGCATTTCAGGTTTTTCACCTTCTTCCAACGGCATACGGTCATCGTCGACCATAAAGTACACACCATCGCGTTTAACCACAGGGCGAGGTTTCGCTAAATACAAAGAGGGGATTTCGATGCCTTCCATATAGATATATTGCCAGATATCTAGCTCAGTCCAGTTGGACATGGGAAATACGCGAATGCTTTCGCCCTTGTTGATTTGTGCGTTGTACACGTTCCATAGTTCTGGACGTTGGTTTTTAGGATCCCATCTGTGATTTTCATCACGGAAAGAATATACCCGCTCTTTGGCTCGAGACTTTTCTTCGTCGCGTCTTGCGCCGCCAAAAGCTGCATCGAATTTATAATGATCGAGAGCCTGTTTTAAACCTTGGGTTTTCATTATGTCAGTATGTTTAGAGCTACCATGACTGAAAGGACCTACATTCATTTTTAATCCTTCTGGATTAATGTGTACTAGTAGGTTCAAATCGTGTTTTTTGGCCATTTCGTCACGAAATGAGATCATTTCGTGAAATTTCCATGTGGTGTCTACATGTAGTAATGGAAAAGGAATTTTTCCTGGCGCAAAGGCTTTACGCGCTAAATGCAATAACACGGATGAATCCTTACCCACAGAATATAACATCACTGGGTTGTCGAATTCAGCTGCCACTTCGCGAAAAATATGAATGCTTTCAGCTTCAAGTTGCTTTAAATGGGATACAGTAGGGATCGAGTTAGACATGGCTTTCTCACGCAAAGTTGTTTGTTTATATTAAAAAGTTCTATACCTAGAACAATAACAAAAATCGACAGTAAACTGTATTCTTATTTGTGCTATCACAGTCTTAAATGACCTGAAGATAAAAACAATAACAATCAGCATAAAAAATAGTCATTTCTAAGTGTCCCATTCTTTACGCTGATTAGTATCATATTCATTAATCGAGTTGTTTAAGTGAATGTTGAACTTTGTCGAATGTATCCGCTACTAGTTTGTCATCTTGCTTACCTATCAAACTGACAATAATAATAGTCAAGCTAGAGACTAAAAAGCCTGGCACAATTTCATAGATCCACGCACTCAACAATTGGCCGTTAATGGTGATAGGCGCATAAATCCAAATCAATACGGTAATTGCCCCAGACAACATGCCAAGAATGGCTGACAATCTGGTCATTTGTTTCCAAACTAGGCTAATGAGTACTAAAGGACCAAAAGCGGCACCAAAGCCAGCCCAAGCATTACTCACCAAATCAAGAATTGTGCTGTTGCGATCGTAAGCTAAATAAATTGCTACTAATGCCACTAATGCGACAGATATTCTTCCTATGGTAACCAGTTCTTGCTGACTGGCATCTTTACGTAAAAAAGCTTGATAAAAATCACCAGTTAAAGAACTTGAGGTCACTAATAGTTGAGAAGAAATTGTACTCATAATGGCCGCTAATATAGCACCTAATAAAAAACCACTAATTAACGGATGGAAAAGTATCTGAGACAAGTAAATAAAGATGGTTTCTGGATCTTGCATATTGCCTTGGGTTTTGGTCACATAAGCAAGGCCCAGTAGACCTGTTGCAAGGGCGCCAGTAATAGAAATGAGCATCCAACTAATACCAATTCGGCGTGCCGTTTTAATGTCTTTGACTGAACGGATCGCCATAAAACGCACAATAATATGAGGTTGACCAAAATAACCTAAGCCCCAGGACAATAAGGATATGATCCCTATAGCTGTCATAGTTTGCCCGTTGGAAGCGTTAATAAAGAAATCTAAAAAATCAGCGTCATAAGTGCCTAGTTGTGTCGCTGCACCACTAAATCCTCCCAGGTCAAACAACACTACAACAGGCACTAATATCAAAGATACAAACATAATGCAGCCTTGTACAAAGTCAGTAATACTGACCGCCATAAAGCCGCCTAATAAGGTATAAGCCACAACCACACCGGCAGTGACATACAAGCCCATTTCATAACTTAAACCAAATGATGATTCAAATAATTTACCACCTGCTACGACACCAGAAGAGGTATACAGGGTGAAAAATATCACAATTACAATAGAAGAAATAAGCCTTAAGCTATGGCTGGTATCATTAAAACGATTCGCGAAATAATCAGGAATAGTCAGGGCATTTTTTGCCAATTCGGTATAAACCCGTAGGCGAGGTGCAACCCATAAATAGTTAAGATAAGCCCCAATAGCCAAACCAACAGCAATCCAAGCACTGGAAAGCCCTGAAACATACATGGCACCAGGTAAGCCCATTAACATCCAGCCGCTCATGTCAGATGCGCCGGCAGAAAGGGCTGTGACCTTAGGGCTTAAGCTTCTGCCACCTAACATATAACCTTCAACGTCGGTGCTGGATTGTTTGAAAGAATACAAGCCAATGCCAAGCATAACCAAAAAGTACAGGCCGAGGGAGATAAAAGTAAAGGGGTCCATGAAAGCTACCTTAGAAGTAAGTGACGAAAAGATATGAAGATTTTAGCTGTTGTCGTATGCTATCAACTCAACGTTCAATTCGCTAGTCAGATGCCAATATGTATACAAAAACCTTTGATCAATTAACTAAAGATGAACTTTACGCCTTACTGAAACTGCGTCAGCAAGTATTTATAGTGGAGCAAGCTAGTATTTATTCTGACCTTGATGATTATGATCAACAGGCCATTCATTTCTTAGAGAGTGATCCCCCAGACCATCTAATAGCCTATGCCCGATATCGAAAAGTCTTACAGAGTGATGAAGTGAAAATAGAGCGAGTAGTGTTGGCTGCGCAGGCGAGGGGACTGGGATTAGGTAAATCTTTGATTGTCGCCATATTAAAGGATATTAAGGGGGCATATCCTGAAGCGAAAATTACTTTGTCTTCACAGATTGATGCAAGTGAGTTTTATCAGCGTTTAGGGTTTGTTGAGTTTGGGGAGAAGTATGATGATGGCGGGATCATGCATATAGGGATGGTTTATCAAGCTTAATCTGATGGACTGGTCTGAGCTATTGAAGTTGTTGTAGTCGAACGACTGCTTTGCCCAAGAAAGCGGACGTTCAAAAATGGAAATTTAGGCACTTTTCCGCCGTTGAGTAATCTTGTTTAAAGTCAAAAATTACCTCAGGCTGTGTGAAAACTCACCGCCGAGACACAAATTGATTTCTCTGCGATTATGACGCAAATTTAGGATATTTAGAACTGGGGGACTGGCCTAAAATATGATGTGCCATCACGTTTTCTCTATGATTTAGCTGACCATATAATTTCACTAAAGGTGGTGATTCAATAGGCTGCCACATTAAGATTTTTTGATCATAAAAACATAGAGCTTAGACCAAAATGTGATCAATAGTTTTCACACAGTTTAGCCTGTTGTTGGATCTTATTAGGGCGTCAGTTTGTCAAATAGCGTCCAGCTCACAAATGCTGTTAAATAGTTACAGCAATTTAATTATTGATTTTTTGAATATTTGAAAAAGAGGCAAAAATGAAGCCAACGCTATAATTAGTGAAACAATACAAAAAGATAAAATTAATATATTTAAATTTAGTAAATCAATCTTAAACTTACTTACTACCCAAGAGTATATGACTAAGCTTGATAGAAACCAAAATGGAATAGCGATAGTAAAAAGGTGAAAAATGTTTTTACTGCAATACAATATAACTGCTTTATTAGTTGCCCCCAAAGCAAGAAAAAGACCTAGTTTTTGTTTTTTCAGTTCGAAGTCTATAAATGACGAGTAATATACACTTAGCAATACAAATAAACACAAAATAGTGCTCAATAGAATTGCTAAATTGATTAAATTTTGAAGTTCTTTATTGCTTTCTTTAAGAATTTTTTCAACACTTCCATTCACTCTCAAGTTTAGCAGGCCGTCCTCTTTGTCAACGACCTTCCTTGCAAAATTTAGAAAGTCTTCTGTATTCTTTTCCGATACAATTAGCCGTATAGAGGAAAAAGCTGAAAAGTTATCTACTAATTCGTATATTATGGGTTCCTCAGGATTACTTAATCCAAAGTGAGGAAAATTTTCGACTACGCCAAGTACAAGTTTGGAATTATTAGTTTCTCCTGATTTAAAGTTTAACGACTGACCTAGCAAATATTCACCAGAAGCGGCCAAAGAATTAATAGCAGCTAAGTTTATAATTACACCTTTGTTATCTAGGCCAATGTCTTCAATTATATTGATTCCCAAAGAGCGGAAATAAAATTTGTTTACAGGAATGATTGTTGCAAAAACTCCTGCCAGTCCTTTGTCCAAAGGAGTATTTACCTCCATCCTTAAACCTTGAGGGAAGGTTAAATCTAAATTTGAAGCTGCATAATTAAAACTCCCACCATTGAAACTTGCTCTAAGAATGTTGTATGGGCTAACCTCACTCCTATTGTTAGTACTCAGCTCTATCACCATTGATTTTGTTTTAAAAGGCAGGTTTTCAAACATCAAAATTTCTTTTTGATAAAGATTAAGAGAAAAACAAACCAAGGTCAGTGAAAAACCTATCTGGATTCCAGCATTTACCTTTGTGAGTGTGCCTAAAACTTTGCTCCCACCACTAGAACGACTAAATAAGTTCATATTACTTACGTAAATAGTTGGAAGCATAGAGCACAAATAAACAAAGAGTGTGATTATTACCGAACTAAATAAAATAACATTTAAATGCGGTTCTATGAGACCGTTCGAAGTTAACCCCGCCAACACTTCTGCTTTTTTAAAGTATTTTCCTAACAAATATAAAATAAAAATGCTTATAAACATTGAAGATATAATAATAGGCAAGTCTCTGATTAAAATTTCTCTAGCAAGATGAGATTTTGAGGCACCTAATGCAGTTTTCAGTTTTATTAGTTCAATTTCCTTTATTGAATTAGAGAACGACTTCGACAAAAAGTTAACAATATTACTGAAAATAAAAAATAACCCTAACAGCGCTAATATCAACCATTCCTTTTTCATTAGCTCTTTGGCGTTGTAATTAAAAGTAACCCCTTTAACAATCATATGCTTTAAACCTTGAGTAGATGACATTACATTGACGTCTCCGGTAGACGCCATAAAGCTTCTCAAGTCTTCATTTAAATTCGAAATATTCTGATTTTTATCTAGAGCAAATAGACCCATCGCAGAAGGAATATTTCTAAATAACGATCGCCGGAACGCAACAACAGCAGGATCCGCAGAATCAAATTCCCCATCGCCACTCATAGATACATTTAATATTTCGCCACCATGGTGACTTGCAATCCATAAATCAGGAGCTTCATCGCCTAGAAAATCTATTATTTCTGGCAGAATTCCAGAAACACTAAGGGTGAGACCATTAGGCCCTATTGAAATTTTTTGGCCGATAACACCTGTACTAGAATTTAATTCTTGAACCCAATACCTATGGCTTAAAAATACAGCATCATTTGAGATATTTGCATTAGGTACAACTTCTAATTCGTCGAGCAAGTGCTTTAAAAAGTTGTCACTGTATAAAGCAATTTTTATGTCTTTGAATAAGTTATCAGATATTTCAAGATCGCTAGATTCAAAACTAACATGGTAATAATTCTTAATAGCTAGTTTTTCTGAAATCTCCGCTATTTCGTTGATACTAGTATGGATAATATTATTATTTTGTGATTGTCTTCCCAATGTTGCAAATCTAATGTCTGGTTTAATCCAATCAGGGTTTTCCTTAAACGCAATATTTCCCAAAGACAAAATGACAACCAAAAGTGAGATTGATATGCCAAAAGCAAAAATGAAAATTGAATTATTTATTATTGTATTACTAATTTTGTTCACAAATTTCTATTCCATCTACCTAGATAATTAATAATCGCTTAGTGCGTTAAACAAATTCACCATCCTGCATTGTCAATTTTTTTTCACCTTGTTGAGCTAAATATTTTGAATGAGTAACCATAATTATCGTATTGCCTACTTCATGAAGCTTCGTTAATAATTGGAAGATTAATTTCGCATTTTCACTATCTAAATTTCCTGTCGGCTCATCAGCAAGTATTAAATCTGGTTTATTAATCAAAGCTCTGGCTATTGCAACACGTTGTTGTTGACCTCCAGATAATTCGTTCGGAAATGAATCTAATTTATCAATCATCCCAACAGATTGAATTAATTCTTGAGCGAATTCTTTGGAATTGTTTGTTTGTTTAGTAGTGTTATATTTCGTGGGTAATAAGACGTTCTCCAAAACTGAGAATTCATTTACCAAGTTGAAGTTTTGAAAAATCCAACCAATATTATTATTTCTCAAACGACTGAGCTGATATTTACTCAATTGCTCAATGTCAGTATCTAATAGATTATATTTCCCTGCATCATGCTTATCTAATAAACCTATGATTGATAGTAATGTAGATTTACCACTACCAGATTGCCCCTCAATAGTGACAAATTCACCTGAATAAACATCGAGGCTAGCGCCTCTAAGGGCGTTAGTTAAACAATTTTTTTTACCAAATGATTTGTAAACGTTATCTAATTTGATTAGATTATTCATAATAATATTTCACTTAAAATCATACGTGTTTTCCCTATTTCTAAAAAATGACTTGGTCACCGATATCAACACCACTAATTATGTGAATTAGTGGTGGGGCATATGAACCGAATTCAATTTTTTTGTCTATATATCCTTTACTATCAAGTTTTTTAACTTTTACATTTCCAATTAATTCAGTTTCATTTAGTCTGTTTGGAAGTTCTAAAACTAAAGCTTCCAAAATACGCTCTACAATTACTTCACCTGTAACGTCTAATGATGATCTAGCATTCGTCGGCAAATCAGTTGTAAAATAAACTTCTATTTGAGCTTGATTGTCTTGTATATTTGGTTCTATACGCTTTATGTTACCTACAATACTATTACCTTTAATATTGAGTTTGACCTCTTGGCCGATGAAAATAGAATTCACAAAGCTAGCCCCAATTTTAAGTTTTGCGTAAAGTTTATCTGAAGAAGCAATCACTCCAACAAAAGCACCTTCAGAAATATATTCACCCAATTTAATCTCGTCGTTTACTCCTTGTAATACCCCCGATGCTTGCGCCCGAATTATCAAAGAATCGACATTTTGTTTTGCTAACAACATTTCATTTTCAGCCAAATATTCCTTTAGCCTAATATTCTTTTTTGATAAATTTTCAAACTTGTTGTTTAGTTCAAGCTTTTCAACAGCCTGTAAATGAATTAATTTGGCATTTTCTAACAACATTTCTTCTTTTCTTAATAAAAGCTGTGATGTAATCCCTTGTTTAGCCAACTCTCTGTGAGCCTCAACCTCTGCTGTTTTGGTTAACCACTCAATATAAAAAATATTTATATTTCCTTCCAATTCCTTTCTTTTGACTTCAAACTGTATAAATTCCATTTCACTCAAAGCTTTAGCGCTTTCATAATTTAATTTCGAATACTCATACTTTCTGACCAAAGAAGGATTATCTAGTAGTATAATAATGTCGTCTTTATTAACTATGTCCCCAGCCCTATGTTTTACTTCTTTTATCGTCCCTGACACCTGACTTACAATGCTTTGTTCGGATTCAGGCTGCAAAATCCCCCAAGCAGAGATCTTATTTTCAAATGTTCTTTTCTGAACGGTTAAATGTACTTTATCGGTTTCAACTGCCGGTTTTTTAAAGTGACTCCATACCCCAAAGCCGATTAAAAATAGACTAAAGAGTGTCATTCCAGATATTAACTTCGTGGAGTTTGAAACTTTTCTATCAGAAGGTATTTGCATATATTTATAGATAGAGAATTTCTTGGAGAATTTCATGATGAAATCCTAAAAGAGTCCATTCTTTGTGTTTAATTACAGGAACAGTTGAGTATCCCAGTTTGTTATATACGGCTTCATATTTTTCTTCATTTGATATATCTAAATTAAGATATTTGATACCTTCAGAATCTAAATGTTCTTTTAACATTGAGCATGCTGGGCATTTTTCAATTGTAAAAATTAGCAGTTTTGAATCATTTGCTTTGACAAAATACTCTGCGTTATCCTCATAAATTAACACTTCGTCTTGGTCTTTTTGAAAACTAAAAATGTTTATCAATACAAATGTGGATACACCTATAATAATAAACACAGTAATTTGTTTTATCTTTTCAAACATTTTGTTACCTCAATTAAAATAAGCTGTAGATACAAATGATTTATCTATGTTTGAGAAAACAGCAGTTATTACTATATAAGAATTGCTATCTTCTTCTAATTTCCAAAGTAAACGATCTGCTTCTTCAAGAGATAAATACAAAGCCTCGAAGTAACATCTACTTTCATTACAATAAGTTGATATGATGTCAATGTTTAGAGCCGCTGATAAGTTGTAAAGAGATTCCAAAAATTCGTATTTATTTTCTGGATCACTCTCTTCATTTTCTGCTAATTCGCTAATTTTTTGTCGGACAAATTGGAAATATCCCTCAGGGTCTTCATTTGCAAATTTAGCTAGATCTTCATTGTGTTTTGTAAATACAATTTTACCGTGGGGATGCTCCCTAGCTATTACGAATTCCTTGTCACCTACTTTTTTTGCTAGAAATTTTTCGATTTGATAATCTTCTAACAGTTCTCTATACAGGTCAGAACTAATATCTATCACTTCAGCATCAGTCATTTGACTTGAAACATTCTCTTTATCTGGTTTTCGCTCTTTTTGATCTAAACTATCTTCAACTGGAATTTCTTGATTAGAGTTTTCCTCGATAAACCGACTAGGCTCCATCTCTTCCTTTGTGTTTTGGAACTGAATGACATTGGGGCGGTCACCATTTTTTTGAACAGATTTTAAAATTTGACTTGACGCCTTTGGATCAGAAATTTCGTCGCTTTCAATTGAAGTGATGTAAAGCCAATAACCAAAAAATATTGCAATTATTAAAACCAAGGAAAAAATATATTTCACAAACCCTCCATTTATAAAACAACCGATAAAAATTATTTCCTATCGGTTGATAATTTGATTGACGTACTAACTACAGTCCTCACAAATCCAGCCACCTTGGACTTTGTAGCATCCAGTACATGTTTTAACTTCGTTCTTATCAGCAGCTAGTGCTGCACCTGTAAAACCGAGCATGACTGCAAGTAATATAATTTTTTTCATTTTTTAAAATCCCTTAAATTAGTTCTGTTTATTTGCAAGAATTACAAATCCAAATTTTCCCAACTTTTTCGCAGCCTGTGCAGGTTTTAGGTGCAGCAATCGCTGCGCTGGCGAAACCAAGCATAGCTGCTAACAAAATCGCTTTTTTCATTTTTTGGTATCCTTCTTTAAACGCACCAGATTTAGATGCGCAATTAAATTACCACCCAACAAAATACAAAATAACTAAATATTCATAATATTCAATAACTTAAGGTTTTTTTGCGCAGGTTTAATCTTAAGGATGTTCCCCAATATTTTAGTCAAGCTTTAAAGTGCCATTGATTATATTATTTGACTTTGTGGATTTATTAGAGAATTGAGTTGTAGAGAATTTCCATTTAAGTATTGCTTCCTTGCCACATACGTTAATGTACAAGGTAAAATTTTTCAACAACTTTCGTATATATTTTTTCGCATGAACTAATATTCACTTTGGTTGTGTTTTTGGTAGGTATTACTTTTGTTTGCTATGAAGATTACTCACAGATATTTGTGTTTATAGAAAGATCCAATCGATAAACCTACCTCTCCAGATTTGAAGACTCATTGTTTAACTGTGAATATGTATTTCCATATTCACTCGTAGGAACATGACAGGGTGGCAATTATGAAATGCAGTATGAATGTAAAATACTTCAATGTAATCGAACAAATTGCTGTTGTAGATGGTTTTTCCCCGAATAATTTGAAGTGCTAAATATAATGGTATAATAGGGGGCGTAGTCAATTTAAATAATAATTTCCCTGCCAAACTGTTTTTTTTGTAACGTTGAAAATTAACATCGCTTACGTCAGCTGTGTCGCACTTGCTGTCATAAATTAAAGAATAACTTGACTGTCCGCTTATAGGCTCACAGCAGCCTGATTCAATTCCCTTGTTACTGCTCTGCACAAGGCAAGCGGTCGTGAATCGGGTTTCTAAAGTCAGTATGAGCGAGCAACGGATCGCCAGAATTGATTTTTGCATTGCTTATGTCTTAGAGATAAGTAGGATACGATTTAAAGGAATTAATGGTGGTGGAAAATGCAAATATTGACTAAATTTTTTGGTTTGCTTTTGATTGGCTCAGTTGCTCTTAATTTATATCAATATCAACAAGTGAAAAAACTATCTCTCGCACCAGAAAAAGAACTTAGTTTTGAATTAACAAATTCTAAAGAATCATATCTTTCAGACACTAAAAATAACCAAAAACCTAATACAGTCCCTAACTTTGCTATTAATAATACTGCCCCAAGTTACAATCCTGCCATTGTAAATAAAGATGATCTACAGGCCCAAACTGCAAATGTTAGCCACAATGAAGATGAAGAATACTCAGAAGCGTTCTTTGAATATGAGTTTTCACTTTATCTAGATGATGAGGTAATAGAATCAGTAAAAAACACTAGTCCAAAAGACAAAATTAAAATAGTGAACATGTTTAATAATGCGGAAGTACGTGCGCAAGATTTAGAGTTGGAATCTGAAATTTCCAAACTTTTTGAAAAGTATAGGGAGAGTATAAAAAGTGGTAGCGCAGAAGTAAGATGTAACTCTGTAGGGTGTTATAGTTCTTACGTACTCTCAGATCCAAAGGCGATGAACCATTTGTTTTTGGACTGGCCAAGCACAAAAGGAGAAGGATTTAGCACTCTTGTTAACTACCCTGATGGAACTTTTCGAAATATAGATTTCAAATTTCATCCATGATAGTTGAAGATCAGATATTCGTTTCCAACTAATCGAAAATTCAAAATATTACTATGGCACTGTGGATTTGAAACTTTAGCAAACATATCCATCAGGTTTAACGCTCGACTGACCGCTATTAGGCTCAGAACAGCCTGTCACCTCTAACCCTTTCGCTCAAAAGAATGCTCCCAGAAAGGGAGCATTCTTAACATTTTAAATAACGAATGTTTTATTGAAAAATTTAAGCTGAGAAATGGATTTTGCGTTTAAGTTGCTCTTTCACACCTTGAATATTTGCACCTTCTTCGCCTACCACTACAATACTCGCGCGTTGGGCATCCACAGCTTGGCTTTGGTAACCACGATCGTAGGCTTCGCTTTTGGCATCGTGGGTATCATCGTGAGGGATCACGAATACCGATACTTTGCCGTTTTCTCCTTGCATCACCAAATGTAGGCTTCTGACATTTTCGAATTCACAAATGCTGGCGTAGTAAACTTGACCTAATTCTTCGGTGAACTCACCACCAAACTGCGCCAACTTGGCATTCACTTGTTGCAGCGAGACATTGTTTTGAGCCTCTAGCGCATAATTGCCTTCTTGATAGACATGGGCTATTGCTTGGTCGGCTATATTCAAGAGATTATGTTGTTGCCACATGGTAAAACTCACGCCCACCACAAACGCAACTGATGCTGCCATGGCGAGCTGAATACGGTTACGTACCTTACTCGCTCTATGAGTTTGCATCGTTTGTCGCAAAATCAGTTTGTGCACTAAATCGTCAGGAACTTTTACCTGGCTCGCTAGCTGCATATTTTTATCGAGTTGCTTAAGTTCTTTGTGGAACTCCTGCTTTTTAGGATCGTCGGCAATTGCGGCTAATATTTTCTCATCGGTACAATTAGGATCCGCATATAAGGTACGACGAAACTCTAACTCATCCATTTTCACGCCCCCTATTGTCATTGGCCTTGTCTAAGGCTTCTTTAACCTGATTACGCGCTCTGAATAATCGCGTCATTACGGTATTTTTGTTTAAATTAAGCTGCTGTGCAATTTCATCACCGCTATAGCCAAATACTATTTGTAACATGAGTGGTTCTCTGTACTCTTCACTTAACGATCCCATGACTGCGCGAAGTTCTCTGTGTTCAATTTCAACTTCATTAGACAATTGGTCATCAATTATCGACACGTCGTCTATGTCAACTAAATCAAATTGTTTGCGCTCAAATCGTCTTGCGTTTTCTCTTCGTAATATCGTAATTAACCATGACTTCGCGGCTTTTTCATCTTTGAGCGAATCTAAAGATTTCCAGGCGCGAAGAAAAGTCTCCTGCACTATGTCCTCTGCAACTGTTTTGTTTTTCACAAGCCAACATGCATAACGGAATATGTCAGTATGAAGCGCTAGCACTAACACTTCATATCGTTTTTGTTTATTTAGCATGTCACTAGAGACCGAGGCTTGGCTAGTTTGCTTTCGCGAAAACATTTAAAATTCCAACATTGTTTTGGCTAGTGAGTTAATACCTAACCGCGGGCTTAATACCGCAAAGCTAAAGAATCCGATTTTTGCCTCACAGCTTCGAGAAATATAAAACAACACTTGTCTATGTATGCTACTTATTTGTTAAGTCGCAGGATACAGTGGTGACAAATTACGTTTCGTTTGTTGTTCAATACTGCCTTTTTTACGCATTTTACGCAATATTTGCTGTAATTCTTTACTTTGCCATTCACTTCGATTTTTTGCATAGCGTGAGGCTAGCAATGAGTTGACGGCGTCAGACAGATGTGTGTCGTTAATGACTTTTAGGCTCTGTTCTAATGTCGCATTTTTATCATTAATATAGCTGCCTAACCACAGAGGAAGATACTTTTGAGTATCAAGTGAGGCGTTTTGATTTAACGCTTTCTCAAGATTTTTCCACAGTATCTGTTCACTTTGGGTGTGCCTAACCACAGAATTGTTTGGCTGTTTAGAGGAGGATTTTATTATCGAAACGTGTCTCCACCACATTGCTAAAGTCATTATCCATAACAGTAATACACTAGCAGTTAGCCAAATCCAATATTGAGGTACATCGTTAGTTTGATTCGTTAGAGCAGACTGTACAGGGGCTTGTGGCGTTATTTGAGGTGCTGTTTGAATACTAGGGCTAATTGGAATAGCAGTGGTTGGTTGAGTGGTAGCCGGCAATATTTGTAATGTTTTCTCGGCTAATACTGCATATTCGGTTTTTTTTGTGATGGTATTGAACCAAGGGATCCTTACCTCTGGGATAATGAGTTCACCTGCTTGGCTTGGGATAATGGCAATGCTTTCTTTACGTTGTGCGATCAACGTATCATCTTTTTCAACAGTGGTTGTTTCCGCCTGATCTGGATAGGTTTTCACAGAGTAGGGGTAAGCACTGGTAATTTTTGGAAGTTGCTCTTCGACTACACCTATTGCCGTTAACGTAATAGTTCGGGTGATGGGCTCTCCAGCGATAAACTCGCGGGTATTGCCTTGCCATTCATCGTCTAGTTGCACAAAGGCACTGGGTAACCAATGTTGGTCGTAATTACTCGGTATAGGTAAAACGGTAATACTCTGACTCGGTCCTACTCTATTGACTGCCTTGCTGCGGTTAAAGAAACCAAAACTTTGCCGTGAATTGTCAATCACTTCTCCTTCAAACAAAGGACCTTCAATAGTGTAGGTGCCACTTTGTTGGGCAATGATTGCAAAAGAACGCTCGATAATGCGATAACGGCGACCATCAACTACTTCGTTATATTCTTTGTCTTTACCTATTTGCCTGATGTCAGCATTTTCCAAGGTAGGGCTAGACAAACTGCCTCTTTGTAGATCTTTTCCTAAATGTAATTTAACAGTGTAGCGAATTTGTTGCGCCAAGTAGGCTTGCTCTACATCTACGTCAGTTGTTATAAATAGATCCCGTCCGTTTTCTGAAGCATTGGCTGTGACAGGGATCACTAACACTTCAATCGGTTTGGTTTGAGAGCCTTCAATGTTAAAAGCTGGAATAGTAAAACGCCCTTTATTTTTAGGGATAAGCACAGTTGACCAAGTGGTGCTTCTGGTAGTATCGAAGTTAATCATTTTTGTTTGCGAACTGACTGATGTGCGACCCACCACAAAGTCCTTCATCAAGAATGAAGAATCAAAGGCGTCTCTATCAACCTCGCCATTAGCTACTACTGATAGAATAAAGGACTCATCTACCATCACTGGATTTTTATCAACAGAAGCGCTGACTTCAATTGATTGAGCTCGCAGCATAGTCGAAACCATAAACACAACTATGCAGACTATAATTTTAGGCATTTTTGACTTACTCACTCTTACCAATTCCCCTGTATATGTGTTGGCAATCTTTCTCTTTTTCGCCGTTGTGACTCAATTTGCATTTTACGTTTTAACAAAAACGCCGGATCGTCAGGTACTCGATTTAGCAGATTTTGCATACGTTGCATTTGTTCTTTTTGTTCGTCGGTCAGTTCTTCTTGCCCTTGCTGTAAAGCTTGAGCTTGTTGTTCTTGCTCTGATTTCTGTTTCTCTGCTTCGGCCTCTGCTTCGGCTTGCTGTTGTTCTGCTTCTTTTTGTTCTTGTTGATCTTTTTCAGCTTGGCTTTGTTGTTCAGAGTCTTCTGCTTGTGAGTCACTCTGTTCTGAGTTTTCACTTTGCTGGGGATCTTGAGATTGCTCACCTTCTTGCTGCTGATCGTCATTTTGACCCTCTTGCTGCTCTTGGTTTTCGCTATCTTGGTCTTGTTTATCTTGTGACTGTTCGCCAGATTGGTCGTTCTGCTGCTCTTGCTGGTTCTTAAGTCTTTCAAGCAAGGTTTTATTTGCTAAGGCATCTTCATGATCCGGCTGTTGTTCTAGTACTTTTTCATAGGCTGCAATAGCTTGGTCTACTTCGCCCAGTTGTGCTAACGAATTGGCAGCATTGTAAGTGGCGTCAGTATAGTGTTTATCGTTAGGTGATAGTTGCGAAAAGGACTCTAAAGCCGCTTGATAATCGCCATTTTTATAATGAGCAGTACCTTGCCATAATGGATCGTCAAAGGTGTTCGCTGCTTGTTCATATTCATTTTTATTATAGGCTTGCATGGCTTGCTGGTCAGGTGTTTTCCACATATCCTGCCACCAATCGGCTCGCGCTTGGGGGGAATAAGTGGGTAATAAAACACCAATAAACAGCACTGTCACAATACCGCGTCTAAAACTGTAGGCAGCAAAGGGAATGATGAGTAGCAATAAATAAGGTCCCATTTCTTGCCATTTATCCCCAAAGCTTTCCTTGTTATCGTCTTCATCCTTAGTGGGTGTTTGTTCAATTAGATTTTGTTCAATCAAATAATTGATATCACTATCGTCAGATTGCATAGACGCATATCGCCCGCCGCTACTGCGACTCAGTGACTTTAAGTTATTGACTGTCAGTTTGGGTACCACAATCGCTCCACGACTGTCTTTTAACAACTCGCCATCAATTAGTTGAATGGGGGCGCCTTCTTCTGTGCCTACACCAAGTACCGATAGGCGAAACATTGAGGTATTAAATATTTCGCTGACTTCTTTCATCTGTTGATTGTTAATACCGTCGGTGATCCAAAATATTTCACCTTGTTGATATCCAGCATTGCTGAGTAACTCGATGGCTGCTTGCAAACCCAAGGCAGGATCACTACCGGCAATAGGCATTATTTCTGGGGTTAGGCTGGGAATGAGAGTAGTAAGGTTTTGTGCATCTGAACTTAAAGGACTGATCGTAAATGCATCACCCGCATAGGCAACTAATCCTGTTTCTCCCTCGGTAATGGCATTCACTAAATCAATGGCTTTGTATTTTGCGCGAGTGAGTCTGTCAGGTTTAACATCTGTGGCGCGCATAGAAAGTGACATATCCATGAGTACCACTTTACCCGCATTTAATTGGTAAACCGGTTGTGGCAATCTTTCCCAAGTAGGGCCTGCTAGTGAAACTGTCGCCAAAACCCAGCAAAATCCTAATAAAAATAGTGGAGGGCGGACTTTTTTGATGCCTTGTGTAGTGATCAGGTGCTGATATAGGTGACTGGCAAGTACCGACTGCCAGCCAGATTGTTGTTTGTGTACATAACGGATTAACCCAACCATTATTAAAAGGGGGATAATTAGCCACAACCAATGGGGGCGAATAAAATGAAATTCGTTTAAAACCGAAAAAGACTCAATCATTTTGTCGCCTCCTTTAACCAAAACTGCTTAATCAGTGGCATTATTCCCATTAACATGGTTATCAATAACGCTAAACCTAAGGGGTAATAATATAAGGCTTGTAAAGGCCGCATTTGTTTACTTTCTCTGGCTATAGGTTCTAGTTCGTCTAAGGTGGCATAAATTTGTTTGAGTGATTCAGCATCTCTGGCTCTAAAATATTGACCACCAGTTGATGTGGCTATATCAGTTAACATGCCTTCATCTAAGTCTTGTGAGGGGTTAACTTGCCTACTTCCAAAAAAGCTCTGAACCAACATTTTGTCAGCACCTACACCTATAGTGTATATGGTTACGCCATTGTTCACGGCTAATTCATTTGCTTGTTCTGGTGTGATATTCCCCGCGGTATTTTGACCGTCGGTCAGCAGAACCAATACTTTATTTGACTCTTTACGGGCTTCAAAGCGCTTGATCGCCAGTCCAATTGCGTCGCCTATAGCCGTTTGTTCACCCACTAAACCTATTAAGGATTCGTTGAGTAGTTGCTCTACCGTTTCTCTATCGTAAGTCAGGGGCGCTTGCAAATAGGCGGTATCGGCAAACAAAATAAGTCCTAATCTGTCGCCAACTCTGCGTTTGATAAAATCACTTAAAACAAATTTAATCATTTTAAGTCTGTCTACTTGGCGACCATTAACCTGCATGTCGTCAATTTTCATACTGCCGGATAAATCTACGGCTATCATTAAGTCTCGCCCTTCGGCAGGTATACTAACAGGCTCACCTAACCACTGGGGTCTCGCCGTTGCCACTATTAGAGCAATCCATGCCAAGGTGGCTAAAAACAAACTCAGTTTTTTAGTGCCTTTACGTTGGCTTTTTGCTTCGATGCCTGTTGTTAGACTCGGCACACGTAGCGCCGCCTCTTGACCTTGTTTTTTACTGGGCAATAGCCATGCCAAAACAGGCAAAGGTAAAAGAAACAGTACCCACAACCATTCAAACTCAAGCATTGTTTTGCTCCAATGGGGGAAGGACATGTTTGCGTGGGGGCAGGGCATGCTTAATCCATGTTTCAACTGACTCGCAGTACCTTGGATAGTCAGTATTTCCTGAATTCTGTGCTTGATATAATGTTTGTTGCATCGCCTCAAAGGAGTCAGAAAAAACTTTAGCCTTTTTGTTAGGAAGTGTATTAATTAAAAAGTTTGTCCATTGTGAGCCATGCATTTGTTGCACGTTTTGGCTTGGGAAGTAGGTCATGGCAACGCGCTTTAACAATTGGTTGAGCTGCGACACACTGTGTGGGTTTGAAGCATCTATTTGATGTAGCGACTTTAGTGCTTGGCGTTTCGCCAGTGATTCTTTGCGAGCTTTGACTAGCCAAAAGATTAACAGGCCTAGAACAACTACAATGATTATCCCCAGTAACCACCATCCATAAGCGGGTGGCCAGTTTTCAATAGCTGCTGGAGTGTGAATGTCTTTTAAATCTTGTAGTGGATTCATTTATATTTACTCCCAGAAAATCGATCTAACTGCAATTCTAGGGGATGACCTGCGTCAATTTGGATAACCTGTGCTTTACATTGTTTTAGGGTGTTTTCAATTTTATCAAATTGCGCCTGATGTTGATTGCTGTACTGCATTTCTGTGTCTTTTTCGCCTAACACTATTTGTTGTCTGTTGTGGCCATCACTCAAAGTCACTCTTTGACTCATTTTGACTTGTGGCAACCTGTGTTCAAAAGGATCGCTGATAGGGTAAGCAATCACCTCACAATGTTTACTTAATTGGGCGATATGTTGCTTAGCCAGTTCGTCTAACTGACTAAAATCGCTGATTATAAAAACTAAACTACCGGGGTGGGCCAGCCTACGCAATCTGGCACATGCATTTGCTAAAGTGATTGGTTCTTGATTGCTTGGTTGTGCCTCTAGTTGCGCTCCTTGTTGCACTTTTATCATACTATTTAATAGCGACAACACCGCTTTTTGACGGGTAAATGGTTTACATTCGATATGCTGATACTGATTAAATACCAAGCCACCGATACGATCACCACGCTTTCTTGCCGACCATGCAATGAGAGCACTTAGATGCGCGGCTTGCACTGACTTAAATAAAAACTGTGTGCCAAACTGCATACTCGAAGATAAGTCAGTGAGTACAAATACGGGGCGTTCTTTTTCTTCTCGATACAACTTAGTATGAGTTTTACCGGTGCGAGCAGTTACCCGCCAATCAATGGCACGGATATCGTCACCCGCTTGATAATGACGGGCCTCGTCAAACTCCATGCCACGACCTTTGGTTTTAGCCAAATAGGCACCAGCGAGTTTGGCTTGTACCGTTTTACGTGGCGACAGATTTAATAATGCGGTTTTACCTTGGTAATGAATAAGTTCTTTAATACCTAGGTTCACACCGTCACTAGAGTATTTAGATAACCACTTTGCAATGTCTTGCATACTGCTTCCTTAACCTTGTGTTTAAGGAACAGCCACAAGCTGTATAATTTTGTCCAGTACCTGATTACTGTTGACACCTTCTGCCTCTGCTTCATAACTGAGTAATAATCTATGGCGTAACACGTTATGAAATACAGCTTGAATATTATCAGGACCCACAAAATCTCTGCCCATTAACCAAGCATGTGCGCGAGCACATTTATCTAAAGCGATAGTGGCGCGAGGACTCGCCCCAAACTCTATCCAGTTAGCTAAATCCGCGTCGTAACGCTCGGGTTGGCGAGTCGCAATAATTAATTGCACTATATATTGCTCTAAGGCTTCATCTAGATGAATTTTTAATACATCTTGCCGCGCATTAAATATATCTTGCTGGCTTAAACTTGGCGGATTTACTACTTCTGCGTGCATTGCTTCATTACGCGTTAAGCGCAAGATCTCGAGTTCAGTCTCAGCGCCTGGATAATCGATTTCTAAATGCATTAAAAAACGGTCAAGTTGAGCTTCTGGTAGCGGGTAGGTGCCTTCTTGTTCAATAGGGTTTTGAGTGGCCATAACCAAAAATAACTCGGGTAGGGCATAAGTAGTATTGCCGACTGTTATTTGTCGTTCAGCCATGGCTTCAAGCAAAGCGGATTGCACTTTAGCGGGGGCACGATTGATTTCATCTGCCAATACCAAATTATGAAACAAAGGCCCTTTTTGAAATACAAAACTTCCGTTTTCTGGTCGATAAATATCTGTTCCGGTTAAATCGGCGGGTAGTAAATCAGGGGTAAACTGAACGCGATGAAAATCACCTTCTAAGCCATTTGCTAGGGCGTTAACCGCGCGGGTTTTTGCTAAACCGGGAGGGCCCTCTACTAATAAGTGTCCATCCGCTAATAGCGCAACTAAAATATTTTGCGTTAATCTTTGTTGACCCACCACTTGGCTGTCTAAATAGGCTTGTAACTGTTTAAATTGTGCGGCTGCCATAGTGTTAACTACTTCCTTCTAATTTTGTGGAAATTCAGAAATTTTTAATTCAAGTCGAATTCATAAAGAGTTGGGTTATAGCGAAATAATAGATTTAAAACCCAGATTACTGACTATGCTAACCGATATAAGGTTCCCCTATTGAAAAACAATGTTACAAAGCTTTAAAAAACACTATATGCAGAAAAATTGAGCAGTTTTAGACTAAACAACTCTTCACCTAATTAACTCTTTGTGTTCTTGGGATATCCAATTCTTCATCTAGACTTCTATGAACCGGCTATGGAGGCCATCTATGGAGGCCATCTATGGAGGCCAGTGTACGTGGATTTTATAGGTCATTGTAAGACAGTTAATCATTTGCTTAATGGAAATATAGAGGTGCCTTGAAGTCATAATGGTTACTAGGTACAATCAGCTAAACTTTACAGGTCAGACCACTGGCGTTTGAACATTTACAAGGGCATAAAATGACAGCTAAGCAGATAGTCAAAACGAGAGAAGGCGACAGGATCGCTATAGTTGCAGGTTTAAGAACGCCATTTGCAAAAATGGCCACTTACTTTCATGGCGTACCAGCGGTGGATCTCGGAAAAATGGTAGTCAACGAAATGTTAGTGCGCAATAACGTTGATCCTATGATTATTGAGCAATTGATTTATGGCCAGGTGGTACAAATGCCTGAAGCTCCAAACATTGCCCGTGAAATAGTGCTAGGCACAGGCATGAATGTGCACACCGATGCTTACAGTGTCTCTAGAGCCTGCGCCACCAGTTTTCAATCTACAGTGAATATCGCCGAGTCTATGATGGCCGGAAATATTAGTGTAGGGATAGCAGGGGGAGCTGATTCCACTTCTGTCTCACCAATAGGTGTTTCCAAAAAATTAGCCAGAGCCTTAACTGACTTACAAAAAACTAAAACCCTTGGGCAAAAATGGCAAGTACTTAAAAAATTAGGTCTGAAAGATCTCATGCCCGTACCGCCAGCAGTAGCAGAGTACTCAACTGGCCTTTCTATGGGACAAACCGCAGAGCAAATGGCGAAAACTCATAATATCAGCCGAGCAGATCAAGATGCTTTGGCGCATCGTTCACATACTTTGGCCGCACAAAGCTGGAACGAGGGTAAGTTAGCCAACGAAGTCATGACGGCATACGCTGAACCTTTCAGAGGGGCGTTAGAAAAAGATAATAACGTACGTTTTGATTCTAAACTTGAAGGCTATGCCAAACTTCGTCCGGTGTTTGATAAAAAGCATGGGACAGTTACTGCGGCGAACGCAACACCGCTAACCGATGGTGGTTCTGCTGTATTGATGATGACCGAAAGTCGCGCCAAAGAACTCGGCTATACCCCACTTGGTTATATTAAAAGTTATGCTTGGGCCGCAATCGACGTGTGGCAAGATATGTTGATGGGTCCTTCTTATGCCACACCTATGGCACTAGATAGAGCGGGTATGACATTAAACGACCTTACATTGATAGAAATGCATGAGGCATTCGCTGCACAAACCTTAGCTAATTTAAAAATGTTTGCCAGTGATAAGTTTGCCCAAGAAAAATTAGGCCGTAGCAAGGCCACTGGTGAGATTGATATGGATAAATTTAATGTGATGGGTAGCTCTTTAGCCTATGGGCATCCATTTGCCGCAACAGGTACGCGAATGATTACGCAGATGTTAAACGAATTGAATCGCCGCGGTGGAGGTTCTGGTTTACTGACTGCCTGTGCTGCAGGTGGTTTAGCTGCAGCTATGATAGTTGAAACTGAGTAGGGTGATGAATATGACAACAGATAAGCAAGCAACAGACGTGCAAAGTGCCTTTACTCTAGATGTGCGTGACGACGGTGTGGCCATTTTGACTATGGACGTGCCAGGCGAAAGTATGAATACCCTTAAAGTGGAATTCGCCGAACAAATCAATGCTGTACTCGAGCAAATTAATGCAGATAGCAGCATAAAGGGCGTAGTGGTTATAAGCGGTAAAGACAATTCTTTTGTGGCCGGTGCAGATATCAGTATGCTGGCAGCGTGTGAAAGTGCAGAAGATGCCACAACTATCGCTAAAGGTGGTCAAGATATGTTTCAGCGTATCGAGGATATGCCAGTCACTTTTGTTGCTGCGATCCATGGCCCCGCGTTAGGAGGGGGATTAGAGTTAGCGTTGGCATGTCATTATAGAGTCTGCAGTGACGATACAAAAACGCAATTGGGTTTGCCTGAAGTTCAGCTTGGCTTATTACCAGGTAGTGGTGGTACCCAACGTTTACCTAAACTGATCAGTGTTCAGCAAGCGATGAAAATGATGTTGACTGGCGCCTCAGTGCGAGCAAAACAGGCTAAAAAATACGGCATAGTTGACGATATGGTACCGCAGTCCATTTTGCTGGATGTTGCTATTGAAATGGCGAAAAAACCTAAGCCAAAGCGTAAAGGTCCTAAGTTAGATGTCATGGGCAAATTCTTAGAAAATACCTCGGTTGGACGCAATCTTATGTTTAAGCAAGCCCGCAAACAAACGGCGAGTAAGACGCAAGGTAATTATCCTTCTCCTGAGCTTATTATTGACTGCATTGAAACAGGTTTGAATAAAGGTTTTAAAAAGGGCTTAGAGGTCGAAGCCAAACATTTCGGCAATTTGGTTATGAGTTCTGAATCGGCTTCCCTTAGAAGTTTATTCTTTGCCACAACTGATATGAAAAAAGAAACCGGTGTGGATGGAGTGCAACCCGCACCGCTTAAGAAAATAGGGGTACTCGGTGGTGGGTTGATGGGCGGTGGTATCGCTTTTGTTACTGCGACCAAAGCAGGGCTACCAGCGCGTATTAAAGATATTCGTTCTGAAGGTATAGCCAACGCGATTAAGTACAGTTTTGATATTCTTAACAAAAAAGTCAAACGTCGGTTTATGCAAAAGTCCGAGATGCAAAAACAATTGGCATTGTTAACGGGCTCAGTGGATTATTCAGGTTTTAGTGACGCCGATGTTGTCATTGAAGCAGTATTTGAAGACTTAGCCTTAAAACAAAAGATGGTAGCTGAAGTAGAAGAGAATTGTGCTGAACATACAATATTCGCCTCTAATACGTCCTCTATACCCATTACACAAATCGCTGAAAAAGCAAAAAGACCAGAACAGGTAATAGGTCTACATTATTTCTCCCCAGTAGACAAAATGCCTCTTGCAGAGGTTATTGCTCACGATAAAACCTCTGACCAAACCATTTCAACCACAGTTGAGTTGGCTAAGAAGCAAGGTAAAACGCCAATAGTTGTGAAAGACGGAGCGGGATTTTATGTTAACCGTATTTTAGCGCCATACATGAACGAAGCGGCAGAAGTACTGCTAAGCGGCGAGCCAATAGACTACATTGATAAATCTTTAGTGAAGTTTGGATTCCCGGTGGGCCCTGTTAAATTGTTAGACGAAGTAGGTATTGATGTTGGCACTAAAATTGGACCTTTCCTACAGGCTCAGTTTGGTGATCGTTTTGCTTCTAACCCTGGATTCGACAAAATTTTGGCGGATGACCGTAAGGGTAAAAAGAATAAACGAGGGTTCTATGATTACTCAGGTAAGAAACCTGGAAAAGAAGTAGACGCGTCTTTGTATACCTTATTAGGCATTACTCCGGCGTCTAAAATGAGTCATGAGCAAATTGCCGAACGTTGTGTGTTATTAATGCTAAACGAAGCGGCTATGTGTCTAGATGAAGGTGTGGTGCGCAATGCTCGGGACGGTGATATTGGCGCTATTTTCGGTATCGGTTTTCCTCCTTTCTTAGGTGGGCCGTTCCGCTATATGCACACACTAGGAATTGCTCATGTTGTGGCTAGATTAGAACATTATCAAGCTTTGCTTGGAGATAAGTTTACACCAGCCGAAAGTTTGAAAAAGATGGCTGAAGAGGGGCGTTCTTTTTACTAAATAATTAGGTAATAATTTTTTCTTATTCGAAGCCCAACTTTCTTATAGCTAAGTTGGGCTTTTTTATGTGATTTGTTTTGATAAAATCACTAGCACAAACTTAATCGTGTTAGCCACTTGTTGGTCGCGAGTTTTATCCAATGCAGGAGTACACAAGTTGTTGTTGTTTTTTATAAGCTCAGTTCTGTTTAGTCTGATGTATTATGTGCAGTCTTTTAAAACGGGGTTAACGGCGAAGAAGTGGGCATTGGCGGGATTAGTCTTTGGTCCAGTAATCTATCCTTTATTCAGATCTAGACAAAGAATCAAACTAGTGAGAGCAAGGGGATTGAGTAAAGCTTTATTCTGGGCATAAAAAAAAAGAGGTTCCTTCTCTTTTGTTTTTTAAGTTAACTTAGTTACAAATATACTGAAAGGATGTTACATCCTAAGCTACGGATAGTCATAACTTGACTATTTGCAACATTTCAATCAAGCACTCATTAATACTAATTTGAGCGTCGATTTGCTTTACCACTGAGTATTAGTTTTAATCCCATTTTTACTAGTATCTGCAGTTGTTGTTGTAGCAGCCTGACTTTTGGCAGGTGCTTGAACACTTTCTTCAGATTTAAGGGCTACCGGAGTAGTTGTGGCTAATACTAGTGCTACTGCATAAGATTTTAACATCTTTCATTTCCTCGTTGTTTTATTGACGTTTATGCCGACATTATATTGCCGGTCACAGTAATAAAAGCGAGAAGTGTGCCAACATTGACAAGTGAATAATATTTACCACTGAAATAGCACTTTTTATTCGACTAATAGCTTAAATAATTTACCCTAATGTCTTATTGTACAAGGGCTGTAGTGAGGGATGCGGCTCTAAGTTCAAACGCTAGAGTTTTGAATAACTTTTTGTAGTTGGTGATTTTCTTTGAGTAATCGCTCAAATCTGACGGCATTTAATGGTTTACTGTAGAGGTAGCCCTGCAACATTTCGCACTTATAACGTCGTAAAATTGACAATTGATTCTCATGCTCAACGCCTTCAGCAACCACTTTTAAGCCTAAATTATGGGCTATGGTGATTATTGCTTGGGTCATATGTCTATCTTCAGCACTTTTTGCAATATCATCGATAAAGGCTTTGTCAATTTTTAAGGTGTTGATAGGAAAGCGTTTTAAATACGCAAGGGATGAATAACCTGTGCCAAAGTCATCTAAAGCTAAGTGAATACCTCGTTCACGCAAACGCTGCATCATCCTAAGGGCATTTTCAGGGTTTTGCATTAAGGTGCCTTCGGTAATTTCGCACTCTAAATGTAATGGTGATAAGCCCGTTTTTTGCAGAATACTGACAATGCGTTCATCCAAGTCTGGGATCTCAAATTGACGAGCAGCGATATTAACGGCAACACGACCAGTAAAGAGACCCGCGTCAACCCAGCGTTTAGTGTCTTCACAGGCCTTTTTAAGCACTACTTCACCAATCTCAATGATTTGCCCTGTCTGTTCAGAAAGAGGGATAAATTGAGCAGGGCTAACTAGGCCCTTTTCAGGGTGTTCGTAACGCACTAGGGCTTCCATGCTGACTAACTTGCCAGTGGCAATATCTACTTTAGGTTGGTAAAAAACCGTAAATAAATCTTCTTTTAAACCATGGCGTATAAGGTTTTCTATTTGCAATTGACGAACGGCATTTTGATTCATTTCGCCGCTAAAAAATTGATACTTATTGCCACCAGAGTTTTTCGCAAAATACATCGCAGTGTCGGCATTTTTTAGGAGTTCTTGTGGGTTACTGCCATCTTCTGGATAGAAAGCAATACCTAAGCTGGCGCCTAATACAAATTCTTGCTTATTGATAATAAAAGGTCGAGCCATATTATCCAATATAGTTTGTGCAAAATGGGTGATGTAGTGAATATCTGTAGAGTTATCAATTAAAATGCTAAATTCATCACCACCTAAGCGATAACAGGTCGCTTTTGTACCACCTATTTTTTGTAACCTTTTGGCAATTTGTTTTATTAATATATCGCCTGTTTGGTGCCCTAAGGAGTCATTGATTTTTTTAAAGTTATCCATATCCAAACAAATCAAGGCGTGCTGTGTATCCCTACGAACAATATTACTGTGGCTCGCTTGGAAGAAAGAGCGATTAGGTAACTCCGTTAATGGGTCGGTATTGGATAATTTAAGCAGTTCTTTCTCTGTGACTTTACGTGAAGTAATATCTGAGAAAACTCCAACATAATGGCTTATTTTGCCATCTTCATCTGTGATGGCATCTATATTCAATTCCATTTCATACTTTTCCCCATCTGAACGACGGGATTCCACTTCACCTAACCAATTACCTTTTTGTTGTAATGATTTTTTGACTTCTTCGGTAAATGCGCCTGGATATTGATGAAAGGTTAAATAACTGGCTAAAGCCTGCTCACGGGTTTCCCCTGTGTACTTACAATAGGAATTGTTGACTGAGATAAATTTAAAGGAGGTGTCTGTGATAAATACACCATCTGATATGGTTTCGATTGAACGCTTAAATAATTTAAGTTGCTCTTCAGCCTCTTTTAAATGGCTAATATTTTTTAATGTGCCAGTCATCCTTTGTGGTTGATGATTGTTATCCCTAGATACCACCTTGCCGCGGTCGAGCACCCATATCCAGTCACCTTTGTAGGTTTTCGCTCGATAAGTAATTTCGTAATGTTCGGTTTTTTCACTCAGATGCTCATTCAATGACTGTTGCACACGTTGAATGTCATTTGCGTGGATGTTGGCTTCGTAAGAGCTATTCACTCTAATATCATCTTGAGGAAAGTCTAAGGTTCCCCAAGTATTGGAACGAAACACCTGACCTTGGTATATATCCCAATCCCAAAGTTCATCGCCACTGCTCCAAAGGGTGAGTTTTAATCGTTCTTCATTTTCTAAAATGGATTGACGTATGGCATTTCTAGAACGGATTTGTTTGAACCAATAAATCAATATTAGAATGCTAAGAAACGCATATAAAATTAAGGCGTTTTGCTCTAGCCAAAGGGGAGGGGCTATATTGATTCGTAGCGATTTTGATTCAGACCAAGCGGCTAAAGGATTTTTACTCTGTACCTCAAATTTATAACTGCCAAAATTCAAATTCGAAAATTCAGCTCTCCTTAAGGACTCAGCATCGGTCTCTATCCATTTGTCTGATAAACCTAAAAGTCGATAACGATATTCTACGGCTTCTGGACTAACAGGGTTTAGCTGTGCAAATTTTATGCTTATCCTTGACGATTCATTTGGCAAGTCAATACTATTCGATAAATTGATAGGTTTTGAAAGCGGGGTGTTAGAGGAATGAATCGATATTGGTAAATTAAATAAACGTAGTTGGGTAATGGTTGGTGCTTTGTTATTCAGTCGTTGGTTTTTTGAAGCCTTCTGTTTATTTGCGATAAAAGACAACTCGTCTGGATTGAACATTAGCAGACCATCGGAACCTCCAAATAAAATCTCACCTGTTTGCGAAAGTAAACCCGCGTCTTCATTCAGCTCATTGTAAAGTAATCTTTCTGGGGCAATATTTTGCAAAACTTTGCCGGTTTCCAAGGAAACTTCGTCAATCCCATCGCTGGTGTGAGAAACCCAAAGGCTATTTTTGTATCGGATAGTTTTTATGACCTGATTACTCGCTAGGTCACTTTCCGTGTTCAAAATACTTAGAACTTGATAAGAATCCTTATCTAACTGAATTATCCCATGAGTCAGAGTTGTTAACCAAAAGCTATCTTCTGTTTCGATAACAGAATTGAACGACCTTATTGAATTATCAAAATTCAGGTTTATTCGTTGGAGTTGTTGATTTTCTATATTAAATAGCATTAAGCCTAAGTTTGTTCTGAGCCATATATTTTGGTCACTGTCGAGCAGCATAGGATCAACGTAGTTGATATTTTTATTCGCCAATTCAATCGACACTACCTCAAAATTCTTTGGCTCGATCCATTTTATGGAATTATCTTCTACTGGGAACCAAATACGTTCAGAAAAATATTTAAGTTTGCCAATGTTTTTACCTGGGAATAGCGTTTTTATACTTTTCAGCAGGTTTTCATTTTCATTCTTATAAATAAAGATACCACCTGAACTCGCAATCCAAATATTGTCAAACTGGTCTACTTCAACTGACCATATATTGTGTTTGAAGTTTTCCAAATATCTCTTAAAAGTATAATTATTGGTATCGAACTTGTTTAGACCTTTAGATTGTGTTCCAACCCATATTTTTCCATTTGAATCTTGATCTATACCCCAAACTACATCTCCTGAGAGCCAGTTTGAGTTATCACTTTGTTTCTGAAAGAACTTTATTTGAGAGCTATCAGTATTGTAGCGATATAAACCACCTGAATAGGTACCTATCCAAATGGATTTGTTGGTATCTAAAAACAAACTATGAATGAAACTACTATCCAAACCAAAACTAGTACTATTTTTATTATTGTATGAAAATACATGGTTGGTTTCGGTGTCAAAAATACTAATGCCAGCTTCCGTTCCTAACCATATTTTATTATCCTGATTTTGGATAATACTTCTGATTTGATTGCCGACAATGGAAGGGGTACTTTGCGTATTTAGTCGCAGGGTTTTATACGTTTGAGTATCAGTTTTGTAAGCACCTTGTTCTGTTCCTATCCAATAATTACCGTCAATGAATTTGAAATCTAAAATGACATTCGCATCAATCTTTATATTCCAGGGATTGGAGCTTTGTAAGCTGAATAGGGTGTTTGAGCTATGCTCAAGAATAAACATACCTTGGCCAATACTGCCAAACCAAGTTTTATCCGGTTCGTTATAAATGACCTTAATCTGAGTGGGAAGCTCCAATCCACTATAAGTTAATGGAAGAAATCTATCGGCTAAATCATCATAAATGTATAGGTTTGAATTAGTGGAAACTAATAGCTTGTTATCTTCATTCAGAGCAATAGTAAAAATATCATTACTGCTTAATTGACTATTATCTTTGTTATAGTTTTTAAAGTTGTCCGTCAATGGATTGTATTTAGCCAGTCCATTTTGGGTGGCTACCCAAAGGTTGCCTTGGGAATCTAAAATTAGTTTTTTGGTGAAATTATTTGGAAGTGAGTTAGGGTCCTTACTTGAATATCTATAGTTTTTGAACTCATAACCATCAAAACGACTCAAGCCTTCAAAAGTAGAAAACCACATAAAGCCATTGGGATCTTCGAGGATATTGGTGACAGTGTTTTGCACTAGGCCTTGAGATTTAGAATACTTAACAAATACATTGTTAGCTGCATGAGAAGCATGCACCAAAAAGATGCCTAGCAGAAGCGGCAATAAAAAACTGCGAAATGTTATTAAAGTACGAATATGCAACTCTCACCTTGAGGTAGTCTTCTACCTTCTTATAATACTTGGGTTTCGTCGTCGGCATATCCATATTGCCATTCCTAAATATGCCTAATTTATAGGGCAGCTACAAGTGTTAATCTTGTTTAAATAGATGTCTTATGGTGAAAAGTGACTGATTGTTGCTTTTTTAGCTAAATATTCTAATTATCAAAGGTATTGGGTACTGGATTTAAAACTTTGAATGTCTGTTATCACTTCAGTTTGGAAAGTGAAGGGGTCATGTTGCGTACTCGCGCTGCATAAAATTGCCTCTCCAAAGCCTTGTCGTGATACCAATGAAATCAGGTAGATTTTCAGGGCGGAAAAGTCAATATCCAATATGGTTTGGGTCATCCTAGCACTGTAGGTAAATGCTGTATCTTGGTTGCCTATAGACATCCAGAATCTCTGACTTTTCATGCTTAAATTCGAGTCTTTTTCCATTAATTGTTTGATAACGCCTTTTTTGAGTGCATCCCAAATGTGGATGAACTGGTCAATATTTTCTACTATTTGTTGTAAAAAAAGGTGTATAGCATCTATTAAATACGCGGCAGGATGGTGGGGGGACTGAATATAAAAGCCTATACCAGGGTGTTGGTTGTAAGGAATGTAGCCACTACCCACTAAGTAACCAAGTTGTTGTTCAGTACGCAGTTGATTGAAAAAAGGTGTGGCTAATAGTTGTTCTGCCAATATAGTTAATGCGACGTTTTTTAGGCTCGCATCAGGTGCTTGAAAGTAGATGACAACTGCGGGATCTGTATGTTGGCACTCTACCTGATAAGAAATCGCTGTGCTGTGCCTAATATCTGCGACGCCTCTATGAATTTTTGTAGCGGTTTTATGGCGCAATCGGAATTCTTTAATATCAGCACTTACACGGTACGCATCTTCTGGGGACCAGTCACCATACATCATTCCCTCTAAGTGAAATTGATCAAGTAACTTTATCTTTGTTGATTCAATGTCATCAAGGCTCAAATTTTCCATAACCTGTATCATGTCTGATGTAGGTTGATTTTGTTGTTGCATAATAACTGCAAGTGTTGAAAAAAGACGGTTGATAGGTTTATTCAAAATAGCATTGGATAAACCTTGGTATTGTTTCGCTTTTACTTGAGAAAAACTATTAGAGAAATCTTCATTTACGACAATTTGTGTTAATAGATTGGTGCAGAACTGTAATTGGTTGGCACTGAAACCATTGGTTTGCAGCGAAAATCCACCTTGGTGAGGATACAAGTGAAAATGCATACCAGCCAGATTCGCTTGATAATATTTTTGGTTAAGTTTTTCGTTTAATAGAGCGACCCAAAGTCGTTTCGCTGTAGTGAGTTGCACCCCTTCATTTACGGCTTGGCAATCAAAAGTTAAAAAGCAATCTCCCTTGGGTTGTTTAAATTTATCGTCTTGCCCATACCAAATGTCTAAACCAGTCTCGCTGATAATATTTTTTGGTCGTACAAATTCTAAATTAATAGCGTTTAACGTTTTTTTAGGAGGTAAAAATTGATTGGCTTTTGGTAACATAAAACATGAACGCCAATTTCCATTAAGAAAACACTTTATACGCGAAGTAGTAATAGGGGTAACACTATAAGGCGTATGATACCACTTGGCTTTTTGAGTGGTTTTGACAAATGGATTGACCGTTTTTATGCGCATATTTTGGGGACAGAAAAACTCCAACATCTGTAAAACTATATTCACTTCCGGTTTATCTAGAATATAGTCGCCTGCAATTAGGTGGTGTGCAGGATATTCAAACATTGCCTGACTAAAGTGACATGCTTCGTCAATTGCCTTAGCTTGATCGGGAAAGTCCCACATCAGCTGGTTAAGTGTGGCAGTTTCTTCGATTCGCCATCGTTCGATTCCATTATCTTTTATCAATTGAATATACGAAAACAGTGCCGTGATGACTTCATCTGCGTTTTTAATACCTGCATCGGTTAACTGAAGGTTAATATTGAAATCTTTAAAAGTGCTGCCTTCAATTCCACCACCGGCACTTAGGCTTGTCGCCCAGTTTTTGGTTTTGTAGAAATGTAATAAACCTCCTTCACCTTCATCACCTAATATATGACTCAAAACGCTCAAAGGTTTACTTCTGTAATAAGTGTGTTGCTGGGGAAGTGCAAAGGTCAAAATCATTCTTTTTGCCTTTTGCAAAGGCAATATGTTGATTTGAACTCCTAAGTTAGATTCAAGATAAAGAGCTGGTAGTGCGTCCCGATGTAATTCACTATTTGATGACCAATGGCTAAATTGGTTACGAACATAATCTTCACTTACGGACAATTGTTGCTGACTTATCAAACACAAACAGGCATTTTGAGGTTGATAAAAACGTTCGAACAAAAGTCGCAATTTTTGTTGCAGTTGCAATGGGCTGAAAGGTGCAAAAGTTTGCTTATTGCCCACCGAAAACTGACTAAAAGGGTGGTTTGGGTTACATGTCTCTTTATGTACTTGATAAAGTCGTCGTAAATCATCTTTTTGTTTTAATAAAAACTCTGCATCAATAGCGTTAATTTCTCTGGCGATGAGAGATTGGTCAAACAGAGGCTGGCTAAACATCGCAAATAAATGCGCCAATGCCTGTTGTTCATATTCAGTAGTAATGTCGTAAAAATAGCTGCTGTATTCGGTGCCGGTTAAGGCATTAATACTTCCTCCATGGGTGCCAATAAAATCGTTAAAATTATTGGCCTTGGGGTACTCAGTATTGCCCAAAAACAACATGTGTTCCAATAAATGAGTTATTCCATGACAATCTTTATCATCATTAAAATGACCCACATTAAAAGTAATAGAGCAGGCACTTTTTACGCAATTAGGGTCTTGTACTAATAAAATTCGCATGCCATTAGCCAATTCTATGTGGTTAAATTGACGATTATCGTAGGCACTTTTAAGCAAAATTTTCTTTTCCTCAGTTGAAATACAGAACCATTTAAAGAAGTGACCGCTTAGCAAGTTGCAATGGACGACATGCTCAGCGCCCAAACAAGGCAAGTGAATGTGGTGTTCACGTATCTGCCGCTAAGGGAACTCCTGCAAATCACATACAAGTCTGATTAAGCTTCTTTAAATCTTTAACATATAATACGGATCCTTCCGAAAGCCCCAGTTGCTTTGTATCGCGTTTACCCTTTGTGAAAGGGTATTAGCATTTCTGAATAGCGATACATTGTCCAAAATCGGCTGGGACGTTTTGAGATAGCAATTCTTTATACTGATTGGTATAAGACATTTCAAGCATAAACTAATTTTTTAAAGGTGCAGATTTTTAATTAAATTTTTTGCTATATTAGCTGTAACATACTCTAATGTGGCAAACACAAATTCCGCGAGAATTATGAAATTAATTATTATGCGTCATGGCGAAGCTGAAACGTTTCGAGAGCAGGACAAGACGCGCATCTTAACTAGCCACGGTGAAAAACAAGCGACAGACGCCGGTAAATGGTTGGCAAGTTACCTAGGCGCTGATATACCAATAGATCTGGCATTAACAAGTAGTTACGTCCGAGCACAGCAAACAAAGCAGCAACTTAGCTCTCAAGTGTCAGTCATAGAGACAAAAATTTGTGATGATGTGGCGCCTGAGGGAGACCCAAAAGTGGCACACGATTTTGTTAAAGTACTAATTGACGACGCGCCATCAAACAATGTGTTACTGATTGTGAGCCACATGCCTTTTGTGAGTTATTTCCTAGAAGAGGTGCATAGAGACAAACAGACTATGTTGTTCGACACTTCAAGTATTGTGGTGCTAGATTATGATACTGACAGTGGAAGTGGTGTAATAGAAAAAATTTATCATCCCGTTTAAATTAGTTTAAGAAAATCTTAGTCACAACCGATATGTTGAATATGATCAGCAAAAGTTTACCAGCTGTCTTACAACAGGCGTTGGAATATCACGTTAATGAATCGCAACTGACTCACGATGACGAGCTTCAGGGTATTTATGATCGCCTGACAAACTTGAACGAAAAAGTAGAATTTTTTAAAAATAAAATCAAAAATAATCGCGCAAACGCCAAAATATGAATTATTCCGAATAGTTCGTTTCGTCATTACGATGGAATTCGGGCATTACCCTTACAGTTTTCACCATATTATCTTTCATTTCTAAAATTTCTATTGGATAACCGGCAAGGCGTAAGCCGATATTGGCTTCTGGGATATCTTCTAAATACTCCAAAATCAACCCGTTTAAGGTTTTAGGTCCTTCGGTAGGGAATTGCCAATCTAACTCTTTGTTGAGTTCGCGAATATTGGCGCTACCGTCAATTAACACACTACCATCTTGCTGCAAATCAGCTTCTTTACTGTGGTCAGGCAAAAAGCTGGTTGTGAAATCACCAATAATTTCTTCCAATATGTCTTCTAAAGTGACTAATCCTTGAATGTCACCATATTCGTCAACCACTAAACCTATGCGTTCTTTCACTTCTTGAAACTTGTACATCAAAGTATGTAATGGGGTGGACTCTGGTGTGAAATAAATTTCACGCACCGCTCTGAGCAGGGTGGCTTTACTAAACTCATCTTTCGAAAGCAGTCTAAGCGCGTCTCGCACATGCACAAAACCAACTGCGTCATCTATGCTGTCTCGGTATAATAAAACCCTAGTATGCTGGGAGTTGACCAATTTTTTTTGAATATCTTTCCATTCGTCGTTAATGTCGATAGACACAATATCACTTCGTGGCACCATAATATCTTCAGCCGTGACGTTTTCGAGATCTAAGATCCCCATCAACATATCTTGGTGTTTTTGTGGTATTAAAGCGCCAGCTTCATGCACTACAGTACGGAGTTCTTCACGGCTAAGACTATTACCATCGTCACCAGTTGGCCGCACTCGAAAAAGCGCTAATAGACCGTTACAAATTCCATTAACCAAGTACACAAAGGGGTAAAGCAATGTAAGTAGTGGCAATAGAATAAACGAGCTAGGAAAAGATATTCTTTCTGGATACAGGGCCGCCAGTGTTTTTGGAGTGACTTCTGCAAAGATCAAAATGATTAAAGTCAAAGAAAACGTAGTGATAGCAGTGGCTACTCCCAGTCCTAAATGTCCAAATAAACGCATACAGATAATAGTGGCAATTGAGGAGGCGGCAATATTGACAAGATTGTTACCAATTAGAATTAACCCAATTAGTCTATCTGGTCGCTGGAGCAGTTTTTGCACTCTCAACGCACCTTTATGGCCTTCATTTTCAAGATGTTTGAGACGATATCGATTAATCGACATCATGCCAGTTTCAGAACTTGAAAAGTATGCTGAGAATAAAATCAAAATACCGAGAATAATGAATAAACTACTGGTGGCAATGTCTTCCAACTATGGAAATCCTATGGCAATAATGAAACCGCACTTTAAGGGCAATTTAGCTGCTATTCAAGCGTTAAGTATGACTTCTCTTACAAATCGGCTTCCGAAATAGGCTAGGGTAAGTAATATACCACCCACTATGGTTGACCAAATGACCGGTTTTCCGCGCCATCCAAACATAGAGTGACCCATTAAGATAACACTGTACAACCCCCATGCTAAAAGAGACAGAACAGTTTTATGGGCTTGCTCCGTGGCAAACATATTATCTAAAAACATGAATCCACTGACTAACGATAGGGTGAGTAAAACGGTGCCGACCAGTAATAATTTAAATAGAATATTCTCTACTGCCATCAGAGGGGGCAAAGAGGAATGTAATAGTGACGCATTTTTTTCTTTTAAGCGCAAATTTATGTAAGACAATTGCACCGCATACAGAGAAGCAATGGCTAAACAGGCGTAGGCAAACAATGCTAAACCAATATGGATGAGTAAGTTAGGTTTAACGCTGATTTGCATGACATGTGCGTTAGGTATTAAACCGTTCAGCAGCACTAATAGACCTGTAAAACTGTATACAACGGGTAGTAAGATAGTATTGGGCAATCTAAAAGACGCTAAGAGCATAGTCACACTGATTAGCCAGCCTACTAAAGAGGCCACATTGAGCATGCTCATGTTTTGACCCGTTTCGGGTTCAATCAGGATCCCGCTACTTAAAATCAGCATGTGAAGCCCAATGGCAACACTTACCGTCATAATTGCTGCGAGTTTATTTGGCCCTTTTTCTCGAAACATACCAGTGACAATAATGCCTGAGGTCAGCATATAAAAAATAAAACAAATGCTGACTATCAACATGACAGCATACCTGAATCAATAGTTTTGGGAGGAGAGATAAACATTTGCTTACTGAATTTTCCATACACAATGTAACAACACGTTAAGTAAGAAAATAACACTTATTCTCAGCACATAACATAGCTCAACTCAGTTTTAAGCATTAACTGAGAAATTCTCTTAATAGATATGCTTTTGTGGATTCTTATCTGCTAGCATTTTCTATATAATAACCCCATAGAAAATTGTAGGTAGCATAGTAGATGTTTGAAAATCTTAGCGAACGCTTAGGCAAAACCCTTAAAAATATTAGCGGTAAAGGGCGACTCACCGAAGATAATATCAAAGATACCTTACGCGAAGTGCGTATGGCGTTGCTTGAAGCCGATGTAGCACTGCCAGTTGTAAGAGATTTTATTGCTCAAGTTAAAGAGCGTGCGGTTGGTACGGAAGTCAGTAAAAGTCTGAATCCGGGTCAAGTCTTTATTAAAATTGTACAATCCGAACTAGAGTCGGTGATGGGGCAGGTCAATGAATCTCTGAATTTAGCGGCGCAGCCCCCCGCAGTTGTTTTAATGGCTGGTTTGCAAGGGGCTGGTAAAACTACCAGTGTCGGTAAGTTAGCTGCCTTATTAAAACAACGTGAAAATAAAAAAGTACTAGTGGTCAGTGCTGATGTATATCGCCCTGCTGCCATTAAACAACTTGAAACTCTTGCCACTGAAGTCGGTGTAGAGTTCTTCCCGTCATCAGAAGATCAAAAACCTATTGATATTGCCAATGCGGCCATAGATTTTGCCCGTAAGCATTTCTTTGATGTGCTGTTAGTGGATACTGCTGGTCGTTTGCATGTTGATGGCGAAATGATGGGAGAAATTCAAGCATTACATAAAGCAATTGATCCCATAGAAACGTTGTTTGTGGTAGATGCCATGACTGGTCAAGATGCGGCCAACACAGCAAAAGCTTTCAACGATGCATTACCTCTTACAGGCGTTATATTGACCAAAGCCGACGGTGATGCGCGAGGCGGTGCAGCACTTTCGGTCAGGCATATTACTGGGAAACCCATTAAGTTTATCGGTATGGGTGAAAAGCTCGATGCATTGGAAGCTTTCCATCCGGAACGTATTGCTTCGCGCATCTTGGGCATGGGGGATGTGCTAAGTCTAATCGAAGAAGTTGAGCGTAAAGTAGATAAACAGAAAGCGCAAAAACTTGCCAAAAAAGTTCAAAAAGGCAAAGGTTTCGACTTACAAGATTTCAAAGAACAATTGGAACAAATGCGTAGCATGGGCGGCATGATGTCTTTGATGGATAAAATGCCTGGTATGGGTAATATGTCTGCACAAATTAAAGACAAGGCCAACGATAAATCTTTTGTTCAAATGGAAGCTATCATTAATTCAATGACACCAGGTGAACGCTCACGCCCAGATGTGATTAAAGGCGGACGAAAACGCCGAATTGCAGCAGGTTCAGGTACACAAATTCAAGATGTGAATAGACTGCTAAAACAATTTACTCAGATGCAAAAAATGATGAAAAAAATGTCTGGTGGCGGCATGAAAAAAATGATGCGGAATATGAAAGGCATGATGCCTCCTGGTGGAATGGGGGGATTACCGCCACCTCGTTAAAATATACTCTGATTGATAGGGCAACAAAAAACACAACATAAGTTGTTGTTAAGTTGTTCTATCACTTCACCTTTACTCAAATGTTACCTAAATAGGTTTTTGCATTGTCCATTAATATTGTCAACCAGCTCTCTCACAAGCTTATTAACGTCATATTTGCTGTAGTGTTGGTTTTAGGGGTAGCTGTCAGTGCTGTGGTTTATTATAAAGGCGATAATATCGCCCAAAACACTGTAGATCTGATTGCAAAGCAAATTCCTTCTTACGATTTGTTGAGTAAATTAAACAATAGCCTAATAGAAAAAGAACGCTTTTTGTACGAGTTCTATGCTACGCAGCAGCAAAATGATTTCCAGCTTGGGTATGCCCAAAGTAATCAACAGGCACAAGAGGTTTTTGACGAATTAATAGTTAGATTTGGTGATATCCCTCCTTTGCAGATCACTCAGTCCAGTTTACAAGAGTTGAACAAACTCGCCGATGAGTTTGTGTTAAATATTCAGTCCACAGAAACAAATTGGAATTTAGCTCGTCAACAATTGCGCACTATTAGTGATGTACGCAGGGCGACTAGCCCACAAATTCAGCAATTAATTAACCTAACCGAAAATAAAGTTGAAGAATCGGAAAGGGTTATTTTGAATGGCCTTGAGTTGGTGCGATTTTTTGTGGTGTTATATGGATTAGCCACTTTAGTTGTAGCATATATAGTGGCAAAGGCGATCAAAGCGTACTTGTCTACTTCTGTTTATAACCAACGGCTATCACTGTTTTCTACCCGAAACCCAAACCCTGTTATTAGTCTTGATAATCGTAATCTGGTGACCTATTTCAATCCAGCGACTGAAAATTTACTCAAAAAGCTAGGCTTAGACATGGGCAAAGCTGAGTTATTATTAGCAAAAGACATTGAGGCGCATCAAAAGCAACTCTTGCTCGAGGGGAAAGCAGACTCTAAACAATTTGAATATCAGATTGCAGAATTGTACTTTCAATGTGATCTCCATTGGTTAGAAGACCTACGCCAATGGGACATGCATTTAACCGATATTACCGAACGCAAAATGTTTGAGCAAGAATTGCAATATAGAGCAAGTTATCACCCGCAAACGGGGCTACTCAATCATTACGAACTAGAAAAAACTGTCACACTTTTGTGTCAATCCCAACAAAAATTTACCTTTGGACTTATTGAAATTCGCTCTTTTAGTCAGTTAATCTCAGGCCAAGGGGTCACAGTTGCGTCTACTGTAGTGAATGAAGTGGCAGCCTCGTTAATCAACATCATGTCAAACATTGATAAGAGGGGTTATCAAATTTTTCATGCGGGTGAAAAAAGTTTTGCTGTGTTAAGTAACAATTGTCTAGACAAATTGCAGATAGATACTTTGGTTGAACAAATAGAGCTGAGGATAGGCTCAACAATTTTTCACTGCCAATACCAAGTGCAACTAGATTTTGGTTTTACTAATTTTCCAGAGCATGGCACTGACTATGCCCAACTGCACAAAAACACCCTTGCCGCACTAGATAAATCAGCAAGTAGTAAAGATAAAAATCATGTGTTGTTTAATCTTCAACTTGGAGAAAAACTGCATTACGAACAACAATTGATCGATGATATGCGTTTTGCGATTGAGAAGACCCAATTTGAATTACACTTTCAACCACAATTAGCCCTAAGTAGTGGCAAAATAATCGGCGCAGAAGCCCTTATCCGCTGGAAACGTAATGGATATTGGATTGCTCCTAGTAAGTTTATTCCTTTGGCTGAACGTGCAGGATTGATTGACACTCTGGGTGATTGGATCTTGCACACTGCCTGTCAAAAAGCGCAAAATTTAGTCAATCTGGGGTACGGTGATTTAATGATAGCCGTCAATATTTCGCCTCTGCAATTTGGTCGTAAAGATTTCTTAAGTAAAGTTAAAAAAGTACTCAAGGAGACGGGATTACAAGCGAAAAATTTGGAGTTGGAAGTCACCGAAGGAGTCATTATCTTCAATGAACAAGAAGCCATAGATACCTTAGCGCAACTCAAAAAGTTAGGTGTACATTTGGCAATTGATGATTTTGGAACAGGTTATTCTTCTCTTAGTTATTTGCGAAAGTTTAATATAGATAAGCTCAAAATTGATCAGTCGTTTATTCATGATATCCAACATCAAACCGCAGACCAATCCATAGTGCGCACTATTATCGAGTTAGGACGCAACTTAGATTTAAAGGTCATTGCTGAAGGGGTTGAAGGCCTTGAGCAGCAGGAGATTTTAGCGTCTATGGGCTGTGACGAAATCCAAGGATTTTATTTTAGTAAACCTTTACCTGAACATATGTTGATAGAGTTTTTGCAAAAACAAAGGTATAGCGCATAAAAATATCAGGCTAGATATTGCTGGCACCATTACTAATCTTGCAAAATATGCACTGTTTATTGGTCTCTCGTTTTTGCTCTAAATAGCCATTGGTGAGTAATTGATTTGCTCCATCAAACATTGTTTGGGGTCATCAAGCATAGGGATAAGTTGGCTGTGTAATGAACGACTATCCACTAACTGTTTTGTGAAGAATAGCTACTCACCATCAACTCCATGATCCCGCCGTGATAGCTTAAAACTTGATTTTCGACAGGTTGGCTTTAAGCCCAAAACTGCAAAATTGTGGATACTATATGTTCATTTAAAAGGTGGGGGCTTTGTGCATACACTAGTATCCAGCGCTAAAGATCTATGTTGTTATAGCTTCTAGCGCTGGAGATCACTGTTGTTTTTCAGGGCATCTAAAAATCACTACAACCTAAATCGTCTACTACTATCCTAACGATATTGGGTCTCGGGACTTAAAGACTGACTATTGCCAGCCTGAGTAGAGCTTACCTTGTATTAGCCTATCCAATTGCATGAAATAAGCTGATACAAAAGTATAAAACAAGATAAATATTTTCATTTAAGCAATTGGTATTTTTTACATCCCAGTTTGTTATTGTTTACCTTCGTAATAATCAAAATTCCATGAATCCATAAAGGAACGAGTACGTGATGAGACAAACAGTTCTTCTGCTTGGGCAATGAGATCTGGGTGTTCAGACGCTAGATTTATTTGCTCTTGCGGATCAATGTCTAAATTATAGAGTTCAATAGCAGTGCCATCTTTTGATTGCGTGTCAAAGAACCTAATTGCTTTCCAGTCTGCGCCTTTTTGCCCTTGAATACGTACCGCTTGTTTGTGGGAGCCATTCCAATGATGGAATTCCCAGTACAAACTAGAATGCTGTTGTTGGCCTTCTTGTCCTAACAATGTGGGCAAAAATGACAAACCATCAATATTTTTGGGCGCTTCAATCTTAACTAACTCAGCGAGAGTTGGTAATACGTCCCAGAACGCAGATACATGGTCTGATACTTGACCTGCAGGCACTTTGGTTGGCCAACGAGCAATAGTAGGCATACGAATACCGCCATCATATAAATCACGTTTGTAACCCCTGAATTTACTATTGCTATTAAAAAACTCTAAGTCAGCCCCCCCTTCGAAACTTGGTCCATTGTCACTTGAGAAGATAACGAGTGTATTTTCGTCTAGTCCTAATTTTTTTAACTTATCCATAACTAAACCAATACCTTGGTCTATATGGGAAATCATAGCTGCTCGCGTTGCTCTTGGTTTAAAAGCAGGTAAGTAGCTACCGTCTGCTACACCGTCGTAAGGCGTATCTTCAAAGTGTGCATACTTCGCAATTTCTTTGTCTGGCGCTTGCAGTGCAGCATGTGGAGCGGCATAAGACAGGTATAAAAAGAAAGGTTTTTGTTTATTGCCTTCTATATAGTCTAACGCTTGCTCAGTGAGCCTTTGCTGAGCGAAATCACTGCGTTTAAATTTTGCATAGCTTGCTGGGTCGTTAGGATCGGCATCTTCATCAAGTTGCCCGTGAGGGTCAAGGTATTCATTATTTAAGGCAAATCTTTCCTCGTTCTCCCACAAATGGCTTGGGTAGTGGTTATGTGCTTGTTTTTGATCTAAGTAACCAAAGAAATAATCAAAACCTTGTTTGGTTGGCACACCATAGGAACCTGGGCCACCTAAGCCCCACTTGCCAATTAAGGCTGTAGTGTAGCCTGCCTTTTTCATCACTTTAGCCACTGTTTCTGTGCCTGGTTGTAATGGCATCTGCCCAAACTCTTCCTCATCAGCAAAGCCTCCTAATTCAAAATTTCCACGAATTTGGTTAGTACCTGAATGCTGTCCTGTCATTAATGCTGCGCGAGATGGAGCACATACAGGGTTGCCTGCATAATGTTGAGAAAAAATCAGCCCTTCATCTGCCATGCGTTGCAAGTTAGGTGTCTTAATCAATTTTTGGCCAAAAGGTTCGATGTCTCCAATACCCATGTCATCTACTAAGATGTAAATTACGTTAGGTTTATCGCTGCTATTTTGAGCTACCTCAGCATCTTGCTGTTGACTACAACTTGTGGCCAATAGGGACAAACTCATTGCCCCTAACAGGCCTATAAATTTAATTGGTGGAAGGTTAAAGATCATATGTATCGGCCTTATCGATGTGTATAGGGTTTAAATGAGAATGAATACTGGTAATCCAAATAGGGAATGACGTAATCAGAAAGCGGTTCTGCCCCCCAGGAGTTGGTCCCGCCAACACCACGTTGGAGGTAATCAATATTCACAAAAATTCGTTGTTTATTGGGGAGTTCATGGGGGTGAATGTTTTTGGTTTTAACTTCAGTCGAATTTGCATGGTAATCGTCAGTACTGTGGAACTGAGCACCAAAACCGATTAATGGCTCGCCTGAAAATTGGATACCTTGTCCTTGTTTATTATAAAAGGCAACGTTTCTAACGTCACTACGGAATCCATTTTCTTGTGCACGCACATAAGGTACAAATAACTCAGCAACTGTACTTTGATATAGTCCAACGTAAGCTGAATCTTGTCTATCAGAGTAGTTTTCATGTGGTCCACGGCCATACCAACTGACTTGGTCAAATTGTTTGTCCAACTCAAATAATGTGCCTAAACGTGGTATTTCAGCCTGCTTTTTATGTGGGGCAGCGTAAAAATATATATCAGCTTGTACTTCTCCATTACCTTGAATTTTATAGGTGGTGAAGTATCGGCTACCAAACGTATTCAGACGATGTTCTACTTCTACCTTGGCAGAATACTTAGACTCCTTAGTCATTTTTATAGAGACTAATGTCAAGTCCTTTCCTGCTTTTTGCCAAGGAGCAAATTTGTCTCCATAACCAGTAATGGGGAAATCATTATCTATGGGGGCTCGCCAAAAATCTGGGCGAGGAGAAGCTTTTAACATAGCGGTATCAAAATACTGCATGTCAGTTATCAAACCACTGACTTTACTAATTTTAAAGTCGTAATCTTTACCTTCGAAGCGGTAGTAACTTTTTTTATCGCTGACCGATAATCGGGTTCGATCGGATTGACTCTCAGATTCTGATGCCTCTTGGAAAGGGATGGATAACTGTGATGATGCAATAACGTGACCTTTTGGGATTAAACCATTTGTTTCGTTACTTGCTACCTGTAGGTTGACAAAATATTCCACTCCAGGTTTAAGGTTAGTGCCATAGTCAATTTGTAATGATTGGATTTGTTGTGCGGGGGCATTCAAGGCAATGTTATGCCCATTGGCTACTGTTTTACCATCTGCCATTAGCTGCCAGCTTAGGTTATAGCCCGTTAAGTCAATAAAAAAGTGTTTGTTTTTTATAGTGATTTTTCCGCTCTGTATTTGCTCGCTGCTAAAACCAACATTTTGCTGGGCACTTTTTACTTCCCACAGGTAAGGGTAGGGGGTGCGGTCAGCGAACACTAAGCCATTGGCTGAGAAACTCAAAGACGATACTGTAGCGGGTGGCTCTATATCAGAACCGTAGCCCCAGTAAGGTGTGCCATCTAGGGTTTTCATAGCGAACGTTTGGTCAACCCAGTCCCAAATAAATCCACCTTGCAATTCGGGGTATTTCTCAAAGCTATCCCAGTATTCTTTAAAGTTACCTAGTGAGTTACCCATTGCATGTTCATATTCAATTAATATAACTGGGCGACTTTTATCAAGTTTACGTCTAGCGTAACGCTCAATGTCTTTAATAGGAGCATACATTTGTCCATAGGCATCTGTATGGCGGCGCATTTGGGCCTGTTCTGAAATCACTGGGGAATTAGGCTCTTGTTTTTTTAACCAATCATAAGTGGCTTCTAAGTTTGGTCCGTCACCCGATTCATTGCCTAACGAGCGTAATACAACTGATGGATTATTTTTGGTGGCATGGTACATATTACTGACTCGGTCAATATAAGCTGCAGCCCATTCTGGTTTATTGACTAGGTGGTTGTCTGGGTTGTAGCCCTGACCTTGGTTTGCCGCACCAATGCCGTGTGATTCTGTATTAGCTTCATCCATTACATATAAGCCATATAAATCCGCTAAATAATACATATAAGGGTCGTTAGGGTAGTGCGACATACGCACTGCATTAATATTAAATTGCTTCATCAACATGACATCTTTTAGCATTGATTCGCGGCTAACCACGTGAGCTGTCACAGGGTCGTGTTCGTGGCGATTCACACCTTTAAACAATACCGGTTGACCATTGATCAAAATATTGCCGTTTTTCAACTCAGTGGAACGAAAACCTAACTTTTGCCCTATATGCTCGACGGCTGTGCCTTTGGCATCTAACAGGGTGAGTTTTAAATCATACAAGTTGGGTTGCTCTGCACTCCAAAGATTTGGGGTATTAAGCTTTGTGGTAAATTTTACTTGGCCACTTTTATTAGATTGCAGTTTGTTGACTTCTAAACTTTGATTAAGTAATTCAGTTTGGTCTAAATCCAATAATTGTATTTGTAGCTGATAACCATTGACGCTTTTATTTAAGTTGTTATTAATTTGTGCTGTTAGTTGTAATTCGCCATTGATGTAATTGTCGGTCAAAGTGGTATAGGCATGAAAGTCTTTGATATGCACTTTAGGGGTGGCAAATAAATACACATCACGTTCAATACCACTGACTCGCCACATATCCTGACATTCAAAATAAGAGCCATCAGAGTAGCGGTATACCTCCATGGCCATCTGGTTTTCACCCGCTTTTAAGTAAGGACTAATATCAAATTCTGCTGCGGTTTTCGAATCTTGAGAGTAACCGACTTTTTTACCGTTTATCCAAAGATAAAATGCTGATTTTACTGCGCCGAAGTGAGCAAAGACTTGTTTATTTTGCCAATCTTTAGGTAGAGTAAATGTTTTACGGTAGCTGCCAACTGGGTTGTAGTATGTAGGCATTTCTGGTGGTTTAGCTTGGGCTTTAAAGCACTGGTGAGAGTGATAAAAAGGAGTACCATAACCGTTGACCTCCCAGTTAGCAGGTACTGCAATACTGCCCCAATGACTGTCATCGTACTCGGTACGGTAAAAATCAGTTGGCTTTTTTTGTACTGATTCTACCCAGTTAAACTTCCACTGACCATTGAGCAACATATGGTTAGCTTGATCCCAAGGGCTCATTGAAAAGGCTGCTTGAGCATTATCATAACTATAGAAAAAGCTGCGAGCGGGTTCTTTATTTACTCTAAATATTTCGGGATTTTGCCATTCTTGCGCTTGTGTGCCACCAAGAAACGATAAACTCAGCAAGATTGTGATCGTTTTTATTAAACCAGAGTTACTTGGCATAAATTACCTTTTTGTTTCGTACCTAGTGGAAATAACAGAATATCTTAATGGATATATTCCTAAGTCATTGCAAAAGATATTGATTCTAAATTGTGTAGTTGTATAACAAGTTTTTAACGTAAAACCGTAAGTTTTTTTGTGATTTTTTTAAAAGAAAACAGACAAAGAAGTTAATTATTAAGAATTGATAAAGACACTCAATATTCAATCGTTATAAATTGCACACTCAATAGTTTCCTGGTATCGAGTGTAACGTTTTGCCATTGAATGCGTTAAATTGGGGGGATCGCATCTAACCCTGAAATCTTAATTTTTCAGCAACTTTAGGTGTTAAGTTTAGAGTTCAATGATTAAGACTATTATTTGAATTCAGCTAATAATTTGATGGTATGTCAAAGTGGATGGAATTCTCTTGATATATAGGGTGAGCTGTATTTTGGCTGAGTAAAAACGTAGCTCTGTGATTTACGGTTATGGGTAGATTGATTTTTTCTCTGCTATAAAACAAAGCGACATTATCGGAGTGTCGAGATAATTTAAACTCGAGTTATCAGGCTTAAGCTTATATGGTGATTAAATTAAAAACGAAAATTTAGACCCAGAGTAAAATTGCGTTGATGTTGCTCATAAGATAATAAACGTTCGTTATACAGAGAAAAGCTACGGGGATTTTCCCTGGCCAGATTTTGCCCCTCTAAAGATATAGATAAGTTATCTGACAATTGGTAACTTAATTTTAGGTCCAACTGACCGTAACCCTCTACCATTTCTGGTTGCCCTTGTAGCCCACTCTGTTTACGCACAAATTCATCACGATAATGGTAGATTAAACTCCCGTTAAATTTGTCCTGAGCGTAATACAGCACCAAACTATAATTGTCTGACAGTCCTTCAATAACGTCATCTTTATCAATATCATTGGCTTCAAATGGTTCGGCATCAACATGGGTATAACGCAATTCAATCCCGACTCCATCAAAAGGAAAGGGCAAAGACTCGAATTGATTTTGATAAACAAATTCATAGCCAAAGAAAGACGTACGACTTAAATTAAAAGGTGTTGCGACTAAAAACTCACCTTCTGGGTGGTCAAGTAAAGTTTCAAACTCGACACGTTGCATAATAAAGTTGTCGACACTTTTATAATATAAGGTGAGATCGACCAATCCAGTCTCATCAAAAAACCAAGACCACCCTATATCTAAATTAATTGACTCATAGGGGTTTAATTGTGGATTACCTCTTATTGCGGTGCTTGCACCGGCCCTTGCTGCATATTCTCCTAAAGTAGGGGCTAATTTACTTAAGGTTGGTCGCGATATTGTTTTTGACATGCCAAAACTAAGGTATTTGTCGTTATTGAGGTCAAGCTTAAAGTTGATATTGGGCAACCAATTAAAATAACTATTTGAGTCGAACACTGGCAAAGTTTCAGCATATGTAATGAGCAAAGCAGTTGGGTCTGTGGTGCTAAAAGTCAGGTCTTGGATCGCTTGATCGTAACCATCGGCATTAATCCTTGTGGCAGATAGGCGCAACCCCATTTGTCCTGACCAATTTAAGTTGAATATTTGTCCACTTAGAAATGCTTTGATATAGGCTTCAGCCAACTGCTCTTGAATATGCCAGCTACTATTTGGTAGTTCAGTGGCGTTAAAGCCGCCTAATTGTTTACGTAATTCTATGGTGTCCGCTAATGGATGTTGAGTATCTATAATAGCTTGTTGAATATGCTCGTCTGACCAAAGGTAGTCTATATATTGTTGTGAATCAAAGCCATACCACACCTCGGGTACGCCTCCTTCCAAAAAATCACTGGCATCGATCTGCCTAAAAAACTCATCTGGCAAATCAAACTCATAGCCCCCGAATTCTCCCCCCCAAGGGGTACGAAATGCTACTTTTTGTTTGTTTCTGTCTGCGTAATATAAGCCTAGATTAATTTGTTCCCAATTATCATCACTGAGTATGCTTTCCATATCTACCTTGAGTTGAAATATTTTGTCTTGCACATCGTCACCAGTATCAATGGTAATATGACTACGTAAATCTGCTGCCTGAATGGGCTGTTCGAAACTTACATTGGCATATGGACGATTGGGTAGGAGCGTATATTCAGGATTAGCATTGGGAGAGCCTACAGCAGAAAAACGCCGGTTGCCGCCATTGTCACTTTTGGCAAGGGCATAAGATAGGTCAATAGTCATGCTAGATGCTTGTGAATAGTCGTAGCTCATTTTCGACCCTAGATGAAACATTTCACTCGGACGATTGCGAACTAATTGTACAAAGTCACTAGCAAATGATTGTTCAGCTTTATACCTGTAACTTGTCAAAGTAGCATTTTCGTCGACCGTTATAGACTCAAATGTATCATTCTCTGTCTTCCCATATATATGTGTCCAGTTGCCAGATGATGTAATGTTCGACAACACATCAAACCGTGAATAGACTAAGTCAGTAGTGAAGTACAAGTCAGGTGTTAACTTTAATTTGCTTACCCAGGTGATACCCATACGTTTCTTTTTCGCTTGCTCTATACGTAAGTCGAAATTTCTCGGTACCCATACTTGGCTATAGTCTTGGCTACCTTCTTTGTATTCAACATCACTCAAATCTGCTGCGAACCACCCGTCAGTATTAGCTGATTCAATACGGTAGTCTTGTTGAAGAAAGTTCATCGAAAATATACTGGCAAATTGTTTGCCTGAATAATGTAACGACGCAAATAGCTCAGGAAAATAATCACCATCATCACTAGCAGAAAGTGTCAGGCCCCCTCTAATTTCGTAACTATCTTCACCGATTAATGGCTGAGTTACTAAGTTAACGGTAGCACCAACTCCTCCTGATACTAACTCTGTTGCTTGGGTTTTATAGATATCTGAAGATAAAAAAATCTCAGATGATAAGGTATCAAAACTAAAGCCACTGCCTAAACTCGTGGTGGGTAGTTGGTGGTTATTGTAGAGCACAGTGTTGAGTTCTGGACCGAAGCCTCTAACGGTCAAAAATAAACCTTCTCGTTTGCGGTAATCGATACTGGTGCCCACTGCTGAGTGAAGTAAGTCACCAATATTATGTTGAACGTGTTTATGATTATTATCTAAGCTTAGGTTGGCCACAATCAAATTAGAATATCGCCGTTTTAAACGCCTCTGTTGATGTTTGGTTAGATGACCTACAATAGAAATTATCTCACTTGGATGTTCATCGAGATGGGTCTCAATTTCTTCTATTACTTGCTCTTGCTTTTGGACTGCACTTGCTTTGACCGGCTGTATTTCTGGGGCGGGGATTTTACTAATTTTGTACAGACCACTTGGGCTACTCTTTCCCTCTAATCCAGAATTTTCTAATAAAATTGTAAGCGCTTCATTAACTGTTAGGTTTCCGGTGACAGCAACTGATTTTTTTTCGCTAACAAGTTCATAAGGGTAAAGAATAAGCAAATCTGTTTGTTCAGCCAATACCCCAAGAGATACGGCTGTTTTACCAGCCTTGATATGAATAGGGTACCTATTTGAGGTGGCCGAAAATGTTGAAGAACTCAGTAATAACAGAAAAAAAGCAATCAAGGATTGTTTGAAAAACATGCGCTACATCAATTGTCGTCGCTGCCAGCCTAAACAGAAAACGAATGTTAATTTTTTGTAGCGCCATTATACAATTATATGGATTAATTAGTAGCGATTTTCAGGTAAAAATCATAATTGAAATTTAACTTTTCCTACGTTGTAAGTGTCTGATGTTTAATGTTATTTAAAAGTGAACTAGCATAAAGTTACTGCTAAAGGTTAAGGTTTACTTTCTTCCTTTTTGCTCAATAAATATTTACTATTGCTTAGCTGCGATACATGAATGTTAAAGGTCTCTTCAAGTGCAATTAATACTTGATCAAGTTTGTCTATTTTGTAACGTCCGCCTACCTTAATATTAGCAACTTGAGGGTCGTTAATAACAAAAGTTGCATGAGTAAACCTAGATACTTCATTTACAAAGTCACTCATGGATTGTCCATCAAATACTAATGTACCAGAGCGCCATGATTGTCTGCGGGCTAACTCGCTTTCACTGAGAGTTTCTATATTGCTGGCTACGCGTTTTAAATCACCAGGTCCTTCAAATATGGCATTAAGTTCTACTCTTTGGCCTGCGTCTAAGGTGCCAACTTCGGACAAAATAGTATTCATTCTACTGGCATCACTTTCCGTTTTGGGAAGCGTAAAAGGAGTGACAACAAACTCTTCAATGGCCGCAGACAACGCTATTCTTCCTTCTGTGACGAGTACATCTAATAGCTTATCTGTTAGCCTGACATTAAACGCCGTGCCTACTGCTTGCACTCTTCCGCCCGCTGCATAAACTCGGAAGGGTTTGTTGGGGTTTTTAGCCACATCAAAATGAGCCTCACCATATATTAACCAGACGTTACGAGTTTGGTCATTATATTCGACTTGAACACGACTATCGGTGTTTAAAAATATCGAAGAACCATCGTCCAATTGATATTGCTGTTGTTGGCCTATATTGGTTATATATATTCCATTTGTTAAATACTCATTGGTTTTATCATCAGAGAAGCCAAGAAACATCGCCATCACAAAAAACACACTACACAAAGCGTAGGCGGGCTTTAGCATACGTTGTCGCCAAGTCGATGTCTGTGTTTGCTCCGTTGTTTTGTGAGCACTTAACATTTGATGGATTTGTTCAACAGGCGCATCGTCCCATATTTGGGCCAAAGATAAAAACTCTTGGCGGTGACTAGGATGACTATTAATCCAGACTGTGAATTCCTTTCGCTCAACCTCGTTAAGCGCAAAATCACCGTCCATTTTAACTAGCCAATCTGCGGCGATATCCTCAATGGATTTTGAAGCTGCAAATTTTAGGATATTGTGATTCATTATGCTTATTTCCGACTTTTCATTTTAGTTGTTTCTTTTCAACGGTTGTCACGCCATGCAAATCAATTTGGTGACGCTTTAAGTAATCTCGACAACTTAACATGGCAGTTTTAAGGTGTTTTTCTACAGAGCTTAAAGATATCCCTAGTTCTGTTGCAATGGTCTGATGCTTTAAACCATGGATCTTACGCAACAAAAAAACTTTGCGACATTTTTCGGGTAAATCAGCCATTGCTTTGCAATAAATTTCAACTGATTTATTCGCATCAATCTGTTGCTCTAACGTTGCGCCTATTGGCTCATGTTCTTCACTATTGCTATCTTCTAAATAAACAGTTCGTTGCAGTGATTTTTTATTCAATTCATTTAACGCTAAGTTTTTCGCAATAGTAAATAAAAAAGCTTTAGGATACTCAATTTCCTTACTTAAAGCTGCGTTATGTGCCTTGATATACACTTCTTGCACAATGTCTTCTATTGCTTGTTCTGACTTCAAATATTTCATTAAAAAGCGCTTTAAAAAGTCGCTGTTATCAATGAAAATTTGAGAAATTTTTGTCATATTATTGAGCCTGTACATGCTTCAGAATCTGGTTAATACAAATTTTCATGGGAAGGGATGACACATAGCTATTTCCGCGCAATAAACTGTTTGATAATAGGTTGAATTGTAATGTTTTAAACATTTGTTTGCCCTTGGCCCCAGAGAATACTCTCTTGTTGACTCATTAAACAAGTTGAGGTTGAAAAACCGTAAATTATATTCCTAATACTTGACGCTAGGTTCGAAGAAACTCCAAAATATAACTTTATTCCATTTCTGCTTTATCCATTCTAGGTTGGGGGTGTGGTTTTCGTTTTTAGTACTTTTGGCGGTTCAGACTTGTCAATGAAACCCTAAAGTTGAGACGCCATTATCAATATGGTTCGAACAATCTAAGGTTAATTAGGATAATGGGTAACCAGTTAGAAACGGTGGGTTAGGGAGTATGCTTTATGACACACCGGCCAAACAAATCATAGGGTTAAATGAAGAGTCAATTTGATGAAGTGAAGAAGACAACGACCGCGATAGGAAAAATGGCCATCCTTATGTAAACATAACTAAAAATTCCCCGAATAAAGTTCCGGGGAATGAGTGCAATTTAGTTGAATTTAAATTCAACCACGTACATTTATTTAGAAGCTAGCTCTTACTCCAATCGAAAAACGAGCGCCTGTATCGGTATAATCTAAATAACGCTCTTGATAAATTGAGAATGATCGAGTGTTTTCATTTGTAACGTTTGTGCCTTCGGCAAATATTGTCACTTTCTCTGTAATATCATAGCTAGCACTAAGATCTAATTGCCCATAAGCCTCAACCATTTCAGGTTGACTTTGACTACCTAAAGCACTTTGCAAAAATTCGTCACGCCAATTATAAGCAATACGTAATTGGATATCATTGGCATCATAAAATGCGATTAAGTTATAAGAATTTGACAATCCTTCCAAAGCAAATGCATCAGGGTTAGTTATAGCATTATAATCATCGTCTGATTCCACAAACGTGTAGTTAGCTTGTAGACCATAACCATTCTCAAAAGTATGCAGCACAGCTAGTTCAAGCCCAGATATCTTTGCAGATTCTGCATTGTGAGACCTTGTAACTAAAAATTCTCCAAACTCATTATTTTCAAGTACGACTTCAGGCTTTGTCACTTGAGCAATAAAGTTATCTACATCTTTAGAGAAAACGGCAGCACCAAGATGGCTGGCTTCACCGTAATACCAAGACCACGATAAGTCTAAGTTGAGTGATTCATATGGGTTTAATTGTGGATTACCACCACTTGCTGTACTGGCATTGAGACGACCGTTATATCCTCCCAATCCTGGCGATAGACGTCCTAACGTTGGACGAGCAATTGATTTAGACGATGAAAAACGAACAACTTGCTCGTCTGTCACATCAAATTTTAGATTTAAAGAGGGTAATAGGTACGAATAATCATTCGTTTCTGTTATTTGCGTTGAATCACTATATTGTAAAATCAAACCTGTTGGGTCATTAGGATTCTGTGTGATATCGGTAAGGAATGATGTATAACCAGTGGAAACAAGATCTGTTTTAGAGTAACGCAGTCCAACGTTACCTGACATTGATATATCACCAAGCTCTGCCATTATGTCTAGTTTCACAAAGGCTTCATACACTTTTTCGTTTACAGAGTGAATGCTATCTTGTTGTAATCTAGGGTAGGCACCGCCATTATCTTTACGAAGTTGAATAGTGTCAGCTAAGTTATGCTCAGCATCAATAATAAACTCTTGTATGTGTGCATCTGACCAAAGAAAATCAACATATTCGTAAGGGTCAAAAGTAAACCAAGTACTTGGCACATTGCCATCGAGAAAATCACTTTGATCTACCGCTTCAAAAATATCATCCGGAACATCAAAACCATAACCACTAAATACGCCTCCATTAAAAGAACTGTAATCATTACCGCCTTTAGTTCTATTCGAGGTGTACACGCCCACAGTTACTTTATCAGCATAGTCTGTATCTAAAATATACTCGGCATCAAGGCTTGTTTGTGAAATTTTATCACTGACATCACTACCATTTAAGGTTGTACCATGGCTACGTAAAGTACTCGCATCTACAGAACGGTCAAAAACTAATGAACCATAATCATCCCCTGGAGTAAAACTATAGTGGGGGTTAGCTTCAGGAGAGCCAGTAATCACAAATTTCCCCGTACCACCACTGTTATTGACGGCATTAGAAAAAGCCGTATCAAATGTAACGAGCAAATCATCTGATGCTACCCAATTTAAATTGAAACCAATTTGTTTCGATTCAGTAGGACGGTTATAGGACTGCTGAACGAAGTCAGCTGCAAAATTACGTGTGTCATCATATTGATAAGCAAGTAATGTATTGTTTTCATCAACCGTTGCATATTCAATACCATCAGTCCAGTTGTGCATCCAGTTTGCTGACGTCATTACGGATGATTTGACGGTAAATTTTGAATACAAAATATCTAGGGTCATCTCAATGTTATCAGTGGGTTTTGCCTGAATCACTACGGTTCCGCCCAAGCGCTCTCGAGTTCCTTCATCCGTTTTGAAATCAATACCTCGAGGCATACGAACGTTTGAAAAATCGCCCGAGCCAGTTTGATTCGGAACGTAACTTATATCATCTATCAACCAGCCGTTTGTAGAGGCGGTATCAACTCTATATTCTCGTTCAACATAATTAAGAGATACTAAAGCCCCAAAAGTGTCATTTGAGATACTATAAACGCCCGAAGCTTGGGGGAAAGTCGCTTCTGATAAGGTGTCATGAGTTGCTTTGGTGCTAAAAGCAGCGCGTGTACCTTTTACATCCATAGGTTTAGCCGTGGTTAAATTAATTGTTGCTCCTATGCCACCAGAAATTAATTCAGAGGTTGCTGACTTATAAGCATCTGCACCACTAATAGCTTCAGCAGCCAATACATCAAAACTAAATTCACGGCCAGAGTTCTCAGTTGCTAAGACTCGTCCATTATAAAGTACCGAGTTAAATTCTGGTCCAAATCCCCGTACAGTAATAAATTGTCCTTCGCCGCCATTCCTATCGATAGAAATACCCGTGATACGTTGTAACGACTCCGCCACGTTTTGATCAGGAAATTTACCTAGGTCTTCACTAGAAATACCATCAACAATAGAGTCAGAATACCTTTTATTATTTAAGGCTCGAAGGTTACTCCCCCTTAAACCGGTAACTGAAATCACTTCTGTTTCATTTTGAATTGTTTTTTCTTTTTTCTCTAATTCTTGGGCAAAACCGCCACTCGCATATGCTCCAATTAACACTGCCAAAATTGTTTTTTTATAATTAAATTTTTTCAATTGTAACTCCCAGGTACATTTTATTAATAATTATGATAGCTATGATACAAATCAAACATTTGCTAGCGGATCATGGCTTTATAGAATTAGAAGATTTATTCGTTGAGATTTAACAAAAAATTCTTTCAGCTAGTTCTCCTAAAGTATTTATTAGACATATCCAAAGTCGAAAGCCGTAACATGAAGTGATTTTTTTTTACAACTTATAAACATAAGTCGTTCTTGGTGAATAAAAGAAAGAAATAAAGTGGACTAATAAGGCGAATGCCGTTCACTTTTAAGGTAAGCGGTATATTGGCTTTTGGAGATTTCCCTACCTAGGTTTAATAAACAACCCTTTCCTCAAGAATCACTTAAAAGATGCTGGATGATACCTGAATGGGGAAACACCAAAATCGAAAGATTAAATGATAATAATCTCAAACATGCCTATATCTGTTTAGTGGTATAGGCATGTTCATTGTTACTGAATGCAGCCCTAATTCATTAGCTTGCAGCGCTATAAATGAACCATCAGCAAAGGTTTTTTATACGATTGAGCATTACTTCTGTGCTGTGAATAGAGTGTTGTTCAATTAGGCGGCGTTAATGGATATTTGAATAGACAATAAAAAAGGCAATGGGATTAGCATTGCCTTTGGGATTTAACGTTTAACAGTCGCTACCACCAAGTGGCATATAACGCGACTAGAATGATGATGATACTGATGGATAATATGTTGAATGAACCTTTAGTGTTGAAGTCCACTTCATCGAGAGACACAACACCTGTTCCACCGGCGACATAATTTTTTCGGGTCAGATAAGAAATCACTACGGCCAATACCACACAGCTTAAGAATACATATCCAACTCTGTCCATAAAGGGCATAGTTGGGAGTAAAATCTTAAATACGATAGATAATGCGGCTGAGCCAATTGCAGCTGATATAGCGCCCATCGAATTCATGTTTTTCCAGAACATACCCAACAAAAATATAACTGTTATACCCGGAGTGAAGAAACCGGTGAATTCTTGAATATATTGAAAGGCTTGATCGAATTCACCAAGCAATGGTTTGGCGCAGATCATGGCAATAATTAACGCACTCACACTGACAATTCTACCCACTTTAACATAGTGACTTTGACTCTTATCTTTTTTGAAGTGTGAATAGATATCCATGGTGAAAATAGTAGAAACGCTATTACACATCGAAGCGAGTGACGAAACTATCGCCGCAACTAATGCGGCAAAAACTAAACCTTTTAAACCTACAGGCATCAAATTCATTAAACTTGGGTAGGCTTGGTCGGCCTTGTCTAAGTCGGTAAACAAGATAGAAGCTGCGATACCTGGAACAACCACAAAGAAAGGCACCAATATTTTTAAACATGCAGCAAAGGCAATACCTTTTTGTGCTTCAGCTAAGTCTTTTGCTGCTAAAGCGCGCTGGATAATATATTGGTTAAAACCCCAATAAGAAATATTCATGACCCACATTCCGCCAATCAATACAGATAAGCCAGGCAAGCTTATGTAATGTGGGCTGTCAGCGGCGAAAATCATATCGAATTTTTCAGGTGCTTGTTCGGTTAATATTGAGAAACCTGCTAATACGCCATTGCCTTCGGACACCAAATCTAAACTAATATAGGTCAACATTAAGCCACCGAGTACCAATAGAACTACTTGAATTATATCGGTATAAGCCACTGCTTTTAGTCCACCGTAAGATGAATAAGCAATAGAGAATAAACCTAAGAATATCATTCCGTAGGCTAATTCAACCCCAGTAATAGTCGTGATGGCTAATCCACCTAACCATAACACCGCAGTTAAATTTACAAATACATAAACGGCAATCCAAAACACCGCCATGATTGTTTTAACACGGCCATCATAACGTTGCTGCAAATATTGCGGCATAGTGTAAATTTCGTTTTTTAGGAATATTGGTAGGAAATATTTACCGACAATAATCAAGGTAATAGCGGCCATCCATTCATATGAGGCAATACCTAGTCCTAGTACATAACCTGAACCTGACATACCAATGATTTGTTCGGCGGATATGTTAGAGGCAATAAGGGATGCTCCAATGGCCCACCAGGGTAAGGATTTACTCGCTAAAAAGTAATCTTTGGTGTCACGCTCGTGGTTTTTTTCGGCTCGTGAAATGTATAAAGCTAAAACCAAAAGCCCAACTACATACACAACAAAAATACCGATGTCGATATTTGCTAAATTCATCTAGTTTCCTAATTATTATCAAGTTGTTTGTGGTCTATAGCGATCCTGATTGTCAGAATTAGCCACGTCAATTAATGATTAAACAGTGTTTTGCACTTTTACCGTAAAATTGCCAACAAGTATTTAACAATGTTATTGAAGGGTAAACAAATATTATGTTTGGTGTACAAGAATGGATAGCCCGTTACGTCAGTTTATCATGCTGACAAGTTTATTTTTTTCGCTTTATTTCTGCATGTTATTGAAAGTATTACATAAAATTGGATGTTAGTTTTTTGCTCTATCAGTGTGTCTTGATGACTCCCCGTTATTTAATTAGCGCATATGATGTTTCTCATAATGTCCTTATCAATAAACCTTACATTAAGAGTACACATAAAGTTATTACATTTTGTTTACGGTTTTACCCTGCATTTTTGTTATGGATCTACAGGTATCAATGAATTGAATGTAAGAAAGCTGATATGGACGGTTGCGCGGATTATATTCATCCTTTGGGATTCTAAAGGCAAATCCTCCAGCGTCGAGTGAAGACACGAGATTAAAATGATCTGAACAATACAGATGTAAACAACTCACATTATTTGAATAAAATTAAGGTTTAAACATGAAAAAAATGGCCGTACTTGTCCTAATCAGTTATTTATTTGTTGCCTGCAGTGGGAATATGGAAACGAATATAATGGCAAAGGACATTGATAAAACATCTACATTAATAGAGGCAAATAAAAATAGTAATGTGGTGTTTATTTTAGTCGACGATCTTGGGTATTCAGATATTAAGGCCTATAACCAAAACTCGTTTTATGAAACGCCTAACGTTGACCAATTAGCTTTAACCGGAACCAAATTTAACAATGGTTATTCTGCAAATCCAGTTTGTAGCCCCTCTCGATATGCATTATTAACAGGGAAACATCCTTCAAGAGTCGATAGCACTGACTTTTTCAGACATGATAAGCGTAAACGCCGCGCCGAAAATTTTGAACCAGCTGCTATTAAAGGCTTTCTCGCCTCAGAGGAGCAAACGATGGCGGAAACCTTTCAAGAAAACGGTTATACCACTTCATTTTTAGGTAAATGGCATTTAGGCAGTGAAGAAAAGCATTGGCCTGAAAATAATGGTTTTGATGTGAATGTTGGTGGTCATGCTGCTGGTAGTCCAAGTGGTTATTTCTCACCCCACAAAAACCCACGTTTAAGTGATGGCGAAGAAGGTGAATACTTGACAGAGCGCCTGACCAATGAAGCAATCAATTTACTGGATGGTTATGCTAAACAGGATAAACCGTTCTTTATGTACTTGGCTTATTACACAGTGCATACACCGTTAGGGGCACCTCAGGAAACGGTAGATAAATATGAAAATAAAGCTAAACAGCTAGGTCTAACAAATAAAGATAGTGATTTTAAAGTGGAAGAACAAGTGTGGCCGGTGGATACGCCCCGTAAAGTCAGAACTGTTCAAAATCATGCTACATATGCTGCCATGGTGGAAGAAATGGATAATAACGTGGGGCGCATATTAGACAAACTAAAACAAACCGGTTTAGACAAAGATACCATTATAGTATTCACATCTGATAACGGTGGGTTATCAACCTCAGAAGGCTCTCCTACTTCAAATTTACCGTTGCGCGGTGGTAAAGGTTGGTTGTATGAAGGCGGTATAAAAGTGCCTTATATTGTCAAACTTCCAAACACCTCTAGTACCGGTATTGAGGTCAATACCCCCGTATTTGGTACTGATTTTTATCCAACCTTGACCCAGCTAGTGGGGATAAAACCTGATAACAAAGATGTTATTGATGGTATTTCGTTAAAGTCGTTGTTAGCCGGTGATGACATAACCAAAGACTTAACTAGGCCATTGTTTTTCCATTATCCACATTATTCAAATCAAGGAGGTTTCCCTGGTAGTGCTGTACGATTAGGCGATTGGAAGTTGATTGAACGATTTGAAGATGGCAGCCAAAACTTATTCAATTTAAGTAAGGATCCAGGAGAATTAGTGGATTTAGCAGAGACAAATCCGCAAAAACTGAACGAGTTAACCAAAATTTTGCATAACTGGTATGTGGATGTAGACGCTAAGTTTTTACAAGAAAAGTCAGGTAAATCACCTTGGACTCCGAATTAAGACCATATACTTTAAATATTACGGGTTATTTTGAACATGATGCTGGTTTAACTATAACTAATGGTAAAGTTTTCGCGGAGTTTTGGTTAGTGAGCGATAGCCAATAATGGGTTAAGCTGAAGGGAAAATAGTCATTCGCACTGTGCTTAACCTGTTCAATGATTAACAAGCCACTGTACGTGTGATATGCAATTTCAGGCGAATCAAAGGTTAAAATAACAGATCTACGCCCCTCGGTATTAGTTATTGGATAGAGGGGCTTTTGGTTAGATGCTTGCACGCCAACATCTTGACATAATCAGAAACTTTTTTAGTTGGATCCACCGATGTATTTACTTCTTCGGCTGTGTTTACGCCTCAAGGTAATAATCAATTGAGATTGGGTCGCCAATGAGAAAATAATTGGCAGGTTTGGATTCTTTGTTGTTGGGGAAATGCGCTAGCGTATTTATCACATTAGATATCTTTATTATTTATGGCTTGATTCGAAATATATGGGACAAGCTACCATGCCCTGCCGTAGCATTGGTCCCTGTTGCCATATAAAGATATGCGGGTTTTTCATCTATAAATAAAATCTGTGGGCGTTCTAAGCGACCACTTTTATCCCCTCTATGTACAACTGCGTCCCTCAGTGGAGCTTCGCCAATATAATGGGAAAGGTGTTCAAAAGATCGGCTTATATTTGTGTTGGGGAAATGTAGTCCGTCAGCGGATTTCCATAACAGACCTCCGCCATGAGAGCCTTTTATTCTTCCAAAATCACGGCTAAGCAGATACACCGAATCATTAAAGTTAAAGGCATAAGCGTCTTCAATGCCCATCCCTATTTCGGTTACCTGTTTTGCCTGATGTAGGTAGGGGCCTTCGAGTTTATCCGATATCGCAACGCCATAAGTATAGTTACCACGCTTAGCTTTTGGATCCTTTTTGACTACCGACTTGTTGTAGAGAAAGTATTTATCATTACGTTTGATCAAGGTCGGATTTGACACACCTAATTGGCCGGTATAGTTCCAATCTGTTGCTTTAGTGGACTTGCGTAATATTGTTCCATCTGCCTCTGCGCCACTTGCCGCTTTCCATGTATCGTTTAAATCGTCAGCGACATACATGACGATCCTTTGGGTCTTTAAATTGTTATTTTCGTTAACGATAAAACTAAGTATATAACGGCCATCGATTTTTTTAATGGTTGGGTTATGTGGGGAATTGAAAGAACCGTCTTGATCAGGTACAGCCACGCGAACAAATTCGAAAGGACCTTCTGGTGTGTCACCCACGTAGTGAGCAATTTCACAGTCTTTAAACCATCCACTGAAGTTTGACTGAGTATCCATGGGCCACTGAGCAACGTACAGGTGAACTTTGCCTTCTGGCCCAATCACTGGCGAAGATCCCCAAATATGCATCCCTTCACGCTGCAATGCTACGCCCACGTATTCATAATCAAATTCTGTTGCTTGAGCGAAGCAAAGTGATGGCAAAGCGAGCATCCAGGCAAGCAGACTTTTTACACAATATTTTTGAACTGTCATTTTATCGAGCCTCTATTCTTTGCTTTGGATGCTGTATTTGGAAATTTTGCAATCTATTGATCTTAAAACAATCTGGAATGCCTAAACCCGTAAAAACCAAAAGGTAGAACTGTTTCCCGAAGTAATGAAATTTGTTTACGACAATAGGCCGTGGAGCATGAGGGGCATGCTTAGGCCATTATTGGAGGATTGATTTAAGTGAATCGACAATGTCAGGGGGTCGTTAAATAGGTATATCGACTCCCCAACATCTGCTTCTAAATACTATAAAAGCTCGCCTTTGGTTAATTCATCCACTGTTTAACTTGTGCATTGTTTGGCAACAGAGAGGGGAGGTCAAGCATCGCGACTTGTAACGCTTTTTTGTTTTTGGTTTTATCCGCATACAGGGCAAGTGAATAAAGTAAGTCTTGTTGTTTGGGCCAGCGTTGGTTAGCTTCAAGCAATAATGTAACTGCGTGTTTTGTACGGCTGATCGTGTCTAATGCTGTGGCTGCCACGTATGCATAATAAGGTTGAGCGTCTGCTAATTGAGAGGCTTTTACTAACCATTCAGAGGCTTTGACGTATTCTTTTTTACGTATCCAAAGTAAACCATATTGATGTAACACGTCAGAAAAATCGGTATGTATCTGCACTGCTTTTTCAAGTAATGCTAGTTCTTTTTCTTGATTATTGGTTTGTCTCCAAAAATCAGCGAAAGACAACATAGCTAGAGGCAAGTTAGGGGCAATAGTTAAGGCTTGTTCAAAATGTTGTTGCGCTAGTTTTTTATCACCCAAGGATAACGCGAGCTGAGCAAGAGTAACTTGTGATGTTGGAAAGTCACTGGTTATCATGAGTGATGTACGATATTCCTCTATGACAGCAGATAAATCTGTTAACAAGTGCTTGGGCATTTGCGACAACCAAGAAGCCAATACGCCTGCCGCATCAAATTTAACCGACTTATTAGGATCTTTTAGCAGGGGATATAAATATTGAAATGCTTGGTCGGGGGGCAATTGACGTAAAACCGCTATCGCACCACGTCTTATCATCGGCTCGTTGGAAGTCAGATTTTGTAAGGCTAACGTGATAGAGGCCTGACTGGGTTGTTGGTTAATGATCTCTAATAATTTTGCACTGACTATGGCAGGTAAGTTTGGCATTTTTTGTTGTGCGAAGGCTACTTTTTTATCGCCATCGAGTAAGTGCAATTGTGACCAATGTCGTTGTGATAAATGTGCGGCTTGACTGGTAGTGCTGCTTGTTTGTTTGAATAAGGTTTTAAGCTGTTGATTTACCCATGGCAAGCCTTGCTTTTGGTGACAATCGAGACACGCATTGGGTGAGCCTACAGTAGAAGATACGTCGGCATTGGGTATGACAAAACTATGATCTCTACGGGGATCCACCTGCATATAAGTCGTATTTGGCATATGGCAATCAACGCATTGTACACTCACTTGTGAGTCTATTGATTCTGCTGAGTGATGATGATGCTCTGGCACGTCATAGGTACTCACACTATGGCATTGGGTACAGACTTGATTGCCTTCAAATTTTAACTTACCACTATGGGGGTTATGGCAATTAGAGCAAGTCACGCCTTCTTTGGCCATTTTACTTTGTAAGAATGAACCTATAACAAACACTTCGTCCTTGATTTGGCCGTCATCAAAATATGAACCGGCTGAGACTAAATCTAATAAAAACTGATTATGATAATCCTGTTGATTAACACTAGTGTCATTATTGATAGGTAGCCGCCTAGAGTGGCAAGCGGCGCACTGCTGCATATATTGAGTGTTACTGTCTCCCACTAAATTAGCGATAGGGTCATTGGCCGCAAAACCCCAAACCGGTGGTGTTGCTAATGCTTGGCTAAAACCTTTGTTAGTTGAAAACTCTCCCTGTTGGGCTTGTTGTTGATGTGTTTTAGCTGGACCATGACAACTTTCACAACCTACTGTTGCCTCTGCAAATTGGGTCGTAAAGCTATTGGTTTCTAATTGGTAATTTTTCTCATACCCAGTGGTGTGACATTCAGCGCAGCGACTGTTCCAATTTTGAAAATGGCGTTGCCAAAAAAAAGGGTGATCTGGGGTGATAGACTCATCTGGTTGCAAGTGATACCAACGCTGACCCCCTTGGGTTTTAGGCCGCGTATCCCAGGCAATATTAAAGGCTTGCATATGGCCTTTGCCGGTATCCAAAATGTATTGTTGTAATGGGTTGAAACCAAAGGTGTATTTTACATCAAAGGTTTGACGCTCCCCCTGTTTATTGGTTGTTTCTACAAAATACTGGTTATCGCTTTTAAAAAAGCGCGTTTTGATCTGGTGAAACTCAACCTCAACATTATTAAAATCACCGAGTACACTTTCTGTGCTGGGCGCTTGCATGGCTTTGTGGTGATCTGATTGCTGCCAAAGTTGATGCTCAGTTTGATGGCAGTTTTGGCAGGCATCGGAGCCAATATATTGATCAAATGAGGGTGATGAATTGTCTTTGGTGTTGGCTGATACTAGTGGTGTTACTACTAACATGCAGAGCATTAATAAAATAGATATTTGATATGTCATCGAAGAGAGGGGCCATTTATATTCGCTATGTGTTTATGCAATTAGTATAAACACATAGCAAACTAGAACTACAACAATTACAACTAAACCACAGTTTGGTTTTGTGTACCTAGCTTTTCAATTCCCAGCGATATTTTATCTCCGACATTAAGATAAACCGGTGGTTTTTGCCCTATCATCGGGTGATTTACCTGTTGCAATGATATCTCCAACAAAGTGTTTAGAATAATTAGACCATTGCAACTAAATCTGTAACCTCAAATTGATTCAGTTTTAACAAGTTAGTGGTTAATTTTTGTTTGAAAAATGTCCTCCTAGTTGGCTGATACGAACCATGAGTTAGCCAATGATGCTTAAGAATAGTGCGCCCTAAAAATGAGTACTTGTAAAATTTTTGTTAATAAAAGATTGAAAGTACAAATTTTAACCTGTATAAATGCGAAATCATATGTAAAATATTATTTTATATATGATTTCATGGGGTTCAAAAATAACTCATACATAAAGAGGAACTGTAACAATATGAATTTCTTAAATTATAAACAATTATGGAAATGGTCATTAATGACTGTTTTCATCGCTATGCAAGGCACAGCTATGGCTACCCCGCAACAAGCTATAGAAATCATGTCCAAAGATGGTCACGGAGTATTTGTACATTTCGTAGAAAGAGATGTCGCTAATGTACCTTGGAATGATCGTATTCAAAATTTTGATGTCGTCGCGCTGGCAGATGTAGCCGAAGCGGGCGGTGCGAGTTTTCTGATGTTTACCCTAACTCATTGGGATTTAAACTTACCTTTTCCTTTGCCCGCGAATGCCTCCACTAATTTGCAGAATATATTCAGTGAACCCGATCGGACAGCGACCAGGGACTTAATGTCGGATCTTTACAATGAACTTAACTCCAGAGGCATTAAACTGTACTTTTATTTTAATGCGTTTGCTGATGGTGAAAGTGAAGCCTTTAAAGCTGCATGGGGATACCCCGATGGCGATTGGCTTAATAACGTTTATGAGCTAGTTGAGCTGATATCATTAGAATATGGAACAAAAGTAAGTGGCTGGTGGCTAGAAAACATGAGTCTTACTGCCAAACCAGGCTCTAGTGATATTGATCGAATTTTATTAGCTCAAAAGCTTAGAGCGGGTAACCCTGATGCCGTTATCGCTTATAACGTTGGTGGTCAGCAAGCCGGTCAAATTCCTTTTGCTAACGATGCTGCAATAGCTGGGATAGTAGATTACACCGGAGGGCATCTTAAAAACAAAAATCTAAATTACTTAAAACCCGTATCGAAATTTGATAGCAACGGCATACTCAATCACCGCGTTGAGCATATTGATAATATCGGTTGGTGGATTGATGCACTTCCTGAAGATGTACCTAGCTATTTTCACCATCCAAGATATGCAATGGACAATCTTTTAGAATATATGAAAGATACAAGGTCTGTTGGTGCGGTAATGAACTGGAATATGGCGCCTTACATTGACGGCAGCATCGATCCTAGAAGTGCGGCTCAAATGGAAGTAATAGGCCAAGTGATGCGTAAGGGTAAAGAATACGTTTCTAATACCGCTTCAAATATCGTCTATGTAAATTTCGATGGAGATATTAGCCAAACGTGGAATTCGGATCGAACCATTGCGTACTCTACTACTATTGGCGCTACCGCCACTTTCTCATTTAATGGCTCACAAGTTGAAATTTGGGCGAAAAAGAGTTCGACTGCCGGTAACTGCGAGGTACTCATCGATGGTGTTAGCCATGGTACTCATAGCCAGTACAGCTCATCTGACATATTTCAACAGAAAGTCTTCGACAGTGGCATGATGGCTTCAGGCAGTCATACGGTTCAGTTGAAAAATTCGGTTGGGGGCACTGGTTGTCATCTTGATCACATCTTGTACACCCCTGAGTTACCCACCAAAGTTGATGGTGCTCAATTTACCTACGACAGCAATTGGAATTCACGGACACGTAGTGCATCTTATAACGATACAATTCATTACACTAGAAGCACTGATGCTTCGGCCACCTACACTTTTACAGGAGATAAGTTTCAAATTTTCTCACAAGTTGGTCCCGATGGTGGCAAGTTTGATGTGTCTATTAATAATGAAGTAGTAGCGACTGTTGATACCTACACGCCAAGTTATGTTCACCAGCAATTAGTTTTCGCTAGCGAAATTTTGGTTCCGGGAGAGCATGAAATAAAAATCACCGCGAGAGCCGACACGAACCCAGCTTCGAACAATAAATATGTTCATCTAGATTACATACAAGTGAATGAAACATTACCTAATGGTTATGTGATTGACGCCAACCACCATGATATTGATTATGATGCTGGATGGAAATATCAAGAAAATGACGAGGCATATTCCAATACGGTTTATTATTCGAATACGACTAATACAACAGCAACCTATACGTTTAATGGATCTGGGGTAACTGTGTATAGCCGAAAGGGTAAGAACCACGGGGATTGTAGAATTGAAATTGATGGTAATGTTGCTGACACTGTAGATACTTATCACCCGTCACACCAGCACAAGGTTAAAATCTTTGAAGACTTAAGCTTGAGCACTGGCAATCATACGATTGAAATCTATCCTACGGGTACTCATAACGCTAGTTCAGGGGGCTATTACTGCGTTCTGGACCGAATTGAAGTTACGCCATAATTCAACTTAGAAAATGGACGTTTACTGGGAGCAAAGCTAAACCTTTTCTTTCAGTAAACGTCTTTAATTTTTGAAAAATATATTTTTGCTATTTTAATTGTAGAAGGAAGGAATTATTGGACTTGTTGGGATTTTATAACTCAATGAAGATGGAAGTAATCTCCACTCACGTCACTCTATAATTTACAGACTGTTAACGAATACTCCTTAAAATACACGGCCACAACTCTATAAATGTTGATGTGTACATTGACGAATTGGTGAATTATCCCTTTCCTAAACTGCGTGGATGCATACAACAGCATAAGTGAATCAGTTTGATGCCTGCTTAAGTGTGAGCTTGGTGTTGATTGAAAGGTAATCCAAAGAGTAGTAGTTCCTTAGGCTATATAGAGCTAAGGAACCACTATATTGCGAGTGTTGTATTATAGGTTTTTTGCGTCTTAAGTTTAATCCTATGGAAAATCAAATGCCCGAAAATATAGCTTAACTGGTGTGTTCAACAACGATTTGGGTTTGTGTACCTAGCTTTTCAATACCCAACGATATTTTATCACCCACATTAAGATAAACCGGTGGTTTTTGCCCTAAGCCCACGCCAGGAGGTGTGCCCGTTGAAATAACATCGCCCGGTTGTAAACTCATAAACTGACTTAAATAACTCACAATAAAAGCGGGCTTAAAAACCATAGTGCGACTGCTACCATTTTGATAACGCTTACCATTCACCTCTAACCACATATCTAAATCGGTAGGATCACCGACTTCGTCACTGGTCACCAGCCATGGGCCTATTGGTCCAAAGGTGTCGCACCCTTTACCTTTGTCCCATTGGCTACCGCGCTCTAGTTGAAAACTTCTTTCTGACACGTCATTACATACACAATAACCTGCTATGTGAGATGCAGCTTGTTCCTCTGTAACATAGCTGGCTTCTTTACCAATAACTAAGGCCAGTTCTACTTCCCAGTCCATTTTAGTACTGTTTTTGGGTTTAATGATATCGTCGTCTGGACCACAAATAGCGCTGGTGGCTTTGGTGAATACTTCGGGTTCGGCTGGCAACGCCATTCCTGATTCAGCTGCGTGATCACTGTAATTCAATCCAATACATATAAATTTACCCACCTTAGCAACACAAGGGCCGATACGAACGCCTGCAGGTACTAAAGGCAGGGTAGTGATATCTAGCGTTTTAAGCTTGGCTAAATTTACCTCGTTAAGTACTTGTCCATCAATGTCGTCAACTATGCCTTCAAGGCTACGGATCTGATCATTGTCATCAACAATACCTGGCTTTTCTTGACCGCTTTGGCCAAAACGCACTAATTTCATTTATTACTCCAATACATATTTAAATTATTTCATTCTTGGTCAGGTTAATTTAGTTATTTAAGGTGACAAAACCACCATCAATGGGAAAGTTAGAGCCTGTGATAAAAGAGGCTTCATCAGAGCACAAGTAGGCGACCAACCCAGCTATCTCATCAGCTTGGCCCATACGACCAATCGGCTGACTTTTTGACAACTTATCAAACATTTCGTCACGGTTTTCTGGATAGTTTTTATCTAAGAAATTATCCACAAAAGGGGTATGTACCCGTCCTGGTGCAATACAATTACAGCGAATACCATCATTCACATAATCCTTAGCCACAGAATATGTCATGGTTAACACTGCACCTTTGCTCATTGAATAAGCAAAGCGATCTGCGATCCCCACTGAAGATGCAACCGACGCCATGTTTATTATTACCCCACATTTGCGGGCTTTCATGGAAGGTATGGTGGCTGCCATAGCGTTATACACACCTTTTACATTTACCTGATAGAGGCGATCTAGATCGGCTTCACTGGTGTTTTCTAAATTACCAACATGGGCTATACCCGCATTATTGATGAGAATATCAATCTGCCTATCCTGCAAAATATCGTTAATGATTTGCTGTACGTTGTCATGATCAGCTATGTTGCATGGGTGAGCACTGGCTGAGCCATTTTCCGATTGAATTAAGACGACTGTATCTTCTGCTGCTTGCTCGTCTAAATCCAGTACCAATACGTGGGCACCAGCGGCGGCTAATCGCAGACATATACTTCTGCCAATGCCACTGCCACCACCTGTAACTAATGCTGTTTTATCGGTTAAATTCTGCTTCATAGTTGACCTTTTATTTCATAGATGAGGTGAAGGACATCTCATCTAAATGCTGTAATTGATAAAATTTAATGGCCGTTTTTGACCAAATCTGTGATTTTTCTTCTTCACTGGATTGGGCTAAGAAGGCTTCAGTTAAACTCACCCATTCTGTGTAATCTGTGGCTAAATTTAATACTGGCCAATCGCTACCCCACATCAGTCTCGTGGCTCCAAATGAATTCAATAAATGACGCATATAGGGCACTAAAATATCAAAATTAGGGTTATATCCCGCCTCGGTCACTAAGCCTGACAATTTACAGTACACGTTAGGCTTTTCTGCGAGTGCTTGGATGTCTAGCGCCCATTGCTCAAACTCAGCCCCTTGGATATTAGGTTTAGCGGCATGGTCGATGACAATTTTCAGTAAGGGGTAGCGTTTAACCAGTGTTAATAATTGTTTTAAATGCCTGGGTTTAACTAATGCATCAAAGCACAATCCAAGTTCTATCAAGGTTAAGAATGCAGGTTCAAGAGCAGGGTTCAGCATCCAGTTATCATCCACAATATCTTGGATCATAGGTCTGACGCCTTTAAAATAAGGATTGTTTGATAACCGTGCAAGTTGAAAGGGGGCATCTGATTCTTGCATATTGACCCAGCCAACTACCCCAGCAATAAAGTCAGTATTGTTGGCCAAAGACAACATGTATTCAGTTTCTGCAATATCAGGTGCGGCTTGTATTAACACTGATTTATCAATGCCTGATTTTCTTAACTGAGGACGTAAATCTTCAGGTGAAAAATCTCGGTATATGGCGCCCATGTCTTCGGTTAGCCAATTGTAATAACCAAGTTCTCTTTTCCAAAAGTGTTGATGGCTATCAATTCGCATTTTCAATACTCGATAATTTGGTGATCGCGGGTACAGGGGCGTCTTCACTAAGTAAATTGGCGGTTTTTAAACTTTGCCAAAATTCACTAGGTATGGATTGATTAAATAGGTCGATAGTTTTTTGTATACGAGAGACGTTACCTAATCCTGGAATGACTGAGACGACACTTGGGTGAGCCAATGGAAATTGTAATGCAGCGGCGGCTAACGTGACTTGATAGTCATCACAAATAGTTTCGATTTTGGCCACTCGTTCAATTATCTCAGCAGAAGCAGGCGCATAGTTATAATTGGCAATGCCTTTGCCTCTAACGCCTGTCGCTAAAATCCCTGAATTATATGGCCCGCCTACAATAACCGAACACTGACGTGTTTGGCATTTAGGTAAAAAGGTTGTTAAAGATGCTTGTTCTAACAAACTGTAACGTCCGGCCAATAAAAAACAATCCCAATCACCATGATCCATGGCTTGTTCACACACTTGGTATTCGTTCACTCCTAGTCCAATTGCCTTTACCAAGCCTTGGCTGCGAAGCTCATCCATTGCTTTATATCCACCTTGCATGGCGATGGGGAAATGTTTGTCATTTTCAGCACCATGAGTATCACGGCCAATGTCGTGCATATACAGAATATCAATTCTATCTAATCCCAAACGCTGCAGACTGTCTTCGAAAGAGCGCATTATGCCGTCGTAACTGTAGTCATAATGAATATCAAAAGGCATAGGTGAGACAAAACCATGACGTTCTTTAGCATAACCAGCGGGTTTTAGAATACGACCTACTTTGCTTGAAAGTATATAATCTTTGCCTTGCAGAGGGCGTAACAAATCGCCTGTGCGTCTTTCACTTAATCCTTGGCCATAATGGGGCGCAGTATCAAAGTGACGAAAACCTGCTTGCCAAGCAGCATTCAATACTGCTTTAGATTCATCATCACTGATACTGTGGTACAAATTGCCTAGGGGGGCACAGCCAAAACCTAAAGTATCAACTTTTAGATCTGTCGTTGCGATTTGCTTTTTGGGTATCTGTTGCTTTAATAGTGGAGAATTTTGCATCGTATTCACTCTATTCATGCTTGACCAAAAATTGCGGTAAGTCTGCGACCGAAGAGCAGCCCAATTGATTCATCACTTGTTCAAGCTGCGTCTTTAAGCAATTAATAGTGTGTACACCGCCTTTATTGCCCAGAGCACCCACACCATATACAAAAGGGCGGCCTAAAAAGGTGAAATCTGCACCACAGGCGAGGGCTGACGCAATATTGGTCCCAGATCGTAGGCCACTGTCCATAAATATTTTAATATCTTTGGCGTATTTGGCAGCCGCTTTTTGTAAAGGAGCAACTGGCGACTCACCTGCATCCAACTGGCGGGCACCATGGTTTGACATCACTACGGCATCGGCTCCTAAGGATATAGCTGCAGCCACGTCATCTTGGTTAATTAGGCCCTTAATAACCAGTGGACCTTGCCAAAAGTCACGAATAGGTTTCAGTCCGTCAATGTCCACTCTGCCCATTACGGTTTTATTCATAAAAGCGGCGAGTTGGTCAGTGGGCATGCCTTTAGGCATGTAAGGCTTGAGTGTTTGCATTTCAGGTTTACCGGCGAGCGCGGTTTCGTATAACCAGCGCGGACAGCTCAGCATTTGTAAAATATTGCTTAAGGTCATTTTAGGAGGCATCGCCAAACCGTTTTTCATATCTCGTGGTCGATACCCAAAAGTCGGCACATCAACGGTGACTACTAACACTTTATAACCGGCCACTTTTATTCGATTAAGTAAATCTTCTCGAATAACGCTATCGGTTGGATTATAAAGTTGATACCAGGCTTTACCTTCAGATATTTCCGCAATGGTTTCTAACTTGGCAGAAGACACAGTGCTAAGCACATAAGGAATGTTTAAATCGGCCGCTGCTTTAGCCAAAATTTCTGGCGCTTTAGGCCACATTAACCCTTGTAACCCTATTGGAGCGATGCCAAAAGGGGCAGAATACTTGTGCCCAAATAGCTCAACTGACATATCCGATTTTTCAAAAGGTTTTAAAAGCTGACTGCGTAACTGCACCGCTTGAATAGCATCTCGATTTCGCAGTAAGCCAATTTCATCATGACAACCACCTTCAAGGTAATCAAAAGCAAAGCTGGGTATACGCTGGCGCGCTCTTTGTTTTAATGATTTTACATCAGGTAATTGTGGGTCAAAAAAATCATTCATCAGGAGGCTATCTTATCTACTTTGTTAAGACGTTTTTGCCATTCACTTCCTGTTGGGTAGGTGAAGGCAGCGACACTTTTTTCGAACATTTCAATGCTGTAGCCTGGTTTGCTTGGAGCAACATAAGCCCCATCTTTGATCACGCAGGGATCAGTAAAGTGTTCATGTAAATGATCAACAAACTCAACCACACGATCAGTTAAATCTGCCGAAATATGTACATAGTCAATCATAGATAGGTGTTGTACATATTCACACAAACCTACACCACCTGCATGAGGGCAAACGGGTTTGTTATATTTTGCGGCCAGCATATAGACGGCTAATATTTCATTAACACTTGCCAGTCTGCAAGAATCAATCTGCACAATATCGATAGCATCATTAGCAATAAATTGTTTAAACATGATCCTATTGTGACAATGCTCACCTGTTGCCACTTTTATGTCACCAATATTTTGCTTAATCTTTTTATGTCCATATATATCATCTGGACTGGTAGGCTCTTCAATAAACCAGGGTTTCACATGAGCAAGTTGGTTAGTCCAATTAATGGCTTCATCCACTTCCCAAATTTGATTGGCGTCAATCATTAGTTTTGTCTCGTCACCAATGACTTGCCTAGCAATTTCACAACGCCTAATGTCACTTTTTAGATCTTGCCCTACTTTTAATTTTACATGTTTAAAACCTTGCTCAATGGCTTCTTCACAAAGTCGTGCAAGCTTTTCATCGCTGTATCCTAACCAACCAGCAGATGTGGTGTAGGAAGGATAGCCATTTTGTTTTAAATATTGAATTCTCTGCTGCTTGGTAGCATGATTTTTGCTGACTATTTCCAAGGCTTCTTCTTTCGTTAACGCGTCGCTCAGATATCTAAAGTCGATGCAGTTAACAAATTGTTCTGGATTCATATCCGCTAATAGGCGCCACAGTGGTTTATTTTCGGCCCGTGCCCACATATCCCATACTGCGTTAACAACTGCACCAATCGCCATATGAATTACCCCTTTTTCAGGGCCAAGCCAGCGAAGTTGGCTGTCTGAACGTAGGCAATCGTAAAAATGATTAATATCTTTAATGATATCGTTAAAGTCTTTACCTATAACCAAATGTTTCAACGCTTCAATAGCTACGCAGCAAATATCGTTGCCTCTGCCTATGGTAAAAACTAAACCGTAACCTTTATTACCTTGTTCAGTTTCTAAACATAAATAAGCAGCAGAATAATCTGGATCTTTATTTATGGCGTCTGAGCCATCTAATGATTCTGAAGTTGGAAAACGAATGTCGTGAGTTTCCAGTGAAATAATTTTGTTTGTTTGACTCATAATCGCTCTTATTTATATGTGAAATTAAAACTCGCATATGAAATTAGCGGTTTGTTGTTAAAATGTCAACAGATTAGTGGTAACTGTTGAATGGAATATTTAGGCAGTTGTTATCTAAAGGTCGCCACTTGTTCTCTTTATGAATGTAACGCAGTATTATAGTTTTACAGTTGCACATGATTTTCATGCCCAGCACAGAAGGAGTAATTAATGACAAAACAGGTTGAAAAAGAAGAGCCAGGAAAACGTAAAACATACAGTGCTCCAGCATTAGAAAAAGGGCTGGATATTATGGAGTTGCTGGCTGTAGAAGCAGAAGGTTTAAACATCTCAGAGATTACCAAAAAACTTAATAGGTCGGTGGGAGAGTTATTCCGGATGTTGGTGGTGCTACAACAGAGGGGATATGTATCACTAGAGCAGGGTAGTGATAGGTATACCCTCACACTTAAAATGTTTGGTTTAGCCCATCGTTTTCCGCCTGTTAAAAGGCTGACGAGTGTGTCTGCACCTGTTTTGCGTAGGTTGTCATATGATATCGAACAATCTTGCCACCTTGTTATTTACTATGAAGGCAAAGGGCATGTAGTAGTCCAACAAGACTCGCCTTCTGAAAGGGTGTTTAGTGTGCGATTGGGGGCAGAAGCGCCGTTAATGAATACCTGTTCAGGGCATTTGTTATTAGCATTTTCTGATGAATACACTCGTAAACAAATGTTAAGTCGTATCCCAGTTCACCACCCTAATGAAGACGTTTTAGATATTGATAAAATGGTTAGGAAGGTGTTGAGTCAAGGTTATGAAAGTATTCATAGTGCCCAAGCTCAGGGGATCCAAGATATTGGTTATCCAGTGTTTGATTATCAAGATCAAGCTGTTGCCGCTTTAATTGTGCCTTTCTTTGAATATTTAGATGGGTCTCATCAAACTGTTGCAGAAGATGCTCATAGTACAATTAAACAAGCCGCTAGAGATATTTCAGTGGCATTAGGGTACGACCCAGGATAAAAGTCATAAGACTTCCGTCGTTGTATTCATTGCTTAAAAATAGTTCTAATCCTGACCAACTCAAATCCACTAAATTTTATTTATTAATACTAGTTGTTAACTTTATTTTTAAGGGCTGGTCTTACAGCTCTTATTTATGGGTTGGTTTTGAAGTTATTGTATATAAAATTCAATTCCACATGTGAAATGTAGTTGCAGTTGTAAAATAAATGTGAGATTCTCTACCTCGTTTTGTAAATGTAAATATTTTTTTTGCTGGTGAAAAATGATTTCCCCCGCTGATAATTGACATAACTAAGTGGATATAAACACATGAAACTAACAACTAGTACAAGCAGTTATAAAAAGAATAAAATCACAAAAGTGATGAATACTACTTTCACTGGCTTAGCTCTTAGTACGCTAATTTTTACTAATCCAAGCTTTGCTCAAGAAAATGAAGATGATGTTGAGGTCATCCAAGTTTCTGGGATAAGAGGTAGTTTAGAAAAAGCGACTGAAGTTAAACGTTCACTTAGTGTGGTTGCTGATGTTATATCTGCTGAAGATATTGGTAAATTTCCAGACCAAAATTTAGCAGAATCACTGCAACGAGTTAGTGGCGTGCAAATTTCTCGTAATCGAGGTGAAGGATCAGATGTTACTGTTCGTGGTCTTAGTCCTGACTTTACTCGTGTTCAGTTTAATGGACGTACATTGCCATCCGCCACAGGTGGTCGTAGCTTTGATTTTACTATTTTGCCTTCAGATTTTGTAAGTGCGTTAGAAGTCTACAAAACGCCGTCGGCAGATATGGAAGAAGGTGCTTTATCAGCAACAGTTAATGTGCGTACTCCTCGCCCATTAACATCGGCTGAAACATCTTTGGTGACCAGTATTAAAGCTGTTAGAGAAGATAATTCAGGAGAGACCAGTCCTGATATTTCCGCTTTGTATAACTTTGTTAATGACGATAAAACCTTCGGTATTACTTTAGGTGCGCATTATGACAGTCGTTCAGTAGAGTCACATATATATGAGGCATTTGGCCTAGAGCCTGGTAGCGAAGGGAGTCGAGGACCTACTCCTACTCTTGATTATAATTTAGATGGCGATACAGATGATTCATTTCGATTTAACCATGCCACTAATTTTTCCCAGTTAAGTGAAGAAAGAGAGCGTACTACCTTATTAGCCACTATGCAGTTTCGTCCTAGTGCTGATACCGATATTTGGCTCGAAACCATGTATTCGGAATTCGATATTGTAGGGGCGTTACCGCTTAATTCATTCCGTTGGACCAATGTATTAGGTTCAGTGGTGGACAGCGATATTGTTACCGACTCATTAGGCTCTGAAGGTTTGATTCAGCGCCTAGAAATAGCGGGTGTTGATAATCGCAATAATGCACGTACTACAAACTCTAATGATAAGTTGACTTCTTTTTCATTTGGAGCAAAACACACAATAAATGAAAATTGGGAAATAGAGGCTGAATTGTCTCATGCTAAGTCAGAAAACGTCATTTCAACTTTATCTCTTGAAGTTATCGGTAGAGCCAATGCTTATTACGATTTCAGTAACGATTATGGCGGTGTACCTGAAGTGGGTTATTCTGCAGGGTATGATCCACTAGATGGCAGTAGTTTTCGTTCAATAGGCGTTAACGGTAATCTTGATCGGCCCACAGAGGATACTAGCACCGATTTTCGAATTGACGTAGATCATTCAGTCGACTGGGGTATGGGCATTTATAGTCTTGAATTTGGTGCGAAATACACCGCTCGTGAAAAATTTAATGGTTTCAGGAGTTTAGGTGTTAGTGCCGAGGTGTTGGCCGGTTTATTGGGCGAAACTTATGACCCAACAATCGAAGGTGGAAGCTTTGATGCTAGTGCTTACATGACTGCATATAATCCAAGTGGTTTCTTTGATGGTTATGGTGGGTCCGCAAGCTACCCAAGCCAGTGGTTATCTGCTGATGTAGGTAAATTGTTAGATACTGTTTCTTTGTCTACATTGGTGTCAAACGGTACCTTGACTGAAGGCGGAGCCAGTGAGATTAATGTTAAAGAAAACGTATTAGCGGCTTATGCGAAAGTAAATTTTGAAGGTATGAATGACCGTCTTACCGGTAACTTTGGTATCCGGGTTGTTTCGACAGATCAGGAATCCTCAGGGAATATTCCAGACTTTAGTACAATTCGTTTTGACCAAGGTGGTGCGCAGACCTTTGTTGATACTAGTGAAAGCTCTGTTAGCCGTACTTATACCGAAATATTACCTAGCTTGAACATTAAGTACGATTTAACAGATGACGTGTTATTGCGCTTTGGTGCCGCTCGTGTGATGTCGCGTCCGTCGTTGAGTGTTTTATCACCAGCAACGACTATTAATGTGAATGTCAGAACGATTAATTCAAGTAACCCTGACGTTGACCCTTTCTTAGCTGACCAACTGGATTTCTCTGTTGAATGGTATTTTGAAGAAGGTGGAATGTTCTCGATTGCTCCTTTTGCCAAATTCATCGATTCTTTTGTGGTGGCTTCTACCAACCAAGAGCAAGTCACTTATAGTGATTTAGATGGTGGTAATTCTGTGACAAGTACCTTTACTCGTTTTTTACCAGACAATGGTAAAGGCAGTGATTTAACCGGTATTGAATTTAATTGGCAACAACCATTGGACATGTTAGTTGAAGGTTTAGGATTTGCTGCCAATTACACTTTGGTAGATGCTGATAAAGTACAAGCTTCTGAAGATGGTCCTTTACTTACTTTAGATGGCCTTTCAGAGACCAGTTACAACCTAGTTGCTTATTACGAAAACGACGTCTTTGGTGCTCGTTTTGCTTATAACTACCGCGATGGTTTTGTAAATAATGGCACAAACTATTTTGGAGATGGTTCGTTCACTGACGAATACAGTCAGTTAGATTTTTCAGCCAGCTATAACGTGACCGAAAATGTATCAATTGATTTTGAAGCACTCAATATAACCGATGAAGTTTTAATACAACTCAATTCAGTGGGCATAAACCGCGGTTTGGAAGATGTGGGTAAACGCTTCACATTAGGAGTGCGTGCTAAGTTCTAAAGCACTTAATTGAACTTATGGGGCGTTTTAATTGCGCCCCATTTTTACGTCTTGATTCACACAAATATGGGTAAGGTAAGTATGAGATTAGTATTTTTGACTTTGATCGTGACAGCAATAACAACTTTGGTTAGTTGTTCAGAAACTAAAGATGTGGCCACTGAAAGTCAAGTATCTCAAGTCCCCAGAATTTTAACTGTGGGCGAAGTTTCATCTGATTATTCTGATTTAGCGGATGCGATAGAGCATAGCCGCACTTTACTTAATACTAAGCAGTCAGTGAAGATTGAATTAGCTGCAGGCACCTATTATTTAAACCAAACAATAGTGCTAGACGCACAATTTTCAGGAACGGCCGAGCAACCTTTTGTGATTGCAGCAAAAGAGAATGCCCAAGTGATTATTAGCGGTGCCAAAACAATTGAGTTGAATTGGCAACCTTATACCGAACAAATATTCCAAGCTAAAATTAGTGACCTAGAATTTACCCAGCTTTATATCAATGGCGCCTTACAACCTATGGCTAGGTATCCTAATTTTAACCCCGATGTAGCAATTTTTAATGGTTATGCAGAAGACGCAATAGCGCCTGAGCGCATTGCAACATGGTCAAATCCCGTTGGTGGCTTTGTTCATGCACTACACGAAAGCCGTTGGGGAGATATGCATTATCAAATTACTGGCCTAAATAGCGATAAAAGTTTGCAATTAGAGGGGGGCTATCAGAATAACCGTCGTTCACCTATGCACCTGACATACCGTTTTGTAGAAAACATATTTGAAGAGCTTGATGCCCCTGGGGAATGGTTTTTGGACAAAGCGAATAATACGCTTTATTTTTATCCCCCTAAAGGTGTAGATATTCACCAAGCAAAAGTAGAAGTGCCGCAACTCGATAACTTGATAGAACTGCGTGGTACTCAAAGTCAGCCGGTTAAACATGTACAAATTAGTGGTATTCAATTTAGCCACACCCAGCCTACTTTTATGCAAACTAAAGAACCACTTCTACGCAGTGACTGGGCGATATATCGAGGAGGTGCCATTTTGTTAGATGGTACTGAAGATATCCAAGTGAATGATTCAAAATTTAGTCAATTGGGTGGCAATGCTATTTTTGTCAGCAATTATAATCGTTTTGCCAAAATATTTAATAACCATATCCATGATATTGGGGCCAGTGCCGTGAGTTTTGTGGGCAACCCAAGTGCAGTTCGATCACCTAGTTTTGAATACCATGAGTTTGTTTCAGAAACAGACTTAGATTTTCAGGTTGGACCTAAATCCGACCAATATCCAAGCCAATCGTTAGTTGATAACAACCTTATTCATGATATCGGGTTAATTGAAAAACAAGTGGCGGGTGTGCAGTTGTCGATGACATCTGAAATCACTGTAAGTCATAACTCGATTTATCGCGTTCCAAGAGCCGGTATTAATGTAAGCGAAGGTACTTGGGGGGGGCATATTATTGAATACAACGATGTGTTCGATACAGTGTTAGAAACCGGTGACCACGGTGCATTTAATTCATGGGGACGAGACAGGTTTTGGCACCCAGACCGAGCGAAAATGGATGACATAAATCAACGTAATCCAGGTATGTACCTTTTAGATGCAATCAAACCAACTATCCTCCGTAATAATCGTTTCCAATGTGATCACGGATGGGATATTGATCTTGATGATGGCTCCTCAAACTATGAAATTTACAATAATGTCATGCTCAGCGGTGGTTTGAAATTGCGTGAAGGTTTTAAACGTATTGCGACTAACAATATTATTTTGAATAACTCCTTCCATCCTCATGTGTGGTTTGAAAACAGTGAAGATGTGTTCACCCACAATATTTTGTTATCTGGGCATAAACCAATTTTGAATGATTATTGGGGCCAGCAGATTGATCACAATTTGTTTGTGAATCAAGCCGATTTAGAGGCCGCACAGGCTTTAGGTTTAGATAAACATTCAAAGTATGGTGAACCACAATTTGTCGCTCCAGAGCAAGGAAACTATCAACTGGCAGAAGGTTCATTAGGGCTTAAATTAGGTTTTGAAAATTTTCCAATGGATCAATTTGGTGTCCAAAATGATGCGCTCAAAGCGTTGGCTGAAACGCCTAAAAGTCCAGATCTATTTCTTGCGGCTGAAGATAGTCAGGTTGGTAAAACCTATGAATTGTTAGGAGCCACACTTAAATCGGTGGAAACTTTGGGTGAACAATCGGCATTAGGTATCGCAGAAATAGCCGGTGCTATGGTACTGAAAGTTGACCCTAACAGCAAAATGGCTGTTGCAGGTATACAGACCTCAGACGTTATTTTAGAAGTAGTTGATAGTCAATTTGGTGGCAGTGACAAAGTGCTAGGCGTGAACGAGCTTCTTGCCTCTTATCAGTCAAGAAAATGGCGCGGTGTGTTAGAAATAGTCATCTCACGAAACCAACAGCTACAGTCGGTCTCTATTAACTTGATTGACTAAAGTAATAATACTGAATTTCTATTTTTTACTTACTAAGTACCTAGTAACAATATGGTTAATATCGCGATATTTGGAGTTATCATGAACGTTTATTCAAATCAAAAGATTACAAAATATATATTAAGAGTAATGGGGGGCGTTTTATTAGTATTAGGTCTAATTTCTAGTGCATCAGCTAAAAATGTAAAACCTAATATTTTATTTATTTTGACAGACGATCAAAGTTATTCTGCATTGGGAGCTGCCGGTAATCATGAATTAGAAACACCAAATATTGATCGGTTAGCTCAACAAGGAACGCAAATAACTCACACATTTAATCAGGGATCATGGTCTCCTGCTGTTTGCGCCCCAAGTCGCGCAATGATTAATACGGGAAGAAATCTTTATAGTACCGGCATTACTGACGGTACTTTAAAACTCGAAAAAAAGACGTCATACCTTTTGTGGGGAGAGACGTTTAAACAAGCGGGTTATGAAACATTCTTGACTGGAAAATGGCATGTCTCAAAAGAAGCGCTACTTCGTAGCTTTGATCTAGGTACCGCCATACATGAAGGGGGAATGACTTATGACCAATACAACGCCAGTATGGTTGACTTGGATAGAAAAACTCACAAATTATCTGAGGTATACCCATCGATAAAGCACAGTAGCGAAATCATTGCTGACGCAGCTGTGGAGTACCTAGAGAAAAAACCGGACGTTAATGATAAGCCATTTCTAATGTATGTGGGTTTCTTAGCGCCACATGATACAAGGCAATCTCCGCAAAATTACGTTGATAAATACCCACAGGAGTCTATTCCCTTACCGAAGGCATTTAAAAAGCAAAATACGGTAGATCAGGGCGATTTTTGGGTTCGTGATGAAGTGCTACTTGATATCCCCCGTAAACCAGATGAAGTGAAACAGTTTATTGGTGAGTATTACGCCATGATCAATCATATGGATACACAGGTAGGGCGTATATTGGATTCACTAGAGAAGTCTCCCTATGCCGAAAATACCATTATTATTTTTACCTCAGACCATGGATTGGCCGTGGGTAAACATGGCTTATTAGGTAAACAAAATCAGTATGATCATTCTATTCGTGCCCCTTTTATTATTGCAGGTAAAGGAATAGATAAAGGCCAAAAAATTAAGGGTAATATTTATCTTAATAGTGTATTTCCCACTACCGCTGAACTGGCAGGTATTGAAGTACCAAAATCTGTCCAAGCCTCAAGTTTTATGCCTTTGTTAAGGAAAGAAAAAGATTCCATGAATGAGTATATATATGGGTCTTATCGTCATTACCAACGCATGGTGAGAAGTGACAACTTTAAACTCATATATTATCCCGTCATTGGTCAAACACAGTTATTTGACCTTAAAAATGATCCGGACGAATTGCATAACCTTAGTGCGAAGCCAGCCTATAGAAAGCAATTGACGATGTTGCAAGACGAACTCTTGAAATTGATGACTGAACTTGAAGATCCAATAGACTTGGAAAATCCAGTTATTAGCTTTGAAAACGCCGGATACTCGACAGATGTATGGAGAAAAGGTGTTTAATAGTGAAGTTTCGGATGTATTAACTTTTGTGAAATCAATGGTAGGTAGTAGGTAAATGCAATCGTTTAAAACTTTATCAGCGGCTAGTGTTGTCAGTTGGCTATTATTAACTGGCACTCTGTTTAGTATCAGCAGTTGTAGTCAAGTTATTGAAAATTCACCTACTTCTCAAATTGAGTCACACCCTTTGGCTGACATGATAAGCAATGGTAATGACCTACAAAAGTTAAATCCGAATATCATTATAATTATGACCGATGATCAAGGTTACGGTGATATTGGTGCTCATCAAAATCCGGTTATTAAAACCCCGAATATTGACAAGCTTGCTAAACAAAGCATTCGTTTAACCAATTTTCATGTAGATCCCACTTGTTCTCCAACACGTGCTGCACTTATGACTGGTAAGCATTCTATGCGAGCGGGAGTGTGGCATACCGTTATGGGGCGTTCGAATTTATCTGCAGAACATGAAACCATGGCTGAAATATTGTCGGAAGCCGGGTATAACACGGCTATTTTTGGTAAATGGCATTTAGGTGAAAATTATCCATTTCGTCCTCAGGATCACGGATTTGATACTGCGATTATCCACGGAGGAGGTGGGGTCGGTCAGTCAGGTGATTATTGGGGAAATACACAATTTGACGATACATATTTTCGAAATGGTCAGCCTGAAAATTTTAAAGGTTATGCGACCGACAATTGGTTTGATGAGTCTATTCGTTATATTCGTGAGCAGGCTACTTCACCTGCACCATTCTTCGCATATATTTCAACTAATGCTCCACACACTCCTTGGCGAGCACCAGAGTCTGAAGTGCAGATATATCGTGACTTAGGACTACCAGAGCCTATGGCTAGATTCTATGCAATGATTACTAATATCGATAAAGGCGTTGGAGAAATAAGATCTGAGCTTATAAATTTGGGAATTGATGACAATACCCTGCTGATATTTATGACAGACAATGGCACCTCCTCTTTACGACCTGAATCATCTATGTTTGGTGATAATGACCCTGAAGAGTTTTTGAAGTCGTTTAAATCGGATCCACGTTATGCAAACTGGGTCATTAACGCTGGAATGCGTGGCTATAAAAATGAAGTTTATGACGGGGGGCATCGAGTGCCTTTCTTTATTCATTATCCAAAAGGCAATTTTGGTTCCCCCCGAAATATTGCTAGTTTGACCGCTCATTTTGATGTGTTGCCAACTTTGATAGATTTGTTGGATATTGCGTCCAATAAGAGTGATCCAATTAAAATGGATGGAGTGAGTTTCTTACCCATTTTAGAAAATGAGTCTAAAACAATTGATTCGCCATTTTATGAAAATAGAAAGATTGTTATTACTAATCAGCGTGTAAATATCCCCAGAATTGGTCGTCCTATGGCGGTACTTAGTCGTGACTGGCGCTTTATATCAGAGCGGGATTCAGGTCTTGAAGAGCTTTACAATATTACTGAAGATCCTAGTCAGACTAATAACCTAATATCTAATTATCCAGACATTGCTCAAGAGCATAGAGCTTATTTAGAACAATGGTGGACTGAACTCACTCCAGATATTGGTGGGCAAGTGTTACCCATTGTCGGTAGTCCCTTTGAAAACCCAGTAAGATTAAATGCTAATGATTGGGCTGACGCCGAATCTACTAGTCAAATCGCTTGGTACCCAGGATTTAAAACACTATTTTTGGATGACTCACACTCTGGTTGGATCCATGACCCGAGTAGTTATGAGCCTTTGCCATGGAAAGTACAAGTTGAAAATACTGGGGAATATCGTATTCGCCTCTTTATGTATGACAAGCCTGCTCAAAGTCCCATCGGTAAGCAATTTGCGTTTCTTAATATCAATGGTAAAGAATACACCCATTACATAGGTGCTGAAGCATCTGGAGTTGAGTTCCGTGTAAAACTCGAAAGAGGACCTGTAAAAATATTAGGTTGGTTTACTAATAATTCTGACCCTAAGTTAACAACAGATAGGCTACCAGCTTTTTATGCCTATGTTGATTACCTCAATTAACCCCAGCAAATTTAAAAATAAAAACGAAGAAAATAATGATAAATAATAACCGACAGGAAAGTGTGATGTCTAAAATCCCAGTAGTTGCAAAAGAAATGATTGTTCCCTTTATTCTGGTCGCCATGCTTTTTCCATTATGGGGCTTTGCCAACGATGTCACTAATCCATTAGTTAAGGCTTTTAAAGATATTTTCTTAATCACTAATGCGCAAAGTAGTTTAGTGCAGTTTGCTTTCTACTTAGGGTACGGAATTATGGCGTTGCCAGCGGCGATATTTATTCGTAAATATTCCTATAAGTCTGGGATTTTATTGGGCCTTGCTCTTTATGCTTTAGGTGCTTTGTTGTTTATTCCTGCTAGTGTGCAGCAAGAATTTAACTATTTTTTGGCGGCATTGTGTATTTTGACTTGTGGTTTGGCACTGCTGGAAACCACGGCTAATCCCTATGTTCTGTCGATGGGTGACCCAGCTACTGCCACTAAAAGGCTCAATTTAGCCCAAGCCTTCAATCCTATTGGTTCCTTGACCGGTATGTTTGTCGCTTCAACTGTGATTTTAAATAAACTGCAAGTTGAAGAGTTTCGTGCTGCCGAGCGAGCCGCTCACCCAGAATATGCTGAAATGTTGCCAAGTGTCGTGGATGGAAAACTGACAACTGCGCTAAGCGAATTTGCTGTGAATCAGCCTGTTGCCCATCAGGCCATGCAAGCCGCCGACTTAGTCACAGTGCGCGGCCCATACATTGCTATTGCAGCGGTAGTGGTCTTGCTATTTTTGTTGTTTTTGTTCGTTAAGTTACCTAGTACTATTTCTCATAACAGCCCACTTACGCTAAAGGAGTTAGGCGCTACATTTAGACGTTTATTTAGTAATGGCCGTTATATTGAAGGCGTAGTCGCACAGGCTTTTTATGTTGGCGCACAAATAATGTGTTGGACCTTTATTATCCACTACGGCATGACTGCTGTGGGTCTTACAGCATCAGAAGCCCAGGGTTATAACATTGTTGCTATGTCACTGTTTTTAGTCAGCCGTTTTGTGTGTACCTTTTTGCTCGGCTTTATCCGTCCTGGACATTTACTTATGCTGCTAGCGCTAGCTGGGATTGTGTTGGCATTGGGCACTATATTCTTGGACGGTATGCTTGGCTTATATTGCTTAATTGGAATTTCTGCTTGTATGTCGTTGATGTTTCCAACTATATACGGCATAGCTTTAAAAGATTTGGGCGATGATGCTAGTTTAGGTTCAGCTGGTTTGGTCATGGCGATTGTTGGCGGAGCGTTGATGCCACCGCTACAAGCGGCATTGATTGACGGTGCCCCTCTAATTGGCGCAATCCCATCTGTAAAAACCTCATTCTTGTTGCCCTTATTATGTTACGTGGTGATTGCAATTTATGGCTATCGCGCCCATCACACTTACAAGGCTTAATTTATGGATAATCAGCGTTATTGTCTTTCCCTAGAATTACAAGATGATGATGAATTGATTCATCAATACGAGCAGTATCATCAGCCAGGAAATGTATGGCCCGAAATACTCGACAGCATCCGTGAATCAGGCATTGAAAATATGCAAATTTTCAGACTTGGTACACAATTGGTCATGGTATTGGATGTGGCCCCACACTTTAGCTTTGAAGCTAAAGCGAAGGCAGATGGTGCTAACCCCAAAGTGCAGCAGTGGGAGCGGTTAATGGAGCGTTTTCAAAGAGTTGATTCGACTCAAGCAAATGCTGGAAAGTGGCAAGTCATGGAGGAAATATTTCAGCTTGATGCTCACTGAAGCACAACAGTAAACATGACAGGGGGAAATTTATTATTTAATTTCCCCCTGTCACACCAATCCGAATAATGTCATTTAAGATCCCGCGCGCATACGTATTCATCTATCTATTTTCTGGTTAGGACTTTATCTTTTACACAGTTTGTTAATTTTTTGTATTGATACATTTATCAGATGTGCTCAACATTGCGCTCCTCTGTATAGCGAAGTCTTATAAGGAAACAGAATGCTCAAAGATACTATTTGCTGGCCTTTGATTCGGCGCATTGCCGTACTTTTATGCTGTAGTTGCTTTTTTCAAGCTTGTTCACCGAATTCAACAAAGGGTAAAAATTTAGCAGAATCTTTCGTAACAGGTGATGTCTCTGATGTTAAAGCCATGCGTTCTACTTTAGATGGCGAGAGTAGAGTGATTAGTCTTAAGCTTGGTAATGATATTACAGCAGCTTACGACACTAAGCATTCGGTTCTGTTTAAATTGTGGCATGGAAATTTGGACCTTACAGGGGCCGTATTTGATCAAAAACATGGCCCCCAACCAACTGCTATGGGCCAAGCTTATGTATTGAGTGGTCAATCAAAATGGTCGATTGAGGGTGGCAATGTTACCTATGTTGGACATCAAATTTATGCGGGTAAGGTAACGTTATTATACCGAGCAAAAGGCACAACAAATGCTGTTCAGTGGCAAGTAGACATAAAAGAGACGCCTATGGCCTCTTTGTCTGAGTCTGGCCTTGTATTTAGTAGACAGTTTAATGTGTCAGGTTTGCCCGCCAACCTAGATTTAACCTTGGATAATCTTAGTCCTTCCAATACTCAGCGAACTTCTGGCGCAGCAATCTATGATGAAAGGATAAAAACCTTATTTTTGGCAAACGGAGAGTCAACTTTTAGTCAGGAATATAATGGGATAGTAGAAATATCTTCGCTACAGGATGGATCACAGAACGAATTAGAACATCCTGGTTTGGTTTTGATTAATAATAGCGATTGTGTGGGATGCCATAATGCAGAAGTCAAAACCGTAGGGCCATCCTATCAAGCCATAGCTCAACGTTACGCTTTTTTGAGCGGTGCAAGAGAGATGCTGAGTCAAAAAATTATTCAAGGTGGAACAGGACGTTGGGGGCAAATACCTATGACGCCTCATTCACAACTAAGTGAATCTGATGCAGGACTCATGCTTGATTATATTTTTAGCTTAAATCAATCTGACAATACAACTGCCGATGCTACTGATATTTTACTAGGGCTGCCCGCAGTGCCTGTAGCGTTAAGCAATAAAACCCCTGAATTTAAGGAAGGTATGTCAGGTGTTTATGTTTATCAACATAACTTAGTTGATAACACTGCTGATATTGAAAAAACACGTAAAAATGCGCCTTCATTGGGTGGTTTAGTGTCGCAGATCCATCTTCCCAGTGAGGATGATTTTCGGCCAACTAATCGCAACTTTATGTATCAAATCAAAACACACTTGAACCTAAAAGAGAGTGTGCACACGCGACTAAGATTGGTGTCAGATGATGGTTCATATCTGTATTTAAACGGCGAACGAATTATTGATAATTGGGGCGCTCACGGTCCAATTGCCATAGACGCTGAAGTGCAGCTTGAGCCAGGGTTACATAGTCTTGAGATCTTTTACTATCAAGGTGGTGGTGGTGCGTCTCTTTCGTTGCAATGGTTGGACCCAGCCACACAAACCTATGAACTTATTCCTGCTGCCATGTTGCAAGTACAGCAACAAGATCTGCGGGAAGTGGTGGCAGTATCAACAGACCCTAACTTAGTTAAAAGCATTGCTGGTGATAAAATGGAAGTGGCGGGTGTGCACCCTTCATTTGATCTTAGCCAAGCTAGGCCAGACGCATTTCAACCTATGGTTGGAGGGATTGATTTTCTTGACGACGGTCGCATGGTGGTGTCGACTTGGGATCCTGAAGGTTCTGTTTATTTAGTAGAAAATTTCCATGCTGCGCCAGATGACATAAAGGTAAAACGTATAGCCTTAGGTTTGGCCGAACCGCTTGGTGTAAAGGTAGTCGATGGAGAGATCTACGTATTACAAAAGCAAGAACTGACGCGTTTAGTCGATACCAATGGTGATGATATAATTGACCGTTATGAGCTAGTTTCTAATGATTGGTCTGTCACTACAAATTTCCATGAATTTGCCTTCGGTTTAGAATATCAAGACGGCTACTTTTATGCCGCCTTTGCTACCGCGATTTTACCCGGTGGTGCCAGCGCAAGCCCACAAGCGTCGAGCCGTGGTAAAGCAGTTAAAATATCTAAAGATAGCGGCCAAGTGGAATTTATTGCCCAGGGTTTGCGCACCCCTAATAGTATTGGTCGTGGTATCGGTAACCAATTGTTTATTGCCGATAACCAAGGCGATTGGGTGCCTGCCTGTAAAATTGTCGAACTCTCGCAAGATGCTTGGTATGGCTCACGCTCGGTGGATTTTGAAGGCACCGCTAACCTAGAAGAAACGCTGCCAGTTGTATGGTTACCCCAAGGTGATATTGGTAACTCAGCTAGTCAGCCTGCACCTTTAAACGTTGGCCCTTATCAAAATCAAATGATCCATGGAGATGTGACTCATGGTGGAATTAAGCGGGTATTTGCCGAGCGGGTAAATGGTCGTTTGCAAGGTGTGGTGTTTCGTTTTAGCCAAGGATTAGAAGCCGGAGTTAATCGCTTGCAATGGGCGCCAGATGGCAGCCTTATTGTGGGGGGCGTAGGTAACCCAGGCAATTGGTCACACTCAGGTAAAAAGTGGTACGGACTACAAAGCCTTAAATATAATCAGCAAAAAACTTTTGAAATGTTGAGTATTAGCGCCCACAGTGACGGATTTGAAATAACCTTTACTGAAGCCATAAAAGAAGGGCGTAAAATTCAAGCCAGTGATTTTGAAATACAACAATATTATTTCGAGCCTACTGCCGAATATGGCGGGCCCAAAAAAGGCCTTGAGGATCTTAATATTCAAGACATCTCCGTTTCAGCAGACCGCACAAAAGTACAAATAAAACTTGCTGGTTTGAAAGAAAAACACGTGGTGTATTTTAGAATTAATCGCGCTTTTGAAAGCCAAAACGACCATGAATTATGGACCACGGAAGCTTGGTATACCTTAAATGCCATTCCCACTGACAAACCACTTATTCTGAATAAGAACTACTCGGTTGCAAATAATACTCTCACAGAAAATGAAAAAGCCGCTGGTTGGGAATTACTGTTTGATGGCAATACCCTAGGGCATTTCAGAAACTATAACAGCGAAGCTATTGGCAGCCGCTGGCGAGTGGAAGATGGTACTTTGCACTTCGGGGGTAAGGCAGCAGATGAAACCAGCTGGCAGGCCAAAGAGGGCGGTGACATAGTTATTACATCCAAGCCACTAGAAAATTACGAGCTAAACCTAGAATGGAAAATTCAGCATGGTGGCAATAGTGGCATCATCTACAACGTAAAAGAGCGCGCTGATCTCGAGTTTCCTTTTCTTTCAGGAACCGAAATGCAAATACTCGATAATCCTCACCATTCAGACGGCCAAATTGTAAAACATCGAGCAGGGGATAACTACGACCTAATTGAAAGTCGCGTTGTCAGTGTTTTGCCTGCAGGTTATTGGAACCAAGTACGGTTAATAGTCAATAAAGGGCGGGTTGAACATTGGTTGAATGGCTATAAAGTGGTTGATGTAAAAATGTATACCCCCGCTTGGGAAGCTTTGATTGCACAAAGTAAATTTAAAGATTGGGAACACTTTGCCAAAACGCCCGGAGGGCATATTGTACTCCAAGATCATGGTGATAAAGTGTGGTTTCGAAATCTAAAGTTAAAAGAATTGTAATCTGATACTAAGTCGCAGCATTTCTTTAATTGCGTAGATAGAGTGAAATAGTGCTATTATGTTTGGCAAATCTTTACTGCCTTAGCTTGAATTCTGATGAGTTGAAGCCTTTCGGGTAAGCAGACATTTTGTTTATCGTTTTTGTGATTAAAATCTATATATTGTGTTAATTTTTTCAGGTCGGCTTTACGACACTCAATCACATGGTTGTATAAATTGAATATTGAAGTAATAACAACTGCTGACAACACCCTAAAAAAATCTGGGTTTGGTAGTCATTCTTCTTGTGCTGACATTGTGGAGTCAATGCAGCGAGCAGGAAACTCAGTACGTTTAACCGTATGTGAAGTGATGGATGATTTATTAGCAGTGGTCGCTAGGACGCCTGATTTAGTTGTTTTAGCTGAGAAATTCATGGTAATTAATGAAACTGAAATTCTTTGGTTTTCAGAGTATTTTGCCCGTCATAAAATTACTTTCTCTGGTTCTGATCGTGAAACGCTAAAATTTGATTCCGATAAAGCATCAGCAAAACTTCATTTGGCAAACATGCGAATTAAAACGGCGCGGCATTTCACAGCGTTGCCCAAGCAGTTTGTGTCTCAGAGTTCGTTGCCATTAGCTTTTCCTGTGTTTATAAAATCAATTGATGCCAATAATAACAACGGAATAGATGAGTTCTCTTATGTGAGTGATTTTGATGAATTTGAAGCTAAAGTGCTGTCAATCTATACCCAAAATGAACAAGCTGCGTTAGTTGAGGAGTATTTACCTGGACGAGACTTCACTGTGGCAATTATTTGTAACAGTAGTGGTGAGATGACAGTGTCCGCCATGGAAGTGTTGAGACAAGGCAATCAACGCCCCACTGCTGATGAATGTATACAAGTTGAAAATCCAAATGACCTTCATAGTGTAAATGAACTAGCAAAAGCTGCATTTTTAGGACTTGGATTGCGAGACTTTGCCCTGATAGATGTGAAAATGAATATCTACGGTCAATGCTTTTTTATGGACGCTAATCTTGTACCGAATATGGCAACTGCAAGCAGTGATTTTTTAAGAGCATCAGTCATAGCTAATGATCTTACTTACGACCAAGTCATTTGTTTAATGTTAGAGGTGTTTGCCGTTAGAACTCGGGGGGAAAGAATTCACAATAAAGTGCTTACACAACGCAATTTGCATTGGCCACGCGCCTCAGTATCAAAACTTTTATAATGACACAATTTGCTGCTAATTTCGTATTTAGGTGGGAGGAGATTTAGAATGTTGATTGTTGATCAGGTCAGTAAAAGTTTTGCTTCATTTCAAGCATTAGATCAGGTTTCTTTTGAAATGCATAGTGGCGATATTATCGGTCTCTTAGGCAAAAATGGCGCCGGGAAAACAACCTTGATGCGTATTTTAACGTCTTTTATTGGCGCATCGTCAGGTACAGTCAGCATTGATGGCGAAGATATCGCTAAACATTCACTAAGTATTCGTAAAAAAATTGGCTATTTGCCAGAGAAGCCCCCGCTGTATGGCGATATGACAGTGCAATATTATCTAAAGTTTGCAGCTGAAATAAAAGATGTGCCTAAGAATAAACAGCAATTTCAACTCGCGAAAGTCATTCAAGAATGTGATTTGGAGCAGGTTAAACATAAAACTATTGCCACTCTATCTAAGGGCTATAAACAACGTGTTGGCATTGCTCAGGCCATTATTCACGAACCTAAGTTACTTATTTTAGACGAACCCACTAGTGGTCTTGACCCTATGCAAATTCAACAAGTATTGGCCTTGATAAAAAATCAAAGAGACCAAAGAACGGTATTGTTGAGTACCCATACGCTCACTGAAATTGAGCAGGTAGCACAGCGGGTAATAATGATTAAATCTGGACGAATAGTGCTAGATGATCCCCTAGATGTATTATTAAATAGTTCAGATGCCAACCAATCACAGCCGTTAACTTTAGAGCAGGTTTTTATCAATCATCATCAACAGCCGTCTCCAGTCAGTGCAGCACTAACGGGGGGTAAATGAATAAAGTTTTTGCTTTAATTAAAAAGGAATTGCATAGCTATTTTAGTTCGCCTGTTGCCTATATCATCTTAATTACAATGTTGTCTTTGTTTAACGTGTTCTTTTTCCTCATCATAGATCAAAACCGTGAAGTGTCCTTAAGAGATGTGTTTCAACTGATGGAATTTATGTTGGTGTTTCTTATTCCATTATTAACAATGCGTTTGTTTTCTGAAGAAAAATCAAATGGCACTATGGAGTTTTTACTGACGGCTCCGCTCACTCACACCATGATAGTGTTGGGTAAATACCTAAGCATGCTCATTTTCTACACCTTGTTGATTGGCCTGACGTTTACTTACTACGTTATTGTTGAATATTTTGGTGAGCCTGATCCATTCAGCATGTTTTCAGGATATCTAGGGATTTGGTTAGAAGGGGCATTTTTTATTGCGGTTGGTTTGCTAGCGTCATCTTGGACCTCAAACCAAATCATTGCTGCTTTGGTATCTTATCTGATTTTATTTTCATTGTATTTTGCCACAAGTTTCACTCAATATCTGAGCGGCTCTGCCGAGCAATTCCTTATTCAGTTAAGTACCCATACTCACTTAGAAAACTTCGCAATAGGCATTATTACTCCCAGTGACCTGGTGTATTATTTATCCGGTATTCTTGGCTGTTTAGTATTAACAAGACTGAGTATCGACAACAGGTTGTGGCATTAATGAAACCTTTTCTTTTACCTTTGTGCTGCGGTATTTCGCTGTTAACCCTTAGTCTTGGCTTAGGGCTTTTTTATATCGAACAGCAATTTAGTTATTTGGCGTGTTTGCTCGCTGTTTTGGGTGGCATAACATTTATTACGCTGCTTAGTGTAATTACAAAACAAAGTGCTGGCCCACATAAAAAAGCAAGTTTAGGGCATTTATTCAATCCGAAGCGCTGGAAAAAATTGAGCATTGTTTTTTGTATAGTGACCGCTAGCGTGATGTTTATTGGGCTAAGTCATTATTTAGCCAGTCTTTCGAGCATCAGATGGGATGTAACCCAAGATAAGCAACATACTTTATCCCAGCATACCATTGAGTATGTCAGTACCTTGACCGCAGAAGTGCAGTTGACGGCCTTTCATGTGGGAGTGCCCCCTAAATATCTGCAAGACATATTCAAAGAGTATGAGCGAGTGTCTGATGGTGTTATTAAAACTGAGATTATCGACCCTATCGAACAAATTGCTTATGCGGCAAAATTTGGCAATGCCATCAATGCAGATGAACGAAAAGTGATAGTGCAATCTGGGGCTAACCGCAAAGACGTTGATTTTAGCCTCAATGCCTTGTCTGAAGAAAAGTTAACCAATGCAATAGCCAGTGCCAGTCGCGCATCCCGGACAGTCTATTTTTTAACTGGGCATGGCGAATATTCGAGTGCAAGTCAGGAGTACGTGGGTTTATCTAAGTTTAAGCAGTTGTTAGCGGATAATAATATTCACAGCAAAACCTTGATGTTAGGCATTAGTCAGGCGATTCCGGAAGATTGTGATGTGTTGATCATTGCGGGACCCAAAAGCCAACTAAGCCCAAATGAAGAAACGCTAATTGTTGATTACTTAAGAAAAGGAGGGGACGCGTTATTTTTAATCGAACATAGCTTAGTCACTACTCCAGACAAGCCCTTAAGCGCAGAACAATTACAAAACAACCCAAGCTTGAATTCTATCCTTAACCAGTGGGGCTTGGATGTGCAATCAGACATAGTTGTGGATTTGACTAACCATGTGGGTGGGGATGTCGGCAGCCCAGCTACCAAAAATTATCAGCGCCACAAAGCGCTCACTGAAGGGTTGGATTATACATTTTACGTGCGCCCTCGTTCTATTCGTGTGTTAGCTGACCGTAATCCCAACATAAAACATGCCATCATAGTTTCAACAGCTTCCACCGAAAATAGTTGGGCTGAAACTAATCGAACCTTAGATATTCAATTTGATCCAAGTACCGATACGCCCGGTCCAGTGCCGTTTTCTTATGTGGTGATTGACGAAAAAAACGCAGCAGATCCTCAAGACTTTAGATCTTCAGATACTCGTTTAATAGTATTCACCGATGCCGACTTTTTAACTAACGTGTATATCAATCAATACAGCAACGCACAGTTAGGACTCAACTTAGTTAACTGGTTAGCAGAGTTAGATTACAAAACCTTTGTTAGTCCTAAAGAGATAAAAGTACAACGTTTAGACTTAACCAGTAAACAGAAACGCCAAGTGATAGTGATATTATTTTTATTGCCATTTTTGTTTGTTGTTGCGGGTTTAGTAGTGTGGTTAAAAACCAAGAGGTAGTGCCTGTACTAAATACCTAAAAATACTTGCAAAACCCTCATACTCTCACAAATGGTGCAGGTGATTTAAATTCAATCACCTGAATAAATGATCAAGGATAGTGCAGTATTATTTGTTGCAGTCGTTGAGTAGACTTATGTAGATTACATTGCACCGCAATATTTGGGATAGGTTGATTCAGTTGATTTTAAGGGGGCCGCTTTTACCTTGTTTTCCCTTATTAGCTGATCAAAAGCTGCTTGTTGAAGCATGTTTATTTCATGTTTTGACATGCCTAACTCGAACCCAGAACATTCATTTTCACCAAGTGTGCGTGGATCTAAACCCGTTAAATTTCCAAACGCCATTAATGCATGCAGATAATAGCCATAATTACTGGCATGGTAATAATCCCAAGACCACAAGCTAATTTTTCCAAACTCAATTCCATCATAGGGATTCGTATCGGCTATACCTAATTCCATTGCTCGGATCCAAGCTTCACCCACAGCATTTACGGCTTTCACATAGGGGACTTGTGCTGCTTTGTTGTAGCCTGCTCGCACGTCAATCGCCATTTTTTCTATTGGAGTTCCTGACCAATGGCGGTCTGTTTGATAAATCAAATCAGCTCTAGACCAGGTTGCAGTAATAAACACTTCTACTTGAGGATTCAATCCATGCAAGAACGCCGACATTTTTGCTACTGTATTAACAAGCTCAGTAGGGTCGCCTGGTTTTTTACTATCCAAGGTGCTATAGCCATGCATGACAACCTGATCCCATGGTTGCGAACCAATTAGTGCTGATTTTTTGTCTAAGTGAAAATCCAGCGCACTGCCACCTCTGGTTTCAAGGTAAACGTCGTAATCAATCCCAACTTGTTTTGTAAAAGACTTAAAAAGCGCGGGAACGCCACCAATTCCTTCTTTATTAAGGTCGGTAACTGAGTCTGCTCGGTAGTGTTTGGTAGCTGAACCATAGCCATAGGTAAAACTATTGCCAATAAATAACACACTGGTTGTAGCGCTTACAAAAGCGGAGTTAAGCATTAGAACAAGGGCGGCAATTTGGGGCATATATAATTTCATTGTCAGGACTCTGGATATCTTTATTGCTCGAGAATAACGAGTAAAGCCAATTAACACAACGTGAGCATTTATATTCTTGCGATAACTCATCAACATTAATAAGAAAATAACTGTTTACCAATTGGTAGTGGATAAACCTAGAAGTACTGCATAGTTGGTTTAACTTTAGGGGATGCGCTTAGAGTGATAAGAATTAGCAGGGAGATCCCGATGCTTTAGGAACCAATGACTCGTGCCCTATAAACAACTCTTAAAACAACCCCTACCTTTTTCTGGTTTATAGCTGACCATATCACAGGATGATTTTAATCAGTTTCCATTCGAGCGTATTATTCTTATTGCGATTATAAAGGAGCTCTATTATGGCTGTTACAACCCAAGCACAAAACTTAACTGACTATGTTGGCAAAACAACGGGGGTGTCCAGGTGGTTTACTATTACCCAAGAGCAAATTAATCACTTTGCCGATGCAACACACGATCATCAGTTTATTCATATAGATCCTATTAAGGCTAAAGAAACGCTTTTTGGAACTACTGTTGCCCATGGTTTTCTATCTCTATCTTTGTTGTCTGCCATCGCTTATGACGCTGGAATTAATCTGGAAAATACTCTGATGGGCTTGAATTATGGCTTTGATAAAATCAGATTCTTACAGCCAGTAACAGTGAACAGCAAAATTCGCGGGCATATGGTGTTGGCCAATGTGCTAGAAAAAAGACCAGGGCAATTCTTGCTAACTTGGGATATCACAGTTGAAATTGAATCGCTGGAAAAACCTGCACTAACCGCACAGTGGTTAACGATGACAATCATTAACCCATAAACTTATAGTAATTATTTTCACCATTTATAATCTGAGGACTTTATGACAATTAGATACGACAATCAGGTAGCAATAGTCACGGGCGCAGGAGCAGGTTTAGGTCGCTCTCACGCATTAGCTTTAGCGGCACGAGGAGCAAAAGTGGTTGTCAATGACTTGGCTTCAGCAGATGGTGAAATGTCTGCAGGTGCCTTAGCTGTAGTAGCCGAAATCGAGAAGGCTGGTGGAGAGGCTATAGCAAATGGTGCCAACGTCGCTGATATGCAACAAGTGCAAAGCATGGTCGAGCAAATAATGGAAAAGTGGGGGCGTATTGATATTTTAGTCAACAACGCTGGAATATTAAGAGACAAATCCTTTTCTAAAATGCCCATCGAAGATTTTAAACTGGTGGTTGATGTGCATCTTATGGGCTCGGCTAACTGCACTAAGGCCGTATGGGATATCATGAAACAACAAAATTATGGTCGTATCGTCATGACCACATCGTCTTCGGGATTATACGGTAATTTTGGTCAAGCAAATTACGGTGCAGCCAAAATGGCAGTGGTGGGCTTAATGAACACTTTATGTATTGAAGGGCATAAAAATAATATTTTGGTCAATTGTTTGTCACCTACAGCGCGAACCGCAATGACTGAAGAACTAATTGAAGACAAACGTGTTTTGGAACTGATGACAGTTGAATCGGTTACTACAGGTTTATTAGTGTTAGTCGCAGAAGGTGCGCCGAATCGTACTATTTTAGGCTGCGGGGCAGGGGGCTATGCTAGAGCTGTAATCAAAGAAACTGACGGTATCTATTTATCACCTGAGCAACAAACACCAGAAAATTTACTAGCAAAATGGGCCGCACTTGAAGACCAAAGTAACGCCGAAGAACTTAAAGCAGGCTGGATGCAAACCAATAAATATGTCGCCAAAGCGGCTGCCTCATTGGGTGTTGATTTAAGCTCTAAATAGCGGGTTGCAACTGAATGATATCAATATGCGAATGCCAAAATATCAAAATGTGCGAGCGTTAATATTTATCAAAAATAGCTAACAGAATCGGGCATGTTATTAATATCATATGCTTCAAAAAAGCATTTTCTGAACAATAAGGATCGTAGATGAATAATTTTTTTTCTGTTGCCGGTAAAGTAGCTGTGGTTACCGGTGGGTCAAGCGGAATAGGGGCAATGATCGCCCGTGGTTTTGTCGAGAATGGAGTCAAAACTTATATTACCGCACGTAAACTTGAGCAGTTACAAGAATGTGCCGCTGAACTATCGGTTTTGGGTGAGTGTATTGCCATTCAATCCGATTTATCAACTATGGCCGGAGTGGATGCGTTTGCAGATGAGATGCTTAAAAGAGAGCCAAAAATAGACATACTCATTAATAATGCAGGTGCAACCTGGGGAGCGTCGATGGATGAATTTCCAGAAGCAGGTTGGGATAAGGTTATGGATTTAAACGTGAAGTCTATTTTCTTTTTAAGCAAACGTTTATTGCCGGCATTACGTCTAGCTGGAAACGCTGATGAACCATCTCGGGTAGTGAATATTGCTTCCGTTAATGGGATCACCCATCCACGCATGGACAATTATTCTTATTCGGCTAGTAAAGCTGCAGTGATTCAAATGACACGACATATGGCTGCAGATCTTCGCCCTAGTCATGTCAATATCAATGGTATCGCGCCTGGCTTTTTCCCCAGTAAAATGACAAAACATATCATGGCCCATGAACAAGAGATTGCAAATGGTTTACCTGCTCGTAAAACCGGTGAATTTGCTGATATTGCTGGCACTGCTATTTATCTTTGTTCTCAAGCGAGCAATTACGTATGTGGTCATACTGTTGTTTTAGATGGTGGACAAGTAGCAAATGCAGGTTGAGTTTAGAAAAATGATAATAAGTTACTAGGGGCCATTTATGTCTTGGGATAAATGTATATTTCTTTTCATTATTTGGAAAACACATACAAGCGCAAAATTTTAGTTCGCGCTTGTATGTGTAAACTCAGGTGCTCATGAAACCCTTTGTTTTTTCGACCATTTAATTAATCATTAGCGAAATTAAGTGCAATTAAGGGTATTGCCGAAATTTGCTGCAATCATGGTCTTTCTAAACCTTTAGTCGTAACTGACCAAGGTATTGTTTATAAAGGTATAATTGAACCTTTGCATACCGCATTTAAAAAGTAGGCTATTGACCTATCTTCAGTATATTCGCTTAGTGGAGTCGAATTAGTCAGGTTTTAAATAAGCGATATCTTCTTGATCATCTATACCAAAATCATAACCGCCCTCAAAATCATCGTTCAATTCATTGGTGAGATTCACAGACAGTTCTAAAATTTCAGGGATATAAACAGTTAATTTCTTTTGTGAGCTTATGATGGATTTAAATTCATTAAAATCCAGTAAAGACGTCTCATACAGATAATTTTTAGTCGAAAGACTTTGCTGCTTTGCAAAGTCTTCTACACAAAGAGTAAACTTTTCGAGGACTAGCGTAACGTCAGTGTTACTTAAATAAGCAATAAGTTGATTGTAGCGCTCATTGTTAAACACTTTATGTTCTGAATCTATTAGCTTTAGGGCAATGGCTGAATTGAGCAGTTTTTGTAGCTCAAATCTTAGGTAGTCTTCGTCTGTTTCAGGTATCACTGTGTTGGCAGCATATTGCGACGATATAATTTTGTGCAAGTTAAACAGTTTTAAACTGTCTTGCCCTTTTTTGACAAAGTCAGCATGTACTAGTGTTATATCTGCAGTGTCATTGGCTGCTAATGCATAACTGCTGAGTTTGACCTGTTTAAAATACTCTGCAGAAATCGACTTCAGTGCTGCATATTTTGCCCAGCCCGCTCTGAAGCAATACACAATGCCTTGGGTCTTAATTATCTCTTTGGCTTTTTCAGTACTGTTGTCGCAATGACTCAACAAGCCTAGATTGATGATCCCAAGGACTATTTCACAGGCTTTTTTTATGTGGTCAGTATAAATAATAGATAAATTATCAGAAGCGATCCGCAGTGACATATCTGACAATTGTTGCTTGGTTTTATGTACAAACTCCTCACTAAAATAGCCATCAGCCAGACCGTCTTTTAATACCAAAAGGACAAAGGGTTTGTTCCTTAACTCTGCTATTTTCATGACATCATCCTATAGTGGCGCAAACATATCGTCTGTATCCATTTCCACTGCAGTCACTCTTTGTTTGTTGGCATTGTTTTTTAAAGCCGCTTGAATATTGTCTAAGGTGCCATTTGTGCTAACGGTTACCACTTCATTAAAGGCTTCTTCATCGAGGCTTTTAATTTTCACAAACAACTCTTCAATGCTGCCAGATACTTGTTCTTCATCATATTCAAGTTCAGAAAAATCATGGCCAATAAAAGGCAGGGATAAATACAACAAGCCAAAATCATCTTGAACAATAGCCTTGAGTATTTCTGTTTGTTTTTCATCGTCATCGTAAGAAAGAAATATTTGTGCAAGTAAACTATGGGCTTCGGTTTGTGCACAAAATAACGAGTCTTCATCTAAATTTTGCCAATACGAAGGTTCGACATTTAATAATTTTTTAATGGACTCAGCATCCATTAACCATGTGGCGATAGAAGGTATAGTGGCATCATGCTCACGTACAATTTTCGCCACGGTTAAAATATCCATCTCAGAAAATACCGCCAACATAGCGGTATCACCTTGCTCTGATGCGATTTTCTCTAATGAGGTACCCGCTTCTCTACCGCTGTGTTGCGCTTGTTCGGTAATATCTGTAGCAAGAATCAGTGCGTTACTAGTCAATTGGTATTCCTCAAAAAATGTTTACTATTATTCATCGTAGCCGTAGGTTGCATAGCTATCTGTTGCATCTTCGTTGTCGTCAACTTCAACCTCTGGGGGTAAAGGTGTGGCATCATAGGTATTATAAAAATGAATCAGCAACACAGCTGTTTTTAATTCCTGTTCTGAGTGATTCATTAACTCGGTAATGGTGGCTCTAGCATCAGCATGCACAGCAACATAAGGTTTAATGTTTTCCCAAGATGGTTGCTGGCTTAAATCTAACTTAGCGAGATTTTTTGAATCAATTCTAACACTGCGAGTGATTGCCATGGCCAATTGGTCCACCATGCCATCAAAGACTGTGCTGCTTGAGGCTAATTGTGCCGCTAAAACCTTTAGATAATTAGTTAAAAAATCAGGATTTTCTGGATCCGACAATGATTCCATGTTTTCTAAATACATAGAAAAGTCATCCGCTAAATAAGCGGGTATGGAGGTTTCAATTTTCATTATTTTAATTCCTACAACAAGGCATTGTGCCAAAAGGAATCGGCAATTTCTCTTGGATCTGTGGTAACTGTGTAATGACTCTTAATATATACAGAGCGTTTTTGCGGATCGGCAATGACTTCGTACGCTTTTTGAATTAATTGAAACTTTTCTTTTGCTTCAGCCGCATCATTTCTATCAGGATGGAATTGATTGGCAAGTTTTCGATAAGCTTTTTTAATTTCAGTGGTGGTCGAGGTTCTGGTAACCCCTAGTAGTTCAAAATGATCCATAAAATATAACGTAATTATTGTGCATTTGATTCAATTAAAAGTGCCAATGGTTTTCAGTTGCTCATTTTACCTTTACCGTCACGGTTTAACAATGCTGTAGTGCTATTTATCGCACTTAAAAAATGTGTCGAAAAAGCACTTTCATTATTATGAATTATTGTCAGTTTGGTGCTGCTGCCATGACTATGTTTTTTAGTTTGTAGAAGCATAGAAAATGGGGCTGATTGGTGTGCTCTAACAAACACATTTTATGTCACTTTAGTTAAAACCCATGACAGGCATAACCCTCAAGTTTTTTGGGTTTCTTATTCATATACAAAAAGTGTTCATACCCCACTGAAAAAGCAAAAGGGTTGGCATTGTAATCGGCGTAATATTGATCATTACCTTACTTTGCTTCTTTGACACCTGAAGCGAACCCGCTAAGGAAATCATCTCTGTGATTCATCAGTAGTTGTATTCCATCTGCATCGCTATCCACCACTTCAAAGACACCTTCATTGATGAATTTATTTAGCACTGCCACGTTGAATGCACCACTATAAATCTCTGTGTCAGGATCATATTTCACCATTGATCTATTGTTATCGCAGGTAGCCTCCATCAGAGAGACGAATAATTCACGGACTTTTTTGGATATCAACTTTTCAACCTATCTAAAATTTTCAATAGTGCATTGAAGTGATAGTAATTAAAAAGGCTAACCAATTGCCAAAATGTTTCGGAGTTGATCTCCCAAGAGCCCGGGTAAAATACCGAGTATCAGAAGACTCGCAGTAATCAGGCCTATCCAAATTTTGGTGATATAGGCACCTGAAGTGTGATGGATGTGCTGCTTAGCCGGTGCAAACAAAGTAAAAATCACCCGAAGGTAATAATATAGTCCGACCGCACTACCAAGCAACATGGCTGTAACTAACCACCAAGCGTAGAGTTTAATCGCCAGTGTTAATAGATAAAATTTACCTATAAAACCTATGGTAATAGGCATACCGGCTAGTGATAGAAAAGCGATGGTCATAATGCTGGCAAGCCAAGGATGTTGCCAAAACAATCCCTGCAATTGGGGCAGGTCATCCAAATCCTGATGATCATCAAGTCTCGATAACAAAGTCAGTACCGCAAATATTAATATTGAAGCAACGAGATAAGCTAATAAATAATAACTGACACCTTCAAGCACTAAGCTGTGGTCAATACCCATAGCAATAACGCCTGCTACTAATACGTAACCCATATGAGCGATAGCCGAGTACGCCATTAAGCGTTTCAAACTTTGTTGTTGTAAGGCCAACCAATTACCTAACAGCATGCTAGCGATCGCCATCCAACTCAGCATACGTACCATATCTGCTTCAAAATCAGCAGGAACAAGTAGGATTAATTTGATAAATAGCGCAAAAACCGCGGCTTTAGACAAACTAGTGAGCAACAAGGTGGAGTTAACAGGTGCCCCTTGATACACATCTGGCGTCCAGAAATGTAAAGGAACCAAAGATAACTTAAAGGCTAGGCCAGCCAAGACTAAAACAAAACCACATTTAGCCAATAGTCCCATGGGGGATTGCAGCATATCAACTAACATCAACTGTCCGCTGTTGGCATACAACAAGGCAAACCCCAAGAGTAAAACGCTAGTGGCGGCGCCAGACAATAACAAATACTTCATGGCGCCCTCTAGTGCTAATTTACGTTCTCGGTTATAGGCGAGAATGGCTAACATCGATAAACTCATGAGTTCAATACTGAGGATCACGCTGCCTATATGGCGAGACATCACCAGTAACATTGCGCCGAGGCAAGAAAGCAGCAATAGCAGGTAGAATTCCTCTGTTACTTCTTTGCTGTTTGTTCCCATATAAGGGCCTTGCAACAGAGCCACAGAAATTCCTACCATCAAAAGTAATAAACTAAAAAAGCCACCTATAGGTTCGTACTCAAATAAGATAGTGATGCTTTTTACATCTGTGGGGTAGTGGTAAAAAAGCGCAGTTAATGCCAGCAAAAGTGTAATTAGGCAAATGCCCTGTGCCATGAAATGACTGCGTTTCCAGCTTGCTTGGAGCATCACTGCCAGAATCCCCACACTGATGATTAAAACCGGTAGCAGTAACCATAATTCTTGCATGCTCATGGCTGAACCTCCCCAGCGATTTGCAGCAAACTACTAATAGTTTCGCTACTTAATTCCAACACTATATGCGGCTGCAATCCGAAATAAATTAGTGCCACCACTAAAAGACTAGTGAATACCAATTCCCGCATATGTAAGTCAGTTACATCCTCATTCGCTGGCCCCTGAAAAGCACGCTGAAATAAATGTAAGCCATAAACAGCGGAGAGTATTATGCCTATAGACGCCACTATGGTTTGCACAGGAAACTGCTGATAAGCGCCAAGTAGGGTGAATAACTCACCATTGAAGTTCGCCATTCCCGGCATGCCTATGCCTGCCATCACAAAAATCAAAGTCACTGTCGCCATTTTTGGAGCACTGGCCCAGATGCCCCCCATCTTGCCAAGCTCACGACTATGAATACGCTGTTGGATCAGCCCTGCCATACTAAACAGTGCGGCGCTGCTTATTCCATGGGCCACTATGGTTAAGATGGCGCCTTGCAGTGCCACTTCATGCCAGCTAAACAGTGCCAATAACACAAAGCCCATATGGCTAATACTCGAATAAGCCACCAGACGTTTAAAGTCAGTTTGGCTATAAGCCATTAATGCCCCATAAATAATGCTTACTACTCCTAGCGTGACTGCAACAGGAGCAAACTCCATAGTGGCGCTGGGGAAAAGTGGCAATACAATGCGGATCAAGCCATAGGCACCTGTTTTCAGTAATATTCCCGCCAACAAAACACTACCAGCTGTAGGCGCTTGGGTATGTGCATCGGGTAACCAGCTATGAAATGGCACCATGGGTAATTTAACGGCGAAGGCAATGAAGAAACCTAACATCAACCAGAATTGCAGATTGCTGGGTATCTCTAATAACTGTAACTCCCCGAGATCAAAACTGAGTACTCCAGTTTGGCTTTGGTGTTGCAGCGCCATCGCAATAATGGCGACTAACATCAACAAACTGCTAACTTGGGTAAAGATAAAAAATTTCAGCGCAGCGTAGCGACGTCCCTCATGGCCCCAAATAAGAATCAATGCGGTCATGGGCAACAACATCACTTCCCAAAATAAGAAAAATAAGAAAAGATCTGCGGCTAAAAACACCCCAATAATACCCGCTACGCTAAACAGTAGATTGAAGTGAAAGAAACCTCGATGTTGTTCAATATCGTGCCAAGAAACCATTACCGCCAGTATGGCCAAAACAATGGTCAAGATGACAAGCAACAGAGCAAGGCCATCGAACAACAATGCAAAATGGATATTAAAGCGGACAAACCATTCCCAGCTTAGACTGCTGGTTCCGCTACTGCCTAAGTAGAGACTAAAAATTAGTAGAATAAATAGGCTAATCAGGGTGATCCAGTTGCCTGAACCTTCGAATTTTTTCTCACTGAACCACGCGCAAACGCCAAAAAACAAAGGAAGCCAAATCAGAAAACTTAAGACCACCATAATAACCCTCCTAACATCAGGGCACAGCCGGCGAGAGTGCCAAACAGATACCAGCGTAACTTACCGTTTTGACTGATAACCAAGATTTCATTCAGGCTGAAATTAAACCATCCCACAAAATGATAAAAATGGTCGATGGCATCGCTTTTGTTGATGCGCGCAAAGAATTGCAAAGGTTTAGTAAATAGTTGTTCGTAGAGCCAGTCAAAACCTAAACCATCGCGACAGAATTGACTGATAGCCCTATCATTGTGCTGTGTAGAAATCCGTGGAAAATATAAGACCCAAGCCAAGATAAAACCTAGCAAGGCCACCGCAACAGGCATCCATTCAATCCATAAGGGTAAATGAGGGTGATGAGCGGGACCAAATACAAAACTAAAATCTAAACTAATAAAGCCACCAATCACGGCTAAAGTCACTAACGGTAACAAAGGAACAACCAATTGGCTGGATGCTTTGTAGTCCACTTCTTTTAGATCATGATTGGCTGGGCCAAAACAGACAATAAAGAGCAGCCGAAAGCTATACAGGCTAGTGAGAAATGCCCCAAGTACCCCAATCCACCACAGAATAGGGCCGGCAGTGTGGGCTTCGTAAGTGGCCGCTAGTATGGCTTCCTTACTAAAAAAACCAGAGCTGCCGGGGAAGGCCACCAGTGCTAACAATCCAATTAACAAAAAGGTAGAGGTTAAAGGTAAACTTTTAAACAATCCCCCCATTTTGAAAATATCTTGCTGGTGATGCATTTTTAAAATAATGCTACCGGCGGTTAAAAATAACAGCGCTTTAAAAAATGCGTGGGTCATAAGATGAAAAATAGCGCTATCAAAAGCCAATGCACCTAAGCCCAAAAACATATAACCAATTTGACTCATAGTAGAGTAGGCCAAAATACGTTTTAGATCTGTTTGGGCTAAAGCTGCTATTCCCGCCAACACTAATGTTAGTGCACCAATCCAGGCAACTAAATTGAGAATGCCTTGGACTTGTAAAAACAGCGGATGCATTCTGGCAATAAGATAAACGCCTGCAGTCACCATAGTGGCTGCATGGATCAATGCACTGACTGGAGTTGGGCCCGCCATGGCATCTGGCAACCAAGTTTGCAGGGGTAATTGTGCCGACTTACCTACCGCACCGCCTACCAATAATAGGCAGGCTAACCATAGATTGGATTGGGAAACTTGTGCTGTGGAATCGACAATAGTGGTGATGTGTAAACTGCCGAATTCACTAAATAAGATCAGCAAACCTATCATCATGGCAGTATCGCCAACCCGCGTCACAATAAAGGCCTTTTTAGCTGCGAGAACGTTATCGGTTTTATGTTGCCAGAAACCAATAAGCAAGAAGCTGCACAGACCCACTCCTTCCCAGCCTAAATACAGGAGCACTAGGCTATCGCCTAACACCAACATCAACATGGCAAACACAAACAGGTTCATATACACAAAAAAGCGTTGCACATCTTTGTCGTCAAACATATAGGCCGCTGCATACCAGTGGATCAGCCAACCGACACCGGTAATTACAGCCATCATCACAAGAGACAGTTGATCAAGATGCAAACCGAAGTTCAGGGACGCACCTCTTATAGGAAGCCAATTAAATAACACCTGTTGAAAGGATCCACCTCCCATATTTACGAACTCAATGCCAATAAACAGCGTTAAAATCGCGGCCAAACCCACTGAGCCAACCCCTAATATTGCAACGAATAAGGGGGTAAGCCGACCAGCTAACAGCAGCAATATTAGTGATGAGACAAGGGGCAACAAGGGAACAAGGAAAAGCAAATTTTGCATATTCACTCCTTCATCTCATCTAATTTATCAATATCCAAGTCACCAATGTGTTGACGTAAACGGATCAGTAAGGCCAAGCCTAGTCCTACTTCGGCAGCGGCAATACTCAAGATCAATATATAGATAACCTGCCCATCCGCTTGCTGCCAAACACTACCTGCCAGAATAAATGCCAAAGCGCCTGCATTGAGCATGATCTCCATGGACATCAGCATAAATAAGGTGTTTTTGCGGCTCAATAAACCCACTAGCCCGATAGCCCAAAGCAGCGCAACCAACACAAAACCATGTTCAATAGGAATAGTCATGAAGCGTTACCCCCGTGTTTAGAGGTCTGTGGGGGAAGGGCTTTTGCTAGGTGATAACCACCTACTAGGCCAGCCAAGAGTAAGAAAGAGGCTATTTCAACCGCCAGCAAATAAGGACCAAACAATAGCGTACCCACGGCTCTAGCATCCACTAATTCTATTTCCGCAACAGCGGATGGATCTGCGCCCCAGTTTTGCTGAGATAAGATTACAAAGGCTATTTCGCCCAGTAACACCAAGGTTAAGAGAGTTGGGCCAACCCAGATCTGCCATGTTAACCAATGTTTCTCTCGGTCGATGTCGGTTTGATTAATATTAAAAATCATCACCGCAAATACAAATAACACCATAATCGCACCGGCATAAACGATAATTTGCAAGGCCGCGGCAAAAGGGGCTCCCAGCAAATAAAAACACATGGCCAAAGCTAATAGACTCACTACCAAATACAGCAAAGCGTGTACGGCGTTTTTATTGGTGACAACTAATAGGCTAGCTAGCAGGGCAATAGTGCCACTCACATAGAATAATAATTGGCCACTCTCAATATTCACGGCATTAAGCTCCTTACATCGGTGGGAGGTTTTTCTTGATCGGCCTGTCCTTTGTCTTTGCCTTTCACGCTAATTCCGGCATGGTGATAAAAGTTGTAATCAGGATATTTACCTGAGCCATCAATCAACAGGTGCTCTTTTTCGTAGACCATGTTTTGTCTGTCGTATTCGGCCATTTCCACATCAGGCGTTAGTTGAATGGCATAGGTAGGGCAAGCCTCTTCGCATAATCCACACATAATGCAGCGCGAGAAATTGATACGGAAAAAGTCCGCTCGCCAGCGACCATGATTGTCTTCGGTTTTCTGCAGGGATATACAATCCACCGGACAGGCTACGGCACACAAATTACAGGCAACACAACGCTCTTCGCCATCAGGATCTCGGGTCAGCACAATTCTGCCGCGATAACGAGGTGCCAAATAGGGTTTTTCTTCTGGGTATTGAACCGTATCTGTTCTATCAAACAAATGTTTGAAAACCGTCCACATGGTTCTAATTTGGGTATGCATGATTAAAAATCCCCCCATAACTTGACCACAGCAGTGCCCACTAAATTAAGTAGTGCCAGTGGTAACATCCATTTCCAACCAAACTCTAAGAGTTGATCAAAGCGAGGACGAGGTAACGCTGCTCTGAGTAGAATAAAGAAACAAATTAGGCTCATGGTTTTTAATACAAACCACACAAAAGGCGGTAACCAAGGGCCCATCCAGCCACCTAAAAATAGGGTAGTGATCATCATCGAAATCAACATCATGCCGAGATACTCACCGAGAAAGAACAAAGCAAATTTAATCCCCGAATATTCTGTATGAAAACCTGCTGTCAATTCGGTTTCCGCCTCGGGGAGATCAAAAGGCAATCTATGACTTTCTGCGACTCCGGCAATAATAAACACCACAAAACCAATAAATTGTGGGAACACAAACCACATATCTTGTTGTGCCAGTACAATATCGCTTAATCTGAAACTGCCGCTTAAAATCACCACACCTAGCAGTGACACACCCATAAACACTTCATAACTGATGGTCTGTGCGGCAGCACGCATGCCTCCTAATACAGCATATTTGTTGTTAGAAGCCCAACCCGCTAATACCACTGAGTAAACCGCCATTGAAGTCATGGCCAAAAAAAACAACAAGCCAATATTACTGTCTGAGACCACTAGTCCCGGTGCCATGGGCACCACAGCAAAACTCATTAAAATTGCCATTGCGCCTATAAGGGGGGCTAATACAAATACTGGCCGGTCGGCAAAAGGAGGGATCCAGTCGTGTTTAAAGAGGATTTTTATGAGGTCAGCCAAAGATTGCAAAATGCCAAAATATCCCACTCGATTTGGCCCGTACCTTTGTTGGAAAAAGCCTAACAAACGTCGTTCGAACCAGACTAACATAGCGGCTGTAGGTACCAAGATCGCCACCATAAGGGCGATCATTATCATCAGGTCTAATTCAGGCATCAGCTTACTCCCTCTATAAAATGGATAGGGATGGTTTGATCTTGCGTCAGTAAGCGATCTCTTTGTTGCTGTTTGTTTGTTACTTGCTCAGCTTGTTGCTGTAAAAGGTGTGTTTTGTATGTTGATGTCTGTTTACTGGTTGCCGCGGTAAGTTGATCACATTGGCTTATTTCAAAGAGTTGATCAGCTGGCACATAGACCACAACACAGCTTTTGGGCACAGAGTGACTGATTGTCAATTCCAAAGGTGTAGACTTGTCATCACAGTAAATCAGTTGCCCAACGCTAAAATTTAATTTCTCAGCATCCTCTGGACGCAAAACAATTTGTGCTTGCACTTTTAGCTGGGCTATTGGCAGAGCATGTAAACTTAAATTATCGCTGCCAAATACTTTTTGAAGCGGCAATATTTGCCATTGTGCTTTACTGCTTTTTGACCAAGGGGTTTGCCATTTAAACCATTGGTCGTTGTGTTTTGCACCTATACACAGCACTCCTTCTTGTTGACGTAGCTCAGCGCCTCGGTATTCATCGCGAAATTTATGGTTTGACTGATTTGAATTCCAACCTGGTGACCAGCTATAAGCCATGGGGAAGTCTTTTGATTGCCCTGCTTGTATACCTTCCATGCTGTGTTTATAAGGCGCACCTATTTCAATAAAAGGTTTAGGCTCATGTACGGTTTGATTGGCCAACATAGCCGTGCGACCACTGGTTCTTGGTGTCTGTAACGCCATTGGGGTTTGATTATGTTGATTGAAGTGCGCGCTAAGTTGCGGGTGTTCTTGATTGAGTAAATCCCGCAGTTGCCCTAAATTATCGACTTTGCCAAGAGTATGCTGACGTAACCTGGCGATATTCACTAGCCATTGCCAGCTTGGTAAACATTGCCCTGATGGTTTGGTTGCGGGTAAGTGAGATTGGATTAAACCCTGATAGTTTAGCTCTGAACCACTGCATTCACTAAAACTGGACACAGGCAGGTTTATTTCGTCGATTCTAGGTGTACCGAGTTGGCTTAATCGAACTAGATTGTCGGTACTTTGTCGCCACACATCGAGCCTATTAGCAAAGGCAGGTGTAGTATGGTCAAGCACCAGTAAGTTGGTTTTTTCAAGATGCTTATTTTCACCGTTTAAGTCATCTACGCTCAAATATCCCCCTTGAGTTAATAAACCTAAACCTAAGGTATTTGCCTCGGGGGGCACTATGCATAACATAGCGTCATCTTGGATGTGGTCTGATCCAGTCTTGTGCATTTTTAGGGCGTTACGAATATTGCTGGCGGCGGCTAACAGGGCTGGGTGATTGGCTGACCAGCCGGCAACGATCAACGGGCGTTTGGCTACTTTGAGGATCTCAAGTAGTTTAAGTGTTTGCGGAGCAACTTTACTGACTTTGGGTTTTGGGGCTCTGTTGATGAGTAGGTTGGCCAATAAAAAACCTTGCTCAGCAGCTTGTTTAGGCGTGCAAACTAAGTGAATAGTGGCTTGTTTAGTGAGATCATTTTCGCCATAACCATAAATGGCCAAAGGAACAGGATGATTCGGCTTAATTGCTCTGACTGCAGCATCTTGCCAGCTTGGTACCCTTAATTTTTCAGCTTGCTCACGAGCATTGTTAAGCAAGGCTTGGCGAAGAGATAAGGCGATGCGCGGCGCGCTATTGTTGACGTCTTCAGCTAGAATCACTATAGCGTCAGCTTGCTCCATTTGAGCCAAACTCGGTGCTTGCCACTGATTCAATATCGCCATGTGGGTAGACAATAAGGTTTCTTGTTGGGCATCAAGTCCGGGATTAAAGTTTTCTCTCCCTACCAGTTGTTGCAGTGCAAAATTATCTTCTAAACTGGCTTGGCTACTGCCAATGCCAATCCATTTATTGGTATTTTTTAGTCGCACTTTTAACGCGGTTTCAGCCCATATACTCTGCTGTCCATCTAAAGTGATGGTGAGACGGCGCGCCTCATTATTCACATAAGAGAAACCATAACGGCCACGATCACACAGAAAATAGCCATTGAGATGCTCATTAAAACGATTGGTGACCCGACGCACCGAGCCGTAGCGTTCTGACAAGCTAGTGTTGCAACCAATCGAACAGTGCTGGCATACCGAAGGAGCGGTTTGTAAATCCCACTTACGACTATAATGATCCCCAAAAGGTTTGTCGGTAAACACGCCAGTTGGACACACTTCAACTAGGTTTCCAGCAAATTCACTTTGCAAAGTACCGTCACTTTGACGGCCAAAATACACTTTATTACTTGAGGCCTGCGCCGCTAAATCTGAGCCTCCAGCATAATCTTTGTAAAATCGTTCGCAGCGGTAACAGGTAATGCAGCGATTCATTTCGTGTTTTATTAGCGGGCCGAGATCTTGATTCACAAAGGTGGTCTTTTTACCCTTGTAATGCCGTTCATGATGACCAGTCATGACTGTCATATCTTGTAAATGGCATTCGCCACCCTCGGCGCAAACAGGGCAATCATGGGGATGATGAGTCATTAATGCCGCAATATTTTGCTCTCGAAACTCCTTCTCGGCAGGCTGTTGCATGCTAACCCGCATGCCTTCTGAAACAGGAGTCATGCAAGCCACGATCATGCGTCCACGGGTATCATTTTCGTCTTGATATTGAGTCATGGCACATTGCCGACAGGCGCCAACCGAGCCCATAGCTGGATGCCAGCAAAAATAGGGCAGATCCAATTTCAAGGACAAACTAGCTTGCAACAGGTTTTGCCCGTCCTGTACCCTATATTCTTGGTTATCAATAAAAATTTTGGCCATAAATTAATGTCTGTGAGGACACCCCTTGTGATCAATATGTTGCTGAAAATCATCGGCGAAATATTTCATACCACTGCGCAAGGGCTCGACCGCACCGGGTGCCAGAGCACAGAAGGTTTTACCTATCCACATAAACCCACACAATTGCTGTAAAGCATCCAAGTCATCTTGTGAGCCTTGACCAGCTTCTATGCGCGTTAATATTTCTACTGCCCATGGCAATCCGTCACGGCAAGGCGTGCACCAGCCACAGGACTCTTGGGCAAAAAATTTCAATAAATTTAAGATCATACCTACCGGACAATGTCTATCATCTAAGGCAATAATCACCCCTGTACCCATACGACTGCCAACTTTGGAAATGGCGTCATATTCCATGGGGGTATCCAGATGTTCAGGTAATAAAAAGTCAGTGGAAGCGCCACCTGGTAACCAGCCTCGAAGAGTTAAACCCGCTTGCATGCCACCTGCTAATTCTAGGATTTGTTTCGCAGTGGTACCCATGGGACGTTCCCATAAGCCCGCATTTTTGACTCTGCCACTGATACCATAAATTTTGTTACCTGTGTCTTCGCCGCCCGATAGTTGGCTGTACCATTCCACGCCATTTTTCAAAATACCGGGTAGGTTGCATAGGGTTTCGCAGTTGTTCACTATAGTGGGCCGGCCAAATAAACCTACCACTTGTGGAAAAGGCGGTTTGGCTCGGGGATTGGCGCGCTTACCTTCTAATGCATTAATTAGCGCTGTTTCTTCACCGCAGATGTAACGCCCAGCGCTAGTGTGTAGATGTAATTTTAATGAATACTGACTACCTTTGATGTTATCTCCTAGCAATCCGGCGGCTTGGGCTTCATCTATGGCTTGTTGTAAGCGGGTGGCACAAAGCTTATATTCGCCCCGTAAAAAGATATAAGCCACGTCAGCGCCTATGGCATAAGCCGCAATCATCATGCCTTCTATTAATAAATGGGGGGCGCCTTCCATCAACCAGCGATCTTTAAAGGTACCGGGCTCCATTTCGTCTGCGTTGCACACTAGGTATTTATTTTTGGGGGCATCCTCTCCCATAGGCACAAAGCTCCACTTCATACCTGTCATAAATCCTGCACCGCCACGGCCTTTTAGTTTGGCGTCTGTGACTAGTTGTTGCACTTCTTGCGGTGGTATCTTTAACGCATGACTAAAGCCTTGATAACCTCCAGTGCCCTGATACGCAGCCAAGTTTTGTGGATTGTTTAGATCAAGATACTGACTTAATGGCTTATGCATTATCACCTCCACTTAATCCATGTAGAAGTTTATCGATTGCCTCGACATCTAGGTTTTCAACTAACTCACCATCTAACATCATGGCGGGACCCTTATCACAACATCCCAAGCAGACATTAGGCAGTAAAGTGATTTTTCCATCCTGACTGGTTTCACCAAACTCGATTTTGAGTGTCTTACAGAGGTGAGCAGCGATAGTTTGATAATCATTTAACCAGCAACTAACACTGTTGCATAAATGGATCACATGTTCGCCAACAGGATGGCGGTAAATCAGATTATAAAAGGTGGCCACCCCTTCTAATTCCGTGGCCGACATGCCTAACATATTGGCTATAGCATACAGGCTTTGGTCACTGATCCAGCGGCGCTCCCGCTGCACAATTTGCAGCGCATCAATAGCTGCCGCGGGGCGAATTTCATATAAAGCACATTCATGTTCAATAGCTGCAATTTCTTTGTCGCTAAGCACCTCGCGGTAATCTACCTCTGGCTGGCTAGCAAGGTCGACTTGTTTGATTGGTATTACACTGCTCATCTGTCTACGTCCGCCATAACAAAATCTATACTGCCAATAGTGGCAATTAAATCGGCAATCATTTGACCTTTGGCCATCACCGGGATCATTTGTAAATGTGGGAAGGAAGGCGTACGAATACGGGTGCGATAACTCATAGTGCTGGCGTCACTTGTAAGGTAGTAGGCATTACTACCTTTGGTGGCTTCAACTTCCATCATGGCTTCACCTGCAGGTATGACTGGTCCCCAACTGACCCCTAAGAAATGTGGAATAAGGGTATCTATATCTTGCATAGTGTGTTCTTTTGGAGGCGGGGTAGTTAATACATGATCTGCTTTGTAGGGACCTTCCGGCATGTTTTGCACACATTGACGAATGATGCGCATACTTTGACGCATTTCTTCCACCCGAACAGCGCAGCGATCATAACTATCCCCCCTGGAACCTAAGGGCACATCAAAATCAAAGTTTTCGTAACCAGAATAAGGGCGTTGTTTTCGTAAGTCCCAGTCAAACCCTGTGGCACGTAGTCCAGGTCCAGTGACACCCCAGGCAATGGCAGTGGCGGTATCGTAGGCACCTATGCCCACAGCCCGCTTTTTGATTAAACTATTTTGCATCACCATCTGGTCGTAATCAGCCAAACGGGCTGGCATATAATCTAGCCATTCAGTAACCAACTTGTCCCAACCCTTGGGTAAGTCAGCCGCTAGTCCACCAATTCTAAACCAAGCCGGATGCATCCGAGCGCCAGTAATGGCTTCAACAATGCCGAACAATTTTTCCCGGTCCACAAACATATAAAAAATAGGGGATAAAGAGCCGATATCCTGAGCGAAGGTGCCATAAAAAAGCAAATGACTAAGGATGCGAAACATCTCACAGAGCATCACTCTAATGACCTTGACTCGCTCAGAGACAACTATGCCGGCTAGTTTTTCCACTGCCATCACGTAGGGCAGGTTATTCATTACTCCGCCCAAATAATCAATGCGATCTGTGTAAGGAATATAAGAATGCCAACTTTGGCGTTCAGCCATTTTTTCTGCACCGCGATGGTGGTAGCCGATATCTGGAATGGCTTCGACAATTTCTTCACCGTCTAGTTGTAGCATGATCCTAAAAACACCATGGACACTGGGATGATTGGGCCCCAAATTCAGCCACATAAATTCTTCAGGATTACCTTGTGGTTTTAAGCCCCAGTCAGCTGGATTGAACTTTAAGGCTTCTTGTTCTAGGTCTCGTAAGTCATCGGGCAAACTGTATTCACCCATCTCGGTAGCGCGGGCAGGATGGGTTTTACATAAAGGGTGTCCCTTCCAAGTTGTGGGCATCATGATGCGCCTTAAACAAGGATGATTTGTAAATTTTATGCCGAACAAGTCCCATACTTCCCGTTCATACCAATTTGCATTGGGCCAAATAGAGCTAACACTTGCGACTTCTTTTGCATCCGCAGTCAAGGCTACCTTAATGCGTATATCCTGATTACGGGCATAGGATCTAAACAAGTACACAACAGTGAAATCTCGTCTAAGTGGGATCACCTTATGCTGACGAGTGGTTTCATCTATTGCGGTTAAATCAAATAGAAAATCAAAAGGTTGCTTAAGCTTGCGGCGCAGCACATCACACAACAGTTGAAGATCTTGTGCTGTTACCCAAATTGTGGGGATCTCATCGACAGTTGGTTCTTCGAACAACACAGAATCTGCCAACCAAGGCTGGATTTCAGCAAGTAAATCTGACTTCGACGATTGCACCATGATTACACTCTATCCGGAGGAGTGAGATCTCGAGCTCGCATACGCTGCGCATTATGAATATCTCGTTGGCTGGGTTTTTCAATTTGGCTGACATTTTGCTCACCCACCACCCAACTTAGCGGACGCTGCTCACGGCCAATCGCATCTTGCAATAACATTAAGCCTTGCATCAATGCTTCTGGGCGCGGTGGGCAACCTGGTACGTACACATCTACAGGCAATATTTTATCTACGCCTTGTACCACCGAATATATGTCGTACATACCGCCAGAATTGGCACAAGAGCCCATGGATATGACCCATTTGGGTTCGAGTAATTGGTCGTATAAATGTTTCACTACAGGTGCCATTTTGCGAAATACGGTGCCAGAAATCACAATCAAGTCTGCTTCTCGTGGTGTGGCCCGTATTACTTCTGCACCAAAACGTGCGATATCGTGTCTGGCAGTAAAACTGGTTGCCATTTCTACGTAACAACATGATAAACCGAAGTTAAATGGCCAGATGGAATTTTTTCGACCCCAATTAATCATATTGTTTAAGGTTGTAAATATGACATTCTTTTTAATATCTTCTTGGACACTTTTATCAAAAACCGGGATGTGTTGTGACATTTTATTAGGGTCGCTGAGATTCCAATCCATTAGTGTTGCTCCGGCAAGTGTCTTTTAAGCATGTTGAGTGCGCCAATACGCCATAAATAAACAAGGGCGACTAACAGAATAATCATAAATACAAGGGCTTCGATAAAGCCGGCCACACCAACCTGTTCAAAGGAGATAGCCCAAGCGAAAAGATAAAGGGTTTCTAGATCGAAAATAACGAAAAAAATGGCATATAGAAAAAAGTGATTGGCAAACTTAACGCGCGCATTACCCAGAGACAAAATGCCAGATTCATAGGGCAAGTGAGTAGAATGGCCTTTTGTTCTTGGTCCTAACAATGACGACGCAAACATCACAGCGACCAATAACAAAAGTGTAAAAGTGAAATACAACAGAATCGGCCACAGTTCGCCCAGTGTTTGTATCATGTTTATTCCCCCAAAAAATACGTTTTAGTTCTTTTCGGTCGTTAACGCCGAAATCGCCCCTTTTGGATTCAATCGCAATCAGGTCCTCAAGGGTTGTACTAATTTCAAGTTGTTCCTCAAATGGCTAAACACCTATTGACAGTGCATGTCTCATTACTCAAAGGCTTACATATCCAGCATCGAATATATGTCTATGGATAATTTCTTTTTTTCATCCATCATGTGTTCATGCAAATTTGCAAATAAGTCCTGTACCTCAACACAGTCGACGGTTTCCTGCATTTCTGAGTACAGATGACAAAAATAATCGTCGAAAGCGCTAGCTATTTTTTGCACGTCATTAGTATTAATTTGTGCTGCCTCAAAACGAATGACAAACAATTCTTCGACGTTACTTTCATGATCAAATTGAAAATAAGTATTGAGTATTTTGCTGGGTGCTTTTTTAATATAGTTCTGTAGAGATGAGGACAGTTCCGATTCATGTTTTACTAAAGTGCAAAGCAACATTTTGACTCGCTCATTTTTAGCTTGATTCGATAAAACGCTATAGAACTCTGCGGTTCGTGAGTGTAAATGTTGATTATGTAGAAGCAATTCGTGTACTTGTGAAAAGTGACTCATCAATCTATTTCCTATTGCAAAACTCAGGTTTTTGGCACATAAAAATTAGAAATAAAACGAACTAAAAATATTTACAATAATTTAACATTAGCTCAATATTTAATCAGAAGATACTGATATTTGTATGTATTTTGTACTATTTGATTGATGTTTTTGTCGTCATTGTTGTCTGAGTAGCGAGTAGTTGACGGTGAATTATGAGCTAAAGTTTATGTGTCATGGGACTTTCGCCCAGAGTTAGTTGTTGTTAAAAAGAGAGATATGAGGCTTTTTTTGCTGCAATAAAAGTCAGTTGAGTATCACGTTATATATGCGAAAGTTAACATTATTTGAGCTCTTCATTAATGGAAACAGGAGTAAATGATCAGTCAATAGCTCTCATAACAACTATGAGTAATGTACATTCTCTTTGAGTTATTTTTCAGTGCTTGAAGGTCTTGAGTCAATTTGATGTTTTTGATTTACCTATCATCAGTTATGAAGAGTCTGGAAATTAAACGATTTAGGCATATTTCAACAATCGCTATTTGTTTTTTATATTAGACGAAATTATCTTGCGTTTTTTTATTTGTTATCTCAGTGTTAACACAAATCACTTAGAGAATTACATTACAACGGGAATTCTATGCATAAACCTGAAATCGAACCCAATATTGCGATGGGTATGTTACGTCGCGGGCAATTAAATCCGGAACGAACCGCACTGATTTTTGAAGACAAAAGCTTTACCTATGGTGACTTTTCACAACGTGTTAGGCAGCAGGCTCAATTGTTGCAGCAGTGTGGTGTGTGTATGGGGGACAGGGTGGCTTTTATTGGTTTTAATCAGCCTACTTTCCTTGAAACTTTTTTTGCCACAAATGCCTTAGGCGCTATTTTTGTACCTCTAAATTTTCGTCTTACTGCCGAAGAGTTAACATTTATCATTAACGATGCGGGAGTGCACACCCTAGTCTGTGATGCGCCCATGCAAGAAGTCATAAATCCTGTAAAAAATGAGTTATGTTGTCGAGAGTATTTTGGTGCCGAGTCTAACCTGGCTGGTTGGCGTTCTTTGACAGATGAACGAGCGTTATCAGGTGCACTGGCACACCCTGTATCTGTTGATCAGCATGATACTAGTGTCATTATGTATACCTCTGGCACAACAGGGTTACCAAAAGGCGTTATGCTCAGTCACGGCAATATAATGTGGAATAACATTAATGCGCAATTGTCTTATGGCGGCGCCAGAGATGATGTTGTGTTAACGGCTGCTCCTTTGTTTCATATTGCAGGTTTGAACGTCATGACAATACAAAGTTTTATGATGGGTTCAACCTTAGTCTTAGTTAGAAATTTTGATCCTGCTTTAGTTTTACAATATATCCAAAGGTACAAAGTAACCAGTATGTTTGGTGCGCCTGCGATGTTTTTATTTATGTCACAACACCCTGAGTTTGATAACACTGATCTAAGTAGCATCAAGATGCTGGTATGTGGTGCCGCGCCAGTTCCTGAGTCACTTTTGAGCTTATATTCGAAACGTGAAATTAACTTTTGCCAAGGATACGGTTTAACTGAAACTTCTCCTTTCGCTTCTTTGCTCACACCAGAATGGGCAATAAGTAAACTAGGCTCAGCGGGGCAATCCGCTTTTTATTCGGCATTAAAAATAGTCAATGATGATAACCAAGAATTGGCTGCAATGGAGCATGGCGAAATTTGTATTTCAGGTGCAAATGTGATGAAAGGATATTGGAATCAACCAGAGGCCACGGCTAAAGCTATAGATGCCCAAGGGTGGTTTCATTCTGGCGACATAGGTTATCTTGATGAAGATGGTTTCTTATTTATTTGTGACCGACTCAAAGATATGGTGATAACCGGTGGCGAAAACGTATATCCCGCCGAGGTTGAAAGTGTCCTGTATAAACATGAATTAATCGCTGAAGTCGCAGTCATTGGTTTACCAGATGAAAAATGGGGGGAAGCAGTGACAGCCGTGATTGCCGTTGTGGAAGGTGCTGATCTGAGTTTAGAAGAGTTACGAAGCTTTGCCGAAGCACATTTAGCTCGTTATAAATTACCCATTAAGTTACATAAAGTGCCTGAACTACCACGAAATCCAGCAGGCAAGGTATTGAAGTTTGTACTCAAAGAAGAGCTAGCAGAGAAATGACAATGAAGACAAATCCGTCTATTGGGTAGAGCGCTATCTGCCATTGTGAGGTTTACTGTCTCACTAATACCAATGAAACAGGTTTATCTTTCGATAAGCCTTTTTTAGTTTTTTTAATATGAGGCATCCAATGTGCCTCATTAGTTTTTAAAGATCTATACCCCCATATCGACGGCTTTTTTAGGGGTAAAACTGCTGCCGATTGACGCTACAATAATCATAGCAATGGCAGCCCATTGTAACAGGCTCAAATGCTCGCCTAAAATTGCAAGCCCCGCTAATGCGGCAATTGCAGGCTCTAAACTCATAAATATACTGAAGGTCTGCGTTGGCATGTTCCTAAGGGCAACCATTTCTAAGGTATAAGGCAAGGCACTAGATAATACTGCCACCAATAAACCAAGGGGCAAAACTTCCCAACTAATTAATGCTAAGCCTTGGCTAACTGCGCCAATGGGTACAATCACAATGGCTGCAACTGTCATACCTAGTGCCACTGTAATGCCACCCGACGCTTGTTTATCAGTTCGCGTGCCAAACAAGATGTATCCAGCCCAGCAAGCACCTGCTCCTAGGGCCATTAGTGCACCGCTAAGATCTAACCCTTGGGTCTCTGATAAATTAGGCAACAGCAGAAAAATTCCTAGTGTGGCACAAGCGACCCAGAAAAGATCACTTTTACGTTTAGAAGAAAACAAGGCTACGGCTAAAGGCCCTGTAAATTCAAGTGCAACTGCGATGCCTAATGGAATGCGCTCAATTGACAAGTAAAACAGAATATTCATCCCGCCTAAACACAAGCCGTAAACAATAATACTGCGCCAATCGCGACCCTGTGGCAATTTCCGCCATGGTCTAAATATTAACCAAAGTAATGCAGCGGCAAAACCTAAACGTAGAGCTGTGGTACCTTCAGGCCCAACCAAAGGAAAAAGTTGTTTGGCAATAGACGCCCCTGACTGGATAGTCACCATAGCCAGCAAAACGCTGGCAATTGCAGTCAGAAGTATACGATTGATTTGCATCGAGAAAATGTCCAGAAAAATATACTAGCGAAGTATCGGCATTCTAACAGAGGAACTTCAAACTCGGCAGAAATTAATCTTGTTAGCGTCAACAGCTATAACAACTGTAATAATCATTTGCATACCCTTAAATTAGTTATCAAGGATAACGACTGATCAATCCCAACCTATTGCACAGCAGTCACTACTTTTTTAGGCACTCAGGTAGAGCGGCTTGAAGATTATGAGGAGCTGCAATTAAAATAGATGCGTTGAATTTAACAAGGGACTCTAAGTAAGCACGGGGTTTTTGTTATTCGATGTTGTGAATACACTTCAGTATCCCCATTTTGAGTACAACCGTGAATTAACAGTTAAGGAATTGAGTTTATGAGTCGTCATTTTGATAAGGCAGAGGGCCTTTATGAAGATAAAGATCTAGCCACAGATGGTTATGTGTTTAACCAAACAATGTTGCGTATCGCTGACCCAAAGCGTTCGTTAGACTTTTATACCCGTGTAATGGGCATGACCTTAGTTAAGCGCCTTGATTTTGCTGATATGAAGTTTAGTTTGTACTTTTTAAGCGCTGGCGATGATTTTTCAGATATCAGCGATGATATAAACGTTCGCACGGCACAAACCTTTGGGCGACCTGCGATGTTAGAACTCACTCATAACTGGTCTGACTCAGCTGAAAGTGTGCAATATCATAGCGGTAATAATGAGCCAAAAGGTTTTGGTCATATTGGGTTTCATGTGCCGGACCTTCAGACCGCGTGTCAACGTTTTGAAGCATTAGACGTGCCCTTTCAAAAACGCCCCAATGATGGTGTTATGCAAGGCATCGCGTTTATCAAAGATCCTGACGGATACTGGATTGAGATATTTGATGCCAATAAGGTTGCTGAGTCTATAAAAGAACATTTACAAAAATAGGCTAGTAGTAGAATTGAAATAAATGGGCGTAAATCAGTACGCCCATTTATTTGTTATCTTGCTTGCAGTTAATTTTATCACTATTGCGCTAATCCCAGCTCTGTCTAACTTAGGCCGATAAACGCTGGGGAGGAGTCAATTGCCGTGCTACAAGTTGGTTAACTCGTTTTTCGACAACGAAATCACTTTGCCCCTGATGCTTATTTATTTCGTCAATTTGGCTTAGCGCATACTCGTTCACACCTTTACTTTTGTTAGCTGGCATGAGCCTTGTTAGTTTGTTGTTTTCAATAGTCTTATGTTGTTGCAAAAATGCTTTACCAGCGGCGATCCCAACCTTGTGATCGTGTTTAAGATCATTATCTGTACTGCCCAACAATTTACTTTGCAGCTTTTCACCTGCAAAAATTTGCAGAATTTCTACATCGGCAGGCGGATTCGCGATAAATGCCAGCTCTTGTTGATAGGCTTTTTCGTGTTGAACTAAATAATCAATGGTTTTAGGGCAGAATCCTGGGGTACACACCAGAGATTTGAGTTTATGGACCCAAGCCGATTGCCCTTGAAAATCAGCATTGGCAGTGCGAATAACCACAATTTTGCGAGCGCCACGTTTATAGGCTTCTATTAAAGGAAGTGGGGCAGCTAAGCCTCCGTCAAGAAAATAGTCTGTTTTTGGTGTTGTCATGTTTTGCTCTGATGTGGCTGCTGATTCGTTTGCTGCCGAAGTGCTTAACCAGGGGGTTAGCTTCACTCCTTGTTTGTATAAAAATGGCAAGGCGCTAGACGCTTTAAGTAGTTCACGCCATTGCTGATTTTCGCCTGTAGGGCTTAAAAAATGAGGGGTTCTATCTCGGGCATTGGTGGCGGTTATATAGAGTTCTCGCTGGCCTAAAGTGCGCCTAGCTGTTTCGAAATCGATGGCGCGATTCGCTTCTTTCGTTTTATCAAAGTACCAATCCAAATCCACTATATGTTTGCCCATTAGACCTCTGCCTAAGTGAAAGAAGCGTTTATGCCGTGATAAACCGCGGATGAGGCGTTTGGCGTAGCCTTTTTGCCGAGCAAGGTAGCTGGTTATATTTTGTGAGCCAGCTGAAGTGCCGAAGAACATGTCGAATGGATCATAATCCTCTTGTAACCAAGCGTCTAATACTCCAGCTGTGAATATCCCTCGCTGCCCACCACCTTCTGCAATCAGCGCTAACTTAGGCTGTGCAGTTTTGTTTAAAGTGATGGCGTTGCTTGAAGCTAGGGTTTTCATGGAGACCTTCTTGTTGTAATGGCATGAGTAATTTCAGTAGTGCTATTTTAAACAAGGGGATGCCCTTTAGATAATTGAAAGAATCAATCGTCTTGATTGATAAATTTATCGTTTTAAGGGATTTTAAATCAAGGAGGAGACTTTAATTTAAGTGGCTCGAATATCAGTAAACATAACCGCTTAAAAGTGACTATGTTTACTGAAATGATGTAAAAACTTTATTTGTTAGTAGGATTAACATGTCTTGATACCCACTGTTGACGCGCAGCCTGGCGATCAACATCAGTCGGTGTTGTGCCGCCTGCCAATTCTGTGGCAATTTGTTCAATAAGCTTATCGCGCTCGGCTATTAATTTATCGGCGCTCGCAAATAAATCCTTGGCTTGAGGGTAATCTTCTTTGATTGTTTCGATACTCAATAATGTGTAATAAGCCCGCTCGATAGCATCATTAAATTGGCTACGCTCAGCGTGAAAAATCACATAGTTTTTTGCCGCGTCTGACTGAAGGTAATCAATGTCTTGTTTTGACAGTCCTGCTTCTTTTGCTACTGCTACCGCTTTGTCTAACCATTTTGCGATTGCTTTTTCATCATTGTGTTGCATTGCTTGTTTAACGCTTTGCACTAAATCAGAAGCAGAGAGAATTTGTTCCCGAGTGATTACCGGTATAAGCGACTGCGTCTCACTAGAATGCTCTTGTTGCTGAGGGCTTGGATTTGAAAACCACAGAGCAGCGCCAATGGCAATTATTATAAGGAGGGCGACGATAACTTTCATGTACTTACCTTTTTTCAAAGTAGCGTCAAACTACAAAATACGATTAGCCGGCAAGCCTAGCATAATTTTATTATTTAGTGCGCTTTGCGATTTCGAATGTGTTTTACCTCACTTCGGTTTCAAGCAATATCTGGGAAGTCCAAAGTGTCTACAATTTTACGGGAAGATCACTCAGTTTATAGGTATATTACGACGTAATATGTCGCATAATTACCATGTACTAAATAAACCATATTTTTACTCTGCTAATTATTACGTAAAAGCATTTAGACGTTGGTTTACTTTATGCAGAAAAATTTAAGCTGCGTGGTGATAATGCTTTTTTGGTAGGGTAGCAGCAATTTAAATGACTGCTTTAAATCGCAGTCAGCGGCCCATATTTGCGCTAGTTGATCTTTTGATGTGGTAGCTAATGCATTGTTGCCTTGATTGAGAGTGGGTAATACAACATTTCTGACTTGTTCTTTACCTCGGCAGGGGGTAGGAATATCGTAATAGCTTATCTAATACAAAACCGGCTTGTGCAACCTGCTGACCTGAGAAGTTAGCAGTCGAAGGTACAACACTTTCATACCATAAAGTCAGCGCCACAGATTTAAGCCATTTGGAGGCTTCTGGGTGAGGCATTTTTTAATTGCTGGAACAAAGCCCCTAACTAGTGATTATAATATAAACTAGAAAGAAGCTTATCCACAAATTGATTGTTTTTTCTGAGGTGGAAAATTACTGTTTCAAAATTGTAATTTCTTCAAAGGTCATACAGTCACCGTCTTTATCCCAAAGTATGACAGGCAGGGAGCTAACAAAAGCTAATTGCAACATAGACAACATACTTGGTCCCACAACATCATTCATATTAAGCCCCAAGTTAATGGCTAACCAAGAATCTTGGTTATCTAACTGCAACCATATTTCATTAGAGCCATCACTTTGACCTGGAACACCAACATCCCCGACTGTGATTTTTGTGATAATTCCTGATAGGTCACCATTAATACAACCGGCACCATTACCAGTTGATGGATCAGGTTGACTGTATACAGGTGTACTTAAAAGGCTTATTCCAACAACTGCCATTGCTAATGTTTTAAGGGTTTTCATACTCTATCTCCAAGTTATATTGATTAAAAATTTAAGAGTTAAATGTTGGGATTTCACATAGATTCAGTAGCACATAAGCGATCCTTATGCGGTACTGATTGAAGCTAACGTAACTGTGATTGAATTGCTGTAGTCTTCGCCGGTGATACAAACTCAGGATCGCCTTTACCACGAATATCTTGAGTTCGAACTGTACTTTTGAGGCCGTGCTGCCATCGAGCGTCTATAGTCGCTTGTTTTTCAGTGTATAATCTGACCCACGAATTTGAAGCATCAATTTTGCCCGTGGCATAGAGATCTTTTCCACCAGATAATTGGCATGGTTTCGGTGATGTTTCACCATTACAAATGTAATCAGCGACACGAAGCACTCCCCAAATTCTCGAAAAGGTAGGGAAGTTTTCAAGTGTAGGTATCAATTGTTTGAGCGCGATATCTTTCGGAGTTGTTCCATTATCAATCAGCACTTCAAAGCCAAAAAAGCGGTCACGATGATTCTTAATAAATGTACTGTTTATCAACTCCACTAGCTGATACGTTGGGAATGTTTTTTCTTGGCGTGGTTCTTCAGAGGAACTCTCGTCCATAAACACACGGGAATTCAAAGTATTCCCTGTGGTAAATTCGGTATTCATGCTATTTATAGAAAATACATAGTTTGCTTTTCTATACTCTGGAATATATAGCTCAGAGTTCCAAGTCTGACCATTGTATACGTTTACCATTAACGCCTCAGTCCAAACCTTAAAAATGACTCGATTCCACATGTTAAGCTCGCTGACAACATTTATTGCCAGCGCTAAGGTTGGATAATTTTGAATATCAAGTACCCAGATTAAGCGGTCGAGTGTCTTGTCATTTTTGGCTTGGTTCAATACGTAACGGAGGAATAACGAATTGCCTTTTGCAGACGCATCATTGTTTATATTGTTAACTATCGGATTGTACAGCTCTCCATTAGGTTTATACATTACGCGTCCATTTTGGTCATAGGTTTGCATGTATGTTAGATTGTTTTCTATGGTACTTGCCTGCATATCTCTAATTCTTGGGCAGGTTTTAGATTTATATCTACTTGTATGATTGCCTACTTGAATCTCTGCATCTTTTTCGATATTAAAAAATTCATTATCGCAACCAAAGTTTGTAAAACGCATCAGGTTTTCATCGTGAGCTAAAATTAACTTAGAGCTGCTAGATAAATCGTAAACTCTGTTACCTTGCTCAGTTTTTTCTGCGCCAATTGCATCGGTGTACTTTAAGTCAATTTCAACACCTGGGTACCCTAAGCACTGAGCATGTTGAAAAGCTAAAATGGTATTTTCAGCAGCAAAAAGGCCTTTACCATCGTTTTCATGCTCAGTTGCTGGTAGCATTTTTGAGTACACCCCGCGATGCGCTATAATGGCCGGATTTGTAGTTGTTGCAGTACGAATTTTTTTCAAATTGTCTGTGGCATTTGTGCCAAACGCCTTAGAACATCTTTTTTGGTAAACACCGGAACTAAAATCATATTTAGACCACCCAGCGTCTTGCGCTTGAATGGATGGTGCGACCCCCATAAGTATTATCAAAAAACAAAATGCTTTAGTTAAAAATGACGCATACCGCATAACTTATTCCCCTATTAGTAAATTGATTGATATAAATTAAAAAATTTGGTGCTTAATAGGCTAACTTTGCCGATTTATTATGCCAACCAAGCAGATCTTTTTTTATATCTGAAACCTCGTTTATATAGTTCTTGTATGCTTAAACGTTGGCCCGAGATAAATCCGCACCTTTTATTTAATCGATATCGCTTTAATCAGTCCGGTTTTTATTCATCGTTTTGTAACTGCCTGATTAAATTATATTTTTATCGACTATAGAAATTGAAAAAATGACAGTAGGTGTTACTTTTCCCAGAACAAAATAATTAATAGTAGTAAGTCACCCCGACAAAATAAGCTTTCCCAAAGACAGAATAATCTTCATTACGACTACGATTAGGGCCGGTTAACCTGACATTTTTTTCATTAGTCAGGTTTCTGCCTTCTACCATTAGCGTAAAGTTCTGATTGAATTGCCAACGAAATTGCGCATCAATGGTGTCAAAATCATCAATAAAGTCATCGCTATCTGGGTTGGTGGGGTTGATAGATGCGGCGTAACGGCCGGTGAGGTTATAAGAAAGCCGTCCTTCAAAATCCCCTTGTTGATAAAAGAGCGCTGCATTGGCTAAATTTCTTGGTTGCTCAGTTAAAAAATCCACCTGTCTGGCAGAGCCATCGGTGGCTAACACCGTGGCATCGGCTTTGATAAAGGTGTAATTAACCGATACACCAAAGTCAGACAGAAAACCGGGTAAAAAATCCAAGCGGTCTTTAATTAGGTTCAGCTCCAGACCTTTTAACGTAGCATCCGATGCGTTGAGTGGATGGGTGGTGATAACAGGCGCATTATTTTGGGTTGTTTGTGTTTGTAATGTAAAGATTTCATCTTTGATATCTTTATAGAACAACGCAACAGAAGCTAGGCTGCGGCCTTCATCGAAGTAATATTCAAAAGACAAGTCAACATTATCAGCCACCCTAGGGTCTAGCTTGGAATTACCTTCTTTGATAGTGGTAATGCCGGCAGACTCAGTGAGTGTGCGCGCAGGGTTGAGGTCGGGAAAGTTGGGTCTGCCCAAGGCTTTGGCGTAATTTGCACGAATTTTAATATCTTGGCTTAAATCGTAAGTTAGGCCAGCAGAAGGTAGGAGGTTGGTGTAATCATTTTTACCTTGGATCGGGGCAAGTATGCCATTGGTACGGGCATAGGCATCGGTTAGCAAATCTGTTTTTTCAACTCTTAAGCCAGCATGAGCTTGCAACTCATCGTTTTGATAGCCCAGAGATGCATAACCGGCGAAGACCTTTTCAGCAATTTCGAAGTCGCTGCTTAGCAGGTTATCTTGATTCGTGACATCATTGAATAATGCAGGGTTGGCCATTTTATAAGCAATAATCGCCGCATTATCGATGATAGGAGAATTAATCGGCGCATAGGGAGGGCGATACTGGCTGGAAAGCGTTGCAAATTGAGAAAGTAAGAGAGGCGAATCACCGATGTATTTAATGTCGATATTATTTGGGTCGTACGACCGTTCGGTACGCCGATAACGAAGACCCGTTTTCAGGTCAAAGCCAGAGCCCCCAAAATAGTGTTGCAGGTTTGTCTCCATGTCAAATACAGTACCATCGTTAACAACAGTATCGGTTTCAACAGTGCTTAAAGCATAGTTATCGAGGTTTTCAGCTAACTCAGGGTTGAGGTAAGTATATTGAGGTGGCATGCCGTTTTCATTAAAGGCATAGTGATAGTCCAATCCACCTGCAGCACCAATATAATCAAAGGTGGTATCTGAACGACCCGCGTCCCCATCAGTAGCACGACCTTGTGACAAACCAATTCGTATTTGCGCAGTATTATTATTGTTAAAGTTATAACTGGTTTTACTGAGAAAACCACCATGGTGTTTTTTATCGCTAGAGATTAATGCCTCAAAACTGCCATTAACATCAATAGTATCTAATAAATTGGGATCTGATGATGCAAGCTCACTATTTAACACTAAACTTGCACGTTTAAAGGCTTCTGACTGCTTAAAAAGCCAAACGCTTATTTCTGAATTAAAGTGTTTAGGAGAACGAAACTCTATCTTAGCGTATCCACCATATCTTTTTTGTTGGTCTTCAATTCCATTCCATATCGACATGGTTGGCATGATAAAGTGTTCGTCGTAATAACTCAGGTTTCGCTCTTCATCTTGATTGCGTTGAAAATAACTAGCAGCAAAAACAAAACCAAATTGTTGATTGCTACCAAAGGTGCTTGAGATAAGGCTATTCAATTGATAGGCAGGTGTATTATTCAACGCATCATATTTGTCAGCAGTAAAGTCGCCGGTTACTGCTGACAGTAAAGTGTAAACACCGTCAGTTTCAAAAGCACTTCGGGTAATTAAATTGATCTGGCCTCCTAAAGCACTACCGTCAATATCAGCAGAGCGTGTCTTGAGAACCTGTATGCTTTTGAATAGAGTAGAAGGTAATATTTCCACAAAATCTCGGCGGATATTGAGTGAAGGTTCAGATGCGAAGGTACCGTTATCTAATGTGATTAATACTAAATCGGGAGTGAGTCCTCTAATGCCTAGGCTAATTCCTTCTTCTTCGTCACGAATGTTGACTAATCCAGGGATCCTTCTGGCGGTATCCGCCACATTAATATCAGGATATTGGCCTATCTCATCTTGAGATAAGGCATCACTTATTAAACTATTGTGATGTTTATCATAGATCAGCTTAGTATTTTTGTAGCGAGAGCCGGTAATATAAAGCACCTCGATTTCTTGCGGATCGGTGTTGGGGAGAGGGCTGGTAGCATTTTGAATAGTTGCATTTGTAGATATCGCTTTTTTGACAAGTGACGTATGTCCTAATTGGATGACAATTAAATTGGTATCCAGCATTGTTGATGTGTAACTCACATCATGCAATATGGCTTTGATTGCATCAATAACGGTGCTATTGCCTTGGTAATTAACCGGGACGATTGGAGAAAAAGGTAAGTTACCTTTAATGATCACAGACACTCCACACGTCATTCCAAGATCTATAAGTGCTTGCTTTACTGATGGAGCATCGAGTTTAAAGTGACAGTTTTGAGGCTCGTTGGGTATAGATGAATATGCTGTTGTCGATATGTAATAGAAAGACAGCAGTATCATGACGAAATACTTTTTATTGATTAAAAGTGCCACGTTCACTTGGCAATTAATAAATTAGAAAATTCCGATAAACTTAATATTAAATGGTTTAAGCAGAGATTATAACAAGCAACAACATAGGTTCTAAAAAACACTAACATAAATATATTTTATTTTAGGGAATCAACTTTTATATAGTCGTTATTGTACCTCCGATATATGACACCAATATGTCGTGTAAATAGGGATGTTATGAAACATAAATAGTAGCGTTTCAATTTGACTTTGTGACTAGCGAGAATAAGAAAAAACACCGACCATAAATTATGTCATGGTCGGTGGCTTGCAGTGCTGAAGTACCGTTAGTAGTGGTAAGTCAGCCCGACAAAATAAGCTTTCCCAAAGACAGAATAATCTTCATTACGACTACGATTAGGGCCGGTTAACCTGACATTTTTTTCATTAGTCAGGTTTCTGCCTTCTACCATTAGCGTAAAGTTCTGATTGAATTGCCAACGAAATTGCGCATCAATGGTGTCAAAATCATCAATAAAGTCATCGCTATCTGGGTTGGTGGGGTTGATAGATGCGGCGTAACGGCCGGTGAGGTTATAAGAAAGCCGTCCTTCAAAATCCCCTTGTTGATAAAAGAGCGCTGCATTGGCTAAATTTCTTGGTTGCTCAGTTAAAAAATCCACCTGTCTGGCAGAGCCATCGGTGGCTAACACCGTGGCATCGGCTTTGATAAAGGTGTAATTAACCGATACACCAAAGTCAGACAGAAAACCGGGTAAAAAATCCAAGCGGTCTTTAATTAGGTTCAGCTCCAGACCTTTTAACGTAGCATCCGATGCGTTGAGTGGATGGGTGGTGATAACAGGCGCATTATTTTGGGTTGTTTGTGTTTGTAATGTAAAGATTTCATCTTTGATATCTTTATAGAACAACGCAACAGAAGCTAGGCTGCGGCCTTCATCGAAGTAATATTCAAAAGACAAGTCAACATTATCAGCCACCCTAGGGTCTAGCTTGGAATTACCTTCTTTGATAGTGGTAATGCCGGCAGACTCAGTGAGTGTGCGCGCAGGGTTGAGGTCGGGAAAGTTGGGTCTGCCCAAGGCTTTGGCGTAATTTGCACGAATTTTAATATCTTGGCTTAAATCGTAAGTTAGGCCAGCAGAAGGTAGGAGGTTGGTGTAATCATTTTTACCTTGGATCGGGGCAAGTATGCCATTGGTACGGGCATAGGCATCGGTTAGCAAATCTGTTTTTTCAACTCTTAAGCCAGCATGAGCTTGCAACTCATCGTTTTGATAGCCCAGAGATGCATAACCGGCGAAGACCTTTTCAGCAATTTCGAAGTCGCTGCTTAGCAGGTTATCTTGATTCGTGACATCATTGAATAATGCAGGGTTGGCCATTTTATAAGCAATAATCGCCGCATTATCGATGATAGGAGAATTAATCGGCGCATAGGGAGGGCGATACTGGCTGGAAAGCGTTGCAAATTGAGAAAGTAAGAGAGGCGAATCACCGATGTATTTAATGTCGATATTATTTGGGTCGTACGACCGTTCGGTACGCCGATAACGAAGACCCGTTTTCAGGTCAAAGCCAGAGCCCCCAAAATAGTGTTGCAGGTTTGTCTCCATGTCAAATACAGTACCATCGTTAACAACAGTATCGGTTTCAACAGTGCTTAAAGCATAGTTATCGAGGTTTTCAGCTAACTCAGGGTTGAGGTAAGTATATTGAGGTGGCATGCCGTTTTCATTAAAGGCATAGTGATAGTCCAATCCACCTGCAGCACCAATATAATCAAAGGTGGTATCTGAACGACCCGCGTCCCCATCAGTAGCTTCACCATAGGCGTAAGATGCTCGTAGATCGACAACTGTATCATCATTAAGTTTGTATTCTGAAGAATAATTAAATCCGTATTGTTTTTTACCATTATGGGTGATTAACGTTTCAAGATCGCCGCCAGCTGAGGTGATTGTGCCAGAATTAGTATCGTTTAGGATTAGGTTGTTAGTGCTTCCCCACATTACTGTGCTGGCTCGCACAAATGTTTCATTTTGTTCGAAATAACGACCACTTAATTCCATTGATAATTGTTCATTGGCTCGATATTCGAATTTTGCAAATCCACCGAGCCTTTCCATGGGATTTTCAATGCCATTCCATACACTGAAAGTAGGAACTGAATAATCAGAGTTATAGTAGTTTAGTGCTCTTTGTTCATCTTGGTCTCGACGAAAGTAACTACCAGCAAAAACATATCCAAATTCTGCTTGATTGCCAAAGGTATCCGCAATTGTTCCGTCGAGCTTTATAGCGGGCTTATTGTCTACTCTATCATATTGATCTGCAGTGAATTGTCCGATAGAACCTGATAACGTTGCGAATAATTTATCAGTATCAAATGCACTACGAGTTACAAAATTAACTTGGCCACCGATGGTATTGCCGTCGGTTTCAGCTGAACGAGTTTTTATTATATCTGTGCGTTGAATTACTGTGGCTGGCATTGCTTCAACAGACACTCGTCTTAAAGCAGAAAAGTCTGAAGAGGCTAGCGCTCCGCCATCCATAGTTACTAAGGTGAAATCAGGATTTAATCCTCTGACTGACAGAAATAAACCTTCTTCTTCATCTCGCACAGTGCTCACGCCAGCGGCGCGGCGCACCGCATCAGCAATATTAAAATCTGGTTGTTTACCGATTTCGTCTTGAGATATTGTGTCTATAACTCCTACGGCTAGGCGTTTTGTATTGATCGATTTTTGATTTTGTAAACGAGAGCCAGTTACTGCTATTGTCTCTAAATTTTCTTCTGCATTGGCTTCTTGTGCTTGTATGCTCAATGAATAGCTAGATGTTGCTAGACTAATCAACGATAGTGTTAAGCAAATTTGATTTTGCTTTTTTTTTGTATTTAAAACTCGTTCAGTCATGTTGTAATTTCCTAATTTCTCTATTTGGGCAAATATGGTTGGAGCATTCCAAGCTGACACTAGTTAAATCTAGTGTTCGTAGATGCAAAACGAGAAGGCACAAAAAAACCGCAGGTTTTTATTTATGAAATACTTTAAGTTTGTCTTTGACGAAAGGAAAGTAAGCAGTTAGATTAGCGACAATCACTCATTAGTTGCGTGTATTAAATCCGCTCTTTTTTGCGTTTATGAAACGGTCTGTTATGACGATGTGGACGCCTTGAATTATAGAAAGATCATTAAGTTATGCTGTCCATTGAGCGAATATATACTCTATACAAAGATCGAATACTGGCCTTTTTCATCACTAAAAGAATCGATCGGGATAAGGCGGAGGACTTAACTCAAGATGTGTTTCTTCGCTACCATAAGGCAAACTATGATGTAGATGAAAACGCTGTTAAATCATTGCTATTTCGCATTGCTAAAAATATTTTCATCGACTATTTGCGGAGTTTAAAAACCAGTCTACCCCAGAATGTGGTAGTTAAAAACAATGCCGATAACGATGATGAACAAGAGTTTGTGGATGAGACAGTGGATATTCCTCGCTCCATTGATGCCCAAAAAGAATTGACTTCAGTTATAGCGATGTTGCAACTATTACCCCCTAAGTGCCGGGATGTTTTTATTGATTTTAGATTTAGAAGCTTATCGCAAACAGAGATCGCCAAGCGACACAATATTAGCCTTAGCATGGTAGAAAAACACGTTTCTACTGCCTTGGAACGTTTGAAAACCAGAAAAAGCTGAGGAAAAAGTGTGATATCACGTTTTATTATTATAAGCAGTAGTGTGAACTTAATATTTTGTAAGGATATTTTGGTCAATTATGGTTAATAGCTCTTCAATTCTATTCAGAGCCGCCGAGTGGGCGCGGCGATTCGATATTGGCGAAATCGATGAGTCTGATTGGCAAGATTTTGAGAAATGGTTGGCTGAATCGGACGAGAATCGTCAAGCATTTGAGCAAGCTCAAGAAGTATGGCTGGAGACATCTGTAAGTGATCAAAACTTATCAGAAGTTTTGGCTTTATCTTCAGGTTCGCAACCTACTAAACCTTTTTATGTCGTCATTAAAGAATGGTTTACTTTGCCTAAGTCTTTAACCTCGGCATCAATAGCGTCGGTTCTTGTCGTTATTTTGTGGTCATACTTTTCACTTAACAAGGCGTCTACCGAAAATGAATACGTTTTTATTGAAACGACAGAAGGCGAATCTCGTCAGGTTGAGTTAGAAGATGGTAGCTTATTATCTATTAAACCTAGTTCAAAGTTGGCTTATCGATATTCAACACAATTAAGACATATAACATTAACTGAAGGAGAGGTATTTTTTGATGTGGAACCTAATCCTACAAGAACCTTTGAGATTAGTGCTGGCGACAATACAATTAAAGTATTAGGTACGTCGTTTGATGTACAGTATGTTAATGGCAGAGTCAATGTTGAGGTGACTAAGGGAGTTGTAAGTGTTACGCCGACTGGGGCATTTTCATCACTACGTTTGACTGTTGGGAATAATGTTTCTATTGAAAATGACGACCGTATTATTCCGTTTAATAATGCCTCTGCAAATCGTTCCGGTGCTATTGTTTTTGAAAATCAGACGCTAGTAAATATACTCAAAGATCTTGATCGATATTTTCCCGAAAAGCTCATCGTCAGTTCGATTAGTGGATATGAATTATATAGCGGAATTATTTATCTCGATAATTTGGGGACAGTGTTAACACAGTTGAGTTTAATTTCTGATATAGAGATCTCATTCACTGAACAAGCAGGTGTGCAAGTTAAGAAAAGTTAGCTGACATAATGGTTTTTTAAGGATTAGTAAGCAAATATTATCCCCATAATGTATTAAATCAAACGCATAGCAAATTAGCTATGCGTTTTTAGATTCCTTGGTTTTTATCTATCAAACTGCATAGACGTCAGGTGCCTTTTGCAATTCGGTAGATGCTCACATTTCATTTTTTTTAAATAATTCAATAGTTGTTTAGGGTGGTCGGTCTGGATCATGCTAAAACCCATAGCTAAAAACATCCCCCAAACTGCATCAGGGTTTTTCAGTGCTTGTGCATCGCCTAGCCCTGCGCTAGTCCAGCCTGTCAAAGAATTTAGCCAAGATCTCACACCATTTTGTCTAGCTAACTGACTAATCTGATATGCAAAATCTAAGGAATCAAAAATAAATTCTGCAGCTATTGGATGGGTCTCTAGCTGCGCCCGATAGTCAATGGCAGAAAAGTAATTTTTAGATTGATATGCCTTTGGATGTGCTAAAACAGGCATTGATAATACTTGGTTAAAAGGTGTTTGCAGGGAAAGCGCGGTGTCGCTAGGTTTAAGCCATTTTTTCATTAAAATATGGTCTTGTGTGTCGGTACGTTTTAATACATTGAAAGCATCGTTAAAGACATCTGCTTTGGCATCTAGATTTACCAATATCTTGTCTTTTGCGACTAACATTGCTTGTTCAAAGGTGGGGATACGTTCTCCAGTAATTGGTGCATTCTCACCACCAAACTTCGTTTTTAGGGCAAGTTGGGTGAGCTCATCATAGCTATAATCACTTACCTTTCCTTGACCATTTGTGGTTCGCTCAAGGGTGTCGTCATGCATTAATATTAAAACTCCATCTGCAGTCTTCCTTACGTCTAGTTCAACCATATCAACTCCTAATTCAATACAGTCCGTGATAGCCTTGATTGAGTTTTCTGGCGCGTTAGCGGTACAACCTCGGTGAGCAATAACAAAAACGTATGGATCGTCATATGTTGTGATTTTTTGACGTAAAAGTTGAATGTGAGAGGTCGAATCGGGTGAGTTATCCGTTGGTTGTGCGTTACTGATTAAAGTCAAAAAGATGGTAAGTACAAAAGTGGTTTTTTTCATAGTTTATATGCCCGTATATTATCTTGTAGTAAGGACTAAAACGATATAAATGAATAAACCCACATCTTCTATTTAGAAATGTTGACCAGAACAGTATCAAACTTGAGTATTTAGTAAATGCCACCAACCTTTCTGAATATCGTGAGGTAGTGTAATTTTCACTAGTAATAATTCCAATATTACTCACGTAGTACTGATTAGTTAATTTGGAGGTTAAGAGATAAGAGAGGGAGTAAATATTTACGTGTCCACAACAGATACATTTTTGGTGTTTTCTTCAATTATATCAACGATTGGCGACATAAAGTGTTCAATTATTGTTTCTTTTAATTGTCTCTGAGCCAACTCAGTTTTCCAATGATCGCTATTGTTGGCGGCATGTTCGCGCAGTTTACCGATTTGTTCGTTAATTACTCCGTTAATGCTCTTTTTTATGTCTTCCATCTGAGCTTCGATTTTTGTTTGTTCAATTGTCATGTTAGCAATGTCTTGTTTTTTTAGAGTAATGATTGGAATTAAGTATTGGTATAGTAATAGGGCTCGGCGTGAGTTTTTCGTTTTCAGTGAAAAACGTATTTCACGAAGAATTTTTTTACCTTCTACTAGAAGCATTGGGATCATGAATCTAAAATAAAAAGTTTTATGACGGTTTACGATTAGGTATGGGAGAGAATATGACACTGTGTGCACCTTAGTGTGACACATGCCGAATTAGCTTTAAATTAAAAAGGCCTAACCCATTGATAAATCAAAGAATTAGGCCCTAATTTGGTGCTGGCGGGAGTTGAACTATTAGTTTTCATATGTTTTTCAAGGCTTTAAGTAATTATTTTTCAGTTTAATGGCTTCTCGTGTATGACACTACTCGCCAATTGTTTTTTCGTTTCTAATAATTGAGATTCAAATTCTGCCTTATCAGACGGGCTATCGCAACTTTCAATTAAAGTTTCAATTACCCTCGCTTTTCTAGAGTACTTCATTTCATGAAGAGCTGTATGGATATAGAATGCCGTGAAAGAAAAAATATAAGTTACTAAAATTGATATAAAAGAAGATAAAAGTGACAGGTTTACCTTAGTTAAATAAGCTTTCAAAGCACTATTCGGATCAATGTTTTCGGAAATAGTAAGCAGAGTCGATAATACCGCGGCTGTAATAATCGATGCGCTTATGACATTTTTTTTACTTCCTCCGCTTGCATTTGCGCTCATAGAATTTGCTTATGCTTTAGGATGGCCTTCCATAGAGGATCTTCATCTTCAAGAAACAATGTAACGTTTTCTGTTCGTCCTTTTTTATCCTTAATTTCTACTTTTACACGTTTGTGCGTAGCAAAGAAAACTAAAGTTGGCCATAAATACAGAAGTAAAATTAAAGCAAAAACTATGAAAAGTAATAATGTCATAACAATTTACCTTGGTCTCCACTGACCGGTATATGTTCTAATATTTCAATTATACTGTATGTATAGACAGTTTTCCCTGTATGTTTTGCTTTTTGTGCATAATAAGAAATTCGAGCTTTGAGCAAGTCATCTTTAGAAAACTTTTCTTGGTTTAATGAAACGCGTTTTAAGAAATGTGTATCGATAATTGTAGCTGAGATTGTTTTCTTTTTGTCTGTTGTAGATATTAGTTTCCATTTCGCTTCAGGATTATAACTCAGTGTCTCAATGTAAAAAACATCTTCAAACTCTCCTTCATCAAGTATCGTTTTATGGGAACGCTTAATAAATAAATTTCTTGCTTCCTCTTTATTAATAGTGAAACTACTCTCTGAATTAGAGTTTAATTCAAATGTTTCTAATCCATCTTTTAGTAAGGGTTCTGATAATTTTGCGATCCCAACTCTAATGTTTTCGTTCGATAAAATAGCATATTCTATTTCATCCAATAATACGCTTTCCTCATCAATTTCTAATGCGTATCCCTCTTTTGTTTGAGTTATTTTTATTACAGCATCGTTAAAGCGAAGTCGCTTTAAGAGTTTTATAACGGTCACAATTGCTTGCTGGACTTTTTTGAAATAAACAACATTTGTTATATTGGTTTGAGTTTCATATTGTAATCCGACAAGTCTAAGCAACCACTTCAGAGAGCCCTGCTCAAATCCTTTTGATGCTTCATTCGCATCTAGGTACAACGTAATATCCAATTTATCACGATAGATTTTTTGTGCTTCGTTAAATGCTTCTTTATAAATCGAATTTAAGGCCAAAATACTTGAGGCTACTAACTGGGAATCCATAGAATGGTTAACAATTAGTTCACCTTCACCATCATAGGAAATATTAAATAACTCTTCGTATTTTGTGGACATTTCAACTCCTTTTTTTTGTTTTAATTAGCTATCCATCTACCATATGTTTTTCTTATCATCCCCCAGTCAGCATGCCCCATTTGAGACGCTACCCACATTGGGTTTTTGCCTTCTGATAACATCATTGAAGCAAAAGTGTGGCGGCATTGATAAGGATAACGGTACGTAACGCCTATACGCTTGAGTGTTGGCATCCAAACATATTTTCGTAACCCGTCAGCATATTTGTACGTGGTTTTGGTTTTTGGGTCAATAAACACTCTAAAATTATCGTAATATTTTGAATTTTTTATAGAATTTAAAGCTTCAATTGCTTCAGGTAACATTTCAATTTTTCTAATGCTTCCCTTGGTTTTAGGTTCTTTTTCTTTACCTAAAGTGATGTTTTTTCGAATATGGGCCAGCCCATTTTTTAAATCTATATCTTGCCAGCGTAGGGCTAATAGTTCGCCAGTCCTAAGCCCTGTCCAAATAGCGAACTGAAAAAATTCTCGATAGGGCGTTTCTAAAGCAGCTAGTATTTTAGTTATCTCATCTTGTGTAAAGGGTTCAGGCTCTTCTTGGATTACTTTGGAACGCCTAGTTTTTTCAATTGGATTCACGTCAATGACTTCGTCCAAATATGCTTCTTTAAATATTTGATTTAAAATACTACGTATATGGTTGATTGTTTTACCAGCTAGATTCTGTGATTTTGCCCAGTCGTGGTACATACTAGGAGTGAATTCTCTCAATGTAATATCCCCAAAATTTTCTTTGATATGGGTTCTATATTTTTGGCCGTAATCCCTAATTGTTGTGTGTGACCAGTTAGCCTGATGGCGACCAAACCAAATACTTGAATATTGATCTATCGTGAAAGAATCGGATTCACACTTAAACGCTTTTCGTAAAATTTTACTATGAGGATAATTTTGTAGTGCTCTTTTATCATTCCGATAGATTGCTTCATAGAATATCCCTTCAAGTCTATTCACTTCAGTCAAACTAGACTTACTATGTCTAAATTTAATTGTTTCAATAAATCTTTCATTATCGAATGAGAAATCAATTTTATACCCATTTTTAACTTCTTTAACTGTCACTTTATTTTCCTTCTATCCATTTATTAATCATTTCGACGTTCATCATCAAACGCCCATCGGGTGCTTTGATGTAATGAATGGTTTTATGCCAAACACCTTTTTTGACTTTGTTGCGAATAGCTTCTGGTGTGTAGCCTGTTAATTCTGAAAGTTTGTTTGTTGTGACGTACATCTAAATACCCTCGTATGAAATTCAGGGCTAGAATGGGCTGAGTAGGTCTGGTAAAACAGGTGTTATACCCGTTCATAACCCGTTGAAAAAAAGGATAGGGAATGTCTGAAAGTCAAGATATACAAGAGTTGCGTAATGTATTACTTGTTGCGAAAAAATATTTTAAAGACAACCGTAATACATTGAAAATGGCAGAAAGGTTGTTAAGTGAAATGGTCGATAAGTCTTTTGAATTTATTAAGCATGATATTGATATTCCTGATATTCGGTTTACACATGAAGAACTCTTTCAACTAGTTTGGCCGAAAGCAAAATCTCCAGACAAAGCCCCGTCAACAATTAGAAATTATCGACCTCAGCTTATTGACCTACTGGAAGATGATTCGAGCTTGTCTCAATTTATGATTAAGTCAGGTTGCGAATATCTATTGGACTTTAATACCGATGATGTAAAAGGAGGGGCAAAGACGACTCATGGATTAATTTTAAAAAGTAGCGCACAGATCCAAACACATAAAGCCTCTAATGTTGTTTCTTACAAGGTTGTGAGATTACCTAAACCTACATGGTGGATGAAAAGTTTAATGAAAATAGAACTTGAAGGTAGAAACTCCTTTTGGTTTATTTTCGTAGCGGTTTTGTGTGTACTTTCAATTGCGTTAGTCCCTTATTTTGTTTTTAAAGGCTCAGCTAGCGGGCTTTCTGCTGGATTATTGCTAGGGGTAATTATTGTTGTGGCTAGTAGTTTATTATATAAAATTTATGACTTGATGGAGAGAGGAGTATCTAAATCACCCGACATATTCACACCATTTAGGATAAGAAACCTATTTTTTGTGACTACCCGAAAGCCTAAAGATGAATCAGAGGCAACGAGACCAAAGGTGATCGAGTTATTAGCTTTTGAGGGACGTTGTGGGTCGTGTGGTGATGACCTATTCATTGAGAAAAGTAGAGAGTTTAAAGGCCGCTATGTCGGGAGGTGTGCAATTGCTCCTCAAGAACATGTTTTTAGCTTTGACCATATTACTAAAACAGGTAAATGTTTGAGGTAGTAACTTCATTGTATCTTCTCTGAGGCGGTACGGGCTCCTCTATACAATGAATTAAGCTACGTGTTGGTAACTTCTTCGCTGGTAGGGTAACAATGATTTAAATGAGTATTTTAAGTCTGAATTAACTCCCCAAGCCATTGCCAAGGCATCACTGCTATTTACAGTTTTTGATTGGCTATGTAGTTTAAGGGGAGGTAATACATGATCTCTAACTTGTTGCTTAGACGATAAAGGTGTACATGAAAAACGAGATAATTTATCTAAAACAAAGCCTGCTTGGGCAACATTATCGCCTGAGAAACAATCAGTAGTAGGAACAAAATTTTCATACCAAAATGCCAAAGCGACCTCCTTTAACCATTCTGAGGCTTTAGGGTGCTCTGGATTGAGTACTAATTGTTCAAACACGTGTTGTAAATTCTGCATTTGCTCTATTGTCTTAAGTGAACTAACTATTTTCGCATTCGATTATAACGTGACTAATATTTAACCGCAATTTTTCTGGATTGATTGAATAACCAGAAGCTTCTACTGCAAGCTCTTCAAATTCCTCAAGGGTGAAATATCCTTTTTTATACAAAGCGACTATATCAGTGACATCATCGGCTTGGCAGCGTTCAAGTTTAGAAATAGCAATATCTATCGCAGAAACTAAATAGACATGTAAAACAGTGTTGCCTGTTGAAAGTGGTATGACGCGTTCTTTGTAGTCAGGGTGTAAGGTTGGCAAACCAACATTAAAGGTATCATCTAAACTTAATACTTTGTCACCTTCTAACGGGTCTGTGTAGTATACGTCGTCTACTTCTAAAATTAGTGAGTGGGTATCTAGCTTTTTAGCCGAACTAATTTCAATATCAACATCATCACTGCCTCTTACATTGGTAAATAAATGAATAGCGCATCCACCAAAAATAAACGCTTTAATTGCCCCGTGTGTTTGAGATTCGTTTAAATGAATGACTAATTTTTCATTAAACTTTTCGAATAGTTCAAAAATAGCAGAGGCTAATGGCGTGTCAGTATATAAGTTCAAATTAATCCTAAGACAGTTGAAATAAATAGTTAGCCAAGAGTGTAATGTCTTGGCTAAACAATTACCAAATTGTTAAAGAGCTAAATTCCTAAAATATTTCAGGTGACGACATAAAACGTACAGCACCAAATTTCTCTCTCGCGGATTCCATCGCCAATTGGTCTGAGTCGTAGGGGCCACTGAATTTAACTTCGTTACCAATGTTTGCGGTGATTACCCATTGTCCTTTGCCCAACTGAAGCAATGGAAAATCTACCTTTGAATTTATCTCTCGTTGTATATCTCTGTTAACAGAAGACACCATGCAGCAAAGCCCCTCTTCTGGCAGTTCAAATGGGGATTCACCCTCGGCCCTTGCTTTGTTGTAGCCGAAATACTGGATTAATACAGGGTCTTCTATATGTTCATCGTTTGTAACTAAGGCCCTTTGCTTAGATAAAGCTTCTTTAACCTGTGAAGATATAAGGCAGCATTTTTTGTACTTTTTGCCACTACCACAAGGGCATATTTGGTTTCTTTGTATTTTCATATTTACTCTTTTTTTAGTTTTAATTTGTACCGTACAGTTATTTACACAAGTCCAAGGTCAAAGCGACCACCCGCTGAAGATTGTCCATTCGCGCAAGTGTGCGCGAGTGGACAATCGTCATCAGGTGGAGACGGTTTTATAGTCCACAGTTTGCGTTTGATAGGGACGAAATTATTCCCAATTTTGAATCCTGTGATTTGAGAGGACAATGATTGACCATAGCGACCTGTGCGAAATACTAGTTCACCGGTTTCATAATCAATGTCACTTGGAGGCAAGTCATATTCAAGTTGAATAGGGCGTTCTAGTCGAGTTTTATTGATACCACCCATGAGCATCACGTAAGCCGCCCAATTTGACGCATCGGCTGCCATGCGGCAAGCTTCTAGTTCTTGATTCTCTTGTGCTTCTGCGCGACGTAGTTGTCGCCACAATGTCACACTTGGGCCACCAATGAATTGAAACTGGCGAATACCATTGAGGTTTGCCCACGCAGTTATCCGCTGAGCTGATGATTTGGCTTCATTGCCGTATGAGTCGGTTTTGATAAACTCACCATCAATATTTTTAGCCACATATTTAGCTATATAACCAGCCGCATCACCTTTGGCGGGATCGATAGGAACGCATTTATATCTGTGTTTTTCAGCCCCAGCCTCTTTACCATCTTCCTGCATTGCATAGTGTTGAATTATTTCTCTTGAACGCTTGCGGAATTCTGGGGCTGTAAATAGCAATAAATGCCAATGCGGTGTTCCATCATGATGAGGCTCACTCACTCTTATGCCGTATATTTTAATTTGCTCTCTTTCTAGTTTTGCGCGAATACGAGCCCATACGTTGCAGAGATAGTTGTTTGCTTGTTTTGACGTTGTATTGTCATATTTATAATTTTTAATTCCAGTCGTGCTGTGTGAGTGCATTTTTGAAGGTGTAGTGATGGTATAAAAATCGCCTACGTCACCATTAAATTCTGCAACTTCTTCAAAGCCTCTTATACGAGTCATCATTTCACATCGACGAATTGCAGGATTTGATACATTTGTTTTTGCTATGTCAGCTAGAGAAAATGTTTGACCATCTTCATTTTCGATAAACGTATTTTCTAGGTATTCTTGCGATTGCTCTTTATGCCAACGCCAATTATCGCGAGCGGTATCGCTACAGTAGATACCTTTTGATTTATTAATGATGCCAGTCATACGCCTAACTTGTTCAATCGCCCTAGATGAAGCCACGCGAATTTTCTTGAGCCAGTAGTCTTCACAGCAAAGCATATTGAGGTTAACGCTAATATCAGAATTTGCAGGGATGCCAAGTTTGTAACGTGACATGAGTTGGGATGACAGTTTGTGAGCAAACCGTTCTGGAAAGGTTCGCTTGAATCGAGCGCATATTTTTGATTTTTCTTCAGCAAATATATGGTGATTTTGACTATCGACCAGATTTAAATCGTCTATTAGTGAGTGTTTCTCAATTTCCAACAAGAAAAGGTTGGCTTGTATATAATCCGCTTTTTCACTGATTCTTAAGTATTCGCGTGCAACTTCATTACATACAGGTAAATGATTTTGAAAGAACTTAGCACGGAACTTACGGCATTCTTTTGTGCCAATGCCCTGCGTTATTCTGTCGGAATAAGTGTCAGCCTCGCGACATTCAATGACATATTTAAGCCATTCTGAGGACTTATCAGGACTTTTATAGACCCAGAGGTGGGCTAAAGGGTTGTGGCTGTATGCCTTGGTATGAAAGGGATGTGACGGTCTAGAAGGGTCTAGACCGTCATTCAGTTTGGTGGAGCTGGCGGGAGTTGAACCCGCGTCCAAAAAACGTCAACCGTCGGTACTACATGTTTATTTTGTCTTTTATTTAACTACGTGGAACTCCGACAAACAGGATTTCGTTGCAGCTGGCCTAATACTATTTCGCGGTTCACCCTTAGACAAGGTTCCCTCGCTATCCTGCTGGGATGACCTTCCGAACCTCTACTAGCAGAAAGAGTATGAGTGGAAGGGCACTGCCGGTTATTAAGCGGCTAGTGCGTAGTTTTCGTCGTTTGCGACTATTTAAATGCGGCTTTTTACGAGGCAAACCGCTCCTCGACATGCACCTAAAGCGTCTAGAGTCTTGTCGAATCCAAAATCAGCCCCAAGTTGTTGGTTGCAAACTACCAACTTGTACATTCTAGCATAAGCTGGTTAGCCGTGAATACAGTGTTTATAGAAATCTTGTTACAAAGCTTGTGTGAAAGTTAATTCAGCTATTATATCGGTTACAAATCAAGGGAATACGGTCATTGAAAACATTAGAACACAATCGGTCTTAAAGTCTTTCACTTTGCTTAATTGCTGAGTGGCGTATTACAAAGCGCTTATGAGCTCTAAAATTGACTAGGCGGTACAAAAGTCAGCACAAAAACGAAATTTTATAAAATACCTCGACTAAAAAGGGGATTACCCCCTTTTTCTGGTTTTAGACAATATTTGGCTGGAAAAACAGATTGAACTAACCATAGATCAATATATTTGAAGTCTAAGCGTTACGCCTTGTGTTTCATCATTCGCTCTTTATCACGGGCCCAGTCACGATCTTTCACTGCGTCGCGTTTATCGTGTTCGTGTTTACCTTTACCTAAGCAGACTTCAACTTTTACCCAGTTTTTCTTCCAATACATGGCTGTGGTAATAATTGAATACCCTTGGCGTTCAACCGAGCCAATTAACTTGTCTAGCTCACGTTTTTTTAGCAACAATTTACGCTTGCGGGTGGCATCACATACCACGTGGCTAGAGGCTTGATTAAGCGCTTGGATAGTTGAGCCAATGAGAAAAGCTTCACCCTTTTCAATAGTGACGTAACTTTCTGAAATATTAACTTTACCAGAGCGAATACTTTTTACTTCCCAGCCTTGCAATGCCATACCGCATTCGAATTTATCTTCAAGGTTATATTGGTGGCGGGCTTTTTTATTAAGCGCAATGGTGTTATTTGTGGATTTGGAGTTCTTTTTATTCATAGGGCGGTATTATAGAGATTGTATGAAGTGGTACAACAAAAATTCTATGCTATTGAAAAAGTAATGGATCTAAATGACTTATGTTAATCTACCGCGGTTTTAAATCTTGACCAATTAGGGAGTGTGAATGGCCAATGTATCTCGCAGTGCGCTAGTTGCCTACAGTGCTGAATCGATGTTCGATTTAATTAATGATGTTCAACTGTACCCAGAGTTTATCCCTGGATGTTCAGATACTAAGGTTTTGCATCAAGATAATGACAATATGCGAGCTTCAATTCTTATTTCAAAGGCTGGTGTTAACCAATGGTTTACGACACATAACACCTTAAAGCGGGGCGAGTATATTCAAATGGACTTGGTTGATGGTCCTTTTTCACAATTGACGGGGGGGTGGACAATTAAGGCCCTTAGTGAGTCAGGCTGTAAAATAGAGTTAAACTTGGATTTTGCCTTTTCTAGTAAGTTAGTTGAAATGGCTTTTGGGCGAGTATTTAATTCGATTGCTGCGAATATGGTGATCGCCTTTACCGAGCGCGCTAAACAGGTTTACGGGTAAAATTTATGACAGACCAACAAATATCATTAGAAGTAGCCTACGCTACGCCAGAAAAACAAGCCTTACTTGAAGTTGTGGTAGAACAAGGTACAACAGTGCAACAAGCTATTTTGGCGTCAGGAATTATTAAACGTTTCCCAGATATTAATCTTGATGTTTTAAAAGTGGGAATTTGGAATCGTGCCTGCAAACTGTCCGACCTACCCAAAAAAGGTGACAGGATAGAAATCTATCGACCACTGATTGCCGACCCTAAAGAAGCCAGACGCCGCCGCGCTGAAAAAGCAGTAGATGAGGGCAGAGCCAATAAAGTGACGGGAGGAAGAGCCAAAGCGGCTGTGAATAAGGAGTAATGGTTTTGTGGTGTTGTTGCTACTACCTATGAAATTGGGGTTGGCAAATTGAAGTTGGCGAGTCACGTTTGCGCTCGCCATGATTCAGCTAGATTGATAGGACAACTTAGTCAACGACTTACAATTCGTAAAAAGCATCCACCAATTTACCAATTTTTACATCTTTCACTATGGAATGACTATTCATTAAGGTTTCCAAAGCAGTTCGGTCTTCTTCTGTGGCATTGCCATAACGATCTGCTGAAGTGACAAAGCCTTCAAAAGTCTCGCTGTCATTCTCTATTGTCATATAAAGATGTTGAGTACTGACTAATTCTTCTAAACTATCAAAAAACAGTCCATAGTCGGATTCTGATGCTTTGTCTAAGGTACAACTAAATTCAAAGCCTAATATGGCCCATTCGTCTAAATGCATTTTTTTTCGTTGACGTCTGTTTCTGCTTGGTTCTTGTGACATGGGGTTACCTGTAATAGCTTAAAAGGGTGAATAGCAATCATCTTGCGCGCTAGAGTATTTAACGGCACTAAGTGATTATTGGGCGCATACTACCAGTTTTTGCTATTTCGTATTGAAGAAAAGTTATCAGAAGGCTATTTAAAAAGTATTCACTCTGAAAAAACCAAATAGGCCGCAGTTATTGGTCATCAGTATTCATGCAGAGCTTTAGATTATTGCTCTCTAAAATCGTAATCCTAACGCCTCGCATAAAAATTTTTGGAATGGTTGTGCACGACCGAAACGGCTGGCCACCATTTTGCAAAAATCAACCTGATACAAATCATTTTCCGTTAATTGGCATATCGCAATAAAGTCTTTGCGCTTTATTTCTTCAATTAAGTCATGTTCTTTTTCATAACCTTTAGGTGGACGTGTCAGTTTAGTGCCCGCCAGTTCGAAGAATTCGCTAAAGGGTTGATGTTCAATTGCGTCTACATAAGGTCCTGGCTTAGTGACTATATGGTCTCGTATGGCCGCTAAGGAGTCTCTATCAGGATGCCAAGTACCAACGCCCAAAAAGATATCATCTGCGGCTATGTGCAAATAGAAACCTGGCGCATGCACATCTTTACCCACTTCATGACGAAACTGTATGCCAACATTGGTTTTGTATGGGGACTTATCTTTTGAGAATCTGACGTCACGATAAACGCGCATTAGCGAACCGCCTACTTTCTTAGGGCTGGCCTCGTAGTGGGGAGAAATTAATTTAATCCACTGATCCATTTGTTCGATAAAAGCCAGTGCAGGGGTACGAACATTGTCTTCATATTGTTGTTTATGATCGTTAAACCAATCTCGTTCATTATTCACTTCGAGTTCTCTTAAAAACTTAAGAAGTGATGGATCAAAATGTGTGAACATCTAGCTTTTCCTTAATACTTCTTACGTTGCAAACCTGTTGTGGCTAAAATTTTCGCTGAAATCTCTTCTATTGAGAAACGTGTGCTGTTTAGAAAAGGGATTTTTTCTTTGCGATACAAATTTTCTACTTCACGTAATTCCATGCGACATTGTTGCAACGATGCATATTTGCTATTGGCCCGTCGTTCTGAACGTATTTGGTGCAATCTGTCAGCTTGAATTGTCAGCCCGAATAACTTGTCCTTAAAGCGCCTTAATGATGCAGGTAAACGCAATATGTCACCCATGTCGTCTTCGGTAAAAGGATAATTAGCGGCTTTAATGCCGTACTGCAACGCCAAATATAGACTAGTTGGGGTTTTACCAGAGCGAGAGACGCCAACTAAAATGATATCGGCTTCGTGATAATCTTTGAGGTTGGAGCCATCATCGTTTGCTAACGCATAATTGACCGCTTCAATTCGAATGTCGTAAGTTTTTTCATGAATACTGTGTGTGCGATGTTTTTCTGGCTTAGATGGCACCCCTAATACCTTTTCTAGTGGCGCAACAAATTGGTCGAGAAAATTGTAATTTATGCCTACTGATTTTGAAATGATCTTGCGAACTTCAATATTGACTATAGTGTAAAACACTAGCGGTCTTTGATCGTCATCTTGAAAACTTTCAGATATTTTCCGAACGACCTCTTCTGCCTGATCTGCGGTTTCGACGAAGGGAATAGTGATGTGTTTGAACTCAATCGTAAACAGGGAGAGCAATGCGTGGCCAAACACCTCCGCAGTAATGGCCGTTCCGTCCGAAATATAATAGGCAGTTCTCAAAACATTTCCTTAACAATGGTGTAATTTAATTACGAAAAATAATAAAATTTTACTTTTATAACAACAACATTCTAAAATCCCCTTAACGACTATTAAGTGGTTATAAGGATCTCGTTTTTTATGCTGATATTAACAGATCAAACTAAGACGATTTGCCTAACCTAACACGATTATTAAATTAGCAAACAATCATTTGGAGAAAGTGAGAATGCAAGAACACGTTTTGTGGTACCAACAATTAGGAATGGGGGATGTTGGGATAGTTGGCGGCAAAAACGCGTCGTTAGGCGAGATGATTTCAAATCTAGCCAATGCAGGAGTGCAAGTTCCTGGAGGATTTGCGACCACAGCTCATGCATTTAATTTATTTCTCGAACAAAGTGGCTTAGAAGCACGTATTCATGTTTTGTTAGACGAATTAGATGTAGAAGACATTGCCGCGTTAGGAAAAGCTGGCGAAACTATTCGCAATTGGATAATCGAAACTCCCTTTCTACCTGAGTTAGAAAATGCCATACGCAGTGCATTTGAAACCTTGCAAGGTGAAGCCGGAGATGAAGCGTCTTTTGCGGTACGTTCTTCAGCAACAGCGGAAGACATGCCTGATGCTTCTTTTGCGGGTCAGCAAGAAACCTTTTTAAATGTTAAAGGTTACGACGCAGTTATGGTGGCCATCAAACACGTCTTTGCTTCATTGTTTAACGACAGAGCAATTTCTTACCGAGTACACCAAGGGTACGACCATAAAGGTGTGGCATTGTCGGCAGGTATTCAACGAATGGTTCGCAGTGATTGCGCGGCTTCGGGTGTGATGTTTTCTATTGATACCGAGTCGGGTTTTGAAGACGTGGTATTTGTGACGTCTTCTTATGGTTTAGGTGAAATGGTAGTGCAGGGGGCAGTCAACCCAGATGAGTTTTATATACATAAGCCAACTTTAGCCAAAGGTTTTCCAGCGGTAGTGCGCAGAAACCTAGGTAGTAAACTCACTAAAATGATCTATTCAGATGACTTAGAACATGGCAAACAAGTTGAAATTGTCGATATAGATGCCGCAGACAGCCGCCGTTTCTCGCTGACTGATGATGAAATCATGGAGTTGGCTAAACAGGCTGTCATTATTGAAAAGCACTACAAACGTCCAATGGACATCGAATGGGCCAAAGATGGTTTAGATGGAAAATTGTATATAGTACAAGCCCGTCCTGAGACAGTGCGCAGCCGTGAAGACATGCAGGTCATAGAACGCTTTATGCTAAAAGGCAAAGCCAAAACTGTGTGTGAAGGACGTGCCATTGGCCACAAAATAGGTGCGGGTGTCGCTAAAGTGCTGAAAGGCGTGGAAGAGATGGACAAGATCCAACCTGGAGATGTGTTAGTCACTGATATGACAGATCCAGATTGGGAGCCAATAATGAAAAAAGCTTCGGCTATAGTGACTAACCGTGGTGGCCGTACCTGCCATGCGGCTATTATCGCTCGTGAATTAGGTATACCTGCTGTAGTGGGCTGTGGCAACGCCACGGATTCAATTGAAAATGGTGACAAAGTCACAGTGTCCTGCGCTGAAGGTGATACCGGATTCATCTACGGTGATGTATTAGACTTTGACGTTGTGACATCACGGATTGACGCCATGCCTAACATTCCCCTTAAGGTCATGATGAATGTGGGTAACCCAGATAGAGCCTTTGACTTTGCTCGATTGCCTCACGCGGGCGTAGGTCTGGCGCGACTTGAATTTATTATTAACCGCATGATAGGTGTACATCCTAAAGCCTTACTTGATTTTGATAATCAACCTGATGAATTAAAAGAAGAAATTAACGATATGATTGCGGGCTACGCATCGCCTGTTGAATTTTATATCGAAAAATTGGTTGAAGGTATCTCCACCATAGCCGCGGCGTTTTCGCCGGAAAAAGTCATAGTGCGAATGTCTGACTTTAAGTCGAATGAGTACTTTAACTTAGTGGGCGGTTATCAATATGAACCCGATGAAGAAAACCCAATGCTTGGTTTTCGTGGTGCCAGTCGTTATATTTCAGAAGACTTTCGAGAGTGTTTTGCTTTGGAGTGTGAAGCGGTAAAACGAGTACGCAATAAAATGGGCTTAACCAATGTTGAGATCATGATCCCCTTTGTACGCACCCTTGAAGAAGGTGCAAAAGTTCTGGAGTTGCTTGCAGAACAAGGACTGGTGCAAGGCGAAAATGGCCTTCGGGTTATTATGATGTGTGAGCTGCCTTCAAATGCACTTCTAGCGGACCAATTCCTTGATATGTTTGATGGTTTCTCTATTGGCTCAAACGATTTGACTCAGCTTACTTTAGGTTTAGACCGCGATTCTGGTCTGATTGCTCATTTGTTTGATGAGCGTAATCCAGCAGTGAAAGCCTTGTTATCCATGGCAATTAAAGCGGCTAAAAAGCGTGGCAAGTATGTGGGTATCTGTGGTCAAGGTCCATCTGATCATGAAGACTTAGCTCAGTGGCTGGTGGAGCAGGGCATAGATAGTGTCTCTCTGAATCCTGACACAGTGGTTGAAACTTGGTTATATCTGGGTGAGAAGCACGGACAGTAAACTATAAATAGCTAGATCTAAAAAGCCGCTTCAACGAAGCGGCTTTTTTTATGTTTTTTTAAGGGGGAGTTTAGATCTTTAGTTTTCTATCCAGAATGATCTTATCTAATTTACGAGCCGACTTAGACATGGCATTTTGACATATACGTAACCATTGTCTGGCTTTGGGTACGTCATAACTGAGCATGACTAAACCTAACAGTAAAACAAAGATCGAGCCTGGCAGAATAAAAAATACCACTCCAAATATGGCTAATAATGAGCCCAAAGTGATCCGAATTTTTTTCTTCATGTCTGTCACCCTAATTGGATTGAGATTACTTAATAAGAGTAAGACTATATCAGTTCGCTTTTTTCTGAAAATTTCAGTTGTTACAAACTATTTAATGCCGAATAGATCTAGAGACGAGATGATCATTTTAGGTATAATTAACGTTCTACTCTACTCATAAATTACTGAATTATTCCTATGCTGCCAGCGTTAGACCCTCAAGCTCTTATTGAAAATAACTACAAAGATTATTTGACCGACTTGGCCAGATCCACTTTTTCTGGTGATGTTGAATACAGTTATGGCAGTCGTTTAGCGGTATCTACCGATAATTCTATTTATCAGAAGTTGCCCCAAGCTGTTATTTTCCCAAAAAACATTGAAGATTTATCATTAATTGGGAAAACCGCCAATCCCTATCAAGACGTAAAATTTTCCGCCAGAGGTGGTGGTACAGGTACTAACGGACAATCCCTTACCAGTGGCATTATTGTTGATGTGTCTCGGTATATGAATCAAATATTGGAAGTCAATGCTGAGCAGTGTTGGGCTAGAGTGCAAGCGGGTGTAGTTAAAGATCAGTTAAACGATGTGTTAAAACCCTTGGGGTTCTTTTTTGCACCAGACTTGTCCACTAGTAACCGCGCAACCATTGGTGGCATGATCAGCACCGACGCTTCAGGTCAGGGGTCCTTGGTGTATGGTAAAACCAGTGATCATATCTTAGCCCTTACTTCGGTAATGGCCGATGGTACCATTCTCAACACCGCCCCAATGGCCATTGATGATGCTAATGTTTTAAGTCAAAAACATACACCAATCGCAAAAATTACCAAGCAATTATTAGATACCTGTGTCGGTCAGCGGCAACAAATTTTAGAAAAGTTTCCCCGCTTAAATCGGTTTTTAACCGGTTATGACTTAGAGCACACTCTGAATGATGAGCTAAGCGAATTAGATATTAGCCGTGTTATAACAGGCTCTGAAGGCTCTCTTGTTTTTGTTGCTGAAGCGAAAGTTAACATCACACCTATCGCTAAGTTTAAAGCACTCGTCAATGTTAAGTATAACTCTTTTGAATCTGCCTTAAGGCATGCTCCTAGTATGGTTGCGGCTAATGCAACATCGGTAGAAACGGTCGACAGTAATGTACTTAATCTCGCTAAGCAGGACATTATTTGGCATTCAGTTGAGAACTTAATTACTGAAGTAGAGGGTAAAACTGTACTTGGCTTAAACATGGTCGAATACAACAGTAATGATCAGGCTGATATAGAACAGAAAATTGCTACTTTGAGCGCCCACTTAGCCTCTGCAGAAAATTTAGGAGTCATAGGTTACCAAGTGACTTACGACAATAGCGACATTCAGAAAATTTACGCTATGCGTAAAAAGTCGGTAGGTTTATTAGGAAAAACCAAAGGTGATAAAAAGCCCATTGCTTTTGTCGAAGATACAGCGGTTCCACCAGAGAATTTAGCCGATTTTATTATGGAATTCCGAGCGTTGTTAGATAGCCATGGATTGAAGTACGGTATGTTTGGACATGTGGATGCAGGCGTACTACATGTGCGCCCCGCCTTGGATATGTGTGATGCTGAGCAAGAAGCCTTGGTGCCACAGATTTCAGACCAAGTCGTGGCATTGGTGGCTAAATATGGTGGATTATTGTGGGGAGAACATGGTCGAGGGTATCGCAGTGAGTATGGAGCAGCGTTTTTTGGTCAGGCGTTATTTGCAGAGCTTCGAAAAATAAAAACCGTGTTCGATCCTCACAATAAAATGAATCCAGGAAAAATCTGCACGCCGTTAGAATCAGCAGACTCTTTAGTGACAGTGTCTGATAAAAAGCGTGGCGAGTTTGATAGGCAAATCCCCATTGAGGTAAGAACATCCTTTGAACCCGCCATGAGCTGTAACGGCAATGGGTTATGTTTTAATTACGATACAACTTCACCTATGTGTCCCTCTTTCAAAGTAACGGGCGATAGGCGTCATAGCCCTAAAGGCAGGGCAGGCATGGTGCGCGAATGGTTGAGGTTATTGTCTAAAGAAAATATTGATATCAACGCGCTGGAGCACAATGAAGATCCGCCAACTTGGTTTGAACGTTTTAGAAATAGTACAGATAAAAACATTGCCCATGACTTTTCACATGAAGTGTTAGAAGTGATGGAAGGCTGTTTAGCCTGCAAAGCGTGCTCTAGTCAATGTCCAGTCAGTGTTGATGTGCCAGGATTTAGGTCGCGCTTTTTAAGTATGTATTATCAAAGATACATGCGACCTGCCAAAGATCTCCTAGTGGGGAATATTGAAAAGATGGCGCCTTTGATGGCCAAAGCGCCTGGTTTTATCAATTTTTTTCTACGTCAAGGCTGGGTCAATCAGGCCATACGTAAATCTGTGGGTTACATTGATACACCCATTTTATCCCAGCCAACCCTAAGTCAAAGGTTGAATAATAGTGCTTCGCAGCAATTTGACTTGGGAGAACTACAGAAATTAAGCCCAGCGCAGTTAGCCAAAAAAGTCTGTATTGTGCAAGATCCCTTTACCAGCTTTTATGATGCTCAAGTTGTGGAGTCCTTGGTGCAACTTATCACCAAGTTGGGTTATGAACCTTTGTTGCTGCCTTTTATGCCGAACGGTAAACCACAACATGTTAAAGGGTTTTTGAAGGCGTTTGCTAAAACGGCTAAAACTTCGGCAGAGTTTTTGAATCAGTTACATGAATTGTCTTTGCCAATGATAGGTGTCGATCCGTCTATGGTGCTGTGTTATCGCGATGAATATTCTAAAGTGTTAGGCGATACACGTGGAGAGTTTAAGGTAGAACTGGTTCATGAGTGGTTAATGGCACTTGAATTACCAAAAATCACCGAGGGCACAACCCCCAATTACGCGCTATTTGGCCATTGCAGCGAGAAAACCGCACTACCCACAAGTGAAAAACAGTGGCAACAAATCTTCCAAAAGATGGGCTTAAATTTATCAGCTGTGTCAGTTGGGTGTTGTGGAATGGCCGGTACCTTTGGTCATGAAGCCAGTCATTTAGAAGAATCTACGGGGATTTATCAATTAAGTTGGCAACAGGCCGTGAGCCAATATCAACCAGAACAAATTGTAGCCACTGGGTATTCTTGTCGTAGTCAAGTCGCGAGGTTTGAGCAATTTAAACCTAAACATCCATTACAAATATTGGCTATGAGTTTGTAGGGTTTTGGAGTCGGAAGTAGCAAAACCACTAGGGTAAGATTAGCTGCTAATCTTACCCTAGTGTGTAAGTTCTACTCTTTCGAGATTGAAGTCTTTCAGGTTGCACAACATACTTTGTCTTGCTACACCTGCATCCATAAACACTGTGCCGACTGGTCGGAATCCTTGTTGTTGATAATAGTTAACACCTTCCAACTCACACTGCACTAGAATTTCTTGCAAACCATGCTGGTGGGCAATTTTTAGCAGTGCATTAAAGAGTGCTTGATATACTTCTGGGCACCTGAATTCAGGCTCAACTGCAATGCGACCAATTTCTCCCTTGGGAGTGATACGGCCCGTTGCGACGGCTTGATTGTGTTCGTTCACCACTAACACATGAAATGCAATGCTATCTTGGTGGTCAAACTCGTATTCCGCGGGAATACGCCATTGGCAAACAAATACTTTTTCTCTAATTTTTTTAAGCTTGTGTTGTTCGTTTCCCCAATCGACGTTTATTGCAAAAAACGCCATGTAGTCACTCCTAGTTTTCATACCCAAGGGTATTTCAATCTTCAGGGAACCAATACCCTGAGTTGACCAGTGTAGTCATTAGTTGTGTAAAAAACATACTACTTTGGTCTAGTTTTGTATCATTGAGGCAAAAATCCGCTTTATTTAGTAACTCAGTAACTAAGGCTTTGTCTGCGTGTGGCACTGAAAATGCTTCACCCTGCAAATAAAAGGTAAAATCTTGAATACTAGAAGGTTGTTGTTCAACAAAGACGGCTTTGATCCCAGGGCTTCGAAAAAAGTGCACGCCAGCTTGTAATTTTTCAGTCACTTCTTGGAGGCTGAAGTTTTGCATAAACTGCTCGTCAAACTCTTGTTTGTCGCGGCTTTGACTTAAGAAGTGGGCCGTCCAATTAGTAAAGTGATCTGTTTCTAACAGTTGCTGTAACATTTCTTTGAATCTAGCGATTTCGTGTTGTTTTATTTCACCGCTAAACTCACGAGGAGCTAGTTTTGCATCTGTATAACGCGCAGTAAATAGGTTGTTATCAATGGCAAAGTCAGCAAAGGAAGATAACATTTCTTGCTGTGAAGGCGCACGAAACCCTACTGAGTAATTCAAACATTCTTCGAGTGCGATGCCGTTATGAGGATGGTTGGCGGGGATGTAGATAATGTCACCCGGCATCAGCACTTGATCGATAACGGATTGAAACCCTGTAATTTGTGACAGGTCTTTATGTGGCGTGATTGCTTCGAAACTTCCTGGCAGGCCAACTTTCCAGCGCCTTGAGCCTTTGCCTTGAATGATAAAAACATCGTATTGATCGAGGTGAGGGCCGACACCTGCATCTTTATTTGAAAAGCTCACCATCAGGTCATCCATGCGCCAGTGTGGTATAAAATCAAATGCCCGCATCAGTTCGTCTGCCTCAGGAATAAAGTGGTCAACCGATTGCACCAATAAACTCCATGCACCCACACAATAGGCGTTAATGTCTTCAAATGGCCCGTGACTCACCTCCCAAGAATTGCGTGTTTGACTAACGATCCTTGAGTCAACTGATGGCTCTTGGCTTAAACCCGCTAAGTCATTTTCGTCTAAGGGATCAATAAAATTAGCGAAACCTTGTTTAATGACCAAAGGTTGCTTTTGCCAGTATTGTGTCAGGAATTGTTTTATATCAATATTATTTAAAGAGTACATGTGTTTCCAAGTTGTTTTTTCTGCCTAATAACCAATAAGTTGTGACCCTTCCCACACCTTTCACTTCCACATTACCGCGCTTATCGAAACGAAAATATGCCTTGGTGAGTTGGTAGGTGGATTCTGTTGTTTGGATTCTATTACATAAACCGTGACTTTCCATGCGTGAAGCTAAATTAACAGCCTCTCCCCAAAGGTCATAGCTGAATTTATTTTTGCCAATTATCCCTGCCACTACTTCGCCACAACCTATACCTATTCGTAACCCTGTGTGTAGATGGTATTTTTGGCTTATACCATCAAAAGCATCCTGCATATCCAGAGCGCAGTGGCAGCACTGCGTGGCATGTATCGAATTAATAATGGGTAAACCTCCTGCCACCATATAACCGTCTCCGCTGGTCTTAATTTTTTCTAAACCATACTTTTGGGTAAGTGTGTCAAAAATACAAAAAACTTCATTTAAGAGGTTAATTAGCTGTTTTGGTGACAGGTTTTTGCATAAGGGAGTAAAGTTTTGAATGTCGGCAAATAATATACTTGCCTGCTCAAAATAATCGGCTATCAGCGTAGGTGAACATTTTAATCTTTGGGCGATACTGCTAGGTAAAATATTCAATAAAAGACGTTCTGAGCGGTTCTTTTCTTCTGCTAATTTTTGCCAACTGCGATTGACGTTTTTCCACAGATGGTAGCTACACAAAATACAAGACAGGGCAAACAAGCTGGCACATGATAGTCTAAAAACCTGTTGATGTAACGATTGTGAAATGAGTTCGAGTGGTAAATTAAACCAGATTTCAAAACCTAAAAAACACAACGACAGGCTGATTAACAAGGCGTTCATAATGTTTTTTTCATCATTGTTAAAAAAGAAAGGGCAGATGAACACTGCTAATAGAAAAAAATACTGAATGTTAAGGTTGATTTGCCAAAGTAGGCAGGACAAAAAAATGTCTATGCTGTATACCAATATCAGGAATAATTTTGCCGTTTTGTAAGCTTTAAAAGTGTTTAATATAGGTACAAAGGTCAGTAAAATCACAGTGCCTAGAACAATTTGTAATTCGTACCAAGCGGCGTCATCCCAGAAAAATAATGCGGTGGGTAGTTGTAATAAAGACACGGCAATAATCAATATTGCGACAATGTTTGTCAAACGAATTGGATTGATGTTTTCTGATGCGAGTGGGGTGATCCCTGCATTAACCCATGTTTTGAGGGCAGCTTTAACCATTTTTAAATCCCTTTAAAAATTGGAGTGAACACTAAGTGTAGTTCACTCCATCATTTTTGGGATCTAGATTTGGACTGGTGTTGTAACCGAGTAAGCCCTTATAAAGGGCAATAAAACCTATTTTTCTAGCTGTTCAACAAACTCAATTGCGCGTCCAATGTAATTGGCTGGGGAAAGCGTTTTAAGTTGCGCTTTGGCGTTATCGGGCAATGCTAAAGTATCGATAAAATCAGCCATGATTTGTTGGTTGATCTTTTTGCCTCGGGTTAACTCTTTGAGTTTTTCGTAAGGTTTTTCAATACCATATCGACGCATTACAGTTTGTACAGGTTCGGCCAATAATTCCCAATTGTTGTCTAACTCATTCAACAGACTTTGTTCGTTAACTTCTAGTTTGCTGATGCCTTTTAGAGAAGACTGATAAGCAATAACAGCATAACCCACACCTACACCTAAGTTTCTCAGTACAGTTGAGTCAGTTAAGTCTCGTTGCCATCTAGAAACGGGTAGTTTACTGGCAAGATGTGCAAACATCGCATTGGCTAATCCTAGGTTACCTTCTGAGTTTTCAAAATCGATAGGGTTCACTTTATGAGGCATAGTAGACGAGCCAATTTCGCCAGCAATGGTTTTTTGCTTGAAGTGACCCAGAGCAATATAACCCCACACATCTCGGTCGAAATCTAACAAAATGGTATTGAAACGAGCAATGGCATCAAACAACTCGGCAATATAATCATGAGGTTCAATTTGGGTAGTGAATTCATTCAAAGTGATGCCTAGGCTGTTCACAAATTCATCTGCAAAAGTATGCCAATCTAGCTCAGGGTAGGCGCTAAGGTGGGCATTGTAGTTACCCACTGCACCGTTAATTTTACCTAAGATTTGAACTTGTGCGATTTGGTCACGTTGGCGTTGCAAACGGATCATCACGTTAGCCATCTCTTTACCCATAGTAGTAGGAGAGGCGGGTTGTCCATGGGTACGTGCCATCATAGGCACAGATTTTAACTCTATGGCTAAACGTTTTAGCTCAGAAATTAATTTATCCCAGTAAGGTAAAATGACCTCATCTCGGGCTTCACTTAACATCAAAGCGTGGGACAGGTTATTGATGTCTTCTGAGGTGCAAGCAAAGTGAATAAATTCGTTCACCGCTTGTAATTCAGGGGTGTCGGCGACTTTTTCTTTTAAAAAATATTCTACCGCTTTGACGTCGTGATTAGTGGTGCTTTCGATGTCTTTAATACGCTGCGCATCTGCTTCAGAAAAGTCACTGACAATTTTATCTAATAAGGAGTTGGCTTGTGAGCTAAATGCGGGCACTTCTTGAATGCCTGCAGTGGCCGCTAATTTTTGTAACCAACGAACTTCAACGATCACGCGGTATTTTAGCAAACCAAATTCGCTAAATATGTGTCTTAACTCAACTGTTTTACTTCCGTAACGGCCGTCTACTGGGGATACAGCAGTGAGTGCAGATAGGTTCATGAAATACTCCTAATTTGGCGTGCTAATGTTGTTTAAAGTGTGTTGTGCGCTATCTATAATTTGTTGCCGATTAAATAATATATGTCGACGTTTCCCACCGAGTTGCCGCCATAATACCGCTGCACGTATACCTGCTAACAAGGTCGCCCGTACGCGATGCTGATTGTCTGGACGTTTTAATATTTCTGGATCACCGGCTACCTGAATTTTTCTGGATACAGGGCTAATGACATCGGTATAAATACTGGCTAGGTTACTCAACATTTGACTGTTAGTTATTTCTAAATGCAGCTGTTGCCTTTGTATATTAGAAATACGCTCACCTAAGACAGCCATGGTTTTTTTATTCGCGCTAAGTTTGCGTTCAATGGATAACAAATTGGCGATATAACGGGTGACTTCAACGTCTTTGTTGGTTGATTGATTACTAAGTTGGTCAAATAAAGTTTGATAACCTAAAGCAAGTTGCTTGATATCACCAAAGACTTGTTCGGTATTGTCTGAGTTAGTAATTGCGATACTATTTAACGATGTCTCTAATGCTTGTTTATCAAATTCATTACTACGAGCGATTTGTTTTACCAGCGCAGCCGCTTGACATAAACCGGCTAAAGCAATGTTACTTTCATAAAATCGATGATGATTAGGGTTGTTCATTAACGGATATAATTCTCAATTATGCCACCACCTAAACAAATCTCGTTTTGATAAAAAACGGCAGATTGGCCCGGAGTAACGGCTTTTTGTGGTTCATCGAATTTAACCAATAGACTGCCATCAGAGTTAGGCGTTATTTGGCAAGGAATGTCTTGTTGGCGATAACGGGTTTTGACTGAACACTTAATGCTTTGTTGTGGACCTTTACGATCCACCCAGTGTAACTGATTAGCGAGTAATCCAGTTGAATAGAGGCGAGGGTGGTTGGCGCCTTGGCCAACAATCAACACATTGCGTTGGATATCTTTATCCACAACGTACCATGGCTCTTCGCCATATTCTTTCATACCACCAATCAATAACCCTTTGCGCTGGCCCAAAGTGTGGTACATCAAACCTTCGTGTTTACCGATAACTTGACCTTCTGCTGTTTCAATTTCGCCTGGTTGTGCAGGTAAATATTGCGCTAAAAAGTCTTTAAATTTACGCTCACCAATAAAACAAATACCGGTGCTGTCTTTTTTATCGTGAGTGACTAAGTCTTGGGCAAGGGCTATTTCTCGCACCTTAGGTTTTTCTAAATGCCCAATAGGGAAAAGTGTTTGGGCAATATGCTGTTCACCTAAGGTATATAAAAAGTAACTTTGATCTTTGTTGCCGTCTAAACCACGCAACATTTGCCATTGACCCGATTGGTTAGAACGCTGCACATAGTGGCCTGTGGCAATGTAATCTGCGTCTAATTCTTCTGCAGCAAACTCAAGAAAGGCTTTAAATTTGATTTCTTTGTTGCACATAATATCGGGATTAGGAGTACGACCCGCTTTGTACTCTGCCAAGAAATACTCAAATACGTTATCCCAATACTCAGCCGCAAAGTTAATAGTATGCAGGGTGATCCCTAACTTATCCGATACGGCTTGGGCATCTTTTAAGTCTTCGGCAGCCGCACAATATTCATCATTGTCGTCTTCTTCCCAGTTCTTCATAAACAAACCTTCCACTTGGTAGCCTTGTTCTTTTAGAAGATACGCGGAGACTGAAGAATCGACACCACCCGACATGCCTACTACCACTTTTATTTGGCTGTTGTCTCGAGTGTCATCGCTGCTAGAAGAAGTTGTTGTCATAGAATTTGAATATAAGAATAAGAGGCTGAAAAATGGACGCGAAGTTTAGCAGTTAATTTGCGGAAAATCATCTGGTTAATCATGGAATTTGGGTATATGAAAGTAGCGGAATGTTTAGGGGAAGATGGTTATTTTAATGGTGATAAAAAGTGTCCTTGCACTAGCGCTTACCTTTTTCCTACTTTGCAAAGTAAGCTTGTTTGACTAACAGATTCACCATCAAACCCATTTATAAGAATTTTTTGTAGTTAATTATTGCGGTCCCCCAGTGAGTATTCGAATAAAAATTATTTATAAATCAAATTATTATGAATTTAGCTCTGGACCTGATGATTTTGTTGTCATAAGTAAATATCTACAGCAATCACTTAACGCCTCAAACGGACGGTATAAGATTTAAATGCCGTTGAAATCCCTAAAAGTGGCGTATGAGTGCAACATATTATTGAACGATTTTTATTAATAGGCTGGTAACTTTCTTTCCGCCAAATTAGCTTGTCTTTTATTGATTCGAATTGAAGTTGCGTCTATTCTACTGTGCTCTCAAAAACAGGTGTAATTATGCAATTTACAGTAAATTTATTGGTATTTTTTGTATGTATTAGCGCTTCTTTATGCGCTTTCGCCAGGGAGAGTATAGAGACTAATCTACTAGCAGTCGCCAATGACAATCGGCTACTTCAATATTTTGAAAACGGTGAGAGTAAAGGTCCTTCCATTGAAATCCTTCAAGCTATTTTAAAAGAAGCACAACTCGATGCCACAGTTGAGTTTATGCCCTGGGTACGTGCTTTTGCGACCGCAAGCAAAAATCCTAATACTTTGATTTTAAGTATGATAAAAACACCTGAACGGGAAGACGATTTTTATTGGCTAATAAAGGTCAGTAATTTAACAAGAGTATTTATTTCTTTAACAAGCAAGCCAGAAAATTATGTCGATAACTTGCAGCAAGCTAAGCAAAAATTGATCGCCATAGTGAAAGACTCTGCAGGATACAAGGAGCTCAGTTCAAATGGCTTCTCAGAGCAACAAAACCTGTATGTTGTCCCTGAGGGAGAACTAGCGGTGTCATTATTAGAAAATGGTCGAGTTGACTTAATATATGGCGATCCTGATAACATTAGAAATGTCTTAAATAAAAGAGGAAGATCAGACGTCGCTATTAGCTACAAAAAAATAGCACCAGAAAACCAACGTAGTAGCTATATCGCCATTAATAAAACAACAGACATTAAAATTGTGAATCGCTTACAACAAGCCGCTCGCAAATTTGAAAAAACCGAAGAGTACGCACAGCTCCTTATCAAATGATAGGATTTGAATAAGCATTTTCAATAACAATCCATAGCTATTTGGAGATCCTAAAAGTACGCTGGGAACTAGCCAATAAAATCCCACATACCAAAGTGAACTGCTAGGCCATTCAACTATCACATCGAATTTTTTGACTCCAATCCTAATTCAGGGTTCCTGTTAATGCGTATAACAGGCAAAAAAAAGCCTGATAAAAATCAGGCTTAAAAATGAGAACACACATAAAAACTATATATTCAGAGGGGCAATAACAAAATAAGTTCAATTTGTTGTGAATTATTTTTCAACGGGTGTTATCCAATTCAGGAAAATGTTTAAAGTCTAAAATAATAAATTTGATTGCCTACAGGGATGATTAGCTAGGTTTTTTCCATTCTGATGCGAGTAGGCCATAGTCGTATTGATCAGTCCATTCATCCCCTAGCAAATAGTGCTCTTTAAAAAAGGCTTCTCTTTTAAACCCCAGTTTCTCCATTACTCGATATGAACCCGTATTTCTAGGATCACATTTGGCTACCAGCTTAAAGAAGCCTAAGTCTGTAAATAATAAATCCACAAGTAGCGTTAAAGCTTCTGTACACACGCCTCGACCCGCTGCGGTTTGGCTAATGCGATAGCCAATCTCGGCTCTTTGGTTATGCCAATCTTCTACTCGAAATACTATTTCACCAATAGCAGTGTCACTACCAGTCAGACAAATCACAAAACCATTCCACTGTCCTTCTGTGAATCGCCATGATTTGCACAGTCCATCGACGATTCTTAGTGTCTCATCGTCATTCTCGGGCGGTCGAATATATCGGCAGTTTTCAGGATCTTGTCGATAGGATTTAATCGCCTCAAAATCCGACATCTTAGCAATGCGTAGATAAATATTACGGCCAGTTAATTGTTTAGGGAGCAGGTGAGAGTTTTCTTCTATATTCATAGTAATTTTCTTATGTTTTTTAGTTGCTAAAGAATATAAATATTTATACTCGTTGGCGAGACTTGAGTTGAGAAGAGTACTAATACGCAGCTAAAAGACACAGTAACTGTATCGGGTCGCTCTTGGGCTAATCTGTCAATTAATGAGTTTCATGCGGTGCTTTCTTTTAACTAGTTGATTTAACTTTAATTTTACTGGATTGTTAATATTGATGTCTCTATTAGCCAAACCACAATAGGTTTGCCGGATCCGCCACTATTATCCTGTATTTATAGTTTCAGAATAGTAAGCCATATAGAAATAAGAGTGATCCCCGTCTACTCAAAAAATAAGCCATTTTGCGGTTAAGGGGGTTGAAGTGAGCGGCTTTTTGGGCTGACTTTTTTAGCTGCCGAAAAAATTCAGTTGGACGACATGGCTTTCGTTTAAAAAAAAACTTCATAGATAAAAGTGTCTGCTAGATATGTTTTATTTAAAGCTGCCATCAGGGCAGCTTCAAGTTGTTATTCAAATAGATTTAATACCTATCATCAAAACCAAAAATAGGCTTTCGAGTCATCCACTTCCCGCGTGTAAAGTCTGGGAACTGCACAGGTTCACTACCATTAGCAATTGATTGTTCTGTAAGGCAGGTGACCGCCGCCCAAGATACGCAGTCATAAACGTCCATCGGCATCGGCTCATTGGCTTTAAGTGCTTCTACAAAGGCATGTATAACAAAGAAGTCCATGCCACCGTGGCCTGCGCCTTCGGTATCTGATTCATATTTTTTCCATAAAGGATGATCATATTTTTTCATGTACTCAGCATCCTTTTCCCATTCATGGGGAGGACTTTTACCTTCTATATAAATACCGTCATTAAGATCCATCCAAATACCATCGGTGCCTTGGACTCTGAAACCCAAAGAATAGGGTCTAGGTAGATTAGTATCGTGGGTGAGTACTATTGTTTCGCCTTTGGCACATTTAATAACAGTAGTGACTACGTCCCCAAGTAAAAAGTCTAATTCAGCATTAGGATGATCTTTACCGCCTTTAGGATGCTCAACTATATATTCATTCAGACCTTTAGCCTTGGAAGCGGTAGAGGTTAGGTAGACAAATCTATTGCCGCGATTATTATCAATATAATTGGCCACAGGACCTAAACCGTGGGTTGGGTAGAGATCTCCGTTTCTCTTCAATGAATGGTTTGTTCTCCAGCTCGCCTCGCTATAGGCCTTTTCTCCAAATTCAACACCCCCACCATATAACTGTTTTCCATTGTTGAATTTCACTTCTCTAAGATCATGTTGATAGCCCCCTTGCATGTGAATAATTTCACCAAAGAGGTTTTGTCTAACCATATTCAAAACCGCCATAATATCCCGTCGATAAGCTACATTCTCAAGGATCATAAAGGGAGTGCCGGTTTTTTCATAGGCATCAACTAAGGCCCAACACTCCTGAATATCGAATGCCCCTGCGACTTCAAGGCCAACCGCTTTTTTGGCTTCCATAGCATCTATTGCCATAGGGGTATGCCAGACCCAAGGCGTAGAAATAATGACGGCATCTACATCGTTTGATGCCAGTAACCTTTGATAATCATGAGGGCCGTTGTTATAACTTGTAGGTTTTGGCATTCCGGCGTCTTGCACCATCTGTGAGGCATTATCTACACGTTCTTTATCAATGTCGCAAACCGCAGTTACTATTATATCTTTTCGTTTCAAAGTCAGAGCAAGTTGCCCTGTTCCTCGGGCACCTATGCCTATAAATCCTATTCTGATTTTATCAGGGCTCTTTCCCATTGCGAATGTCATTGCCGGCGACGCAGCAGCGAGCGCTGCACCTGCAAGTGTTTTAACCATAAAATCTCTTCTTTGCATTATTCTTTCCTATCGAGATATTAAAATGAATTAAGATTAGTCGTTTTATAGGCCATATTAATGGTTTGTGAATAAGTTTCAATCAAAACATAATGAAGCGGTAGTGATTTGTGGTAAATTCCTAAAGTTCGCCGTGTATATAATAAAAAGTGTGTTCTAGCATAATAAAATGCGATGTACGTCATGAGTGATGTGGTCTGACATTTATAACGTATCCCATATTTTTGCACACTATGTGAGAGAACATTTAAACGGCAGAAAGTGAATTAAATCTAATGAACTAAAATTTGTGTGGATTTATATTTAATATCTCATAGTTGTCTTTTAAATTTCATTTTGTTGTTTTGCTTTCATTTTAGGTTGATTGTGTCGAGTTTGATAGATACACTGCTTGATAATTAAATTGTTATCGGCGGTTTCATGGTATTGAAAATAGCATCTAAAATGATCAGGGAAATTCAAAATAGACCTTGGTTAATTTTATTGGCTCTTTTAGGTTTATTAGGTTGCGGAGCGAGTAATTCTGAACACCGAAGTGAAAATACATCACTAAACTCAGTCATCAAATACGATGTATCTAAGGTTGATATAGTGAATCCAGGAAGAGGTTTTTATTACCCTTATGCAACTAAATCGAGTGATTTTGAGCCCTTAAAACTAGATGAAGCCTTAACACTTCGTAATAATTTCACTACGCCAACAGATGGTAATTATGAAATTAAACATACTATTTTACTACGCCAATATATTTTAGATTCCTTTGTCACTGACGAGACCTTATCGCCAGAGTTTCTGCAGCAGCTGCAAGGCGATTTTGATATTGCTAGACAGGCAGGTGTTAAAATTATCGTACGGTTTTCCTATAACAACGTACCTCCTACAGGCGATTGTGGTGCGTGGATATGTCCTCCCTATGGTGATGCGAGTAAAAAAATTGTGTTGGCTCATATCCAACAAGTGTCAAAAGTATTGAGTCATAATCATGACGTTTTATTGACTTGGCAGGCTGGGTTTATTGGCACTTGGGGGGAAATGATGTTTACCGATCATTTTGGTGACTTTGATGCCCAGGGTACAATTTATGACGAAAACTGGCAGGACCGAATCGAAGTGGTTAAAGCGATTTTGGATTCTGTACCCAAAGACATTACTGTTCAGGTTCGTAAACCGCAATTAATTCAAAAATTTGTTCACGGCGTAGACGCAGCTATTACGTCTGCAGCGCTTTCTGAGAAAGATGCTTTTGATGGCAGCGATGCGTCCAGACTAGGCCTTTATAATGATTGTTTTTTAGCAACTGAAGATGACTGGGGAACCTATGCTGATTATGGCACTTCCTCGAATGCGCCAGTTAACAATGAAAAAGTTGTGCAGACACTAAAAGAGCACCAAGCCCAGAACAGTTTGTACACGCTTGTTGGTGGTGAGACTTGCCATGATGATGATTATTCACCCCAAAATGATTGTAGTGGTGGTGTGGAGGACACAATTGACCGTTTCAATTTTACTTATCTAAATTCTGCCTATAACAATAAAGTCAATAATGATTGGCAAGATGAAAGTTGTATGGCAGATATTAAGCTTCGTCTAGGTTACCGTTTAAGTATGCTGGAGGCGCGCTTACCAGAGTCTGCAATTATAGGTCAATCTGTTCCATTTTATTTAGCAATTCAAAATTTGGGCTTTACCTCACCGATGTTTCCAATGGAGTTACGAGTCGTATTTACCCATAAAATAAGCGGTGAAACATTCTATATTGCTTTAGATCATGCACGGTACGATGTTAGGCAATGGCGTCCTGAACAACAAATAAGGATTGAGGAAAATTTACTATTACCCAATAAAGTAGCCACTGGCGAGTACAGTATGTCATTGCATATCGCGGATATTAGCAATAATGGGATTATTGCTAATCGCCCCGAGTACAGTATTCAATTTGCCAATAAAAACACATGGAATGAAGTAGAAGGTTATAACTCGCTACTGCATAACATTAACTTGACTGAGTAATTTTTGTTCAGGGTATATAGGAATTATTTTTGTTGTGGGTACTGCGTGTAAAGTGCCTGTGATAAAAGATATTAATCAGTTTACTATTTCATTTAAATTTTAATAAAAACAATAAATTGGATGCCGCTATGAGTACTGCAAATAAACCTTCTTCCACTTTAATGCCTATGTTGATTATAGGTTCACTGTTCTTCATGTTTGGTTTTGTCACTTGGCTCAACGGCTCATTGATCCCGTTCTTGCAAATTGCCTGTGAACTAGATCATATCGAAGCCTATTTGGTGACTATGGCTTTTTATATATCCTACACAGTTATGGCCTTACCCATGTCTTATATCCTGCGCAAAACAGGCTTTAAGGAGGGGATGGTGCTGGGATTATTTGTGATGGTGGCCGGCGCATTAACCTTTATTCCTGCCGCTTATACTAGAGAATATGGCGTATTTTTGCTGGCATTGTTTATGTTGGGTGCGGGGTTAACTATTCTGCAAACGGCTTCGAATCCTTATATTGTGCTGCTTGGCCCGCGCGAATCGGCTGCTGTGCGTATTAGTATCATGGGGATTCTAAATAAAGGGGCGGGGGTTATTGCTCCTCTGGTGTTTACTGCATTTATATTAACCGACATGTCACAATTTACCGAAGTTCGATTAGCCTCATTAAATGTAGAACAAAAAGCAATTGAATTAGCTGAGCTCTCTTCACGACTGGTTACCCCTTATTTGATGATGGCCTTTATGTTGTTGTTGCTTGGCATTTTTATCAAATTGGTGCCTCTTCCTAGCGTTAATTCTGATGATGAGACTTCCGCCACTGAAGATGACAGTAGTAGCAATATTTTACAGAAACCTCAGGTGATACTTGGGGCTATCGCACTGTTTTTCTATGTGGGAGCTGAAGTGGTAGCGGGTGATACCATTGGTTTGTTTAGTAAGGAATTAGGTGTGAGCAATTTTGGACAGATGACCTCTTATACTATGGGATTTATGGTGCTGGGGTATATTTTGGGATTGTTGGTTATTCCTCGATGGCTTAGTCAGGGGAAGGCCTTGGCCATTTCTGCCATTTTGGGAGTGTTATTGACGGTATTGCTACTGAATGCCAGTGCCGATTCAAATGGAATATGGGACATGATATTTGCATGGACGGGATTACCGGCTATTCCAAATGCAGTTCTGTATGTAGCGCTATTTGGTTTAGCGAATGCTTTGGTTTGGCCAGCCATTTGGCCGTTAGCCCTGAGTGGCTTGAATCAAAAAGACACCAGTACCGCTTCTGCTTTGCTAATAATGGGAATTTCTGGTGGGGCATTGTTGCCTCTGCTTTATGGCGTTTTGGTTGAGGCTTCTGGTAATGCTCAGAGTGCTTATTGGATAATGATCCCTTGTTATGTATTTATCGTTTTTTACGCTGTTAAAGGTCATAAATTGAGGCAGTGGAGCCGTGGTTAGTCAAACTTTAAAGTCTGAAAAAATGCATTATGGCCTTGATATTGGCGGCACAAAAATTGAACTGGCCATATTTAATTCGCAACTAGAACGAGTCGCGTCGTGGCGTTTGCCGACCCCTCAAGATGACTATCAAGCGTTGTTGTCTACTATTGCTCAAATGGTTGTTGAGGCTGATAAAAAGTCTAATATAAAAGGAACGGTAGGCATTGGTTTTCCAGGGTATTTGGATAATCAAGGACGTTCTGTTTCAGCTAATATTGCCAGTGTTAACGGTCAATTTATTGTTAAGGATACATGTGCAAAGTTAGGTCGAGCCGTAGCGTTTGAAAATGATGTTAAGGCATTTGCATTATCTGAGGCTCGTGGCGGTGCGGCCCAAAGTAAAGATAATGCATTGGGCGTGGTGGTAGGGACTGGTTTTGCTGGTGGTTTGTGTATAGAAGGGCAACTTTATAAGAGCAAACAAAATGTGTCTTGTGAATTTGGTCATGTTTCTCTGCCCGCGATATTGCAACAACGTTACCAGTTTCCGTTGCGTCAATGTGGTTGTGGCTTAGTCGGTTGTGTTGAGGAATATCTAGCTGGCCCTGGCTTGTTATGGATGTGTTCACATTTTAATACTAATTACACTTCAGTACCTATGTTGGTAAAGGCTTTGAGAGATAATGAAGCAAAAGCCATTGAGGTGATGGACATTTATATCGATTGTTTAGGATGTTACTTCGCCCAGCTAACCCTTATGTATGATCCCGATATCATTGTATTAGGGGGAGGCTTGTCTAATATTGCCGAGATTTATTCTCGTCTTCCTCAAGTTATGCAAAAGTATTTTTTTAATGGCGTAATTGCTCCTCCTGTTGTGGCTGCCATGTTTGGTGATTCAAGTGGTGTACGCGGAGCCGCGATCCTTGGGCGAGATAATGCCGATAACGCAGCCGTGCAAAATTAACTAACAATCTGGATTATAAACATAAATGATTAAATCAATTGTCAATGGCCATGTCTTTAATGGTGAAACGCTACTCAAAAATCATGCTGTGATTATAGATGGCGATAAAGTGGTGCAGGTATTGCCACAAGAGCAATTGCCAGCAGATATTGAGGTTGATTTCGACCTGAAAGGCAATTATTTAGTACCTGGTTTTATTGACTTACAAGTTAATGGCGGTGGTGGCGTGATGTTTAATAATGAGCTTAGCGTTGAAGGATTGCGCACCATAGCTAAAGCACATCGACAGTACGGCACCACTGGCCTTTTACCCACCTTGATTACCGACAGTTATGACGTTATGCGACAAGCAATTGCGGCCATTACTCAGGCAATACAAGAAGGCGTGCCTGGGATCTTAGGGGTGCATCTAGAAGGGCCTTTTCTAAACCCTGAGCGTAAAGGTGCTCATGCGGCAGAAAAGTTTTGTGTTATTGACGAACAAGGTTTTGACATTATTACCTCTTTAAAATTAGGTAAAACATTGATAACCATCGCACCAGAATTGACTACCGGCCCAATGATTAAACGCATTTGTGACCAAGGAGTCGTGGTTTCGGCTGGGCATACAGGCGCTGATTACGAACAAACCTGTGAAGCGTTAGAAGCTGGTGTAACTGGCTTTACGCACTTATACAATGCTATGACACCGCTGCAAAGTCGTGCACCAGGTATGGTTGGTGCAGCGCTAAATGACGAACATAGTTGGTTTGGTATTATTGCCGATGGATTCCATATGCATCCAGCTGCATTTCGCGTAGCAGTGGCAGCAAAACAACAAGGTGGAGCTATTTTAGTCACCGATGCGATGTCTACAGTGGGGGCATCAGAGAAGTCATTTATGCTTGATGGCGAAACTATCCACGCTATTGATGGGCGATGTACAAATGCCGCAGGCTCATTAGCGGGTTCTGATTTAGATATGAACACGGCGATTAAAAATGCCATGAAGTTTGCCCGCGTTGATTGGATGGAGGCTGTTCGAATGGCTACAGTATATCCTGCTCAAGCAATCGGAGTTGAGGATCAATTAGGTTTCATTAAGCCAGGCTTTCAGGCGAGTTTTGTGTCGTTGGATGCCAACCAGAATGTAACTGGGACTTGGATTGCCGGCGAAAAATAATTTTAGACGTTGTAGGTAAATTACCTCTTTAACGGTTTCGGCCACAGCGGAGTTTAATGAGTTGATGGACTTTTGTGCTTGGTTACTGGGGCGTTTTTGTCTTACTTATTAGTGCAAAACGCACATGAGCGTAAAACACGCAGGGTAAAGGAAAAAACGCAAAAATCAGCGAATATAAGCCATAACTATCTACATCAAGCTTATCAAGGTAAAAGGTCAAGGCTATCAATCACTCAATGATACCTGTCGCATACATATTGTTGTCCGTTAAGTTGGCATATGCAGTGATATCCGAAATTTTTTCTCTGTGATTTATAAATTGTTGACCTTTGTTACTTCTAAAAAAGCGACCCAATACAATTAATGGAATAAGCAGATTTAGTCGTATCTCATTGTCTGTTAATAGTGATCTTGGTACATGGAAAATTTTAGGTACTGGCTGGTCATTCGATTTTTGTTACAAAAAGCCTTTTAAAAAGTTAAAAAGGAGTTGGCTTTTGCGCATTCCTCACTTATTTTATGCACCTGATTTATTGCCTCTTACTACGCATAGTATTGCTTTTTAATGTTTGGAGCCTTTTTGAAAATTTTCATGTCCTTTTTAGTGCTGTTTTCCTCCTTTGGAATGTGTAATGACTCCGACCTTCAAAAAGAAATTATTGGCAGTTGGATTACCGGAGATCAAGACCAATATTTTGGCGCTGAGTGGTTTATAACCGAATATAAAAAAGATGGCACGGCAATTCATCGTCAGTTTAAAGACGCGTCATGTGAGACCACTTCGATTATTATTAATGGGATCTGGAATATTCAAAATGGCCAATTGACCAATATTGTTCTGGGCAGTTCAGGTGATTTTGAAATACCCTCAGGAATAATGTTAGTAGACCAAATTATCAAGTTGGCTAACGGAGAAATGATTATCTCCACAGATTCAAATCGAACGGCGTATCGGATGAGAAGTGATAAGTGTTTATAAGTCGTTTTTTCTTAAAGGCGTTGCTATCCAGTAAACTTTAGAATCGCTCTTAAAGTGCAAACAAGGTTTGTTAACCGAATGAGCTGCATTCTAATAGTTGTCATTTAAACCAGTCCCCACTTGTTATCAAGTATGCTTCAGTTGCTAAGACAAATGTCATTAAACAAGACTTCAACTTCACTTTCCTCGGTATGACGTATTTCGAAGTTAATTTGTTTTTCAGTCAATTAGGTTTTTGTAATCGATTGCTAGCAAAGTTATCTTTTAGTTATTTTCCTTCCTAGTTGAAAACTTAATGATTTTAAATATTGTCATAAAATACAATGGCTTATGTTTAATTTGTTTCTATTTTGTAAATGAGAGGAAAAGACTAAAATTGTATTTTTGTGATTTTAGTGAAACTTACTATAGTTATTTAAAATTTTCGTTTCTCAGCTAAAAAATACTTTATAAATAAGGCATTTAGTAAACTGAAATCGATTTACATGTTACTCTTTGATGTTGATTTTATTTAGGAGGTTTTTTTGTGGCAATTTTAGGAATAAAAGACATTGCAGCTTTAGCAAATGTCTCTCCAGCAACAGTCTCAAGAGTGTTTAGTGCGCCAGATATGGTGTCTAAAAAAACCTTAAATAAAGTTAAAAAAGTTATCGATGAAGTAGGGTATCGACCCAATCGTATGGGTGCCAGTTTACGTACTCGAAAAAGTGGTAATATTGTTGCGATTATTCCCGATATTACTAATCCTGTTAATGCAGGGATCATTAGAGCGATTGAGCAAGGAGCACAAAGTGCTGGTTACTCGGTTTTATTAGGTGATACTCAAGGGTTAGAAGAAAGAGAGCAGCACTACGCCGACTTAGTGAGCCATGGCCAAGCTGACGGTATTTTGTTGTTTTGTTCGCGTATTCCTTTTAAAACAGATCCCAATGTGCCGTTGATGGAACAACTGCCTCCAATGGTTAATGGCAATGAGCGAATTGATTCAGACCAAGTAGTACAGGTTGCAGTTGATAACGTGGCAGCAGCAAAAGCCGCGATTAATTATCTGATTTCTCTTGGTCATAAGCGGATTGCGGCGATAACCGGCCCTGATGATATTGCGAGTTCCAATGAACGACTAGAGGGTTATCAGTTAGCGCTTAAAGAAGCCGGAATTGAACTAGATAGTGCATTGCAATTAGAAGGTGATTACGTCGTACAATCAGGTATGGATTGCGCTAGCCAGTTATTGTTATTGCCACAACGACCTACTGCTATCTTCTGTTTTAATGACGATATGGCTATAGGTGTGATGAAATTTTTACAGAAGCAAGGGTTTGTTGTACCTGATGATATTTCAGTGATGGGCTTTGATGATATTAATTATGCAAAGTTTGTGACACCGTCCTTGACTACTGTTCATCAGCCTTTGCAAGAGATTGGTAGTACCTGTATCGAACTGTTATTGAAGCAATTAAAAGGGCAGGTGGTAGAGCCTGGAAGACGATATTTACCCTTTGAATTAAAACTAAGAGACAGTACAGGGAAAGCACCGAACTAATTTTTAGCGACGGGTCCAATCAACATGAGCAACGAATACCTAATATAGACGTTGCTCATTGAATACTGCTTTAGTGCTGCTTCTGCATCTCTTTTTTGAAAAAAGCGCCTTGTTGAGTGGGGGTAAAGTCCCAGTCGCTGATCATAGTGGGCGACCAATCTGGATCAAATACCCAAGCAACCCAAGAGATACTTCTATCTTGCATAAACTCAATAATATGTGGACCGTAGGAACCGTCATTGATAACAGGTATATGAGCACCTTTACCATCGGCTTTTACCCATCCTATCTCAGTTGCTATTATTGGGTAGTCTTTGGCAGCAAAGCCCCATACTTCATCCCATAAAACAAAGAAGTTTTCTTTGGACTTGAGCTTAGGTTTCGCTTTTTGTGGATAAGGATGTGCGGTATAGGCTATACCTTGACGGTTCACAGGGTTTTGCTGAATAGGGCGCAAATCATATGCCCAGTTAAATCCAGCGACCAAAGGAATGACCTGATTATCATGAGCATAAATAATATCTATTAACTCTTCATTGAAGGCTTTCCATTCAAGCCAATTGGCTTTTCCGGCACGACCACCTTGATCTGTGGGCTCATTAAATAATTCATATACTGCCACTGTTGAAACGCCAGCATATCGAAACGCAACGTCTTTCCAGAAGGTGCGCGTTTCTTTCATTGTGGTGTCATACATGGAATGTTGAAATAACTCCGCTGGCAAATAACCAATAGAGTGCCAATCAATGATGATATACATCTGTTGTGCGTTGGCCCAAATGATGGCTTGATCAAGTAACTTAAAGTAGTTGTCTCTGCCATGGCCTTGCCAAGACACAGGGTGAATAGGTAAGCGAACAATGTTCGCTCCCCAAGCTTTGACTTCTTTAAATAATTTTTCAGACCATTGACCTTCTCGCACCAATTTATCTGGGTCGGCGATGTTTACGCCTCTAAAAATTATCTGTTTGCCCGCCTCATCAACTAACTTGTTGCCTTGCACTGATACAAAGTCCAATTTATGTCTTAACTGGCTACTGTCGAATTGAGTCGGATAAGGATTATCCCACCAACTATTAGCGTTTTTTGATCCTGAAACTGCGGCTATATTTTGAAAGCTAATAGCTAAGGACAATATAAAGGCGCTAAACAAAAATGTTTTCATGATTAATTCTCGCTAATAATAGTGGCTATAACAGTGTGCTGGCTAGGGTAAACTGCAGGATCTACTGTATCTCCAGCAATTATTTGCCCATCAACTTCAAGTTGAATTTTGCCCTTACTTAATCCTAATGGATTACGTAATTCGATTTTATAAGTGGCCCCGCGGAATGTCCGGCTCATAGTCACTTTGTCCCAACTGGGCAAAATACAAGGATCGATACGTAAACCAGTGTATTCAGGACGAATACCCAATATATACTGGGTTGCTGCGTAATAATTCCATGCTGCTGTACCTGTTAACCATGAGTTTTTCGCTTCTCCAGGATTGGCTGAATCAGCGCCCGCAATCATTTGACTATAAACGTAAGGTTCTGTTTTATGAAGTTGCTGTACGTCTTGCAGAAACGCGGGGGTAATTTTGCTGTAATACTCATAAGCTTTTTCACCTCTGCCCAACATGGCTTCTGATATAGTGATCCATGGGTTGTTATGGCAAAAAATGCCGGCGTTTTCTTTATACCCTGGTGGGTAGGACGTAATTTCACCTAAATATTTGTTGTAACCTGTAAATGCCGGTTGATTCAGCATAATGCCGTAATCCGTTGATAAGTGTTTTTCAACTGAATGCATAGCTTGTAACGCTTTACCATCATCAAAGCCAATGCCAGCCATGGCACAAAAACCTTGAGATTCAATAAAAATTTTACCTTCAGCGTTGTCATTACTGCCTACTTTGTCGCCATTGGAGTCATATGCGCGTAAAAACCATTCACCGTCCCAGGCATGTTGTTTGATGGTTTGGCGCATTTTATCGACTTCTGCTAAACAACTTTTTGCCAGCTCCTCTTTACCAATGCGAACACATAAATCCACAAATTCTTGCCCGTACAAAACGAACTGTCCCGCAATCATTACTGATTCTGCTACCTTAGAATCACCGCGCTGGGTCGTTTGATAAGACTCATTAGGATTTTCTGAGAAGCAGTTTAAGTTAAGACAGTCATTCCAGTCTGCACGGCCAATTAAAGGCAATCCATGTGGTCCAAGATTATTGACCACATGATTAAATGCGCGCTCTAGATGATTAAAATGGCTGGCAGTGTTGTTCATATCACTGTCAAATGGCACCACTTCATCTAAGATACTGAAGTCACCGGTTTCTTTAATGTAGTTGGCTGTGGATAACACCATCCACATAGGATCGTCATTAAAATTACCACCAATATCGGCATTACCTTTTTTCGTTAAAGGTTGATATTGATGATAGGCAGAGCCATCTGTTTTTTGCGTGGCAGATAAATCTAAAATTCGTTCTTTGACTTTTTCAGGCACCATATGGGCAAAACCAATAGTGTCTTGATTCGAGTCTCTGAATCCCATGCCACGGCCAATGCCTGATTCATAAAAGGAAGCACTACGTGACAAATTAAAAGTCACCATATTTTGATATTGGTTCCAAATATTAACCGCTCTGTTGAATTTATCGTCAGGGGTTTCAACTTGAAACTTACCCAGTAAATTATGCCAATAATCATTGAGTTTTTTTAGTTCTGAAGCGACTTTCTCATCATTGTCAAAGCGCTCTCTTAACGTTTTGGCGGGAGCTTTATTAATCACATTAGGAGCTGCCCATTTTTGCTCTGGGTCAACTTCGCAATAGCCGAGGGTAAACACCAATGACTGGCTTTCTCCTGCTGCTAATTGTATTTTCAGGTGATGGGATGCAATTGGCGACCAGCCTCGTGCGATTGAGTTACTCGCTTCGCCTTTCTCTACGGCTAAAGGTCGATCAAACCCTCTGTAGGGACCAAGGAAGCTTTCTCTATTGGTGTCGAATCCATCAATTTCACGATTGACTGAATAGAAAGCATAATGATTGCGACGTTCCCGATATTCAGTTTTGTGATAAATAGTGCTGTCTTCAACTTCTACCTCACCTGTAGACAAGTTGCGTTGAAAATTGGCACCGTCATCTTCTGCATTCCATAGGCACCATTCGATGAATGAGAAAACATCAACTGTCTGTGCAGTATGACTATTATTAGTGACCACCAAACGATGCACTTCTGCTTTAGTCTCTAGGGGAATAAAGCTAGTGACTTCTGTTGCAATGTTATTTTTGCTGGCATTAAAGCGGCTGTAACCCATACCGTGACGACAGCTATATTCGTCAAGCTCAGTGTTCACAGGGCGGCCTGTGGCAGACCAGTATTCACCGTTGCAGCCAATGTAGAAATATCTTCCACCACTGTCTAAAGGCACGCTGTTATAGCGATAACGGGTTAAGCGCCGAAATTTTGGATCACGATCAAAGCAGTATCCGCCAGCAGTATTGGAAATCAATCCATAAAACCCATCATTACCTAAATAATTAATCCATGGAGTTGGGGTGTAGGGGGTGGTTATCACATACTCATAATTTAGATCATCAAAATAACCAAATTTTTCATTGTTAGTAATAGTGTGTTTAGACATGGTTACTCATCTCTTTAGGTAATGGTTGGAAAAAAATATTAAAAACATAGGCTCGTCCTTGAATAATTAAGCGGCAGAATCAACGGCGCTTCGACGAGCAATCAGTTCTTCATTCATCAGTTTTTGTTTTTGTTCAGTAATGGGATAAAACGCCATAACAACAGCAGCGGCAAGACCAAAAGCAGCCGGAATAAAGCTCATCAAAAGGGTCATGCCTGGCAGTGAGGCTTCAACAGTACTGGCGTCCATACCGTTATAGCCATAACTGGCTAACACCACTAACATCAGTGCACCAGCAAAGCCGCTGCCAGTTTTCTGCACAAAGGTACCTGCAGAATAAATGAGACCTGTGGCTCGCCTACCATTGCGCCATTCGTTGTAATCAGCAGAGTCGCCAAGCATGGAGAAAAATAATGTGGGCATCATTGCAGCAAAAAATTCGGCGCTACAGCCAAGAATAAAAATTTGTGTCACATCGGTGCCAGGCAACCAATAAAAGCCGCTTGTTAGTATGCTGCTTAACAACAAGGCTACAATAAACAGGGTTTTTCTACCTAGCCTACTCGCAAGATAACTCGTACATAAAGCACCAAGAATAGACACCACTAAAAGCGCTATAAAATATTGACCCACTAATAATTCGTCACCTACGTAATATTTAAAATAGTAAGCAATTACCCCATATTTGATGCCGTTAAACATCATAGTAAGAAAGCCAATACCCAATAAAATTAGCCAAGGTTTATTGGTGATAAGATCCAGCATGTCTTGCTGAACCCCAGAACCTTCCTTTCCAGCTTTTTGTTTATTGGCCTTAAGTAATCTTCTAACGAACCAAGTCATTACAGTCATAACAACAACAAATAAAACACCTGTTTGCCAGTTGCGGTAATAGAAAAACAGCGTCATAACGATCAGAGGCATTAACACGAAAGGTAACTGTTTGCAGAGGTCTTTAAGTTCAGAACTAAGGCTTTTTTCAACCTTTTGAATGGGAGCAACACGTTCTCTGGTGGTGGCGACAGAAATCACCATCAGCGCCATTAATAAACCTGCAAATACATACATAGTATATTGGTAACCTAGTGCATCATTTCCTTCACCTAAGGTCTCAACCAAGGTAGGTAAGAACCCCATAACAAAAAGGCCACCTAAGAAGGCACCTGCAAACCTAAATCCAGATAAACTCGTGCGCTCATTGTCATCATCCGTCATGACGCCCATCAAAGCAGAGTAGGGGACATTGTTGACTGTATAAGCCAATGTAAGACCTATGTAAGTCACGTAGGCATAGACTAGTTTTCCGTTGTCGGATAAATCAGGGGTGCTAAAACATAACACCATAAACAGACATAAAAAGGGCGTAGACCACAGTATCCAAGGACGAAACTTACCCCAAGATGTATTGGTACGATCGGCAATCATGCCCATGATGATGTCAGTAACACCGTCTGACAGTCTGACAACTAAAAATAAAACGGCTGCGGCTGAGGCGGCCAAACCAAAGGTGTCTGTATAGAATACGGCTAAGTATGCGAGGGCTCCTCGCCATACGAGGTTTGCAGCTGCATCGCCCATTGCATAACCGACTTTTTCGTACAAAGGCAATTTTGTCATAGTGTATTTCTCCCTATGAGTAGTAAGAACTGGACTTGTTTGTACATTTTTTTATTGTCCCAAAATTCAATGATTTTTTGACTGTTACCCATAACAAATAATTGCGTAGGCGATAAAATGATTAATGACCTTTATCTCAATAGGTATTAGTCACTAATGAGGCGTTAATAAATGACAGTCCAAAATAAAACATTATGAAAACGTTTTCAATATACAATTCACTTTTTAATAACAAATATCAAAAACTGATTTGTTATTAATTACATAATTTATACAAAAACCACCAAAGAGGTTTAAATGTTAAAAAACAAAAATACCAGACCATAAGGTTGTTTATGTTTTTTGTTTATCTTTTAATGGATTGATTTTTATAGGAAAAATAACAATTTTTTAGCTAATATTGGTTTGGGCAAGGCAGCAGAAAAGTTAGCTTACTACTATATTGAATTGCCTGTATACCGTAACGAGAAGTGTTTTTTAATTCGAATATTAAATACAATCGGTTTCATTGGGGGAGTGTTATTTAGGGGCTAAAAAGCTGTTAATGGATAAACGTCCGCTCAAAAGACTCGGATCTAGAATTTAATGTTAACTGATTGAGCCAGAATACAGGAGTTTCGTCTGTATTTTGATCCGGTTAAACAGCCCCTGTTGTAGTGCAATGGGTTCAAATAAGGGGGCTCAACATCAATATATCTTTAGCTGGGCATGTTAGCGGCATTCACTACCAAGTGAGCGAGAGTAAACTAACTCAGGTTCTTGGTCGGTGTACTTGAAGCCAGTTATCGCATAACGCCTGATCAGTCACTTCTAATGCAATAGTGTCACAAGGTGCTGCAATAGCAATAAAAGGCATATTTTTGAGTTTCTTGTCACGAATTACACTAAGTTGCACGGTTTGACCAATAACAAGGTTGTTGAGCTGTGGCAATAAATTATCTTTAGTCACGACCCAATTATCCATAGCAATTAGCACATCGCCAAATTGTAATCCTGATGTGTAAGCTGCAGTTTGTTCAGTCACTTGTGTGATTTGCACACCTATTTCGAGTGCTTTTATTTGTGCACCAAATTCAATGCTAATTGGAGACGATGATATTTCACCGCCTTTATCATCTAAGTTGTTCTTGGGTGAAAAATGGCATTGAATACCAAATGTGGCCAATAGTGCATCAAAAGGTAGTTCTTCAGTGGAATATAACGCTTTTTGGAAAAAGTCACTTAACTCTAAATTCAATTGGGTTTTAATAATAGTTTGGACAACATCAACTGGGGTAGGGATAGCGAGCTTGCCGTATAAGTTCCAGAGGTAATTCATCACATTATCTAGAGTATAATTCCCATTACTTTGATGATTAATAAGTAAGTCTAAACACATAGCTAAAACAGCGCCTTTGTTATAATAACTAACAATGTTATTTACAGCGCCTTCATCTTGTTTGTAAAACTTTGTCCAAGCGTCAAAGCTGGACTCTGTAATGGTTTGCTTAAAGCGCCCTTTATTGCGTACCAGTCGCGTTAGGTTTTGCGCGACCACTTTTAAGTATTCTGCTTGGGTAATTAGACCGCATCGCAATAGACTAAAATCGTCATAATAACTAGTGAACCCCTCATAAATCCATAATTGCTCGGTATGTTGCTCTTTGTCTAACCTCGCACCAAATAGTTCTTGGGGCTTGATCCTCTTTACATGCCAGGTATGAAAAAACTCATGACTACATAAACTTAGGAATACGCGATAGCCCTCTGTCATTTTTCCAGCTTCAGAGACCTTAGGTAAATCATTTCTACTGTACATCAAGGCGGTGGAGCTCATGTGCTCTAGCCCACCAAACGCATTGTCGGTGAGAAGGGTGATAAATTGATACTTTGTTACTGGAGGGGTATCAGCAAAAAAATCAATGTGGTGTTGACATATTTTGGTTAAGTCTTTTGTTATGCGACTGATATCAGCCTGATGTCCACCCGCTAGAATCAATTCAAAGTCCACCTCTGCCACTGTAAAGGGCAAAATATCGAATTCACCCATTAACACTGGGTGGTCAATTAATTCTTCGTAGTGATTGGCCCAGTACTCGCCAAATGTATGGGGGGGTTGCATCGCAGTGGGCATGGTTGTTGCCACTTGCCAATGCTCTAAATGACTTTGTGAAGGCTTTGCGATGACTACACCGCAAGGTTTGTCCGTTTGCCCTTGTACCGCCAAAAACATATTGGTGCCGTTGAAAAATGCTATTTCATCATTGATGTAGGCACCTCTAACCGAAAGATCAAAAGCGTAAATTTGATATTTAACCGTTATTGCAGTGTTGACCCCTTGGATTTGCCAAGTTTGTTTATCGAGTTTTGTGAGTCCTATATTTTTTCCGTTATCATCTTGTGCGCTAATAGTGGTAATGTTTTTAGCAAAGTCTCGGATCATATAACTTCCCGGGATCCAAGCAGGCAAGGTGAGTATTTGTCCATTTTTATCAGGGTGTTCAATACGTAAACTGACGTCAAATGAATGCCCAGCAATAGATGAAACAACTACATGATATTGAATGGGAAAGCGGGAGATTTGCATGATGTTTCTCTATTTTTTTTTGACATTGTAACCTTGTTAGTGATTAATAATAACTAGGCTCAATAAACATGGATTACTGGGTTGTTGTTTTTATAAACTTTATTTAACATCAACTTAATTGACGTAAGGCTAATTATACTACCAAAGCCTTCAGAGGATTTTTAATTAAATGGCCATTTTGCAGGAAAAAGTTGGGCTCACCAATGAAGATCTAAAAAAAATTCGCTCCATGCGTCCTGGGCGTCCCATTGATTTACAATTGACTACTGCTACCACAACTAAAAGGGTACGAACAGAGTTTGTGGGTATGGATGGAACCCGTTGTATGATCTTCAGATACCCAGATGAGGGTAAATGGGGGCCCTTAGGAGAGGGGATATTTAAGGATAAGGAAATCATCGCCAGATATATTCTTGAAGACGAAACCGGCGAAATCATCGCATTTAAAGTAAAAATAATTTTAGTTACTACCAAACCCAGCCATTTGGTTTTTACAAGTTTTCCTCTCCTTATCCAAAGTCATGATCTACGTGCAGAACCTAGAGCAAATACACGAATTGCTGCTAGTATGCTAGACGCAGAAAGTGGTTCAGTTATTTGTGATTCAATGGTGATGGATATATCCGTCCATGGTTGTCGAATGAGTATCAAAAAACGCAAACACGGCACTAGACCAAAACTCAAACAAGTTGTGAGAATGTATTTTGCGGCTTCTAAAGATAAGTATTCTTTTTTAACTGGCATTATTATGAACAGTAAATCTGACGAAGTGAATTTGTACTACGGTGTTAAGTTTGAAACGCCTGAAGAAGAGGTCAATAAATTATTGCAAGATATCATGTTGGTAGCCAGTTAATTTCCAGCTGATGTCTTTTGGTTTAATTGGATCACTTACCTGCACTTCCGATATAGAGGACTAAACAAAGGTGCATTTTGATACTCATATACTAAATGGGGAGGGAGCTTAGCTTTCAATTCTTCTGAGTAGCGCAATTAAAAGGGTATCAGTAATTGCAATCCAACTCTTTATTTCTAGTCATCTTGATGAGATAAAAGCCAAAATCTCCAGTAAATAACGTTAAAACCGTTAATTACAAAACATTCCTCAAATGTAACTTCCCTAGATGAATATATAAAAGCAACATAGATGTTGCCCTTTTCAATTTTTTAATGAAAACCTTGCCAAAAATAGTTGTAAAAAAAACCGCCAAAGACGAGTCTTTAGCGGTTCTAAATTATGATTTAAGGCTTACATTAGAAAGTATATTGCACACCAAATTGGAATCTACGGTCAAACATGAAGCTCGAACGTTGGAAAGTTTCCCCACCTTCATTCAAGATATCTTTCGATGTTTGCAGCTCATCCGTCAAGTTTGTTCCTTGAAGGCTGACTTGGAAGTTATCGGTAATTTGATATTTAACCGACGCATCCAATGAGAAGTTTGCATCTTGGATATTGGGGTTACCTGTAATAAAAGTCTCGTAAGAGTTCAAGAACTCATCACGGTACTGATAAGCTACACGGACTTCCAAATTGTCATCTTGATAAATACCGACCAAGTTGGCAAAGTTTTCTGATTGCCCAATTATCCCGTTCAATGTTTCGATACGAACGATACCGTCGAAGCTATCTGGAATACCATCACCATCAGCGTCTAAAGAACGTTGTGGAGAGTCTGCATCAACGTCAAGTTTGGTATAGTTGGCTTGTACCCCAAAGTTGGCCCAGATCCCTTCCAAGTTATCAAAGAAGTACTGACCTGCAATTTCAAATCCAGTAACGGTCGCATCAGATTGGTTAACCGCACCTTGATAGAAAATAGGAACATCTACTCCGTCTAGTACAATAGAATCAATTTGAACTATGGTATCTGTTTGAACAATATCTTTAATATCTTTATTAAAGAACGCAAGACTAAAGTAGTTACCCGCTTCACCATACCATTCAACAGCTAGGTCAAAATTAACTGCTAAGGTTGGTTTCAGGTCAGGGTTACCACCACTTACCAATAATCGAGACACGCCTGCGCCTAAGGCTCCAACTGGATCCGGATCATCAGGACCAATTTCAGGGAAAAGAATTGAAGAGATTGCTCTTACAGATTGAGATGCGCTGTAGTCAGAAATGTTAGGCAAAGTTAAACCTCTACTTAATCCAAGTCTTACTAACCACTCATCGTCCAAGTTTAATTTAAGGTTTAATGAAGGTAAATAATAGTCTTCATCCAAACCAAGGCTTCTGTCTGTATCTGCTTGGTCAAGATAGGCGGCAGATTCAGGCAAGAAGTCCCTTATATTATCAATAGCTTCTAACTCTGGATCACGATCGGCTTGTTGTTCATCTTCTCCGAATTCACTGTATTGGAAGGAGCCAACAGAACTGATATCCATCTTGACATAACGAACACCAAAGTTACCTTCTAAATACATGCCGTTATCAAAATCTTGAGCAATGTCAAAACGTGCGTATAAATTCGTCACTGTTTCACTTACATTTGCCGTTTGTCCAGGTGTGTACTGCTCGACATAGTTCGCATCTCTACGGTCACTATTATTTGGCGCATATGAAGGGGTGTATTGATCGTTGTTATCGCCGCCATTATTTAGGTCTGGCTCATTCGCCAAAAAGTCATAAAACAAATCTGGGTTTCTTAAGAAATCAGGATGTGCATATACGAATGCAGTATTATCACCAACTACTACGCCACCGCGTTGGAAGTCAGCAAAATCGTAGGTCTGATGGGCGACTGTATCAAATGCGTTATATCTGGCAATACCGTTACCATCCCAAGCTTGACTCACTCCTTGCCAGTTAAGTCCTGCATCTTGATATATCTGATCTCGTTCTGCTCGGCGTACACCAAACTTAACGGATTGAAACCAGTCATCGCCATCAGGGTTAAAGTTATAAGTTGCGTCTACTTTAACCGCCGTAGAATCACCTTCGCCGTCTTTGAATCTATCTGCTGCGTATCCCATAAAATAACCAGCAGGATCAGCTGTCGAAGTAGGGGCAGTAGTGGGGACAATATTGTTGCCTGCATCCACAATATTACCTTGGTTAAACATAAAGGCATCATTGTAAGCAAATTCAATTTCTGGATTATCTAGATTAGGTCGACTTCTGAAGTCTAAATGAGTTGTTGCACCAATCCATTGTTCTCTGTCTACTAATTCTGAGGTAGTGCGGTGAGCATCAAATTCCACGAACCATTGATCATCAACTTGCCATTCAATGTTAACACTAATGTCATCGGTCATAGTTTCAACTGAACGACCAATGCCTAAGTTTCCTATTTGTGCACCCGGAGCTCCGTACCAACTACTCTCATTAGAAGAAATCAAACCTTCTTCAAATAAACCGCCATCAATGCCAATAAGTTGACTACAAAAATTCGCGTCATCGTCACCTGTTGCACCGTTACCACAGCGAGGAACGCCTGATGATGTATAAGGAGAAAGTTGTACATCGGTTGCAATTATATTGCTGTCACCAGTGGTGAGGGCATAAGCAACACCGCCATCCTGCCACTCTGTAGTTCGTTCTAAATCAAATGTCTCGTTTTCAACGCGAACATACTTCACTGTTGCTTTAAAAGATTCATCTTTATTTTGGTATTGGCCGGCTATATATACATTGCTGCGCTCTCTATCAACTTCGGTAGCACGTAGTTGGAAACCGTTAATGATACCTACTGTTTGTCCCTCTGTTGGTATCATATCACCTGTGAAATCTTCTACATCAATATCAGGAAACTGGTCACCAGCAACAGAACCAACAGGTACGGGCACTATGGCACCAGACTGATAGCCATTAAAAAGCGATTTCAATTCAGAATGAGAGAATGAACCAAGTAGGCCAAACTCGCCGGCGTCAGATTTCCAACGATTACCAAAGATGGCACTAAATGTGGGGGTTGTTTCTTCTCTTAAATCACTGTAGGTGCCGTCTAACGATACAACGCCAAAACTACCTTCACGATCGAAAGGTTCGATTGTTCTAAGATTAATGCTACCACCAATGCCGCCTTCGATAAGGTCAGCACTTTGGTTTTTATAAACATCCACGCCTTCAATCATTTGTGGTGGAATGCTTGACCAATCCAGCGCTCGGCTACCATTTGAAGTAAAGGCATCACGGCCATTCAATTCAGAGCGGATAAGCCCTAGACCACGAATAAGGTTACCTGACCCTTCTGCAGATGGGAAATCACCGCCATCTGCGCCGATATCAAATTTAGTTACTGTCACACCTGGTACGCGAGAAAGAGCCTCAGCAACAGATAAGTCTGGCAGTGCGTTTGCATCTGATGCAGTAATAGAATCCATAAAGGTACTAGATTCACGTTTTAATTCTGCGGCATTGGCTAGAGCACCACGAATACCTCTAACTTCAATAACTTCTTCTGCATTTTCATCTGCTGCGTCTTGCACCGCCTGTGCGGCTGCATTATGTGCAGCAAGCGACGTCATCAGCGCGGTGGCTCCATAAAGGGCTACCTTCACCGATGAAGCGAGAATCGATTTCTTTTGTGTGTTCATGTTCTCTCCAGTGTGTTTTTGTTATTTATATGTTGAATGTGTTAATCACTACGTGAATCTAGGTTAGGAAAATTAAGCTATTTGTTTTAAAAAGCTCGACTTTTACGACAAAGTGGGCTTTGGTAGCGACAAGCCGGACTGAACTGTTAGCCCCCTCGTAACATTACCTTTCTTTTTTTCTAACATTTACAGTTTAACAACCTTGTAACAAAAAAGAAAACGTTTTCATAATAACCCGTAAAAATTTACAAAAATATAAGGATGCATGGTAGTTTTCAAGACTTGTGGTAGTATTTACATCTTGTTGTGTAAACGTTAACAAATTAACACTCTTTGTTACAAAATAAAACACTATGTAAACGAGAAAGGAATATTAATTCTATGCGAGTATGCATTCTTGGCGGTGGAACTGCCGGTTGGATGACAGCGTCAGCACTTTCCAAAAAGCTAAAAAATGTAATAAATTCAATCACTTTAGTAGAATCCGAAAGCATAGGTACAGTGGGGGTTGGTGAAGCCACCTTACCCCATATAAGGTTGTTTAATGAAGGCTTAGGAATAGAAGAAAGTGCCTTCATGAAACAGACCGAAGCCACGTTTAAATTAGGCATTGAATTCTGTGATTGGGGGCGTTTAGGCGACAGTTATATCCATCCTTTTGGCGATTTCGGACAAAGTATTAACGGTGTCGCCTTTTATCAGCACTTACTTAAACTGACAAAACATGGTGATTATGGGGTGTTAGACGATTATGCATTTGGCATAAGTGCTGCTAAAAATAACAAATTTCAGTTACCTAAAGGCGGCAAAACCCCACTTCAACAGGCTTTTGGCTATGCCTATCAATTTGATGCCGGACTGTATGCCAAATATTTAAGACGTTTTTCTGAGTCTAATGGTGTAAGGCGAATTGAAGGAAAAGTAGTTGATACAGTTATCAACGAAAAGTCTGGTGATGTTTCTTCCATTACTCTAGATGACGGCCAACAAATAAGTGCTGATCTGTTTATCGATTGTTCTGGCTTTCGGGGGGTATTGATTGAACAAGTACTCAAGTCCGGTTATCAAGACTGGTCGAATTGGTTGCCTTGTAACCGTGCCGTGGCAGTACCATGTGAACGACAAACACATTTGTCGCCCTATACTCGCGCCACTGCTAGGCAGGCAGGTTGGCAATGGCGAATTCCTTTACAACATAGAACCGGTAATGGCCACGTCTACTGGAATGAATATATATCAGATGACGAAGCTGTTTCAGTACTACTGAATAACTTGGATGGCCCTGCACTTGGCGAGCCTAAACAACTTTTCTTTAAAACTGGTCGTCGTAATCACTTCTGGAAAAATAACGTAGTCGCTATTGGACTTTCAGCTGGTTTTTTAGAGCCTTTAGAGTCAACGTCTATTCACTTGATCCAAGAAGGTATTACAAATTTGCTTGAGCTTTTTCCTCACGACAGCACAAGCCCCCTAGATATCTCAGAATACAACTCACGTATGTCATTACAATTCGAGCGGGTTCGTGACTTTTTGTTACTGCATTATGTGGCGACAAAGCGTGATGATAGTGAAATGTGGCGCTACTTTACAAACATGACCTTGCCTGATAGTTTGCAACAAAAAATACAAGGCTGGCTGCATAGAGGTTATATTCAGCGCTACCAGTTTGGCGCGTTTTTACCGCCAAGTTGGATAGCTGTCATGATGGGACAAAACTTAGTTCCTCAACATTATGACCCTAGAGTAGATTGCAGTAATTTTGAACAGGTTAAACGGCAATCTCAAGCAATGCGAGCAGACATTGCAGGTGCTGTTCAAAACGCTAAATCACATGCAGATTTCTTAAAAGCGATTGGCGCTGCATCAAATACAGAACTCCTAAGAGCTAAATAATGTCGCAACAAGATACATCTCAATTTTTAGTCTTTGGCAATACCTTTGCGGCCAGTATGACTGTCTTAGCATTGAGTAAAGTCCTTCCAAAGAACATTACAATTATATGGGTGAAGCCAGCTAGTTCCTGCCCAAGTGATTTACTTTACGGAGGCATCAGTTCGCCTGACGCTTATCAGTTTAACTTGCAGTATGGTGTGTCTGAACCGCAACTAATCTTAAATACTGATACCACTTTCTCATTTGGTACGGGTTTTAACGCTTGGGGCAACAATAACCTAAGCTGGATGCAGTGTTTTCATTTGCCTTTTGCTGCTACAGAAGGCGTTGAATTACATCACTTTATGACAAGACATAAGGCATCACTGGGGGATTTTTTAATTAGTGCACAAGCCGCATTAAAGGGCACCTTTGCTCATCCGCCTACCGATAATTTGCAATCACCACTTTCTCGTGCCGAGTATGGATACCATTTTGATCCTTCACAATGGTCTGCGATTTTTTATGACAAAATTGATAAACACCGCGTTAAGGTAATTGATGCTGACATCACCAAGCTAAATCATAGCCAAGATAGTATCGATTCTGTGCAACTAGATGATGGAACAAAGCTTGAAGCAGACTTGTATATTGACTGTAGCGGCACAAAGAGTACATTGCTTGCCTCCCTAAAAAATGATTTTATATGCCAACGTACAGTACAGATTAGTAGTGAAACACAGTCCTGTGGCCAAACGGGACCAGCCTGTCGCTTAATTACTGGTACCGAATCTGGATGGCAATCGGTGACTCCTTTGCGAGAAAAAAATCAAATTATTACATTACATGAATCCTCTAATGGCTGTCAGCAAACAGATTCTCAATCCTTTGCACTTGGACACCGCAATAGAGCGTGGCAAGGAAATTGTGTGGGCATAGGGCATGCTGCATATGCGCTAGAGCCTATTACTCCTGCAGCCTACATTTTGCTAAAAAAAGACATTGAACGTTTGTTGGAACTGATTCCAGTCAATCAAGAAACGCACATTGAAAGACATGAATATAATCGCCGATTCCAAGACGATCTAACACATGCTGAGTTATTTCATCGTGCAATTTATGCTGAGCAACGTGATGTTGGTTATGATAATTGCGACAAACTCAACAGAAAATTAACCCAGTATTCCCATAGAGGTATTCTGACTAATTTTGATTTTGAGCCCTTCAATGAACAAGATTGGGCAATATTACATGCCGGTCTCGGAAGAATACCTGAGCGCTATGACAGAATGGCTGAGCAAGTTGACTATGAAAAAACACAAAGCAACTTGGATAGAATGCGCGCAGGCATTGCACACTTGGCGTCTAGTATGCCTGCGCATCACATTTACCTAGAGAAACTCACGATGTATTTACGGGATAGCGAAAAGCATGGCCAATAATATTAAAACCATTGCGATAATAGGAGGAGGTACTGCAGGTTGGATGACAGCAGCAGCGCTTTCTAAAATGCTGCTTCCTGAAAATGTAACCGTTAAATTAGTTGAATCCGAACAAATCGGTACAATTGGTGTAGGTGAAGCTACCATTCCTGACATCGCCAACTTCAATCGCATGTTAGGAATTAACGAACAAGCATTTCTTAGTGCCACTAAAGGTACATTTAAATTAGGCATAGAGTTTCGCGACTGGGGCAAGCTAGGTGATAAATATTTCCATCCATTTGGCGGTCACGGTGTTGACATGAATGGTATCGACTTTCACCAATACTGGTTGCATAGTAAACAAAATGGCAATACTGCCAAACTTGAAGACTACAGCATCTGTTCTCTCGCGGCCAAACAGGCGAAATTTATATTACCCGATCCAAATCCCAAATCGGTATTGTCTCACTTGCGTTATGCTTATCATTTTGATGCAACGGCTTATGCCGCTTTTTTGCGAAGTTTTGCAGAGCAACGGGGCATAGTTCGAATTGAAGGTAAAATTGAAAATGTGGCGACTCACAAAGACTCAGGTAATATTCAAAGTGTGACTTTGGACGATGGGCGTATTATTGAGGCTGACTTTTTCATCGATTGCACTGGATTTAAAGCCCTCTTACTCGAAAAAACACTAGGGGTGAAATTTAAAGATTGGAGCCACTGGCTACCCTGTAACCGAGCTCAAGCGGTCGCAAGTGAACGTATTGAACCACTTGCGCCTTTTACAATATCAACAGCAAAAAAAGCAGGGTGGCAGTGGCGCATACCCACTCAGCATCGCACCGGTAATGGTCATATTTATTGCAGTGATTTTATCTCGGACGATGACGCCAATCAGGTTTTACTGGAAGGTTTAGACGCAAAGCCCCTTGGTGACGCGCGAACTATTCATTTTCAAACTGGGTGTCGAGAGCAGTTTTGGGTTAAAAATTGTGTGGGAATTGGTTTGTCGAGTGGTTTTCTAGAACCCTTAGAGTCAACTTCAATTTTTCTTATTCAACAAGGGATCACTCGATTTATATCACTGTATCCTGATGGCAATTTATCTGAAGTAATTCAGCGCGAATATAATCGTTTGATGACGAGAGAGTTTACGCAAGTCAGAGATTTTATTATTTTGCATTATCACGCCACTAAAAGGGACGATAGCCCATTTTGGAATTATTGCCGTACTATGCCTATACCTGAAAGCCTGCAACATAAAATTGAATTGTTTAAAGCGGGGGGAAGAGTGTTTCGTGATGATCAGGAGTTGTTTTCAAAACCTAGCTGGATAGCCGTTTTACTTGGTCAAAACATTGAGCCAGAAGTCTGTGAACCTATATTAACTGGTATTCCAATTGATGACATACAAAGAAGTCTAGATTCAATGAACAGTGCCATGATACAGGCTGTCAGCCGCCTGCCATCTCATGCTGAATTCATTCAAAAATATGCAAATGGAGTAAATTCTTGAACCTCAATAATATTAAAAACGTGGTTATTGTTGGCGGTGGTACCGCTGGTTGGATGGCTGCTGTTGCGCTTTCAAAATCCATAGGTACTAAAAATATAAATATTCAATTAGTTGAATCAGAAGAAATAGGTACTGTGGGAGTGGGCGAGGCGACCATACCTCATATTAAATATTTTAATCGTTTAGCAGGCTTAGACGAAAATGAGTTTCTTCGACAAACCAATGCAACCTTTAAATTAGGCATTGAGTTTGTAAACTGGGGGAAATTAGGGGACAGCTATGTGCATCCGTTTGGACCCTATGGCATTGATATGCAAGGCGTGCATTTTCACCATACTTGGTTGCGTCAAAAGCAAAAGGGCACCGCTCGACCCATTGCTGAATTTAGCTTACCAGGACTCGCTGCCAAAGCAGGCAAATTTCAACACCCAAGGCCGGATTTAAAGTCATCACCTTTTAGTAGTATGGATTATGCGTACCATTTCGATGCGGCTTTGTATGCGAAATATATGCGTAACGTTGCTGAAGGGCGTGGTGTGAAGCGTACAGAAGGTAAAATTGTTAGGGTTAAACAAAATGATGACAACGGTCACATTGAAAGCCTAGAACTTGATAATGGCACGCTAGTTGAGGGTGACCTTTTTATTGACTGCTCTGGCTTTAAAGGTTTGTTAATTGAGGAAACCTTAAAAACCGGTTACGAAGATTGGACTCATTATTTACCCTGCGACCGAGCCGTCGCCAGACTCACAGAAAGATTAGACGAGCTTCCACCGTATACAAGGGCAACAGCAAAAGAAGCGGGTTGGCAATGGCGGATCCCGTTGCAATCACGAACAGGCAATGGTTACGTCTATTGCAGTCAATTTATCAGTGATGATGAAGCACTGGCTAGTCTCAATAAAGACCTTGAAACTCCCGCCATTGCAGAACCACGACTGTTGCGTTTTAAAACCGGTGTACGTAAGAAAACATGGAACAAAAATGTGGTATCAATTGGTCTGGCTGCAGGTTTTTTAGAGCCTCTCGAGTCAACCTCAATTCACCTTATTCAAAGTGCGATTGCAAGACTGATGACAAACTGGCCTGATAAATTGTTTAATCAACACGATATTGATTATTTTAATCGGAAAACCCATGCAGAGTATGAGCAAGTGCGTGATTTTCTGATCTTGCATTATTATGCCACTGAGCGAAATGATAGCCCCTTTTGGAATTATTGTCGTACCATGGATATTCCCAAAAGCCTTGAAGAACGTATCGCCATATACAAAGAAAACGCACGTCTGTACCGAGAAGATTTGGAATTGTTTAGCTCTGTGAGTTGGTTTGCGGTATTTAACGGCCAAAATATTGAGCCTAAAAGGTATCACCCCCTTGCAGATATACTTGAAGATGACATGATGGAAAGACGAATGGCGGAATTACATCGTGCTACACAAAGGTGTGTTGAGGTTATGCCTCCACACGAAAAGTACCTTTTAGATCTGTTTAAGTCTTAGTTGTTTTATTTGCTGCATGGGACATTCAATTGAATCTTGGTATCACATGGAAAATTTGTTTGCCACCATGACAGTTTTTAATTGCTGCCAGCAATGTGAGTTGTTAAATTAGTGTTAATAAAATATCAATGAGGTTTACATGCGTCAAATCGAGTTTTTGTTAAATGAATATGGCGAAAGTCACAAAAATAAAACCAATATTCTTATCCACGCTATAGCAGTTCCAGCAATTTACTTTGTTACATTGGCGCTTGTTTGGTCTATTCCTACACCAGCTTTTTTAGACTATTTTGGTATCACTTGGGTACATGTTCTGGTTATCCCCACTTTGTATTATTATTTTCGATTGTCAGGACCCATAGGTGCGGCTATGACACTCTTATCAATAGTGTCGTATTTCGGCATACAATTGCTGGTGTCACTGGATATTTCTGTTTGGAAGTTTAGCCTTGTTTTGTTTGTGGTGATGTGGATTTTGCAATTTGTTGGTCACAACATAGAAGGCAAAAAACCCAGTTTTTTAAAAGATCTACAATTTTTGCTGGTGGGACCTGCCTGGTGGTGGGTACATTGGTTAAAACGTTTAAATATCAATTACTAATCTTACCTTCCCAATCTACAAATAGTTGCGATAAAACACCACTAATCTAAGACCAAGGGAGAGTTTCCTTGGTCTATTTTTTGTATACTTACTTCCTATCCATTATTCAGGAAAACATGTGCCTAAGTGGGAAAAATTAGTCGATAGCCGTGAGCGGTTGTTTTGGACCTTACATACTGCGGGCTGGTGTGGTTTCGCCATTGTTTACTACATAGGCTCTTTTCTGCAAGACATGCGCAGCATTTGGCTGTTTGTCATCATACTTAATGCCTATGCGGGATGGTTGCTGACTATTCCACTTCGATATGTTTATCGTAAAGCGTTGACCTTAACTCCCCTTAAAATGCTGTTTCTGATTGGTGCAAGCTTATACTTTACCGCCTTAATTTGGACTTTGGTTAAAAACGTCAATAATTGGGAAATTTACAAAAAGGGCTATCGACCAGATGAATGGTATTGGTATTTCAAAGACACAATCAATTCTTTGATAATGATTGGATGTTGGACAGGTGGTTATTTTGGTGTCAAAAACTATCAGATGTTGCTGAGAGAAAAACAAAATGTGCTTAAAGCCTCTTCAATGGCACACCAAGCACATATTAAAATGTTGAGGTATCAACTCAACCCGCATTTTTTGTTTAATACGCTGAACGCCATTTCAACCCTTATTTTGATGAAAGAGAACAAAACAGCGGAGGCAATGGTCAGTCGTTTGAGTGATTTTTTGCGTTACTCTTTAGATAAGGACCCAATTAGGCGAGTTCCTCTTATTCAAGAAATTAAAGCGCTAGAGCTGTATTTGGAAATTGAAAAAGTCAGATTTGAAGATCGCTTAACAGTGGTTTGGGACATAGAAGAAAATACTAAAAGTGCCCTAGTACCAAGCTTAATATTACAGCCGATTATTGAGAATTCTATCAAGTTTGCTATTTCTAAATTAGAAGAAGGTGGTCGAATCTGTATCTCGGCTAAAACTTTTGGACGTGACCTGATGTTAAACGTCAGTGATAATGGTCCTGGGGCTGAGATTAAAAACGGTCATTTGCCTACCAGTAAAAGTGGGGGAGTTGGCTTGCATAATATCCAAGACCGATTAGAAGCCTTGTACGCAAATAATTATTCTTTTGTTATTTCCCATAATTATCCTAAGGGCATCAAAGTAAATATCCGTATTCCATATGAAATAAGTGAGCACTCAAATGAATCAAAAATTGAGAATTAGCACTGTCATCGTTGACGACGAACCCTTAGCCCGCAAGGGGTTATCGTTGCGTTTGGCTGAATTTGAAAATATTGAAATTGTTGGTGAGTGTAAAAATGGTTTAGAAGCCGTGACATTGATCCCACAACTGCGTCCTGATTTGGTATTTTTAGATATACAAATGCCAGGATTAAATGGTTTTCAGGTCATTAATAAACTGCAAGAACTCAAACAACCTATGCCTTTGATAGTGTTTGTTACCGCCTTTGATTCCTATGCAATTAAGGCCTTCGATGTGCATGCCTTAGATTACGTATTAAAACCAGTAGATGAAAGACGTCTTAAAGATGCTGTGGATAAGGTTGTCATAACGTTAGAGCGAGAGCAACAGGATGGAAATAATCAAAAACTTGCAAGGTTGCTTGCTGATTTTACCGGCGACGACTGTGAAGATATTCTGCGAAAACTGGCCAGTGGCGAAAGTATTACCACAAACTCATATCCTGATGTGTTAGCAATAAAAGACGGTTCAGAGGTTAGCCGCGTAGCGATAAGTGATATTCAATGGATAGATGCGGCAGGTGACTATATGTGTGTTCACGCAACTGAAAAAACACATATTATGCGGCGCACCATGAAAGAATTAGAAAACGACCTTGACCCTAAGAAGTTTGTGCGCGCTCATCGTTCTGCCATTGTGAATATAAGGTATGTGCAAAAAATGGTCAGTCATATTAGTGGCGAATACCACCTGATATTAAATAACGGCACTGAGCTTAAAGTCAGTCGTAGCCACCGCGATCGCGTGAAAGAGATGATTAAATTATAGTTACGCTGACCTTGAGTTAGGATTTGGTATAAAACAATTGCTGTTGGATCTTCAATAAATAGTTATCAAGGGGCTTTTTTTGTTGCCAACTCATTTCAATTGGGTGCGTGACTAATTGACTATTGTGTTCACCTACCATGATATTGTTTTGCCCAGCTAAGGCTTGTTCAACCGCATAAGCACCTAATTTTGTGGCTAAAATTCTATCTTGGCTAACCGGAGATCCACCTCTTTGCACGTGTCCTAAAATAACAGGACGACACTCTATATGAGTTTTATCAGAGATCATTTTTGCCAGTGTAATGACTCCTCCAGGTAACAAGTTTTCACTCGTCACCACGATAAAACTTGAAATGCCTCGTTGGCTATACACAGCATGTAAATGTTCGATAATGTTGTCGACTTCTAGGTCAATATCGAGGCAGTCTTCAGGCACTAATACTCTATCAGCCGCAGAGGCCACGGCAGCATTTAGCGCAATAAACCCAGCGTGCCTGCCCATTACTTCCACTAAAAATATACGTTCAAAGGCATCTGCTGTATCACGCACCTTATCGATGGAATCAAGTGCGGTTTCTATGGCCGTATAATAACCAATAGTCGCGTCTGTGCCACTAATGTCATTGTCTATGGTGCCAGGCAAGCCAATCACTTGCCCTTTGTAGTACTTACATAAATGATGAGCACCACGAAAAGAACCATTGCCGCCAATCACTAACAACACATCTATATTTAATGCATGTAAATTTTTGGCTGCCGCTCTGCCAGCTTCTTCAGTGTGAAAATCATCACAACGACCACTTTTTAAAATTGTACCGCCACGCTGAATGATATTGGTCACATTGTTAGAAGCCAGTAGTTTGTATTCTTGGTCAATTAAGCCGTTATAACCATGTTTATAACCTATCACCTCAAGCTCATAATGTTCTGCTGTGAGTACAATTGAACGAATACAGGCATTCATACCAGGGGCGTCACCACCAGATGTCAAAACAGCGATTTTCTTCATGACGTTCTCTTGTATCAATAGTTTTATTCTAGGGTAGAATGCAAAGACTCTGTAAACAAGATTTTTTGTAGAAAAATTAGTCAGTTAGTCAGAGCTAAATAAAATGAATGTCACTTTTTGGAAAAATAATGAAGCTAACAAACATAGAGGGAACAAGGCATTGGTACGGCTTTTTCCTATCACTGACTACTGCGTTTTTGTGGGGGGTATTACCCGTTTTTTTAACGCTGTGTTTAGAAAAAATGGACGCAGTTACTATTACTTTGTATCGTTTTTTTGTCGCAGGAATATTTGTGTTTCTATTATTATTAAAAAGCAAATCTTTGCCACGGCTACCTGCTCTGGGGCGAAATAAAAGCATTTGGTTGTTGGTAGCCGCTTTATTTTTAGTGCTCAATTTTGTGGCCAACGTACAAGGCTTAGAATACCTTAACCCAGAAACGGCAACAATAGTCATGCAAACTGCCCCCTTTATGCTGATGTTGGGAGGAGTGGTATTTTTTAAAGAACGCTTAAATCGATTTGAAATCTGTGGTGCAGTAATGCTTTTATTGGGCTTGATTCTATTTTTTAATGACAGACTGGCTGATTTATTTTTGTCGCTAACTGAGTTTACGACTGGCGTTTTAATTATTTTATTCGCCGCGATCACTTGGGCGACTTATGCATTGATGCAAAAACCCTTATTAAAAGTACTCACTGCAAAACAGTTAACCTTGTTAATTTATATTATTGGTTTTTGCGCATTGTTGCCTTTTTCTACTTTGTCCTTGTTAATGGATCTGCAAATGATTCATGTGATAGCGTTGTTGTTTTGTTGTCTGAATACCATAGTTGCCTATGGTGCATTTACAGAAGCCCTTAATATATGGCAGGCTGCCAAAGTCAGTGCTGTACTGGCGATGTCACCCATTTTTACGTTTTTAAGTATGTTAATTGCAGTGCAGTGGTTACCTCAACATTTCACCGCTAGCTACTTAGACCCTTGGGCTTATATTGGTGCGGCTGTGGTGATAACAGGATCAGCCTTAACGGCTTTAGGTAGAGCAAAGGTGGTGTGATGGCCTTATTGATGGTTTTAGGATAAGTAGTTAATTGTTTTTGATAAAGTAATCAGGTGTAGAAAAAAGGATAAACAAAGTGTTTGATTTTTGTGTGGTGGGTGGAGGCATGGTGGGGTCAGCAATGGCTCTAGGGTTGGCCAATATGGGTTTCAAGGTCGCCATTATAGAGCCTAATATGCCTGCTGCTTTCGAACCAGAACAACCGCCTGATATGCGCGTCTCAGCCATCAGTTTAACCTCTGAAAAGTTACTTCAAGAACTAGGTGCATGGAGCGAGATTAAAAATATGCGTTTATGCCCATATAAACGATTGTCAGTATGGGATAAACCTTCTTGCCGTACAGATTTTAATTGTACTGAAATCGAACAGCCACATCTGGGTCATATTATAGAAAACCGCCTTGTACAATTAGGTTTGTATACTGTTATTGAGACTAATTCTAAAGTGGTTTTTTATAAAAAACTAAAGGTAACAGAAATAGCCGCTGTAGATAGTGCGAGAGTCACGCTAGAAGACGGACAGGTTATTCAGGCTAAAATGTTAATAGGGGCAGATGGTGGTCATTCTGCAGTGCGGGATGCTGCCAATATAGGTGTACAGGGGTGGCAATATTCACAACAGGCACTAGGTATTCAAATTAAGACCACCGACTCACAACAGGACATTACTTGGCAACAGTTCACACCTGAAGGGCCTATGGCATTTTTACCCTTATATAATGGTTTTGCCTCCTTGGTTTGGTATCACAGCGCAGCAGACATACGACATTTGAAAAGTTTTTCTAAAGCCAAGCTAAAGCAACATATATTGCAGCATTTCCCAGCAGACTTGGTAGACTTTGAAGTGATTGATATGGCGAGTTTTCCTTTAACACGTATGCACGCCAATCAGTACTTTAAAGGTAATACTGTGCTAATTGGTGATGCGGCTCATACCATTAATCCGCTGGCAGGGCAGGGGGTAAACTTGGGCTTTAAAGACGTGGCTGCTTTGCTAAGTGTTATTCGAGAAGAGCTCACAAAACATGAACACGCAACAGTTTTGCAGCCTAGTCATTTCAGCCAATGGTTAAACCAATATCAAGTAGCGCGCCGCAGAGATAATTTAATCATGATGAGTGCTATGGATTTGTTATATTCCACCTTTAGTAATGAGCACTTGCCACTCAAATTGTTGCGTAATCTAGGTTTAAAATTGGCAAATCATGCCGGTCCTATAAAACACAATGCAATGAAATATGCGATGGGTTTATAACTCAAAAAAGAATATTTAATAAAAGAGATAATAATAGATGACAGTATTAATTATTTTGGCTGTATTGGTGATTGCCTTAGTGGGCATTGTTCCTCTGATAGAACGTTCCAACTTTAGAATGTCCAACGAACAAATGAGTAAGTTAGGTCGCTGGATCTTACCTTTGTTAGTTATAATGCTGATTATCCAACTGGTTATGCATTACGCTGACTAAAATCCATACACAGATTATTATTTTCCCCGTTTTTTAGATTAATTAAATAGGCAGATTAGATGGCAGTTCATTGGTACCCCGGGCATATGCACAAGGCTCAAAAAGAAATTAAAGAAGCATTGCCACAAGTTGATGTGCTAATTGAAGTGTTGGATGCGCGTATTCCATATTCTAGTGAAAATCCTATGATTGCGCAGTTGCGAGGAGATAAGCCTTGTATCAAAGTACTGAGTAAAACGGATCTTGCAGACCCTGACGTCACGGCAGCATGGCAAGAATTCTTGGAGCGAGAACGATCAGTTAAAACCTTTGCTGCAACGACTGAAGAACCCGCCAAGATGAAACAAATCTTGGAACTATGTAGAAAAATGTTACCTGAAAAAGACGCCAGCGTAAAAGCTATCCATACTATGATAGTGGGCATTCCGAATGTGGGAAAATCAACTTTAATCAACATATTGGCAGATCGTGTTATTGCCAAAACAGGTAACGAAGCCGCAGTGACTAAAACCCAACAACGTATCAATTTGGGTAATGGTATTACGTTGTTTGATACGCCTGGCATATTGTGGCCAAAATTAGAAAACCCCAACAGTGGTTATCGACTAGCCTCAACAGGTGCCATTAAAGATACTGCCATGGAGTACGACGACGTAGGTTTTTTCGCCGCCGATTATTTAATTAAAAGCTATCCAGAATTACTAAAAGCACGTTTTGATTTAGACAATATACCAGACACTGAAATTGCGTTTCTCGAGCTTGCCGCTGCCCGTCGCGGAGCATTGATGAGCGGGGGGCGGGTTAACCTACATAAAATATGTGAAGTATTAATTAACGAACTACGTTCTGGGAAAATTGGCCGAATTAGCCTAGAAACCCCCACCATGATCGAACAAGAAGTCATAGAAATGGCAGAGGTCGCAGCGAAAAAGGCTGCGGATAAAATCGATCGAAAAGCACGTTTTAAAACAGGCTCATTAACACCCGATAAAAAGGACCGCAAAGAAAAGCGTCAAAACGATAGAGCAGAGCAATCTGCACGTATGAAAAAACAATCTAATCGTAGGAAATAACCATGATATCTATGCAGTGGTCTGATGCAAGAGTGTAATTCCTGCGGCAAGTGCTGCATTAAATACAGCAATGGCGATTTGTCTGCGTCAGACCAAGATATTGATATGTGGGAGCTGTTTAAGCCTGATATCGCCGCCTATGTTAAAAATGGCTTGATTTGGTTTTCACCACAAAGTGGCAAACAATTGTCTTTGTGCCCTTTTTTACGTGAAGGCAAACATGCTGAACAACCGAATAAAAAGATCTACACCTGTGATATATACTACGACCGCCCTGAAGACTGTCGGTTTTACCCAGTGACAGTTAAACAGATGATCAATGATGAATGCGAGATGTTGCAACAAGGGGATCTGTTAAATCCCCAACAAGCACAAAAAGACTTAGATAAGTTATTAGAAGACAGCCGACCTAGTTTTGATTAGCGGCAGAAGTGCCGTTACCAACAAAAACTGTCGATCAAATAACCGAGCGACTTTGTTGTAAGGATATAAGTAGCTAGCGTTTATTTTTTTTCATCTAACGGACTTAATTGAACGAAAGCTGCCGTTAACCTTCCATCACTTGGTGTTAACTTTGAGTCTTTAAACAGCTGTTAAAGCGTTATGAATAAGGTTCTCTTCTCCATTATTTAATAATCAAGTTGATCAATCCCTGATGATCATTCTTTCTGCTTGAAAGAATCTATTAGTACATCTTCACAAAATGGTGTTGGTACCACCCCCTCAGAGGCATAAACATAAAGGGTACATCGAAATATGTTTGTCATCAGTGATTGAAAATAGATGACAATAAAGCTGAGTAAAAAAGCAACGAATACTCCAAGAGTCATTACTAATAAACCTACCTTGAAACCTGCCAAGAGAATAAAAAATCCTACTACTATAGGAGTGATGAATAGAGCCAGAATTAATAGACGACTAAATACAGTAATTGCAAGAAACCCAATAACACCTTCCCCCCAAGTTTTTTTAATAAGTTTTGCTGAATATTTGAGATAGTTGATAGGATTCGATTGGTTTTTTTCGCGTATCAGTACTGGAATAGAAAAAACAGTGACCACACTCCATGCAAAGCCCACTAATCCCATAATCCACCGACCAATAAAATCGAATTGTCCTTCCAAAATACGTATCACGACACCAACAAGCCCCGACAGTAAAGACCAAAGTAGGATTGCTTTAATCTTTCTATTTGCCGTTTGAAAACCATGGGAAATACTAACTGGTTGTCCATTTATAGATTTAAGTAATTCACTGTAAAAGGCTACATGAATAAAGGTAGTAACGAACATCATAAACAAATAAATAGCGATATATGTTATTAAAGAAATACCCGATAAAATTTCAATAACGTTCTCAATTATGCCATTTCCGGTGTAAGAAATAGACCAATCGCCATTACTTGAAATATTCCTTGTGGTTTGACGTGACAACAAGGGCACTAGGAAAAATCCCCAAATCGTTAGTACAGGCAACATGTTAAAAAATTGAAATATTAATAACTTTGGATTGTTTTTAAATACCGCAAAACATGATTTAAATATTGCTAAACTTCGTTTAAATTCCCTAAACATTATAATCTCCCTAAAATAAAATTCTTTACGTCATCATCGGTGATTGAAAAGCTTTTGGCTTCAGATAATAGGTTGTTATATAACCTTTCTATATGTTTACTTTTGTCTTTTGTTGAAAGTCTTTGTGTTTCAGGTTTGAGAATAAAACACCCTTTTCCTGCGTAACTTTTTACAACTCCCTTTAATTCGAGTTCCTTATAAACTTTGGCTACGGTATTAACATTGATATCAAGTTGTTCAGCAAGCTTTCGAAGAGGTGGCAATTTTTCACCAATTAGAAGTTGCTCATTATTTACAGCTGTTATTATTAAGTTAATCAACTGCTTATAAACAGGGATGCCTGAGTTGTACTCTATATGTAGTAATTGCTGCATCAACCATCCTTCTTTCTCGTATCACTGTAATAGTACATTAGTACACTGAGGTTGTTATAGTCAACTAAATTGTTGAAGTGCCCCCCGAAAGTTAGACAAAACCTTCAGGGGGTTTTTGTTAGTGCTCAATGTGTAAAGTCAAGACTCTCCCTTATCCTAATTCGTTAGATTTATTCCTATTAATTAATGGGTGCTTAACATCTATAAGAAAGCTTGATTCATAAATTTAGAACGTCACCTTCTATTTAATTCAATTTATCAAACTTGTTTTTCTCAGCATAATTTACTCAAGCAAAAGGAAAGGCCGCAAAAAATTACAACTAGATTAGCTTAAATTCGAATTGTGAGATGTATGCGACAAACGACAAAGTGAATTATCGCAACTTAAAACGAAAGAGTCGCTTATGTTCAGTTTTTGTCATAAATGAACTTAAGCCACACAAGACTAAATTGGAGAAGTAACATGAAATTTAAAGCATCAATTATGATAGCAATTACACTTTTCAGTGTAGCGACTATGTCGAGTGCTAATACACTTACTCGTCAAAACGGTGCGCCAGTAGGCGATAACCAAAACTCACAAACTGCAGGCCCGTGGGGACCTGTTTTACTGCAAGATAGCCATTTAATTGAAAAACTAGCTGCATTTGATCGCGAGCGTGTTCCTGAGCGTGTAGTACATGCCCGAGGTACAGGTGTTCATGGTTACTATGAAAACTATGTTGATTTATCAGACATTACTGTTGCAGCACCTTTCCAAGGTGAAAACAAAAAGACTGATGTCTTTGTACGTTTCTCAGCTGTAATACATGGTCACCAATCACCAGAAACATTACGTGACCCTCGAGGTTTTGCTGTTAAGTTTTATACCGAACAAGGTAACTGGGATTTAGTGGGGAACAACTTCCCAATTTTCTTCATTCGCGATGCTATTAAGTTTCCAGACATGGTTCACAGTTTGAAACCGTCACCTGTGACTAATGCACAAAGTGCGGCACGTTTGTTTGACTTTTTCTCTCACGTGCCAGAATCAACTCACATGTTGACGCACTTATTTTCTGACATGGGAACACCAAAAAGTTACCTAAATATGGATGGTTCTAGTGTTCACGCGTTCAAATTTGTGAATGACAAAGGCCAAGTAAAATACTTTAAGTTAACTTGGAAAACTAACCAAGGTGAGAAAAACTTCACCGCTGCAGAAGCACAAGCCATGCAAGGAAAAGATTTCCAACCTATGACTACTGATATCTATACCCGTATCGGTGATAAAGGTGAAACAGCTTCTTGGGATTTATACTTACAAACTATGAATCCAGAGCAACTTGATGACTTTGATTTTAACCCGTTAGATACTACTAAAATCTGGCCTGTATCTTTAGTGCCGGCTAAGAAAATTGGTAAATTAACACTTAACCGTGTACCAGATAACTTCTTTGAAGAAACCGAGCAAGCAGCATTTGCACCAAGCAACTTGATCCCTGGTATTGAGCCATCTGAAGACAGAATGCTACAAGGTCGTTTGTTCTCTTATGCTGATACTCAGCGTTACAGAATTGGCGTGAATGCTTACCGTATTCCAATCAATGCACCACGTAATGCGGTTATTGATAACCATGAGCAACACGGTAAATTACGTACAACTAATAGCAAACGTGATGTGAACTATCAGCCAAGTCGCCGTATAGCGCTAGATGATGACAACCAGTACAAATATGCACAAACGCCTTTGTCTGGAACAACTCAACAAGCGCCTTTTTATAAGCAACGTAACTTTGCTCAAGCAGGTGAGAAATTCCGTTCATTCAGCAAGGTTGAACAGCAGCACTTGATAGAAAACCTAGGGACTACGCTAGCAGGTGTACCCGAAGAAGAGATCCGCGTCATTATCAGCGCATTTATGTACAACGCAGATAAGAACTACGGTAACGGTGTGGCTAAGTTAGCTAATGCTCCACTTAGTAAAGTGAAAGCTGCAGCTAAGGAGTTGATGGACGTACAAGCTGAGCGTGAAAAGCGAGCTAAAAAAGTCGCTGATGATTTCAGCCGAATTTACTACAAAGCTGTTCTATAACTCCAATTTGCAGCCTGCCACTGCCAATTTACTAGAATGGCAGGAAACAAATTAACATTAAGGCGTGAAGTGTTTGAATCACAACACGCCTTCTTTAAACAATCGCTATGACAGAGGACGCAATCATGAAGGCAATTTTTCAACTATCTATTAAAAGCATGACGACACTATTTGTGCTTACTCTAGCATTTTCAGGTCAAGCAGAGCCTGTTGATAGTGAAGAGTTACAAGCAATGTATTTCGATGCTGCTAGGCAAGGAGATATGCCCACCTTAAAAGCTTATTATGGGGCTGGGTTAAGCCCAAATGTTGCAGATAAAAAAGGCTATACAGCCTTAATATTAGCGGCTTATCATGGTGAAACCGCTACCGTTAATTATTTACTTGAACAAGCCAATGCTAACGCTTGCCAAGAAGATAATTCAGGAAATACTGCTTTAATGGGAGCTATTTTTAAAGGTAATTTTGGCGCGATAAAAGCCTTAATCGGCGCTGATTGTGATATTGACCAGACCAATCAAAACGGTCAAACCGCGGCTATGTTTGCAACACTATTCAATCGCACTGAAACCATTGCAGCATTGACCGAAGCTGGGGCGGATTTAGAAGCTAAAGACAGTTCTGGCAATAGTTTAGTAGATATTGCAATAAGCCAAGGCAACTACGAATTAGCCAAACAGTTAGCTGAAAAGCCTGCAATTAATTAATCCTGTTATTGCTTACAAAATTTAAAACTAAAAGGTTTCACTAATGTGAAACCTTTTTTGCTTTTGGGTCTGGCGAATACTGAAAGGTAATCTTAATTTTTAATTGAAAAGGTGTGATATAAAAAAATGAAATTGATTTTTTAGAAAGTCAAAAAATTCAGGCAGGTTTTGGTCAACATCACATTATTAGTGATCAAAGTCCTAGTGCAGGTGGAGATGAATCTCATCCTGAGCCCTTTGATTATTTTCTAGCAAGTATGCCTCTTTGTGCTGCCTTTTATATTCGAAAGTTTTGTGAAGCACGAGATATCAGCACTGACGGAGTAACCTTAACTCAAGACAAGATCTGCAGGGGCAGAGCTGCTGATTTATGCGAGCAGATTATTAATCTCTGAACAACCGCTATAGGCGTGAAGTAGGAGTTTTCATCAAAAGTGGGTAATGACCGCTTCTGGCACTAAGGGAAACTAGCTATGGTCGAGAAAGCAGTAGATAAAAGCAAAAGACTAAAGCTTCTCACCACAGAGTACACAGAGCGTCGGGCGCCGAGCGTTTCGCTGCACATTGAAGAACGATTAGATTGATATGAACCTAAATATCTATTCCTCTGTGCTCTCCGTGTCCTCAGTGGTTCAAATTTTTTTTCTTTTTACTATCATTGGAATGACAGGTTTTGGCACATCGCTCTCTAACAGCTTGATTAAGCTCCATTATATTAATGGTTGTTAGTATAAGCGCTGACTATTGCTGGTTTGCAATGTTTTACCAAATCCCGTCTTCTGATTTACCTTGAATTTCACAATCGCCGGCTTTGTAGGTTATTTTTTTACCACTGTCTCGTTTCGCAAAATAATCTTTACTGATAGAAACGATAGTGGGGGTCATCCAAACCAAAGCGGTAATATTGATCACTGTCATTAAACCTAAAGCCATGTCTGCCATTGCCCAAACTTCGGGTAAGGCTGCCATTGAACCCCATAAAATCATTAACAAATAACCGGTTGTGTAGGCCGCTCGGCCAGATTTATTATCGAGTTTAAACATATGTAGATTACTTTCACCATAAGCGTAATTGGCTACAACTGAGGTAAATGCAAACAAACTGATGGCCGCAGCAACAAAGTCTCCGCCTCCGGCGCCTAAGTGCGAACTCATGGCGTCTTGTGTCAGGCGTATTCCCTCCATGCCTTCACCTGATGCACCGCCAGCTAATAAAATGACCACTGCTGAACAGGTACATAAGATCATAGTGTCGATAAACACTCCCAACATTTGTACATAACCTTGGGAGACAGGATGGTTTGGATTCGGAGTGGCACTTGCCGCAGCATGAGGTACGCTACCTGAGCCTGCTTCGTTTGAATAGAGGCCTCGTTGCACTCCGTGTTTAAATGCGGCACCAATAGCGCCAGCGCCCGCTTCTTGTAGTCCAAACGCTGAAGTAATAATGTCCCAAAGCATGGCTGGCACCAATTCTATATTTAAGAAGGTGATAGCTAGAGTAACTAACACATAGGTCACTGCCATAAAGGGCACAACCCATTCGGCAAACTTTGCAATCGCTCGTAAGCCGCCTATTACAATCAAGCCAGCTAATATGATAATCACTAAACCAGAATAAAGGGTAGGGATGTCATAGGCATGATTAAGTGCATCGGTAATAGTATTGGCTTGTACAGCACTGAATATAAAACCGTAACCTAAAAATAAAAACAGCGAAAATATTACCGCTAACCAACGCTTATTGAGACCTTGTTGAATATAATAGGCAGGGCCTCCGCGATATTCTCCGTTGGTATCTTTGACTTTATAGAGTTGCCCTAAAACACTTTCAGCAAAGCCGGTAGCCATACCAAGGATAGCAATCACCCACATCCAAAATATTGCCCCTGAACCACCTAACGAGATAGCCACAGCGACACCCGCTAGGTTACCAGTGCCCACTCTGGCAGATAAGCTGGTACATAAAGCCTGGAAAGAACTTATACCAGCTTTGTCACTTTTATTACTGCCTTTCATGACCGAAAACATATGCCCAAAGTGGCGTATTTGAATAAACCCCAACTTTACGGAAAACCATACGCCTGCTGCCAGCAACATATAAATGAGTATTTGGCCGTTACCCCAAAGGATATTATTAATAAAAGCGACGATTTCGGAAATCAAAGTTTAACTCACAAGTATTTGAATTTGTGTTGGAAGTTTGCCGTCTATTAACAATGATGTCTAGAGCTCAAGGAAAATGAATACAAACAAAAACGCCAAGCAAATGCTTGGCGTTTTTGTAAAATATGGCTGGAGTAGCTGGACTCGAACCAACGACATAGTCGAGGATCAATACCTGTTATCACGAAAACCAAATTTTTTAAATGTGGC
>NZ_CAXBNC010000006.1:0-287432 GCF_963977085.1 uncultured Paraglaciecola sp. | reverse complement strand
CCAGCGACCAATTGATTAAAAGTCAACTGCTCTACCAACTGAGCTAACGACCCATTTTTCAATTTTCTTTCCGCCTCACTGCGAGGGCGGCATATAATACTCAATTGAAACTTCAGTGCAACCCAAATGCCATAATTATTTCAATAATGCTAACTGTTTGCTGAAAAACCGAACAATAGTGAATTCAACAAACCGAATCAGCTTAAAAAAGTAACAATTAAACCTAATTTTATTTCAAGTCACTCAAATAAAAACATCAGGTAAACTATCTAATTAAAGTCCTTTAAGTCGATTTTCAGCTAATTTTGCTGATGACGAATCAGGGAATTCTGCAACCACCTGTTCCCAAAGTTGTTTGGCTCGCGCAGCATTTGAACGTTCCATCTCAGTTATTCCTAACTTCAAGGTAGCATCTGCTCTTTTACTTGATTCAGGATAATTGGTAATTAACGACTTAAATTGCTCACCTGCACCCGCCCAGTCTTGTTTATTAAACAATAATTGACCTAACCAATAATGTGCATTGGGTACATAACTTGAATTTGGAAAATTTTGCAAAAACATTTGAAACTCAGGAATAGCTTGATCGTATAATCTATCTTTAAGGATCAAATTCACCGCTTTATCATAAGCGTCATTTTCGTTGGCTGATAAAGGCGCTTCAGGCGTCGTAACAACAGTATTGGCAGTTGGTACTGGTACTGTCGTAGGTTGGGCTTTCACAGACTCAATACGCTTATCTATTTCAAGATAAAGCTCTCTTTGTCGTTCAAGAATTTTCTCTAACTGATAGTTTTGCACTTCTATCGCACCTCGAAGTTCATTCACTTCGTTTTGCATGATGTCGAGCTGCTCTTGCTGACGATGCTGTGCTTCTGTGCGTGCCGAAAACTTTCTTTCTAGTTCAGTAATGCGCTGGTCGCTACTGATGCTGGTTACATCCGACACAGGCGCAGGAGCCGCAATAACTGCGGCTCCGTATAGACCTAGCAAACTTATCGCTAAGGTGCGTTTCATCATAGTAGACTTCTATTATTAATAAACTAAAACACCGCGACGGTTTTCTGCAAAAGCCGCCTCAGTTGAATAATTGTTAACAGGTTTTTCTTCACCGTAAGACACCACAGATATTTGTGATGGACTTACGCCTGCATTCAATAAATAGGTTTGTACAGACTTAGCACGGGATTCACCTAATGCAATATTGTATTCAGGTGTACCACGGCTATCACAATGACCTTCAATCACAACAGATTGCCCGCTGTTTTTCACTAAAAATGCAGCGTGCTGATCTAAGATACTGTAATACTTAGAGCTAATACTGGCTCTGTCAAAATCAAAATAAACCAACTGATTATTTTCTAGTGCCATTAATTCTTGCTTCATTTCTTCTGCAGGAGTCAACATAGGTGCAACTTTACCCGCTTCAACCATTGAATCACGTGCTTCTTGCGCTTTACGATCGGCTTCTGCTTGCTCTTGGGCAATTCTTGCATCTTCAGTAGCCGCGCTAGCTGCACTATCATCAGTTGAAGTACAAGCCATCATAGTTACAACTGGAAGAGCTATAACCAACCCTTTTAAAATTTTATTTAGTTGCATTCTTTTTTCCTGTTTTTATCGAATTTAAGTAAAAATGTAAAAATTAACGTAAAAATGGTGACCAGGTCGGAGCCTTCACCTGACCATCGGCCGCAGGCAGTAGTGCTTTAAATCTGCCATCCAAAGACACCAAAGACAAAACTTGTTTTCCTTGATGCAAGGTACTGTAAATAATCATACTTCCATTTGGAGCAATACTGGGTGATTCATCTAAATAGGTTTTAGTTAATACCTGTAGATTGCCATTTGTCAAATCTTGTCGTGATATATGATAATTACCACGGGTTCGATTCACCATCACCATCTGTTTTCCGTCTGGGGTTATCGTCCCCCCTAAGTTCATTTCACCGTCAAAAGTCAAGCGACGAACCTTGCCTGATGCTAAATTTACGCGATATATCTGAGGTTTACCACCCCGTTCTGAACTAAATATTAAGCTCTGACTATCTGGAGTCCAGCTTGGTTCTGTATCAATTGCTCTATTTTTAGTTACCCTGCGCAGTTGCTTACTCGCAATATTCATTACGTATAGTTCTGGATTACCGTCTTTCGATAACACCATAGCTAAGGATTTGCCGTCAGGCGAGAACTTTGGTGAACCATTAATTCCAGGGAAACTGGTCATTTGTGTTCTATTCATGGTGTAAATATCTTGGATAAATATTTGCGGACGTTTATTTTCAAAACTGACGTAGGCTAATTTAGTTCCATCTGGAGACCAAGAAGGAGACATCAAAGGCTCAGGTGAACGCAACAAAGTGGTTTCATTGGCACCATCATAATCCGCCACCACTAATTGAAAGGGCAACTCATGCACTTTATTATCTCGTACAATGACATAAGCAATACGGGTCAAAAATGCGCCTTTCTCCCCCGTTAACTTTTCGTACACCACATCACTTATACGATGAGCATGGCGCCTAAAGTCATTGCCTGAAATTGTCATTTTACTCGCCGCTAAAATATGTTCATTGCTGGCAATCAGTTTACCGCCACTTAATACTTGCGCCTGCCCACCGGTAATTTGACCCCGTAATACATCGATTAACTCATAAGTCACTGTGTACCTATCTATACCAGTCAGTTCAACTTTACCGACTAATACAGCCTCAATTCCCTTGGATGCCCACGCACTGTAATCCACATCTTTATCAGCAGTAGGAAATTGTGGCAAATCCTTTGTATCAACAGGATTAAACTTACCACTGCGACGTAAATCAGCGGCAATCACATCGGTGAGTTGTTCTGGCATCACACCTTCACCTATCCATTGGAAAGGCACCACTCCAACTGGTCTTGCGGTATCTACCCCTCCAGTAATCACAATTTCTAGGGCTGCAAAACCACGAAAACTGACTGAAAAAATAAAAAGTGAAAGCAATACTTGCTTAGTTTTAGACATAGTTTTAAACATTATATTTCCGGTGCAAAAGTAAAATTAATATTACGCAATTGTTCATAGACATCTGGTTCTTTTGAAACAGGCAATTCAACCGCTTTAAGGATTGCGGTTTTCCCCGCCCTACAAACTAGGGGATCTCCACCAAGTTCTTTAACTTGTATCACTAAGCCATTTGATGCTAGTCGAATATTAAAACGGCAAGATTGTCCCTTCATTGCATTATCTTTAATAAAAATACGGTCAAGAGTTTGTGATATTAATGCTTCATATTTTTGCACTTCAGACAACACTTGTTTATTTCGTTTCGCCTGTCGAGCGGCCTGTTCAGCTTGAAGTTGTTCATCGAGCATTTTTTCTTGGGCGGCTTTTTCTTTAGCTTCTTGACGTTTACGTTCGGCTTCTTTTAACGCTTTTTCTTCTTTCTGGCGTTTTTCCTTCGCTTGTCTCGCTCGCTCATCGGCTTTTTTCTTTTCTAATTCTTTGCGCTTGCGCTCTTCTTCTAGTCGTTTGGCTTTGGCCTTCTCTTGATTCTGTTTTTCTCTTGCCGCCACCGCAGCTTGTTCGGCTTTTTTCTTATCCAATTCTTTTTGCTTAGTTTCCCGCTTTAATCTAGAAACTTCGGCCTCTTGTTGTTTGCGTTTTTTTTCTGCATCTGCCGCTCTGCGCTCTAGCTCTTTTATTCTATTTTCTTCTTTTTGACGTTTGGCGTTTTGTTCATCTTTGACTTTTTGAACTTGTTTTTGCAATTGACTCTCATCAATGGCTTTGGCTTCAATAATAGGTTCAGGATTAAATGCCTCAGGGGTCACTTTTGACGTCGTTGCAAAATGCCCACTTATTAACAAAGCAACAATCACAGCGACATGCATAAACAAGGAGATAAAAAGTGCGACTCGCAACTTGGACATTTTGTCAGTTAGCCTTCCGGTGGAGTTGTCATGAGTCCAACAGAAGGTGCGCCTGCCCGTTGCAACAACACCATCAACTGCACCACTTCACTATAGGCAACTGCCCCATCACCCTTAACAACCACAGGGGTATTTGGCTCGAGGCGCAGATGTGCAGCAACTAATGTTGCCAAGTCAACTGCTGACATAGGTTCTTGCTGGCTATCACCGGTATTCAAAAAGTATTGGCCTTTTGCATCAACAGTGGCCACTAATGGAGGTTTTGCCTCTTCATCCAAAGGCTGGGCCTCTGCTTTAGGCAAATCCACTTTTACCCCTTGAGTCACTAGTGGCGCGGTGACCATAAAAATAATCAGTAACACCAACATGACGTCAATATAAGGCACCACGTTAATTTCTGAAACGGGACGTCTACGTTTTCTCACATACATAATCAATCAGCCTAAGCAGAGGGTTGAGCTGAGTGAGAAGTATCGGTACCTGAAGACAATGCCTGCCTATGCAAAATACTGGAGAATTCTTCCATAAAATTACCGTAACTATTTTCAAGTTTTTCTACTTGATGACTAAAACGGTTGTATGCAATAACAGCAGGTATCGCAGCAAATAACCCCATTGCTGTGGCGATCAATGCCTCGGCAATGCCTGGTGCAACCATAGCTAAGGTCGCTTGCTGTTGCCCACCTAAAGCAATAAAGGACGTCATGATTCCCCATACAGTGCCAAACAAACCAATATAAGGACTAATAGAACCTGTTGTCGCCAAAAAAGGTAAACGACTTTCTAAACGATCTATTTCTCGGGACAGCGACACCCGCATAGCTCTAGAAGTGCCTTCCATAACCGCCACGGCTGGTGTGTTTAGGTTTTTTCGTGAGCGAACAAACTCTTTAAAACCCGCACAAAACATACTGGCCATGCCTTCTACAGATTGACGGGCGGCTAACTCTTGATAGAAGCGATTGAGGTCAACACCAGACCAAAATTTATCTTCAAACTTTTTCATCTCAGACCGCGCAAAATTTAGCGCGCGGCTGCGTTCTAATATAAATGCCCAAGAAGCAACTGATGCTGCAAATAACAGCAACATTACCAATTGCACTAATAAACTGGCCTCTAAAATGAGATCAATGAAAGATATATCAGATGACACGTGAAAATTCCCCTAAAATTTTGTCAGGAATAGCTTGTGGTTTCATATTGGATAAATTGACACAAGCGACTCTGATTAATGCACTGACCAAACAATGATTGTTTGGGCTTATTATTATTTGTTTGAATACTAAACTAGCACGCTTCAATTCTACTATTTCGGACTGAATACACAACAACTCATTGAAGCGAGCTGGCGCATGATTGTCCATTTCAACACGTTTGACGACAAAACCTACAGAACGTTCCAAAAGAATATTTTGTTCGGTCCCCATTTGCCTTAACCATTCGGTTCTGGCTCGTTCAAAAAACTTGAGATAATTCGCATAATAAACGATACCACCAGCATCTGTGTCCTCGTAATACACCCGCACATTGTGACTATGTTTGCTCATAATAAAGGTACTTTTAGGTTTCAGGTGATTGGTTTTACTTTTTAGCTACTTTCCCTTGTGCTATTCCTAAGCTGTGAATCTTTATGCTATCAAACATTGGGAGTTTTCAAACTGATTTTTTTATTCTTCCAATTAAAGCATCTTACTTTCATAGACTTAGGAAGAATAAAACAATTTCCAAAATGCATTATCTATAGTTTACACACGAATAGTTATTCACTTATATCGAACGAACATTTAGATAACAAAACAATGATTAGCAACAATAATAATAATGGTTTAAAAATCAAACAACTAAAAAACCCTTTAAAATTCAATAAATTATCAACATAAAAGCATCCATTACTCATATTACGTCAGTTCGCACTGATAATGCATTAGTTTTTCTAATTGATAAATTAATTTAATTCAATTGAACATTTGATTTAAATGTCTAGAATACGCCTTGTTGTTTTCTGAACTGCATATTGTTTTGAGTTTAAGGCAAAATGATATTGCAATGAGTTTATTTGACATGTTCCCTGGATTAATTTCCTTTAACACTAGTTGTTTGGCCCACATTTATTATGTGGGCTTTTTTTTTATCTAAAATTGATAAAATGAACAGACACTAATGACAATTATTCTGGTGAGTAATCTTTGCCAAAATGCAAGAAAGCACGTTGTGAGGCAATACGACCTCTGGGAGTGCGTTGCAAAAATCCTTGTTGGATCAAAAAGGGTTCAATCACATCTTCGATAGTTTCTCGCTCTTCACCTATAGCTGCGGCTAGATTATCCAAACCTACGGGTCCTCCCATAAAGGTTTCGATAATCGCCAGCAATAACTTACGATCCATGTAATCAAGACCTTCCTTATCGACATCCAAAATATCCAAGGCTTGACTCGCTACTGTTAGGGTAATATTGCCATCGGATCTGACTTCTGCAAAATCTCTGACACGGCGCAATAGACGGTTACTGATGCGCGGGGTACCTCTAGAGCGCTTCGCAATTTCAATGGCCCCTTCTTCTTGTAAGGTTAAGTTTAAATAACTCGCCGAGCGTTTTACAATTTGCGTAAGATCCTTAATATTATAAAATTCGAGGCGCTGCACTATACCAAAACGATCTCTAAGCGGAGAAGTTAATGAGCCCGCTCTTGTTGTCGCACCAATTAAGGTAAAAGGCGGTAATTCTAATTTGATTGAGCGTGCGGCTGGGCCTTCACCAATCATGATATCCAGTTGATAATCTTCCATTGCTGGATAAAGAATTTCTTCCACTACAGAACTAAGACGATGAATTTCATCAATAAACAATACATCGTTTTCTTCAAGATTGGTCAAAAGTGCTGCTAAGTCCCCAGCTTTTTCAAGCACAGGCCCTGATGTAGTTTTAATATTAACCCCCATTTCGTTAGCGACAATATTCGCTAAGGTGGTTTTGCCTAAACCGGGAGGGCCAAATATGAGTAAGTGATCTAAGGCGTCACTGCGTTTTCGCGCGGCCTCGATAAAAATCTCCATTTGCGAACAAACATGATTTTGACCAGTATAATCAGCCAACATTTTAGGTCGAATGGCGCGATCAACCACTTCATCTTCGTGGCTGGCGGTAGGTTTTATTATGCGGTCTGCTTCAATCATTTAGGGTTTTACTAATAGTTATAAATAGTGTTTTTTTATACAGTAACAAAATTATTAAAAGCCGTCTGTAAAAGACTGAACAGTTTAAATGATTTTGTTAAACCATTGCTCGTAGTGCTTCTCGAATGAGTGTTTCGCTGCTTATTTCTTCTTTATACACAGTATTTATCACTCTAATGGCCTGAGGGTGTTTGTATCCTAAAGCAAGCAGCGCACTCAAGGCTTCCTCTTTAGCATCGGTACGTTGCACAAAGGTATTTTCTACAGGTAAATCAGGTGTGAGGTGCACAGTTTCTGTATAGCCTTGCTCTTTAGCTAATTTGCTCAATCTGTCGCGCATTTCAATAACTAAACGTTCAGCGGTTTTTTTGCCAACCCCAGGGAGTTTGGTTAATCCTGTCACATCTTCCATACTGACACATTGCATAAACTGCTGTGCGTTCATGCCAGATAAGATAGTTAACGCTAATTTTGGCCCCACTCCACTGGCTTTGATTAGCTCACGAAAAACAGCTCGCTCTTGTTTATTAGCAAAACCAAACAATAACTGGGCATCTTCACGCACTACAAAATGAATACATAGATTGGCTTCTTGTCCAATTTCAGGCAACTGATAAAAACTAGTCATAGGCACTTGCACTTCATACCCTACCCCACCTGCTTCAATCAGGATTTCTGGTGGCTGCTTTTCTAACAAGATGCCACGAATATTACCTATCATTTTGTATCCTTGTGTTTTGAATCGACTGCTAGCTTAAACTGATTATTTTGGCTGAACTCTTTTAAGGGAGCAATCGCAACCGCATTATCTCAAGCGAGTTACCGCAACCGCCTTATCTCAAGCGACCACGCACAGTTTTTGTGGCTTGGCCGGACATTTTTATCAAACTTTGTTGGGTGTGATTGTGACACAAGGCCACCGCCAGAGCATCTGCGGCATCGGCCTGAGGTTTGGCAGCTAATCCTAATAAATAGGTCACCATATGCTGAACCTGAGATTTGTCTGCACTGCCTTTTCCCACTACAGATTGTTTGATTTGCCTTGCTGAATATTCAGCCACAGGCAAGTCAAACGCCGTAGCAGCAACAATAGCCGCGCCTCTAGCTTGGCCTAGCTTGAGTGCAGAGTCAGGATTTTTTGCCATAAACACTTGTTCTATCGCAAATTCAGTGGGCTTGAATTGGTGAATGATTTCACTGACACCATCAAAAATTTGTTTTAGTCTCAAAGCGAGCTCATCACCTTGAACTCGGATACATCCACTACCTATATATTCGGATTTCTGACCGACTTTTTTGATCACACCATAACCCGTTATTCGAGAACCGGGATCAATCCCCAAAATAATGGCCATTACTGCATCACTCGATTTATCGAAGTTAAATACTTAAGCATTCGAAAGAATTTATTGATTCGTTTCTGGCACATATAAAGAGATTGCCTCACGGTTAGTGTCCGACCACACTTTTGCCATTGCAGAGCATTTGTCTAGCCATAAATAGGCAGAATGTTCAGTCAAACTAATTTTTTGCTCGTTGGCGACTACAACCGCAAATACGTGCTCTGTGTTAAAAGGTGTACCAGGTGGATAGCGGTATTTCCATCTATCACGGATTTCATAGGTATTCACTTTTTGACAATCGACTAATTGATAGTGGTTTTGCGTAATATCTATACCTGTTTCTTCCAACACTTCGCGACGTGCGGTATCACAAGGTTTTTCACCCAGTTCTAGTGTACCTGTTACCGATTGCCAAAACTCAGGGTCATCGTTTCTTTGCATCACTAACACCTGCCCTGACTGGTTATACACAACTGTCAGGGCAGATTCTGGGATACGGTAATCTGTTTTCACAGAATTAATCGACTAATCCGCTTTCTTTTCGATCACAGTTTGAATAGAAAGCTCTTTAAGTTGTGCCGGATTGGCTTCACCTGGCGCACTTGTTAAAGGGCAAGCCGCTGTAGTGGTTTTAGGGAATGCCATCACATCTCGAATAGAGGTTGCACCTGTCATCAACATCACCAAACGGTCTAAACCAAAGGCTAAACCTGCATGAGGTGGCGCACCAAATTTAAGGGCTTCAAGTAAGAATCCAAATTTCATTTCGGCTTCTTCATCACTAATGCCTAATAAAGAAAATACTTTCGCTTGCATGTCGGTTTGATGAATACGAACCGAACCACCACCTAACTCACATCCATTTAACACCATGTCATAAGCATTGGACAAAGCATTGGCAGGATCTGCTGCAAGTTCGTCTGGGGTCATATCACGAGGTGCGGTAAAAGGATGATGCAGTGCATGGAACTGTCCATCAAATTCTTCAAACATAGGGAAATCGACAACCCACAGTGGTTTCCATTCACCTTCTAACAATTCTAAGTCTTCACCTAGTTTTAATCTAAGAGCACCTAAGGCTTCTGTAACAACAGTGTTGGTATCCGCACCAAACAGCAGAATGTCACCACTTTGTGCGCCACTACGAGCAACTATACCTTTAGCTACATCTTCATTTAAAAACTTTAGGATTGGAGACTGTAATCCGTCCATACCCGCTTCTAGGTCATTGACTTTCATCCACGCCAAACCTTTAGCGCCGTATATGCCAACAAATTTACCGTAGTCATCTATTTGTTTACGAGACAACTTAGCGCCACCAGGTACACGAATAACAGCTACACGCCCTTTAGGATCATTAGCCGGACCAGAAAACACTTTAAATTCTACGTCTTTGAGTAAATCAGCAACATCAGTTAATTCTAGAGGGTTACGTAAATCAGGTTTGTCACTACCAAAACGGCGCATCGCATCGGCGTATGTCATGCTTGGGAATTCACCCAGATCTACCGACAACATTTTTTGGAACAAATCGCGAACCAAACCTTCGGCAATTGCCATCACGCCATTGGCGTCTAAGAAAGTGGTTTCAATATCGATTTGCGTAAATTCAGGCTGGCGATCAGCACGTAAGTCTTCATCACGGAAACACTTTACGATTTGGTAATATTTATCCATTCCAGACATCATCAATAATTGCTTAAACAATTGTGGCGACTGGGGTAAAGCAAAAAACTGACCTTTATGAGTACGGCTAGGGACTAAATAATCACGGGCACCTTCAGGTGTTGCTTTGGTCAGTATAGGGGTTTCAATATCTAAGAAACCATCGTTTTCAAGATAGTTGCGGACGCTGCTGGTGACTTTGGCTCTAAACTTCAAGCGGTCACTCATCAAAGGGCGACGCAAATCTAAGTAACGGTATTTTAAACGTTGCTCTTCAGAATTTTCTTGGTTCCAATCCAATGGCAACGGAGCGGCTTTATTTAAGATAGTCAAAGACTTACCTAGCATTTCAATTTCGCCGGTCGACATATCTTGGTTTACTTGACCTTGTGGTCTTGCTCGAACTAAACCTGTGAGCTGCACACAGAATTCATTTCGTAGGCTCACAGCCGTTTCAAAAACATCGACTAAATCAGGGTCGAATACCACTTGTACCACACCTTCGCGATCTCTAAGGTCGAGGAAAATTACTCCACCTAAATCTCGGCTGCGATTGACCCAGCCACACAAAGTGACGGTTTGTCCGATGTAAGATGAATTGATATTGCCACAATAGTCCGTGCGCATGAAAAACGACCTCTAAAAACGTAAACACTGATGAAAAATAAGGCCGCGTAGTATAAACCAGATCAGCGGCCTCCTAAAATAAATTCTCAGTTTTCGTAAGAAAATGTTGCTTCTATAGACTAACAGTTACGAATTCTGCATATTTAATGTAATAAAAATTAAAAACAGGGAACAATACATGCTAAAAATAAAAGAAATATCAAAAACTTACGACAACGGTGTAAAAGCACTTAACAATGTTAATTTGGACATTCCAAAAGGAATGTTTGGATTACTTGGTCCTAATGGAGCCGGTAAATCCAGTTTAATGCGCACCATAGCCACTTTGCAGCAAGCAGATACCGGTAGTATCCAGTTTGACGATATCAATGTGCTCACTCAACCTAACGAGTTGCGACAGCGCCTCGGTTATTTACCTCAAGATTTTGGCGTCTACCCGCGTATTAGTGCGTATGAGTTATTGGACCATCTAGCCATTTTGAAAGGTATTGCCAATAAAGGCGAACGCAAAGAAGCGGTGGATGGTTTGTTAGCACACACCAATTTATTTCAACATCGAAAGAAAGCAGTCAGTGGTTTTTCTGGCGGTATGCGACAACGTTTTGGCATCGCACAGGCATTATTAGGGGATCCAGATTTACTCATAGTAGATGAGCCTACAGCTGGACTAGATCCAGAAGAGCGCAATCGCTTTCATAACCTGTTAGTTACCCTAGGTGAAGAAAAAGTCATTATTTTATCGACCCATATAGTGGATGACGTTTCAGAGTTATGCCCGAATATGGCTGTACTCGGCAATGGCCAAATTTTGCTTCAGGGTAATCCATTGGATGTCACCGCTGATTTAAACGGGCAAATTTGGCGCAAAACCGTGTCCATTGAAGAAGCTGCAATCTTAGAAAACACTCTCCCTGTGATCTCAAAACGTTTGTTCGCAGGCCGCACGGTTTTACATGTGTTAGCACCTGATGCACCTGAAGGATTTGAAACTGCCCCAGCGACTTTAGAAGATGTGTATTTTTCTACCTTACACAATTCTCGTTCGACTCAAGCCGCCTAAGGAAAACCTCTTATGTTTACAAAAATGTTAGGCTTTGAGTGGCGCTATTTTACTCGCCAACCCTCTTTTATCGTGACCTGTTTGGTCTTTTTTTTGCTGCCTTTTTTAGCCATTACTATTGAACAAGTACAAATTGGCTCTGGCGGCAATGTGCTATTTAACAGTCCCTTTGCTGTGGCACAGATCATGCTGATTTTGAGTATTTTCTCCATGTTTATGGTGGTGAATTTTGTGGCTAATACTGCCACTCGCAATCAAACATCCATGATGGCAGAAATTGTATTAACCAAACCCATTAAACCTCTGCCTTATAACCTAGGTCGATTTATTGGTGCGTATCTGATTTGTCTAGTGGTTTTTGCCATGGTGCCTCTTGGCAGTTTTATAGGTAGCTTAATGCCTTGGGTAGATCAAGAACGTATTGGCCCCAATGGCCTCATGATGTACCTCACACCTTTCGTGATTTTTTCTGCCAGTACTATTTTTGTGTTCGCTGCATTATTTTATGCCGCTGCCACACAATTTAAAAGTGCAATGGCTGTGTATATCTGTGCCATGGGATTGTTTATTTTATATGCAGTGGCCGGACAGGTATTTAACGAGCCAGAACAACGCACTATTCGTGCCCTACTCGATCCCTTCGGATTGCGCGCTTTTGGCGAATATTCACGGTACTGGACGTCTTTCGAAAAAAATTCATTAGTGCCAGTACTCGAAGGCATGATTTTACAAAATAGATTATTGTGGTTAGGCATAGGAGCCTTTATTTTACTCGTAGCGGGGGGACTATTTAGACCGCTTAATTTAGCGAGTTATTCCTTCAAGAAAAAACCTAAAAAAGAAAAAATAGACGTTATCCCCACTACCAACAACATTGCCATTAAAGCCTCAGCCAACAATGGCGTGGCGCAATTTATCAGCCGAACAAAATTTGAAATTCGCCAGGTGTTTTTAAGCCCAGCATTTTTAATCTTATTGTTATTTTCTGCTTTCCAACTCATTGCCAATTTTTTCGAAATAAACGGTATGTTTGGTACGCCTAATTGGCCATTAACTCAGACCCTAGTGGAATTGATCATGGGATCCTTTTCACTTATGACCATTATTATTATTACCTACTACACCGCTGAGGTGGTATGGCGCGAACGTACAGTAGGTATGGGTGATATTGTGGACAGCATGCCAGTACATAATGTGACTTTTTGGCTATCAAAACTATTAGCAGTCATGTTGGTTATTGTAAGTTTGCATTTGGTTGGCATGTTTGCCGCTATCATCAACCAACTGTTAGCAGGTTATGAAAATATAGAACTAACTCAGTACCTAATTAGTTTATTGTTTTTTGGTGCGTTACCTTGGTGCTTGTTGACGGTATTGGCCTTTTTTATTCAAGCATTGAGTCCGAATAAGTATATCGGCATGCTAATTTTTGTAGGTTACTTCTTTGTTTCTTTGGCCTTTAGTCAAATAGGCATTGAACACAACATGTTTAACTTTGCGGCAGGACCAATGCTGCAATATTCTGATCTCAATGGTTATGGCTGGTTTATTCAAACCCAAAGCTGGTTTATGTTGTATTGGGGGGCCTTATCTGTGGTGCTTGGCATTATCAGTTATGGCATGTGGCAACGAGGACCACAGACCTCGGTCAAACAGCGACTACGTTTACTCAGTTATCATTTAGGCAATACCGGTAAAAGTATTGCTGCAGTAGCTTTAGTGTTGTTTTTAGCGACAGGTGGATATATCCATTACAACACTAAAGTCCTGAATCAATTTTACGGTCAGGAAGAGGTTTTAGATATCCAAGGCGATTACGAAAAAGAATACCTTGAATTTCGTGATGCACCTATGCCCACAATAGTCAGTGTTGATGTTGCTGCGGATATATTCCCAGCCGATAGACGTATCGAAGCCACAGCCAAGGTGCAAGTTATCAACCGCACCGCTGAACCCATTAATCGGTTTTTAGTTAATATGCCGCGTTTTTCTGCTGTGACTAAGGTAGAAATAGACGGCGGTGTACTCGCTGAAATCGATAAAAAGTACAACATAGCTTGGTTTGAATTTTCAGAGCCTATGTTGCCTGGCGAACAGCGAAATGGTGTGTTTACAGTGGTGCGCGAACATCAGGGATTCAAAAATAGCGGTGAAGACAGCACTTTGGTGCAAAACGGTACCTTTATTGACAACTTTACCTTATTCCCTTCTTTTGGTTTCAATGAGGCCTATCAAATCACCGATCAGCACGAAAGACGTAAAAGAGATCTTGAACCTCTGCAGCGTGCTTATAAGTTAGAGGACAGTAGCCGGTATAAGGAAAGTTTCTTTGGCAAAGGCGTCGAATTTATTGACTTTAGTGCCACCCTGTCCACCAGCGGCGATCAATTTGCTATCGCTCCGGGTTATTTGCAAAAAGAATGGCAGCAACAAGGACGTAACTATTTTCGATATGAAATGGACGCGCCTATGGTTAACTTTTTTAGCATTACGTCTTCTAAACTAGCCAGTAAAAAAGTCGAGCATAATGGTGTCAATATTGAAGTCTACCATCACCCAAATCATCATTGGAATGTGGATCGTATGATTGAATCGAGTGTTGATTCACTCGACTATTTTCAAAACGTATTTGGCCCTTATCAACATAAACAATTACGGATCATTGAATTTCCTGGTTATCGCAGCTTTGCGCAAAGTTTTGCGAATACTGTGCCTTATTCTGAAGCAATTGGTTTTATCACCGACTTGAGAAATCCAGAAGACATTGACCCCGTTTATTATGTTACGTCCCACGAAGTCGCCCACCAATGGTGGGGACATCAACTCAACGCTGCAAACGTGCAAGGTAGTGCAATATTGTCAGAAACCTTATCTCAATACAGCGCATTGATGGTGATGAAGAAAAAATACGGCGAAACCCGACTTCGTAAATTCCTGACTTATGAACTGGATAGCTACCTAAGAGGGCGCAGCGCAGAGCGAATTGAAGAAATGCCACTGCTGCGCTCCGAAAACCAACAATACATACATTACCGTAAAGGCTCGGTAGTGATGATGGCTTTGGTTAATAAATTAGGTGAAGCACGCCTCAATCAAGCCTTACAAGCTTTACTAAACGAATTTAGATATAGGGAAGACTTGTACCCTACTACCTTGGACTTAGTTAGGCATCTAAACACTGTATCTAGCGATGAAGAGCAGGCTTATATCCAAGACCTTTTTGAGCAAATCACTATTTACGATTTACGCGCCAAGAAAGTGTTAAAAGAAGAGCTTGAGGATGGCAAAATTAAAGTCACTTTAACTGTATCGGCACAACAGTTTAGTGCCGATGGTAAAGGCCAAGAAACAGAACAGCCTTTTGCAGAAGAAGTAGAGATAGTCTTGTTTAGTGAAGACCCCAATAATTTTGCTGCTGAAAACAAAGTGATTTATCAAGGACTTCACGCCATTAAAAGTGGCGATACTGTTATCGAATTAATAGTTGACGAATCGCCTAACTTTGCTGGTATTGACCCCTTTGTGCGATTTATTGACCGTGACACAGGTAATAATATTATCAAGTTATAAATAGTCTGATTATTTAGCTAAGCCCTCTTCGCGAGGGCTTTTTTTTGGAGTTTGCTTCAAAAGTTTTAGGATATCTTTGCTCTCCCCAAATTGCAGAGCAATTTACGTTTTCAGCACTTTCCCATATCCACATACTTGAACTGAGTCGCAGTTTGGCTGGGCCTTGGGCCGGAGAAGTGTTGGCTAAATTAGCTGCAGAGGCCATCAAGGTTGAAAAAAACATCGCAAATTTGTACTTTACCAAAGGTTTCAAATGGCAGATGGCTTTATCATTTTAACCGTTGCCAATGATTCACAATTTGCAGATTTTTGCGACTTAACTTGTTGCCAAAAGTTGCCCCAATATCCCCGATTTACCACTAATCAAGCAAGCGTGCCATGTGGCCCAATCAAGGATCATTTAGCGCCAACTGACATTGGTAAGCTTTATCGAGCTTCCCTACTTACCTTTGTTCGGTTCTACCTTAGATTGAAGCATTAATGTCAGGTGGCTGGTTTAGGTAATATAATGCCTTAATTCATAAAAACTTACTTAGGAATACCCATGCGCTTTTTATCTAGACGACTCGTTATGCCCAATGATTTGAATTATGCCAATGCGCTGTTTGGTGGCCGCGCTTTGGAATGGATTGATGAAGAAGCGGCTATTTATGCTATCTGTCAGTTAGAAACTAATTATCTGGTGACAAAACACATTGGAGAGATTAGCTTCGAGTCTCCGGCTATTCAAGGTGATGTAGTTGAATTCGGACTAGAAACTAAAAGTGTGGGCCGTACTTCTATTACGGTATCTTGTTTGGTACGTAATAAAGCGACTAAAAACACTATTTGTTTCGCTGATGATATCGTGTTTGTCAGGGTAGATCCTGATACTAAAAGACCCGTTGCCCATGGCAAAACAATGGATCAGCTCGTCACCCAAACGGAACAAGAAATTCGTAGTTTGAATATTGAAAAATAAACAATAGTCGGAGTTCAACGTGTTATTGGCGCGGATAGGGGTATAACCCTATCTGTTGTTACCACAATAAGATTGGATATTTTTTTCTGAACGTTTGATCCGTTTTATACGTTCCTGTTCCGATAATATTTGAATGGCACTACTGTCATTAACACTAGTTCTAATTCTTTGACCACTTTGATAAAGAGCTAAGTTCTCTCGTGCCAGTTCACAATTTTCTTTATTTGATTTTGCTGTACTTATTGATTCTAATTGCAATTCTCTAGCGACTTTTCTATCGTCGATATACTTCTTAATATTTGCCATCTGTTCACTGCTAGTCTGTCCTTTTGGAGACTCAGAAACTGGGATTGGTACCTGAATTTTTTCTACATTAAATGAATTATTTTTATCTTCAGGGGGGAATTCAGATAAATGGATTACACCAGAATTATCCGTCCATCTATATACTTGCAAAGTTTCAGTAATCGCAAACGCGCTCAACGAATTAAAATAGATGAATAATAAAAAATAACGTACAAACATATGTTATTGATTCCTCTCGTAGTTTATCTAACTATCTTTATTCCAATACCACTCAGGCCGTTTTTTATTAATGATTTTACTGTTACCACCTGGCTACCCGTTGCCAGTCCCGTTTAATATAGACACAAAGGTAGGTGCATTCAAAGCATCGAAAAATGTCATGGTATTAATTTTCATCCCCAAATTCGTTAAATAGCTTGTCCAATAAAGTGCTTCATTTTTAAAATTGAAGATGTTGTGTCATTTGAACTAGTTTACGAAATATCTAAAAAAATCAATTCTCCAAAAACTGATATTGAATTAACTCCAACGACTTTCAGTGCACCTCCGAAAATAGATTTGAAGCATATCTATGTCTGTATAAAAAAACTGACTTACTAGCAGTAGAACTGTCGGATAAATTTACAATTTATTAACATAAAACACACATAAATTTCTAACATATTGAAATATATAGATTTAATTTTATGGTGTGTTTATTGCTAACATATTTTCGGATAGGTCTCAGTTAAGTGGTATTGGACTTTAATTTATGATTTAAAAAATTTAAGGAAATAATATGAAAAAATTAAAAATGGCAGCGTTGCTTCTTGGAAGTATGTTGTCCGTATCCGCATCTGCGGATCTTATTTTCGACGCAGACGTAACTTCAAACGTTATCATGGGTAGTGGTGTCACAAACGGCAGTTTTACTGTTGCTCAGGCGAATGGAGTTGAGTTAGGTTTACGCGGTAAGTTGCGCCACAATGCGGCAGGAGCGCCAGAAAACACATACAATAGTAACAGTGACGGTACTTATAGTTTTGATGCGGGTGTTGCCCCAACTCAAGCCGCCCCCACAGCAGTATGGAGTTTCGAATGGTCAATCAATTCAAACTTTGATGGAAATGGTGGGGATTTGGATGATTACACCTATGTTTTAGGTCTAGACACTGATCCAACTGCAGCTGTATCTATGTTCAATTTTGACCCAATCAATGATGTTAACCCCAATTATGGTGTTGTAGCTTGGGATCATTCCATTGGTGATAACAGCACTGGCAATGGTGCAGGAACTGAAACAGTAGGCGCTGACACCGCAGGCTATGCATCATTAACTTCAACAAACAATCTTGCACAAAACTCATGGAAAGCGCATTGGTTTTTTGGACCTGGATTTGATCCAACTCTAGACGCAACTTACGACATCTCATTGACTGCTTTTGACGCCAACGGCGGACTAGCAGCAACTACATTAATACAGATAATTGTGGGTGCTGGCGCAACTGAAGTGCCAGAACCAGGTACAATGGCGTTATTGCTGACTGGTCTACTTGGTTTAGCGACACGTAGAAGGTTTGCAAAATAATAGTTAGTATTAAAACCACCAAAACTTGTCCTGAAATAGGTTGACACTTATTTATTGTAAAACGCTCGGTGTACTGCATCGGGCGTTTTTTTATATCAATACCATAGGCGACCTTCTTTCATTATGATCCTCAACTTATTTTAGTCATATTGTCGTAATCCATTTCATCAATTCGTCATATACTTACCATTCAAAATTTATGAGATTGATTATGTTTGACTTATTTTTTCGTTACTTATGTTTATTAACGTTGATTACATCCATACACCCAGCCTTCGCACAAGATGCTGCTCCTAGCTCGCAAACTGAATACCTCGCTAAAGATGTATCCTCCCCAAGCGCTTCGATAGAAGATCTCAATTGGATGTCAGGCTACTGGCAAGGTGAAATTTGGGGAGGTCAATTCGAGGAGATATGGTCTCTCCCCATGGCAGGTTCAATGATGGCCTCCTTCAAGTTCACTGAACGCAACCAAGTGAAATTTTATGAACTGATGACCATTTCAGAATATAAAGGTAGTTTGCGGTTACAACTTAAACACTTTGGTAAAGACCTCAAGGGTTGGGAAGAAAAAGATCAGAGTATGGACTTCAAGTTGGTTAGGTTAGCTGACTCTGCAGCCTACTTTGAAGGATACACCTATAAATTAATCAATCAAAATGAGATGCATGTCTATGTGGAAATAGATAATAACGGTGAGAAGCAGGAAACAAAGTTTGTGTTTAAGCGACACCAACAGTAAACCTCAACAAGGTCATAATTCTAAAATAAAATAGCGCATATTTTGGTGTTTATTTACTAGACAATCAGTCCTGACAATAATAACTTAGCTAATGTTTATAAAGTGCTGATTTATTTAACAAAGAACAAAGGATTGCGGACTTGATTAATATACCGGTTCAGAAGCCTAAAACTGAAATGGAAGTACTGATAATAGATGGCCAAGCCTTAGTACATACAGTAATAAGGGGAGCCCTGCTCGATGTAGGTATTGAAAACGTACATAGTGCCCACAATGCCTACTCGGCATTGAGGTTGTGCCAAGATACCTGTTTCGACATGATTTTGATTGCCTTTGATGTCAGTAGTGACAAGGATGGCTTTAATCTATTAGAAGAAATGAAGTTTAAAGGGTATATCACTAAAACGACCTGCGTAGTGTTTCTAAGCGCTGACACCTCCCAAGGTTTAGTCAATTGTGTGGTGGAAATGGAACCCACTGACTTCTGGGTTAAACCCATAGATCGCTTAAAAGTCGTCAACCGTATAAATCAAATTATCACCATCGAAAAGAAACTCTATGCGTTACGCTATTGTTTTGATCAAGGTGAATTCCCCACCGCCATTTATTTCGCTGAACGCCAATTACAAGATGCAGCATTAGCCTTGTATTACCCCCATATTAATCGACTTATTGGGAAAAGCTTATTTAATCTAAAAGAATATCAAGCAGCACAAGCACACTACGAAAAACTAGTCAAAAAATACAATTATGCGTGGGTACAAGTGGGATTGGCGTCAACCTTACTTAAACAAAACAAAATAGATGAAGCAACGGAATTAACCGCAGCATTACTCGAACGGGACGATACCAAATTTGCAACTTATGACTTACTGGCTGAATTTCATATAGATAAGGAAGATTACCAACTTGGTTATGAAATTATTCAAGAAGCAACCAAATTAGCTCCTCGTAGTATCGAGCGTAATAGAAAGTCTTGGAATTTGGCCCGTCTAAACCATGACAGAATGGGGCAATACCTCGCCATTAGAAATATGGCAAAATACGCCAAAAATTCTATTCATGACTCCCCCGCTTTGCAACTAAACGTTATTCGTTCTGGTTTAGACCTCGCAGCGACCTTATCTGAGAGCGAATCTAATAAGTTATTAGTCAACACAGAAAAAGCATTAACTCGTTTAAAGCAAGACTTTGGTGCTGCTACAGATCTGTGCGAACAAATAACCATTGTTGAAGTGAGGCTTCTTAGTTTACGTAAAAATAAAAAGCAGGCAGAGCAAATGATGTTATCGCACTCCTTAGATAATGCCCTTAGAAATTTCGAAGACAATTTAGATAAAGTCAAAGCGTTTCATGAGGTAGGTATGTGGGAGCAATCTATGGCCTTGCTTGAGAAAATGAAAGATGATGTAGAGCTTGACTCATTCACTGGCAAGGTATTGGCGGAATATCTAGAGCAGGAGTCTAGAGAGCGTAAAGACATTCGTTACAGCCCAAAAGAATTGGGTGAAATGGCCTCTACGCACTATAAAAACAAACGTTATAGACCAGCTTACAATCTGCTAGTACAAGCAACACAATTATCACCCTACAATGTCAATATCACTATTAGCCTGCTAAAAGTACTCGCAATTTTAGCGGAGGAAGGAGGCCTTTCTGACCAAGAAACCCAGAGTGTAGCCGAATGTTTAGAGACGTTGGAAGGAGCAGCATTGTCAATAGATCAACAATCTAAGTTCAATGAATACAATGAACGTATAGAGATGGCGAGCACTCTTCAGGAATAATTATTCCTCTAGAACTGACCTAACTGGGTATAAAAGAGTGATTTTAATTTTCCAATGTGGCAAGCCACAGTCGAGTGTCTGCGCCGTTACTCTTAATTGATTGTCCAAGATGCCAAACACCTTCAATTAGCAGTCCTAACACTTGTTCATTCTGAATAACCAATAGTGCTGATTCTCGTAACCAGGGTGCCACCTTCCACTGCTTGAACCATTGTTTAATAGGTTTTGAATATTGGCTACCTACAGGCTTAAACCTAACAGAAAAGCCACCCGTGCGGATTATTATAGGCCCCAAACTTGGATCCACTATTAACCCCGATTGAGTTTCACCTTGCCTCTTAACAATTGGCGAAAAAATCAGCTCACCTTGATTATTAGGTAATTGGATACTCTTTTGTTGTTGCCACTCTTTATTGAAGGTGACTTTAGCTGGCTCTGCTTTAATTACGAATAACTGATTATCAAATCGCCTAAATTGCCAACCTTGCCACTGCAAAATAGGTGTAGCATCCTCGGCAGCATCAAGGACCTCTGGCATAAGTTGATTTAATACCGCCATAGATGGACTCTGGATACCTAATTCAGACAGCCAGTAACGCACCAACTGATGTACCCATGGCTGAGTTAATTTTGTAAGTTCAGAAAGAGCAAGGCTGTTAGCTGAGGCTTTTATCTTTTGGAGTTTTTCAGCACAAATTTCATCTAATAGGCTTTGTTGCTCTTGGCATAACGCAGCACTTCGTGCTACTGAGCGTGCTAGCTCAGGCCAACGACTATGCAAAACAGGTAACACATCATGACGCAAGAAATTACGTTCAAAATCAGTATTTTGATTAGACTCGTCTTCACACCATTGCAATTTATGTTGCTGCGCATAATTTAAAATAGTTTGTTGCGAAACATCGAGTAACGGTCGATAAAAACCCACTTTTTTGTCGGATTGTAAGGGGCTTTCAGACTCCCAAGCGCGATTCATGGCAGACAATCCTTTTGGTCCTGCACCGCGCTTTAATTGCAATAAAAAGGTTTCTAGTTGGTCGTCTTGGTGCTGTCCTAGCAGTATCTGACTATTCGCTGGCGCCAATTCAACTAAGGTGTTGTAACGCGCTTCTCTGGCTAGTGCTTCAAGACTTTGTCTGGGTAAGGCTACTACTGCTACATTTGCCGTTTGATAACCAATATTGAGCTGGGCACATACTTGCTGACAGTGGCTTTGCCACTGGTCCGCATTGGAGCTTAAACCATGGTGAATGTGAATAGCACTGAGCTGGAAATTAAAGTGTTGTGTCTGCCTAATATTATGCAAAGCGTGTAACAAAACATGGGAGTCTACGCCACCACTGTAGGCAACAACTATATGTGAGGCTGACAAAAGCGGCTCATCAGATAATTGTTCTTTGAGTGTATTGAGTAGCGACATTTTTAATCATGTTTTCCAATAAAAAAGCCATCTTAAAAGATGGCTCTATAAAATTAACTTCAATCTAAATAATGCTGATTATTTAACAATAACCAAAAGACATCAATCGTTCATAACGTTGCGCTAACAATTCTTCTGTAGATAAACTACTAAGTTGCGCAAGCTGTTGTTTTAACGTTGCCTTTAAATTAGCTGCCATACTGTCATAATCTCTATGGGCGCCACCTAAGGGTTCAGTCACAATTTGGTTGATCAAGCCTAACTCTCTAATTTTTCCTGCACTTACGCCCATAGCTTCCGCAGCGAGTGGCGCTTTTTCAGCACTTTTCCACAAAATAGAGGCACAACCTTCGGGTGAAATAACTGAGTAGGTGCTGTACTGCAACATGTTAACTCTGTCACCTACACCTATGGCGAGCGCACCACCTGAACCACCTTCACCAATGACAGTACATATAATAGGGACTTTTAAGCCTGACATCACTTTAAGATTGCGAGCGATAGCTTCACTTTGCCCACGTTCTTCGGCGCCTACTCCCGGATACGCGCCAGGGGTATCAATAAAGGTAATAATAGGAAGATTAAAACGTTCAGCCATTTCCATTAAACGTAAGGCTTTACGATAACCTTCAGGTTTTGGCATGCCAAAATTACGCTTAATTTTTTCTTTGGTATCACGGCCTTTTTGATGACCAATCACCATCACTGGCTGTCCATCAATTTTAGCTAAACCACCCACTATGGCCTTATCATCTGCAAAAGCACGATCACCCGCAAGCTCATCAAATTCGGTACAGATATGCTCTATGTAATCATAGGTATAGGGCCGCATTGGATGACGGGCTATTTGACAAACCTGCCAAGCGCCTAAGTCTGCAAATATTTTGCGACTTAATTCTGCACTTTTTTCTCGCAGTTTGGTGATCTCTTCTTCGATATTGACATCAAATTCTCCCCCTTGATTGACTAGCCTTAACTCTTCAATCTTCGCTTCTAATTCAGCGATAGGTTTTTCGAATTCTAAAAAATTTACACTCATTGAACACCTAATAATAATTGTTTACAGCTTTTCAGCACTTCGCTTGTTTAAACGAGTTAGTGGAATTCCAAGTCAACCTGAGGTTTCCCTAACAGCTGTTGTAAGTCATATAGTAACTCATCTTGGGGTGTAACATACCACTGTGCGCCCAAGGTTAAATCAACTTTTGCGTCTGGATGCACATAATGCACCTGAACCGGGCAACTTCCACCTTGATATGGCAGTAAAATTGATTGCAGTTTAGCCACAGTTGAGGGATTACACCAGCTTGATTCTAAATGCACTTGCAGCCCCTTGGCATTTTTCTCACGAGCTTGTACTAAGTCCATGGCATCACGGGCTGACATTGTATTGCCACCAGAGAATTCATCAAAGCTGACCTGTCCACTAATCACTAATATTTTGTCTTCTTGCAACAATTCTTCGAACTGCTCCAACATATCAGGAAAAAACCTTACATCTACTCTGGCACTTTTATCATCTAATGTCACCAGCGCCCAACGACGGCCACGTTTGTTGGTCATCACTCTGACACCTAACACTAAACCCACTGCAAAAGCGGTTTGGTCTCTATTAGTAGGCTTAAGATCGACTAAGCGGCAAGGTGCGTAATGTTTGATTTCACTGAGATACTGATTAATCGGATGCCCAGTAAGATACAACCCTAAAGTGGTTTTCTCGCCATCTAACCAGGTTTTCTCGGGCCAAGGTTTTACATCAGCAAAGGCTTGTTGCACTTCTTCTGGCTCTGTGGTCAATAATCCAAACATGTCTGATTGTCCCGACGTCTTATCTTTAGCATGTTGACCAGCAGCGGCTAAAGCATTCGGCAATGAATGCATTAATGAGGCGCGATGGGGGCCCAAGTTATCCAATGCGCCTGCCAAGACTAATTTTTCTAATATACGCTTATTAATACGTTTTAAGTCTACTTTGGCGCAAAAATCGAATAAGTCACTGAATTTTCCTGACTCTTCTCGGGCTTCAATAATCGCTTCAATTGGGCCCTCGCCGACTCCTTTGACTGCACCTATACCATAGACAATACGACCTTGTTCATCGACGGTAAACTTATGACTACCGGCATTCACATCAGGAGGCAAGATGGTTAATCCCATGCGGTTACATTCATCAACCAAAGTCACAATTTTGTCTGAGTTATCCATATCCGCTGACATAACAGCGGCCATAAACTCTGCCGGATAATGGGTTTTCAGCCATAAGGTTTGATAAGACACCAAAGCGTAGGCAGCAGAGTGTGATTTGTTAAAACCATAACCCGCAAATTTTTCTACAAGATCGAATATTTTGATTGCAAGAGTAGGATCGATTCCATTTTCTTTTGCGCCTGATTCAAATGATTCCCGCTGTTTTTCCATTTCTTCGAGATTTTTCTTACCCATAGCACGACGTAATAAATCCGCACCACCAAGGCTATAACCCGACATAACCTGAGCAATCTGCATGACCTGTTCTTGGTAAAGAATAATGCCATAAGTAGGTTGTAGAATTTCTCTCAAACATTCATGTTGATATTGAGCATCAGGGAAAGACACTTCTTCACGGCCATGTTTACGGTCTATAAAGTTATCTACCATTCCTGATTGCAGAGGCCCGGGTCTGAACAGTGCCACTAATGCAATAATATCTTCAAAACAGTCTGGTTTAAGGCGTTTTATCAACTCTTTCATACCACGTGATTCAAGCTGAAATACCGCAGTGGTCTCTGCATTTTGCAGTACCCTAAAACATTTTGGATCAACCAGTGGAATAGCCGCGATATTGATATCAATGCCTTTACCCGATTTAACCATATCAATCGCCCACTGAATTATAGTCAGTGTGCGTAACCCCAAGAAGTCGAACTTGACTAAACCAGCGGTTTCAACATCATTTTTATCGAACTGGGTAACCGGGTTTTTACCTTCATCATCACAATAGAGCGGCGCAAAATCAGTGATAAGTGTAGGGGCTATAACCACACCACCTGCATGTTTACCCGCATTACGGGTACAACCTTCCAAAATACGACACATGTCGATAAGCTCTTTGACGTCTTCGTCTTGGTTATATAACTCGGGTAAGCGAGTTTCTTCAACAAAGGCTTTTTCAAGGGTCATACCAGGGGTGGGTGGAATAAGTTTGGAGATCCTATCTACAAATCCATAAGGGTGGCCTAACACTCGGCCCACATCTCGTACAACGGCTTTTGCCGCCATAGTACCGAAAGTTATAATTTGTGAAACTGCATCGCGACCGTACATTTCGGCTACATGATCAATTACCTCATCACGCCTATCCATACAAAAATCCACATCAAAATCTGGCATGGATACCCGTTCGGGATTCAAGAATCGTTCGAATAACAAGTCATATTCAAGAGGATCAAGGTCAGTGATATCCAGCGCATAAGCCACAAGTGATCCTGCACCTGACCCACGCCCTGGACCAACAGGAATATTATTGTCCTTACTCCACTGAATAAATTCCATTACGATCAAGAAATAACCAGGGAACCCCATTTGGTTAATAACCTTAAGCTCAATGGCTAGGCGTTCATCATATTCAGGGCGTTTTTCCAGACGAACTTGTTCGTCTGGAAACAAAAATGCCAAACGTCTTTCTAGACCTTCCTCAGATACCTTAACCAAAAAGTCTTTGATATCCAGACCTTCAGTGGGGAAATCAGGTAGGAAGTAAGTACCTAGTTGCACTGTGACATTACAGCGTTTAGCGATTTCTACTGTATTCTGTATGGCTTCAGGTATATCTGAGAATATCTCCAGCATTTCTTCAGCTGTACGTAAATATTGCTGCTCGGAGTATTCTTTAGGCCTGCGGGGATCGTTTAATGTATAACCATCATGGATAGCCACACGAATCTCATGGGCGTCAAAGTATTGTTTGTCTACAAAACACACTTCATTTGTGGCAACTACTGGCAGGTCGAATTGTTGTGCCCAGTCTACCGCGCGATGAATATAATCTTCTTCCCCAGCTCTTCCTGTGCGGGTCAATTCCAAGTAAAAACGATTTTCGAAGTGCTGTTGATAAAATTGGGTGACAGTGTCTGCAATCTCCATATTGCCTTTAGTCAGTAGCATGCCCAAGTCACCAGACTTACCCCCAGACAATACAATCACTCCTTGGTTATGTTCCACTAACCACGCTTTGTCTATAACTGCTCTGTCATTTATACTACCCCGCAAATAGGCTTTGGAAATCAACAGGGTGATATTTTTGTAACCTTGATTGTCCATAGCTAACAAGGTAAGACGGAACAACGCCCCTTCCAATTCGTCGCTTTGAACCCAAAAATCTGTACCTATAATAGGTTTAATGCCGTTTTCGTGAGCTTGGCGATAAAATTTAACTAAGCCACACATATTCATTTGATCAGTAATGGCCACTGCAGGCATACCCAGTTTTTTAACATGGGAGATAAGCGGTTTAACCTTATTTAGCCCATCCAACATGGAATAATCACTGTGTACCCGCAAATGTACAAAATTAACAGCGGCTTGTTCTACTTGTTCTGTCATTTAAGAGCCTGCAAATTGGCCATCATGCAAAGCAAGAGACTGCTGCACTGGCTTAAAACTCATTCGATATTGAGGAAGTGGTCCAAGCTCAGCGAGCTTAGCTAGATGAAATGCCGTAGGGTAACCTTTATGTTTAGCAAAGCCATACTCTGGATATTGTTGATCCAAGATTAACATTTCTTGGTCTCGTGTAACTTTTGCGATAATAGAGGCGGCCGAGATTTCGGCAATTAAGCCGTCGCCCTTTACCACCGCTTCACTCGAATAATCCCATTTTGGGCAACGATTACCATCAACCATCACATGAGTCGGCTGAATTGACAACCCTTGTACTGCTCTAGTCATCGCTAGCATGGTGGCATGTAAAATATTGAGTTCGTCAATTTCTTGTGGGCTGGCGCGGCCAATTGACCAAGCCAATGCATAATGTTTAATTTCGGCCGCCAAACTATCACGCTTCTTTTCAGATAGTTTTTTCGAATCAGCTAGGCCATTAATTTTATGTCGAGGATCTAAGATAACAGCTGCCGTTACTACATCCCCTACTAAAGGACCTCGCCCTACTTCATCCACACCAGCAATAAACTGATTAATGGCTGCTAATTGGCTCATGGTTGTTGCTCAATTAAGTTAGCGACAGCTGCCGCAGATTGTACATCAGCATCTCTCTTAAGTGAGGCATGAAGAGTTTCAAACTTGCTTATAAGTGTTTGTTGCGCTTCATCATTTTGAATAGTCAACATGGGAAGTAATAACTGACTTATTGACTGTGGCGTCACATCGTCTTGCAGCAACTCAGGAATTAATTTTTCGTCCGCCAACACATTGGGCAAAGCAAAATATTTGGCTTTATATAACCACTTCATCATTTGATAAGTTAAACCACTCAGTTTATAGGCGACGACCATATTTTTCTTGCATAACATAGCTTCTAAGGTTGCGGTGCCAGAAGCCAATAATACCGCATCAGAGGCTATCATCACTTGTCTGGCATGACCTATCACTACCTGAATACATAAATCTGGCTGGTGTGTTTGGATATATTCGTCAACTTGTGCTTTTCGTTGCCGGTTCACGACAGGAATTAACACTTTAAATTTTTTAAGGTCTGACTTTAGTAATAAACAAGACTGTATAAACACATCGAGTAATGTTTCAACTTCACGTTTCCTGCTACCAGGTAACATTGCTAATACAACTTCATTTTCTTTAATCTTTAATGCATTACGGGCTTGTTGTTTGTCAGGTTTGATTGCAATGTCATCAGCCATGGTGTGGCCAACAAATTCGCAGGGAATCTTATGTTTGTCATACACTTGCTTTTCAAAGGGAAAAATACTTAATACAAGGTTAGTGGCTTTGGCTATCTTAAAAATACGTTTTTCTCGCCATGCCCACACTGTTGGGCTGACATATTGCACCGTTTTAATACCTTGTTCTTTAAGTCTTAATGCTAGTCCTAAATTAAAATCAGGTGCATCAACACCAATAAACACATCAGGGGGATTAGCCAAAAAATGATTGACCATAGTCTTACGTACAAACATCAATCTTCGAAGGCGTGATAATACTTCCACCAACCCCATTACTGACAATTCTTCCATATCAAATAAACTTTGACAGCCTTGAGCCTGCATTTTGGGGCCAGCTATCCCTTCAAAAGTAGCATTCGGATAAAGTTTTTTGAGTTGTTTGATAAGACCAGCCGCAAGAATATCGCCAGAGGACTCTCCGGCCACAATGCCAATCCTTAACATTTTGTCGCTCATGATTTAGCGGGCAATACCGCGAGAAGAGTGACCAACAAAATCTGCCAAGAGTTGTATTTCGGGCAAGTTGCCAGGCATAGCTAAAAGCAGATTCACCGCTTCTTCTGCCCTATGTCCTTGACGGTACAATACTTTATAGGCCCGCTTAATTTGTAATATAGTATCACTGTCGAAGCCACGGCGTTTTAAACCTTCCGCATTAATACCACGAGGTGTGCTGTCATTTCCTAACATCACATAAGGTGGTACGTCAGCTAAAATTATCGCCCCACCACCAATAAAACTATGGCTACCAATACGACAAAACTGATGTGAGGCAGTTGCACCACCCATTATTACCCAATCACCAATATGTACATGCCCAGCAAGTATGGCACTGGTGGCCAAAATACTATTGTCACCAATCACACAATCATGGGCAACGTGCACATAACACATCAACAAGTTATTAGAGCCAATTTTGGTAAGCCCTTGATCTTGGACAGTACCACGATGAATAGTCACAGATTCCCGGATGATATTGTTGTCACCAATAATTAACTCAGTGGGCTCCCCAGCATATTTCTTATCCTGACAATCTTCTCCAACAGAGGCAAACTGATAAATATGATTACCTTTGCCCATGCTAGTTCTACCTTTTACAACTACATGGGATTCAATCACAGTGTTATCACCAATAGTGACATCAGCACCAATAAGAGAAAAAGCGCCAACCGAGACGTTTTGTCCCAGTTTAGCCGATGGATGAATAATGGCAGTTGAATGGATCACCAGTTACATTTTCCTCATTGCACACATAAACTCTGCTTCACAGACTTCTTTTCCATCCACACTTGCCACACCATGAAACTTCCAAATTCCGCGACGCTCTTTAATTAATCTGACGTCCATATCCATGCGATCACCTGGCACTACAGGCATTTTAAAGCGCGCTTTATCTACACCGGCATAAAGATATAAATCATCTGAATTACCTGCGGTTTTAAACCCTAACACACCAGCAACTTGGGCTAATGCTTCAAGTATCATTACGCCAGGAAAAATGGGTTTACCAGGAAAATGACCTGTAAAACAAGGTTCGTTAAATGTGATATTTTTATAAGCAGATATAGACTCATTTAGTGTGTAATCTGTCACTCTATCTACCAACAAGAATGGATAACGATGGGGAAGCAAATCCATGATATCTTCTATTTCAAGAGTGTTTTCTTTATTAGCCAAAGGGTGTTCTCCTAAACTAACCAGTCAGTAGCCAATTCACTACTGTTGCTGATTTTTTTCCAATGTTTTTACGCGCTGATTAAGGCTAGTAATATTTCTCAATGCTACCATGTTTTTGCGCCAATCTCTGTTGGCTTCTGCAGGTATACCAGATGAATACACACCCGGTTCAGTAATACTCTTAGTGACCATACTCATGCCAGTAAAAACCACGTTGTCACAAACTGAAATGTGGCCATTAATACCCACTAAACCAGCCATGCTACAGTTTTTACCAATCACTGTACTTCCTGCAATCACCGAACACGCCGCCATTGCAGTATTTTCACCAATTTCAACGTTATGAGCAATCTGGCATTGGTTGTCAATGATCACCCCATCAGCCAAAATGGTATTGTCTAGGGCGCCACGATCAATTGTAGTACTGGCACCAATTTCGACTCTATTGCCAATGACTACACTGCCAAGTTGGGGGATTTTAATCCAGCGACCATTTTCATTAGCGTAACCAAAACCATCACTACCTATAACGGAATTAGCTTGTACTAAACAATCAGTACCTATAATCACGTCATGATAAATACTGACATTGGACCATAATTTAGTATTCGCGCCCAATTGTGCGCATTTACCAATAAAACATCCAGGGCCAATTATAACATTGTCACCTAGTATAACGCCTGCCTCAATTACAGCATTAGCACCAATTTTAACGTCTTTACCCAATTTAACATTTTCGCCAATAACGGCATGAGCTGATATCTCATGAGCAGGTTGTGGCGTAGTGTCGAGCAATTGTGCTGCTTTCGCAAAACCTACATAAGGGTTACTCATAACTAGGGCTGAACGATTGCAATGAGGTAATTCGTCAGGATGTAAAATAACGGCTTGTGCCAGCGTACTTTGAAGTTGGCTGCGATACTTTTTATTAGACAAAAATGCAACTTGGCCATTGCCAGCTTTGACTAACGTAGACAATCCACTTACGAGGGTATCTTGAGTATCGGTACCAGCTAGGTGCAGCTGTGCACCTATGCTTTGTGCCAATTGAATAAGGCTGATTGTGTGACTCAAAACACCTCCCATGCAATAACTAAGGTGATTTAGTTAATTTTAGCAACTTGCTCAAGAACCAATTTAGACACGTCTAAGTCAGGGTTAATAAATGCCACAGAATTAGCATTCAAAATAATGTCATACTTTTCTTTTGCCGCGACACTATCGATACCTTGCTTAATCAAACCTAACAATTTGTTTTGTTCTTCTTTTAAACGATTTTGAATTTCTTGCTGTAAAGGCTGCGCTTTGGCGGTGTATTCTTCACGTAAAGCGATAATTTTCCCTTCAAGTTCAGTTTTTTCTTTGGCGCTCATAGTGGCCGCATCACGCTGATTTTTTTCAAGATAATATTTAATATCTTTTTCTAAACGACTCACTTCTTCGGTTTTGTCTTTAAATTGTGCAGCGATGGCGTCTTGGATAGAGGCAGCTTGAGGCATAGATTGAAATATACCCTGTACATTCACAACACCAATTTTTTGTTCAGCAAATACCGCAGAACTCGCCATAGCTGAAGTCAACAATGCACCTGCAATCAAACTTTTAGTAAACTTTTTCAAAAGGAACTCCTACTTCTTATTGTTCTAAGACTGGATTCTACCAGCCAAAATTAAAATGTTTGCCCAATGTTAAAAGTGAAGAATTTAGAATCATCACCTTCTCTTTCTTGTATTACTTTAGAGAAACTAAACACCATAGGCCCCATTGGTGACAGCCATTGTACAGAAACTCCACCCGATGCTCTATAGAGTGATGGATCACTGTAATCAATTAATTCATCATTACTAAGTGAATAGTTATTATCTAAGAGTTTATAACGGTCATTATCAAACTCAGTATCCCAGACATTACCCACATCAACAAATAAACTGGTACGTACAGAGTTATCAAAATCCACCTCTACAAAAGGTGTAGGCACTATGAGTTCAACGCCACCTAGCACCATAGCATTACCACCTAATGAGCGGCTAGAAACGGAGAAAGTATTGTTGGACTCATCACCTAGAATGATATTGCCATTAGGATCGGTGACGACCTGAGACGGTGTCACCCTTAATCCACGAGGGCCAACGGTATTGTTTTCGAAACCTCTTAAAGAATCAGTACCACCCGCTGTAAAATGCTGGGTGAAAGGTAATATTTGATCGATACCGCCTACCTCTCCATAACCATTCCCGTATCCCATTTTTAATCTTGCTAAAAACGACCAACGTTGATTACGTGACAAAGGGAAATACCATTTACCGTCGAGCTCTGTCTTAAAATAGTTTACATCTGAATTAGGCGTAGTGATACCGAATGAGGCACGCTGTGAAGAACCAGCAGTTGGGAATACTCCTCGGTTAAGTGTGGTGCGTGACCACGCAACAGACGCCAAGAAGCTATCGTATTTAATCGCAGCATCAGGATTACTTTCATCAACAAACTGATTATTAAAACGAGTTGTTTGTACGTAAGGTTGATTCTGGAATAGTTCTACTGTGCTGTAGGTTAAACCAAAGTTAATACGATTAAATTGATCTATCGGGTAACCAATATTGCTGCCAACAGAAAACTGCTTACTATTGTATTGAATTAGGTTAGCTGAGCTACCGTCAAACTCACTGTAAGAGACTGAACCACCTAAACTAATGCCATCAACAGTGAAATATGGGTCGGTGTAAGATAACTGCACACTTTTCTGATAAGACACTGTGCTCACGTTAAACGCAATACGTTTCCCAGTACCTAAGAAGTTATCTTGCTGAATGCCCGCCTGCAAACTTAGCTTGGTACGATCGCCATAACCAATACCCGCGTTAAACGCACCTGAAGGTTGCTCTTTAACCGTAAAATTCACATCAACTTTATCTTCTTCGCCAGGTAAACGTACCGTTTCAAAGTCGACATTTTCCATATAAGTTAAACGAGATAGACTATTTTTTGATTGTTCTAACGTAGCATTAGACAACCATGAACCTTCCATTTGAGAAACAGATTGTCGCAACACTTCATCAGCCGTACTCACATTGCCTGCAAAATTAATTCTACGTACATAAATTCTTTTACCAGGATCAACAGACAAAACTAACTTCACTGTTTTGTCTTCTTCATTAATATCTGGAATAGTAGTCACTGTAGGATAAGCATAACCATAGCGGCCCAAATATTTACTGATAAATTCTTCGGTGTAAGTCACTTCAGCTTGGTTATACAACTCGCCTTTGGTTAATGGCAGTACCAGTTTAATGTAATCTTCGTAGCCCAGTAGGTCTCCAATTAATTCAACCTCAGAAATAGTATATTGCTCGCCTTCAGCGACGTTTAATGTCACATAGATACCAGTTTTATCAGGTGTCATTGACACTTGAGTAGAGTCGATATTAAAACGCAAATAGCCGCGGTCTTTATAATAACTGGTAATAGTTTCCATATCACCGGTCAAAGTCTGTTTCTGGTAACGGGTTTCAGATAAAAAGTCCCACCAAGGCGTGTCAAATTTCAATTCAACTTGCTCTAGTAACTCAAAATCACTGAAGGTCTCATTTCCTACAATATTGATCTGTTGAATTTTTGCTGAATCACCTTCTTCAAATAATAATTTAAGGTCGACCCTATTTCTTGGTAGAGGGGTAATAATCGCAGTCACATCGGCATTATATTTACCTATGCTGTAAAAGAAGTCTTTTAAACCATTTTCAATAGAGGTCAAAACAGTTTTGTCTAACGGTTCACCTACTACAATGTTGGCGTCATTGAGACTTTCTTGTAATTGCTCATCTTTAATATCGTCATTATCTTCAAATACAATATTACTGATAGTGGGTCTCTCAGTCACTCGAACCAATAATGTATTACCATCACGAAAGATTTTAATGTTTTCAAAATGGGTAGAGGAATACATTGACCGAATTAATTGGGAAATCCGAAAACTATTCATCTCATCGCCGACTGTAACAGGCAAATAAGTCAAAGCCGCGCCTAAGGCAACGCGCTGCAAACCTTCAACTTTGATATCTTGAACGACAAAATCACTACTTGGGGCTGCTTTTGCTAAGCTAGCAATGGATAACAATAATCCGGCAACAACTAACTGTTTAAACTTCATTTATTAATATTCTTCCTAAACGCACAAAAAATGTGGTGTGCATAGTCACATCGACTGATAAAAATTATAAACGCGCAATATCATTTACTATCGCGATGCTCATTAATAGCAGTAGCAAAACGCCACCAATTTTAAATCCTACTTCTTGCACTGATTCTGGTACAGGCCGCCCACTTACAAGCTCTATAAAATAATAGAGTAAGTGCCCACCATCAAGTACTGGCAGAGGTAAAAGGTTAATTATGCCCAAATTAACGCTAATTAGCGCTAAAAAGCCTAAAAAGTACACTAAACCTAAGCTTGCGCTCATGCCTGCACCTTGAGCAATAGCAATAGGGCCACTTAAATTTTTCACTGATACATCACCTGTTATCAGCTTACCAAGCATCTCAATACTCAGTGTCATTAAGCGCCATGTTTTGTCCATTGCCTTGGAAAAGGCTTTTCCTAAACCATATTGATGCACAAATACTACACCCTCTGGCCACGGTTCGAGAGTTGGAGTAAACCCCATATATCCCTTGGTATTTTGTTCTACAGTTTTACTACCAATCGTTCCATTTAAGTTGACGATTTGCCCATTTCTAAGCACTTCCACTTCAACGGGTTGATTGGGTCTTGTAGAAACATAACCCACTATTTGTTCCCAATTTTGCATACTAGTTCCATCTAAACTGACAATTTTGTCATTTGTCTGAAAACCAATTTGTTGAGCTGCGGAACCATCTTCCACGGATCCCAAGACAGTCAGCACTTTCGGTCGATAGGGAGTCAATCCTAAACTGGCAAAAACTGAAGTTTTATCTGGATCAAATTTCCATTGTTTTATATTAATTGTGGCTGTTCTTTCAAATGTACTTTTTTCGTCTGTCCATTTAATGAGCATTTCATCATGGCCAATAAACGACATAAACTCGTAGGCTACATCTTCCCAATCAACTACTTCTCGATCGCCAACTTGAGTCAAAATAGCGTTATTTGGGATCTGACTTTGGCTAAGAATACTGTCGGGTTGAATACTTCCCACTACTGGCTTAATAGTTTGTAGACCGATTGTATACATGAGAAATAACGCAAATATAGCGAAAAGAAAATTCACTCCTGGACCTGCTGCAATAATGGCAATACGTTTTAACACATGTTGTCGATTAAACGCATAGGGTAAATCTTGTTCAGATACTTGGTCCACTCGCTCATCGAGCATTTTAACATAGCCACCCAGTGGAATAGCCGCTATGACATATTCGGTGCCAAGCTTATCGGTTCTGCGCCATAACGCCTTGCCGAAACCAATAGAAAAACGTTCGACTTTGACCCCACATCTGCGAGCAACCCAAAAATGCCCCCATTCATGTACTGCAACTAAAATACCTAAGGCAACAATAAAAGAAACAACACTAATAAGAAAACTCACGATCCAACCTTCTGTAGCTCTGTTCGACTCAGATTGTCAATGATACTTGCGCTGAGTCTACGGGCTGTTTTATCACTTTCAAGTACCGCTTCAATAGACTCTAAGTTGTGAGTTGATGTTTGTTGTAAACATTCATTATTCACTTGAGCAATTTGCATAAAACCAATTTGGCCTTGTAAAAACGCAGCCACTGCCACTTCATTGGCTGCATTAAGAGTAGTGGTAGCATATTGACCTGCGTTACTTGCTTGCATGGCTAGTTCTAGATTGGGGTATCGAGCGATTTCAGGCTCAGTAAAACTAAAATCAGCTAATTGTTTAAAATCTAAAGGGGGTACGCCAGATTCGATTCTTTCTGGGTAGGCTAATGCATGAGCGATAGGGGTACGCATGTCAGGATTACCCATTTGCGCTATGACTGACCCATCCAGATATTGCACCATAGAATGAATAATACTCTGTGGGTGTAACACAACTTCAATATCAGTTGCTTCTAGTCCAAACAACCACCTCGCTTCAATAAATTCTAATCCTTTATTCATCATAGTGGCCGAATCAACTGATATCTTTCGGCCCATATCCCAGTTTGGGTGCGCACAAGCTTGGTCTGGCGTGACTTGATGCAGATCATCGATAGGCGTGTTTAAAAATGGGCCCCCAGAACCTGTCAAAAGAATTTTACTGATGCCTGAAGAACATAAATCTCCGTATTTAAAATCGGCGGGTAAACATTGAAAAATAGCATTGTGTTCACTGTCTATTGGCAATAATTGGGCGTTATACTCGTTAGCGGCTTGAATAAATAGATCCCCAGACATAACTAAGGATTCTTTATTCGCTAAAAGGACCTTTTTACCGGCTTTTACAGCGGCTAAGGTAGGTAATAAACCTGCGGCACCCACTATTGCAGCCATCACTACATCGACATCTGGGGCACAGGCAACTTGCACCAAAGCCTCATGACCGGCTAAGACTTCGCATTTTAGTTGTTGCTCTGAGAATAACTTTTTAGCTTGTTGAAATTGTTTAGGATTGGCAATCACCACATACTCAGGGGAACATAAATGAGCTTGCTGTAACAACAATTCAATATTGTTGTTTGCCGTTAACGCAAAAACACTAAATAGATCTGGGTGTCGACTTATTACGTCTATCGTACTTTTACCAATAGAGCCTGTCGCACCCAAAATGCTTATTTTCTGCGCTTTTTGTTGCATTAGGCCATCCACATGACATAACAAAACGCAAACACAGGGAAGGCAGCTGTTAAGCTGTCAATTCTATCCATAATCCCGCCATGCCCAGGTAATAAGGTTCCGCTATCTTTTATTCCCGCACAGCGCTTAAACATACTTTCGTTTAAATCTCCTAAAGCAGACACGCCCACAGTCAATGCACCCACTAAGATGTGTAACCAGATACGGGATGGATCTACCTGATAATGCAAGGCGGCAAAGGCAATAATCGCTGAAGAAGCAAAAACGCCCCCCATCAATCCCTCTAAGGTTTTACCCGGCGAGACTTCGGGACGTAACTTGTGCTTTCCAAATTTCACTCCAACAAAAAACGCACCTATGTCAGCAGCCCATACAATGCCCAGCACATAAAAAATAAGGGAAGCACCGTAGTATGGATCTATATCGTATAAACTTGTGCGAAGTGAAACAACAGCAACCCAAGTGGGAATAAGGGTTAAAAATCCAAATATGCCACGCAGTACTTTACTGGTGTACCACACTGACGTGTAACTTGGATAGGCAATAATCATCGCCAGAGATACGACCCACCAGATGGCGGCGACAGAGAGAATATAAGTATATAAGCTGTTCAACTGGCCTTGATACCAAATCAAATCCGTTGGCAAAATAAATGACAATATCAGGCAAATTACAACGACCAATGCAGCATAGGCGCTTTTAGTAAAAGTGCGTGTCATTCCAGACATACTTGACCATTCCCAAGCTCCTAAACCCATCACTAAGGCGATCATTATTTCAAAACTAAATAGTGGTAAGTATAAAATGGCAAACAATGCCAAAGGAGCAAGAATAAGCGCCGTGATAATTCGCTGTTTTAACACACTAGCACCTTATATTTATTATTTTTGACTAGGTTTAACATTAACTTACCTGCTCTGAAGTTTTACCGAAACGTCGCTGCCGATCAGAAAAAGCGTCTACCGCTAATTGGAAGGTAGCTTCATCGAAATCAGGCCAAAAAATTTCAGAGAAATACAATTCTGCATAGGCCATTTGCCACAACAAAAAATTACTAATTCTTTGTTCCCCCCCTGTGCGGATCATTAAATCTACTGGAGGTAAACATGCTGTACAGGTATGCTGGGTAAATGATTCTTCGTTTATATCTGCTACAACCAGTTCCCCAGCTTGCACTTTTACAAGGAGTTCTTTAGCCGCATTCACTATATCCCAGCGACCGCCATAATTAGCTGCAATATTCAAAACTAAACTGTCGTTAGTTTCAGTTAACGTCTCAGCTAGGTGGATTTTATCCACTAATTTACTATCAAATCGACTGGTATCGCCTATGATTTTGAGCCTGACGTTATTTTTGTGTAATTTTTTCACTTCACTGCCAAGCACCATGTTAAAGAGTTCCATTAGCACCCCAACTTCGTCAGCTGGACGGTTCCAATTTTCACTGCTAAAAGCAAAGAGCGTAAGCACTTTTACCCCATTTTTTAATGCATAGGATACTGAGGCTCTTACAGCTTTCACTGCAGATTTATGACCGAAAGTACGAATTTTGCCTTTTTTCTTAGCCCAGCGTCCGTTGCCATCCATAATGATAGCAACATGTTGAGGCATGATCTTTTCGGCTAATTGTTCAGAAGCATTCATTTATCAGATATAACTCAATCACACTTCCATTAAGTCTTTTTCTTTCGCTACTAAAATTTCGTCTACTTCTTTAACAAAAGCATCAGTCAACTTCTGCACATCGTCTTCACCACGACGGCTATCGTCTTCACTAATTTCTTTTTCTTTCAATAATTCTTTAATATCGCTATTTGCGTCTCTACGAATATTACGAATTGCCACTTTACCTTGTTCAGCTTCAGCACGAACAACACGAATGAGGTCTTTACGACGATCTTCAGTCAAAGCAGGCATAGGAATACGCATAACATTACCGGCACTCATAGGATTTAGCCCTAGGTCCGACTGCATTATGGCTTTTTCAACTGCTTTTGCAGAGCTTTTATCAAACACAGTCAATGCCAAGGTGCGAGAATCTTCCGCGATAATATTAGCTAACTGTTTAAGTGGCGTATCTGAACCATAATAGGGCACCATAATGCTATCTAGTAGGCTAGGATGGGCACGACCAGTTCGGATCTTGGAAAGTTGGCCCTTTAATACACTGATACTTTTTTCCATACGCTGACGCGCGTCATCATTAATTTCGTCAATCACAGTAGTTTTCCTATTATTACTTTATGTCTTCAGTATGGCAGATTAAGGTACCGACCTCTTCACCCATCACAACCGCTTTCATACAACCTGGGGTATTCATGTTAAAAACACGAATGGGTACATTATGATCACGTGCAAGGGTAAAAGCGGCTAAATCCATCACTTTTAATTCTTTTTCTAAGACTTCATTATACGACAAGGTTTTGAATAATTTGGCTTCTGGGTTTGTCGCTGGATCATCATCGTAAACACCGTCTACTTTAGTGCCTTTTAGTACTGCATCCGCCTCGATTTCAATACCGCGCAAACATGCAGCGGAGTCAGTGGTAAAAAACGGATTACCTGTACCGGCAGAAAAAATCACCACTCGACCAGATTTAAGTAAACTGATGGCCTCAGCCCAGTTGTAAGCGTCACAGACACCATTTAGAGGAATAGCAGACATTAGACGGGCATTAACAAAAGCACGGTGCAACGCGTCGCGCATAGCCAGTCCATTCATAACAGTGGCCAACATGCCCATATGATCTCCAACCACACGGTTCATGCCAGCTTTGGCTAAACCTTCACCACGAAAAAGGTTACCACCACCAATAACCAACCCGACCTCAACACCCAACTCAACTATTTCTTTAATTTCTTGAGCCATACGTTCTAACACTTTGGGGTCAATGCCAAAACCTTCGTCTCCCATTAATGCTTCACCACTTAGTTTTAACAATATTCTTCGATAAGCGGACTTAGGTGCGATACTCATAGATTGATAGTTCCTTAAGATGATAAAAGGCGGCGATGATAAAAGGCCTGTAAGCCTATTTTATATATGTCTATGTTGTCTCAAACCCATAGATTCAAAACAACAGAGGCATATAAAAAAAAGCACCTCAATTCGAGGTGCCAGTATTATACCCAAACAACTTTAAAAGGCATTTTTATTTTTTAACAGCTGCCATTTGTGCAGCAACTTCAGCAGCAAAGTCTTCTTCTTTTTTCTCGATACCTTCACCTACTTCAAAACGTACGAAGTTAATCACATCGGCACCTTTTGATTTAAGTAAGTCAGCAACTAACATTGAAGGATCTTTGATAAAAGGCTGACCAGTCAAGCTGACTTCGCCAGTGAATTTCTTCATTCGACCAGCAACCATTTTTTCAGCAATTTCAGCTGGTTTGCCAGATTGAATTGCAATATCAAGCTGAATTTCTTTTTCTTTAGCAACAACTTCAGCTGGCACATCTTCAGGTCTCACAAACTGTGGGCTTGAAGCAGCAATATGCATAGCGATGTCTTTCGCCAATTCTTCATCACCACCTTGTAAGATTGCGATAACGCCGATACGTGCACTGTGCACATAGGCACCAAGATTGTCACCTTCAACAGAGATAACACGACGAGGACTGATGTTTTCACCAATTTTGGCAACTAAAGTGTCACGAAGGTCACTGATTTTAACACCGTCAACTTCAGTATTATTAAGTGTGTCCATGTCATTAATTTTATTCGCAGAAGCGACTTCAATTAACTGTTGACCAAACTTGATAAAACCATCGTCGCGAGCAACAAAGTCAGTTTCGCTGTTCACTTCCATCATAGTTGCAACACCGTTAGCAACTTTAGTCAAAATCACACCTTCAGCGGCAATACGACCAGCCTTTTTAGCGGCTTTCGCTTGACCATTTTTACGCATATTTTCAATTGCTAGCTCAATATCACCATCGGTTTCTACCAAGGCTTTTTTACAATCAAGCATACCGGCGGCTGTACGCTCACGCAATTCTTTAACTAGGGCTGCTGTCACTGCCATTTTCGTTTCCTCGTCAAAATAATTTGATCAAATTATTTGAAATTATACATTTAAAAACAGGGGCGACGGCCCCTGTTAAATTTATTCGTGTTAGATAACTAAAACTTCGTTATCTAAAGTGTCGTTTAACGCTAGCTAATTACTCAGCAGCTTCTACGAACTCACCTTTTTCAGCTTGCGCTTCAAGGTTTTGATCACGACCTTCGATAACAGCGTCCGCAGCTGAGTTCAAATAAAGTTGAACAGCACGAATCGCATCGTCGTTACCAGGTACGATATAATCAACACCATCTGGGTTTGAGTTAGTATCAACAATTGAAACAACTGGAATACCTAAGTTGCCGGCTTCAGTGATAGCAATATGTTCGTGGTCAGCATCAACAACAAACAACACGTCTGGTAAACCACCCATGTTTTTAATACCACCAAGGCTAGTTTCTAGCTTAGTCATTTCACGAGTCAGCATTAACACTTCTTTTTTGGTCAATTTTTCGAACGTACCGTCTTGGCTTTGTTGCTCAAGTTCTTTTAAACGTTTAATTGACTGACGAACTGTTTTCCAGTTTGTTAACATACCGCCTAACCAGCGTTTGTTAACATAGAATTGGTCACATTTGTCTGCGGCTTCTTTCACTGCATCACTTGCTGCACGCTTAGTGCCAACAAAAAGGATTTTACCTTTCTTAGCAGCAACGCCGCCAACAAAGTTAAGTGCTTCGTTGAACATAGGAACAGTTTTTTCAAGATTGATGATATGAACTTTATTACGGGCTCCGAAAATGAAAGGTTTCATTTTAGGGTTCCAGTAACGAGTTTGGTGTCCAAAGTGTACGCCTGCCTGAAGCATGTCGCGCATAGATACATTTGCCATTATAAAGATTCCTCAATATGGGGTTAGGCCTCCATACATCCCAGTTTTCGATCCACTAACAGAAACTCTGCGTAGACACCCCGAAAAATGTGTCGATGTATGTGTGATATTTACGCTAATCTAGTTAGCTACGTCGCAATAAATTAATAAGGTATTAATCCTCATTAATTTCAGCGGTGCGCTTTATAGCATGAGGCTAGTCTCTGTTCAAGTGGAGGCTGGTACTTTTAGGCAAAAATCAACAAATTGGGCGTCATTTTGAACGATAAGCAAAACAAAACTTTCTATCAACTTATTGCCATCGCGACTTTCACAAAACTCGCCGACTTACTTATTTCTGCTAAAACTACTTTACCTTGGTTACTTACAAGCTTAGGGGCGCCTATTTGGATTATCTCATTATTAGTTCCCATTCGTGAGTCAGGTTCGTTGTTACCCCAATGGCCCATTAAGCAAAAAACCCAAAATGTGCACAACCGAATACTCCTATGGAGATTGGGCATTGTTATTCAGGCTGCTGCCATTGGCGGTATTTTGTTCGCAGCGATATTTACCCAAAACCTCATTGCTGGAATATTAATACTCAGTGCTTTATTAGTCGTAAGTTTAGGTCGTTCCTTAACCTCTTTAAGCATGAAAGATATCCAGGGATTAAACATAAAAAAAGGCCAAAGAGGCAAGTTAGTAGGGATTGCATCATCAATTTCCGGACTTTTATCATTATTAACCGCTGTATTAATGATCATGGCTCCTGATGAACAAAGCTCCACCATCATTGTGTTTCTAATTAGTCTTGCAATAACCATAATGCTAATAAGTTTACTGCTGTCTCGCAATCTAACCGCAAAATTCGCCGACGATGACGACACTCTAAATGGCCAAGATGGGTTATGGAAAACCCTTTACCACCAAACAGACTTAAGAAAGCTAATAATTAGTCGTTGTTTATTATTACATGGGGCACTAATTGCGCCGTTTTTCGTGAGTACCGCAGCCACCAATAATGACAATTTTCAATTGCCCTATTTTATCATCGCCAGTGCCTTAGCGTCGTTTTTAAGTTCTTATTTTTGGGGCAAGTTGGCAGATAAGAATGCTGTGAAAACCATATTTTTTGCGACTTTGATTTGTATTTTGGCATCTGTCAGTTTTTATATTTTCACTGAAACGGATGAATGGTGGTTAAATATAGCTTTATTTTTTATTTTGAGTCTTGGCTACGCAGGCATAAGAACGGGTCGAAAAACCTATATGTTAGACATTGCCCAAGGGCATACACGAACCAATTACGTGGCATCAGCAAATACAGTGGTAGGTTATGTATTATTGACACTAGGAGGATTTTACGCACTATTACAAACGTGGATAAGTGACTATGTTATTTTAATTATGACCGGGGCGCTGCTAGTAGGCCTATTTCATTCATTGACTATGCGGGCCGAAAAATAGCGGCGAGACTAAAGCCTCACCGCTGAAGTTCAATAATTATAGGTACCACGGATGGGATAGCTATTTTCCAAAGCATACTCTAGCCCAGTAACAAATTGGTCGATATTGGGACGTATAAAGGGTGCATTAGCAATTTCCAACATAGCCGTTTCACCTTTTGGGTTAACCAAAAATAATCCAGGTTCAGTAAACAAGTGATCCGTTTCTGAATCACTGGTAGGTTCAGATATATACAACCCAAGTTTCTTCATATCTTCAACTTGCAACTCGAGTAAGACCGGAAAACCGACATTTAAACCATTCACTTTAAATTGGTCTAGCTGTTGTTTGTTATCTGCAGAAACAGCAACAATATCGATATTGAGCGCTTCAAATCGACCAGTAAGCATGGCTAACTCATTAAGATATTTCAAACAAATTGGGCAATGTTGTCCTCGGTATACCACAACCAATGTCCATCGACCTGTGGCCACTTGCGGTTTTATTTCAACTAAAGACACTACTCGCCCGTCTGGTGTTTTAACGTCAATTTGGGGGAAGCTTTCACCTGCCTTTAATTTTGTATTTTGCATATTAGTTTCTCCTTGTATTTAATTTTTTGAGGGATAATCTACTTGATGCTTTGTTACGAACAGTTACAGGTCTTTCAACTGCAATTCCTTCGCACACTAGTTGAGTTGTGGTTCGCCTCCAATTGCAGTGAGAGACCCCTGCTACCTAGTTCAATTAACCGCTTTAGTAAAAACACAAGCTACGCTTGTTGCATCTCTTTTTTATACTCGCTAGCTAACTGGTCTTTTTGTTGGTGACTCAACACGCGGTCTGCGTGTAGGAAAAACTCTGACTCTTCTTCATCTAAATGATGTAAAACTAGCTCCTGCAAGGATTTCATATGTCGTAACCATCCCGACGAGCTCATATCTGTGTCATCTAATTTTTCAACCAGTTCATCAATTTCGTGATGTTCAGCAATTCCATGCCTTGAATCTTCAATGGTTTTATCAGACTCCATTAGTGGCGAATAAAAATGTCTTTCTTCAGCTGCTGCATGTTGGCTAAGCTGCGCTTTTAACTCAGAAAAATATTCCCTGCGCTTGTGGGTATCACCTGAGGTTTCAACTAAAATTTTCATTAGTAATCTCTGTTTTTCATGGTCTTTTCGTAAAGCTTGAAAGATTTTCATAAATACTCCATTTCGTTAAATTACAGCATTAATAAAAGCTAACATCATGCCAACGAGACAACTAATTGTTTTTTATAGCTATTTTTCAATTTTTATATAATCAACAATCTTCATTTATATAAAGATCAAGAAATAAATACACGCCTTAGAGTAAGATCTACAGGCGACTTCTATTTAAACCCAAGCGGATATTTATTCAGCTCTAGCGAGAATCGCCCCGAAAAGATACAATGAGTGGAATTTATAAATTTACTGAAATTTAGGAAATAACCTTGCCCGCCACAATTAAAACTGCAGATGAAATTGAAAAAATGCGCGTCGCTGGGCGCCTTGCCGCTGATGTACTACAAATGATCGGTGAACATGTCACAAAAGGCGTTACCACCAATGAGCTCAATCAGATTTGTCACGACTATATAGTTGATGTTCAAAAATGCATCCCTGCTCCCCTTAATTATGGCAGTCCACCTTTCCCTAAATCTATTTGTACTTCAGTCAATCATGTTATTTGTCACGGAATTCCCTCAGACAAACAACTTAAAGAGGGAGACTCAGTAAATATTGATGTCACTGTCATTAAAGATGGCTATCACGGTGATACTTCAAAAATGTTTGTAGTAGGCAAACCGTCAATTCTGACAGAACGCCTGATAAGAGTAACCCAAGAGTCTTTGTATAAAGGCATAAAAATGGTTAAGCCTGGTGTTCGTTTAGGCGACATCGGCCATGTTATCCAGCAATATGCTGAAAGTCACAATTATTCAATTGTCCGTGAATATTGTGGGCACGGTATAGGAGCTAACTTTCATGAAGAACCACAAGTTGTGCATTATGGTAAACCCAATACAGGCGAAACTCTGGAAGAAGGCATGTGTTTTACTATTGAGCCTATGATTAATGCCGGTAAACGTTATTCAAAAGTGTTACCCGATAAGTGGACTGTGGTTACCAAAGACCGCAGTTTAAGTGCGCAGTGGGAACATACTTTATTGGTCACTGCTACGGGTGTAGAAATATTAACCTTAAGAGACGACGAAGAAATAGACCGTATCATTAACCATTAATTTCAGTGCTTTATCTGAGTTGATACTATCAAACCTTATGATGAATAATTATTTCTGACTGTAAATAGTTATTTGTCATAACCCATTATTCACCTAGTTTGTTATTACACAATTGCAAACCATTCTTTTAAGGTATTTATATTGTCTCTACAAAGCCTACTTAGCCAAATAAAACTAATAAACAGTACAGATAATATTACTGCCTTTAAAACAATAGTGTCTAATAGCTACGAGTGGCTTGATAGTGAACTAGGTACTGGAGAAGTAACCGGACTGGTTTTAGGAAGAGCCACATTAGTTGACGCATTACTCAGGCACATTTGGCAGTTAATGGGTTTGCATAATGAGCAACATTTAGCTTTGGTGGCGGTAGGTGGATACGGTAGAGGGCAACTACAGCCCTATTCAGATATTGATTTATTGCTGCTCAGTAAAAAATCATTATCAGCACAACAACAAGAGCGTATCAGCCAATTTATCACGCTACTGTGGGATATAGGATTAGATGTTGGCCAATCTGTTCGTACCATTAAAGAAACCTTTCAACTGGCGAAACAAGACGTTTCTATAGCGACAAATCTAGTGGAAGCTCGATTATTAAATGGCTGCCAAACAACTTTTGAAAACTTACAAGAGAAACTTAACGGCCGAGGGTATTGGACCAGTAAAGATTTTTTTGTGGCTAAAGATCAAGAACAAAAGGCTCGTCATGCAAAATTTAAAGACACCTCATATAATCTAGAGCCTAATGTTAAAGAAAGTCCTGGTTGCTTGCGGGATATCCAATCTATTGGTTGGGTAGCGAAAAAACATTTTAACGCCACAGACGGCAAAGATCTGCTTGAACACGGGTATTTTAACCAACAAGAATTTGATGAGTTAATCGAGTGTCGTGAAATTCTTTGGCGAATGAGATTTGCGCTACATATAGTGGCTGGGCGTAGCGAAAATAGATTACTATTTGACTATCAAGCTGATGTAGCGACACGGCTAGGATATGGCGACGACGGAAAACAATCCGTTGAAAAAATGATGAAAATCTTTTTTAGAACCGTTCGGCGTATCAGTGAGCTCAATAAGATGTTAATGCAACGTTTTAGCCAAGACGTTTTGAGTTTAAAAGTTAAACAACAAATCAAAATTAATGCTGATTTTGATTTGCTTGATGGTTATATTGCACCTAGTCACGCAAATGTATTTGCCACGCCTGAAGCCATTTTACGGTTTCTTTTGTTACTTGCTGACACCCCTGATATTCAAGACTTACACTCAAGTTGTCTCCGTCAATTACGTAACGCAAGAAGAGCATTTCGTGACCAGTATTATGTCGAACGTAAGGAATGCCGGGAATTATTTATACTGTTGCTTAAACATCCCAACTTTTTCTCCCTTGGGTGGGACATTATGCATAAACATGGGGTATTACAGGCCTATATTCCCCAATGGGATCACATAGTGGGCATGATGCAGTTTGATTTATTTCATGCCTACACTGTCGACGAGCACACTCATAGACTGGTAAAAAACATCTACCAATATGCGCAACCAGAAAACAAAGAATTTCCACGCTGTGGCAATATAGTAAAGAATCTTGATAAACCAGAACTGCTATATATTGCAGCTATTTATCACGATATTGGTAAAGGCCGAAATGGTGATCATTCAAAACTAGGTGCGGTCGATGTTAAAGAATTCTGCCAACGACACGGGCTCACCCCCCAAGAGACAGAACTCATTAGATGGTTAGTAGAAAGTCACTTGTTAATGTCTGTTATTGCCCAAAGACGGGATATCTATGATCCAACTGTGATTAACGAATTTGCGCAATCGGTACGTACTCACAATAATTTAAATCACTTGTACGTACTAACCTTAGCCGATATCAGGGCAACCAATGACAACCTATGGAATGATTGGAAAGCCACCTTATTAAGAGAGTTATATTTACTCACTCAAAAAGCCCTTGATAATGGTTTAGAGTGTAAAGTTGCCTTGCAAGATAGAATCAGCGAACATCAATCCAAAGCAATGGCTGCCATGCTCGAAAACGGCATGAACGAATCTCAAATATCACAGTTTTGGCAACGCCTAAGCGACGATTATTTTACTCGTTTCAAACCAGCGCAAATTGCTTGGCACGCCAATGTGATTTTGGCAGCCCACCCTATGACTGACGACTTTTTGTTAGTCGGTACTAGCGCTAATACATCTAAATCCGGCGCAGAACTTATTGTTTACGGTAAAGATAAAGCCATGATGTTCGCTCAAATTGCGTCAGTTTTAGACAGCCGAAACTGCTCCATTCACGATGCACAAATTATGCGAACTCATGATGGCTACATGTTTGATAGTTTTATTATTTTTGAACATAATGGCGATAGGATCACTTCTGCTTCACGTTTAAATAGTTTGCGAGATGCAGTTGAAACTCAGTTAAATAAGCCGGGTCAAGAACACGTCAACAAACGCAAAATGTCTCGGCAGATGAAACAATTAGATGTACCAACCAAAGTCAGATTTTACCCCAGCCAAACTAATGTGACTTTGGTTGAACTTGAAGCTTTAGATGCACCAGGTTTACTCGCTAACATTAGCGAGCAATTTATAGCTCTTAACTTTAAATTACACCAAGCCAAAATATCCACTATTGGCGAGCGGGCCGAAGATTTATTCATTGTCAGTAATGAGTTTGACTTACCTTTGACTCAAGCCGAACAAGTGCAATTGAAAAAACGACTCAGTGAGGCTTTAGATTAACACCATTGGATGATAGCCCTTGAGCGATTTCAAGGGCTAAAATTATCAGCATGGAAACAGTATTCAGAAACCCATGTTGAAGTTGGAGTGGTGTACATACCGTCAATATCAATAGGGCTCTGACTTCAACAACTGTATCTATACAGCTGATTTAACCGAAGAAAGAGTAAACCAAACTATGGACGCACAATATCAGGACGCCAACCTATCCCTGACTCTTCCATTAGACGTTCATAGACACCTTCAACGTTTAACGGCAACCATTTTTCATAATTATCCAAATCACTAAACTCAGATAAATCTACTGTTTTTTGAATGAGTTCCAATGATTTACCATCCAAAACAGCGGCAGTTACTTGGCTGTACAAGCCTTGCAAATAACGGAGGTAACGTGCCACATCTTGCCTACTACCAATATTGGCATGTCCACCAACAAAAGTCGTAAAATCATAACCAAGCACATCTTCAGTGGAGTTGATCATACCTTGGATATCGTAACTCCAAAGTTTTTGCCATGGCATTCTGCCAACAACAATCCAGTCCACAACATAGAGTAGTTTTTGCTGCTCAAAAAACATACTAATGGATCCTCTACCATCGTTTGGTCCATGGTAAGCGAGACGAACCGTTTTAGAGCCAAGACGCAACAGCATTTCATTTTTGAAAGTAACATCTGGGGCAACAGTATTAGCCTTAGTATTATATATATCTTGTGCAGCCAGTTCATGAGCTACAAAGACGGTTTGAGGATCATCAAAAATCTCACCACCATAAATATGATCAGAATGATTGTGGCTGTAAATCACATATTTGATAGGGACATTAAAGCGTTCTTTTATTTGCCCCTTTAGCCACGTTGCAGCAGCTGTATTCATGGGATCTGTGACTAATGCACCCTGTTTAGTGATCATAAAAATTGAGCGATGACGATCATCAATAAATCGATAAAGGCCGTCATCTAAGGTTTCTATTTGATAACTAAAAGCTTGTAATGAGAAGGTTAAGAAACTTAAAACTAAAAAAATACGTTTCAAAATAGTAGGTTGCATGATGCATCACTGTATAATTCGCAAGTGATAATAAGAACCTTATACACGTAAAATAATTTCCGCTAATTTCCTTAAGTACAACTATTTAATACCAATTCCATTAAAGAAATGACCTCTCAGCGAGATTTAAAGAAGCTTAATCAAGGCGCGTGAATGTAGGAATAGTGGTGCTCTTTCAAATTCGCGCAACGCAGAGTAAGCTTCTTTAAACCTCGCCCTTCGGGAAAGTCCCAGCCGATTTTGTACTGCGTTCTCGCTACTTGAAAGGGGATTGCCATTCCTGCGCAGCGACGCCTTGCCCAAAATCGGCTGGAGCATTCTGAGTGAACACTTATTTAATGGGATTGGTATAACACTTTCTATTGCACTTTTAACTCGTAAAATCGAAGAAAGAAAAATTTTTACCTTAGGTGTGAAGGTAAAATAAACTCTTATTAATTGAGTGTTATGACGATCGAAGCACTCACTTTTGAGATGAAGTTATATGTCTAAGATGTAATTATAGCCTAGAAGATTCAATATTCTTTAGGTTAAACAAAGATGCCACATGAAGTGGCGAATTGCATTAGCAGTATGTTATTTTGAAAAAGAATCAACTCACTAAGCTTTTTTCTTATCCAATGCCACAACTTCCGCTTTTTCTTCAGTCAACAATACATCAGCGGTGGTGCCTTTTAACAACTTGGTGAGAGAGTCCTTATTTTTAGACAACATAATAGACAACTCTTCTAATACTTTAGCTTCAATATTGAAGCCTTTGCCTTCAATGTATTCGCTGAGGTTATCCGCCACATCAAGCATTTTATCGTATTGATCGGCTTCTTTTTTATCTGCGCTCACAAACTTCTCCACCCCTTTGTGTTCAACAACATAACGTGTAATTACGGCCATAATTTGCTCTCTTTTGGTCTGTTTAGGTTATTAGACTAACACAACCACTGTATGGATAAACAGTTAAATTTAAAATCATTGTCAAGAAATACCAATTTATCTTAATTTCTTCGCTCTGTGTAGCGCAACGCTCTGTGGTCAAAAGCTTTTAATGCTGAAAAGATACTACACCACAGAGGCCACCGAGAGCACAGAGAAAAGCCAAGGTGAATTGCGGCTTTTCCGAAAAGATAACACCTAAAGATTAATTAGTTCGTCTCAACATTCTATTCACTCGTGTAGCACATCGTTTTGTGAGCTCTTTGTTAGACAATAAAAAACCAGCACATGGCTGGTTTTTTCATTTAATGCAATGATTTAAAAGTGCAGACTAATGCCCTTCACTCACCATATTGACCGTGTATTTAGGGATTTCTACCACTAAGTCTTCATCTTGGATAATGGCTTGGCAGCTTAGTCTAGACTCTGGCTCAAGGCCCCAGGCTTTGTCTAACATGTCTTCTTCTAACTCATCGCCTTCTTCTAACGAATCGAAGCCTTCACGGACAATGACGTGACAAGTGGTACAAGCACAGACTTTTTCACAGGCATGTTCAATACCAATGCCGTTCTTTAAGGCTAAATTTAATACTGAGATACCTTTTTCACCTTCTAAAACAGCGCCATCTGGGCATAACTCATCATGTGGTAAAAAGATTACTTGTGGCATAGTTAAATTCCTAATATTCGGTAAAGTGATTCAGTTTATATTCGGTCAACCGATTGGCCAGAAAAAGCACTTTGAATGGATTGATCCATACGTTTCTGGGCAAAGGTTTCGCTTAATTTATCTACTTGTTCAATAGCGGCTTTGATCGCTTCTTTGTCTGTGCCTTTGGCTAACTCATTAAGCGAATTAAGCCCTGCCTTGATGGTTTGAATTTCACTAGGGTTAAGCAGTGTTGCTCCATCTGCCTCTAAGGCTGCTTGAAGATTTTCTTGTACTCGAGCCGCTTCAACTTGTTGCTCCTTGAGCATACGAGCCTGCATATCTTCTTCGGCGTTATCCATTGATGCTTTGAGCATCTCAGCGATTTCGCTATCTTCTAGGCCGTATGAAGGTTTAACCTGAATTTGCGCTTTGACTCCCGTAGACTTTTCCATAGCACTAACGTTTAACAAACCGTCAGCATCCACTTGAAAAGTCACCCGGATATGGGCAGCGCCAGCAGCCATAGGTGGAATGCCATGTAAGGTAAATTTTGCTAAAGAGCGACAATCCTTAACAAGCTCTCGTTCACCTTGCACCACATGAACCATCATCGCTGTTTGACCATCTTTAAAAGTGGTAAATTCTTGTGCTTTGGCAACAGGAATAGTGGTATTACGGTGTATGACTTTTTCAGTCAAGCCCCCCATAGTTTCTATTCCCAAAGACAACGGCAAGACATCAAGTAATAACATGTCACTGTCGGGTTTATTACCCACTAAGATATCAGCTTGAATAGCAGCACCTACTGCGACCACTTTATCGGGGTCAATTGAAGTAAGAGGTGTACGTCCAAAAAAATCACCGACTTGTTGGCACACTAAAGGCACCCGGGTCGACCCACCTACCATGACCACTTCAATCACTTGTTCTTTTTCAAGTTCGGCGTCTTTTAACGCTCGTTTGCACGCTCTGAGAGTATTTTTAATAAGAGGGGCCACCAGAGATTCAAATTTTTCAGTAGTGATAACCACTGAGTGTTGTTGGCTACTGTCATCTTCAAAATGCACCTTAAACTCAGATTCAAGGCTCAAGGTTTCTTTAGCTTCTTTGGCTTTATCTAACAGAGTACGATGTAAACGTTTTGATAATTCACCGTTTAATTCACAGTGTTCTCGTATAAAGGTAACCAGCAAAGCATCAAAGTCGTCTCCACCAAGGGCAGAGTCGCCTCCCGTTGACAACACTTCAAACACACCTTTACTTAAACGTAAAATAGATATGTCGAAGGTGCCACCACCTAAATCATAAACCGCGATAACGCCTTCCTGGCCTGAATCTAAGCCATAAGCAACGGCAGCGGCTGTAGGTTCATTCAATAAACGCAATACATTTAACCCCGCCAGCGCAGCGGCATCTTTAGTGCCTTGACGCTGTGCATCATCAAAATAAGCAGGAACAGTCACTACCGCACCTTGTAACTCATCACCTAAGGTTTGCTCGGCACGCTTTTTTAGTTCTGCTAATATTTTTGCTGAGACCTGAACCGGATTCACATTTCCCGAGGTAACCGTCATGACAGGGGATGCAGATGCCGTAAATTGGTAAGGTAAATGTGGGTAAGCCTTTTGGATATCTTGTACAGAGCGGCCTAAAAAACGTTTAACCGAAACAATAGTGTTAGCCGGGTCGATACTGGCTTGTTGCTTAGCGTCGTACCCTATTACTTCTGAATCAGCTAAATATCGCACCACTGAGGGTAATAAGTGTCGACCTTGTGAGTCAGCTAATGTGAGTGCCTCACCACTACGTACCGATGCCACTAAAGAGTTGGTAGTGCCTAAATCAATACCAACTGCTAATTTACGTTGGTGCGGAGCGGCGCTTTGACCGGGTTCAGATATTTGCAGTAATGCCATAATCTAATTCGTTTCTTTTTAATTACAATGAATAAGGTTAGAAGTCACTCAAGGAGTCTTCTTTTAGCTCAATTTCAGTTAACATTTTATATAAAAATTTGAGTTGGCGAATAATATCAGCGGCTTTATTTACAGCATTGGCTTGTTCACTTTCAAGAAATTCTTTTAACTGAGCTAAATCGTTTTTAATGGTTTGTTTAATTTCGTCTTCTAATGCGCTTAACGCAGCCAAAGGATCAGTCTGATCGGTTATTTCTGCCAACTCTTCTCGCCATTCCATTTGTTGCATCAAAAAACCGGTGTCTTTAATGGTTTGTTGTTCATGTTGCAAATCGATACCACGCAAACTCAATAAATATTCGGCTCTGGATAAAGGAGATTTGAGCACTGAGTAAGCGTCATTGACTTGGGCATTTTTTTGGATCGCCACTAACTTTTGTTGCTCGCTACCGCTAGCAAATTTGTCTGGGTGGGTTAAACGCTGAAGTTGTTGATAGGTTTGTGGCAACACAGACAAATCTACGTCGAATGACACAGGGATATTAAAGAGTTCGAAATAATTCATTTGATTTTAATAGGTTTGCTGTATTGTAATTGAGTTGCAGAGTGACAAAAATAGCATTAAACGTTGAAGCTCTCGCCACAACCACACTCACCATTGGCGTTAGGGTTGGTAAACTGAAAACCTTCATTTAAGCCTTCTTTGGCAAAATCTAGATGCGTGCCATCTAGGTACACCAAACTTTTACCATCAACAATAATTTTCACACCGTTATCTTCAAATAATTTATCGTCGGCATTCACATCATCAACAAACTCAAGTACATAAGCTAAACCAGAGCAGCCAGTGGTTTTAACACCAAGACGCAACCCTATACCCGATCCCCTATTTTCAAGAAAGGTCTTGGCACGTTGTGCTGCGGTGTCAGATACTGTAATGGCCACTGGTTGCTCCTACTTAACTTAATTTAACTTACTTTTGACGACTTTTATAATCTTCAACCGCTGCTTTAATGGCGTCTTCGGCCAAAATAGAGCAGTGAATTTTTACTGGTGGTAACGCTAACTCTTCAGCGATGTCCATATTGCTGATAGCCGTAGCTTCATCAATTGACTTACCTTTTACCCATTCTGTTACTAATGAACTAGAGGCGATGGCTGAACCACAACCGTAAGTTTTAAACTTTGCATCTTCAATAATGCCATTTGCATCTATTTTGAGTTGCAATTTCATTACGTCACCACAAGCCGGCGCGCCAACCATACCCGTTGCAATTGAAGGATCGTTTTTGTCAAATCCACCTACGTTACGTGGATTTTCGTAGTGGTCGATTACTTTTTCGCTATAAGCCATGATCTTTTACCTTTTGGTTATGTGCTGCCGCCATTTTTTGAGACAACACATTAATATTAATTTGACTCTTTATGAGTTCTACAACTCAGTGATGAGCCCACTCTACCGTGCTTAAATCTATGCCTTCTTTATACATATCCCATAGTGGAGACATGTCTCGTAACTTTTCTATGGCGTTACGTATGACGCCAATAACATAATCAATTTCAGCTTCTGTGGTAAAACGTCCCATAGTGAAACGGATTGAACTGTGTGCTAACTCATCGTTTAAGCCTAATGCGCGAAGTACATAAGAAGGCTCAAGACTGGCTGAGGTACAAGCCGAACCTGAAGATACCGCCATATCTTTCAGAGCCATAATCAAAGACTCACCTTCGACATAAGCAAAACTGACATTTAAGTTACCTGCAATACGACTGTCCATATCGCCATTTAAATATACAGCTTCCATATCTTTGATGCCGTTCCATAATTTGTTACGCAACATCATCAAACGTTCGTTCTCAGCAGCCATTTCTTCTTTAGCAATACGGAAAGCTTCGCCCATACCCACTATTTGATGAGTTGCCATAGTACCTGAACGCATACCACGCTCATGACCGCCTCCGTGCATTTGTGCTTCTAAGCGAATACGTGGTTTACGACGTACATACAATGCACCTATACCCTTAGGGCCATAAGTTTTATGAGCAGAAAATGACATCAAATCAACTTTCATAGTTTGTAGGTCGATTGGTACCTTACCGGTGCTTTGTGCCGCATCTACGTGGAACAAAATTTTGCGTTCACGACATATCTCTCCAATAGCGGCAATATCTTGAATCACACCAATTTCATTATTAACGTGCATGACACTTATTAAAATTGTATCGGGGCGAATAGCAGCAACCAACTTGTCTAGATCGACTAAACCATTTGGCTCAGGATCAAGATAAGTCACTTCAAACCCTTCACGCTCTAACTGACGCATAGTATCTAATACCGCTTTATGCTCAGTTTTGATTGTTATAAGGTGCTTATTTTTTTTACCGTAAAAATTAGCTGCGCCTTTAATCGCTAGATTATTTGATTCAGTCGCACCTGAAGTAAATACAATCTCTCTAGGGTCTGCATTAACCAAATCTGCAATTTGATTACGAGCAATATCTACTGCTTCTTCCGCTACCCACCCAAATTTGTGAGAACGAGATGCGGGGTTACCGAATACGCCTTCAGTGGTTAAGCAGTCGGCCATTTTGGCTGCGACACGAGGGTCTACTGGTGTAGTTGAAGAATAATCCAGATAGATCGGAAGCTTTAATTCGCTCATTTGTTACTCCGCTAGAGCTGCAAACTGATAGTGATGTCGTTTGCCGCTATTTGATTATGATGTTTATGTTTGTCTTGTCTTTCAGCTACTTGCTTGACGTCATGTTGCTGCATCAGTTCGCCTAAGGTTATACCATCTAGAAATACACTGATTCTGTCGCTTAGTCCTTCCCACAAATTATGGGTTAGACAACGTTCTCCGCCTTGGCAACCGCCTTGGCCTTGACACTTAGTCGCATCAACAGATTCATTTACGGCTCGAATTACCTCACCGATTGATATTTCAGACGCATTACGCCCCAGTTTATAGCCCCCGCCAGGACCACGAACACTATCTACTAATTTCTCTCTACGTAAACGAGAAAACAATTGCTCAAGATAGGACAAAGAAATTTCTTGGCGTTCGGATATATCAGCTAAAGACACAGGGCCGCGTTGCGAATGTAACGACACATCTAACATAGCTGTCACTGCGTAACGACCTTTAGATGTCAATTTCATAGTAGTCAATCCAATACCTAACTTAAGTCGAATTTTCACATACCCGACCATTTTAGTCAAGTATTTAACCTAGTGTTTTAGTCGGGTATTATATCTGAGGGTCAAAGGCGTCACAGGCCTTTTTAATGTCACTTGCCAATTCGTTATCCGCAAAATCCTCTAAGTCTAATGTCGGGAGTGATTTACCACATACATCTCCCCCCATCTTATTAATGGCTTGGCACATTTCTTCTACTTTTGTATCTATCAGATGGACATGGTCCACCATCACACCTATCGCATGTGCAATAGGGTCAGGATTGTCTGTCGCTACCGCGTAGGCATCAAAGCCGTATTTTTTAGCGATTCTTTCACGGTCGCCATTAGTTGGAGCATCTGGTTTATCTTGTTGCACCACTACACGCCCTGGAATACCAATAACAGTGGCATTTTCAGGCACATCTCGTACCACCACCGAATTGGATCCCACCTTTGCACCTTTGTGCATAGTGATTGGCCCAAGTACTTTAGCGCCGGCTCCTACTACTACGTTATCTTCCAACGTAGGGTGCCGTTTGCCTGCATTCCACCTAGTACCACCAAGTGTCACGCCATGATACAAGGTCACATCGTTTCCAATTTCTGCTGTTTCACCTATTACCACTCCCATTCCATGGTCGATAAAAAAGCGGCGGCCTAAGGTTGCACCAGGGTGAATTTCAACGCCGGTTAACCAACGGGAAAAAGTTGAAATAGAACGCGCCAACCATTTCCAGTTGGCTTTCCACAATTTATGACTAAGGCGATGGATCCAGATAGCGTGTAAACCGGGATAATTGGTGAGTATTTCAAAGGTATTTCGTGCCGCAGGATCACGATGAAAAACACTTTGTATATCTTCTTTCATTCTACTGAACATTTCTTATCCCACACTCAAACTAAGATTATTTAGTTTACTGTTCCCGATTTTTAAAGGCTTTATCGACCGATGCTAAAATGCCACGTAATATATTCAACTCGGCGGTTTCAGGACGAGCGCGGTTGTAAAGGCGGCGTAATTTGGTCATTACCATACCCGGATGTTTGGCAATGATGAAATTCGTTTTAATAAGGGTTTGTTCCAAATGACTATAAAAACCTTCGAGATCTTCCGCCAGCGGGTATTCATTAACCTCTGGGTGTTCAGCGTATTCACCTCTCGATAGTGTTAAATAGGCCATACGCACTTCGTAACACAAGGTTTGCACCGCTGCAGCTAAATTTAAAGAACTGTAGTCAGGATTGGCGGGAATACACACATGAAAATGACATTGCTGCAATTCATCATTACTTAGACCATTATTTTCGCGACCAAATACCAAAGCCACTGGATACTTTGAGACTTCGCTTATTAATTTTTCACCACATCCCCGAGGCTCTAACATGGGCCAAGATAACGTGCGAGAACGGGCACTGGTGCCAATCACTAAACCACAATCAGCCACAGCTTCAGCTAGAGTATTCACCGTTTTAGCATTGGCCAAAACATCACCCGCCCCTGCTGCCAAAGCACTGGATTTTCCATCTGGCGCTGTAACAGGATCGACTAACACCAACTGACTCAAGCCCATAGTCTTCATTGCCCTTGCTGCAGAGCCAATGTTACCTGTGTGGGAAGTATTAACTAACACTATGCGAATATTCTCTAACATCATGAACCGTATCTTTATTTAGTTAGCCAATTTCAGGGCGCGGATAATAACATATACCCCTAACACCTCAAAATGTGAGTTTAAGAAAACTGAACTGAGTGGTGACTTTAAAATATAGGGGTATTAATAATATTCTGATTGCTTAATTTAGCTATTTTGGTAAACTGCGCGGCGATTTTTTGTTCAGTAGATAATGACATTTATTTACTGGGCTATATTTAATGTTCTTTTAAAATTGGTGGTTAACTATGCATCCTATGCTGAATATAGCGATCCGTGCTGCACGGACTGCGGGCAACATTATTGCTAAAGGGTTTGAGAATCAATCCGAATTGCAAATTGAAGCAAAAGGCGACAACGATTACGTTACGCGTGTCGATAAAGAAGCTGAACAAGCGATTATTCACAAAATTAAACAATCTTATCCAGAACACAGTTTTGTGGGTGAAGAAGGCGGCGTAGTTGAAGGTGACAACGATTTTAAATGGATAATCGATCCGCTAGATGGCACCACTAATTTTATTAAAGGCATCCCTCATTTTGCCGTATCTATTGCGCTAATGCACAAAGGTCGCTTAGATCAAGCTGTGGTATTTGATCCGATTCGCGGCGAACTATTCACTGCCAGTCGAGGTGTCGGTGCCCAGTTAAACGGTTTCCGTATTCGCGCCAGCAAAGCCAGAGAATTAAGCCAAACGATCCTTGCCACCTCTTTTCCTTTTAGAAACAAAAGTAGTTTGCCTCAGTATCTACAAGGCTTTAACAAGATATTTATGCATGCCGGTGACATACGTCGCAGTGGTTCAGCTGCATTAGACTTAGCTTACGTTGCAGCAGGCCGTTTTGATGGTTACTGGGAGAGTGGTCTTAAACCTTGGGATATCGCAGCAGGTGAATTATTAGTTCGCGAATCCGGTGGCTTAGTCACAGACTTTTCAGGTGGCAATGACCCCATGCAAAGAGGTGATATTGTTGCAGGCAGCCCTAAAGTCGTACAGATATTAGTTAAACATTTAAAGTAATAGGTATTACTAAAGAATAAGGCGAGCAGCAGCTCGCCTTTTTTATATCCAAAATAACAACACAGTATTCTGTCTTGTTATTATCGAATAATGGCAATTATGCCTCCAGCCAAAGAACTTGCATTAGGGCAAACTGACTTCAGTCCCAAAAGAGAATTGTACAGTATCAACCCTAAGGAAATATTATGTCTTCAGTTGTATCTAGAATACCCGCCGCATCAAGCGATGAGGCCCTTGCCCACTTTACACGCCTTTTACAATTTGAGACAGACTGTTGGGATGTGCACTTTGCAATCAGCAATGCTCGGCAAGATTTTGTATTAGTAGATGTGCGAAGTGAGATATTGTTTGCGCAAAGTCATGTCGAAAATGCCGTGAATATCCCCCACAAACGCCTCACTAGAGAAAACTTAATTAACTACCCAGATGACACATTATTTGTAGTCTATTGCGCGGGTCCACATTGTAACGGCACAGAAAAAGCGGCGATTAAATTGGCTGAATTGGGACGTCCAGTGAAAAAAATGATTGGTGGTATCACTGGCTGGATAGACGAAGGTTTAGCGTTAATCTCAACCACATAGTCATAGAGTGGTTACGCCTAGCAACAAGCACCCACACCCAAGCTTATTTTGAGAGTGGGTACTTACCTATCATTTAATTGCTTGTTTGCGCCACAATAAATAGACAACAGGCACAATAATCAATGACAGTACTAGCGCACTTGCCATGCCACCCACCATAGGAGCGGCAATGCGACTCATGACTTCAGAACCCGTACCTGAGCCATACAAAACCGGCAATAACCCTAACATTATTGTCGCAACAGTCATCATCACTGGTCTCACTCTCAGTCCAGCTCCTAACATGACAGCTTCAACCAAGTCTTTTTGAGTAGGCTGTGAATGGTTATTTTGGTGAGTGTGTTGTAATTCAGCATAAGATTGATTGAGATAAACCAACATGATCACACCTATTTCTGCCGCTACGCCAGCCAAGGCGATAAATCCCACACCAGCAGCAACAGACAAATTAAACCCTTCTAAATAGAGTAACCAAAACCCACCGATTAAGGCGAGAGGCAAGGTGCCGATAATTATGGCGACTTCAACAAAACTTCGAAAGTTGAGATAGAGCAAAATAACAATAATCGCTAGCGTTAGCGGTAAAACATAGGTCAACTTCTCTTTAGCTCGCTGCATATATTCATATTGTCCCGCCCACGTTAAGCTATAACCAACAGGTAAATCCAACTGACTGGCTAAAGTCTGCTGAGCATTTTGTACATAGGTACCCACATCAATGTCCTGAATATCAATATAGGTCCATCCATTAATTCGGGCGTTTTCACTTTTTATCCCCGGAGGGCCGTCTTCCACATACACTTTTGCCACATCCGCTAACGCAATACGTTGACCACTTGGCGTAACAATAGGTAACAAAGCCAATTGTTCGGGAGAATCTCGATAACTTTGAGGATAACGTAAATTAATGGGATAACGCTCTAGGCCTTCAACCGATTCAGCTACATTCATGCCTCCAATAGCGGTGGATACAACTTGTTGTACGTCAGCAATATTTAGTCCATATCGAGACGCCAGTTCTCTTTTGATATCGACTTTAATGTAGCGACCACCAGCCACTCTTTCAGAGTAAACCGATGCGGTACCAGGCACCTGCGAAAGAATGTGTTCAATATCTTGTCCGATACGCTGGATCATCGACAAGTCACTTCCCGCTACTTTTATCCCAACCGGCGTTTTGATACCTGTTGCAAGCATATCGATACGTGTTTTTATGGGCATAACCCATGCATTGGTCAAACCTGGAAGTTGTACCAATTTATCCAGCTCTGCGCGAAGTTTTTCTGTCGTCATGCCGTCGCGCCATTGCGCTTTAGGCTTAAGCTTAATAAAGGTTTCTATCATAGTCAGTGGCGCAGGATCGGTCGCCGTTTCAGCCCGACCGATTTTACCAAACACATGTTGAACTTCGGGAACAGTAGCGATCAATTTATCGGTTTGTTGTAAAGTCTCTCTAGCCTTACCAATTGATAAACCTGCATAAGTTGTTGGCATATACATTAAATCGCCCTCATCTAAAGGAGGAATAAATTCACTGCCAAGTTTGTTGATAGGGTAAAACCCCAACACCGCAATCAACAATGTCAGTAGCAATGTACTTTTTGGATAATGTAGAACTAATCTCAATACCGGTAGATAGCTTGCCACCAAAAGCCTGTTGAGTGGATTCTTCTTTTCACTGGTTATTTTACCACGGATAAAATACCCCATTAGCACTGGCACTAATGTAATAGCCAAGCCCGCAGATGCTGCCATGGCATAGGTTTTGGTGTAAGCAAGTGGTGCAAACATTCTACCTTCTTGTGCCTCTAGAATAAAAACCGGCAGAAAACTGACTGTGATAATTAATAAACAAAAAAACAACGCTGGCCCAACTTCTGAAGCGGACTTTGCAACAACTTGCCAACGATTTTCGTTGGTCAATGGTGTCTTCTCCATATGTTTATGCATATTTTCAATCATCACAATCGCGCCGTCTGTCATCGCACCTATGGCGATAGCTATGCCACCCAAGGACATAATATTGGCGTTAATCCCCTGCCAATACATGATGATAAATGATACTAAGATACCAATTGGCAAACTGATAATAGCCACAATAGATGAGCGTAAATGAAATAAAAACACGGTGCACACTAAGGCAACGATAAGCATTTCTTCAGCTAATTTTGACCATAGGTTATCCACCGCTCGTGAAATTAAATCTGAGCGGTCATAAACTGTGACAACTTCTACACCGTCAGGTAAACCATCTTTCAACGCCGCTAATTTTTGTTTCACAGCTTCAATAGTTTGTTGGGCATTTTCACCAAAACGCATGACCACAACGCCACCAGCGACTTCACCTTGCCCATTGAGTTCGGCGATACCGCGACGCATTTGTGGACCAAGACGTATATCCGCCACATCTCTTAATAATAAAGGTGTACCTTTACTATTTAGGCCCAAAGGAATCAGAGCTAAATCTTGAATAGACTGGATATAACCGGTCGCACTGACCATATATTCAGCCTCAGCCATTTCAATGACTGAGGCGCCAACTTCCTGATTACCTTGTTTAATGGCTAATTGAATTAAACTCAGGGGAATTCCATAGGCCCGTAACTTATCGGGGTCGACAATAATTTGGTATTGCTTGACCATTCCCCCAATCGAAGCGACTTCAGATACGCCAGCCACAGTTTGCAATTCAAACTTCAGAAACCAATCTTGAATTGCACGTAACTGACTCAGATCATGTTGGCCGGTTTTATCCACTAATGCATATAAATACACCCAACCTACTCCCGTTGCATCAGGTCCAAGTTGCGGCTTAGCGGCAGCAGGTAAGCGAGGAGCGACTTGGGATAAATACTCCAACACTCGACTGCGCGCCCAATACAAATCGGTTTTGTCATCAAATATGATGTACACAAAAGAGTCGCCAAAAAATGAAAAACCCCGCACTGTTTTTGCACCTGGCACCGACAACATGGCGGTAGTCAAAGGGTAAGTGACCTGATCTTCAATCACTTGTGGAGACTGCCCTGGATAACTAGTTTTAATGATAACTTGTACGTCCGACAAGTCAGGTAAAGCATCAACTGGCGTATTGCGTAATGTAAACAGCCCTATACCAATAACAATAAAAGTGGCCAGTAAAACAAAAAAACGGTTAACTATCGACCAATGGATAACCCGTTCAATCATGATTATGCTCCTGCTTCGACAATACATAATCGGTGATCACAAAGTCCCTATTTTGAATTTCAAAGGTGAAATGTAATTGTTCTCCTTGTGGCCATTCCTCTATATGCAAACTATCAGCAAAAACAAAATCCATCGTTGCCGGACCACGGTGCCATTTTTCGATTGCTCCGCGACTAATATTAGCCACCCGAGTGTGCATATTAATATGGTTGATTACCCCATCAACTGAAGCTGAGTCTGTTTGTTTATCTTGAATCTCATCTGCCATATTAAATGACATACGTTTTAAATCAGAGTTGATACTGCTCTCAGAGTCCAACAAAAACTGCGCCGAAGACACCACTTGGTCACCAACTTTTAGCCCCTCTAAAATTTGTGCGAATTCATCTGTCACTTGCCCCAAAGTGACTTCAACAGATTTGTATTGCCCTTTCCCTACCACTAACACCACTCTATTTTGCGTGCCAGTGCGAATAACCGCTTCTTTAGGTATTAACAATGTTTGTTCTTGTGAGTCTGTATGAATAACAACTTGTGCAAACATATTTGGCTTGAGCAACATATCAACATTGTTAAAACGTAGCCTGACTGAAAGCGTCCGAGTTTTTGCATCAAGTGTAGGATAGACATAATCAACCTGCCCTTGCCATGTTTTTCCCGGTACAAAACCAAGTGTCATAGAGACCAATTGCCCCAATTTAACTTGGGCAGCTTGACGTTCGAACACCTCTGCTGTTACCCACACATCATCTAATGATCCAATAGACATTAAGGTGGTGCCAGGCTTTACATAAAATCCTTCACGAATAGCCAAATTATCGATGACTCCAGATTGAGGAGCGTTAAACACAATAGTTTGTTGTACTTTTTGGCTGATTTTAAGTTGTACCATACTCTCAGCTGGCATTTGTAATGCTAATAAACGACTTTCTGCGGCTGTGGTTAACTCCTTGTTATTGCGCCTTTTCGCTAATAAATATTCTTCCTGTGCATTAACAAGTTCAGGTGAATATAAAGCATAGAGTGGCTCACCTTTATTAACCTGTTCACCGGCAGCTTTGATGTATAGTTTTTCAATCCAACCCTCAACTCTTGGATGCACATGCAACAGGTTGTTTTCATTGTATTGCACGTATCCCACTGTTTTTATGGGGACTTGCAGTACAGCTTGTTGCACCTCTGCGACTCTTACACCTAAATTATTCACAACATTTGCAGAAATTCTCACAACACCGGGGTCGTCAATATTGGTAGCGTCAGCAAAAACAGGGACTAACTCCATGCCCATAGGTGACTTTCCTGGCCGGTCTTGTCGATAGTCAGGATCCATAGGTGCCACCCAATAAAGAGGCTGGGAAACCTTTGCATCAGTTTCTGTCATTGACGTATCTGTGGATACAAATTGTGAATAACCAATAACACTTAATATGCCCCCGCAAACACCTCCTATTAAAATTGCATACAGTGTTTTCATCAATATTCTCCGGAGTTATTTGGGTCATTCAAAAAATACATAATTTGTATTCGAGTCTTTAATTTTTCGATTTGAATATGAATCAAGTCAATCTGCGCATTTAATTGTGTAATTCGAGCGCGCATCACCTCTGAAAAGTCCCCGTCGTCGCTGGTATAAGCTGATAACGATGCATCTGCATGCTCTTGAATTTGTGGCAAAATAGAGGTTAGGAAGCCATCTTCTCTTTGTCTATAAGCGACTTCTTGTTGATAAAGACTATGTATTTGGGTCAACATGCTTTGTTGCAATAAACGCTTTTCGGTCTCTATCGCTTGGGCTGTTAAACTCGATGCAGAAACGTCACTGTCTTGTTTAGCGTATCCAAAGATAGGCACATCCACAGTAATACCAATAGAAAAGAAATCAGCGCGACTTTGCCCTAGCGGATCATCCTCTCTGTAAGCGTAACTGGCATTGACCCCCCATTGAGGTTTGTATTTTTGTTTGGCCAGTTTTACAGCAGTATTTCCTGCCTTCACCGATTGTTCAATCGCCAGTAAAGTCGGGTGTTCAGTCAATAATTGCAACAGCCCTAAGTTATCACCGCGTTGCAAAAGTACCTCAACCTTATCAGTCAACTTCGGTGCTTTAGGCAGTGGAATATGCGTTGTAAAACGTTTTGACATTGCTTTATGAACAGTTGCAGGAAGCCATTCAGATAACCGGGTCAGCGCGAGATCTCTTTGGTTATTCACTATGGTTAACCTGTCATCTAACCTTGCTAATTCCAGTTGTGCACTTATTACATCTTGCTGACGAGTTTTTCCTTGAGCAGAGGAATAACTTGCTTTGACAATGTCGACTAATTGTTCAAATAACACTCTATCCCGTTTAATCAAACGAATGGTGTACTCTGCTTTAAGGGCGTCTAACCAAAACGTCGAAACGGTCACTTGTATCTTGGCTTTACGATCCTCTCGTTGATACGGGTGTTGGTCTGCCAGAAAACTCAGTTGTTGTTGTTTGATAGCTAAACTGTCCCCACGAGGAAACGTTTGCGCCAACCCCACTTTAAATTGCGACATAGGCTCTTGGTTAAACACAAACCCGTCTGTTGGTAGATTTAGCAGACCCATCGAAAGCATGGGGTCAGGTAAATGATTAGCACCTTGGCTTTGGGCTCTAAGTGCCTTTTCTTGAAGCTGATTGCCCGTTAACCAGGGATCATGTTGAATGGCAATTTTGACCAGATCTTGCATCGTTATCTCTGCAAATACGGCAAACGGGATGTTACTTAGCAGCACTAAAAGCAATGCTAATGTAGCTCGTGAATAATGAAACCTAAAAGTCTTTTGCATGGTAAATCCATGTTGCCCCACAGTGTAAAAAGCACAAAGACAGGGGAGTAATATCAAAAAATAGAATTGGCGAATACGCCAGCTACAATCAAAGAGTTACGATCGCCTTTTTAAAGACGGATCTATCTTGTGTTAGCCAATAATGGGAGGTTTACGTAGAGACGGCAGGAATGCGTCTTGTATTGAAAACAGGTAAAATACTGAAGGTTGTGACACTATATTGACTGCAGTGACAATCATAAAGTGGCTGAGGGTGACTGATGAACATGTGCCAGTAGGACAACTACAATCTTGGTCACAACAATCCATAGCCAATGCTTGTTGCGGCATCTGGTGTTGCATCTCATCTGTCGACATAGAAGCCATATGATTCGTATGCTGGCTACCCAGATCGTCAACCGACTCACAAGGTACAGATGCATATGCATATGACTGGCCGAGTAACAGCGCCACAATCAAAACCCATGTCAGAACCTTATTAACGATCAACTCAAACTACCTTTTGCACCAAGAAACTAAAGAATACCACAAAATAAAAACCTGTCTATTGTGAAGCTAATCTTGCGTGGTGCTTGTATTTGCTTCCTCTGGGTCACTTTCTGTAATGTACATATCTTGATAATATTCAGGCATAAAACAGCGTTGTTTTCCATCTCTTACATTATTACAAGCTAAAACCTTTGCCCCGTCGTTTTCTTGAAAGTCTGCTGTGAAATCATTGTCAGAAGCGGCGAATTCCTCCACAAGTTTTTTTACAACTTTGACATCATGTTTTAGCCCTTCATTGGTAAAAAAGAGCTCAGTGTTGTCTGTATGCATAGGCTCCCCCGATTTTTGATTTCTATCAGCTGCAGTAAGTATTGCAAGATCAGTAGCAAACCCTAAAACAGTACAACCATGCAGCGCCCCCAAAACAGTAATCAGCGCCAGCGTTTTTAAGCCGTTCATGTTTTTCTTACTCTTATTTTATTAACCTTATGACCGCAACCTATGTTGCGGTCATAACACTATGTTTAATACCCAATATTTACTGGCCAACTTGCTTATGAAAGCTATCAATATCTGTGACTTTGATAGCGCCTTTAGGTTCAACAAAAGCCTTATCTGCGAATTTAGTACCTCGCATTTGAATGAGCACGCGACCGAAGTCTTTACCACCTTGAATTCGCTGATAAAGATTTATCACATCATCTAATGTGACTTTTTCTATCGCTGCAATCAGTCTTTCTTCGCTATCAAAATTCCATTGCTGGTCACGCCAATCACCTGTAAATTCTGCCATTTCTTCAGACAAGTTTTTGGGTGGTTGCGTCAAGGTGATTAACACACTGTTTTTAGTGGTTGCAAATTCTTCTTCGGTAATCGCTGAAAGCTGCTGAATAAAAGCGCTACGAAATAATGCAATACGTTCATCTACTTCTGCCAGCCCTTTTGCAGGTGATTGAATATAATAGGCGACTAACATTTGTTGTCTAAAAGTTTGTCCAAAAAAACCTACCGCATAAGCCAGTTGCTCTTCTGTTCTGATTTGTTTAAACAATGCAGGGCGAATGATTTGTGACAAGACCCTTGCGGCACCCAAATCCGCATCATTTCGCGGTGCTAAATAAGCATCAATTAATCCAATATCGGTCATTTCTACGTTTTCTTGCCAGTTATAGATTGTCCCCGGTGCGACTTCTAATAAAGGAGTTTGATAAACATCCGCTACTTCGCGGTCGTCAGGCAGTTTTTTCAACACTAAATTAGACAAGTCGATCACTTGTTGATCAGAATAATTCCCATAAGCAAAAACCCGCAAGTTTGCCTGTTTTAACAATTGGTCTCTAAAGAGACTAATATCAGACGATAAAATGCCATCCACTTCAGCTAGTAAAGCATCATCACTAAATGCATCTAAATTCGACACTTGGCTAAATTTAGGAAATAACTGATTGAGTAATATTTGTCGTTTACTGCTTTCAATGTCTGATTTAAAACTCGCTTTTAAATTAGCTAATTCACTCTCGCTAATGTCAAAATCTAATATTTGTTTGAGAGCGCTAGTCAACAACCTACCTTGTTTATCAGTAAATCCACTTGCTGTAAGTGACAAGCCGTTTGATAAACTGGCATTTAAGCCCATACCTGCGGCGCCTGCTTCTGATTGCAGTTCAGTTAAATTTTGGCCTAAGCCACGGTTTAACAAATCAGCTAACACATGATTTTTTGCAGAGGATTTAGTCAATCCACTATTTAAATCAAGTGTCACCCTACCCTTAGGTTGTTTAAATAAAGCTGAATGTCCTAAGTGCACAGTGTGACCTTTTTCTGCCACTAGCTGTTTAGGTTTATCGGTATAGGTTGCCGTCACTAAATCAAAGCTCTCGGGCATCAGGCTGTTGGCTCTGGGTAAACTTAAATCAAATTGTTCAGACAGTTGTTGCCACTTAAGCTCTAATTCAGAATTAATTTGATGCACACTGTATTTGCCAGCAAAATATTCCATCGCTAGTTCACCCTGCTGTGCTTTATCTATGTAAAAAACACGCGCCTTGTCTAAGGTCAATTGGTCAAGTACAGCTTGGATCACCTCAGGGTTAAAACGTTGGTATTCGTAGGCGCTGCTTAATACGTATTCGGCGGGAATGTGTTGCAGATCGGCGGCAATTTTCATCGCATAATTATAATCGTTGGTTTTTTCTTTAAAACGAAAACTATTGCTCAATGACTGTTTTATTTCTTTGAAGTATCTAGGATTAACCCCTTCTTGGCGTAACAAGTCTAAATATTTCAATACTGCGCCCATCACCTTGTCGCGATTTTGCACCCCTGTCTCGGTCAAATCGATGTAGAGAGTGAAACTACCTGCATTACCATATTCATCAGCATCATAGTTTGAATATACCGCTTCGCTCAAACCAGCATCCCGTAAAGCTGAGGCTAAGGTGCCAGGCATTTCGTTAGCGAGTAAATAATTGACATATCCATTGGGTTTCACCGCAAATTGATGAGCGTTATTTTCAATTACAAAATTGATACGTAACTGCTTCATGTCAGTTTGCGGAATATAATGCACCACTTTTTTCAAATGTTCGGGCTTAGCTACCGCCACTGACATCTGGGGTCTAGGTGTATCTTTGTTGGGAATTTTACCAAAGTGTTCTTGGGCCAGTTTTTTCATTTCAGAAATTGGTAAATTACTGACCATGGCACCTTTCATGAGATTGGCAGAATAATACCTGTTGTACATAGACTCTAAAGCAGTTTGCAACTTGTTGTTTTCTTTATCGACTAAGGAGTCTAAATTGCCCCAGTTAAATTGCGAGATAGGATGGGCTGGATTCAAGGTCGAGCCGTCGAGTTGTTGCAAAATAACCCAATCATTTGGACTTTTCATGGTCCATTCAGAGTGCACCGCGTTACGCTCTTTATCCGCATAAGTTTCATCTAAAATGGCTTCATAGAAAAACCCACTAAAGCGAGATAATGCTTGGTCGTAAGCATCGTTATTCACTGCCACCATGTAGTTAGTATGATCCAGCTGCGTATAGGCATTTTGACTGCCACCATTGCGGCTAATAAACTCACTATAGTCCCCAACAGTGGGATAACTCTTGGTACCCAAAAATAACATATGTTCAAGATAATGGGCCAAACCTCCAAATTCTTTAGGCTCTTGCAAAGACCCTACTGCCACACTTAAGGCAGCCGCTGATTTTTCGATACTGGGGTCTGATACCAGCATAACCTCAAGTTGGTTATCTAATACTATTGCGACATATTCGCGATTATCGATTGGACTTTTTACTATTTCACTTTGTGGTTCGGGCTCGGTAGACATAACCACAGGCTTGTTTTGGTCGGTTGAACCACAAGCGTTTAGGAATAAACTAGCGCTGATACACAGTACCAGTGATAAGTTACGTCCAGTCAAAGAAGTCATAATATTTCCTGATATTTTTAGTGAATGATCTGCAGCCGCAAAATATACCTTATAAGCCGCCAAGGGTGGGTATAAAAGACTGTTAGAAAGTGTGTTTAATAGGGAAGAGAATGATTAAACCACAGAGAATACTGAGTGACCTCTGTGGTTTAATAAATTTATTAGCGACCTATACCATAGGCTCTTGGTCAGCACCTTCTTTTTCAATCTCTGTGGGCATCAAATCTTCCTTACTGATACCTAGCGTTAAGGCGACTAAGCTTGCAACATAAATGGAAGAATAGGTGCCAATTATGACCCCGAACAACAAGGCAGTTGCAAAACCATGGATAGTTGCACCGCCCACAAAGAACAGGGCAAGCAATACTAAAATAGTAGTCAAAGACGTGATTATGGTGCGATTCAAAGTTTGTGTCAGAGAAATATTGATAATTTCTTCTGAGTCCCCTTTACGTACTTTGCGAAAGTTTTCACGAATACGGTCACATACTACTATTGTATCGTTGAGTGAATAACCAATCACCGCCAAAACCGCAGCCAATACAGTTAAATCAAACTCTAAACCTAATACTGAGAAGAGTCCCAAAGTGATAATGACATCATGAGTTAGAGCTGCTACCGAACCTAATGCAAAACGCCATTCGAAACGCAATGCCACATAAATAAGAATACAAATTAAAGCCACCAGCATCGCCAAGCCACCTTGTTCAGTGAGCTCGTCACCAACACTAGAGCTGACAAAAGAACTGCCACGCATTTCTGCGCTACTATCGGCTTCCTGTAACACCTTAATAGCCGCATCGCCTAACTCAGAAGGTTTAACCCCTTCACGGGACGCCAAGCGTATTAATACATCTTGACTGCTACCAAAGTTTTGAACTACCGCATCCTTAAAATCCGACATTTCCAGCTGTTTACGTATCTGTTCTAAATCTGCAGTCTGTGCATAACCCACTTCAATTTGAGTACCACCAGTAAAATCGAGTCCCCAATTCAGTTGATTAATAGCTAAAGACGTTAGTGAACCGATGAGTAAAAACAACGACAAAATTGCCGCTGGTTTTCTCAGCGCCATAAAAGCAACGGTTTCTTTCATATTTAATAATTGCATGTTGGTGCTCCTAGATTGACAACTTGGTCAGACGTTTACCGCCCCACCATGCATTAACGATGACACGAGTCACTATGATAGCCGTGAACATTGAGGTGATAATTCCTATCATCAAAGTAATAGAGAAACCTTTTATCGGGCCAGTGCCTACAGCAAACAAAATCAAACCAACCAGAAAGGTGGTAATGTTAGCATCTAAAATAGTTGAAAATGCGCTGTCATAGCCGTGATGAATAGCTTGTTGTGGACTGCGTCCTTCTTGAACTTCTTCACGTATTCGCTCAAATATCAACACATTGGCATCCACTGCCATACCAACGGTTAAGACTATTCCAGCCATACCAGGTAAAGTGAGCGTGGCGCCAGGAATCATCGACATAATACCAATAATCATCACTAAGTTGAGGGTTAGTGCCACATTGGCGACCAAACCAAACTTTTTGTAATAAATCAGCATAAAGATAAGTACGGCTATAAAACCATAAATAATCGCTTTGGTGCCTAGGTCGATATTTTCTTGTCCTAGGCTTGGCCCAACTGTGCGTTCTTCAATTATTTGAATAGGTGCAATCAAGGCCCCTGCTCTTAATAACAAGGCCAAATCATAGGCTTCTTGTGGTGAGTCTAATCCAGTCGTTTCAAACTGATTACCAAATACCCCATTAATAGTGGCAACACTGATAACACGTCTTTCTTCTTCAAAGATAAGTTTGTCATCTTTGTCTCGTTCACCCGTCGCCTTAAATTCAATAAAGACCACCGCCATAGGTTTACCCACTGCTCGCTTAGTAAAGTTGAGCATCTTCGCCCCACCTTTAGAGTCAAGAGAGATTGAAACCTTTGGCATACCATATTGGTCAACACCACTGTTAGCATCTATTATGGAACTACCTGCCACTATCACTTTCTTTTTGAGCAGCTGTGGGCCGCCTTTTTCGTAAGGTAACAATTCTGAGCCCGGAGGCACACGACCATTTATGGCATCACGCACATCATGATCTAAATCCACTTCTCGGTATTCCAAAGTGGCAGTGGCATTCAAAATTTCTTTGGCTTTGGCCGTGTCTTGAATACCTGGTAGTTGCACTACTATCCGATCTGGACCTTGTTTTTGAACTGTAGGTTCTGCTACACCTAATTGATTCACCCGGTTACGAATAATAGTAATATTTTGTTTTACGGCGTAATCACGAGTCTCCGCTAGTTTTTGCTCCGACATGCTGGCAAAAATAACGAGATCACTTCTTTCAACAAACACTAAGTCGCGATTACGATTTTTTAAAAAGAATTCTGCTGAATCTAAGGTTTCTTGGTCACGGAAATAAATTTCTACTCCGTCTTCCAATTGTTTTACCGTACGATAACGAATGCCTTCTTCCCTCAATGCAGTACGAAAATCGCTTACCATATCTTCTAAATTTTTAGACAGAGCCGATTTCATATCCACTTCCATCAGAAAGTGCACACCACCACGTAAATCAAGACCAAGCTTCATTGGTGTGCCACCTAATCCTTCTAACCAAGCAGGTGTATCAGGGGCTAAGTTCATGGCCACAAAATAATCGTCGCCTAAGGATTTTTCGATTTTTTCACGGGCAATTAATTGACTATCAGAATCATTTAAACGTACCAGAATTTGATCATTCTCTATGACGATACTTTTGCTAGTAATATTCGCAGAGGCCAATTCAGCAGTGACTTTTTCGACAACTGCAGTATTGATTTCAGCATTTTTACCCGCAGATATTTGCACGGCATGATCTTCGCCATACAAATTTGGCGAGGCATATAAAGCACATAGGCCAATCACAAAGATCACCAATAGGTACTTCCATAGCGGAGTTTGATTTAACACAACAATTTCCTTCCAATCTTTCAATAAAAAGGGGCTGTTACGCCCCTATCGCTATCTATGTTTAGATGGCTTTCATAGTGCCTTTAGGCAATACCGCTGAAACGGCTGATTTTTGGATGACGATGTTGGTTGTGTCATTCAAAGCAATTTCGATAAAATCTTTTTCTTCCGACACCTTAACAATTTTCCCCACCATACCACCTTGTGTTAGCACTTCATCGCCTTTACCTAATGAAGAAACCAAGTTTTTGTGATCCTTTACACGCTTTGCTTGTGGACGATAAAGCATGAAGTAAAAAATCAAACCAAACACACCCAGCATGATTAACATTTCAAAACCGCCACCAGCAGCTCCACCAGCGTCTTGTGCGTAGGCATTGGATATAAATAAACTCATAATTTCCCCTAGTTTTTGTAAATTTTAATTGTGTTAATGCCTGTTAGTTTTTCAACTGAGGCACAGGTAAGTCTTTTTGTGTGTAAAATTCGGTGACAAAAGCATCGAGTTCGTTAGCAGCAATGGCATCTCGCAACCCTTGCATAACACGCTGATAATAACGCAAGTTATGAATAGTATTTAAGCGTGCGCCAAGTATCTCATTACATTTATCCAAGTGATGTAGATATGACCGAGAATAGTTTTTACAAGTGTAACAATCACATTTTTCATCTAATGGACCGGTATCAGTTTTATGTACTGCATTACGAATTTTGACCACGCCACTAGTGATAAACATGTGACCATTACGTGCATTGCGGGTAGGCATGACACAATCAAACATATCAATGCCGCGACGTACCGCTTCGACAATATCTTCTGGTTTACCAACACCCATTAAATAACGAGGTTTATCTGCAGGAATTTGATCCGTAGTATGATCTAACACCTTGATCATTTCGTCTTTTGGCTCGCCCACTGACAAGCCACCTATTGCATAACCATCAAATCCGATATCTTCTAGGCCAGCCAAAGAAACATCACGTAAACCTTCGTACATGCCACCTTGAATAATGCCAAATAAAGCTGATGGGTTATCACCATGTTCAGCTTTACTACGCTTGGCCCAGCGCAGCGATAATTCCATGGAAACCCGTGCTTCACTTTCCGTTGCCGGATAAGGCGTACATTCGTCAAATATCATCACGATATCAGAACCTAAATCACGCTGCACTTGCATCGACTTTTCGGGTGTAAGAAGAATTTTCTCACCATTAATAGGGGAACGAAAAGTCACGCCTTCTTCGGTTATCTTGCGCAAGTCTCCTAGGCTAAATACCTGAAAACCACCTGAGTCAGTCAGAATAGGTTTATCCCAATGCATAAAATCATGCAAATCACCGTGCTGCTTAATGATTTCGGTACCAGGACGTAACATTAAATGGAAAGTATTCCCTAAACAGATATGTGCACCTGTTTGGTCTAACTCTTCAGGTGTCATACCTTTAACCGTACCGTAAGTGCCCACAGGCATAAATGCAGGGGTTTCTACCACGCCACGGTCAAAAATCAAACGGCCACGGCGAGCCTTACCGTCTGTATTATCTAATTCAAATTTCATTTATTTATCTCTGCTTACCGGAAAACAGTCCGATGGCGAAATTGGATTGTAAAAGAGCGCAACTTAATTTGTTCGCTAACCCTTATTTTACAAGCCATGCTTAAAAACGATGCGAGATTATATACGAATCAGCTAGAGGTTTGAAAACTTATCACGGTTAATTTCTGTTTGATTCGATAACTTAATTGAACGCGCCCCTCGTAAACGACATATTAGTCATCTTTAATCAATTGATAGAGGCGAATTTTGCCATCAATACCGATAAATATTTAACACCTTTGACAGTACTTATATCGCCACTAACATAGTGATTAAAAATCTATTATATTAGACCTATTCTGTACGTCATTCATCCCAAAACTCGGTAAAATCATTTGTCAAACAATCAGTTACAGCACTTCGATAACACTGTAGAAACGTCAAAAACCAAGGGCAGCCGCTTTTTCAATAAGGATTGGTTGCAGTTACCAACACAGATGGTCCCAGCGCTACGCAATAAATGCTCACAACTGACACTCTCCCAATGGATGTACTTGTTCGCATTTCTATTGTTAATGGTCCATGTTGACCAAGATATCCAAGAAGGTTCTGGCTTATTGTGGGTTGGAGCGATTGCTGGTGTAGGTCTTATCAGAGAGCTTTGGCATGTGTTTAATCGTATTTGGGATCATATGTTAGGCAAAGGTTTAATCCTAGTTTTGTACGCCGCCACAGCTAACTTTGCCTTGGCTATATCTGCCCTAAAAATTAATATTATTACCGGTATCGAACCAGGTCCTTTTGTTTTCACTTTAGGTTTTGCCACCTTAATTATGCTGCCGTTTTGGTTGTTAATGAGCTCCATCATGTTTTTTTCTGTTGCTTTGGTGGCGGGTAATTTATGGCTAATAGTTGGTGTGTTACTACGCCTGGTAAGGGTCAAAGTCAGAGTACACTGGGAAGACAAGGTGTTTGTTATTATTACCATGATATTGCGCTTGGTGTTGATCCCCTACGTCATCATGTCGATTTTTTTTATGGCGGTGCCTTACGCCGAGCAAATAGAATTGTTTGCAGATCCCATTGCCATGATCAGAGCAGAATCATCAGAAGATATACCTACTCCGGTCCCCACTGACGACAAGTTAGTACTAAGTGAATCTGAGTCGAAAAATGTCAGACTCACATTGAATAAAAGTCAATTTATTCTACCAGTAGATGAGGAGGGCAAGATAAAGTGGCTAGATAAGTTCATTGCAGGTTTTATTTATCATTTTGAAACTTATCCAAAGTCCGCCTGCTTAAAACGGCCCGAACAGCGCAGTTTACCCATTGACGAAAATTTAATTTTATTGGTAACTAGAAACGACTCTTCTTTAGGCTACGAGTTTAGTGTTGGCCCTTGTATAGGAAATTATTCTGATGCTAAGTAATCAATATCAATGAACTCCCTATAACAATTACTACAATTACTTTTATCCATTTAAGAGCTTAAATAGATAGGAGTACTTTAGTTAAGACAGAATCTTCCGCACTATAAATGGACGAATAAGAGGATTGTGATTACAGCGCAATGAGTATTGAACATCAAAATAATACCCACGTCTTCAATTAACAAATTTGATGGGTGGGCTTATAATCATAAGCCCTATTTTCTAGAAAATTCACACTACACACAACACGGCAATACCCTATGGGTTGTTGCGTTTTCTATCCTTACTGAATCATGACTCGACCATAGTGGAATAACAATCTGCATTTTGTATTCTATTATTTACTCTGATAAATCATGTCATTTTAGCTAAATTTGGACTGGTAGAGTTTACCAGTCCAAATTTAGAAGTAATTTAATGACTGGTTAGCATTGTGTCTAAAATACAGTCCTAAACAGCCGAACAATATTAAACCCAATAGCGGTGGGACAGGTACTTCCGTTTGTTCAGTAGTAAAGGCAACGGCGCCTTGCCATATATCTCCTGTGTCTATTATATCACCGCCATCGTAACGAACTATCAGACTATTTGCGGTAAAATCTACCGAAAAATTAGTCAAATACGTACTAGAAATAATGTCTACCGATACAATTTCCACTCCTACTGGCCAGTCTATGTTATCTATGGTCATGGTCCAACCCAACGTTGTAATAGGATCAAGTAAACCAGTGGTCACTTCCTGAATAAACGAAATTGAACTGGCGAAAAAGCTGACTTCCATTTCAGAACCATCATTCATTCCAGCGGGTAAAATATTGCCATCTGCTAAGGGTTCATAACCCATAGTGACACTGATGGGGCCGAATTCATTATCACTAAGGAATCCATCACTATATAAACTAACGTTTAGGCCGTCGGGGTCAGTTAGTAAACTCCCACTAGCCGAGTACGAATAACTAAAAAACAAAAACAAACTGCTGCATAAAGATAAAGCTACTTTTTTTCTGAACATCATTGTTCTCCAATTTTGTAGTCCTCAGTTAAAACAACACTAAGTAAAAGCATTTTCTGAAGGTTAAATTTCATTATTACTGAGATCAAACGCCACACACTTCAGTGGTAGTGAATGGCGTAGAAAATTAGGCAACTTTTATTCCGTAAAATAAATTCATCGAGTGATCAAGATGTTATAGCTCATTAGTCAAAGCGAAAAATTGGAAATTTAACAAGTTGTAAAGATTACTGACATAAAATGTCTGATTAACTGGAAAATAGGCTCACAGCTATGATTTCAAAAAATTATCGAGATAGGTCTCCAACTTTGCATATTGAATGAAACTCTCAGAACTATTCCTTCAAATTCCTTTCAGCCATTAGGCAAACGCCCTTTAACTATCTTGCTTTTCCAAAAACATTGCGTCTCCGTAACTAAAAAATCGATACTTTTGATCTATAGCTTGTTGATAGGCATTTTCGATATTTTCTTTGCCACAAAACGCGCTGACTAACATTAACAAGGTAGATTCTGATAAATGGAAATTTGTTAACATGGCATCGACTAACTGAAATTTATAGCCTGGATAGATAAAGATATCGGTATCTGAAAGAAAGGGACTTAATTCAGTCCCAGCCTTTAGTGATGCTTGCGCGGCTGATTCAATGGAACGTACCGATGTTGTACCCACTGCAATGACACGTTTACCCGCGGCCTTTGTAGCCAAAATAGCATCGACTACTTGTTGCGGCACTTCTGCGTACTCAGAATGCATTTGGTGTTCAAGTATATTATCAACACGTACAGGCTGAAATGTCCCTGCGCCTACGTGTAAAGTCACAAATGCTGATTGCACGCCTTTGTTTTTAAGCTTCTGTAAAATATCTTCATCAAAGTGCAACCCAGCCGTTGGTGCAGCGACAGCGCCAGGTACTTGGTTATAAACAGTTTGGTAACGTTCTTTGTCTGAGTCCTCATCAGGTCTGTCTATGTAAGGCGGCAAGGGCATATGACCAAATTGTTCAAGCACACTCAAAACAGGTTCTTCGCTCAAAAAACGCAACTCAAACAAGGCCCCCTGTCGCGCGAGCATTTCCACTTGCACTGAACCTTCTAGAATTAGCTTGCTACCCTCTTTGGGTGATTTACTGGCTCTTACATGGGCTAATACTCGATGTTCATCGACTACCCTTTCAATCAACACTTCGACTTTCCCCCCCGATTCTTTTTGGCCTAATAGCCTTGCCGGGATGACTCGGGTATTATTGAAGATAAGCAAATCACCTTGCTCGATTAAGTCCACTATATCAGCAAAATTTTTGTGCGAAACCTCACCGCTGTTACCGTTTAGTTGCATCAAACGGCTGCTGCTACGTTTTTCGGTGGGGTAACGGGCGATAAGTTCTTCTGGCAGGTCGAAATGGAAATCAGATAGTTTCATAGTGTTCTCAACGTTATTTGCCCTGTATTTTACGTATCTTTTTTAATACCTGCAATCAAGTATGCATACCCTATTTAGATTGCACATAAATCCTACTGAATTAGAATAAATCCACAGTTAGATTATTGACGTTTTCTCCCAAACTGTTCTTCGCCCGGCTCATTGATTTGATGTAGCCGGGCTTTTTTTTGCCTTTGGGACAGTGGCCTCAATAGTTAAATTATTGGCACTCTTGGTTTTCATATTGTGTGGCCAACTATGTATCAATTATGTTTGGTAAATTTATTTTAGAACGCCCCCTAAAAATCCAATTATGTCCAAGATATTTTGAAGAGGTAAACGCTGAGCAGTCGCTATGTTTTTACTGTTACCGGCAAATTGAATTAAGACCCAAGCATTCAATTTAGAGATTTAGTTTAGGTAAAACTTTACTCCCATTGTCAAATGCCCTTGCCTAAAGGCCCTAATCTTTCGAACCATGCCTACCCAACCTGAGTAAAATTAATATGAAAGGTCAACTCAGTTAATTTTTATTCCAATGGGCTGCCTAAATCAGTAAATATTTCAATAATCTCATCTCGTTCGATCTTGCGCATATTCAACACGTACATGATTTGTAACAACAAATCTGCGCCCATAATGCCCTTATTGACTTTATTTCTTAGGTTGTCTGCGCTTTGATGTATGCCTATATTAGATAGTCTGTCGCTGAGGTCTTGATATTTAGTACCACGCTTTGACATTTCAGCTTTAAGTAGACGCTGAACCAGTTGTCGCCAATCGGCAGCAAGGGATGGTACTGTATTGTTCGTTGTTTCATCATTATTTTTGGACATAATATTAGCTTTACCGAATAACCAAACGTGAATTATAATTTACATTTAAAACATATAAATATCAAATGTTGAAAATATCATTTGACATATTAACTTTAAACTGACTAAACTGTGACACGTAATATCACTGATGGCTAACATCTTTGAATTACACATTAGTCATTAGCCTTACAGGAGAGTAGCCATGACTTGGGATCTTAACCAACTTGAGACCCTTTTATCAGACAACCAAGATTTGGTTGTCACTAAAGAAGAAAATTGTTTATTAGTTGCAAATAGCGACGGAATTGATGCTTGGTTAGCCATTAGTGGTGAACAGATTTTGGTAGAAACACTATTATTTGCCAAAAATGAAGTGAAAGACTGCGCGCTTTTGAACGAAGAAATTTTAAAAACCCACATGTTATTCCCGCTCACAACAGTTGGAATTTCGCAAGTCGCTGGTGAAGAGTATTACACAGCGTTTGGCTCATTAAGTTCACAATCAAAAGCTGAGAGCGTTACGATTGAGCTAACGACCCTGTTTGAAAATGTCGAAGCATTTTTAGATGCTTATCAAGATCATTTGCAGTAACCGAGGAGAGACAATATGTCAGTTTGGAGAAAATTAATCACTGCTGTAAAAGGCGGAGCAACTGAAGCAGCACAATCTGTTGCCGATAGTCAGGCCATTCGTATTCTTGAACAAGAAATTCGCGAAGCCAAAGACGAGTTACGTAAGTCAGATCATGCTAGAACGCAAATTTTAGCTAAATGTAAACTAGCTCAACAAAAAGTAGATAGTTTGCAAGCTTCTATTGAGCAATATGAAGCCCATGCGCGCAAGGCAGTGGATACAGATCGTCAATTAGCCTTAGATTGTGCACAAAAAGTCGGTGATTTACGTGCAGAACAAGATGGCGAGCAAAAGTACCTTGACCAATTTAAACAGTCAGAAAAGCAATTAGCGACTAATATCAAACAGGCTAAATCAAACCTAAAACGTTTAGAGCAACAGGTTGATATGGTAAAGGCCACTGAGTCAGTACAAAAAGCCCAAGTTGCTGTGTCTTCGCGTCACTTAGGTGCAAACAGTAAAATGAAAACCGCTACTGAATCTTTATCACGCATTCAAGATAAGCAAAACTTACGTAATGCTGAATTACAAGCCGCAGAGGAACTTGCAACTGAAGAGTCTAGTGATGACTTAAGCAAACGATTAGCAGAGGCAGGAATTGCAGGTGGTAGCTCATCAGCAGATGACGAACTCAGCCGAATACTAGGCAAATAATTCGTTGGCTTGTGAAGTAAAATAAGGCAAATGATGTTTATAAAAATACGCAAGATGTTGAGTCGAGTGTTTGCCGAGATGCGCTGGTACAGTATTGTACTGGCGCTTCTTTTTTATGGATTGACAAGTTGGCTCTTATTGAATTTAGCCAGTGAAGAATCCCTCACACATTCGGTGGATTTTATTTATTGGCTGGTCGTTACCGGCTCGACTGTGGGCTACGGTGACTTATCACCCAGTACTACTGCTGGCAAATACTTAGTATCTTTTTATATTATCCCATTAGGTCTGAGTATCTTTGCCCTTGTTTTAGGGCGCATTGCGGCTTGGGTATCGAATCAATGGCAAAAAGGAGCAAGGGGTTTGAAAAGTTTAAATGTTGAAGATCATATTCTTGTGCTGGGTTGGAATGGTCATCGCACCATACGTTTATTAGAATTATTAATCCGTGAACGCTCTTCAATCGAAGACGACCCTGTCATTGTACTTTGTGTCAGAGCTGATATCAGCAACCCATTACCCGGTCAAATTGAGTTTGTCAAAGTCACCACTTTCAGTAATGACGCAGATATGGACAAAGCCTGCGTTGCCAAAGCCCGCGTAGTACTAATGGATAATCCAGAAGATGATCTGACTATGACCACGGCATTATATTGCAGTCAGCGTAACCCAACTGCACAAATGGTGGCCTATTTTAACGATGAAAGCTTAGTGGCGTTGTTACAGAAACATTGCCCTAATGTGGAATGTACCCCTAGTGTGGCTGTGGAAATGTTAGCTAAGTCGGCCTTTGATCCTGGCTCAAGCTTGCTACATCATGACCTTTTAGATATTAATCATGGACAGGCACAATATTCAGTCAGTATTCCTGCTCATATCCCACCATTAAAAATTGAAAATATTTTTGAAACTCTTAAACGCAAGTATCGCGCTACTTTGATCGGTATGGTCAAAGCAGACGACAAATTAAATATTCAAGTTAATCCTGATTTAAATTTGATGCTTTCCCCTGGTGATAAAATTTTTTACATCGCCGACGAGAGAATCATCAAATTTCAGTGGGATGACTTTGTAGAAAAATAAATAGGCTCGCAAATGTTTAGCAAATTATTTGGTAAAAAAGAAACCGAAACAAAACCTAAAGCCCCCGAAATTATGGGCTTGTATTTAGGTGGATCGTTTGAACTTGATCCTCTAAAACTACGTTTGATTGAGCCAGAGTTAATGATTGAAGAAGCCGCTAGCCAACATCTTATTCAGGCAGTCGGTGAAGTAAATTTAGATAGCGGTGGCAAAATATTACGCTTTTACACCGATGATGACGCCTTTTTACAAGTGATACTAGATGGTGGCGATACAGAAAACCACATCACAGATGTAAAGCTATGGTATTTTTACGAGACTAAAACCATAGGCACAGAAGCGCAGTGGAAACACACTATTGCGTCTGGTGTATCCAAACCCACATATCAACTTGAAGATGCTGAATATCAAAGGGTTTGGGATGCAGTGGGTGATGAGTCCCCCCCTGTAGCTATGACTGAAAAGACCTATGAACAAGATGGCGATACCAGCGAGACAGATCAATTTGTGATGTTGTACGAGCGTCAACTTGACGGCGACGAAACTGAAACCTTATTAGTAACAGCTGAAGAAAAACTAGTGAATAACAATTTTGACCGTTGCTTAGTCATCAGTACAGGCTTTAATATTGGTCAAGCAGATATTACGATTAATGGCTAACGCTTAACTCATATTATTTACTCAATTAAATACAACCTAGTAAAAAGGAAAAATAATGGACGCAGTATTAAATTCAATATCAGGCTTAGGAAACTTTGCACTGTATTTTGCAGTGTCAATCTTGTTGTTATTTGTGTTTAAAGTGGTCTACGCCTTTGTAACACCTCATGATGAATGGGCATTGGTTAAAGTTCATAAAAACCAAGCTGCCGCTATAGGTTTTGGTGGCGCCATGATAGGTTTTAGCATCGCCTTAGCAGGAGCAGTAGCCAACTCAGAGTTTCTTGTTGATTTTGTAGTTTGGGGCGTAGTAGCAATTATTGCGCAATCGTTAGCCTTTGCGTTACTACGTTTTACCTTTATGCCAAAAATTGCTGACAGAATTGACCAAAATGAAGTATCAGCAGGGACAATTTTAGCGGCGGTTTCTATTTCAGTTGGGCTGCTTAACGCTGCTTGTATGAGTTACTAGGAGAGCCCAATGCAATCCAATAAAACTAAGCGTTCAAAGTCGATCAATCTGAGCAGTATGCGTAAAAGCTTTAGTGTTAAACCATTAGCATTAGGCGTTGCAGCAATATTTCTTTCGGCTTGTGGTGACGAACAAGAAGCCACAGTATTTACTAGTGTTGACGAATGCACTAACGCCAACCCAGAGTTTGCTGAAAAATGTAAAACAGCCTATGAAGAAGCGGTTCGAGAAGCCGAACGAACTGGGCCTAAATACAACACCCAAAGTGATTGTGAATCTGAATTTGGTAACAATCAATGCAGGGTTGTGCAGAATGATTCAGGATCATTCTTCATGCCGTTTATGGCAGGTTATATGTTAAGTAATATCATGTCGCCAAGAGGCTATTATTCACAGCCAATGTTCACTTCGTATTCTCGGTACTCGCCTTATCGAAATAGATGGATAGGTGCCGATGGCTATGATTTTGGTGATCAACGTAGCCGTAATATGCGCGTCAGTGAAAAGGCCTTGAAACCTAAACCAACAGTGACAAAAACTATGAGCCGCGGCGGTTTTGGCAGTAGTGTCAGAGCGAAGTCTAGTTGGGGTAGCAGCTCTAAGAAAGGTGGCTGGGGTGGTTAACCCCAGTTTTATAGGCTTTATTGCGCAGTATTCATGTTAAGAATTTCCATCCCTGAACGTGCCAATTGGAAAAGAAAAGCCGAAGAGTTCGGCTTTAAATTTCATACCATGCATGGCGAAGCCTATTGGGATGAATCCGCTTATTATCAGTTCTCACTGGAACAAATTGAAAAAGATCTAGAAGCGCCCACTGAAGACATTCACCAGATGTGTTTGGAAGTGGTGGATAAAGTGGCTAATTCTCAAGAACTACTAGAAAAATTTCAAATTCCAGAACTTTTTTGGCAACAAATAGCGGACTCCTGGCAAAATCAAGATCCTAGCCTATATTCCCGCTTAGATTTTGCTTATCACGGTAAAGGTCCTGCTAAGTTATATGAAAACAATGCTGATACCCCCACTTCTTTGTATGAATCAGGATTTTGGCAATGGTTGTGGTTAGAAGAACAAGTTAATGCAGGTAAAATTGCCAAACAAGCGGATCAATTTAATTCACTACAAGAAAAGTTAGTGCACAGATTAGCCGCTATTGCCAAACACTACGATATCAGCCAGATGCATTTTGCTTGTTGCCAAGATACCGATGAAGATCGTGGCACAGTGCAGTATTTACAAGATTGCGCTAAAGAATCTGGTTTAGACAATGACTTTGTATTTATTGAAGACATTGGCCTCGCCGACTGCGGTAGTTTTAGTGATTTACACGATACAAAAATCCAGACCTTATTTAAACTTTATCCTTGGGAGTTTATGCAACGAGAAGAATTTGGTCAGTCTATCAAAAATGCACAAGTAAATTGGCTCGAACCTATTTGGAAATCAATTTTATCCAACAAAGCGTTAATGCCAATGTTGTGGAAACTTTTTCCCAATCATCCGAATTTGTTACCCGCGTATTTCGAGGATGAATTAGCCAAGGCAACAGAGTCTAAGTTAGTTAAGAAACCGCTTTTCTCTCGAGAAGGCGCCAACATTAGTGTCATTGAAAATGGTAAAACCGTGTTACATGCTGATGGCCCCTATGGTGAAGAGGGGTTTATTTATCAGGCCTACTACCCTTTGCCACAATTTGGGAATAATCATACTCTAATCGGTTCTTGGCTGGTAAATGATCAAGCTGCGGGCATTTCCTTAAGGGAAGACTCATCACCGATCACCCAAGATATGTCACGTTATTTACCACATATTATTTTGTGACAATTTGACATGACTTTTAGGAAATATTTCAGTCACACTATTGTTATCTTATTTAATCACAGTTTATTTTAATGTCCCAATCAATAGGTAGAACTTCGAATACCAAACAACAAATTCGCTTAGTATTAGTGATATTTGTGCTAATAACTGCGATTGAGTTAATTAACTTGCTAACAGGAAGAATACTTAATCATCTCGGTAATATTCCACGTTATGTCCCAGGACTGAGAGGCATAATTTTAGGGCCATTTTTACATGGTAGTTTGCAGCACTATTTCTCGAATATTATACCTTTATGTATTTTCAGCTTTCTTCTACTGCAATATGGCTTGAAACGCTTCATGCAACTAACCTTTTGGATAGTCTTAATTACAGGCTTGTTGGTGTGGCTATTTGGCCGACCCGCAACGCATATTGGCGCAAGCGGTGTCATTTATGGCTATTTTGGTTATTTAGTTTTGGCGGGGTTTTTAAGCGGGAAATTTAAATTGATGATTATTTCTATCTTAGTCGCGTTTTTTTATGGGGGTTTAATTTTAGGTGTTTTACCCTCAGCCCCCTTTGTTTCTTGGGAATCCCACTTATTTGGTTTTATTGCTGGCCTAGCGGGTGCAAAATTATGGGCAAAACCTTCGCCCTAGAAGATGAATACGAATATAATGCTCTCAAGAAATAGTGCAAAAAAATAACAGGTAATTAATGTCAGATCCAAAACCACAAAAACAATCAGGCCTACTAGGTAATCTAGCATTCAATATTATTATTCCAGTTGTGATCTTAACGAACCTCAGCGGTGATGAATATTTAGGACCTGCATGGAGTATTGTTGCGGCGCTTATTTTCCCTATTGGTTTTGGCATTTGGGATCTCAAACAAACCTCCAAAATCAATCCATTTTCAGTGTTGGGTATTGTCAGTGTTTTCTTAACTGGCGGCATCAGCTTGTTAGAGCTGCCAGCTGAATACATTGCGATAAAAGAAGCCACTATACCGGCTATTATCGGTTTTGCGGTGCTGTTCACTCAAAGAACCAGTAAACCCTTGTTGAAAGTATTTGTGTTAAGTGAACAAATTATTAATTGGGAAAACCTCAATCAGTCATTAGAAAATACAGGAAATAGTGGCGTATTTGAAAAAAAGATGGCGATTAGTTCTTATATTGTGGCGGGATCATTTTTCTTGTCTGCAGCACTCAATTACATATTAGCTAAAGTCATTTTAGTGAGTCCTCCTGGTACCACTGAATACACTGAAGAATTAGGCAGAATGACGGCCTTAAGCTACCCTGTGATTGTGATACCCAGTATGCTGATGTTAATTGCAGCACTGTGGTACATCTTTTCACAAATTAAAAAATTGACTGGCGAGGATTTAGAACACTTTTTGGCAGACGTCTAAGCCTTGAACTAATTGACAGTTTTAACGTATTGATACTATTCAACGTAGCCAAAGAATAAGGCAGTTATGATCAAAGTTAAAGGTTTAGTCAAACAGATTACCGATGGTCATTCACATAAGATTATCTTAGACAAACTGGATTTTCATCTTAAGGCTACGCACTCTGTTGCTATCAGGGGGGATTCAGGCTCAGGTAAGTCAAGCTTACTGAATATTATTGCTGCTTTAGATAATGCCGATAAAGGTGTGGTTAAAGTAGCAGGTTTGACACTCAATAACATGACTGAGCGACAAGCTGATCAGTTTAGGAAAAAACACTTAGGCATAGTATTCCAGCAGTTTAATCTAATCGACTGTTTATCGGTGTGGGACAACATTACCTTTCCTGCAAGACTAAATGGTTTACCCATCAATACTTACCACACTGATTTATTGCAGCAGTTGGGATTAGACGTCCACAAAAACAAACTACCGGTAAACTTATCCGGTGGCGAACAACAAAGAGTCGCTATAGCTCGTGCCTTATCTCATCAGCCCAGCTTGGTTTTAGCTGATGAGCCAACTGGAAACTTAGACGATACCAATAGCCAAGTGGTGAGCGAGTTATTGTTTGGCTTGTGCAAAAAGTTAGGCCTTACCTTAGTGGTTGTGACTCATAGTCCAAAAGTCGCTGCATTTGCAGATACTCAATTATTGTTACAACAAGGACGTCTGCATCCCCTCCTAACTCAGACAACAACCTTAACGTCAGCCTAACCATGGCATCACTTCTAAAGCTGATTTGGGCAAGTTACCAAACCAATAAGTTGCGTTTAGCACTAGTATTCATTGCATTAATCACAGCTTGTGCTGGTCTCAGTGCAGTGTTGGTGATCAATAACGCCGCCAAAAATAGTTATGCATCCTCTAGCCAGCCATTTTTACAACAAGTTGAAAGACGTATCACAGCTCGCGCGGGTCAGGTATTAAGCAAGCAAGATTTTGCCACACTTCGCCGTTTAGGCTTTACCCAACTTATCCCAGTGTTACGTAGCGCCCAAAATATAGTGCATCCGCTAACTGGTAACCGCACTCGCGTCACTTTGTTGGGTATCGATACCTTTGCAATTATTAATTTTTCAGTCAGAGATTCCTTAGACAACCCGCAAAATAGTGCCACAGTTGCGTCGAAACAGCTGGGGCAACTGTGGCAACCTCCTTTTGTTAGTGTGATTCATAAAGATTTTGCTGCCGAACTCAAGCTCAACAATGGGCAGTTGTTATCCCTTGAAAACAATCGCTTAATCCCTCAACTCGCGCTGACGGATATGGATGGTTTGGGCCGGGAAATTGTCATGGACATAGGGCAATTACAACACCTATTAGGCACTCAAAAGATAAGCGAACTTTTAGTGGTAGGTAATCTAAAGGACAAAAATCTTAGCGCCCTTAGTGCCGCGTTACCAAAGCATCTTCGTCTGGAAAATATCAATACTGGCGAACAAGCACAGCAACTCACAGGCAGTTTTCACCTTAACTTGTTAGCTATGGCATGTTTGGTGTTTGTGGTGTGTATGTTTGTGGTGATGAATGCCTTACATCTATTGATAATGAAACGTTGGCAGAATTTAAGGATCGCTCGACAGTTAGGGGTATCAAGACAACAAATATATTGGGCTCAAGGTGCTGAATTAGTACTAATTAGCTTACTTTGCGCCCCACTGGGGGCAATAGTTGGGATATTTTTAGCCCAGCTAGCCTCGCCACTGGTTTCACTCACATTGCAAAACCTGTTTGACGTGCGAATTGGTTATACTCAACTCTCTTATGTGACATTAATCACTCAGTGTTTTACAGCTTGTATTTTAGGTGCGTTTGCCGCTGCCATTTTGCCCCTGAGACAGTTGAATACTAAATTGGCGTTACGCAACTTAAGTGTCAGTGTGCACACAAGCCATTCGCCATGGTTGTTTGCCAGTATCATATTGGGTTGTTTGGCTGTGGGTTTAGGTTATTACTCTAGCAGCATGTTAATGAGCTTTAGTGCCATAGCTTTGAGTTTATTCTCTGGGTGCAGTTTGCTTATTTACGCCCTTCCACAGACCTTAAATATAGTATTTCATGGTTTGCCAGAACGCTGGGTGTTGTCTCGTTGGTTGGCAGCAGATGGGGTACGTTTATCCCAAAAAACTAAAATTGCCTGCTGCGCTTTTTTTATTGCACTGACCAGTAATATAGGTATGAATTTGATGGTGGATAGTTTTCGACAAGCCACTCAGCAGTGGTTAACCCAGCGCTTAGTCGCCGACCACTATGTTTCAACACAATCACCTGAGGTATTTACTCAATGGTTAGCCAATCAAAACATAGAGGTCGAGGTGATAGAACGCAAAGGACTGGATGCAGTTTTGTTAACTGAGGCACAGCTTCTTCCCGACAACCTTACCCGCTTAGCACTGAGATCTTATCCCAACAGCCCTCTCTATCAAGACGCGATGTTATTTGCCACTCAGAATACCAATGTTTGGCAATTATTCACTGCAGGAAAGGGGGTGTTAGTTAACCAGCAATTAGCGCTGCGAAATGGCCTCACTCTTGGAGACAAGTTGCGTTTCTATGTTGAGTTAGATCAGCCTGAATCTAAGCAAATAGTAGGTATCTATTACGATTACGGCAATCAAAGTGCGCAAGCTCTGTTGCCTATGGATTATTTCTCTAACCATAAAACCAAGACCACAATGTTTGCGCTGCACTTTGCATCTGAGTATCAGCACAGTGAATTTGAGAAACAACTCGGCACCTCCACACTTTTTAATCAAGTGAGATCAGTAGACTCTCAGGAGTTATTGGCCTTATCGATGCAAACATTTGAACGCACCTTTGTGATTACAGACGGCTTAAACATAGTCACTTTATTAGTCGCAGCATTGTCTTTAGCCACATCAGTGCTGATGATTGACCTAGATAATCGCCCACAAAGAGCATTGTTAAGAAGTATGGGGGTGAGTAATTATCAAATGACTGGTTTAACACTGATTCAATACACACTTCTAAGTTTATTAGCGTGTTTAGTCGCCTTGCCTTTTGGCATGGGTTTAACATGGTTGTTGATCAACTTAATAAACGTACAAGCATTTAGTTGGAGTTACCCCCTACTGGTTACACCCTATAAACTTTTTTCGGCAGCAGCAATGAGTATGCTTTTGATTGTAATGGTGGTCGCTGTTCCTCTTTATACATTGAGTCGGCGCAAACTAGCTAAGGACATCAAATGTCTAAGTTTTTAAGTAACTATGTATTGTTGTTGCTAGCGCTGGTTGGGTGCAGTGGCTGCGACACACCTAATGAGGCTCCTCAACAAAAAGAAGCGTTATTTTCTGGATTAAGTCGTTATTCATCAGAGCCGCAATCTCTGTCAAAAGATGAGCAAATAGCAGCATCAAAGGACACTTTCGCTAATGTGACCCCAGGGTATGAGATGACTTTTCCTTTTGATCATAATAGCCACCCCAATTTTGCGGTGGAATGGTGGTATATCACAGCCAATTTAACCGATACACAAAACAATCCCTATGCATTGCAGTGGACACTGTTTCGCTTTGCGAGTAACACCCACACAACCCCTTGGGCCAATACCCAACAATTTATGGGCCATGCAGGACTACGAGACGGCAAACAAGCTTGGTTTGAAGAACGTTTTGCCCGTGGTGGTGTCGGTAATGCGGGAATATCCACTGCTCCATTTAATGCATTTATTGACGATTGGCGGTGGCTAGCACAATCACCTAAATTGTTTCCGTCCGCCCTTGAATTAACTATCGATTCTGACATTAAGGCTAACCTAGACTTCACAGCAGACAAACCCTTTGTAAAACATGGAGACCAAGGTTTTAGTCGTAAACTAAGAGACGCTAAACAAGCGTCATATTATTACAGCCAGCCCCATATTCAGGTTTCCGGAGTACTTGAACTACCGAAAGGAACAGTTCAGGTAACAGGCAATGCATGGTTTGACCATGAGTGGACTTCACAATTAGTTGACTCGCATACACAAGGGTGGGATTGGTTTTCTATGCACTTTGACGACGGTGCTAAGTTGATGTTATTTAATATGCGTCAGCAGCAATCACGTGATTTCTGGTCAGGCACTCTGATAACCCAAAATGGTAAACATATAGCGTTGTCTGAGCAGGATATACAAGGAAGTGTCACTCAGCGCACTCAAGTGGCGGGACGTTTGTTACCTTTATATTGGTCTATTCAGTTACCTAAACATCAGATCGACATTCAGATTGCCCCCATGCAAATTAAGCAATGGAATCCGAGTATATTCTCTTACTACGAAGGAGGAACTGTGATTTCAGGTTCACATTCAGGGGTTGGTTTTATTGAATTAACAGGGTATTAGCTGACACAACTCAAGTTGTGCCAGCTAAAAAATTGACTATTTTTTGTCTCGTAATAATTCAAACACAGTTTGCGCAATTTCGGTGTTGTCCAAATGCCCGGTAAAACGCTCACTTCCCATTCCCTTGGCAAATATTTGCACATCGACACCAGTGTGACCAGAAGTAGTCCAACCTGTATCTGAACGGCCATCTAGAATTTTAGAAATTGCCTTGTGATAGGGTTTCAACTCATCAGACTCAATCACATTTAGGCTGGCGATTTCTTCTTGAGTCAATTCAAACCCTAACAAATTAGATGCCAGCGCTCCTTTATTCTTAACTGTAATTAATTGTTTGCCAATCTCAGCTGGTGAAGCCTTTAAGTTTTTCAGCCACTGTGGTTTCCAGCTGTAATTTCCCTTAGCACCAATAGTTAAACCACCAGTACTGTGATCTGCCGTAAGCACCATAAGTGTGTCAGGATTCTCGTTAATATATTGCTCTAACCATTCTAAGGTTAATGCAAGATCATGCATTTCAGCCATAGCAGAACCAATATCATTACTGTGCCCTGCCCAATCTACTTGGCTTGCTTCGATTAGTAAGAAGTATCCTTGGTCATTTTCTAGTTGACGGATCGCGGCCTTTGTTAAGGTGGGCAGACGCCTCTGATTACTACTGTCAAGCGCCCAAGGCATGCCTGAATCAGCAAACAAACCTAACAAAGGCGTCCCAGTAGACACTGTGCTTAGTTGGGATAACTTATCGACATATTGATAACCAGCTTCCTTAAACTGTTCAACTAAGTTGCGGTCTTCACGAATAAAATATTTCCAGCCACCACCTAACATTACATCCAAAACAAATTGGCCATTGGTTTTATCATCAAAATAACTGTCGGCTATTTGATCATAATTTTGACGGCTCTCATTATGTGACCCAAAACTGGCTGGCGTAGCGTGATTAATCTGAGAAGTCACCGCCACACCCGTTTTACGCCCCTGTATTTTGGCGAGTTCCAATACTGTTTGAACGGGCTTTTTATTCGTATCGACACCTATGGCACCGTTATAGGACTTCACCCCTGTTGATAAAGCGGTGGCGCCTGCAGCTGAGTCTGTTACAAAACCAGACACAATATCTGGATGGGTGCTGGCCATACCGACTAATAATCGATCAAATACCGTTTGTTCGACTTCAGGTGTGCTCGGGTCGTCTGCATACATACGGTATGCAGTGGTATAAGCAGGGCCCATGCCGTCGCCTACCATCATAATAATATTCTTAGGTGCATTAGTCGCTAATACAGAATGAGATAACACGGCTAATAAAAGAGTCGTAAATTGCTTCATCTGGTCTCCATTGATGAAAAAGTAAATTAAAATTCTGTGAATTTATAGGTTCAGTATATAGGGGGTAGTGAGTCTAGATTATACATATGAACAAAAAGTGAAGGTATTGAATTTTATTAAAATAATAATCAACTTTCAGCGTCTAATATTTCACGCATCCTCTGTTGCACTACGTCTACCAACAAATCTGGCTGGAACTTTGAAATAAATCGATTACACCCTACTTTTTGTACCATAGCATCATTAAAGCTACCACTTAATGACGTATTCAGCGCGATAAATAAATTACTCATACGAGGATCTTGTCTCACTTCCGATGTCAGGCGATACCCATCCATTTCGGGCATTTCTGCATCGGTGAACATCATTAAAATCTCATCGGTCACTGTTTTACCTTCATCAGCCCAACTCTTTAAAAGGTTCAGTGCTTTTAAACCGTCGTTTTGTTCGATTATTTCTAAGCCCAACTGAGTTAGGGTTTCTCGAATTTGCCAACGAGCCGTGGATGAATCATCCACTATCAATACCTTTTTACCTTTGAGGTGAACCGCGACCTCTTGGTCCAACACATCTTCGGAGATGCTAGTGTCATACTCAACAATCTCCGACAACACTTTTTCTACATCAATGATTTCAACGAGTTCATTGCTTCCATCAACCTCTATTTGTGTTATCGCGGTTAAATAATTATTTTTACCTGCTGAAGAAGGGGGGGGCTGAATATCGCTCCATGACGTATTAACAATACGTATCACTTGCCCAATCAAAAACCCTTGCACACTTCTATTATACTCGGTGATGATCACATTGACGGCTTCATACTCACCTTCCTTTGCGGGCATTTTTATCGCTGCCCGAAGATCAATGACGGGTATAGATGCACCTCTGTAGTTAGTCACACCTTTGAGATTGTGGTGAGAACCAGGCATTTGATTCATAACGGGTACAGTGATGACTTCTCTGATCTTAAATACATTCAAAGCAAATATGTGGCGGGTCCCCAATTTGAACATAAGCAATTCAAGTCTGTTTTCACCAACTAGTTTAGTGCGTTGATCAATTGAAGACATTAACTCTGACATACAAGCTCTCTGGTTGATTTATTTAAGACAACAACAGCTAATAATACACCTACATGCAATATCAATAGTAGACACTTCAAAAAACTATTACCCAATAAACTCATTTATTACCTCAAATCAACATTCATTAAAATGATGATGAAAATACTTTATATAGATTATTAATATGGGGAATACCTATATAGGATGATTAACAACAGCAACCCGCTACAGGTTATCGGTTGTTTTATTTTTTACCTTACTGTTATAGGAATATTCAAATGTCACAATATCAAAACGATGTTAAACAGATTGCAGAACTTAGATCAACCAAAGCAGGTACTTGGAACGCGATCGACCCAGATTATGCTGCTCGCATGAAAGCCCAAAATCGCTTTAAAACAGGGTTAGACATTGCAAAATACACTGCCGCTATCATGCGTAAGGACATGCAAGAATATGATGCAGACTCAAGTCAGTACACTCAGTCACTAGGTTGTTGGCATGGATTTATTGGTCAGCAAAAAATGTTAGCAGTAAAAAAACATCAAGGCACTACTGATAAAAGTTACTTGTATTTATCTGGATGGATGGTTGCGGCACTACGTTCAGAATTTGGTCCCCTACCCGACCAATCTATGCACGAAAAAACCTCAGTTGCAGCACTAATTGAAGAACTCTATACCTTTTTACGTCAAGCCGATGCCCGCGAGCTGGGTGACCTATTCAGACAATTAGATGAGGCCAAACAGCAAGGGCAAGATACCACGGGGATCCAAGCTTCGATTGATAATTATGAAACACATGTCGTGCCTATTATTGCCGATATCGATGCAGGATTTGGCAACGAAGAAGCCACTTATCTACTTGCTAAAAAACTAATTGAAGCTGGCGCTTGTTGTATTCAAATAGAAAACCAAGTTTCTGATGCCAAACAGTGTGGACATCAAGATGGTAAAGTGACTGTGCCACATGAAGACTTTTTAGCCAAAATTAACGCTGTCCGTTATGCCTTTTTAGAGCTAGGTGTAGATGACGGAGTGATAGTGGCACGCACTGACTCTCTTGGGGCTGGACTGACTCAAAAAATACCAGTATCACAAAAGCCAGGTGATTTAGCTTCTCAGTACAATGCTTATCTTGACACTAGCGATGTGACGTCTATTGAAGAACTAGCTGATGGCGATTCAGTTCTGAAGCAAAACGGTAAGCTAGTAAAACCTGTGCGTTTACCAAATGGTTTATATAAATTTAAAGAAAACACTGGTTTCGATCGCGTTGTACTTGACTGTATTACCTCATTGCAAAATGGTGCAGATTTGTTGTGGATTGAAACTGAAAAACCTCATGTTGGCCAAATCGGCGATATGGTGCGTGCAATAAGAAATGAAATCCCTAATGCTAAGTTAGTGTATAACAACTCACCGTCTTTCAATTGGACCTTAAACTTCCGTCAGCAAATATTTGACACTTGGTTAGAAGCCGGTAAAGACACCAGCGAATACGTAAGAGATGAACTGATGTCAGTAACCTACGACAACTCTGATTTGGCCCTTGAAGCGGACGAAAAAATCAGAACCTTCCAAGCAGATGCTGCTCGTGAGGCTGGAATTTTCCATCACTTAATTACCCTACCGACTTACCATACAGCGGCCTTGTCTACCGATAATCTGGCTAAAGGCTATTTTGGTGACGAGGGTATGTTGGCCTATGTTAAAGGTGTACAACGTAAAGAAATTAGACAAGGTCTGGCATGTGTTAAACACCAAGCTATGGCTGGGTCTAACATGGGTGATGATCATAAAGAGTACTTCTCTGGCGAACAAGCCCTTAAAGCTTCAGGCGAAGACAACACTATGAATCAGTTTGACGCTGCCTAATAACGTTAAATGTAGATAGCTCGATAGCTTGCAGTATCCATTGTAAGCTATCGACATCATTCAAGATATTAATGTCAATAACAGCCAACCAACAAAACTCAATTCAACTCCTCCACTCTATAAAGATTAAGCAATTGTTTTATAACAATAATTTAAGATCTGGAAAAGATACAAAATACTGATAACATTCTAGAGAGAAATCAGTTTTTACTACGAGATAATAATTATGAATATTGCCAAAGTAGATTTAAACCTATTGGTTTATTTAGATGTATTGCTAAGAGAAGGCAGTGTTACAAAAGCGGCAAACCAATTAAGTATTACTCAACCTGCAATGAGCAATGGCTTGAGAAGATTGAGAGACTTGTTTAAAGATCCACTTCTGGTGCGCACCAGTGATGGTATGACCCCTACCAAACGGGCCTTAGAATTAAAACCTATCATCCGAGATGTGCTCTCCAAACTTGAAACAACCATTCAACCAGACACTGATTTTAGTCCCCTTAAAAGTGAACGCACCTTTAGGATCATGGCCAGTGATTACGCTGAATCAACCTTACTATTAGAAGTCATTGGAAGGTTAAATAAACAAGCACCTAATATTACTCTTGATTTAATTACTCCCAGCGACGTGACATTTCATGATGTAGAGCAAGGCAAGGTTGATATGGCTATCAATCGATTTGAAGAATTACCACTTTCATTTCATCAGAAGGTAATATGGTATGACACGTTTTCTTGTGTGGTTAATAGTCGTAATCCAATAGTAAAAAACTTTAATTTAGAACAGTATTTAGACCACAAACACATCTGGGTAAGTAAAACAGGCTTCGGGGTAGGCGTTGGGATCGACCCTAACGAAGTACAAAAATTAGGTTGGGTCGATGCAGAATTGACTAAAATCGGTAAAAAACGGGATATCAGAGTATTTACTCGGCACTACCATGTTGCCTTACAATTAGCCAAAGCACAGAACTTGATCGCTACCTTACCTAGCAAAGCCGCCAATCTGTATAAAGATGATCCAGAACTAGAGATCCTTGTACCTCCCTTTGATATTCCCCCCATTGCCTTAAAAATGGCATGGAGTGCACTGCTGCAACACGATGCAGGACACATATGGCTAAGACGGTTAATTACCGAGGTGGGAGAAGAACTCACTAGCTCGTGAGATTCATTTATTATATGAATGAAAGAAATAAACCACATAAATTAATAGATATAATACCTAAAGCGTAAACTCAGCTTATTGTGAATTACCAAAGAGCAATTTATGCAAGTTCAGTACACTCAAAAGGGCAGATTAAAGATTGCCACACAGCTAGAACAGTTTATCACTCAAGAGGTATTACCCGGGGTACAAGTATCAGTCGAGGACCTTTGGGAAAAGTTTGCACTAGCGGTGCCTGAGCTTTTATCAATTAATCAAAGCTTGTTACTCAAAAGAGAAAATCTGCAGCAACAAATAGACCAATATTGTAGTGCCACACAAGCTATAAATACTCAAGAATACAAAACCTTTCTTACTGAGATAGGGTATTTGCAAGCACCGCCCAGTGACTTTCAAATTAACACTCAAAATGTGGATCCTGAAATTGCCACCATGGCCGGCCCCCAATTAGTTGTCCCAATTAACAATGCTAGGTTTGCGTTAAATGCTGCGAATGCTAGATGGGGCAGCCTTTACGACGCCCTTTATGGTTCAGATGTAATCGAGCAAACTAGCGTCAAAACAAAAGGTTACGATGCTGAGCGAGGACAAAAAGTAATCGACTATGCTAGAAAGTGGCTAGATGTTATTGCACCACTAAAAACAGGCAGTCATATCCTAAGTAAAGATTACTCTATTGAAAGCGGCACACTAAAGGTCACCTTAGCTGACGATACAATAGTTAGCCTAGCCACACCTGAGCAGTTTGTTGGCTTTCAAGGTTCGGCTGAACAACCTACCGGCATTCTCATTGCCCATAATAATATCCATACTGAAATTCAATTTGATCAAGCGAGTGTTATTGGTCAACAAGATACCGCGAACGTTAAAGATATAGTTTTAGAGTCAGCATTAACCACCATTATGGATTGTGAAGACTCAGTCGCCGCAGTAGATGCAGAAGATAAAACCTTAGTTTACAAAAATTGGTTGGGCCTAATTAAAGGTGATTTAACGGCTACAATTGACAGCGGTAACAAACAAATCACACGCAGTTTAAATCAAGATAGACAATACCTTTCACCAACTGGGTTGCCCTTTAGCCTCTCAGGTAGAAGCTTAATGTTTATCCGCAACGTCGGACACTTGATGACAACTGACGCCATACTATTTGATGATAAACCTATCTACGAAGGGATCATGGACGCCCTAGTCACCAGTTTAATTGCCAAACATGACTTACTGGGTAATGGTCGATTCAAGAATAGCCAAGCGGGCAGCATATACATAGTGAAGCCCAAAATGCATGGCCCGGAAGAAGTGGCTTTTGCTGACTTACTATTTTCAAAAATGGAATCACTGCTCAGCTTACCTACCCACAGTCTAAAAATAGGTCTGATGGATGAAGAAAGACGCACTAGCTTAAATTTAAAAGCCTGTATTAATGCGGCAAAAGATAGAGTGGTATTTATCAATACTGGCTTTTTAGACCGCACTGGCGATGAAATACACACATCCATGCAGCTAGGCGCTTTTGCCACTAAAGCCACCATTAAGACCAGACCCTGGCTAAACGCTTACGAACAATCCAATGTGGTAACAGGTATAAACACAGGTTTATCTAGCAAAGCCCAAATTGGTAAAGGTATGTGGCCCACCCCAGATAATATGGCTGACATGATGCAGGCAAAAATTGCCCATGTACAATCTGGAGCAAACACCGCTTGGGTGCCCTCACCTACTGCCGCCACATTACATGCACTGCATTACCATCAGGAAAACGTATTCTACATAAGAAAGAATATGACTCTACAAGTAGAAGGTTTGTTAGAACAAATGTTAGACATTCCACTACTCAAGGACGAAAAGTTAACTTCTGAACAGATACAGAGAGAGTTAGATAATAACGTACAAGGCATTCTAGGTTATGTAGTCAGATGGATAAATCAAGGCATTGGCTGTTCAAAAGTGCCTGATATCAATAATGTGGGATTGATGGAAGACAGGGCTACTTTGAGAATATCCAGTCAACATATAGCCAATTGGTTGATGCACGGGGTGATTACCAAAGAACAAATCGAAGCGTCAATGGCAGTCATGGCCAAACTAGTAGATGAGCAAAATACCGATGACAAAGACTACACAGCCATGACACCGAATACTAATGATTCGATTGCCTATCTAGCCGCTTATGAGCTTATATTTAAAGGTCATGAGCAACCTAATGGCTATACTGAGCCGTTATTACACGCGAAAAGAAGGGAAATCAAAGCACAACATTAACGACTTTGGCTCAGCTAAATTTTGAGCTTTAGTTTTATCTGTAAAAAATGTTCAACTGCGAATTTAAGTTGATTAGATGTATGCTGTTTCAAGAAGTGAAATGGCATTTTGAGCCAATGTACTGTAGTTCAGTTGATTTTAGTTGTGCAACTTAAACTATTGATTTGATAGAAAATTCAACATATGGAGTTAAGGGTTTGTTTTCTCAAAAAAAGCCTTACCCATCAAAGATTCAAGCAGATAACGACATAACTTATGGACCAAATGATAAATCAGGATATGTACTGGCATTTTCTTCAAATGAGCTCTGGTAACAATTAAAAACTCAGATAAGCCTGCAAGTTTTCTTTTCACTAATGGGTGTTTAGGGGAAAGCGCCACGACAAACAATTTATCTAGAAAATAAAGGGACAGTTTACCCATGTTATGCATGTTACTCAGCAAAGCGGCGTGCTTTTTGTCGATATTAGTGCCGAAAAACCTTTGACAGTATCTGCAAGCCAGAAACAACTCATCCGCAAAGCCCGACCTATCGGCTAAATCCAAAAGATCATTCCAATAGGTTTCGTTGTTGAATTCAGTGAACATTAAATGTAAGTCGTTAAGATCTCTATATGCGTGCCCAAGATCATCGTTCAACATGAGATGTATAATTGAATGCAATGTCATTGCCGCTGGACGTAATATATAGAAACCGTTTAATTCGTAAGCGTTATTTAAAAACAGTTCGATTTCAGGTGCCCGCCCAGAAATCGGAAGATACAAGTTATGATGAAGATCGATTATTGTTCCACGACCTGCATGTTTCATTGGCGGAACCTCATGGGCCCACTCTCTGTAATAGGCCTCGTCGTATCGAGATAAAACTTCAGACATCCAACCATGCAGTTTTAATGTGTCTTCAATATCTTGAAGGTCCTTTTTAGCTACCAGTAAGTCAATATCAGAAAATATTCTACCTTTTGAAAACGTCGTATTAAGCAGACAATATGCTGCGCCTTTTAATAGATAAAGCTTTGCCTGCCTAGAAGACAGAGCTTTTACAATTTGTCTAGACTCGAAGTTGACTGAAGAAACTTGTCTCTGCGCAACTTTTATCGCACTAGAAAGATGTTTCTGAGCGTATTCAGGAGCAGATTTAAAAACACCACTATCTTGCAATTGATAAGCAAACCTAGCTAAAAGACCTTCTGAACGAAAAACACGAATAACTTGAACCCAATCGGAGAGTGCAAGGTCAAGCGTCTTTTGACTGTCTATCAGTAATAGCGAAAGCTTCTCAGTAGTGAGTTTAGCTGAGGTCACAATAAATCCTGCTCGATAAATTCTTTTATTTCTTCAACATCACTGTAAACAATTTCGAATTGTTGAGTATTTTCAATCAAATCAACCAAAGTATTAAAACCGACTTGGCCTTGCAAAGAAAGATTAATGACATTTTCCGCTAACATCATAAATCCCTGATTTTTATCTAGTTGATAGATTTCCAACGACTTTGATGGTGTATATCGAGGAAAAATAATTGCCGTGGCTTTAGCTGTTTTATGCCGCTGCGCCCAACTATTTTCAGGCGGCGAAAGGTGTGCAACGTCACCTTTTATGGTGCCTGATGCTATGCTTGAAAAGCGCTCATTTGGGAACCAAGACTTGGCTAGGTCTATCGAGTTATTTTTTAAACATACAGGTTTAATTAATGGCTTTATGTCACAAGTACCCGGTATCACAAGTGACATTTCGTCAGATAGGATCCGCCAGCCTTGTTGCCCCATAAGGTATGTGGTCAATGTACTTTTGCCTGAACCTGGAGGGGCTGGGAAAATAAAAGCCTTGTCTTGTTTAGCTACGACACCCGAATGAATAGACAGAAAATTTTGAGCAAAATTAGAAACCACATAATTTACCCCCCATTCAAAAGAAGCATAGGCGTGATTAGATGCAACCGGTTTAAATGGCGCATCGCCATCATGTTCAAAAACAACCTGGGGGCGAACAAATCGACGAATACCACTACCATGCTTTAAAGAGACAAAATAATCTACCGGCGAGTCACCTTGTTCAAGGGTATAGTGAGGGTAAAGACTTTTAATGTTTTTTGATACTAGGTCCACAGAGCAATCAAGGTGAATATTCACAGCTCCAAGATCAATAAACGACTGCAATAGATTTCCCTAGCTTTCTTCTAAAAAGCCCTGTTTTATTAAGTCATTGAGTAATGATTCGGAAACATTCTCACTCGTCAACAGCAAGTCATTTATAGAGTGGCGTACTCCTATAACAGCTCCGCTTTCGGCGTTAAATAAAGCAACACCGCTGTCATCGCTAAACTCATGTAAAAAGGTCGTCTTTGATTTTTGCATATTAGTAAGGGAATCTAATGGGTATGAAGACTAAAATAATCAAAGCATCATAATTGTGTTATTTAAAATAACACAATTATGAATTACTTACGTGAAAGATTATAGGCAAGTTGGAGGCGTAAGATCTGCACCATTATCTGACAGAATATCATACAACTGGTCTTTTGAAGCTTCGATACTAGCGACTAAATTTCCGACATTATTAGTAGAATTCAATATCGGATAATAAATTCCATGTGAACCATTCCAAGAGTCAGTGGCAGGTTGCCCCCCTCTGAAGTAAAGATCAAATCTAGCGTTTAAATAGATCGCTATCATGTACGTAGTTGTATCGTCACCCTCGCAACTATTGGCAGAACTGAAATTGGAACTCGAACCAGAGATTGACTGATTTGCATTAAATGATTCATCAATATTAGGCCCATTAAACCCGGTGTACCATGAAGGATTTCCTATAGAAACTTCTTGCCCTGCTTGATTGTAATACATTTGCCCCGCTTTAATAACATAGTCTTCAATAGTGCCATCAGGAGCATAGGTATCAAGAATATAAGCATAATAACGTGTAGGATCATTGGGATCTTTAATATCGCCATGCGTACCATACTCATCTACTTTTATTCGTTGATATGTCCCATCTGAATTTTTTACTAGGAATACAACGTTACTTATGCCGTAACGAATAGTTGCTGAACTTGGACAACCACAATGACAAGATAAAATTTCAGAAAACGTTTGATTCGGTCCAGAACCAACACCAAAAACAGTCTCAAAATTTAAATCCAAACCTGCATCTGTGTTTGCAGACAAAACAGTCAAAATCTCACATGGACCCAATAACTCGAGGTCTCTACCATACGCAAAATCGGAACCATGACCAGATGCAACGATTGAATTTGCAACACCAGTCGCCCATACAGATTTAGCAGGTATTGCCCCCACCACAGCAGTTGCAGAGGCACGCTTTAAAAATTTACGTCGTAGCTTGGTACTCTTAGAAACCGAAGATTCTATTCCATTTGGATTATCAAGACTCATAACAATTCCTTCATTTAAATTCTTTCACTAATACTATAAAGCTATAGCAAGTATTAAGCCATTCCATAACCACTTGAAATCTAAAGATAAATAATATACTTAAAAAACGCTTTGTAAAAAAAAGTGACACTTTAATTTTTGTCCTTCTATTTTACCGTTATGCCCTTGTGTTTAGCAAGTTCAATTAAGTATTTGACCGGAATGGCATAGCTAATACCTGAAGGTTTCTCAAGCACTGTTTCTTTTGATTCTTTAACAAACACTTTGTTCAGTATGCCTATTACCTCACCGCTATCCGCTGCATATAACGGACTGCCGCTATTACCAGGATAGGCTGTGATATCTAACTGGTAAATCATAAACTTTTTTTCAAGCCTATCTAACATTTTTATAGATAGTCGACTCGAATGCGCAGTGGGGATCACGTCAGGCGTAGTGGCAGCCACTATACCTCTGTGGGTTGCAGGGTATAGGCCAAGTACAGCGCCAATAGGAAAGCCAGTTAATAACACTTCTGTGCCATCTGCTACATAGTTTGATGCAGCCAGTTTAACTGGTGTTAAGGTAGTCGATAATTTGAGAATAGCTAAATCATGATCTACATCTTTGGCAATGATTTCCGCTTTATGAATTTGGGGTTGACGCCCCGTTCCAGAAAATACTATGTGATACTGCACCTTTTGAGGATCAAGTTGTTTATCAATAACATGATAATTAGTCGCCACTAATGAGCCATCACCAAATACAAATCCAGTGCCGTGAAGCTGATGAGTCTGGACACCTAATGCATCATATAAACCAACCCCCACTACCGACGGTTTTACTTTGGCGACTACCTCAATGATGGAATGACTGTGGGCATTGGCAATTAAAACTAATGAGATCCCGACCATAGCTTTCAAAAGTAATAATTTACGTATAAACATATATTTACAATACCGTCTGTGCATTATCTGAGTATAATCACAAATATCTTAGCGCTATGCTAATGAAATTTACGTGTCACAATTATTACTCGACAAGGTTAGGTTAATGAAGGTTTTAGTAACAGGTGCAGCAGGCTTTATCGGTTTTCATGTAACAAAGGCGCTACTAGAGCGCGGTGATACCGTTATCGGCATAGACAATATAAATGACTATTACGACGTAAAGCTTAAAGAAGGTCGGTTAAACGCCCTTGCAGAACATACGCTGTCAGAAAACTTTACATTCATTAAAATGGATGTTGCTGATAGGCAAAAGATTGAAAACCTCTTTGCAGAGTCTGCGTTTGATAAAGTCGTTCACCTAGCTGCACAAGCGGGCGTACGATACTCAATCGAAAATCCCCACGCCTATGTAGACAGTAATTTAATTGGCTTTATGAACATACTCGAGGGATGTAGACATAATAAAATAAAACACCTGGTGTATGCTTCATCTAGTTCTGTTTACGGGTCAAATGAATCCACACCATTTGCTGTCACTGACAATGTTGATCACCCAGTTTCACTCTATGCCGCAAGTAAAAAAGCCAATGAATTGATGGCGCATACCTATAGCCACCTTTATCAAGTCCCTACTACTGGTCTGCGATTTTTTACTGTCTATGGTCCTTGGGGACGACCAGATATGGCGTTATTTAAGTTTACTCAATCAATTCTAAATGGCACACCTATTGAAGTTTTCAATTATGGAAACCATCACCGAGATTTTACTTATATTGATGATATTGTCAGTGGCGTTATTCTCTCATTAGACAAAGTAGCGCAAGGTAATGAAGAGTGGGATGGAAAAAAACCAGATCCTAGTACCAGCAAAGCACCATGGAAGATATACAATATCGGCGCACATAATCCCGTTAATCTGCTTAAATTTATAGAAACCTTAGAAGACGCATTAGGGAAAAAAGCGATAAAAGAGATGTTACCAATGCAACCAGGTGACGTTCCGGATACCTACGCTGATGTTACCGCTTTAGCAAAGGATACCGGATATAGCCCTAAAACTGAACTAACAGCAGGAATTCGCCAATTTGTCAGTTGGTATCATTCGTTTTACACCGAATAAACTACTATTACATAGCTGTGCATGTAACTTAATGCACATAACTATAATTTAATAACATAGGTACTGACATTGATGTTGGCGTCGATTGCTTCTACTTTCAGCTCTCCCTTAGTTCATTCTTTGACACTTTTTGCCATTTTTAAGGTGTTAAGTCACACAAGATTCAAACCAACGTTTTTTAGTTATTTATCAATTGTCCCATTACTCTGGCTACTAATATGCTCCATGACCTATCCAAGTGTATTGTTAATTAAGCACCTAGAAGGTAAGTACCCTGTTATTCCACTAGAATCTACAGAATGGCGAAAAAAAGAAGCTATTGTTGTATTAGCATGCAACTATTTTGAAGATGACAAACTACCCTTTGTATCCCGCTGGCCCAATTGCTCGCTGCAACGAAATTTACACGCAGCCCTTATGTATCGTGAGCACCCAATGCCAATATTTCTAGCTGGGGATGTTTTAGGAAGAAACGATAAAGAATCGCAAGCCAACCACAACAAATACTTTTTTGAGAAAATGGGTGTAGACAGTGCGGATATATTTATTGTGCCCCAAGGGAGAAACACAGAAACCGAAGTCAGTGCGTTAGTCAGCATACTCGATGGCAAAAGCATATCTCTGGTAACCTCAGCTAGCCACTTACCAAGAGCTGTCTTTTACTTCGAAGAAAAGAATATACAAGTACTGCCCATTCCGGTGGAGCATTTTAGCAGAATAAAGGTAATGCCAGTTGTTGGTTTGCCTAATGCTGCTAGTCTATACAGGAGTGAAAGAGCAATTCATGAATATTTAGGCTTGATTTATCAAAAATATTTCCGATAAGTTGCGATAAACAAAATAGAGTTGATCAGCACTATTCTTGATTGAAAAACTTACCTACGAGGGTGATATTCAGTGAGTGAAATAGTCCCTATATTTTCTGGTGGTGGAACCAAATTATCTGCCCACATTGGAATTTTGGACGCAATAAATACCCTTAATATTGAATTCCAACACATTGTTGGTGTATCAGGAGGCTCAATAATTTCAGCCTTGTATTGCGCGGGCATGCCTCTTGACGACATAAAAAAACTAGCCATAGAGACAAATTTCAAACAGTTCAGGGGATTCAGCTTAATCACGTTGTTGCTGCAAGGAGGGCTGAGTTCTGGAGACGTTTTTGAACGTTGGATGGAAGAAAAATTAGCAGGTAAAACTTTTAAAGATATATCCAAAGATTTACATATTTTAGCTACCGATGTTAATGGTGGTGGCCCTATCATATTTAATAAGAAAAACTCCCCTGATTTAAAAATATCTAAAGCGGTACGATTTTCAATGTCTATTCCCATTTTTTTTAGCTTTAAATCGTACAAAGATCATATTTTAGTTGATGGGGCAATCCTGTCAGAAGATGCTATTTTTAACGACTGGACAGGTAATGGAACCCCAGTTATTTGTTTTCGTTTAAAAAGCGACCAAGTCACTGATAAACCATTTAAAAAAAGTTGGTTACCGATAGTGCAATATGTGATGATGCTAATTAGAACCTTTATGACGGCTATGTCCAGAGAGTATGTGCATGATCAATATTGGAAAAATACTATAATTGTAAATACTGGTAAGCTGTCACCCGTTGATTTTAATATGACAATTCAAGAGAAAGAAACTTTGTATGAAATTGGTTATAAAACTGCATTAGAATTCATTCCCAAAAGATTGAGTAGGTTTATAAAAGTTTAACACTCGAAGATATGTACATATACTGTACAAGGAAAATGACCAATGAAACATTTACACAAATTCACCAATTCTCCCATTATTGACCCTTTAGTTAAAAAGGCGGCACACGTTGCGGTGAGCGGGGAAATGAATCAAATCTCAAAGTATTGTTCTAGTTTTTTGTTTGCGCGTCAAACATTGGTACAATGATGAATACTAATGATCCTTCGTCGGTCGACTTGAGTATGAAGCCGCAAAAGGAAAAGGAAAGGGTTTCTGGCGCAGTATTCGGCAGCCAAGCAACTCGTTTCGATAATAATAACAACCTTGAAAAATGAAGAGTAGATTAGTGCTAAGGAATTCACATGAAAGCCACACTTGCTGAAAATTTTGATCAGTATTTTGAAATCGTCTTAGCGAATACCGAAGAGCTGAAACAAGAATCTTATAGAATTCGCCATACTGTATATGCAGAGGAGTTAGGCTGGGAGCCGCTGAATTCAAAAGGCATTGAAGTTGACGAATGTGATCCTTATTCATTTTCTATATTATTAAAGCATAGAAGAACCGGAGCCTTCGCAGGAACAGTTAGACTAGTTATTCCTCCAAACACCAGCCCTCAGAATAAATTACCTTTTGAGCTACATTGTGCTGAATCCGTACAAAAAGATGTGATTGATCCTGACAGTCTACCCCGAGGACGTTTTGGGGAAATCTCCAGATTATCTGTACCTTCAAGTTTCAGACGGCGTTTGGATGAAAAAAACAAACCCTTTATTATTAATGATATTCAAGGGGAAAATGCATTTTCAGATGAAGAAAGACGAAACTTCCCAAATATTGCAATAGGCTTGTATTTGAGCGTAGTTGCAATGGTCAAAATGTGTAACCACAGTCATATGTTTGTGGTGGTAGAGCCTAGGTTATGTCGAAGACTAGATAGACTCGGACTTAAATTCGAACAATGCGGCGAAGAACTTGACTATCACGGTATACGTGCACTTTTTTTATTGAAAAGAGAAAATTTCACTGGCAACTTAAACCCCGAAGTTTTTGAGCTTTTTAAACTGCTGGAAAAACAATTAGTCGCCCAGCTAGCCCTTTATCCATACTGAGTGAATAAGTAGAGACATTTATATGACCACTGAAAATTTTAATTACGATAAAGCTTTTTCTCGTAACATCGGTTGGTTCACCGAGCATGAACAAACAACTCTGAAGACCAAAACAGTGGCTATAGCCGGATGTGGCGGTGTGGGTGGTATTCATTCACTTACGATGGCAAGGCTAGGTGTTGGTAATTTTCATTTGGCTGACTTTGACGATTTTGGGGTAGAAAATTTCAACCGCCAAGTAGGAGCAATGATGTCCACTGTTGGACAACCTAAAATGGATGTAATGAACAATACACTGAAAGACATTAATCCAGAAATGCTAATTAAAGACTTCCCTCAAGGTGTAAATGAATCAAATGCTGAAGCGTTTTTAGAGGGTGTGGATCTATACATTGACAGTTTAGATTTCTTTGCAATAGAAGCACGGCGTTTAGTTTTTGATCTTTGTGCAAAAAAAGGGATACCCGCAATAACTGCAGCACCTCTTGGTATGGGCACAGCATTTTTGTGTTTTATGCCTGGCAAGATGACCTTTGAAGAATATTTTGGCATGCAAGGGCGTTCACAAACTGAACAATATTTGCGGTTTTATTTAGGACTAGCCCCAGCAAGTTTACAAAGCCAATACCTTGTTGACCCAAGTAGACTTAATCTAGAAGAAAAAAGAGGTCCTTCTACCATTATTGGCTGCACAATGAGCGCCGGCGTAGCTGCGGCTTACGCGGTGAAGATTTTGCTTGGTCGAGGTGACTTAGTCTGCGCTCCAGAAGGTATGCATTGGGATCCTTATATGAATCAAATGGAGAAGACCCATATTCCTAATGGTCATAAAAATCCAAGTTTCATTGAAAATTTAAATGCCGCTAAGCAAGCTTTCAACATCGAGTAACAAAACTATGCCACTTAGTGGATCTCAAAAAGACACAATTTTAGAAGCCGCACGGTTTGCACCTTCAGCAGATAATTCAGTTCCATGGCAGTATTCTTGGAAAGATAATGATGTGCTTTGTTTATATAATGATAAGACTCGCAGTGGAGCAGCCACCGATAGCACTTATATTCTAACTAACCTAGCAATGGGTGCCGCTACTGAAAATATTATGCTCTGCGCCCATACACTGGGGTTAAGTGCAGCAACCAGCTACAAAAAAGAGGGTGATGAAATCTGTGTCACCATTTCGTTTGAGGTATTCACAACTGAAACTCGAGTCGAATCTGAAGTACAACTCGCTGAACAAATTGAAAATCGTCATAGTGATAGACGTTTTCCATATAAAGGGGAGATTACGTCGGAAATCATTAAGCAGTTAACTGAAAGTATTAATAATACTTCCCACTCTCTGATTATATATAACGACAAAACGAGCATTAAGCAGATAGTTCCGATTATTCGCCGCGCCGAGGCTGTGCGATTCAAATCTGAGTCATTACATGCGGAACTTTTTGATACTGTAAAGTTTGATGATAACAACCCACTAGAAGGTATGACCCTGGATGTATTGGGAATTGAAGCTCCGGCTCGCCCAATGTTTAAACTTCTAAAAAAATGGTCTGCTATGAAACGACTTAATCTAATTGGGGTGAGCCAGCTCATTGCAGTTAGGTCAGTCACCCTGCCGATAGTTAACTCACCGGGTTTAGCCATGATCACCACCCCGTCAGATTCGGCAATAGATATTTTTAACGCTGGCCGGCAAATACAAAGAGTATGGCTAAAAGCCACCAATCTTGGATTATCGGTGCATTTATATGCTGCACCTGGGGTACTCACGCTAGCCAAACCCAATTTGAACCAAGCCTTGTCTGAAGAATTAGTAGAAATTGAAACTAGGTTAGATAAAATTACTTCTGGGACTGACAAAGCCGTGATGTTTTTAAGATTAGGCTATAAGGAAGGCACTCCTCCTCGCGCGGGACGCAGAGAAGTAAAGGAACTAGAAAAACAACTGTCATGATTTTTTACACTTAGCAATGTGTCAATCAGTAAGTAGAGAAGATAGTTTCTCTAAGTTAAAAACCAATAAACAACTGAAAATACTCGAGATGGCTAGTTAAATCGTTATAAATTAGCCACTAATCCTAAAAATAAGACCCCTGAATTTAATTTGGCAACATAAATACCAGCGTTTATACAGTGCCTAATAGCAGTACTCTGATTATTTGACACACAAAACAAAATTAACATGTTGAATTTTCCATTTATGTGTCAGAAATATTTACACAAACCTAAATTCAATGGGTCTAATTAACGTTTTTTTTAATTCATGCTTCAAACAAAATTATAAACGATTGTTTTTAAAGCAATTTATAATTATGGCACAAGAGCTGCATTGTGAAGGTAGATAGCGGAAATAGTCAATTCACTAAATATCCGCGAAACTGAAAAACAAATTTTAAACTTACAAGGAATAGACAAATGAAAAAAATTATATTTTCCGCTGCATTAGCTCTAGGTTTGAGTATGTCAGCTCATGCTGACCCAGTATCTGTTGGTGGTGTAAATTGGGATACAGACTCAGGCGCAGATTTCCAGTCAAATGGTAATATTTATGAAACTTTCGCAGGTGCAGTCGGTGAAACTGTAACAGGTTTTGGTGTTATGACTAACTTTAATGGTACTTTGGATAGTGTGTATTGCCCAGGCTGTGAATTAACATATACATTTTCTTTAGAATTGGTGTCCGCAATCCCTGTTGTAGGACTTCCAAATGCAAGTATATTTGCATTTGATAATGTAGTCTTCGATATTATGGTTGATGACAGTCCAGACTATGACGAGGGTGCGCCAAGCCTAGCAAGTGCTAGTGATGGTGTGAATTTCTTATCTTTTGTTAATAATGGTTTATTGACAGGTTTAGCTAACAATTTATTTAGTCTACCTAATATTCAAGGTAGTGGTAGTGGATTTTTAGATGTTGTTGGTGGTTTAGCCATGGAATATTTTGATACTAATGGAAAGCTAAATGGATCTGATGTGTCGTTTACATCGTCTTTCCAACCTGCTCAATTGAACGTTCCTGGTTATCCATTATTTGGTTCGTTAGATTTATCTGGTGATACAGTAGTTCCAGAACCATCATCACTAGCCTTGTTAGGTTTAGGTATGTTGGGTTTAGCTTTCGGAGCTCGCAGAAAATCTGTAAAATAATTATCAGTTGAAAATCGTAAATACCGGCAAATGCCGGTATTTTTTTGTCCTCAATTTAATTGATAATTTCTTTTTAGGGAGAAACATTACAATATCCTAGATCGCTAGGTAATCCTTTTGCAGACTCAAGATTGACCACTCCTTCAAGATATTCGACATTAATAATAATTCACAAACGATTGCTCACCAAAGTGAGTCTATTTTCAGAAAGCCCATTTTTAAACTTGTTGCCCGATAAAAATTACTCTAAATTAGTTTCTGAGTTTACAGTTTAAAATTTGACTCGATTCATTCGCCTAGCTTAAGTTGTCTACAACGTCTAGAGTTATACAAATAGAAAACATAAAACCTGTCGAGTAGAAATTCTTCTGGCTTTGAATGATTTCCCGATGTATCAATATAAGGATAGTAAGTGTTTAAATACAGTTTAGTTGCTTTGTCAGTTTTAAGTATTGTATCTTGCGGAGGTGGTGGCGGAACACCTACACCTACACCTTCCCCAACTCCAACTCCAACTCCATCACCAACACCAACACCAACACCGAATGTTACCCCTTCAGTTAGTATCACAGGGAAAAATGCTTTCCAGGAATTAGGAATAGTAGAACTCACTGCAAACGCCAGCGATGCCGATGGCAGTATTGCATCTGTCAGTTGGTCTATAATATCGGGGCCAGAGGTCACCTTGACGGGAGAGGAAACTCTCAAGGTCAGTTTTATTGCACCTGTTGTAAATGTTGATACCGAACTGATGTTACAAGTACTGGTAACGGATAACGAAGGTGCAACGGCAACTAGCGAATTTAGCGTTACAATCACAACAATACCGACCCCAACACCATCGACAAACGTTGCACCTTTAGTCAGTATCACGGGGCAAAATTCATTTCAGGAATTCGAAAACGTTGCACTGACTGCAAACGCCAGTGATTCAGATGGAACAATTGCGATCGTCAGTTGGCGTGCAATATCGGGCCCGGCTGTCACTTTGACAAACGCCGATAATTTTGAGGTCAGTTTTATTGCGCCTAGTGTTAGTGCCGATACCTTGCTGGTGTTAGAAGTACAGGTAATTGATGATGAAGGTGCGATAGCAACCAGCGAATTTAGCATCACTATCACTCCAACGCCGACTCCTACTCCAACGCCGACACCAACGCCGACTCCAACGCCGACTCCGACTCCAACGCCGACTCCAACACCGACTCCGACTCCAACGCCGACACCGACTCCAACACCGACTCCAACGCCGACTCCAACACCAACGCCGACTCCAACGCCAACGCCAACGCCGACTCCAACGCCAACGCCAACGCCAACGCCGACTCCAACGCCAACGCCGACTCCAACGCCAACGCCGACGCCAACGCCGACGCCAACGCCGACGCCAACGCCGACGCCAACGCCGACTCCGTCGCCGTTTGGGAATTCAGCCTTATCATTTGAGACAGGTGTCACTGATAGGGGGTCTGCGGTTTTTTATGATCAAAAACTTTATGTTTCCAAAATCAGAAGTTCCGGTACTTATTCTTACGCCATGTTTGAAAATGTTCACTTGTCAACTGTGAATAATACGGTCAATACGGCGCCAGGGTTAGGGTACAACGTTGAAAATTATGACGAAAAAGGAGGGGTAGTAGCAGAAACAACAGATTTAAGTGCTACTCTAGTGATCGACTCTGACAATGTAGTTACAACTATGCAGGGCTATAGCATAAATGTGCCTAGTGGAGGGGTTTCAACTACAGCCACGCTAACAGAATCCACTTTAGAAGCAAACTTAAACGGTTATAACGGCCAGTGGAAAGATATTGTATTTTCTGGATTGACACTAGATGCTGGAATGTTAAGCGCCGTTGATCAAAACGGCTGTAGCATTGATGGTGTTGCAACCAATAGTGGAACAAAAAATATATTTTCTTTTGATGTGAACTACAGTGGTTGCAGCAAATCTGGCAACTATAATGGTGTACTTACCCTAGTAGAACAAAATGGTGTAGCCGATCTCAGCTGGATGGCCTTTGATAGTGACAACGTCGGAGTATTTGGCTCGGTCGATACACAAATAACCCAAGATGAATCACTCCCATTAACTAATGCGTTAAAGCCTAGTTTATATATTAATGATTCAAAGTTAATGATTTTTACTACTAGCGAGGTCTATTCCTTGGAATTTGTACTAAACGCGGGGTCTAAAAACCCATTTGTTTTTGATTACACTTATGAGCCTGCTCCTCCTTTTATTCTTGGCGATGGCAATGGTTTAATAGAGTCAAATCCAATTGTTGATGCATCGTTATCTATACCTGTAACCCCTGAGATGGACAGTATTGATATAGAAATAAGTTACGTCAATCAAAGCAACGTAGCTACCACTCTGAATTATTCGGATCTACTTTATGTCTCACCTGAATTATTATTGGATAGCCTTGAAGGGCAATGGGGACAGCTAGTTATTGATGCTAACGGTATACTATCTGGCAGTGCGAACAGCTGTACTTTGACAGGCAATATTAATAACTATGAAGAAAAAATAGCATCAGTGTCGATATCTTTGAATAATTGTGGACAAGCGGGAGACTACTCTGGAGTGATAGTGGGAGTCGAAAGCACATTATTTGGAGTGACAAATAACGGAATAATCGCGGTATTATTTAGAACTGATGGTTTGTTTAGTTATTCTGGAATAGTGGGAAAATCTAACTAGGCAGTTGGAGCTCTGAATATCCAATATTCTTCGCTATATTTAATATCTGAATATTGGCTTTGTTATTGCCAAGCTAACTATTTTAAAAGCCAGGCTATATAAGCCTGGCTTTTAAAATCTAGGTCATATTGTTTTTAGCAGTGACTGTCGGTGTTCCATTTGACCTTTCGAGGGTTTAACTAACTTTTTCAATAACTCTTTAGCCTGTTGTTGCTGGCCTAACGCTATCCTTACCTCTGCAAGATGTAACATAATAGAGTTTGCATTGGGAGCTAGGCGTAACGCCTCATTGAGATTTTTATAAGCCTCTGGCAGATTGCCCATTTCATATTCTATCCAGCCTAAAGTATCCATGATTTGTGGAGAATTAGGTATCAGTGTAAGGGCTTTTTTTGCAAGCAACAAAGCCTTATCCAATTGTTTGTCCTGTTGTAATACAAAAGCCAGATTGTTTAACGAAGCAGGCGTTTCCCCTTCTTCTTTTAACAAGATGTCATATTGAGTCGCAGCCTCTTTATACAGACCATTATGTTGAAAAAATTCAGCTACAGTATGACGCATACGCGTTGGTGGCGAAGACATCTTAGCCAACTCAGCCTCTAAGATTTCTTTCGCAGCATTAATATGACTATTTCCCTGCATGGCCATAGCTAGCATAATAGCCGAAGTAAAACTTGGAGAATTTTTATAATGATTAGCCAACAACTCTTCTGCTAATGGATAGTTTTTCTCTCCCAATGCCAGTTGCCCTTCATAGAACCCCAGCAAATCAAAGGATTCATCTGTATCTAAAGATTTAAGCAAAGAGACAAGTTTTCTGGCCTCACTAAGCCGCCCTAATTTGGTCAGAAAATTAACTTTCAACATTTGCAATGCAGGCTGGTTAGGAAACTGCTTAAGCGCGTCTTCTGTTAGTTTCAAGGCTTCATTATCGTCGCCCTTACGTTCGCTAAGCCCAATAACCCGGAGAAATGGAATTAAAGTAGACGGTGATTTCCCCTTCCATGTTTGATAGGTAGTTAATGCTAAATCAGTTTGACCTAGCAGTAAGTAAGTATCGCCCAAAAGCAGTTTCCCGAGTGATGGCAACGAAGAATCATGTGGGGCAAGAATATCAATTACGCGTTGTTGTTCCCCCTGAAATTTTGCACTCATCGCCAGAGCAACATTGGCCGACAGGTTACCTTTATCATGTTCTATCATTTGTGTTAAAAAGAGATCAGCCTCTTTCGATTTATCCAGCACTTGCCCTGCCATAGCAATGCTAACCAGTGCAAGAATATTATCGGGAGAAAATGTCAGCACCTGCTTTGCTTGAAGGTAAAGCGCGTCATATTGTTGTGCTTTTTCATAAGCCAGTAATAGATATTGATGTGCCCCCATTTGTTTGGGGTTAATTTCCAAAGCGGCTTTTAAAGCGGTTATCGCTCGCTCCGTATCATTGTTTTTAAAATACACCACACCTTTTAAGGTTTCACCATTTACAGGATCAGTTTGTGCCCATTTGTTGGCCACTTCAAGCGCGGCTTTTGGGTCACCATTTCTAACATGTGCCATGGCCAGATGCATCCACCCATTTGACACAGCTGGGTCTTGTGCTAACAACTCGGAAAGGCTATCTATTACCGCTTTTTCATCCGTGCCTATATTGACCATTGCTTCGCGATACTTAGAGGAAACATTACTACCATCTAATTCTGTCGCTTTAGCTAACAATTCTTTGGCACCGGTTAAGTCTCCTATCGCAGCCAATTTCATGCCTGCTTGTGAAAACAAATCTACATCTTCAACTCGCAAATCTGTCATGCTTCTAATAGAATTTGCAGCATCATCGCTATAACCCAGACTTAACTGCACATGGGCTAGCAATCTTTGAACATCACTGTTTTTGACACCATCTCGATTGCTTAGATTTATCAGATTTTGATATGCTTTTTCAAGAGCATCTACCTTGTAGGCACTGACTCCAGCGATTAACCTAGCCTTGGGGGTATCCACGCCGTTTTGGATGGATTTTTCAGCATGGCCTAACGCTCGCTCATACTCTTCTTTATCGTAAGCTATATTAGCCTTAAAAAGATTAAGTAGAGGATGATCTTGATTGATTTTTAGTAAAACATCAGTCTTATTTTCCGCAACGTCATAAAGCTTAGCTTTTATCAATGCTTCAACTTCTTGGAAATCAACGGAGTTTTTATAAGGCATCAGTTGATTCACCTTAGCAAAACTCTCTGCGGCACCTTTGTAATCACCTTCCTTATAATTCAACTTTGCCTGGAGATATTCTGTATCTACAGGGCGATAGTTACTCTGTTTAAGCTTTTGTAGCAGTTCTGTGCTTTGTTGAATATCGTTGACCCTAAACGCTTCGTAACTTTGTGCCAACAGTTTATCTAACTCAGATAAACCTGTAAGCAACTCTTCCAATTCTAATGGGGTATCACGCAATGAAGTCAAAAAACGTATTAGACTGACAGTACTTAATGCTTGAGGTTCAGTCAGCCCATCCAGCGACATACTTAGCGCTAAATCAAACTGCTCGGAATAATAATAGACCTGTGATAACAGGGGTAATACGTCATTTACGTTACTGCCTAGGTCCAGAGCCTTGTTTAACTCCTTTTCACTTACAGCTAATTGCCCTGTTTCAAAATAAAGTTGCCCTAGTAATAATCTGGTGGCTGGCACCTCAGGTGCTTGTTGAACCGCATTTTTTAATTCAATAATAGCCGCCTCTAACTTATTTTCATGAATATAAGTTTGTGCAATGGTGACAGATTCTTCACTGCTTTTTTTATCGCAGCCAATTATGGTTATCACAAGTATTACCGTAAATAATACTCTGCCCAATTTAGATTTTTTCATCGAGACTCCATTCGTAAGTTAACTTTATTAAACTAGTTTTTAACATTCTACATCTACATCTGAGCAAATAAAACAATACGTGGTCATTCGCTACTTAAATCCTGCAGATCCCACCCAATTAAATACAGCTAGCATAATATAGCCATTTTTGTATATTTATCCTTAGCAATTGTATCTTGGGCTGTTTTTCACTTGCCGTTTTTAGGCTAAGTTCTTTGTTAAAAAAAGGGGCTTAGTTTTTACTGCTTCTATCACGACACATTTGGCAATTGTGATGATAAAAATTTACGGATGATTTTAATGTCATTTAAAGTTAGCCTTAGTACATTACAGCCAGTGTATTTATATCGGAATAAAACCTTGTCGCAAATGGAAACGGATCCCATGCCTTCATTACCCTTTCAGACTCGCTCCTATCACGTGGACGAAAGTCATGTGGAAGAATTGGAGCAAAAATGGATTGCATTACAAGGTCAGGCTAATTCGTCGGCATTTGTTGCTTGGTTCTGGATAAAACAGTGGTTAACTCAAAAAAACCTCACTACTAACAACTGTTTATGCGTTGAAGTAATGCAAGATCAGGAAACCCTTGGATTAGCGTTATTTGGTACAAAAACCAAAAGAGTATTTTGGGGATTAAGCTTTAACCAGTATTTTTTACATAAAAGTGGCAATATCAAAGAAGACCAAACATGGATAGAACACAATACTTTTTTGCTACATAAAAACTTTGAACCACAATTGACCAGTGAAATTTGTCAAGAGTTAGTCAAGATAGGGAAAGTAGATGACATCAAGATAGGTCTGAGTTCCCCCCATTTTATCAATACCCTAAATTTTGAAGGCTTTAAAATAAGGACAGAATTGTCATCACCCGGTTATTTGGCCAATTTAGAAGGATTCTCGTCACTAGACGACTATCTTGCTAGTCTATCAAAAAATACTCGTTCTCATATTAAACGCTCAATAAAACTATTAAATGAGCAAAGTCCACTGCGACTTGTATTAGCAAAAGAGCCTGCAGAAAAAGATATGGTACTAACTCACATTGCAGAATTGCATCGCATCAAATGGCGCTCTACTGTCTATGGGAGCGGCTTTGATAACCCTTGCTTTTATGAATTTCACCGCGGGTTAATTCAAGCACCACAATCCGCTCAAAATTGTAGGTTATATACCTTATATCAGGATGATGTTGCCCTCGGTCATGTTTACTTATTGACCTACGGTAATAGTTGGAGCTTTTACCTGTCAGCATTACATTTTAATGCTGATAACCGTATTAAAGTGGGATTAGTGATCCACAGCCTAATAATCGAACAAGCTATCAAAGAAAGCATAAAAGTGTATGACTTTTTAGCGGGTGAAGCCCAGTACAAACAATCGTTATCTAACGCACATCCTTATGAACAAAATATTTACTGTTTCTATCGCAATACCCCCCTATTACTATTCAGAGAACTATTAAGAAAATGGAAACGTTTGATATTTGGTGGCTTGTTTTCAAACCTGCGGATGAAATTAAATGATTGATTCCCCGACCATAAAACTACTAGTAGAGCATGAGCCCAATTTACACAATGATCAGAAAAAATGCTGTGAAGTATCTGTCCCCTTACCTAAATCAAAGGTGTTTGCACTTGAGCAACTTTCGATAACTTCAGCCACAGATAATCAATCAGATAAACCACGAGAAATCGATGCACTCTGCCAAGTTGTCGCGTATTGGCCAGATCACAGCTTTAAATGGGTAAAATTGATTTATCAGTACATTAGCCAAACACAGTTGTATTTGAATATTGGCACCAGCAATGCAGCAACAACCAGTACGCTACCCAACAAATTAATAGAAAAAGCGGAAGTCATAGATAACTACTCCCTCAAAGGTGGCAGTGAAGCATTAACCCTGAGTCTAGAGAATAACCAACTAACAATGCTGGATGACAAAGGCGATGCTATTTTATCCCTCAATGCAGATGACCTAAAACTCACAGATAGCCAAGGGCAGCGAGTTAAAACTGACTTTAAGCATGCAAGTGTTGTTCAACACAGTAATCTAAAAAATAACGCCTCTTCAGCCGTCACATTGAAAATCGACGGACATTTTTCAGACACCTTAGTGTACTTTCAGCTTATGGTTGAGTGGTTGATCCCCTTTGAATTAATGAAGTTTACCCTGCAAATACATAATACCAACAGGGCCATACATCAAGGTGGCAAGTGGGACTTGGGCGACGCAGGTTCATTTAATTTCAAATCTCTTGATATTGAATTAAACACAGTCAAAAAAACGGTTACAGAACACAACATACTTACCGATGTTCAAAATAACCAGACTTATAACGCCGATAATATAGCCTGCGAGCAGTTCTCAAGTGGTGGAGTCAATTGGCAAAGCCCTGTACATGTAAACCACAATAATCAGGTCGAAATTAACAAAAACGGTTTTGTTCTGAATGATGGGCAAAGCGGTTTACGTTGCCAGCCAGTGGTGACTTTAAAAAACAACCTTACTATTACCCTAGACCAGTTTTGGCAGAATTTTCCAAAATCATTAACAGTAAAAGACAACATCGTCTCTTTGGGACTGTTTCCAGAAACCCATTATCTCCACGAATTACAGGGAGGCGAGAAAAAAAGCCATACCTTCTGGATATCGCTTAATAGCGCAAACAATGATTTAACTACTCGCCATCAAACTATCCGCGGCAATATTGACTGGGAGTGGATCAGCCAATGTGACTTATATCCTTTTATTGAAAAAGAAACAGTCACAGCAAACTCGCTGCAATCCATTATCGACTTAGGCATAAACAGCACAGCAAGCTTTATTGAAAAACGTGAGAATCTTGATGAATATGGCTGGCGTCACTTCGGAGAGTTATATGCTGACCATGAAACCGCAGATTACCAAGGTGAAGACATATTTGTGTCCCACTATAATAACCAATATGACCCAATCTACGGTTTTCTGAGGCAATATTTAACCACAGGTAACACTAAATGGTTTGAGCTGGCAGATGACTTAGCCACACATGTAAAAGATATTGACATCTACCATACCAAACTAGATAAAAACGAATATAACGGTGGTTTGTTCTGGCATACAGACCATTACTTGCAGGCCTTTACCTCTAGTCATCGCTCTTATTCAAAACACCAAGCTAGTGATGTCTATCAAGATCATGCAGGTGGTGGCGGACCTGGCGGTCAACACTGCTATACCACGGGTTTATATCTACATTATTGTATGACCGGACAGCAGAGTTCTAAAGATGCAGTGCTCACCTTAGCGAATTGGATCACCCATGTATATGAAGGTTCAGGTACATGCCTTGAGCTATTATTAGCCTTTAAGAACCGCCATGTGGCAGGTTATAAAAATCATTTTACTGGGCAGTATCCGTTAGATAGAGGCATTGCCAATTACGTGAATGCCTTACTTGATAGCTTTGAGCTAACCCAAAACGATAACTATCTGACAAAAGTACAAAATATATTCGCCAACGCTATGCACCCAGATGAAGATCTTGCCGATAGAGATTTACAGAATGTAGAAATCACCTGGTTTTACACGGTATTACTGCAGGCTCTGTGTCGTTATCTACAAGTAAAGCAAAGTAGAAAGGAATTTGATAAACACTTTTATTATTGCCGTGACTGCTTATTAAATTTCGCTGACTGGATGCTGATCCACGAATACCCTTACCTGCAAAAGCCCGATATTTTAGAATACCCAAATGATACTTGGACCGCACAGGATCTGCGTAAAGCTCATGTGTTAGCCGGCGCTTATTATTTTTCGCCTGACAAAAAAATCGAATATTTGAACAAAGCACAGTTTTTTCAACAGTATGTTACTGATAAGCTTACTAAAGCGGATACTAAAACCTATACACGGATTTTAGTATTGCTGATGCAAAATCAAGGAGCGATGGAGTGTTTTCAAAAGCGGCCTTCCCCCATAGCTTTTGCACCAAGAAAAAACTGGCCAGCGGCAAAATATCAGCAAACCAGTTTATTTGGTGGATTACTTAAGGTATTCACCAAAAGGTTGATAAAACTCTCTCCAAGAGCTGAATTTGACTGGTTGAAAAAACGCTTAGCCTAACCCCAAACAAAACAGGATTAACAAACGCATATGCAGGTTTCTTTTATTATTCCCCATAAAGGAAGGTTTGAAATGTTGAAGCAAACACTTCAATCTATTTGCCTGCAATCCTGTGACCTGAATACAATCGAAGTGATAGTGGTCAGTCAAACACCAGATATACAGCAGCAAACTCTGCTGGACAATCCATCCATTAAGCTAACAGTGTGTATTCGTCCAGAAAATGACACTATCTCAGCACTACGCAATTATGGGGTAACACAGGCCCAAGGGCAGTATTTAGCTTTTCTTGATGCTGACATTTGGCTATCAAATAATTGGACTCAGCAAATGATTGCCGAGATTGCCGTAACCCAAGATAGAATCATCAGTAGTGCCATGCAAATTTGTGATGACGATGCTCCTCCCCTAGAGCAGATCCGAACTAGCCTGAGTAACGCCGAGATAGATACCGATGTTGCTTTTTTACCCGGTCGAAATTTATTTTTAACGCAAACCTCATTCGATAAGATAGGGGGATTCCCAGAACACCTAATCACTTGCGAAGATTACTTTTTTACTGATCAAGCGGCCAAACTAGGTAAGCTTTACTACACTTCAGCCGCTACGTACATCCATTTAGGTGAAGACAAAGCCTATAAGGCCATGTTTGACAAAGAGATTTGGCGAGGCCAGTCAAATTTACAATCCATTTCTGGGCGTAATATACCGTTTAGAGAATGGCCGAGCTTTATTGCACCTCCTGCTATTTTATTGATGTTTTCAGTATCCTTGTTTTTACTCGTATTTGGGCAGGTGTATTTAGCAACTTTGGCCTTTTTAGTAGCAGTAATACCGGTTTTTGTATACAGTTTGCGACTGTATGCTTTAGCAGATAAAAAAATCAGATTTGTACATATTGTTAAATTTTATGTTTATTACTTTCCGGCACGAGCAATTGGTACGGTTTTAGGTTTGTTTAAATCCATCGGCGTAAAGACACATTAAGGATAAACACCTATGACGCAAACTATCAATGTGCTGCAGTTTATATGTCCTACCGGATTTTACGGTGCTGAGCGCTGGGTGTTAGCCCTGGCTAAACATCTGGACCCCGCCAAAATACGTTGCGATTTAGCAGTGACAATGGAGCCTGGTCAAAAACCCTTAGAACTCGTTAACGAATACCAAAAATTAGAGTTGCCTTGTCATATTGTGAATATGCAGAGCAAGTTTGACTTATCAGCCGTGTCTAAAATGGCGGCGTTAATCAAAGAAAAAAACATTCATATAGTGCACACCCATGGTTACAAGTCCGACATCATAGGTGTGTTAGCCGCCAGAAAAGCAGGTATTCCCTGTGTGGTGACACCCCATGGTTTTGAAAATGCCAAAGACGTTAAGTTGCGTACCTTTATTTGGCTAGGTTGTCAGGCCATGAAATATGCCACTAAAGTGGTGCCGCTATCTCAACAACTTATGCGTGACTGTAAACGTATGGGTGTGAAAGATCATAAAACCTTATACATTCAAAATGGGGTCGACCTCTCAGAAGTAGAAGCCACAGCCACGCCAGAAAGACTTAATCCTGAAGAAAAGCGTATTGGTTTTGTAGGTCAGATGATCAGCCGCAAAAACATATTTGATATTCTGGATATTTTTGAACAACTACATGCCAAACATCCTAACACTCGACTCATACTTTTAGGTGATGGCGATGCACGTGCCGAATTAGAAAAATACAGTCAAACTCTTGCCAGTAGTAGTCATATTGAGTTTTTAGGGTTTCGTGATGACAGATTATCCTTGTTAAAGTCATTTGATCTATTTGTGATGACATCAACACTCGAAGGCATTCCCCGCTGCTTAATGGAAGCTACCGCGGCCAGTATCCCAGTCGCGGCCTATGATATAGCCGGTATTGATCAGTTAATTGAGCATCAAAAAACCGGATTGCTTGCACCACTAGGCGAAAAAGACCAACTACAGGGCTATTGGGAAACACTATTATTTGATCAAAACTATGCAACTGAATTAGCGGCGAATGCCAAAGAGTTTGTATATCAGCATTATTCAGCCAATCGAATGGCAACTGAATATACTGACTTATTCGAAAAATTGGTTACGGAGGCCCAATGAGCACGAAGGGAAGCAAAACACCGATTATATTTGTATTGACCATAGACACCGAGGAAGAGTGGGATTGGTCAGGTCCCTTTCCCCAGCAAGTGGCCAATGTGAATAATATTGATAAACTACCGGCATTTAATGACATCTGCGAAAACTTAGGCATCAGACCCACCTATTTTGTGGATTATGCCGTGTCCGATAATAAAATCGCTGTAGAAAAAATGCAGACATTTACCACCAAAGGCAACTGCGAAATCGGTGCACATCTGCACCCTTGGTGTAATCCACCTTATTACGAACAAGTAGGTGAAGCCGAATCCCATGTTATCAATTTACCCGTAGAGCAAGTTTCCAATAAGTTAGATGTATTAATGGCAAGCCTTGAAGCTGGGTTTGGGGTAAAAGCCAAGTCATTCAGAACCGGCAGATGGGGCATTGACAAAAATGTCATGGCGCTACTAATAAAAAGTGGCATTACCGTCGACTCAAGTGTCTATCCCTATTACCAAAATGAGTATTTCAGCTGTGTTGGCTCCCCTACTCTCCCCTATTGGCCCGACCTAAACGAGCCACTAAAACAAGGCAAGCAACAAACCATTTACGAGCTACCAGTTACGGTAGGCTTTAACCGCACAAACTTTGAATTATCCAATAATGTGCATGTGGCATTTGCTAAACCACCTTTAAGCTGGACCCGGTTTAACGGCCTCGCTTGGCATTCCAATCTATTGAGAAAAATTTACCTTTGCCCAGAATTATCAGCGGCAGAAGACATGCTAACTTTGTGCGAAAAGGTAATTGATAAAGGTTACCCGATTTTACATATGTATATGCACAGCTCAAGTTTACTGGATAACCAAGTGGGATTATTAGAGAGTGATCAAGATCCCTTCGACTTTATCAGTGATGCAGTCACCAAAGTGGTGACCCAATTAAAATCCAAATATGACATTGAATTTTGCACTATTTCTGAAGCAGCAAAAAAGTTACAGACTATGGATACCCCTGCTGAATGAAGATAAGAATGGCGGTGGCCGCTGATCACATTATTTGGGATGAATATGTAGATGGCCACAAGGACGCTAGCCCCTATCATCGATTTGCGTGGGCTTTAAGTGTCCAACAAGCCTACCAACATCAAAATGTGAGTTTATTAGCCTTAGATAATGACAAGATAGTGGGCGTATTACCTTGCGTAAAAATGCAAAACCCCTTCGGAAAGGCGAAGTACTGTGCGTTGCCATTTTGTGACTTAGGTTTTGCCCTTGGCAACGATGCCGACATAGTGAAGGCATTGCAAACAGAAGCACTGACGTTATTACAAAATGCCAAAGGCACCAATTTTGATTACCGTGACACGGCCACAGCAACCGAAAGCACTGAGTTAACAGGCAAAAAAGTCCGAATGGTTTTGCCTTTACCAGGCAGCGCCGAAACACTTTTAGCCGGATTCAAATCTAAACTACGCAGTCAGATCCGCAAAGCAGAAAAAAATGGCTTGAATTGCAAGTTAGCCAACAGTCAAAAACACATCGATGACTTTTATCAAATATTCGCTATCAACATGCGCAAACTAGGCTCACCGGTACACAGCAAAAAATGGTTTGAAGCTTTGTTTAACAATTACGCTAAGCATATTGTTTTGTCGGTAGTCTACAAAGACCAAGTCCCAGTTGGTGCAGGCATAGTGCTGTTAAATGGTACTAAAGCGGTGATCCCATGGGCTTCAACTGTGGCCCAATACAACAAGTTAGCGCCAAATATGCTGTTATATTGGTCATTGTTAGAGCACGTGAGTGAGCATGGTTGCACCGAGTTTGATTTTGGCCGTTCGACTTATAACGAAGGCACTTACAAATTTAAACGCCAATGGGGCGCAGAGCCAATTCCTCTGGTGTGGACAAACTTAGTTGCACAACCAGCCACGATAGATAAAAATACCCCAAACAAGCCGAGTCAAATCAGAAGTTTGATTGAAAAAACCTGGGCAATATTACCCTTAGGTGTCACCACAACCTTAGGACCCAAAATACGTAAACATATTAGTCTTTAGCGACATAAACGCTATACAAAATAGCAGTTAAAACAGGAAGTAAATAAATGTGTGGCATTGCCGGTTTTACCCACTTTAATGGACATATGGGCGATAACGTCACCCTAAAAAAAATGGGAGATAGTATTTATCATCGCGGTCCAGATGCCGGCGGCGAATACCTTGATGAATACGTAGGCCTAGCCCACCGCAGACTAGCCATCATCGATTTGACCGATGCAGGCATACAGCCCATGACCTCCTTTGATGGCAAATACATCATTGTATTTAATGGCGAAATTTATAATTTCCAAGAACTAAGAGCAGAACTAAGTGCTGCCGGTTACCCCTTTAAAACCCACACCGATACCGAAGTCATTTTGGCCCTGTATGCTACCGAGGGTGCAAACCTACTCAATAAAATAAACGGCATGTTTGCCTTTGCTTTATGGGATACCACCACCCAGAAGCTACTGATAGCCAGAGATCGTATGGGCAAAAAGCCCCTATATTATTTGCAAACTGCTACCCAATTTGCCTTTGCCTCTGAAATCAAAGCGATTTTAACCTTACCCAATGTACCCAAAGATATCCGCTTAGACGCGGTTTACGACTTTTTCGCTTATCAGTATGTGCCCGACCCTAAAAGTATTTTCACTCATATTCACAAGCTATCACCTGGCCACTATATGACCGTAGATTCCAATGGCATTGAGATCACCCAATACTGGGATGTAACTTTTGAGCACACCAGCACAGCAAACGAAACCGAGCTCACCAAAAAACTCAGAGAGTTAGCGGCCCATTGCACCAAACAACGAATGGTCAGTGACGTACCATTAGGCGCGTTTTTAAGTGGCGGCGTGGACTCAAGCGGTGTGGTAGCCATGATGGCAATGAACAGCGAAACACCAGTTAAAACCTGCTCCATAGGATTTGATGATAAAAAATTCAACGAAACTGAATTTGCTAAAGAAGTAGCCGACAAGTATCACACCGAACACCATGAATTTACTGTGCATCAAAATGTCGCAGATAATCTAGAAAAGATAGTCAGTTATTTTGACGAACCCTTTGCCGACCCTTCTTTAGTGCCCACCTTTTTTGTATCCGAGCTAGCAAGGCAGCAAGTGACGGTGGCCATTGCAGGCGATGGCGGCGACGAAGTCTTTGCTGGTTACGAAAAATACACCACAGATGCTACCGAAAATAGCTTACGTAATAAATTTCCCAAAGTGTTGCGAAAACACCTATTCCCTAAGCTAGCAAACTTTTTAGCAGGCAGTAATGCCACTATCTGGCGCAAAGGTAAGTCTTTACTAACGAGCTTAAGCCAAGAGCCAGCAATGGGCTTTTATACCACCAACTCACAGATAGACGACAGACAATGGCAAAAACTCGCTAAACAAGAAGTTAAAGCAAAACTGGGGGATTACCACCCATCCAAAATCACCATAGACGCCTACGAAAAATCAGACGGCCCAGACCACTTAGCCAAAATACTCTACACCGACATGAAAACCTATTTGCCTGGCGGCATACTGGTCAAAGTCGACCGAATGAGCATGGCCAACTCCTTAGAAGTGCGAGCGCCATTGCTAGATAGAGAAGTCGTCGAATTTGCCGCCACCCTGCCCTCTGAAATGAAATTTAAAAACGGCGAGAAAAAACACATACTTAAAGAAGCCTTCAAACCCATGCTTCCCGACGGTATTTTATACCGTAAAAAAATGGGCTTTTCAGTACCCTTAGCTAGTTGGTTCAGACACGAAATTAAAGACTTAGCCGAACAACACTTAATCGACCAGGCCCAAGGGCTTAAAAGCATATTTAATCACGATTATATTCAAACACTATGGCATGAACACCAAAATGAAAGTGCAGATCACAGTGCCCTGCTTTGGAGCATGTTGATGTTTGAGATGTGGTGGGTGAAATATGCTGAACCACAAGCAACCGAAAACCAGCAGGAAAACGCTGCGTGACTAAAATTTCAGTTATGCATATCACCTATGACATGCGCATAGGTGGTACCGAAATGGTAATTAAAAATCTTATTGAAGGCTCTGATCCTGAAGTATTTGAGATGTCGATATTTTGCGTCGAGGAACCTTTAGGCCCTTGGGGTGTTGACCTTCAAAATAATGGCATTCAAATTAGCAGTAAAGCGCGCAAACCTGGCTTTGATACTTCACTTATATCCGCTATTCGACAACATATAAAACTTAACAAAATTGATATTATCCATTGTCATCAATACACCCCTTGGGTTTATGGTGTGATTGCTGCTTTCGGCACTAAGACCAAGGTAATACTCACAGAACACGGACGCTTTTATCCGGATTCTAGTAGTTGGAAACGTAAGCTAATCAATCCGTTACTGTCAAAAATTACAGATTGTATTACTTCTATTTCAAAAGCTACGTTACAGGCACTAGTTGAGTTTGAAAATATACCAAGTAAAAAAATCCAATTGGTATACAACGGCATTCGACCACCTGAGATTAATCCACAAAAAACAGTCAAGTTGAAAGATGAATTGGCATTCACAAATTTAAACTTAGTTTTTGGTACAATTGCTCGGTTAGACCCGATTAAAAATCACCCTCTGATGATAAACGCCTTCGCTGCTATTCTAAAACAATTCCCAAATAGTAAACTGATCATAGTGGGCGATGGAGAAGAGCGTTTAAATATATGTAAACTAATTGAAAAGTTAGGGATTCAAAGCAGTATCATAATGCCTGGATATGATCCGCAACCTCAACATTACTTAGAGCTAATGGATGTCTTTATGTTAACTTCCCTAAGTGAAGGCACATCCATGACATTACTCGAAGCCATGGCATTGGGTAAGCCTTGTATAGTTACAAATGCAGGGGGAAATCCGGAAATAGTCATTCACGAAAAAACAGGCTTAGTATGCGATAACGACGACCTTCCTTCACTCATATCCGCCATGTTGTCCATGAGCAAAGACATAAAAATTCGAAACCAATATGCTGAAGCATCAAAAATTCGTTTTTCCGAATTATTTGAAAATAGTATTATGATCAACAATTACGCCAATATTTATCAAAAGTTGTCTAAACATGCCAAATAAGTCCAAGCCTCCTATTTATATTGGATTAACAGAAAGACATGGTATAGCACAAGAATATTGCCAATTTGCGCCTGAAGGCTATGAATATCGCTTTATTGATAGAAGTCCACATTTGTCTGATAAAATAGTTAGCAGCTCTGCTAAAGGATTTTACGCCTTTTTTGATGACCCATCGGTATCAATAGTTGAAGCACCAATATTCCCTGTTAACACACAAAAAAACTGGATATATACTCCTGCAGAATTTACAGCCACAGCTAACTTTGGAATTTTCGGCCTACCATTACCCAGAAGCCTTCGATTACTCGCAGTTGAAAATGTTTTAAAGAAAGATAATTTTAAAAAACTTATATTTAAAAGTCACGCAGGCCTTTCTACACTCAAAAAATATGCAAAAAACGTAGACCCTATAATAGTAGACAAATGCGAGGTCATTTACCCTTGCGTTAATATCACTAAAGTAGAAAAAAAATTCTCTGAAGAACAATTCAATATATTATTTGTTGGAGATTTTTTTAGAAAAGGTGGAGCGAATGTAGTTGATGTATTTGAACAACTCCATAGTAAGTACCCTCATATACGTCTGAATATAATTGGTAATACTCAGTTTGATACTACTAACACAGCTCTAGCCAATATTTACCGAAATAAAATTGCTAATCATTCTGCCATAGTACACAAAAAAGTAAAAAGACCAGAACTGCTAACTGACATCTATCCCAAAGCGGATGTATTGGTTTCACCAACTTACCAGGAAACATTTGGCTTCGCCATTTTAGAGGGGATGGCCTTTGGCTTACCTGTTATTTCTTGCTCTCATTTTGCAATTCCGGAAATTATCGAAGATGAGCAATCTGGATTACTAATAGAAACTGAGCAATTTGAATTTATTAGCCAATTTAAGGGTTACAGCATTAAGAATATTCCTACCGATTTTCATCAATATATGAACGAACAACTTTATGAAAGACTTGAGCGTTTGGTGACTAACCATAGACTATGCAAGTCATTATCTAATAACGCTCTAAAGCAATGCCACAAGAAATTTTCTCCGCAAATAAGAGCAAATAGAATGAAAAGTATTTATGATGAGATTATGTTTTAAGTTTAGTGTAAATCTGTAATTGAAAAGAAAATATTTAAGAGGCATTAATTAAGTGAAATCTAGATTAAAACATAGTGTTATCAATATTTTCAGCCGTTTTTTAAAACAGCTCAGCATTGAAAAGCAAATTGTAGCATTGGCTAAAAACGTAAATAATGTTGAAAAATCAATTACAAATAAGTCTAATCCCTATTTTACCTCTGACTTACAACCTAGCATTAGCGACAGAGACGACATCATATTTATTACTAGTCGATTTCGAAGCGGCTCAACCTTATTGTGGAATTTATTTCGACAAACGCAGCAATGTACTACTTTCTATGAACCATTTAATGAGCGCAAGTGGTTTGCTCCAAAAACTCGTGGCGACAATGTTGATTCAACTCATAGGGGGGTAGACGACTATTGGACTGAGTTTAACGGTATGGAAGATTTAGAAAGTTTATACAATGAAGATTGGATCCGAGAGAACTTGTTAATGGATGAGTCTTCAGTTAACTCAAATATGAAAGAATATATTGAACAACTAATTAAAAGGGCGCCTAAGCGTCCTGTATTACAATTCAATCGAGTAGATTTTCGTCTTCCTTGGCTAAAACATAACTTTCCAAAGGCTAAAATCCTACATTTGTACCGAAACCCTCGTAATCAATGGCTTTCATTTTTAACTGATCAAAAACGTATGTCTAAAGAGAACGTAGAGACAACTTACAAGGATGCGTTTTACTTGGATTTGTGGTGTGATGACCTATACAAACATTTCGCTATATTAGATAGGGACATTACTACACACCCCTACCAACGCTTTTACTACATTTGGAAACTGTCGTATTTATATGGTCAACATTATTCTGATATGAGTATGAGTTTTGAAGAGTTAACAACAGATACCTCTAGTTCAGTTACTAAAATGATGAAGTTAATCAAACTTGAAAATGTTCCTATCAACGAACTATGTTCAGTTATCTCTGCACCAGATCCAGAGCGCTGGAAAGGATATGCAGATGAACAATGGTTTAAGGAACATGAAGACCTCTGTGAGAAAAATCTAAATTTAATGTTAGCAAAAACATAAAACTAAAAGATTGAGTTTTCTTTTCACAACAGAAAATATTTTTAGTGCTCAAGCACAGAGTCTAAACACTTAAACTATCGAATTAAACTTCATTTGGATCTATAAAAAAGGAATTGGTGTTTTTATAAATGTTATCAGCTCAAATAATTTTAACTTACGTTAAAAGCATACGTTTAGACATAAAGCTGAATAGAATTAATCACTATTTTGAAAACCAATATTTTCAAAAATTTATTACAAGAAAACTATATGTCTAAAGTTCGCAATGCACTTAAATTTTCTATGGTGGGAACCTATTTAGGTAAAATAATTAACCTCTTATCCGTTATCGTTATTGCTCGAATAATGACACCTGATGAACTAGGGCTTTATGCTATAGCTGCTGCTCTAGTGATGATTGTTGATGTGCTTAAATCATTTGGCGTAAGTAGCTATTTAATAAGGCAAAAAGTATTAGCAAGTGATGAAATTCGCTCTGCTCTCGGTTTAAATATAGTAATTACAAGTGTGCTTGGTATCGGAATAATAGCAGTAGCACAACCATTAGAAACCTACTATGGCTATAACGATATCGCTATTTTACTTTTGTTATTATCAGTTTCATTTTTTGTATCGCCTTTTTTTAGCAATGGAATGGCATTATTAGCGAGGCAATTTAAATTCAAGGAAAGGCTACAAATTGGAATTACAGCTCAAATTTTTGAATTTTCTATCACAGTTCTTTTTATAATGTTGGATTTTAGTTACTTTTCAATGGCAATAGCAGTTGCCTTAAAATCACTTCTTCAAGTATTACTAGTTAAAATATATCAACCGACTGACATGCAATGGTACCCGCGATTCATAGGAATGAAACATATTGCCAAATTCGGCTTTTTTATAACACTAGCGAATCTATTTGAACGCTTAAGTATTGTTAGTAATGATTTAATCATTGGAAAATTTGGTACTCCGGGTATGGTGGCGTATTTTTCGAGAGGATTAGGATTTATAGACTTTTTAACAGCAACAGTTTCGGAAGGAATCAGTCCAGTAACCTTGCCTTACTTAGCTGAACAAAAGAGACTTGGCCATGATTTAGAACCAGCTTATTATCAAGCTACCAATCTTCTTGGCGCAGTATTATTGCCCGTTTTACTCGTTGCTGGAGTTGCTAGCTACCCAGTTATAATGTTGTTTTTCGGTGATCAGTGGGTACAAAGCGCTGAATTAGTAAGTATTTTGTGTTTGTGGGGTGTTTTTAAAAACATTCATGCGCTAAGCCCAAGTTTACTTGTAATAACTGGCCACGAAAGGCACCTTTTCATTAGGAATATGATAATGTTTTCATTAACAGCATTTAGTGTTTATTTTGCGTTTCAATATGGATTATTAACAATAGCCATGGCGGTCACTGGCGTAGCATTTGTGAACTTTATCTACACTACCTTATTGCTAAAATTCGTTCTAAATTTTTCATTACTAAATTTTTCAAAATCGCAATTAACAAACGTTTTACTTTGTACCACCTGTTTTGGAGCCTCGTATTTAACATCTCTTTTAATAAACTTTGAAGAGGTTTCAATATTCATTTCGCTCGCAATTCTGATTCCATTTGTTAGTTTAACTTGGTTACTCACACTTTATTTCACTAAACATTTATTACTAAATGAAATTAAAAAAATAGTTGGCCTTGCCAATGAATAACAGACTAGAAATAGAAATCAATGCTTAATTTACTACTTTTTTGCGGGACACTTGTTAGTTTTACTTGGATAAGCTTTTTTAGGTTGCCTGTCTTTGCTTTTGTCTTATATCAAGCCATATATTTTTACTATCCCCAACAACGCTGGTGGGGATATATGGTCCCGAACATTGGGTATTCTTTCATTAGCGTTGTGATAATGGCCGCTGTCTTCTTGTTAAATATGAAAAAGCTAAATCAGCAAAAAATATTTAGCGCTCCGCCATTTAAATACTTTTACTTACTTGTAGCGCTTTATGCCATTACCTATTTCTATTCTGTTAGACCCGAACTACATATGATGTTTGCTACAAATTATATAAAACTGGCTGTTATAATGACTTTGGCTTACAAGTTGTGTAGTTCCCAAAAAAGTCTAGATATTATTTTGTATGGTTATATATTTGGCGCATGGTATTTGAGTTTTATAGCTTTTCAAGTTGGTAGGCAATTCGGCGATAGACTGCAAGGAGTATATACAGTCGATGCTCCTGATGTTAATTTTGTCGGTGCTGCGTTGGTTCCTAGTTTAGTATTATGCCTATACTACTTTTGGATTAAAAATAGTTATATTCAGCGATTTGTCTTTGTTATTGCAGGTGCGTTTATCGCTAATGCAATGGTTTTGATTAATTCACGTGGTGCTTACCTTGGAGTAGCGATTTCTATCGCTTATTTTATGTACCACATGTTTTTTTCATCATTTCAGCGCAAATATCAGAAAGCAACAACGATATTTTTGCTAATAGCGGGATTACTTTCTCTTACAGTGGTAATGGATCGTTCAAGTATCGAACGAATCCTTTCTATCAACGAAAGCACCCAAGTAGAAACTAACAAAGAAACGGCTGCCACCAGAACGGTATTTTGGAAAGCTGCCTGGGACATGGCAAAAGACTACCCGCTCGGAACGGGTTATGAAGGTTTTAGCTTTTACTCAAATATTTATATCCCGTCTAATGTAAACACTGGAAGAAGTCGTAATAGAGCCGTTCATTCCACTTGGTTTGAAACATTATCTGAGGTTGGGTACCTTGGACTAATTTTATTTATTTTATTGCTGTATAGCTGTTTCAAAACTACAAAGCTAACGAAAATATATTTGAAGGAACAAAATATGGTTGATGAATATTTTAAAATGGTAGCGTTGGAAGGTGCACTAATAGCTTTCATTGTAACTATGACATTTATTAATAGAATGAGAGCTGAAGTATTGTACTGGTGCATAATATTCATATGCGTCGCGTATAATGTTTACGTAGTGAACAAAACTAAACAAGACGAAACGAAAACTCTCAAGGTTAGGTGAAAATTAATGAAATTAACAATTCGTAGATATCTACCAATAGGAGCAACAATGTTATTGACTCTGGTCATGGTTAGACTAGTTTTTGCGCAAGAACCAAACAACAATTATACTATTTCAGAACTAGGCTCATTTAGATTAAAGGGACAAAATATTGGTGATTCAAACATTGCATATGCGCAAGGAACAATTGCTCTAAACTCAGATGCAACATCACTGTTTTTGGTCGGCCAAGTCAATAAACAAGCTATAACAGAAATCAGCATTCCAGATCTTGTAAAAAGTAATCAGATGGATGATTTAAATTTCGCCACATATATTCAACCATTTAGAGAGTTTTTATCGCGAGTCCCTTCAGGAAATAAAGATAAATTGAACCGAATCTTAGGAATGAGAGTTATCGATGGTCAGTTATTTGTCAATGCTGTTGAGTACTATGATGCAGATGCTAAAAATCGCGATACTACCTTTATAGTGAGAGATGCGAATGACTTAAAAAATTCCCCAATAGCTGGTTTTTTTCAGTTAAAAGGTAGAGCACATGCAGCGGGCTGGATAAGCAAAATCCCTCAAAATTGGCGAGAGAAACTAAATTCAAGTTATTTAGTAGGTTCGTCGAGTTCAGTTCCAATTAACAGTCGATTGAGCATGGGGCCATCGGCATTCACTTTTTATCCATTTGGTGTGTTAGAACCTGAAATAAAGGGAGGACTAATAATTACAGAGGCATTGTTAGACTTTAGTATTAGTAATCCTTTGCATAAGGACCTTAATAATAAATCTAGGCAAAATAAGCTGTGGACAGAAATATCTGGAGCAGTTTTTGGTTTTATTATTCCTGACACTAACCTTTACTTAACTATAGGATTTTCTGGTGGTCATGAACATGGCGTAGGATATAAACATAAATACCCGAACGGGAAAGTTTGCCCTGGTTCTTGTGCTATTAATCCAAGTGATCACTCAAACTATTTTTGGCTCTGGGATATGAATGACCTATATGATGTTTACAATGGAAAAATACCAAAACATGCTCCTAGACCAATAAGAGTTGGAGTTTTTGATAAAAACTATCCCAAAAGAGAGATACTAGGAGCAGATTACGACGCCAAAAAGTCAATTTTGTATGTTGTATATAAAGACGTTGATAAAAAAGACCCTTATGTCGCTGCGCCGATCATTACAGGTTACAAAATTAGTGCGATCGATTAATTTGCGATGACTTAATTACCAGCTAAGACCAATATAACGCTTGATAACTGGCTTCATTAAAGACATAAACCTGAGGTCTTTTAATCACTTGAATGAAGACAATTAATACAAAATCAAATATAGCACTTTGACAGTCGAATTTTTTTGAGACCTCGAATGCGATGTAGAATACAGCTAATTGTTCAGAACAGCATCAGTAAAAAACAAGCACTTAATAAACCTACGTATTCTACAAGTATAATTATACTTGTCATGATCTATCAGTTCACAGTAAGTGCTATTGAGCTAACAGCAGTAGTCCGACAATTGATAGGTCGGGTTACGCCACAGCAGCGGGTCTTGCTTTAGAATTTGGGTTGATGACATTTGGTTTTTCTTAGACCTATGGAATATAGAGATTATGCAACAGAATGTCTGTCAGAATAAGAACAAAGCCTATTATTAGTCGCTTAGACGTTTGACAGACATATTGTAAAGTTCATATAGTTATTTTGTGGAAAGATGTTTATTCTATGTCCAATAGAAATTGGACATAAGGGCGCTAATGCCTAGATTTATACATATTGACGCTTCAATAAAATCGCTCGGTGGGCACAGATGGGATCTTGCGTTTAATATAGCTAAAGCAGCGGCCGATCAAGGATGGGATACGACAGTAGTCACCAATAGCGAGTTTAGTAGCTCCTTAAAAAACATGGCTAATTTTCCAGAAATAACGGTTCTACCAACTCTTCATTGCCCAGAGAGCTGGAGATTCTCAAATAACGATATGGGAGGAATTCGCTGGGAAGTTACGCCAAGTGGATACCCTTCATTTACCCTAAATCCGTCTAAATTTATTGGCATTCTGTCTGGTTTCATAAAAGAGCCTAAGATAATGACAACTAGGAATGCAGTTAAATCAACGAAACAAACTTTTCTTGATTTTTTAGAAGTACAGCGTCTTGAAGAGGGTGATATTCTATTTTTTGGCACTGCGTGTGAACTCGATTTACTTTGTTATACCGAAGCCTTAAAAGAGTATAGCGGCGCAGTTCGATGGAATACAGCACTCTATTTTCATTTTGGTGTATTCCCCTCTTTCAAAAGCTCTAAACTCGTTCCTCCGTCAATAAGGCAAGATGTAATTTCAAGTATGCTTAAACGTTCCTTTAAAAGCATTGACTCATCAAGAGTAAAATTACTGACCACTACACCTCAACTTGCAGAACAGTTGACAATACTATCGGGGTATAGCTGCGAACATCTGCAATATCCAGTTAATCAGAGTTTTTTTGAAACCAATAATGCAGAAGTCTTGAAAAAACCTAATAAAAATATAGATAAATTTCACATAGCGTTAGCTGGAGGATTTAGAGATGAACAGGGAAGTGGCTCCGCGGCAGATACTCTGTCCTCAGTTTTTTCTAAACCATCATTAAATGAGATAATTAACATATCAATGATGGTTGATGATAACTTCGCAAAGAAAAAGATTGTGACGTCCGCTGGTATTTTTCCAGCAACGGATGTTGATGCTTTGACTTTGAAACACTTTCCGCTCTCACGAGATGAATATTTTTCTTGGTTGCACGATGCTGATGCATGTCTATTTCTCTATCAAGCGCAGGATTACGCAAATCGTGTTAGTGGTGTATTTTTGGAATCAATGGCGTTGGGCAAGCCTGTGATTGTGCCTTCCTCAAGTTGGATGGGGGCGTATCTTGACTTGCTATCTAAAAAGTATTTCGTGGATATAATTGAACAGGCTAAACTTTTACCTTTGAAAAAAAATGCAAAAGAAGCAATTTCTGAATGGAAATTGGAGTTTGATATACCAATTACAGGGCAATTAATCTTCATATTCGAGCATGACGTTGAATTTAAAAATGAAACGCCGAACTTAAGCATAAGGCCTCAAGAATCCTCGACAGAATCTCATTATTCTTTACGGCGGATTTCCGAGAAGCAATTAATTTGTATTACAAAACCTTTATGTGTTGAATCTAAAGTTTTAATAACTTTGTCCAACGGCACTAACGAATCGCTTCCTTTAACAGGAATGTTGAAATTTGACTGGGTACAATCCAAAGACCGCATACCGATTGGTTCTTCAGGGCTAGTTTTGAATGATAAAGAGGACCTCACTCTTATGTTAGAAGAACTTATTTATTTTAAATCTCACTACCAACGAAGCGCACAAATAGCAGCAAGTAACATTGCTGAACATCATCACCCTCGAGTATTTTTCTCAAGTCTAGTGGATACTTGCATTTATGAATAAGACTGAGAATTGATACCCAACGCCACCAACAGAAGTTTTTCAAAACTAGGGCTTGTTAAAATATATAGTTATTGTTTTTAATTTTTAACGTAAGATACCAACAATCTATTTGTGGATAATAGTTAGCTACTTACTACAATAATCAGCAGAGTTGAATCAGACTAGTTAAGCCACTTCTCGCACTCAGACCGCTTGATGCGACTTCGTTCAATTTTAAACGTTTTGATTTTGTCTTTTGTTAGTGCCCCCAAATAAGCACTGTCTTCATCAGAATAATGTAAAGTTGGTAACTCAAGTGCAGTAACTGGCCCATCGTTTACATAATAATCATCAAATACCGCCAAATACAACTGATAAGTCATTCCCACAAAGCCTAAAGTTATTACAATATATTTAGTCTTTAGACTAATTGAACTACCATATTTGAACCAACAAAATAAAATACTAGCCAACAAGGGAGGCCAAAACGTCACAACATAGCGATGTGTAATGGTTGGATACATCAATTGAAAAGTTGCGCCAGCACTAAAACCAAGTAACGCTAGTAATAAAATACGATTTTCTACTTGTATAAAACCTTTAATAAAAACGAAAAATAGAAAAATAAATGTGATCAGCGGTAATGCCCAAAGTAGAGCTAAGGACGCAGCTGGTAATTCGACTCTCCCATATCCCGTAGAAAATAACCGAATCAAACTCCAATGGTTTTGCCAATCGCCGCTAAGATACACGTAAGTATTTACCAGTATTCGATAAAACTTATAAAACTCTGCTTGGGGCAGCACGTTGCACATGCGCTCCGAGAAACCTTCAAAAAACATAAATCCATAATTACGGCCCATAAAACTTAGAGCGTCACCATATTTAGCATAATTCAGCCACAAAATACTTAAGCCAAACAAACCAAGTATCAGAATAGCTTTCCAATATTGAACTAAGGCTAAACCAAGTAGCTTATGTATTTTGATTATCTTTGAAAGACAAACCTGTGAACGATAAGTCTGCACTAAAATAAGTAAGCCTGTAACCAAATAAAGTGCTAAAGCACTGGGCATTCTGGCATGAATACATAGGCCAGCTAAAATGGCAAAAGGTACCAGATTAACTTTCCGATATGCCCCAATGAAAAAGTCATGTTTAACCAAAAGTGCCAAAAACAAATTAACCATACAAAGGCTGGCGGCATACGGTTCATGATAAATGGTTGCATTTTGGGAAATAATAAAGCTGCCCGATCCAATCCAAATAACAGAGCTAATTAAGATCAATAATGACAAACTTGGTGTTTGTTGCGCACCTGCAGTTGGTGCCAATTGCATTGCCACATGCTTAGAAATCAAACTATATTGCAAAACAGAATTGCCAATAATGGTGAAAAATAAAACAGAAAAATAAGCCACGGGCACTTGAGTAAGATCTGCAAATGGAAAAATGAAAAGCCGAGTAACGGTAGGTAGAAGACCGTAATACATATAGGCTTTACCATCTATGAAGTTACCCTCTTTTCCGATAGCGTATGCAGGCACATCTAAACGCCCATCAATTAAACTCAAGAAATAATGGTTATAAGCTTTCCACAAAAAACTGGGTTGAAACAAATCAAACGACCCATTAGTTGCTAAAAATACTATTAACAAAGAGGCAGATAACGAAACAATAAAAGTCGCTAAAAGAGGAGAGTGACTGATTTTTATTTTATGCATTTCCATTGTCATTAATAAAACCCTTTTGTATCCATTTATACGGTAACAGCCTGACTAAAGATGCATTAAGTCGGTTTACCTCGTAAATTATTGGTAATTTCTTGTAGTGACAAGCACCTATACGCTATCGTCACATTTTTGTTGCTGAAGTTCGAGAAACCCAAAGATGCTTTATGAGTTAAAAGAAAATTCACTCAACGCCTTGTCTTATCTTACTAAACGAATAAGACACAGTTCAAACACACAACCTTTAAGTATTGAGTTTGTTTGTGGTTTTCATGGAAAATCAGGCGGCCCTATTGCCATAGCTTCCATTGCCAATGGTCTAGCCAAGGTATTTAATGTGAATTTTGTATTAACTGCAACAAGCTTTTATGCGCGCTTATTATCTTCTGAGATAAAGTTTACGCGAAATATAGATTTTTCAAAAGACGTATATATAGTTGATTTAAGTGCAGATGAAAATGTAGTCCGTCAGATAAAAGCGCACAACAAACTCATCATTTTAACCATCCATGGATTACGTAATGCCCTGCATAAACTCAACAATGAGCATATTGATAACATGCTGAGCCTAGCCGACAAAGTACACTTTGTTGGTCAGGTACAGCAAGATTCTTATCAATTAACTGCGGATTCTTTTTTTATCATTCCTAATTCTGCTCAAGCTGTGAATAAGAGTAAGACAACCAGCAATATAGGCGTAGTTGGAAATTTAGACGAACCACGTAAAAATGCAGCAACGTCTGTAGAAATAGGGCTGCGTTCCGATTGCGAAAAAATCCATTTGTGGTCTACCTCAAAACAATTCTCAGGTGACCCTAGAGTCATTCACCACAGTTGGGAAAATGATAAAGAGAAAATTTTTGATAGCTTTGATGTATTGGTATTTTTAAGTCAACAAGAAACCTTCGGTTTGGTTATTGCTGAGGCACTGAGTGCGGGGATACCTTGTGTGCTATCAAATATAGATGCATTTATTCCCTTCCAACCTTGTCCTGGGGTAGTATTAATTGAAGAATCAGAACAAGCAAATGCACACTCACTTATCAATCAATTAATGCTAGAAAAAGAAAATTTAAGACCTCAAATTCAAACGTTTTTTAACCAGCATTTTTCGCAATCAATAGTCAATCAACAATGGCATGAAAAAGTGATTGAACTAAGCGAAGCTAAATAGCACTTCCGGTCCCAAGTATTTAACCAAACATAAGATAAATGCCTTGTACCAATAGCTCATATAAAGAAAGTTTACTTTTCATACAAAAACTGGGTAGACCTGTTATAAAAATGAACTTATGATGAAGTTCTGATATGCATAAAATTTCACTTGAATATTGCAAAGGATGCAACAGATGGACTTACCAACAGTTAAACGCACCGTAATCGAAGCGCTTAAGCTTACCAATCAAAGCAGAAGCGATGACACGCAAATCCCTTTGACAGATTCAACAGTTTTATTTGGTCAAAATGGGAATTTAGACTCAATGGCCTTGGTAGCCTTGTTAATGGATATCGAAGATGCGCTGCAAGAGCAATCCATCGAAGTGTCATTAAGCGACGAAAAAGCCATGTCAATGTCGCGCTCCCCCTTTAAAGACATTCCCAGCATGACCCAATATATTCATGACGTTATTGCAGCTCAAGTCTAATGCAAGCTCGCAATATCATGATTACAGGCGCAAGCCGAGGCATAGGTAAAGCGCTAGTTGAGCATTTCCTGGCAATGGGAGACACGGTAATTGGGGTTTCCCGCTCCGAATCAGATATTACTTCAGATAATTACCATCACTACTTAGCCAATGTAGCTCTTGATGCAGACGCCAAACGTGTTTTTGCCAATGTCAAAAAGCAACTAGGTGCTTTGGATGTGTTAATCAATAATGCCGGCATCGCCAGAATGAATGCCTTTGCCCTCACCCCTGTAGATAACGTTCAAGAAATTATGAACACTAACTTTATGGGCACTTTTATCTTTTGCCAAAAAGCGATTAACTTACTTAGAAAATCCCCTAACGCCCGTATTATCAACTTAAGCACAGTAGCGGTACCCTTAAATTTAGCCGGCGAAGCTGCTTATGCTGCATCAAAATCGGCAGTAGAAACGCTTACTCGCATTATGGCGAAAGAACTAGGTAGCTTTGGCATTACCTGTAACGCCATTGGCCCCTCGCCTATTGCCACGCAACTTATCAGCGGAGTAGGCGAAGAAAAGATCAATAAACTCATCCAGCAACAAGCCATTAAAAAAATGGCTAAACTCGAAGATGTCACCAATCTTGTGGATTTTTATCTGAACCCCAACAGCCATATGGTGACTGGTCAAGTTATCTACCTTGGGGGCATTTCATGAGCATTGATTTTCTAAAGACCAAGATGCGCGAAGCAGGCGCGGCAGACGCAGTGGCAATTGGCGAACAATGCATTAGTTATCAGGTATTGAGTGAGCGATTGGATTATTGGCAAGCCTATTTACAAAACTCAGCAATACCGGCAGGCGCGGTGGTGTCTATTAAAGGCGATTATTCTGCTGATGCTATTGCCTTGTTTCTGGCTTTGGCTGACTACAAGGCCATTATCATTCCCCTATCAAACGATTCAGCTACACAGTTTGAAGAATTCAGCGAAATAGGCCAAGTCGAATACGAATTTGTTGCTGTAGACAATGCGTACCAACTAAAAGCCACTCAAACGAAAGCTGACCATGTTATTTACCAACAAATTCGCCAGAGAGGTACCCCGGGATTGGTGCTTTTTTCTTCCGGTTCAACAGGAAAAAGCAAAGCCATAGTCCATGATTTAGAGGCGTTATTAGCCAAATTCACAGTACCACGTAACACCATGCGCACAGTGTTGTTTTTACAGTTTGACCATATCGGTGGCATCAATACCTTGTTGTATACCTTGGCCAACCAGGGCATGGCTATTATTCCTGAAAACCGCCGGCCCATTACTGTTTGCAAAGCAATAGAAACACATAAAGGTGAAGTTCTACCTACTTCTCCTACCTTTCTCAACCTATTATTGTTATCTGGTGCGGCACATGAATCTGACTTAAGTACCTTAAAGTTAGTAACTTACGGCACCGAACCGATGCCTGCCAGTACACTCGAGGCGATGAACAAACACTTCCCTCATATTCGTATGTTACAAACTTATGGCCTGTCTGAAGTCGGCATATTGCGTTCAAAGTCACGTGATTCAGATTCACTGTGGGTTAAGGTGGGTGGTGAGGACTACCAGACAAAAATAGTCGACGGCAAACTTTGTATTAAAAGCAAATCGGCTATGTTGGGTTATCTGAATGCGCCCTCGCCTTTTGACGAAGACGGTTATATGAATACCGGCGACCAAGTTGAGCAAGACGGCGAATGGATAAGAATACTCGGCCGTGAAAGCGAAATAATCAACGTAGGTGGCGAAAAGGTGTACCCAGCCGAAGTGGAAAGCGTAATTTTACAACTCGACGGCGTTGAAGATGTCGCAGTGTACAGTTTAAAACATCCCATTACAGGCATGACTGTTGCCGCCGAGATCAAAATAACTACAGGTGAGTCTTTACGAGAATTTAAGGTTAGACTACGTAATCATTGCGCGAAATTGATACCAGCCTTTAAAGTGCCAAGCAAAATTACTTTAATCGACCAATACACCCACAACGCCAGATTTAAACGAATGCGAAAACGCTCGGCCTAATTAAGACAATGCGTAGTCTCAAGCGAAGGAATATGCCATGCGACATCTAATAAAACTGATCATTAATCGGCTATCACAACTCATAGCTCTGCCGTTTGTACTTACTTGCTGGCTAGAATCATTGGTGAATAAAAAAGTAGAAGTCATATTTGTTTTTTGGACCAATATTTTTGCATTACTGCCAGGTTTACCTGGCGTGTTTTTACGCCGTGGCTTTTATTCGCTAACCCTACAACAATGTTCTCTAGACAGCCATATTGGCTTTGGTTCTTTATTTAGTCATCGAAATTCAGTGATTGAAGATAACGTCTACATTGGTAACTATTGCACTATTGGCTCGGCGCATATTGGTGAAAACAGTTTAATTGGTAGCCGTTCAAGTTTGTTAAGTGGAAGTGGTCAACATATTCATAACGACGAAACCGGCACTTGGGGTGCGTTTTCCACCGACAACATCAAACAAATTCAGATTGGCAAAAATGTTTGGCTAGGCGAAGCGGCAATTGTTATGGCCGACATTGGCGAAGGCTGCCAAATTGCCGCAGGCACTGTGATTTCAAGCGACACTAAAAGTTATGTGATGTTAGCAGGCAATCCTGCACGTTTTGTAAAAAGTTTACCCTTACCAGCGATGTTACAAACACAACTTCAGGATGCCCCGTTGCCAGAAACTGTAAGTGAGCTACCCAATGAAAAACAGAGTTGATTTTATTGACTGGCTAAAAGCCGTTGGTATGTTCCTGATTGTATTTGGGCATTACTTTGGTGAACCTTTCGACCAATTCACGCAACCCATCTACCCCAAACAACTCGGCGTGGCATTTTTTGTATTTGTAATGGGCTGGGGACTAGCCAGTGAAACTCGGCCGCAATGGCAAGTGGTGTATAACCGACTGTTCCCAATGTACTTTTGGGGAGTAGCAATAGCGCTATTTATAAGCGTTGTTTTTATGCTAACCAAAGGCCACCCTGCTATCACCAATTACCTGCCGTTTATTGGTGGTATCAATGTATTAGGTAACTTTTTTCCATCTAACCCAACCACTTGGTATATAGGCACCTACCTGCACATTTTAGTGCTGTGGGCCTTAGTTATGCGAAAAGTAAAAGTAACACTGCCATTAATACTCTTAGTTTTACTTTGTGAAATAGCGATCCGCAGTATTTTCATTGAGTTTGAACGATTGTTCACAGGCTACATGCTTATTTCTAATTGGATAACAGTGTTCTTGCTCGGAATGTATATGCACCAACAAAAAAACAACCACCATACTAACATAGCACTTTTGGTGATGCTGTTATGGGCGTTATTTTTATTTACCTGGGCTAGCTTACTTAATCCATTTGATATAACGAGAAGCTTCCCTATTAGGCTTCCTGTAAACCACTCAACACTAATCAGCAGCATACTCATATCTGTAGCAATTTCGTTCGTTTATCTAAGTAATACTCTATTAGCAGTTAAATTATTCAGTAGTATTCCAGCCAACAAAGTCGTGCGATTTTTCTCTCGCAATACTATTTTTATCTTTATTGGTCATATGCCGCTTTATGATGTTGCAGAACCTATCGCAAGAATATTTGTAGAAAGTGGCTGGGGTAAGCGAGCAATTATTGTGTTTATTATGTATGTGGGATTGGCAGTGGTATCGGAGTTACTACATAAAGCTGTAAATATTGATAAACTGAAGAAGCACTTGTGGTTACGACTGAATTAGTTAGAACCGAATTCATTAAAGTATGTTCCAACAAAATTCACTTTATTTAAATCACTCATAACATGTAATTCTTTCAATAGTAGCTTCAAAACAATATCAACATAGCCTACTCCCTGTTAGCCATCAAAGTTTTTATTTATAAGAATATAAACATAAAGCTACCTTGGAAGCTAGTTGAATGACTAGGATATTTTTGGAAATTAATTATAGAGATAACGTTTGGAGGTATTCAAAAAGACAATTAACATAGAGTGGTTTAGGTTGGTTAAAAAAATATTGCCATTTTAAGCGAGTGAATTAAAAAACAGGGAACTGCAATATGGGCAATAGTAACTTAAGACTAGATATTCAGGGTTTACGTGCCTTAGCAGTTTTGAGTGTGGTGATTTTTCATATTTCACCTGAACACCTTACTGGTGGTTACTTAGGCGTTGATATATTTTTTGTTATATCTGGCTTTTTAATTATTGGTCAACTCTGGCGTGCATTGAATAATAACAAATTTAGTTTTTCTGAATTTTATTATCGCCGTTTTAAACGATTACTCCCTGCGTTATTGGTTGTGTTATGTATTTCTAGTGTTGCGGCTTACTTTTTACTATTACCCAGCGAATATAAAAATTACGCTTATAGCGTTTTTTCGTCGCTATTCTACTTTTCTAATTTTTATTTTTATTCCCAATCGGGTTATTTTGATGCTGAAATGCAATCAGCGCCGCTACTGCATACATGGTCTTTGTCTGTTGAAGAGCAGTTTTATTTTATATTCCCTATATTGTTATTTTTAATTTACAAATTTACGCCGACTAGAATCCGTACGCTGTTCATTTTGTCAGCCATTGCTCTAGTATCGTTTGTGGTCAGTGAATGGTTACTTACCCACGACCCATCACTCAGTTTTTACATCTCCCCTACCCGTTTCTGGCAATTTATCGCCGGTGGATTGTTAGCTATATCCGGATTTGAAGCCCAGTCTAAAACCAATAAACTATTATGTTCAATTTTAGGGTTAGTCATATTGGCTTATACCATTTGGGTGTTTACCGAAGCTACGCTTTTTCCGGGCATCAACGCTTTACCTGTTACACTGGCCACCGTCATATTATTATATGCCAGACCAAATTTGGGGTTGATTGGGTATATCACCAGTAACCCGTTAGGTCATTTTTTCGGTAATATTTCATACTCATTATATTTATGGCATTGGCCAATAATTATTTTTTATAAAGCCTATGTGTTTAGAGAATTAGATAGATTTGATAAATTGGCATTATTCGTGATCTCTATTTTACTTGGCTATTTAACCTATAGATTTGTCGAACTACCTTTTAAAAATTGGCGAACGCCACCTGTCACAACTAAGGCGTTTATTTTACCGACTATTTCTACAGTTATTTTAACAATGGTAGTAATAATGCTAATTGATTTTCAATCTCTTAGGTTTTCTCCTACACAACTAAAAGCCGACGCGTATCAACCTAAAGGACATATACTGCAAAGGATGGGAACCTGTTTTATAACGTCGAGAAAAAATAACTTTTCATACTATGATAAAAACACCTGTATTGATGCTCAACCAAATAAGAAGAACTATTTGTTAATCGGCGATAGTCACTCTGCACATTGGTACCCCGCTATCAATTCTTCTCTAACGGTAAATGAAACTCTATCGCAAGCAAATGCAAGTGGATGCAAACCTTTACTACCATTAAAAGGTGAAAATCGTTGTACTGATTTGATGGCATGGGTTTTTAATACGCTTATCGAAAAGCAGCAATACGATAAAGTTTACATAGCGGGCAGATGGAGAATAGAAGATGCAAAAAAAATAAATGCAACGATAACTCACTTGCAACAATATGTAAGCCAAGTAGTGGTACTAGGGCCAGTGATTGAATATGAGCATAGATTACCTCAATTACTTGCTAAGTTTGGCGATACAGCACCAAATGCCATTATGAAGTACGCTAAGTTTGAACAACAGCGTTTAGTTGACGATAGCCTTCACTTTCAGGTAACGGCTGCAAATGGAGAATATAAATCTGTACTCAAGGCCATGTGTAGCTCACCTACTTTATGTCAACATACTGTTGATGACGGTATACCAATCCAATCTGATTACGGACATTTGACCAACCAAGGCGCTCAGTTTTTATTGAATAAAATAGAAAATGCTAGTCAAAAAACTGAACAAAATGATTAACCCCACAACACCTAATTTCAAAGAAATCAGCAATGAAATTTAAAACCCTAATTAGTAATTTACGTGAATAAAGAAAAATCCATCACACCTTGGTAAGTAAGCGATTAAACCAAAAGACACTAAAACCAATTAGTAGTTGTTTTATATGGTAATTAATAAATGTTAGCTATAGAATTTGAGTCTTAAATAACCAATAACTCATTTTTGCCAAAGCAGTGAAATTGACGCCATATAGTAAAAAGGAAATTGAATGTCGGATGCAGCAATTGACAATATAAAGGAATTAATAGTATCGCCCGCTAAGTTGCAAGGTAGCGTCAAAGTAAGTGGTGCTAAAAACTCCGTATTACGTTTAATGGCAGCTTCAATTTTGACCAGCCAATCTTTGACGTTAAAAAATTATCCAGCCACATTACTTGATGCTCAGGTCCATAAAGGAATGTTGGAAGTATTAGGTAAAAAGTGTGAAGTCAAAAACGGCACAGAATTAACGGTTAGCGAGTCTGATAACATCTTAAATACTTTAGCTTGGAATGGCCGTTCGATCAGGAATACCCTACTTATATTAGGTGCACTTGTCACCAGAACTGGCTATGGGGCAGTCCCACTTCCAGGTGGGTGCTCTATTGGTGGCGGGGATGGTGACCGCGCCTACGATCTACATGTCATGTTATTACGAGAACTGGGCGCAACAGTTTGGGATGAAAAAGGGTATTTATGCGCAGAAGCGCCAAAAGGTGGGTTAGTTGGTGCTGATATACATTTGCCACTACGTTCAACAGGTGCAACTGAAAATGCGATTATTGCAGGAACCCTTGCCAAGGGTACAACACGTATTTGGAACCCGCACGTTCGACCCGAAATCCTAGATTTAATTGATATGCTCAATTCAATGGGCGCGAAAATTACCGTGTTCGGCCAAGAGCATATTGAGATTGTCGGTCAAGAAGGCTTGAGTGGTACAGTACACTCGGTCATTCCAGATAATGTAGAAGCTTTAACATGGTTGGTAGGAGCTTCTGTAACAGATGGCGAAGTAGAAATACTTGATTTCCCATATCGACACCTCGATGTACCTCTAATTTATTTGCAAGAATCGGGGGCTAAATTTTACAGACATAATGATTCAATGATCGTAAAAGGATCACAATGTTACCCGTTAGAATTAAGTACTGGACCTTACCCAGGTATTAATTCAGATATGCAGCCAATACTTGCAGTTTATGCAAGCAAAGCAAAAGGCCAATCTAAATTTGTAGACCTACGATTTCCTGGGCGTTATGGATATGCCAGTGAATTAAATAAGATGGGACTTAATTCCCACACTGATGGCAATATGTTGATTGTAAATGGTGGAGCAGAGTTAACGGGGTCTACAGTGACTGCATTAGATCTAAGAGCCGGTATTGCACTTGCTTTAGCAGGATTATTTGCCAAAGGTGATACACATATACAAGATGCATGGCAAATTACTCGCGGCTACGATCGATTTGTTGAAAAAATGACGGCCTTAGGCGCAAAGATAGTTACAAAATAATGGATTTGGACGCTGTAGATTATTTGCCAAGCCAGATAATTGCCGAACTTTATAACATATGCCCTGATGGCGTTGCAGAAAACGTTGCGCTTTGTGTATTAAGTCGATGGAAAGTAGGGGGGGTCGCTAAATGTATAGTGTCTCCACGCTCTGCCACTCAAATTGCCTCTATCATTAAATTAATGACAAGTCGTAACTTGCCTTATATCGTACTTGGGTCAACTAGCAACTTACTATTTGACGATGAAGGGTTAGATGTCCTAGCCATTCAAATAGGTCAAAAATTTTCAAGCGTGCAAGTTGATAATACAATAGTGACGTGTCAAAGCGGTACATGGGTGCCGGGGTTTGCTAAAACACTGATGCATCATTCCTTGACTGGAGTCGAACATATAGCAGGAATTCCTGGCACTATCGGCGGCTTAATTTGCATGAATGGCGGTAGCCAACGAAAAGGCATAGGCGAACATATTAATTATGTCGATACGATTACCTCAACTGGTGACACCAAACGTTATAGTAAAGAAGAATGTAAATTTTCCTATCGAACGTCTACCTTTCAAGATTCTGATGACATTATAGTTGGCGCTCAATTCACTTTAGCGCAAGGTAAACGAACTGCTATTCGCCAAGAAATGTTAGGCATACTTAGCAGTAGACGTAAAAAATTCCCACAAAAACATCCTAATTGCGGTTCAGTTTTTGTTAGTAACCCTGCCATGTATGAAGACTACGGTCCCCCTGGCGCAGTCATTGAACAATGTAACTTAAAGGGAGTAAGTCGCGGCGGCGCTTGTATTTCTCCTTTGCATGCTAATTTCATCGTAAATAATCACAATGCCAGCGCCGCAGATATTTTGTATTTGATTTATTTAGCCAGAGAAACGGTTCGTCAAAAAACCGGCTATGAAATGCCAGCCGAAGCGCGATATATTTCTGCAAATGGTGCCATCATCCCTGCGCACATTAAAGCAGAACAGCTGTGGGATAGTGAAGTACAATTAGGAAAGGTTTAAAGAATGAGATGGTTAATCTTAAAGCAAGCACTTCGATTTTATAAAGGCTATTCAATTGAAAAGCTGTGCACCTTAGCTAAAAACAATTGCAGCTAAAGGAGCCTTTTTCAGTATATCGCTAAAATTCTTGATACGCGGATCAGGCGAAAGTTTAGTTGCTATTTGTCCTCTAAAGCCAATGTCGGTGAAAGACTAAAATTGAAGCATCCTGTTGGTATAGTTATTGGCGATGGATGCACAATTGGCAATGACGTTACGCTCTATCAAAATGTGACTCTTGGTGCTGCTAGAATGGGAGAGGGGATAAAAGGGCTATATCCACAAATAGGGGATGGTGCAGTAATTATTGGCGATATACGAATAGGCAAAAATGTCCAAGTTGGAGCAAATTCAGTTGTACTTCAAGATATTCCAGATAACTGCTCTGCCGTTGGTATGCCTGCAAAAATAATTAAGTGTAAGTACTAAAAAATCGCACATATCAGCTAGTAGTAGACTAAAGGGTAAAAATTAAGTGACAACAAATAGATCCATTGTTAGGGATATCATTGCAGTTTTTAATACTAAGATAGTGGTGTTGGCACTAACACTTATCAGTTCGGTCATCATTGCTAGAACGTTGGGCGCCGATGGTCGTGGACTTATCGCCTTAGCTTTGATTTATCCGCAGTTGATGCTGTCAATTATGGAAGGCGGAATGCGCCAATCAGCTACCTATTATTTGGGTAAAAAGCTGGCCAGTGACAACATTATTTTAGGCATTCTTTTTGTTTATATATTTATTGCAGGTATAGCTGGCGCAATTTTAGTTTATTTATTAATGAAATATAGTGCTGGTGTCGAATTTGATATTAGTATTTTGCTGGTGTCTTCTATCATATTACCCGCTTCTTTGGCCGTCAGCACACTAAGGGGGTATTTCCTCGGTAAACAGCAAATCAAACATTTTAATTCTGTTGTTTGGTTGCAAAAGCTACTTTACGTTGCAATTGTAATAATTCTGTACTTAACCGATGAACTCAGTGTTTTCTCTCTCATTGTCACCAATGCGGCAATTGCCCTTTTTAATGCTACCCAAGCATTTTACTTTATTAGTATTAAGCTGCCGGCTAGGCCTAAGTATGATCACCAAACATTTATTAGTATGTTTAAGCTTGGTGTTATATATGCGTCTGGTTTTTTTCTGATCAAGGCAAATTACCAAGTAGATATTTTACTGTTAGGCTGGCTCTCAAGCACAGCGGAATTGGGTGTATACGCATTAAGTGTTCAATTGGGTGAATTACTTTGGCAACTGCCCGCAGCCGTTATGCTTGTATTAATGTCAAAATCTGCAAATTCACAAGCAGGCGGTAAGCACATTATTGAGTCGGTGTGTAAATCGGTAAGATTAACATTTTTGATCACCATTTTTTCATGCTTTGGCTTGCTGATAGTCTGTTACCTACTGATTGTACCTATTTATGGTGATGAGTTTGCGGGGGCCTTTCGGATGATTACTTTTCTGGCACCCGGTCTCATTCTAGCCCCAATATTTAAAACTATTAATGCCTATTATGCGGGCAATGGGCGGCCACATACCTCTATTGTTATAATGGGATGCGCGGTTATAGTTAATATAGTGTTAAATGTACTGTCTATTCCAATCTATGGTGGTGTAGGTGCAGCATTATCCTCGTCAATTAGCTACGCGTTAGCGGCCCTTATTTTCACTCTGTACTTCGCCAACAAAGAACAGGTAAAGTATCGCGAGATTTTATTTGTTAAACGAAGTGATTTTGCCCCTTTAATTAAGAAGTTGAGAAACCGATGAAGCACCGAATTGTTTGTATTTCGATATGGTATAACCGAGAAGATTTAGTGGATGTTTCAATTGGCTCAGTTGTTAATCAACTTACTGACGATGATTTGCTCATTCTTGTTGACGATAACTCGGCTGATAGCACGTTTGAAAAATTGAAAAAGTGGGAAGCTGTCAATGTAATCGTGAAAACCCAGCAGAATAAAGGTTTTGTACATTCGATGTCCGATGAACTAAAACACTTAAACTGTGAGTTTGTTGCAGTTCACGGGGCGGGAGATATTTCATTGCCAAAACGTTTACATAAACAAGCTATTTTACTCAAAAAGCAACCTGATGTGGTGGCTGTTGGTTGTAAAATCAGGCGTCAGGATTTTTCTAATAGCGAAGTAAAAACCACTGAGCATGGCCGGCCAGGTATTCATGATTACCGACTAAAGATATGTAACCACAATCCGTTTACTCACGGTGAAGTTATGTTTAAGTATGATAAATACTTAATAGCAGGCGGCTATCGAACTTATTTCACTTTCGCGCAAGATAGAGACCTGTGGTGCAGAATGTCGACCCTAGGAAAATTTTGCGTACTAGATGATGTGCTCTATGAAAGAAAAGTGGGGATAAAAAATTCAGTTTCTGGCACATCAAAGAATGCCCTAATGCAACGTTATTTATCCGGTTTTGCAGTTTTTTGTCACCAGTTCAAACTCAATAATGGTTACGACCCACTAGAAAAATATGGTCATCACGCTTCTTTGATGTACCGCGGTTCTTCTGATTTAAATAACGATATGGTTGACAAGTACGGGGAGTTTAAAAAAGCCAACAACATGGATATGGCCAACATCTATAAGATTGCCATCGAAAATGAGACTTTTAGTATTTTGGACCGTGTTAGAAAATTTATAAAGATGAAATTAGCCTAATGTTTTAATAAATACATGGATGCTAATTAAAAGCGGCTTATAACTAGCACGTATCAAAGTTTATAACCTTTTTATTAAACTAAGCATGAATCATCAAGTTGGATGTGGGTTCAATCAAAAAACTTAGACCATTTAGTATCTTTAAACTCTTGTTTGAGTTGTGAATAATTACTTATGATATCATTCACTTCCCGCACCTCTTTCTTGACATCATTCACTGGGAGTTGTAGCGGAGGAATGCCGATATGCCTTTGCACTTGCTCAAAATATTTTGGTATGTCAGCAGCAAATGTCTCGTAACTGATTTCTAATAATTCCCGACCTTTAAATCGTTCTCGTAGCAACTGCGCATAGTATTCACGTTTTTCAAAAAAGGCTTTACATTGCGCTGTGCTAAGTGAGATTTGTAGAGTGGTTCTTTTGGCCGTGTCTTTGATGCCCCAAACCCCAGTTTTCTTGGCAATTTGTATCGAGCACAGGGTTTTTAAACTATTTTGACGATTCAGCACAATCAAAGCAACGTCTGGATTTTCTTCTATCCAATTATAAATTACCTTAAAATCATGTTTTTCCAACTGTTCAGGGAACACTTTAAATCCAACTGCTTTTATTTCAGGTGTTTGGCTTGTAAAGATAACCTCTTCTAGAAAACGTACAGGAGAAGTGTTTCTAAGTTTAAGTAACTTTATGGAATGATTGTCATAGTCTTTGTAATTAAAGGTAATATGACTTGAGGTAAATATTTCTGCAAAGGCTTTAATATCAGGACTAGATTTTAAACCAGATGTCAAAACTGATGATCCACAGCGTTGATGTCCGAAAATAATAAATCGCTTATAATTTTTATTTTCACAACTGCTTGGCAATAATTTCAGTATTTCAGAAGGCGAAGGACAAGGCGTTATCTGACATTTCACAAAGCGTTTTAGTTCTTCAACTTTACTCATAGTTTTCCCTTTAAATATCTATTCATAAGCGCTCTACCTGCTTAACCAGTCCTAAAATCAAACGCAGTCTAAACACAAGTGTATACAATTTTAGGTAATAAAAAAAACCAAACAACTTGAGTTGCGTCAAAACACTTAATTTTAAAGAATGTTTTAATTTTTGCATTTGCTTTAGGTTTTGAATTGGCGGTAATGCCGCCTTAATTAACCCTAACAATGAAAATAACGGGTTTGGCTCAACATATTTATGATTATGATAAAAGCCCCCAAACAAGCGCTTGAGTTTGGTTTTGATCTGCTTGACTGAATTACGAGCAGGATGCGCCACAATTGCTTGCTTGCAATAGACTAAAGTAAGACCTTGTTGTTGCATGCGCAAACACCAGTCTTTGTCGCCGCTTGACATAAGTAGTGCATTAAAAACACCCGTTTTAGTCAATGCAGAGCGTTTTACAATTAAATTTGCCGTAACGGAAAACCCATCTTTTTCAATGTAACTTTGCTGGTCAAAGCCAGTGACCATGTCATAGTATTCACACAAATTAGGTCGCTCATTCTCGGCAAACAGCATTACTTTTCCACCTATTGCGCCAACTCCATCGCCACTATCTCGCAGGGTGGATAAAGCGCATTCTAACCAGTTTTCTTGAGGTATACAGTCTGAGTCAGTGAAGGCGATAAAAGGTGTATTAATATTGTCTAGTGCATTATTTCTTGCGGCGTAAGAACCAGCTTTAGCTTCAAATAAGTATTCTGCAAATCTAAAACGTTCAACGATGCTTTTTAAATCTTGAATAGAATTATTGTCGATAACTTTGACAATAAATTTGTCACTTGGCAAAGTTTGCTGTGACAAAGCTTTCAGGCACTTTTCTAAACGAACTGCGTCATTATAAGCTGGGATCACTACCGTAAACTCAATCATGTAACACCACTACATTTCTATCAATAGCCTGCAAAAAATTTAGCGTTTCTTTCGCAACATCTCGCCAAGTACGATATTCATCTTGACTATCTACACTACTTGTTAGGCTATCAATAACCATTTGCGGCGCGTTACCATCAAGCAGTTTACCCATAGTGTAAGGTATATCTTTATCAGTCAGATTGGAAATAACCAACAGACCGTTTGCTAGATACTCATAAACTTTTAATGGACTATTATAGAAACTCAAATCGATTTCTGAATACTTTTGAGTCTCGTAATATGCAAAACCTGCTTTTGCTTGGATTAGTGCATAAGCGATCTCTGAACGATGAGGGTTTCTCAAAAACGAGATATGCTTACCACTAAAGTGTTCTGCTAGTTTTCCCCCTTCACTGTTGTCAACAATAACAATACCAATATTGGCTTGCTCGCACAGTAATGATATTTCCTTTACACGTTCGAGACCTTGAATATATTCATAATTTGCTACCCAAATAATATTATTTGGGTAGGTGGAATAAAACTTTTGTAGACTATCTGCCGCCATTGTTTCGGGCTTTTCGACTTTTTCAAAGCGTTCTCCACCATTAGGTATGACCACCACATTTTGAAATTGATATTCCTGTGCGAGGTGTTGTTTTAGCGCGTCACTTACAACTACAACACCACTGGTAATAGACAACAACCGTCGAAAGTGTTGCTTATATTTAGTAATAGTCGCCTCTTCCACACCTTCAAAACGCAATTCTTCAAAAGGAGCATTGAATTCAAGCACTAATTTTTTACCAAACAATTTAAATAGATAGGCCACTGAGTTGACTGAATAAGGATGCTTAAGGCTTACACGCATATAAGCAATACGACAGGTAAATAAGGCCTTCAATAAATTTAAGGGATTTCGCATTGAATGACTAAAACCATCATTTTGAGAATGAGCAACATAAACTTCATGGCCGAGTTGATGAAACTCTTTTGTCAAATTATAACCGTGAACGGCCGGCCCAGATGAAATAGGAAAAAATTTGTTATACAGAAAAATAATACTTCGGCTTTGCATCTTATTTTCTCACTGCTTATTAGATCTATCTAATTTTGCCAATACAAATCCCAAAACGTAGGCGGGAAGTAAACAACAAAGAGCGACAATATCCCATTTATTCCATTGCTTCGTTTTGTTATTCGGCGAAGGCATTCCGCCTTGCAATGCTCTTGAATAGCCACCGTAATACATGCGTTTACAAATCCATTTGAAGTTTATTCTCTCTGGTAGCACCTGATGGTAAACCTTAGACTTACCAAAATAGAACACACGATATCCTGCTTTTATTGCCGCTGCGCATAATGAAGTTTCTTCGCCACCAAGCAACTTGCCGTTTTTTCTTCCCATATTTTCATCAAAATAGGCTAACTTTTCTAACTTATGAATATTCAAGCCAAAATTAGCCCCTATTATTTTTTTAACCTCAAGGTCATTATCCCCCAAATCCAGCATTGAATATTGCTCTAGTACTAATGGAGATTTTTGCAAAAAACCAGGCGAACGATGCCATTTAGCTATAATTTTTCCACCACCTACTGCCGCATCATGTTTGTACATTCCCTCTGATAATTCATAAGCCCATTTAGGCTCAGCGATCGCGTCCGTATCGATATATAGCAATATTGCTGTTTCACACATTCTAATCGCTTCGTTGCGGGCGAATGATAAACTTTTAGCGGGTATTGTTTGATACACTAACCGGATATTAGGAGTACTGTTCTGTTGGCAAAAATCAGCAATCACTTGATCGTTTTTTTGGTCCAGCATCAATACGGTTGCTATGACTTTTTCTTGCTTAACTAAAGAATTCAGTGTTTCAAGAAGAAGCCAATTAGGCTCAGCATATCGCGTTAAAGTAATCGTTATTTTTTGCATAAATACTTTGCCATTTTGTGTACCAACTATTTACCCGCACTACTATCCAACATAGTTCGCAAAAGAAATTTCTTTGCAACTTCTGCAACCAAATAATTAGTTATTGAAAATTGATAGGCGTTTTCGACAATGTAATCTTTCTGTACTGAAGGCATTAAGACCGAATTAATTTTTGCAGCTAAATCTTTCGCGTCACCGGGCTCCACTAACCAGCCAGTTTTATCAGGAATTACTGCATCAATTATTCCGCCACTATTTGAACCAATTACCGGACATTTCGCTAACATCGCTTCAATAAAGGTTAACCCTTGTGCCTCTACTTGACCATTTGCTGCGGTTTTTGATGGCCCTACAAATACATCGCAAGCTGAAAAATAATAATAAACGTCTTTATTTTCAATCCAACCTAAAAAGTCGACATATTCGTTAATACCCAAGTCGCAAACCACTTTTTTAAAATCTTCTTTTTCATGGCCTTCGCCTATAACAATCAGGCGAAGTGTTAATCCCGAATCTATTAATTTGGCTGTGGCTTGAATAGCTTCTCTCACTCCTTTTTCTTCAGACAAACGACCAACAAAGAGAATGAGTTTTTCGTTTGAATCTTTTTGTAAATGAGTTCTTAGGTCAGTAATTTTTGTTTTGTCTAAAACAGGTAAAGGTAAAATTCCTGTTGGTAACTTTAAAAAAGGAGTTTGAGTGCCAGGTGCAAGCGCTTTGGTTACTTTTTCGGTCACGCTACTATTCACAGTAACTAAAGTAGAATTGTTGATAGCGAACTTTTTAAGTTTGCGAAATAAAGGTGAATTCAAAGCAAAAACATCACCACCATGGACCGTTGCTACATGTTTGCTGCGAGTTAATTTACAAGCTAAAGCGGCCACAAATCCTTGAGGTAATAACCAATGAGAATTAACCACATCTGGCTTCCAGCAGAGAATTTCTTTTAGGGTGACCATTAACTCCGAAAATACCAAAACAGGGAGTTTTAATTTATTCAAAGGATTTTTACTAAGATTACCTAATGCACCACCTTGATAACATACAGATTGGCCACTAAGGGGTAACCAATAGCGAAAGCGCCTTATTTCAACTCCGTCGACAACTTCTTTGGTTTTTGCACCAACAAAATGCGGGGCAATTACACGCACTTGTATGCCTTGCTGAACCAGTTCCCGAGCAAAATTATGCACAAAAGGTGTGGTGGTGTCACGCTCCCAACGAGGGTAGTTGGACGTAACAATCAGTAGTTTCATTCCTTGTCAGCGGCCTTTTTTTCTAATTCAAGTTGATGCAATTCCATTCTGCGCACTTTTTCTAAGGTCTGTTCAATAAGTTGACGATTAAAGTTAATTAAGTCTGCCAGCAAGGCGATTAAAAAGGAGATAAAGCCCAAAATTGTTAGTACTCCACCTAGTACTAATGACTGCAAGTGCCCTTCACCATCACCTGTAAAATAAAAATATAAGAAACGGATTATAGGTATAGCGCCTAATAAAGACAGCGTTAAACCAATAAGAAAGAACACCCTTAATGGTTGATACATCGCGTACATGCGAATAATGGTGGTTAACTGCCGCTCAATAAATTTAGGGATACTACTAAAAAGTCGTGACTCTCTGGTTTTTTCGTTAGTTTCTACCGGAACGGAGGTAACAGCCATGTGTTTTTTGCCCGCCTGAATTAAAGCTTCAATTGTGTAACTAAAAGGAGAGACAATATTTAGCTGTAAAGCAGCATCGCGACTATAAGCCCTAAAGCCACTTACAGCGTCGGGCACCTGCACCCCAGAGAGGGTTTTAACCACATAACTACCAAGGCGTTGTAGAAATTTTTTAAACGGTGAAAAGTGCGCCACTTTAGCAGTATTTCTATCACCCACTACGACATCAGCTTTACCATCAAGTATCGGCTGGATGAGTTTGGGGATGTCCCATCCTGCGTATTGGTTATCACCGTCTGTGTTGACAATGATATCGGCCCCCAATTTTAAGCATTCATTGATACCAGTTCGAAAAGTTCTAGCCAAGCCCTTATTCTTTTTATTCGCTATTATGTGATGCACGCCTAATGCTTTAGCGACTTCAATGGTTTTGTCGCTAGAGCCGTCATCGATAATCATAATTTCGACTACATCTACACCGTCGATTTGTTTGGGGATGTCGTTGAATGTTGCTGGTAAGGTAGCTTCTTCATTAAAACAGGGGATTTGGACAATTAACTTCATTGGGATTTCTTAACTCGCTCGGTGAATGCAATTGTAATCTAGTTTTAGGTTATTAACAGTTAAAAGACTCAGTAGTCTGAATTGGCAAGTATTGCATTGATAAACTTAAAGTTCTAGGCTTTGTGTTTGCAAACTAGGGCTTTAGGCAGACTAACTCAATACATTAAAATCGCAACCATTCTAGTAAGTGAATTCTATTAAATCCCCCTATTGCTTTGCGGCGAGTTTATAACTAATAATTAATGGAGGCCTATCATAATCACCGGTTTGCCCCGCGCCTTCTATTGATAAATAGAGAATGTGGTTTTGATCATCATAAGTGCCCCCTGAGACTGGACGCGCGCCCCCTTTATCATAAGGATGACTCCATTTACCGTAACTGATGGGCTGCACTAACCAAGGCTCATCGGCAGCAAGCATTTCATTTACATCGAACAACCAAAAATAGTTATAAACATCATCATAATCATATGGGCACGGACCACCGCACAAAGCGCCATTATTTTGGGTGATTTTATAACCTATACCACTGTGCAGACCAGAGTGTTGGCCAATAGCCAGAAAGTAGGTTGTTCCGGGAATAATGAAACCAAACTTAGCGTTTGTTGTTGGCCCCCATATAGGTGAAATATCCAAAGTGTAAAGATCTGACCCTTCGACCAATTGTTTACCTTCAGCGTAAGGAAAAACCATAACTGAATCAGTATCAATTGTTCTATCTACCGTTAACACCGAATCAATGGCTTGTTCTGGGTCAAAACGATATAAGCTAGGCCCTTGTGAGTATCTTGAAACTATCGAGTAGTTGGTCGCCCAGCCTACTAGGTACTCAGAACCCACTTTTTCTGTTAATTCATTTGGTACTTTAAACATATAACCCGCTGCTTTTGCTTTCCCCTCTAATTGCAACATACCTTTGTAGCTAGATGAGCTTACGTCTAATGCATTTGAAAAAACTTGTAAATTATCAGAGTTACTGCCAGATGCATCGTACCAAACCTCAGAACTCACCAACAAATTTTGGTCATGGTATAAAATTCCATTAATTTTGTTATTAGTATTGCCAATTTCTTTTTTGTTTAAAATTTGAACATAATCTTGTAGAACCGCAGCTGCTGGAATATTTGCAGCTTGTATTTCAAATGAAAATTGTGAAGGTACTTCAAATTCAGCTATAGCGTTATGATGAGCATGGCCTGCCATAAATATACTATTGTTGTCGGGATTAAAACCGAGTGTACCAACTGCATAATTTGAATTTGACTGCCCTTCTGCTACCACTCTAAATGCACCTAAATATTCAATATCTAATGTGGCCTGCAAGCCCAAAGGTAGATTAATGTCGTTTGGTACTGACTGGCGAATATCTTCAGCAATATCCTCTTCAAACAGAACTTGAATGTCCTCTTTGGGTGTTTCGATTGCAGTTGGGGTATCTACTACCTTATTAGATGTAGCCCCTCCATCACTTGATCCACAAGCGAACAGTGACAAGCCCAACCCAGCAAATAATGCTAATTTAACTAATTTTTGAATAGGTTTCATAACCACACATCCTGAATGACTGTTTATAACCCAACAACTTATTAGCTTCATGTCGAATCAAGGGTATTTTATAAGATAAAATGCTCATGGATTTTAGTCTTTTCGCGTACTTGAGTCAAAAACAGTCGGTTAATAATCAACCTTTTTAATTCGGTATTGTTATTACTGTACCGAAATATAAAAATCCGATATGTTATGATTCTATTTTTTTATATTTAGATCAGGGGCTTGGGTCACTAATACTGTGAATATACTGATACTTTCTCACCGGGTACCTTTCCCTCCGAATAAGGGTGAAAAAATTCGCACTTTTCACCAAATCCAACATTTGAGTGAACTTGGTCACCAGATACATCTGTTTTCACCCTATGAGGACCCAGCAGAGTTAGCGTATTTTGCGGCTTTAGGTGAATCTTTATGCCAATCGGTTACTGCAACGCCTCTTCAAAACAAAGCGATACGTTTGTCCATTGGACTCATTAAAGGTCAATCCATGAGTGTGGCCAATTTTTATGATAAATCCTTGCAACAACAATTTGATCAGTTTTTATCAGTCAATAATGTGGATGCAATAATATGTAGCGCCTCTTCAATGGCTGAATACGTTTTTAACAGTACGGTACTTAATAGGCTAGACGCTAAGCCATTGCTGATCATGGACTTTATGGATGTGGATTCTGACAAGTGGGGGCAATACCAGCAAAGTAGTAGATTCCCTATGAGTTGGGTGTACGCCAGAGAACAAAGACTTTTAGCTCATTACGAAAGACAAATAGTTAAAGAATTTGATGCGAGTTATCTAATTGCGCAGGCCGAAGTCACGCTATTTAATCAGAAAGTCATAAAAAGCGATAAAGTCCATGTCATGGGAAATGGTCTCGACACTTCGGTCTTTTATCCACCTAAAGTAAAACAGCCTAACCCTGCCCCAGTGTTTCTGTTTACCGGTGTTATGGATTACAAACCCAACGAAGATGCCGTTATTTGGTTTGTAAATAGCTGTTGGCCATCAATCATCGGTGAACATCCTAACGCAAGATTTATCATTGCAGGCATGAACCCTAGCGCTGACATTAAACAACTTGCACAAGATAAAAGTATTGAGGTCACTGGCTTTGTAGAGGACATTTTGCCCTATTACCACCAAGCTGACATTTTTGTTGCACCTTTCAGATTAGCCCGAGGGGTACAAAACAAAGTATTACAGGCCTTTGCTTGTGCCTTACCTGTTATATCTACTCCAATGGGTGCAGAGGGCATTTTGTGCCAAACCGGCCAAGATATAGTAATTGCTGCCACCCCTGAAGAATTTGTATCACAGGCAAATCGACTCATTTCACAACCCGAACTTTCACAATCTATCGGCCAAAGTGCTTTGCAACTGATTCAATCTCATTATTCTTGGCAAGGTCAATTGCAGCCATTAGTTAACTTGCTTGGCACAAAGGATAAGCAATGAAAAAAGTCATAAAACGACTACTCTTTATTTTATGTGCGCTACTTATGGCGCCCATAACCATAGTGTATTTTGTGTTTGCTTCAATGCTAAAAAAAGACGCGGTGCTCAGCAGTTATAGTCAGTTGTTAAGTTTAATGCCGGGTAAATTAGGTGTGTATCTGCGGGCAGGTTTTTACCGATTTGTGTTAACTCATTGTAGTCCTGATGCCGTTGTTTCTTTTTTGGTGCTATTTTCACAAGCAGACACTGAAATAGCAGAAGGCGTCTACCTAGGTGCCCAATGTAATATTGGCCGCTGTAGTATAGGTAAAAATACCCTGTTAGGCAGCGGTGTAAATGTGATGAGTGGCAAAGGTCAGCATAATTTTGACGATCTAGAGCAACCCATAAAAGACCAAGGTGGGCATTTTGAAAAAATATCCATTGGTGAAAACTGCTGGTTAGGAAATGGTGCCATGATCATGGCTAATATTGGTGATGGCTGCATTGTGGGTGCAGGTTCAGTGGTAATCAATGATATGCCGGCCCAATCCATTATTGCCGGTAATCCTGCAAAAGTGATCAAAAGTAGATTGGACTAACTTATGAGTCATCACCAAAATAAAATTATTGGCCTAATACTTTTTTATTGTTTGGCTTCAGGTTTAGTTGCAGCGGCGCCTACTTTGCAAATTATTAACGTTAATAATGAAGCGCAGCTTTACAAGGCAGTTCACCAAGCTAACCAATCAAAGGGAGCTACCCGTATTGTGCTGGCAAACGGCCATTATAATATCAAGCAAAGGTTAAGTTTTTCGGGATCACATATCAACTTAACATCCCTATCGGGTGATCCGAGTCTAGTTGTATTGTCAGGCCAAGGTATGAAAAAAAGCCCCTCTGCAGAAATTCTCTTTGATGTCAGTGGCGCACACATCAGTTTGTCTGGTTTCACTTTACAACAATCTGCTAATCATTTAATTCAAGTGCGGGCCGAAAAAAACGCCGATAACTTTAGTCTGAGTAATTGTGTTTTGCGTGATTCCTACGAACAACTGTTGAAAGTGTCTTCTTCGCCTTCTAGCAAAACATTTGCAGACAATGGCAGTATAAAAAACTGTGTATTCGAATATACCGCGGGCATTGGTCCGCAGTTTTATATTGGCGGTATCGATGCCCATAGTTCACGAAATTGGACAATAGTGGGCAATACTTTTAGAAATATCGCCAGCCCTTCTCAGCATGTAGCGGAACACGCCATTCATTTTTGGCGAAAAAGTGCCAATATTACTGTGCTCAACAACACTATTGAGAACTGTGACCGTGGCATAGGGTTTGGCTTAGGTGATGACATAAACAATCAAACCGTTGGCGGTTTAATCGCTAATAACAGTATTTTTAATACCAATACGTCACATCAATTTACTGACGTAGGCATCATATTAGAGGCCAGTCCTAATATTGATATTATTAACAACAAAATCGTAATAGAGGGCAACTACCCTAATGCCATAGAGTACCGTTTTACGGCCACTAAAAACGTGGCCATCAAAGATAATGTGACCAATAAATCCATTGTTTCCAGAGATGGTGGTCAGGCAGAATTGTCAGGTAATAATCAAGCCAACGTATTTAGTAAGCTAAAACAAAATCTCGAGTATCTTATTGATCGCCTTTAACTTGGCGATACTCTGCCAATAAATTGCTAACTGTTGTGCCCATTATCCGTGGTACCAAAATAACCAGCATAGAGGCGTAAGCACCACAAAATAATACTCCTGTTAATAAAAACAGCGTAATTTTCCCTAGTTCAACTTGTGTAGTTAACCAATCTGTTAGGGTGATAGCTATAGCTGACAGTGCAACTGCTAAAATCAAAGCGCCAGCAATTTGCATCCACTTTAGTGGCACAATCACATGCAAAGCAATGCCAATCACTAAGGTTGAAACCACGCCAATAGAGACCCGTAACCATAACAAATTAGTAAGATCATCATACATCTGCAAATAAGCCAATAAAGTAACCACTATCAACAGCAAACTGGCTGTATCAAACATAAAGATGGCTTTGACTTTACCCACAGCTGTTAACGCACTTTCGATGACAAGCAAAAAGCAATAATAGAAAAACAACAACGACATGACTCCAAGGATTTCACCTGCAATTACCCATTGAGAGCCAAGTAATACATCAATAATCAGCGCTGGGTAAAATGCCATATAAGTAGTGATAGGCACCACAATAAAAGACACTATACATAACACTTTACTGATTCTGCCACCTAGTTTGATAGGGTCTTGTTTATGGTCTTTAAAGTCGGCTAAAAGTGGCTCTATAGCCGGTCCTATTATGTTGTAACCAGGTAACATAGCCACATCTCGGGCCATATGATAGTTACCTAATTGTGTGGCACTAAAAAATTTCGCCACAAGCACTGTATCTATCTGCGAACGTAAATAACCTATAATACTTTTGCCTAACAGCCATTTAGAAAATAACCACTGCTCACTGACTTTAAGTAAACTAAAAGCGGGGCGAAATGGCTGAATTTTATAGGCACCTAAGGTAAAAACTGCGGCCCCCACTAAATCGGCAATCACAAACGCCCAATAGCTCTGCCAAGTCAGTGCGATGCCGATGACGGTGATAAAACTAGCAATTTTTTGCACTAAAGACAGGTAAAAAACCCTTTTATAATCAAGGTCTCTTTTTAATAACAACAAGCCAGGATTTTTAAGGGCATTAATAATGAGGGTGATCGAAGCAACCTGCATGGCTAATCTAAGATGGGCTTGCTCAAAAAAATCAGCAATAAAGGGGGCAAGTACAATCAATAATAAACACATCAAGGACTTTAATACTATGTCTAGCGTCCAAGCGGTATTTAAGTCATCAGCCAACACTTCTGACTTTTGCACTATATATTGCTCTGAACCTGTATGGGACAAAATATCAAATAGGTGCAGCACAATGGCAATAATGGCGATCATCGCAAAATCGGTAGGTGTAAGTATTCGCGCTAAAATAAGGGTGCTGATAAGCCCAATAAGGCGACTTAAAAATTTAGCGCCACTAGAAAAAGCAGCGCTGGCTAATAATCCTTTTGCCGCTATCACTGGTTAAACAGTAGGCTGGCCTTTTGCACATGGGCCTGCCAATCCAGTTCAGACTCAACATGTTGTCGGCCAACCTTACCCATTTGCACAGTTTTCGCAGGGTCGGCTAAAAGCTTAGCAACGGTGCTTGATATTAACTCTGCATCGGTGCAGTCGATCACAAAACCACTTTCATTGATAAGCATGGTTTCTTTAGTGCCACCAGAATCACCAGCAATAACAGGTTTGCCACAAGCTTGCGCTTCTACCAACACCATGCCAAAACCCTCAATATCATTACCAATAGTGCGGTTAGGTAAAATAAACACATCACTTTGTTGATAACATTGGATCATTTGTGGGTCGGTGACTTCAGTTAAAAATTGTACATGGTCAAGAACACCTAACTCTGCCGCTAAAGCCTTTAGACTTTCTAAACGGTCGCCTCTTCCGATAATGGCGTAGAGTACTTCTGGAAATTGATCTTTTAACATAACGGTGGCGCGGATCATCTTGTCTTGCCCTTTACGCTCTTGCAGCCTACCTACAGTAATAATAACCTTACGATCTTGCCAGCCCATTTGCTGTTTAAAATCTTTATCTTCTGCTTTAGGCACAAATAAAGACGCATCCACCCCAGGATGTAATACTTCTATTTTGTCATCTTTGGCGTATTTCAAACGTTTTACAATATTACCGCTATTCTGGCTGTTACAAATTAGTCGTTCGGCATGTTTACATACTTGCTTAACCATAAGGTTATGTTCGCCACTTGTGGCCGCTGTTTCTACGTCTTCACCGTGCACATAACACAAATAAGGCGTGCCAGTTAACAACTTGAGTAACCATGCCGTCACCCCCTCATGGATAACCCGACCACAATGAATATGGGTGATGTGTTGCTGCTTGATTATTTCTCTGATTTTCCAGATGAGTCGCCAGTAAAACTTAATGCCTTTAAAGCTCTTTAAGCCCCATTCGGCAGATTTAAGGGGCATCCGAAGAATATTTAACTGGTGGGTGTTATCGAACTCTGCAGCTCCCTTCACATCATCGGCCAAAATTAAGTATTGCTCTTTAGGCAAACGCGAATAAAGCTCCCAGAACCAGCGGCCACTTCCTCCAGAAATAGGAGGAAAGTTTTCAGTTAGCACTAATACTTTATTATTCATTGTTTACCTAAATTTACTTTTACTACACAAAGTTATTTATAAAGAGACGCATAATCCAGCACCTGTAAAGGTTTTGAAATGCCCAGTTAACGAGAAATACCAATAATATCGTATTGCCCTATTGGTACTTGTTCAAACAAACTTAGTTGGCGATCAATTGCTGTGTTGTCATAAAGTGGCACGATCCAATCAAATTCACGATATTTTTCGGCGGATGCAAATAAATCGTCTGCTGTGTGCTGGGTTCTAGCCAGCACTTCTGGGTGCACTTCTATTAATATGATGACTTTCTGAGCACTTTCTATTAACGTTTTCGCCCCCTCTATTAACTGGATTTCTTGGCCTTCCACATCAATTTTTAAAGCTAAGCTGTCCTGCAGCAAAAAATCATCTGTAAGATTTTGTTTAGCCTGCCAATTATCCAGAGAAGTCACGACTGTATCGCCTTCTCCGCTATTGTCTATATAACCTTCATGATCATTTAATCGCTCTGGATCAGCATGAAAAGTAGCAAAGCCGTCAAAGTTAGATACGGCGGATTTAACACACTGAACTGGCTGCTTAAGATTATCAAGATTGAATGTTAGCACCTCAAAAGATTTAGGATTGGGTTCAAATGCCACCACATTCTTCAGATTTTCACAGTGCACTGCCACTAAGGATGAAACAGTCCCAATATCAGCCCCTAAGTCAAACAGGGTGAAAGGTGCGTTTAATTGGTTTAAGACATCACAAAAAGGCAAAAACTCCTTTAAGTAATAGTTTTCTGGTCCTTTCTCTAACCAAAAACACCATTCACCCACGGGCACACTAAAAGGCCTATTATCGATGTTATGCGTTATGACCTTATTGCCGAAATCTTTAGCTAACCACAGATAAAATCTATGTTTACCGCGCCATTCTTTCGTTTGTAGCAACACCAAAATAGCATTTATCCATGGAGCAAAACATTTATTGGGTTCCATGGCTTAAATCTGATTATTCAAAAATAAAATTTTGATTCAACTCAGACAGAGCATCTTGAGTTAATTTGGCAAATGATATTAAGTCCTGTGATTCAGTGGTATTGCTTGTGACTTGTGATATTGCCACTAAACCGCTGCCGACATAACTGCCTATTAAAATTCTATAAATTTCATATAATTTGGCCATTCTGTTGTTGGTAAACATCTTGCCGTCAACTACGTACCAATAACTCAATAGGCGTTTACCTCGAGGATTGACAATAGTAGACAACCCCATGTTTTGGCCATCATTTAACATGTACGAACTCTTTGACTCTAGGGTCCAAGCTTTCTCGGGATAAAGTCTATTGAGTGAACTAATTAACTCACCTTGCCCTTTGGGGTACCACACCATGTAAATATCTACGGGTACATTATTCAATTGTCTGACAAATTGAAACTCTTGATAAGGTTGATTAAATTCTGGTTTCCAAGCATTGTTATTGTGAGCATTGGATGCTTGTTGTTCCGCTTCTAAAGAGTCACTTAGATTATGTTCGGTCGCCGGTACAGTTAATTGCGTACTAATTGAATTAAACCAAACAAAAAATACTAACATTAGGGCAACGATACTGATAGATGACCGATAGCAAGTTTTTACATTAAAGACTGCCGTTGACCTAGATTCACTTTCACTGGCATTAGCGGTCAATTGTTTTTCTCTTATAAGTTCGCCTATACCCAACAAACATACTATAACCAGCGAGAAAAATACCCATCCGTAAATCAAATGGTCTGCGCCAACGGCGTGTTCCATATCGGTAAGGTAGCCAGTTAGAATGATACCGAATACTCGAATAGCATTGGCGATAATAGGAAAAAGTATCGATATCCCCATAAATACAATCCGCCGTTTTGCAGATTGCATATTAAGGTAAGCATACAAAGAACCAATCACAATAGAAGCAATAAAAAAGCTTATGCCAGAGCAGGCCTCGGCTACTAGAAATTGCCCTTGGGGAATTTCAATATACAGGCCACTTCTATAGACTGGTATGCCACTCCAACCAAGCATGACCATAGATAAGTCGGTGGTCACTTCTTGCAAAGCAGGAATTAACTCTTCCCCGATAGGTATACAAAAAAGGATAAAAGCCAAAGGAAAAAGAATTTTGTAGGCCAAGCGATTACCAATAAAGGCCCAAATACTTAGGGGTAAAAAAGTAAAGGTTGCCACATGCATAAAGAGTTGCACATCACCAGCAAGGCCAATGGCATAAAGAAATAAACTACCAACACACAAAACCAATACAAAATAATTTGGTTTCACATCTACGACATCGAGTTCAGCCCGTTTTAAATAAATCAGATATAAAACGCCAGGCAGCACAAACAAACAGTGGTTAAAAATCTCAGAGATAATCCAGATATCAACAGCTGTTTTCACTCCCTGCCAAAAGACTAAAACCCAAGCTGCCACAATCAGTAACAGACAGAGTAACACTGACTTTACACTGAGGATGTTGGTTTCTTTTGTGTTATCTGTGGTGTAATCCTTCACTATAACGCCTTCTATTTCGAGGGGATGTTGTATACATTTTTCATAGTGCCCCATGAAAAATCAGTCAAAAGTCGCTGTAATTTGCCGTAAGTTTTGTCTAGATTCACATAATGTCGAAACTTAGACTTTAATGGGGCATGACTAAGACGAGGTTGTTGATCATCGATTTCCCAAGGGTGAAAATAAAATGAGTAAGGTTGCTGTTCCTTTTCTAAGTATCTAGACAGTAAAAACTTATTCAATGCATAGGGATAAAGCCGAAAATAGCCACCTCCACCAATTGGGGTTTGTTTACCTAACAACTTAAGTGTAGGAATAGGAATTTCAACTATGCCTTCTTTACGTTTATAGGCAAATCGCGGCCAATCGGGGGTACCATATAGGTCATGTTTAACCGGATAGGTACTAGAGCTATACCCAAAATCTAATTCAGCTAAGACTTCAAAAGCCCATTCATTGTCATAACCAATAGAAAAACTAGGGGCTCGATACCCAGTAATTCGCTCTCCTAAAAGGTTTTCGAGGTGATCTTTGGAGCGTTTTACATCTTCAAAAAATTCATCACGGTTCTGCTCTGTTGCTCGGCGATGAGCGTATCCATGGCTGGCGACTTCATGCCCTTGGCGATGAATTTCAGAGATCAGCTCAGGATAACGTTCAGCCACCCAACCTAAGACAAAAAATGTGGATTTCACATTATGTTTCGCAAACAAGTCGAGTAATCTTCGGGTGTTAGCATCGACTCTGGGTTGATATTCTTTCCATTGTGAAGGGTCAATTATGGATTCAAAAGCCGAAACGTGAAAAAAATCTTCCACGTCTACTGTCATGGCATTCAGCACAGAATTAGGCAATAGTTATCTCCCTTTACCAAATAACACAACTTCGACTGTTCTTATGAGAATCAGTATGTCTAACATTAAGCTTTGATGCTTCACATAATACAAGTCAAATTTTAGTTTTTCCATTGAGTCTTCGACACTTGCCCCGTAAGGATAATTAAGTTGCGCCCAACCTGCTAAGCCAGGTTTCACATTGTGCCGCTGGTTGTAATAGGGAATTTCTCGGATCAGTTGCTCTACAAATTGTGGTCGCTCGGGACGAGGGCCAATAAAGGACATCTCTCCCCTAAAGATATTCAAGAGTTGTGGCAATTCATCAATTCTGAATTTACGAATAAAATGCCCGACTTTAGTCACCCTAGAATCGTTGGCAGTGGCCCATTTAGCCCCGTCTTTTTCAGCATCAACGCGCATACTTCGAAATTTAATAATATTAAAAAGCCGCCCATTTAATCCAACTCTTTCTTGCTTATAAAATACCGAGGCATTCTTGAGATTGACGTCTTCGAAAAAGATGACAATCGCGGTCAACAGCATAAAAGGCCAGGCAAGCAGCAATACTATTGTTGCCATTAAACAATTCATTGAGTAATCGAGTGCATCACGTAGATAGTTTTGTGAATTAAAACCATTCGAATAAATCACCCAACTTGGGTACATCAGGTTCACTACAATTTGCCCTGTTTCTCGTTCCATAAAGTCAAGCAGGTCTGTGACCCCCACACCTCTGAGCCTGCAGTCGAAAAGAATTTCGACTGGCAAAGTGCCGCGCCTTTGATCACAAGCAATCACTACTTCATCGATATCATTATCTGCAATAAAATTTCTGAAGTTTTCATCAATTTTCACATGGATAAGTTTTTCGTTTTGAATCCCTTCTTCCCTATTATCACCAGGGATAGGAATAAAACCGAGTAACTCAAAACCAAATCTGTCTACTTCCCTGCGCATGCGCTTTTCTATAATTGAGGCGCGTTCACCCGCCCCAATCACTATGATTTTTGACTGTCCTAGGCCAAGGATCCCTAAACGGTTAATAAAATACCGAAAAACAACCAGCGCAATAATAGTCACGCCTGCGTAGGTGGGTAAGTAATATTGGCTTACCTCAATATTGGTGAGAACAGTGTTAGTGATCACTTCCATCACAAAATAACTAATGGCAACACTCACAAAAATTCTTCGAATGACGCCCCTAAAGGTCTCTCGAAGTTTTGTTTCATATAAACCCACTGATAAAGCGGAAAGCACCACCAAAAGGGTAAAAAGCCCTACTTGAGAAGCGAAGTCAGAGAGGGGTACAGCAATAAAAGAGGCACCAAAAAAATACTTCACCAGAACCGAAGCTAAGTAACCCACATAACAGATGATGATTGCTTCAAGAAGCATCATTATATTTGAACGACGTATCTCCTTGCGATTACCAAAGCTCATTAATTAACACCCTGTGTGACGAAATTATTAAGAATAGATATGAATTAACATAACTATCATCCATTTTTTTCAATTTAATCATCATATTATAGTTGTCTAGCTTGCCAAAAACTTGATACATTGCGACCATGGGTGCAAATATTATGGGATGGTAATTTACATGAAGACTAGCAAAATAGCATGGTCAAATTTGATCTTTTTTATAATTTTAACCACAGTAGGTTGTGCTAATAATTCCGGTAAATTACCGAGTGCAACAAACTATTCGTCGAATACCACTTCTGTTGAGGATTATAAATATTTAATAGGGCCAGGGGACAGTGTGTCAATATTTGTGTGGCGAAATCCAGATATTTCTGGCACTTTTGTTGTTCGCCCAGATGGCATGGTAACTACCTCGCTTGTGGAAGACATAGTCGTATCAGGTAAAACACCTACTATGCTTGCCAGACATATAGAAGAAGAATTATCCAAATATATCAACAACCCCAGAGTCACCGTGAGTGTACGAGGCTTTCAAGGGCCATTGTACGAACAAGTAAGAGTAATAGGTGAAGCCACCAACCCTAGTGCAGTCAATTACACTGAAACCATGACCTTGTTAGATCTGATGATTGCCGTGGGTGGTTTGACTGAATACGCATCGGGTAATGATGCTAAACTAATAAGGATGGTGTCAGGTGTACAAAAGACTTTCGAAATACGCATCGATGATTTAATCAAAAACGGAGAAATAGAAGAAAACATTGATATGCTTCCCGGTGATATCATTATAATCCCAGAAGCATGGTTTTAGTCGTTAGTAATTAAATGGATATTTAGATGCAAGATCTTCAAAAAACCCTTGAATTAATCATTAGTTACATCAAGGGTGTATGGGTAAAAAAACGCTATATTATGATTTGCACTTGGCTGATATGCCCCATTGGTTTTGGCTATGTTGCCTCTAAACCCGATGTATATCAGTCATCAGCAAGGGTGTATGTTGATACTCGCTCGGTTTTAGCCCCTATGCTACGAGGGCTTGCCTTACAGAGTAATCCCCAGGAAGAAGTGTCCATGATGGTGCGGACACTGTTAACGCGACCAAATTTAGAAATCATCGCGCGAAACTCGGACCTTGACATTACTACTACTAACGAAGACCAATATGACAATCTAATCACATCTCTATCAAGATCTATTCGACTTAGAAAGGCGGGAAGAGACAATCTATATACCATTTCCTATACCCATAGAAACCCTGAGATGGCGAGAACTGTAGTTCAAGAAACCCTTGATTTGTTTGTAGAAGGAACCAAAGGCAGTAATAGAAAGGAATCTGATTCAGCCAACCAATTTATTGACGAACAAATTAATGAATATGAAACGAGATTGCTTAATGCAGAACAAAGACTGGTAAACTATAAAAGGAAATATAACACCCTGTTACCCAATCAAGGCTCCTTTTATAGTAATTATTCAAGGCTACAAGGGCAGTTAGAACAAACTAGACTGACGATAAAAGAAACGGAACAGCAAATCGCTTCTCTTACTAAACAAGTCAGTGCCAGTAAATCCCAAGTTTCGGATTCTTCGGATTCTTCTGTTCGAGCTGCTGAAGGTCCATCCTCACTGACCACACGTTATGACAATCGCATCAAAAACTTGGAAGAAACCCTAGACCAATTGATGCTTAAATACACCGAATTGCACCCAACAGTGATAGAAACTAATAATTTACTTGATTCATTAACTGCGGCAAGAAAACAAGAAATAGACGAATATCTAGCCAAAGACAATGCTGTTATACCAGATAAAATTGGCTCTATTGCCAATGAGTTAACACTAGAAATAGGCAGACTCGAAGGGCAGTTGGCCTCTTTGCGAGTAAGAGAACAAAATTACTCAACAAAAATGGATGCATTAAAGGAAAAGATAGATTTTGTCCCCCAGGCTGAAGCCGAACGAACAGCACTAGACAGAGACTATAATATTACTAAACGAAAATATGAAGGGCTACTCAACAGAAGAGAGTCCTCTGAATTAGCTCGCAAGGCAGATGTCTCCTCAGAAAGTGTGCAATTTCGAGTGCTCGATGCCCCCAGAACGCCGAAAAATGCAGCTTTTCCTAATAGACCTTTGGATTATACTGCAGTACTAGCATTAGGTTTTGCGGCAGGTTTAGGCCTTGCCTTTTTGATTAGTCAGCTTAGTCCGGTATTAATAAAGGCGAGTCAATTGACGGCGCTGACTTCTTATCCTGTATTGGGGGCAGTGAGTCACTTAAACAAAGCTCACATTTTAAAGGTGAAGCGTACTAGGTTATTAGTATTTCTACTCTCTTCCAGTATTATTGTTGGAATGTATGCTGTGCTTATGGCTGCGGAAATGATGCAGATTAATATTTATGCGAGGATATTCTCTTGAACTCTATAGAAAAAGCACTGCAAAAACAGCAGCAAGAAGCGGAAGCTCAGAGCAAAGCACAGATATCCAAGCCGCAAACGACTGGTGAGCCAGAACCAACTGATAGTTCTATTGAAAAAATACAAGCTAAAGAATTTGGCAGCTCTAATGCAATTCGCGCAAAGTCAATCAAAAGTGATGGCATAGTCTCCAATACTAAAATCGACATAGATTTAGATATGCTGGCTAAAAAAGGTTTTGTATCTACCAACTCAGATCGGCAGATCATCAACGAAGAATATCGTGTCATAAAGCGTAAATTATTAGATAACGCTTTTGGTCCTCTTTCTAAATCCTTGAATAACAGCAATGTGATTATGGTCACTAGTTCGCGTCAAGGTGAAGGTAAAACCTTTACAGCCATTAATTTGGCATTAAGCATTGCCTTAGAACAAGATAAAACAGTATTGCTAGTGGACGCTGATGTACTGCGCCCCAACATAATGCGTACATTGGAGTTAAAGAACGAACAAGGGCTGATGGAATATCTGCTAGGAGACAAAGAAAACATTGCCGAAGTCATGTGTAGAACCAACTTGGATAACCTACGTATTATTTCAGCAGGTAAGTCTCACCATTTATCGGCCGAGCTTTTGGCCAGTGAAAGAATGTTTGACGCTGTGGAAGAATTTGCGAATCGCTACCCAGACCGAATTGTTATTGTGGATACCCCGCCACTTTTAGGTATAAACGAGACTGCAATTTTAGCCAATTTGGCCGGGCAGGCTTTAGTTGTAACAGAAGAATTTAAAACTAAGTTATTCGATGTTGAGAATGCCGTTAAACATTTAAACCCAGAAATGGCCATAGGTTTTGTAGTCAATAAAACAGAACAGGTTAATTTGGAAGGTGGTGGCTATGGTTATTATTATGGAGGAAGAAATTAGTGTTATTGCGGCCTTTTTACATACAAAATCAATTGGCCCAATATAACCCCCTACCTAAGTTTTTCGCTTTGCTAATGGCGAGTATGCCACTAGGTGTTTTTTGCCAAGAGATTGATATTAAGACGACAGTAAACGCCACTGGGTATATCTACGAAACACAAATTGGGGATGAAGAAGCCACACAAAGTGACTCCATCCTTGTTAAGCCTTCTGTTGTAGGTAGTTACTCAAGTAAACGTTTAAAGGCATCTTTATCTGCAAATCATTCAATAATCAAAAAAAACACCGACAGCAGCACTGGCATCATTACTGACACTGACACTGACACTGACACTGACACTAGCAATGATACTCAGAATTATACCGACCTAAGGTATTCGAGCACTTTATCATTTATTGAAAATGTTTTGTTATTGACACTAAATGGCACCCAAAGTTATCGAAATGTCAGTCAACAACAAAATTATTTTAGCGATCAAGTGTTAGCCTCAGAAGGTTTAACCAAAACCAGTAGTAATAGTGCTCAGCTGAGTTTTGCTAGCCCAAATCCTCTATATTTAGGGTTTTCTTTACAGGGTAACTATTCAAAAACCAAAACGGATCTCTCTCAGGAAAGTGTTTCAGGGTTAGACAATGATAATGTAGGGGTTGTCGCTAGGCTTTATCAGGGTAAAAATGTCAGAGCAGTGAATTTTGATATTTCTGGGCAGTATAACGACACAAGTCGTACCAATTCACAAAACTTTAAGTCCACTAGAGTGCAAGGCAACATAGGCTTTCCTATTGTTAATAAACTGGATTTTTTAGTCACAGGAAGCTTGGAAGAATACGATTCTGGCAATACAGAAATTGCAAATCGCACTAATATTGACACCAGCAGTTATGGTGCCGGTTTAAAGTGGAGTCCGAGTAATGAACGGAATATATCTCTAACCTATAATCAGCTAGAAGAAAGCGATGAAAAAACCAAGTTTGTAGGCTTAGACCTTGCTTGGGCTTTTACATCTAGAACCGCACTTAATTTTGAATACGGTAAACGTTTTTCTGGTGATTCATATAAATTCGATTTTAGGCATTCACTGAAATCCCTAAGGACGTCTATTTCCTATTCAGAGGATGTCACCACTTATTCTCGTCTTGGCGCTTCTTCCACTAATATAACTGGCATTTTTGTATGTGAATTTGGCTCTACTGAATTGACAGATTGTTTCCAACCTCCTAGTGTGGATTACCAGTTGCAAGCCGGTGAAGAATTTAGAGCAACTTACGAAATTGACACTGACATCACTGAAGAAGTGTTATTTCGGAAAACAGGTTCCGCCACTATTGGTTATGACAAACGCAGAGTCAAAATATCAATTAATGCCAATTACAGCCAAACCGAATACTTGGAGTCTGAGCGAATAAACACTAATCGTAGTCTTGGCTTTAATTTCAATTACGCTTTGGGCCGAAAAACCAATATTAGCTTTGCCTCCACTTTAACAGAAAATCAATACAGTGAAGTGGAAGAGGCAGATACTATAATCACTACCAGCTTAAACTTTACAAGAGATCTCGCACAACAATTAAAGTTAAGCATTGGTCTTAGATTATTAGACAGGCAGTCGGATACTTTAGAGCGTGACGGTAGTGATAAACGCTTAACTGTTGGCCTTAATTATACTTTCTAGACACTATTGTTTTTTATTAATACGTACGGTTTAGGCTCCAATTTTTTGAATGGCTGATATCTATTTTTGCCTTTCTTTTGTCTCCCCTCATAAAAGTTAACATTCCTGCAACAATGCTATACTCTTGATAGCGGTTAAATTTCAACCAAAATTAACGCGTCAGGAGAAAATACACATGCAAAGACATTATTATTTAAGTGACGATTTAAATGACCTCGAAGCTGTTGAACGAGAACTGGAACAAAATGGTATCAGTGCACCACAACTTCATGTTTTAAGCGAAAATGACGCAGAAGTGGAAAAACATCACTTACATGCCATTGAAGCAGTCCTCAAGCAAGATGTGGTGCGCTCTACCCAACTTGGCGCAGTAGTAGGTATGGTGGGCGCAGCCTTTATTTTAGGACTTACCTACGCTATGCAATGGCATACTACCGCAGCAGGGTGGCTTCCTTCTGGATTTTTAGCACTAATCGTTTTAGGTTTTTGCGCTTGGGAAGGTGGCTTAGTTGGTATTCAAATACCCAACTATCAATTCAAGCGTTTTCAAGCATTATTGAAACAAGGTAAACACATATTTTTTGTGGATGTAGATAACAATCAATTTGACGTTTTGTGTGAGGTAGTAGAGCGTCATGATTCACTGATCCATGCAGGGACAGGCGAAGCTACCCCGTCTTGGGTGGTAAAAGGACAAGATAAATTTAATCAAGCAATGAAAGCCCTCCCCTAGCCGACTGTCGTTCACTATTAAACTGTTAAAAGCCAATGCAAAACATTGGCTTTTTTGTATGTGCTGTCAGAAAAGCGTTATAAATGGGAAGGTTGCAGGGTCAAAGGAGTTTCAAGCATTTTTTGTTGTCTCAAACCTGCTCTTTCGGTAACCATGAGTTGCAATAAAGGCTGCCAAACTTCGGGGCAGTCTTGCTGCCCCCCCCTAAAAATTTTTGTTGCTCTTCTGGGTAATGTTGAGAAATAAGATTAGTCTTTAACCAGTTGAGAGGTGGTAACAATAGGTGGCTACATTGACTTGATACGGCTATTCGCAAACCAGCTAAATCAAAATCACCGAAGTAAATAACCGGACGTTCATGACGACTAAGTCGCCAATGCTTGAGCAACTTAGTCGCAGCTACTGAATAGTGACTGTCGCCACGGTAAATTGCTAATACTGTTCCTAATTCACAAGCTATTTGTGTTTGGAATAAATGCCAATCATTAAAGCTGTCACGGTTTTCAATTATGACCAATGAATCATAGCCAGTAAAATCCAACTCACCTAAATCGAGCTCAACATTGACTTGACCGCTTTTGTAAAACGCCTGCTGAAATCCATCAAAGCAGGCATTATTGTTGAGTGCTACCAAAATAAGATGGTCAGTGGGTTTGATTTTTCCTTGTTTCTCATCGGCACTTTTAAAGGAAGCACTTTGGTGAGTATCTTCAGAAAAATCCGCAAAAATATCTTTTGCCATAACAACCAGATAAGCATCTCGAATTTTGTTGATAGCTTCACGGCTGAAACGATATTTCTTACTGGCAACTAACCATTTACCAGGCTTGATATCTTCATGTTCACACCACTTTATAATATCTTTAACTGTTGCTACTTTTGTTGTGTAGGCTGTGTCATCGTGCATCAACATATCATGTTGCTGTGTTAACAGTATCTTAGCCTTTACACTCAAACTGCCCTCATCACAGTCTTATCCTGCAGCCTGAAAATCACCAAAGAAACGCATACCAACAGTGACATCTTGAATAATATGTAACTGATTAAATCGGCTTTTAGGGGAGCTGTCTTTTTCTAGCATAAAACTATGTTTGTTCTGCTCTGGCAAACCTTGATATTCCGCCACAATTTGAAATAGCCACATTTCTGGCTCCCAAGGTAGTTCATGCTCAGTCAAATAGTCCACTCCGCTTAACGCTTGGGGGCTTTCTATCACCCGAATAAAAAAATCCTCTACATCTTTGGCGAGCTGTTTTTGTTCAGTGGCGACTAAGTTTTGTAGCGCCATTGTAAAACCTTCCGTTTGCTGCTGCGACTTAATGTTGTGTTCTGGCTCTCTAGGCACGGCGCGGGCAAGTTCGGCTAAGGTATAACTATCTTGGGGTCTGTCTAAAGCAATAAAGGCTTGAGCGTGGATGCTGTGAGCTTGGTTGATTACCGCAGGTACTTGGCTACGATTGGGGTAGTCACCCACTTGGAAATTAGGATGTTGACGTAAAAAAGCGCTCATACGATTAATTAATAAGGCTTTATCTTGTTGTTGACGGAAGCGGGACATCAACAATACTAGGCGTTTTTGCACTTCTAACAAAGAGCCTGAATGCTCAGAAATGCGCGCCTGTAGTTGACTCACTAATAACTTACGTAATGCACCATCACTGCCCGCTAGTTGGATCAGATCGTCAAAATTGATAATGCCAAAACCGTCGAGTATCCGCCTCAGTTGCCTTTGGGCTAATTCTATTTCTAAAATTTTGTCATCCAAGCTACTCACAAAACCAAACTCGGTATTGAGTCTATGCCAAAGGCTTTCAATGGCATCACCAAATTGCCCTGTCATGTCATTGACACGCTCATTTAACAACTGCAAGTGATGCTCAGTGGCGGCGTAATCACCTTTTTGTCTGGCGGCTTGTAAGGATTGCACTCGAGTGTGAATTTGGTCGAGGTGTTCGCCCACGTCTGAGTTGATTTGACGTTTTCGTTCATCTTGGGTCAGGCTGGCAATCAGCTCGTTAACTATTGGTCGCAAACTTAAAGACTGCTCATCAGGGTAGAACAACACTCGGCTATCCAGCAGTTTTTGTAACCCTTGTTGCGAAAAGGCAGACTCGTTGATTTGCCCTTCTAAATAGCCCTGCATCAAGGCATCAGCATGTTTGCCTATTAACTCTAAGCGCTCTTTGCCTAAAGTAAATAGCGGGTTACTTTGCGCGCTACTTTTTTGTTTAGGCGACTGACTCAAAACATTACCTCTTGTTCTGGGATCTCGTCGTCAATTGGTAGGTTTTCTTCATCTTTGATAAATCGAACTAACTCGATAAGTTGTTCCACTTTACCGGTGACTATATAAAACAAACGATCTTTATGGGGTTGATGCAAATACCCTAATTCTTTGATCCGTTTAAAAACTTGTTTGATCTGCATATCCGGCTTGTCACTGCTGGACTTAAACAGCTTGTCATTAGCAAGATGGCTTAAACGCTGAATAAGCGACTGGTTATCTACCACTTTAGACTCAAAGTCTTGCAGTTTAATGGTATCGCCTAGGCTTAATGCGCCATCACGGCCTAAAGCTTCTTGTACCAGTTGCATCCATTCCAACATAGGCAATAAAGATTGCACTGTAGTGGTAAATTGATGACTAAGATGCTGACGGGCGTTTTGCGTCAAATCACAATAGGCCAGAAAATATACCGAGCCATCATCACTTTTGGCCACACGCCTGTTTAACGGCCTTAAAAAATGATTTAAGTCATCTACCAATTCGTCATTTTGCAACTTATGAAAGCTATGTTCGTCGGTCACTGAACAAATATACTCACCTTCCAATAAACGTTCTAATAATGGACCATTTTCTATCATGAGTTCACCTGCAAGGATTCGTTGCTAGAGGTTTGATTTTGTTGTAAACGCTCAGCAATTCGGCTGAGTTTAGGTTCAATTTTTTCCAGATGTTGTTTCTGTTTATCAATCAAATATCGATGTTTAAACAACATCAACACATCTGACTCTGGATTCGGGAATGCGCCCAAAATATGAATATGGTTGGTGTCACAGGCTTTAAAGAGTTTTTCTACATTGTGATAGGCCAAGGTGCCAATCTCGTCAATAGGCCAATGGATATGGATATTTGCTTGGTTACGCAATAAACGCGTAAAGGCCAATAAAAATTTACACAAAATAAGATAAGCCATGCCGTGACTAGAGGACTCCAGCAGTTGCCTGTCGTTTTTAATCACCAAGTCCGAACCGCCTTCATTAAGATGTAACTCCAAGCGCAACAATGATTCAATGCTGTAATTAGCATCATTGGGTAATACTTCAACCACATCGGCTAGATTATCTAAATAGGTTTCACTTGGCAGAAAATCGTCAGAGGTGTTCCACTTATTGTATTGCTGGGCAAAACGTTTGAGTGGCGCCCAAAAGTTAAGCTCATCAACTGTAGAGATAATTTTCACTTCAGAACGAGCGATGCCGTCTAAGGTTAAATCATCAGAGACTTCATCGGTAAGACGTTTACTTTGCTGAGCGATTTTGCGATTAATATCACTAAAAACAGTGAAGAACTTGTTTAGATCTCCGCCTATGGTTTCTCCTTGTTCAACAATTTGGCGCTGTCGAGATTCTAAAATACTCAATAGTCGCTGCAAAATAGGCAAACGTTCGCGCACATTGGCATCTTCATCTAATACCCCAAAGGCTTGCGTCATAGTATCCAAGAAATCTTTACCCGCATCTTTACCTAAAGTGCCTTCAAATTCGTTTAGTGCTTCTTTGAGCTTTTTCTCTCCTCGGCTGCGGCTTTCGAGGGCTTCAGTACAGCGATTGATGCGCTCAGCTTGATCCCCTAAGTTAACATCATGCTGTTCTGCTGTTTTAAAGGAAAATACGATAGAACTAAGTTGCCTTACCATAGGCTCAATTTCAGTCATCAAAGAAGCAAAGCCTGACAAACTTTTTTCAACGGTCACTAACACTTTAGATAATTCAGATCGTTTAGTTTGGTATTGATTGCGCAAAGTACTTTGCTGCTGATCCAATTGCTGAGCCAGTGCTTTTAATTCAGCTTCTTGTTCTAGTAGTTCTGGACGTTGCTTCAACCAATCGGTTTGTATAAAGGTTTTATATTCGTTTAGTTCATCACGTCTCGAAGTCACACCTTGAAGATGATTCTTTAAGGCTTCTGTTTGCTGTTTCAGCTCCCTTAAGGTATTGGGATCAATGTCTTTGTTGGCTAATTCTTGATTAAACGCATCTTCAAGTTGTTTAATCTGTTCACGGTTTTGTTGACGTTTATAATCGACTTGACGCTCTAACTCTTCAATTTGTTCATCTAAAATTGATAACTCATCTTGCCAACCTGTCTTAAATTCTAAAAGTTGTTCTTCAAAATCTGACTTTAATACATCAATGGCGTTTTGTTTTTGCCCTAAAATTTGTTGTTTTTCATCTAGGTACTGCTGCAAGGCTAGTTTAGCTTGTTGTTTACGCTTTTCTAACACTGCTTTAAGCTCATCGGCAAAACGCTGTTTAGCGCTTTGGGCATAGGCCACTTCTTGTTCAGCCTGTTCAAAGGTGCGATTTTTTTCGGCTACAATTTCTCGCTGTAACTCTGCCTCACGATGACAGTCGTCCAATTCAGACTCAGCATGCTTTTGTTGTTTTTCAGCCGCAGTTAAGTGTTTTTTAGCTTGCTCTAAAGACAAGGTTAAGGCGGTTTCGTCTTGGGCATAATCAGGGGCATCAATGGCGGCTAAATTTAACTTCACACCCAAAAAGCTATTCGCTTCATCCTCACTGATATCCGCAACGATCTGTGGAGATAAATCTTTTTTATTCAGCAATGGCTCATTGATGAGCTTACCTATGCTCTGTTCCCAGCCGGGTTTATGTTCACGGAGAAACTGTCTTAAGCTATCTTGTTCGGGTGAAAGTTGTTTATGTAGTTGCTGCAAGCGTTCTTTAGCTTGCCGCGCAGCTTGCCTTGCTTGGTGTAATACTTTATCTGCTTGTTCTCGTTTACTTCTAAGGGTTTCATAGGTATTTTCGGCTTCCTTCTTGGCGCCTGAACTTTGTTGCCATGCTCGCTGAGCAAGTTCTAAACGTTTGTCGGCCAGTGCCCCGTTTTCAATTTCTTGATCTGTTGCCGCGGCTTGTTTGGCTTGGTGTTCTTGACGCACTATGCTGCGTTCTACTTCTAATAATTGTTGATCAAATTCTTTTGCTTGGTGCTCTCTACGCAGTTCAAACTGACCACGTAAATCCACTTCTTTTTCGCTATGAGTTTGACGAAGCGTTTCTTTTTGCTGACTTATGCTTTTGACTTGAGCCTGATTTTTACGGGATAACCGTTCTAAAGACTCAGACAATTTAAGCTTTTGTTGTTCAAGCTGACTCTGTAAGTCTTTATGCTGCTCTATTAGTAAATTATATTGCTCTAACTTTTGTTCATACTCTTCGCGCTTCAGAGGCAAAGCGTCCATATCTTTTTGGAGTTGCTCAATATCAGAATCTTGATATTTCTCATACTGCTGCTGAATATGATCTAATCGCGAAGACTTAGCTTTAAGGTTTTCAGCGGTTTCACTGACGCGGCTATTCAATAAACCTTCGGCCTGTTCAAAGGAGTCTTTTTCAGTACTTTGTTGGCTTTTAATTTTACTGCGCTGTTCTTGGGCATCGGCCTTTTGTGTAGCCAAAGATTGTAAGTCTTTTTCCAATATAGGCTTAAGCTGTAGCAACTGATTTTCGATGATATTGAGTTTTTCAGTTTGCGCCTGAATTTTCTGATAGTCATTCTGCATCGACTGCAAACGCATAGTCTGACGCATCTGGGTGATCCACTCACGGGCTTTAGTATTTTTCACTGTAGTAGTAGGCTGCACTAAACCATCTTCTTCAAAAATGGCCGCCAGCATAGTGCGCAAAGTGTCCATCTTGCCTTCTTTGGCATGCACCGCACTGACCAGCTTTTCCATATGTCTGATACGATGTTGGCTAGATACTAAACTATAACGACTCGCTAACTGCCTAAGTTTTGTACTTTCACGCCCTGTGCCTCGACCGACACTGACATCATTTTGGATAATATTACGGAATTCACTGGTCGCTTGAATTTTATGAGAAAAATCAATACTTAGCTGCCTGAGCTGTTTTATCCACTGTTCCGGCGACATCGCTTGAACGTTACCTTGCTCGGTATCCACCAAAATTTGTTCTTGGTGATACGCCGCTTCTACAAAGCGATACTGAACCCCATCACTCCCTTTGCGAGTTAATACCACTTGGCAATTCTGCCCGTCTTCCCTTTGATACTCATAAATCAGATAACTATTAGCATGAGGCAAATAAAAATCATCAAACTTTTTACGGGTTTTAGGCACCACTTTACTGGGCAACTCGCCATAAAAAACTGGGATCAAACGTTGTAAAGTGGTTTTACCCGACGCATTAGTACCACAGATATTACTGTGACCGGATACATCAAGTTCAACAAAACCGGGAAGGTGACAATTAATCAGAATTATGCGGTGTAACCCAGGCATAGACTTCCTTAAATCAGGGGGTTAAATAACCTTGAAATTTTACCAAGAAGCGCCTCTCTTTAACACTAGAATCAATACTTATGAGCAGTTTTTAATGGGAGTCAAATTAGCCCTAGATTAAATTCAAGATCCACTATCCCTAATAATTGTTGTCTGACAAAATGTGACGTAAATAAATTAAGGGAAAACCTAGATGATAAAATTGACAGTGACTCATAATATTCAAAGTTTGGCATTTTTCTTAGGGTTAAGCCTAATTACTTTATCTGTGTTAGCCGAAGAAAACAGTGCAACGCCTGAGCATGTGCAACAAGCAGTCATTCAGACCCCTTTAGGCAGTATTGAAATTGAGCTTTATTCAAATCAAGCGCCGCTAACCGTCGCTAACTTTATTCGTTATATTGAGGCAGGCGCTTTTAATAATGGCAAATTTTATCGAGTAGTGCGTTTAGACAATGATAATGGCTCACCCAAAATTGAAGTTATTCAAGGTGGCGCCAATAGTGAATTTGACGACTTTGCAGCCATTCCACTCGAAACCACTAAACAAACGGGCATTAAACATCTAGACGGTGTTTTATCTATGGCGCGGGGGGCACCAGACACAGCAACGTCTGAGTTTTTTATCTGTATCGGTGCGCAACCCTCTCTAGATTTTGGCGGAATGCGTAATCCAGACGGCCAAGGCTTTGCTGCTTTTGGGCGTGTAACTAAGGGAATGCATATTGTTAAAAAAATCCATCAAATCCGTGAAGCCAAAAAAGTAGAAGACAACTATGTAAAAGGTCAAATGTTGGCGCAACCTATACCTATGCTAAATATTCAATTACTAGCAAACTGATCGAATTATTCAATCAATGAGTATTTAATTACAGCATATAACGACTTAACGAGAATAACATGTTCGGTTTTTTAAAAGCAGACCCAGTCAAAAAATTACGTAAAAGCTACGATCAAAAATCCACCGATGCCATGTTGGCCCAGCGTAAAGGCGACATTAAAACCTATTCAATGCTCACCGCCGAAGCAGATGTAATTTGGAAAGAAATAGAAAAACTCGAATCCGTAGAAAAATAGCAATCTATGTACATAGTTACAGAGTAGTTAACTCAGTATTGTCGGTATTCATTAATCGCAGATTGCAGTAACTTGGTTTTAGCCGCCTGAGAAGGAAGTGAGTTAGCTAAAGCTTGGTAGGCATCAAGGTTGTTGGCATTGAGATAAGGGGTGATGTCTTTAGCAACAATTCTTGAAACGTAAACGCTACCGGTTTGCAGCGTTTTCATCAATAAAGCGTCAACCTGCTCAGATAAAGACGGGTAACGGAGCAATTCTTTTAATGCTAACTGCATCACTTTACTGTCATAACTATTGCCAAGAGTGGTTATTAGGCTGTGTGCATTGTTACTATTTGGCGCCTGTTGATGCATCATTTCTAATGCTTTAAATTGTACTCGTCCTAAAGGGCTGCTAATAAATTCATTAATGGTTTTCGCTAAGACGGGATCTTCGTGCTGATATTCAGCATATAAGTCTTGCAAGGATTGCAAACTGTCCACTAGGCGTTTTTCTTGTTCAAACATGGACGCTCTAGGATCTTGTTCATTCGCTTTGCATAATCCTGTTTGCTGGCAAGATCGTGCTGCTTCCAAGCTCGCCATTATGCTTTCTCGAGTTTGATAAAACTCAGGTTCAACTGGCGGAGTCTGTGTAGTAAGAAGCTCAAGATTGGTATTTCCCTCTTTCTTAATCTCGGCTTGTAGTGATTCAACGGCTTGAGCAGGCGTATTAACGTCTGCTTGTTCTAGTTCCGTTTGTTGTTGCTGCCAAATAAATGCGCCCAACCCCATAAGGAACAGCCCTATAAACACAATTTTATACATTGTTTTTCCGCCTAAATATCAACAACACCGACAACAATAAATAGTACAAGGACCCACCCGAGTTTGATGTTGGCTCACTGGGGACTGTGGGTGTACCAGGAGTTGGCGCAGTAAAAGACGTCCAATTTGCAAGGGTTGACTCAGGTAACAATTTACCTGCATATAAATACCCAGTTAATCCATTAGCGCTAACTTGATAATACACTTGATTGTCGTTACCTGTTACCACTGTGTTCAATACCTCGGCCTCAGTGCCAGTAGACAATTTACCTAGACTAGTCGCTCCTTCACCTAGTCTATCAGCAATCGAGACTCCATCAGCTTGAGATATATAAACCTTATCTCCTTGCATCGCAATATACCGAGCACTGCTTGGCAAATCTTCATGATCAAGCGGTGATGCCCAATCAGCAAAGTCCCAAACTCCACCTGCGTAGATATACCCTTCATTGCTACCATCATAGCGGATACGGTAATAGCGGCTTTGATCGGCAGGTGTACCTGCAACTATATCTAAAATTTGATAGGCCTTGCCAACCACGGTATTTGCACCTGTATCTGTGCCTCCAGCCGTTTCGCGAATATTAATCGCTTTTTCAGCTTGAATGCTTTGCCCTACTACAAAACTGTTTTCCAAAAAGCCTAAACACTGATGTTTCTCGTACAGGGTTTGCCCATAAGCCTGACTCTGCTGCTCATCTAATATAACTGCTTGAGCTAGCAAGATGCGATCGAATTTAGCACTTAAACAACTGGCATTTTCAGGCTGTTCAACACAATAAAACTGCCCGTCTTGCAACACGCAAGTCTGCTCGTTGGTGAGTTTTACAAAATTGTATTGCCATAGGTTTTCGGGATTATGTAAGGAATACTCTGGAGGCGAATATTGAGGCAGACAAAACTCCACACCTTCCATTAAACATTCCACATCAATGACAGAAGTTTTATGCTGGTCTGCAATATAGTTAAGCCACGTCTGCGCCGCATACTTGTCGGCAAAACCTTCATCTTGCCATGCGATGTTGTCGTGCCAGCGACACAATTTACTTGGCCCTCCATTGTAAGCAGAGTAAGCAGAACGGGTTCTTTCTAGCCAATTATTGCTGCTCACACAACTAGCAGACTCGGCGTTTTGCCATTCGGCATAAAATATTTCCATGGCGTACACCATGTTTTCAAAAATTTGCCAACCCTTACCTTCATTGATTTGTGCAAAGTGCCAACGGTCATCGATTTGCATCATGCCATGACCGTGCCCAGAATCTCCTCGCATCATCTTCAGTCGCCCATCAATCACTGCATCTCGGTAATGACTCCAAAAGGTTTCTTGATTGGCTAAGGCTTGAATGGCATAAACCCAAGCGTTGATCTCATCCGTTTCGGCATTGGGTTTACGAATTGACAAATAATACTTGGCGGAAGCTGTGATCACAGCGTTCATTTCGTTCATGTAACGTGCACGTTCAGTAGACACAGGCTCGGCTGCATCAAATATAATCTCGTCTAGATAGTCACGTACAAAGTCAGGATCACCAAAAGGTTCGATATCACAATAGGCTGGCGCAGTACCAAAGGTCCAACTGGTGTTCACTTCGGATTTGTGGGCACAAAGATAATAGGCTTCGGTGTCATTTACAGCCGCCCTAGATTGCAAGCTCAAAACACAGAAAAACACCAAAATGACAAATGAAACAACCTTCATTTTTTATTTCAACCCAAGAAAACAATAAGAATAATTTATTCTTATTGTGGAGCTGTGTCAAACCATTTGGGGGAAGGGTGATATTAAAACCTACGCTATGCTTACCGCCGAAGCAGAAGCACTCTGGCAAGAAATAAAAAAAAGAGGCAGATAAAAAATGAGAACCTAAAAAGCTTGTTTACCACAGAGAACACAGAGCGCTTCGCTACACAGAGGAACAGATGGGTGTAAATGCGTAAACCAATTATCATTTGTTTTGCTTTTCTCTGTGCCCTCCTTTTCCTCTGTGGTTCAAATTTTTAAGCTCGTATCGCTCGGTGACCAACTCGTAGCTATTCACTCGTAGCTACTTTCAATCCAGCTTTCAAAAATCAGACATGCCGAGACACTGTCGACTTTTTGTTTATCAAGCTTCTTAAAGCCACCCAGTTCAAATAATCGGGCTTTAGCATCTACTGTTGTAAGGCGTTCATCACAGGTTTCAACTGCGACTTTGTATTTGGCGTTAAGGCGATTAGCGAATTTTTTGGCAGAAAAAGTCACTTGTTGATTGCTGCCATCCATATTCAGTGGCAACCCCACCACCGCCAGTTGTGGAGACCATTCGGCAAACAACTTAGCGACTAATTCCCAATTAGGAATGCCATCTACAGCTTTAAGTGCATTGAGTGGAGAAGCAGTGCCTGTTATCTCCTGCCCTACTGCCACACCAATGCTTTTAGTACCAAAGTCAAAAGCCAATACGGTGCGTTCACCTGGTTTGGTCATAAGTGATTCATCAGGCATGACCTATATCAGGACCAAGCTGCCACACATCAATGCCTAAGCGCTGCACTGCGGTTTCCCACTTTTTATGAATGGGTGTCTCGAATAACAGCTCGTAATCGGCTTCGACCATCAACCAAGAGTTAGTTTGGATTTCTTCTTCTAATTGCCCAGCAGTCCAACCGGCGTAACCCAACATAATCAAAGATTTTGCTGGGGCGTCTTGGTTGCCCAATGAAGAGATGATGTCTTTAGAGGTAGTCACCATTACTTCTGGTGTCATAGTTAAACTTGAAGCCCAACCGGGTTGTGAGCTGTGCAATATAAAACCACGGTCTTGGCTAACTGGACCACCCGCTAAGATGATCTCATCCGCTTTTTCGTCAATGACTTCGGCTTTATCATCAACTTGTTTAACCAAATCTTTTAACTTCATGCCAACAGGCTGATTAATGATTAGCCCCATTGCGCCATGTTCGTTATGTTCACAAATATAAGTGACAGTTCGGGCGAAATACGGATCGTCCATACTCGGAGACGCGATGAGTAAATAATTCTGCAAACTTTGCATTTAGAAATTAGGCTCCTTTGCCGGCAGCAAGTCGATTTTCCCCTAGACGCTTTTCAATGGCATCAAATAACATACCGGTAATATTCACGTCGTATGCCGCTTCAATCTCTCGCACGCAGGTGGGGCTCGTCACATTAATTTCTGTGACTCTATCACCAATCACATCTAAACCAACAAACATCAGACCTTTTTCTACTAGCAATGGCGCAATAGTTTCGGCAATTTTTAAATCAGACTCTGATAAGGGTTGGGGTCTGCCTGTGCCACCCGCAGCCAAATTTCCGCGAGTTTCACCTTTAGTGGGTAACCTTGCTAAGGCATAGGGAACCACTTGGCCATCAACAATCAGGATACGTTTGTCACCGTCTTTAATTTCGGGTAAAAATTTCTGAAACATAGCGTAACGTGTGCCTAACTCAGTAAGCGTTTCAATAATCACTCCAAGGTTATTGCCGTCTTCTTTGACCCTAAAAATTGACGTGCCGCCCATACCATCCAAGGGTTTACATATGATGTCTTTATGCGTTTGGTGAAACCCTCTAATTAACTTGGAATCTCTAGTAACAAGTGTATCTGCCACTAAATCAGGGAACCAAGACGTAAACAGCTTCTCGTTAAAGTCTCGTAAACTTTGCGCTCTGTTGACGACTAAGGTACCAGTTTGCTCCGCCAGTTCAAACATATGAGTGGCATAGATAAACTCATTGTCCACTGGAGGATCTTTACGCATTAAAATCACATCTAATTCAGCTAAACTTTGATGCAATTCGTCACCTAAGGTAAACCATTTTTGAGCACTAGGCTCAACGGCCAAAGCCGCCATACGCGCCATGGGTTGACCATTTTGCAAATACAAGTCGCCCATTTCCATATAAAACAATTCATAGCCCCGCTTTTGCGCATCTAGCAACATAGCAAAACTGGTATCTTTTTTGATATTGATGGCCTGAATAGGATCCATCACTATGCCAAGTTTAATGGTCAAAATTGTTCCTTAAAGGTGTTGTTCAAACGTAAACTGAACGATTAAAAGACTGGTCAGTATAGATGAACTTGATCTTGAGGTAATTATTACAGAATTCAAGCTTGTATTTGACTCAATGCCATAAAGATTGAATTTATAGACGTTAACATAGGTAATTAACCTGCACATTAGCCATGGGCAGGTTATTTTAAGGGGCTAAATCTTCTTCGCGGCCTTTTTGGCCTGTTTAGACAACTCTTGATTATCTGTTTCTGCCAAACGCAAATAAATCACCTTTGCCTCTGACTTCTGGGAATTGAGAGCCATCAGATTAGCTAAACGAAATTCAGCCCAAGGTTTAGGCGACATTCCATCTAAGTCTGGCGCTTTATCGATAAATTCTTGCAAAGCCGCGATGCCAGCAACAATATTTTTCTCACCTAAAACAGCGGTTTTGCCTAGCTGGTACAAAGCATTGTATTTTGCAAGGATACTTTCTTCCGTTTTAGCCTCTTTGTCGATAGCGGTGCTGAGTTCTTCAAAGGCAGCTTGATAATTTTCACTGCGCTGTTGATACATGCCCGCTTGAAAGTAAAAGTCAGGTAAATCTTTATAAGTCAGTTTGGCTTGCTGTAAAAGGTTCTCAGCTAAGACATCGTTATCTTGAGATAACTCGTAGTTTATCTCAGCTTCTAAACCCGCCTTTGGATCAAGTTGTTTAATTTTTTCCAATTGCTCTTTGGCTATATCAAGGTCGCCACCAGCAATGCTAGGAGCACTTGTGTGAAATTGCATCAGCCCATTTCGATATTTTATGGAGTCTGGTTCAAGCTCTACTGCTTGAGTAAAACTGTTCACAGATTTTTCTGCATAACTTAACGCAGAAAAGATTGAGCCAGAAGCCTGACGCCCCATTATTGCACCACGAATATAATAAGTTTCTGCATCTTTTGAAGAGAGGCTTAGCGCTTTTTCAATCCAGTCCTCAGCCTCATCTAAATCAATGTCCATATAAATTTTGGCCAAATACACCAAAGCATTTGGATTTTCTTTTTGTTTCTCAAACAAAGCTATGGCCTGCTCTGTTTGCCCAGACTTGAATAAGGCTACGGCATTATCAAACGGTGATAAGTCGCTGGCAACAGATAAAGTTGCAAAACTGAGGCAGGCTGTAAACACTATCGATGTGGTGAACTTTTTTGACATTATTTTCCTTAATTTAAATTATGCTGGCAAATTATTGCAGGTTTTCGGACGCTGACTTGAGTATTCAGTTCCATTCACTTTATTCACGGTGATGAAAGTTAGCACTCGGTTACCTCTATCAACCATTCATGTCAGAATAATTTAGCATCCCGAAATAACAGTTAAGTTCAGCCAACTTCGCTCAAGGTACGTTGTTGTCTCGTAATTCTTCTAGTTTAAATTTGTATTTTCTACTGACCTTAACACTGTCACCAGATGTTAATTGCGCTAAATATTCACCATTCGAGTTAGGGGTTAATTTTTGCAATTTGCTCAAATTGATCATCGCCGAACGATTCACCCTAGGAAAAAGGCTGGGGTCAAGTTCTTGCTCAAACTGTTTAAGGGTTTTACGAATAATATGGGTACCTTCTAAAGTATGTACACACATATAATCTCCAGCGGCTTCAATCCATGAAATATCATCAAGCTTCACTCTGAGCCATTCTGAGCCACTTTTCATTGAAACCGTTTGCTGCAGTTCACTCATAGAACCACCACTTGTTACTTCTAAGTTACGAATAAATCCATCGATGGAGTTGCCGGTTTTACGGCTAAGGAGTTCATCAAGCTTTTGATGCTGAAGCACTAGATCGCTATCAAAAAATGACGCCACTAACTTCCTTAAACAACTCGCTAATCTGTCATCTGAAAAAGGTTTCAGTAAATAATCAAAGGCCTGAAATTCAAAGGCATTCAGCGCAAATTCCCTAAAAGCAGTCACAAAGACTACTTTAGGTACAGGAGAGGTATTCTTTGACAACTGCTCAGCCAACTCAAGTCCACTTAACCCTGGCATTTCGATATCTACAAAAGCAATATCTGGGTGAAATTGTTCAATCGCTTGCAGCGCATGTTGCGCAGACGGGCATTGTGCCACTACATCAAACCTAGTATCACCCTCTAGCCTAAGCATAAGACCTTCTCTTGCTAGAGGTTCATCATCTACGATAATGGCAGTCAGTTTACGGTACATGAATACTCCATTGGAATTGAGATTTGTACCCGATAACCGGCTATTTGACCACGAACAATGTTAAAGCTGTGCTTATTCGGATATAAAACATTCAAGCGGTCGACAATATTCTGCACGCCAACGCCTTTGTGGCCAGATGCTGTTTGCCCTTTATCACTTGTTGATGTATCCAAAAAAGCGTTATCTTGACTAGGTCCGTTGTCAGTGACTTCCATCTTTAAATAACCATCTTGACACTTAGCCGTTACCTCAATTAAGCCTCCACTAGACATCTGAGCAATAGCATACTTAATAGAATTCTCGACTAGGGGCTGTAATAACAAACTCGGAACAAGTAAAGCTTCCGCTTCAGGTTCGATTTCAAATTTTACTGAAAGCCTGTCATCGAAACGGGTCTTTTCGATTTCCAAATACAGCATCAGTGCTTTTAACTCTTCATACAAGCGGATCTTTTTTTCAGGATCATTGTCTAACGAAAAGCGCAAAAAAGTAGACAAGCGAATCAACATGCCATTGGCTTTATCTTTGCTACCTCTTAACACTAAGGTCGAAACAGCGTTGAGGGTGTTAAATAGAAAATGTGGATTAATCTGATACCGCAACATCTTAATTTGCGAAATATGGGATAAACGAACAGCCTCAATGTAAAGTTTCTTTTCATTGATCAATCGAAAATGGTAATTGATACCAAAATACAAAGTGCTCCAAACAAAAATCATAAAAAACGCATAACTAGCTGACATGAACAACATATACCATCTAAAACCTTCTGAGGGATTACCTGCGATAAGAGATAAAACATCAAAATCTTCGTAGAAGTACCACATTGCGAGGTTTTTTACCGGCGTCCAAATACCCGAAACAATAAGACTGCAAAGCGTTATGGCGGCAATTAACCAACCTGAGGCTAACCCCCAACATTGCCGATAAATATACCTTAAGGGCCACGTTAGGAGCGCTGCAAAGATCCCCGATAACACCAAAGGGAAAAACACTTCAAATCCAAGTTTGTTAAAGTCACGATAGAAAAATACATTGTCCACAGTGAAAATAAACACGTAAGTCATCCACCCCAAACAGTGTAAAAGCCAAAACGAGGGTTTATCTTTGTTGGCTATAAATTTTTCTGCTGCGTCATTCACTTACATTATCAACTTAGTGTACATAAATTAGGAATCAACCCCTAAAAACTCGAAAAGTGAGGCTTTGTGACCCTGTCCGATTTTAACTTCATCACCGTTATTTAAATGTAATAGTGAAAAACGTCCTAACTCACTGCTCAAAGAATTAATTTTATCAACATTGACCATGGCTGACCGGTGTACCCGAATAAACTTTTCTGGGTTAAGCTGCATTTCTAACTTAGAAAGTGTTTCTCTATGCAACAACATACGGTTTGCACAGTGCAGTTCAACATAATTTGCCGAACCTTTTATCCAGATAATATCTTGCACATTTACAAATTCAACCGCACCTACTGATTTCACAGCTAAAATGCTTTTACTTGGTTTGACAGTTTTTCTCTTTAACTTTTCCACTTTTTGTAAAACAGTAGCTAATCGACTATTTTCAAATGGCTTAAGTAAATAGTCTGTTGCCTCAAGATCGAATGCTTGAATCGCGTACTCACTAGAAGCCGTTGTAAACACCCAATGACAATCGAGACTTTTAGCAAGCTTTCTGGCCAACTCAATACCACTACCACCTATAATATTGATATCCATAAAACATACGTCAGGCCGATGTTTTAAGAGTAAACTTTCTGCTTCTTTAAATTCACCAGTTTGGCCCACTACCTGCCAATTTCCTTGCTCCTCAACAAAGCTAGTTATTCTCTCTCTCGCTAAGTTTTCATCATCAATTACTATGCAGTGATACATATTTATCTTTCCTGAATTTATGTGGGACAGAATATACATTTTGAGGGATAAACAATGAACATTTCTGAGACCAAATGCGGTAATTTGGGATCAATGGAGTTGAGGCTTTACAATTTTTGTTCAAAAGAAGAAAAGGCTGCGCATTATTGCAACAGCCTTTGCTTAATTCAGGAAGCAATACATGTTTATAAATTTAGTAAAACATATATTCATCGGGTCACTACTCCGACTATCTTAGTGTAAGTTTATGAGTTTGAATTAAAACCCAAATGTGATGAATCATCCAGATGATGGGATGAACTTCACCATATTTTAATTAGGTAACATCTTGACATAATTAGAAAATAAACTAATTCGGTAAAATAAAAGATATCCCAATTTATGGGCCTTAAATGACGTGGCTAAACCTAACCAAGCTGCGATGTATCATTACGAACGTACAAGTAGCTAATAAGATATACAATCAAATATGAGATTACCTAATTAACCTTTCCTATAATGCTGTGAAGTTTAGAAATAAAAAAACCAGTAGCTATTCACTACTGGTTTTATCTCACTAAATTATTCTAACTTAAATTTAGAAAACGAATTTAGCACCTAGGTAGAAGCGACGAGGTTCAACCCAATCTTTTGCTTCACCGAAGGCAAATGAACCACTACCCGCTACAAACTGTTCTTCTTCAAGAACCGCTTGATCATCTAAGACGTTAAATATGTCAAGGAAGAATTCTGCTGAGTAATCCTCACTAAAGTCATAGGTGTATTTAACACGCATATCTAAAGTGCCGTATGCTGGAGTTTTTTGACTCGCTACGTTACCAGGTGCAATCCACAGACCGTCATAACCACCAAAGTCATAAGATTCTGTTTCACGCAATGGCAAATAACGACCATAAACGTTTGTTGCTTTGTTATATAAAGTACCAGAGTTCCAGTTATAAACCGCACCAATTTCTAGGCCATTATCGAAGTAATAAGTACCAAATACTCGAGCAGAATGTTCAATATTACCTGGTTGATCATCGTACATATTTGGCGCACGTGGATCTAAGTAATAAAAGTCACCCTGTAAGTCAGCGTTACCATCAGAGTTAGTGTTACCTTGAGCATCGTTATAGGTATATGACGCGCGCATGGTCCAGTTATCTGAACGTAATTTACTAAAGGTTACTTCAACACCTTGATAATCACGTTTACCACCCTTAAGGGTGCCGATTACATAGTTTGAACCAGGGTTTTCAGTATAACCAAAATACGCCAATGGCAATGCTAGGCTAGAGCCATCTAGCTGACCACCTTCTGTGTACACACCCAAATCGTAGTCTTCCATGATATCTCTAGTTTTACGATTTGTATAAGTTACAGAAAGGTTGGTATTTTCAGAAAGGTTTTTTGAATACCCTAACAAAATCTCGTCTGTGTAAGGTGTTTTAGTCGTGGGTGAAAAGAATGCATCTTGTGTAGCCACACCACCACGAGTACGGAAAGTACTCCAGTCACCGTTTACAAACACTTGCTCTTCACGAACTGAGCCAGTTAAGTTACCAGCAAATGACGTCATGTCGGTACGAATAGGATCATAATAACGACCAGCGAAAGCCGTTACTTTAGAATCACCGTCGCCATTAATGTCATAAACCGCACTTAAACGATGGGCAATATCCCAGTCAAAGGTGAAAATTGTAGCGCCAGTTGAAGCAATATGTTCCCATTTTTCAGCACGGAAACCAATATTCAAAGTTAGATCATCAATGATGATTTTATCTTGAAGATATAACGTTTGACCTTCAGTTTGAAGTTTTGATTCAGCTTGTTGAGTCTGGATAATACGATAGACGTTGACATCACCAGTAGGATTACCAGCGGTACTGTCAAATACAATTCCAGGTACATCGGCCGCATCGATGCCAGCACCCGCAGCTATACGATCAATATCATCTTCCGATAGATCTCTCAGCCCCACCCAACTAGGATTAGTTGCATAGTCAGTAAAAGTTACACCCGCATCTGCAGCAGAGATAGACGTATATTGTGCACCATCACCGGTATACACTTCGTTAGTGATGTTTTCGTTGGTTTCAGCTGAATAACCGCCTTCAATAGTGTGAAAACCAAAATCAGTGTCTAGGTAATATTCAAAATTAACATAGGCACTTTCTTTGTTGCGGAATCTCAGGGTATCTGAACCCAAGCCACCAAGATCTGTATCTGTTTGAGTGGTGGTTGATGCGTCAGCAAGATAAGCCACATCATTTCGAGTTGATTTATCTTTGGCTAAATCAGATAGTTCTGACTCATGACTCATAAAACCTGCATTAATTACTACATCATCCCAAGTATGGGTGTAGTCAATTTTAATATTGTCTCCACCTTGAGTACGTGCGCGGTCACGGTTTGATAATGTGTCAAACTCGGCACTACCAGAAATGTCAGTAGGATCATTAAAATAGGTCAGTACTAAACGGTCATTTTCAGTGGCTTGCCAAGTCAGTTTACCAAAACCTAATTTACTTTCATTTTCAACTGTCCGAGCAAATTCACCAGTATCAGCATTAGTTACATCATCTTCACGATTTTTAACTTGATAAGAAGCAAAAAACCATAGTTTGTCTTTAATGATTGGACCGCCTAGAGTCACAGCAGTATCAAAAGTTGAAAACCCACCACCAGCTTGAGATTCGTTATCGTAGTCACCCACTAAACTATCGTTTTGCAGGTAATAGTTGATAGAACCATGGAATTCATTACCACCTGACTTAGTGACCACTCGTGACACTAAACCACCACCACCAGCATATTTAGCATCTAAACCACCAGTAATAACTTGTTGTTCTTGGATGATTTCTGAGTTGATGTTACCACCAAAGGTACCAGTAACATTATCGGTTACGTTTACGCCATCGATATAATAAACGTTATCTGTAGAAGCACCTACAGTACCGCCAGCATCAGAGTAGTTAACACCTGATTTAGAAGAAGGGTTACCACCCGTACTTGGTTTGACACCTGGAGTCAATTGTAGGTAAGACTGATAAGAACGGCCTGTTGGCAGTGACTCAGTCATATCAAGAGTAATATCTAAACCTGTTGTAGCTGAAGTGGTATCAATTGCAGCCATAGATCTGCCGGAAACAGTGATTTTTTCCATATCAGAAGATGAACTGCCAATAGCATAACTAAGGTTTAAGCTTTTACCCGTTTGTACTCTAACGTTTGTAGCTTCAAAAGACTGGATATTTGCGCCGTTGATGCTAACTGTATACTGGCTAGACGCGTCTAAGCCTCTAAGTGTTACATATCCATCTGCATCTGTAATAGCGTCTTTACTTGCTAAAGAATCTGGCGCTTTAACTAATACTGAAGCGCCAGATACTGGGCTACCGTTAGCGTCGGTTACTCGAATTTTTAAACCACCGGTATCTAGTGCGAATGCTGCTCCCGAAAAACCGAGGGCCGCTACCACAGCTAAGGCCGTTAAATTTTTTCTAAATGTAATTTTTCCCATGAAAAACTCCCTGATATGTATTTTTAGTTATAAATGATCGATCTACTGCGAATGCAGCTTGCCGATATTACGACGCTATCAAAAAGTTCAATTGGGAAGCTAGCTTAGGGACGAACACAACGCACAGTGTGTCTAAGACCGGATTAATTAGGGACGGAATTTTTGGTTTTCTAAAATTGTGGTAACAAAAAATAAAGCGCTAATTTGCGGTATAAATCATTAGAAAAACAGTGAGCGCTGCCAACCCATTTACAATGGAAATAATATAGGTATAACGTCACTCACTTTGGAAAATCATATTAATTCTCTATAACTTTGCCAATAGAGCGTCATAATCCACTTTGCTCATACGAGCCATGAACTTACCGGTATTTTCGGCTTTGTTTACCATAGCGAAGGTGACTGGGTCATAACCATTACAGACTAAACCTTTACTCACCGCTTTAGCGTTAATACCGCTGTCTCTAATAGCAATATGAAGTTTTATCTTACTATTACTTTTAATAGCCTCACATATTTTGACTAAATTTGCTTCGGTTTTTTTGTCGATATATCTAGCTTGTGCACTGCCAGCCAAAAGAAGCCCTGCTGTAATAATGCTACCAATAATGATCTTTTTCATAATGTCTCACCTTTTGTTTATTTAATTCTGCATGATTGCAACTTCATGCTTAATGTAGAGGCCAAGGTGATTTAAAGATGATTAAAAAAGCTTAAACACGGCTAAATGCGACTAAGCGACCAACCTACTATCTAAAGCGATAAACTATCGTTGTTAATCATAAGTTAATCGAATTGTGAGTTATTTTGTTACATTCTCCTGTGACAACATAATCCAAAAGTGGTCCGCGGACCGTTGCTAAACAACCGTTCAGATTGTACGTTAACGTAACAGAAGTAAATACAGAAAAGCCCTGAAGAACAGGGCTTTTGAAGTGAATAACAGTACAACTAAATTAAAACGCGTTTTCCTGATGAATTTTAATAAACAAATTTGTGCCATGTTTGCTGTAATCTACTTTATATTCTTTACCGTTAATGGTTTGCACAAATAACAAGATTTTTTCTTCACCAAATACATCAATGCTTGTGAGATCGACTAATTCCATATCTTGGTTTTTTGCTTCACGTTTGTTTTCAGGCACTTTTCCAGCATATTCTTTAATGCCTTTATGGGTAACAACAATAGGAGGATGGTCTTCACCATTAACAACAAGTAAATCCAATTTCCGAATTTTATGAATTAGGGTATTGCGACCACTTACTAAAAAGGGCTTCTCGGTCATTTTGTTCTCCGTTGAAAAAGTGCGCTAAATTAATTTTAGTCTATGTTTTTAAGAAGATACCAAAGTTCTTTTACCCTTGCACTCCTTAGTTTTTAAGCAGTCAGGGGGATTCTGACGGAATATTGACACTAGAATTTAAAAACTGGTAGTCAGTCAAGCTTTGTAAAAAAGCAATGAGATCCTGTTTTTGTTGTTGTTGCAGCGCAAAACCCGCCAAAAACGGGCTTTTCAAAGGGTTAGTCACTCCCTGCCCTCTGCCACCTGCAGCATAAAAATCAATCACCTCCCCTAATGTAGCCAAACTACCATCATGCATGTAGGGTGCACTCACTTCCACATTCCGCAAGGTAGGGGCTCTGAACTTGCCCATATCCTGGGGTTGTAGAGTGACTTCAATCAAACCTTGGTCGTTGACGGGGTAAGCACCTTGGTCGTCAACCTTATATAAACCAGTGTTATGAAAGGGTCGTAGATCTAACCTTTGATTTTGGTGTTGACTCGACTGAGTAAAGTTGAATCCCCCATGACAATGAAAACACTCAAATGTTTCTGAGAAAAATAATTCCATGCCCCTTTTTGCTGCATCAGACATAGCATTGTCATTGTTTTGATAAGCATACTCATCAAATGCAGAGGCAAAGCTTGTTAAGCTTCTAACATAGCTGGCAAGAGCTTTTACTATTCGGTCAAAGTTCACTTCACTATCATTAAAGGCATGTTCAAACAGCTTTGCATAATCAGGGGTAACAAATCGTTGCAGAATTGTTTTCTCGTGACCTGTTATGCCTAATTCAATAGGGTCTTCAGAAAACATTGGAATAAGAATTTGCTGTTCTATTTTATTCAACCCAGAATGGGCCCATGTCAGATTGCTGTTATAAGCCACGTTCACTAAAGACTGAGTATTGCGCCTGTGATTTTGACCAGTTGCGCCCACCGCCGTTTTTTTAGGTTCAGAAAAAGCGAACTCTGGCTGATGACAACTCGCACATGACATGGATTGGTTAAACGACAACCTGAGATCAAAAAACAACTGTTTTCCCAAGGCAACTTTGGCTTCTGACATCGGATTATCTTTAGGCACTAATGGACTTGGAAACCCCTCAGGCAAGTGCCAATCATATTCACTTGAACTCACAGAAGGCGGTGTACAGCTTAATAAAACACCACTCAAAATGAAAAAACACCCCACTTTGATAACCCAAGTAGAATTCATGATTAGTGCCACTCAAATACGTCTTGAGTTTTCAGGTTAGACATCAAAATAGCGCAGCTTTGTTGATCGGAATGAAACAAACATGAACCGCCGTTTTCCATAGATACGTTAACTAGCAGTCTGTCCAGGTGCATAACAAGTTTTGCACCATTGTGTTTTTTATCCAAGTGAAAACTGACTCTATTCGGTTGCACACACTCCTCTTGGGGCGCACGCATAGTCGAAACAGCAGTGCAACCAACACTGCCTAGGTGAAATACCCACGTTTTACTGGGACCTTGCATGTCTAACCTAAAAAATTTGTGACCTGAACGCCACGACCAAAACATACTAGGTAGATTCAGCGGAGAAGGTTGTAATAAAGGGTTCTGATGATTTAGCGCAAATGGCACCGCTAGCGTAAACGACAGTTGTTCTGCGGAATCGAGGTCAACGGGTACTGCGAATTGCACATTATTATTGGTAGTAAGTCGCGCCGACTCTACCTGACTGTCTGGTGTTGAATTGTCTTCTACAGCCTCTAGCATTTGAGATTGTGAATCACAGTCATCCAAATTTGGTTGCAGCAACACCACATCATTTGTTTGCCAAGGTGTTGACCTAAGCTGTGGTTGCAGCACAGTGCTTTCGCCAGAGAACTTAACATTACTGATAAAAAAAGCTAATTGTTGGATAGTCCAAACTTGCTGATTATTTTTAAACCCATTACAAGTTAACTCGCTACCATTATGCCAAATTTCAAGGGTGATACTGTCTGCCTCATCTAACCTAGAGCAGCTACTAATAAACGCCATCAAGCAGCCCAAAGAAAACATTAAAAAGATTCTTTTTACCCCTATGGAGAACAAAAAATTGGATATATCAGGTCTAAAAGGTAAGGTGTTAACAAGCTTCATAAAGTAATAGGTAAATTTCATGCGGTGTTTAATTGGCGTCATAATGATACTGGCCATAGGGTACAGTCAAGGCGTTCTAGCCCATGCAGAACATGATAAAGCACGTTTTGTTGCCAACAACGGTGATGATGTTGGTAGCTGCAACAATAGATTTCGCCCTTGTAAAACAGTCACTTACGCCGCTCAAAAAGCAAATAAAGGCGACACTATTTTAGTCGCCCAAGGTCAATATGTTATTGAATCAGAGCAAGACTTGTTGTATTTCACCGGTCAAATTGTCCCCGTTTTAGGAGGCTACAATCAAGTAGAACAATATCAGGGGCAAAATCCCGATACTTATTTAACGTCGATTTCGGGAGTACCAGCCGAATATGCACAACAACTTAGCCAACAAGGCTTTCATGTCATACGAGATACAAAAGGTGCAGCGAAATTAAGTGTGCTAGGCAAAGGCCTCAATCTTTCGCAACTACAATTAATGCAACAAAAACAACGCAATACCACTTGTATTGACGGTAGCGCAGATGGTTTTGAATGCAATAACATGTCGTTATTGGCCCATGTTCCCTTAGCAGACTTTCCCAACAATCCCTCTGCTGCAAACGATATATGGGGTCATGTGGATTTAAACACCGCAAAAGAATACGCCATTATCGGCCTTGTAAATGGTGTAGCAGTAGTCGATGTGACAACAGCAACTTCGCCGGAAGTAGTCGGCAGTATCACTGGTTTTTCGTCATCCTGGAGAGATATAAAAGTGTATCAATACTTTGATACATCCACTCTAAGATGGCATGCCTATGCTTATTCCACCACTGAGGCCAATGAAGGTTTAACTATCATCGACCTAAACGACTTAGACAATGGAATTTCCCTTGTTAAGCGCCAGAAGACAGACAGTAGCGCCCACAATATATACATCAGTAATCTGGATTATTCGCTAAATATTCCTTTGGCTGGGCAAGAGCCTGCGGTGCATATTTTAGGATCCAACAACTTTGGCGGCTCGTTTCGTTCTTACGCATTAACTGATCCTGAAACATTGGGTGCTACCTACTCCAATTCATCAGGCACTCGCAACGATTACACCCACGATGCCGCCACACTTATAGTAAATGACGCCCGAGCGCAAACCGATTGTGTACATGCGAATAATACTGACTGCCTAGTTTTTTTAGATTTCAACGAAGACAAACTCATAGTGTGGGATCACACTGATAAAAATCAGGCGATAGAAATAGGCTCAGGCTCCTACCCTAATGCCGAATACACCCATTCAGGTTGGTGGAGCGAAGACAAACAGTTTGTCATAGTACATGACGAACTAGACGAACAAAGACTTAACCTCAATACCACCTTAAATATTTTTGATATCAGTAGTTTGAGCACCCCTACATTAGTAGGAACTTGGACTGGGCCAACTCGCGCAATTGACCACAATGGCTTTGTTAGAGGTAATCGATATTATATGTCCAACTACGAACGCGGCGTCACCGTTCTTGATATTACTGATCCAAGCGATCCCGTTGAAGTGGGTTTCTTTGATACCTATCCCGTATCAAACAACGCTGGATTTAATGGTGCATGGGGAATCTATCCTTTTTTACCCAGCGGCAACATTTTGGTCAGCGATATCAACAGCGGATTATATATTCTTCAAGACCAAACATTGGAAAACGACACCGGTAATATTGCCTTCGAAACCAAGCAGCTTAGTGTTAATGAAGGCCAAAGTGTCAGTATTCAGGTCAACAAAATTGGAGTTGGAGCCAGTACTGTGGGTTACGAAATACTACCGGGATCAGCCAACCAAGAGGACTATGTAGTAACAAGCGGCGAACTACAGTGGACAAGTAACGACACCCAAGCTCAAAACATAGTGCTACAAACAAGTAACGACACACTAGATGAAATCACTGAAACGCTCTTTATACGCTTATTTGACCCTAAAAAGGGAGCCACTTTAGTCAATCCAAGTATCGCCACAGTGCAAATCATAGATGCACTGCATCAAGGTCAAATTGTATTTGCAACTGATGAAGTAACCGTAAAAGAAACCGATGGAACAGTACAAATTGCAGTAACCCGCCAAGGCGGCAGCGATGGTACTGTAAGTGTGACCTATTTACTTAGCTCAGGAACAGCAATATTGGGCGCCGATGCCAGCATAACGAATGGCACCCTTGAATGGTTAGACGGCGATAATGCAGACAAATTCATCAATATCACTTTATTGAACGACAACGAAACTGAATCACAAGAATCCTTGCTAATCACACTCTTATCTGAAGATTCCAACCTACTTGGCAATCAAGCGACTCTTAACATAGCGATCCGTGACGATGAATCAAACCAAGCCCCTATCGCAACAGTTGCAGATAACTCTGAAGTTAATACTAGGCAAAATGTTACTTTAGTTGGCAGTGGCTCCGACCCAGAAAATCAACCTCTCATATATCAATGGCAGCAAATATCTGGCACTAATGTCACAATTAACAATGCCAATACCCCAGAAGCCAGTTTTACTGCACCCAGTGCTGCTGCAACGTTAGAATTTTCACTGACCATAACAGATGATTTTGGCTTAACCAGCTCTGCTAATGTATCGGTCACTGTTGTGGCAGTAGAACAACCACAATCCACATCATCTGGAGGTGGTAGCATAAACTATTGGTTACTTATGGGTTTATTATCATTAGTATTGATGCGGATTTCCCTAAGCCGCTGCATTCCCAATCATGATATCAATCCAATAAATAAACGACTTAAATAAGATTGATAACAGCAAAGTAGTAGCATAATCCCAAAAAGTTAACGCTTACCACAGCATTAATGAACAATATTTAGGCAGTTGAATTATAAATTGTAAATTCTTGCACTTTCTGACGCGCCAAAGTGATGACAAGTCCAAAAAAACTGCTTATACTGCGCGTCGCTTTTAACCCACTTGGGTTAAAACATGTTTTAAAATTTAAAGTGGCCCTTTAGCTCAGTTGGTTAGAGCATACGACTCATAATCGTCAGGTCCCCTGTTCGAGTCAGGGAAGGGCCACCATTTTTTAAAGACCTTGCCGTGATAGTATCCACTAACCAAAAGCCAAATAACGCTCAGTTTATAGCAAGGTTGTAGCAAAATAATCTGTAATAGCTAATTTCTTTTAATTAATAAAAGCTATATTGGTTTTAAGCGATAGAGGCAAGCGTTTCGTAATAGTGTCAATTAAATGTCTCTAAGAATGTAGAAATATCTACCATTAACTAAAGGATACAAAATCTCACTGTACTACTAATGAAGTGTATGACACTGCGGAGCCAGAGATTCGAATCGTCAATGGTGCGCCATTTTTAAAAAGATTAAGCCTTAGTTAAAACAATTAAAACCTTAAAATAGAATTTATCTATAAATAGTGTATCGTTGATGTTCACTAACTCTAGTGCTAGAATTTCTATAGAAAATGGAGTTAACAATGACTACGGAAAACCAGCAACTAAAACAACTTTCCGAGCTTTTTAGCGCCGTAACTATCCGAAAAATTGCGGATGGAAATTTTGATATTGTTTCCCGCTTCGCTTCACTTTATTGTTCTATTGTTAAAGATTCATTTCTAGACCTAACCCTTGAACAATTGTTTGAAAATTCATTTCATATATTGTCAAAAAAATATCGGAATGAATATACGTATAAAAGCCTATTATTAAACAAAAAGCTGATGGGAACCCATTCAGTAAAAACATCATCAATGTTAAGTGAGCTTCGGGTTGGAAGTGCCAAAGCTGATTTTGTAATGTTGAATGGCGTGGCAACATGTTTCGAAATAAAAACAGAAAGAGACAGTTTGGAAAGACTGCCTAACCAATTGACGGAATATAACGGATACTTTGATCAAACATACGTAGTCCTAAGTGAATGCGATGTTGAGCGCTATCAATTAAAAATCCCTAGCATAGTGGGGATTATATCCTTAACAAATCGCAACCAATTCAGTGAAATCAGACCTTCCTCAATGGAATGTGAAGGCTATACACCTAAAATGGCAGTTAATCTATTACGAGCAATAGAATTAAAACAGATTGTTTCGATATTCAATACAAATGTCGAAAACATCCCAAATACTGAACTTGTGAAATACTGCGAGAAAGAGCTAAATCTAGTAAGTGCGATTGAGTTGAAAGAACTTGTGTTGTCTCAGTTAAAAATGAGAGGAATGCGTAATAATAGCTTTATGGCAGCTCTCCCCAAGAGTCTCAGGGCGGCAGGGGTAGCGTATAAACTTTCTATTGACCAGCGTACCAAGTTAATGATTAACTTAGGGAAAGTTCTTTCGCAAATGGAACGTGCATGTATTACCCCGTCCTTCGAGCTAAACAGTTCGAACTAATAGCTCTTAGAGAGATTGTTTCTCACGACCCGCAATTATTTCAACAATTCACCCCAATAATCGAACCTGTTAATGACACCTATAAGCCTTTTTTACGTGCAATAGAGGCATTAAATTCAATTGACATTACTCCGTTAGTTCTAATAAATCCCACAGTTGGAAAACTTAAAAATGATTGGCTTAATTTGGATGAGCTAGTTGACCTCAATTACTTACCCACAATAGAATTTAACAGCGACACAGAAGAATTGGCGTTACAAAAAGCTACTTCGATAGGGATTGAAAACATAGCAGCTTTTGTAATTGAAGGATGTTCCGTACAAACATTAAAGGCACTTGATGGGGTTGATACGTTAATAGTTGATACAGATATTGTACAAGCGGGGCGTTACCAAAAAAGTCTCAATACAAAGGTAGTGCTTCTACAAGATGGTTTTAGACGACAAGATAAAAATGCAGAATACTCAGGCCGTACAGCTTTCGGCAGTGCCATTGCAGACTATAGAAATTCTAGACTACATGGGTTTTCAGACTATACCATTACTGGAAGGTTTTTTAGTGAAGGTGGAGGCCCTGCATACGTTGTCGCAATACACCTATCTGAGTTATTAAAAGATGACTCTGGCTTCGGGCCAGAAGTGCAAATACTTATCAATCACTATGTTTCTGAAGATAATGGTTCAGCCGTTGATCCAGCTGGAAAATTTATGGAAGCTTTAGCAAAGCTCATAGAGGACGTGAGTGGCAGAACGGAGTGTTTTTTTGATTCTACTGGTTTAATAGACTTTAAATCACTTTATTCGCAAAGACACTTCTCTGGATTAGGCTCTGCTAAAAAAAATTCCATTAAACATCACATCGAAACTATTGCTCAATATTTGCTTGAAAATGACTAAATGTTGTAATACGTGTTTCACTGATAGCGAATTGAGACGTAAGATCCGAACTGATTCGATTAGTGAGGACAGCGATTGTGATTTTTGTACTGGTGAAACTGAGGTAACAGTTAATTGTGAAAGTCTGAAATACGATTTTGAATTCCTCATAGACACTCTTTTTGTAAAAGGGGAAGGTGAGAACTCTGATGATTTATCTATTTTAATACAAAACAAATTATTGGTTTTTAGTGATAATGTAGCTTCGCCTAGTGATTTGTTGAAAAACATACTAAATGATGAACGAATTTATGATGGCTCAACAAGATATTATCCAAGGATGATGGAAGTCGAGTTTTCTAGCTACTGGACTGAACTACGTCAAGAGTTGGTAGAAAAAAATCGTTTTTTTCCACAAAACCGTTTATTTACATCTTTGTTTAGAGATCAGTCAACAGAAAACAGAGTATTTATTGAATTAGTTGGCCAACTTACAGATAGCATTCCAATTGGTAGTAATTTTTGCAGGGCGAGAATAGCTAACAATATTTTGGATGATGATCAAATGGGTAAGCCTCCCAAAAAACTAGCTACCGATGGAAGAGCTAATCCGGTAGGTATTGCATATTTATACACTTCGGAGGAAATAAGAACGAGTGTATCTGAAGTACGCCCAAGTATTGGAAATACTATCTGTGTCGCAACCCTCTCATCTCTATTAAAGCTAAGAGTCATAGATCTTACGGCTCCAAGAAGAAAATTTAATCCCACGACTTTTGAAGATAAAGAGTTGGTTATAGCGCTATCCATAGTTGATATGTTAGAACAGCTTTCTATGGAACTATCTAAACCTATTGCTCAAGACCGAACTTTAAACTATTTACCTACACAGTTTTTCTGTGAATTCATAAAGTCTTTAGATCTAGTTGATGGAGTTAAATTTAGTAGTTCTTTTGACGGACAAAATAATATTGTATTTTTCGAACCAAATAATAGTAACTACTTTTCTATTACGGACAAAAAGCTAGCCAGAATAGATGCGACTCAACACACAATCGTCGATATTTAGTCCATTCAGTACAGTTATTTACAATACTCCAAGTGAAGGTTAAAAAAGTTAAATTTACCTTACCAACCTACCCCACCTGTCCCAAATTGGAATAGGTGGGACAGGTAGTATAGGTGTTTTGCTATTCAAAGATTTCTAATCTTTCATGTCCTAGCAATCTAGCAAAACTTGTCTGCATTTCTTCTGTTGAAGGCAACTCATACATCGCATTTCTACCATGTTTTCCTGACCGATCAATGCCCATACGCTGGACTAACTTGCCAACTGCACTTCGAACTTGAGGGATTACAACGGTGTAACCACTGTCTTCCATCCATACTTTACAATTATTAACTAAATCACCTGTATTTAGTCTGACTGCCCCCCCAAAGGGAGCGTCCTTGCACAACTCAGAGAACATATAGTGCTGATATGGTGTTAAGTTTTGTAGTTTCTCATCCAATAGCGCTTTTGTTACTGGTGCTCTGCGTGGGTCGAAATTTGAAATGTCGCATATCATTAAATATTTGAGCAAATAACTCGGACCATTAGCATTTATCCAATTCCATAGATGATCAAAATATTCACGTTTTTGAGCATATTCAGCAGATGGTTCAAGAACAAGAAAACGCCTTTCTCTACTTCCCGCCCTTAACACCTGCTCGTGATTGCTAGCAAAAATAAAACGAGAGTAACTAGTCATGTGAATAGGATCAATTCCCTTTCGCTCAAGGCATACTCTAGGTTCAGTAATTAGTCCTTTAATCTTATCTGCCGTTCTAGGATCTGTTAGGTCAACTTCATCTGCAAACACCAATTGCTGATTTGCAACAACGCTATTAAATCGCCCCGTTAATTGATAAGCACCGTTTATTTGCGAAGCATGCGTGCCTAAAATACGCTTTAATGGTTCAAAAAAAGTGCCTTTCCCTGTGCCTTCTACTGATTTTAGTACAATAGCCACACCGGGTTTTTCCATGGGCTTTTGCACCAAATGAGCTAAAAAACTTATCAAGTAATCGTATGCTTTTTTATCACCGTCACAAATTACTTGCTTAAGATGAAACAAGTAAGGTTCAACATCACCTTGTAATGCTTCTACACCAAACCCTTCATACAAATTGTAAACTTCAGGTGGGCAACGTTCTGGCTCTGGACAAAAATTCAACCCCGCTGATTTAAATACTTTACCAGACCACCTCAACCAAGCATCGCCAACATTTAGTCCTGCGATACGATGTTCTGTTAGAAAGTGATTTTTAAAATCGCCAATGCTTTCTAAACTAAGTTCGCTTCCAACATGAGGGCATGGAATTTTAGATGCCACTTTATGCTTACCACCTACAACAACATGCGAATATTTTTGGTTTAACAAATTTAATCGGGTAATTTCCGCTTCACTTAGTGATTTGCCATTAACGCAATCAACCGCCTTTCCGTACTCGATTGAAGGCGCTTGATTGCGCCTTCCGCCGTTAACGGAATTTTCTTCCGCATTATTGCGTATTGGTGCGTTAGCACAATTGAGTTGCGTATCGTCCCGCTCAACTTCGTTAGCAAGATCAAGTTCTATATCACTTCGCATTGGAGCATTAACGTATTCACGTTGAAATTCGTCAAATTCTGACGAGTCATATAGGTCAGCTTCAGGATAAATATTATTTTCCATTACACACCTTCCCGATTAAATTAGTTAACTTAGAAAAACTATCCAACCAATTGTCGAGGTCTTCACGCAAGTAGCGCACAGACCGTCCAATCTTAAGAAAGGGTGGCGCAGGTGTTCGTGTTGATCTGTTACCTTCCATTCTAGACTGACGTAGAAATGATCGACTCATGCCGATGTACTCTGATGTTTCTTTTTCTGATAAAGCTCTTTTATCTATGTTCATTTTTTCACCTTGTCATTGAAATTTAATTAATGTCTTTAAGACGACTTCAATGTAACTAGGTGAACAAGTGTGGTGACGTTCTGAGTGATTCAGTGACGGTCTGAGTGATTTTTCACTAACAATTTGCAGCTTTTAAAGCTTTTTTTACTTCCGTAAGTGTATTTTCAAGGGTTCTCAGTGAAACTGTTTTTTCGTCAGTTCGAGAAAGTTTATCTCTCCAAACTAACTTGCCTTCAACCGTTTCTAGAAGAATATTATTGGTATCAAATTTTCTGCTGTCTTCTTCACGCATTGAATCCCTCTCGAGTTCAATGAAAATCTGCTTGGCGCTTGATTTTGATATATTAACGAAGGTGTGTGCCACCAAACGGTGAAAATCATTTTTAAAGGTAATATCCCCAACAGGGTTCGTTACTTTTGCTGGCACACTTGTTTCATTCTCAAGTTTCAACAACTCCAGATCACTTAAAACCAATTCGTTCTTAGATATGTTGATATATCTTCGATTGAGAACGCGCTCTGGGTGTGTATTAGATACCTCACTTTTCGATATTGAGCTAAGTACATTCACATAAGTATGCATTAAACCAATGCCTTCAGTAGGTAGTAGAATTACAGGGATCTCGCTATGACGTATACGCTCGTCAATTACTCCATGCCACTTAGCAATTAAATTGTTGGGCACACTAAGATCAAATGGATAATCTATTGAAACGTTTTTTGGAAGATTACCTTTAGGTAATAACAGGGTATCTAGTGAAACTTTACTATTAGATGCGATATCCCTTACTTTTGGCTTAGGGACATATAGCAATCCAGTATATGAAAAAGTACAAAAACCAATTATGCGCTGATTTTCCCATTTACCGACCATTAGTTTTTGCTTATTAACTAAGGTGGAAAAACGAACCACGTCATTTTCCATGTAGTAGCTAATGTCTTCCTCAGAAATACCTTTTAGCTTCTGTAACTCACTAATTCGATAGTATTGTTTATTGACACTAACCATTACAGCGGAAAGCCAATTCCATACGATAATCGGTATCAGTACCGGGACTAACTATTCCCAAAGTCAATTTACTTGCAATAGCCATGCTTTTATCAACTTTATTTGCATCCTCTTCGCTATCAAGAACCCCCTCATAGATGGATTTCATTGATAATATCGAATAAGACTTGTCTTGATGTGCGCAGTAACGTTCTGCATTTCTCGTAGCCCTTACTAGTGCTTTGTCTTTAGAAGCCGCAGTTGTGCTTGTAAAAAGACTGCCATCTTCCATGGGAAGTACTGGGCTATATAAATTGGGTTGTGAAGAACATGCCGCAAAGGTTCCGGCAAAAATTATTCCAAATAGAGATTTATTCATTACGATAATTACATCCTAAACTTTAAAGTGACTTACTATAAAAATATAATGCCAAAGGAACCCGCTTTTACAGCTCCGGATTTCTTGTTTTATTAGCTTCATTTTCAAGGTCGCGCTCATGCAATCCCGTATCGGTAAATTGACTTGATGATTTTCCCTGAGTCCAAAGCAAGTACAAGAATAAAAACACAATTACCAGAGTACATATTTTGTAGACGTCTAATGGCAAATGAAATGATAGTGGCATCATAGAGCGTAAGAAAAGAAGAAGCCAAACTGTAGAAACAAATACGCTAAGAATTTGGTTGATCTTGCTGACTGAAAATTGAGCTGGAGATGTTAGTGGATTTCCTGAAGAGTTGTCTTGCGTTACAGCCACAACTTTGTAGAGAGGACCAAGTGTCATGTCTTCTAGTAGATCAACATGTCTCTCCCAGTTGCTTTGCCAAAACTTACTACCTCGATTCACTAAATACCAAGCAAACGAAAAGACAAGACCAAGAGCTGCAAACAACATAGAAAGCCAAGGTTCTGGATTAGCTGCTTTATATGTTAACGCGTAACCGGCGAACGCGGCAGCAATGAAAGCCCAAAAATACGTTGCCCGCTTCCAATACAGCTCAATTTCAAATTTTCTGATATCTAGCGCATAGTCTAAAGCCCTACCAGCTCGTAAGTCCGATTCCTTCGGGTCATCTTTACTTTTTCTTTGTTTTGGTTCTGCAAATAGCTCTTTATACTTTTCTGTATTCAATTTGTGTTTCCCTGCGGTTAATAGTTTAAAAATACCAACGCTTCGCTCTGCGGCAAATTTGGCACGCATTTGTCCGAAAGCATTGCCTTGTTATGTTTCTTAATACATATCAATACTGTCTATCTCACATTGAGCAGAACTTATTTTTACACTCGTTATTTCCTTGTATGAACTGAAAGAAAAGTTGAAGCTCATGGTTTCGCTATCACTTCCATGGGCGTAAAGACTGTGTGATTCATCTTGTGAGGCAGAGTCTGATTGTGTCGAATATGTTTCTCTTCCCTTGTATTCGATCTCTATGACGCATTCTACCTCTACATCAACATATGCCCCTCCACTATAATCTGTAGAAACCTCATACCTTAACGTCGCATCACAATCACGGTAATAGTTCCCCTCATAGCTTTCATTACAATCTAGATCACCACTGCTTACTTCAACGCAGACTTCTGCATTCGTCTTGTACTCTGTTTCACAATCATCACCGCTTACGCCTTGTGCTCTACGTCGCTGAATTTCAGCGGCAAATGCTTTTTCTAATTCCTTTTGTTTATGAATTTCCTGTGGCGCCATAAGTACACATGATGTACCACTCTTCTTAAACCCGTTATTACAAGCCCAACCACTGCCGTAGACATCAATACTTGCATTTTCCGGAACGACAACCTTTGCGCAATTTTTGCCAGACTTGTAATAGCCTCGATTGCAAGCCCAACCACTGCCGTAAACATCAATACTTGCATTCTCTGGAACGACAACCTTTACGCAATTTTGGCTAAACTTGTAATAGCCTCGATTGCAAGCCCAACCACTGCCGTAAACATCTATACTTGCATTTTCAGGGACTTGAACCTTTGCACACCCCTGATTTGATTTGTAATACCCACGGTTGCAAGCCCAACCACTGCCGTATCCATCAATACTTGCATTCTCTGGAACGACAACCTTTACGCAATTTTGGCCAGACTTGTAATAACCACGGTCGCAAGCCCAACCACTGCCGTATCCATCAATACTTGCATTCTCTGGAACGACAACCTTTACACAATTTTGGCCAGACTTGTAATAGCCACGGTTGCAAGCCCAACCACTACCGTATCCTTCAATACTTGCATTCTCTGGAACGACAACCTTTACACAATTTTGGCCAGACTTGTAATAGCCTCGCTCACAATCCCAGCCAGTTCCAAAGATGCTCGGATCTGAGTTGGGAGGCGTATCGGCTGCAAATAAAGCACAGGGTGCTATTAAGAGTAATAATGCAAAAATAAATTTCATGTGTTTTGCTCAAAAGGAAACATTACATAATATTATGTAGAAGCCAAAGTAACACTCCAACGAATACAAACATTCAGATTCATTAATCTGCCATACAAACAATAAGTTAGAAAGGCTTTTGTATATGTTTGCGACCTTGAGTTTCTAGTAATTCACTTATCCGATCAAATTAACAGCAGCGGCCTTATGTTCTGGCGCAAGATGTGCGTATCGAATGGTCATATCCAGATTTGCATGCCCCAATAATTCACGAACGGTATTCAAATCAACGCCAGCCATAACCAACTTACTTGCGAAGTGATGTCGAAGATCATGGAAATTAAACTCTGATATTTGGGCTTCACCTAGCAGATTATTCCAACCTTTTTTCACATCTGTAATTGGTTTATTTGGTTGCCATTCAAAAACGTAACCATCTTTTTTAGTATCCTTTTGCCATCCGTGTAAGGTTTCTAGCGCTTCATTATTTAGGGGAATATGTCGGGCTTTACCTGATTTGGCATTTTCTGCAATAACCTTAACAACACTATTACTCAAATCAACGTTATCCCAACGCAAATTAAATAACTCACTTTTTCGCATTCCAGTATTCATTGCCAACAAAACCAAAGGCTCTAGATGATCAGCAAAATGACGATCTCTAAGCTCTGGTAACAATGTGTAGCTGCGTTGCTGTCTAAATTTATTACCGTTTTCTCGTTCTGATTTGATCCGCTTATCCCTTTCCTTTAAAGCAACGCGAAGAGAAGACTCTTCTTCCTTATCTAAAAATCGAATTCGAGAATTATCGACCTTTAAAGCTTTAACTTTTTGTAAATCATGACTTTCAATCAATCCCCACTCAACTGCTCGACTCATTGCACCTTTTAACGGGTTAACATAGCTATTTACTGTCGCAGGCTTCATGTTCAATCTACTTTTTTCAGCTCGCCACTTTTCGATCTCCCAAGCAGTTATATGAATAAGCTGACTATCTAAAAGTTGAGGAAATCCAGTTTTTATTGTTTTGATGGTTTTATTGGCTGTTTTGGCGTTTCGAGTTTGTAACCACTCAAAATAAGTATTATCGAGAAAAGTTTCTAATTTGGTATGTTTAGCTTTTAGCGTTTCCCGCTTAGCCTGCTTTTTTACATCCTGAACATCAACACCATTTGCCACCTCCCCCGCTTTGGCCTTAGCTAAATCTCTAGCTTGAGCAGGAGTAATGTGACCATGTTGACCTAACTTATAGTTAACCTGCTTATCTGCAAGTCTATAGAACAAGTAGTAGGTGATTTTACCCTTAGGAGAAATAAGAGCATGAAAGCCGGATATTTCTGTATCATTGACCCGCTTATCTTCGACAATCAGCGCCTTGATACTGGAATTCGTTATTTTCTCTCGCTTTGCCATTTCAACACACCCTTTTCACTTTGTAGCAATTTTATAGCGTGACGAATGTACTTTAAAAAACAAAGACGAACAACAAGGAACTGAACAATACGACATAAACCACTGTTTTATATCGCTTTTAAAAGAAAAAACCGTTCATAACTGTTCATTAAAATTCACTGAAAAACACCATGAAAAACGACTCATAATCGTCAGGTCCCCTGTTCGAGTCAGGGAAGGGCCACCATTTTTTAAAGACATTAAAAGTAACTATCCACTAACTCGTTTATATTTTCCTTTTTGAAGAATCCTATCTAATAGTACTATTTTCATACCTATACATTTTGCATATACAATTTATTTCTTGTTCTTTGGCCAGTTTAAATACCCTGCTTTAAAGAGTCTGCTTGAATACAATTTTCAGTTCAAAGGCCTATTCTAAAGACATGATAGAGCGTTGAATGAATAAAACTTTAAGGTATAAAAAATGATAGGCAAATTGAATTTCAGTACGGTATTCAATATACCCTTCCTTTATTTAGCTTTAATTTTTGCACTGACTATCTTTAATACAATGGCGGATTTCTATTTTTATCAGAAAATGTACTTTTCTAACGACAGAACTTTAGAAGGGCCTGACGTTATATACTTCAGTGGAAAAAACTATAATTATCAATACAGGCAAAGTTTCACCCATTGATTTTAATATAACTATTTAATAGTAAGGCAGTTTGTATTAGATTGGTTATAAAACTGCACTAAAATTCACCACTACAAGGTTGAACCATGCCGTTTCTTTTACGGGGGTAGTTGAAAAAATGGGGACAGGTCAAAAAGCGTGAATAACTTAACAAAATATACCAACACCCCCATTATTGGCCTGCTAATAAAAAAAATAATGGATTTTACAGTCAATCGCGAAGTCAAGACTGTCGCTCGTCATTTTTCTACTTATTTACATCCGTTAATCGCCGAGAACAATGAACTTTGCAACGAGTCATATCGGATAAGAAATGATGTGTTTTGTAAAGAACTAAAGTGTTTGGATATTGGGCATAATGGATTAGAAACAGATGACTTTGACAAATACTCAACTCATTGTTTGATTCAACATATTGCAACGACACGATTTTCAGGAACAATTAGGGTAATTAGACCTGAAACAAACCAAGATACCATTCCACTTCAAAAATATTGTTCAGAATCAATTTCCAAAGGGAAAATTAATCCACAGGATTTTGCCCCACATGAAATATGTGAAATTTCGCGATTAGCTGTTCCAAAAGACTTCAGAAAAAGACTAACAGATAATTTCAACGGCGCCGCAACGGGTGTGATTAATCAGTCAATATATTCAGAAAATGAATTACGTTGCTTCCCGTTTATTGCTGTCGGCTTATATTTATCTGCTGCGTCTGTAGTAATGAAAAATGACATAAAACATACTTTTGTAATGATGGAGCCAAGACTGGCTAGGAGTATGAATTTTATAGGTATTCAGTTTGAACCTATTGGCTCTACTGTAGATTATTATGGAAAACGAGCCCCTTATTATATTAACCCCTCGTTATTGATGGAAAATTTAACCCCTGGTTTTCAAGTGATGTTAAAAGACATAAAAAAATCCCTTTACCATTCATCAAAACATAAGACATTTTTTTAATTTAAATCTCCCGATTTCATAAAAACTTACAAACAAGTGTCAACCTTAGTTAAGAATTGGTCTTCTATCGAGATAGTGGTTAGATAACGGACGCCATCACAACAATGACTAAAAATAAAAGTCAAACTGAAAAAATCAAAGACCCTCTAATTTTCTAGGTACATAATCAACAGGTTTAAAGTGACAAAAAATATTTGCAAAATATTTGCCTTTAAATGCCTTTGGTCGCCCGTGAGTAAGACGCCCACCTTCATATAAAACCATATCTCCTGGCTTTAATATTATATGGTGAGTGCGGTAGTAATTATCCTCAATTTCCAGCGGCCAATCCTCATCCACTTCTTGGGCGACATTAATTATGGCACTTATAATATGCGTCTCCAAGCGATCTCGATGAGACTTCAGTACCGCCTGTTCATGATAGATTCGGATGCCATAGACGTAAGTGGGTTCGAGTGTTTTATCGCACCACTGCTCCATTAAGGGCTTCATCAGATCGTGAATTTCTTTTCGTAATTCTGCGCTCAAATTGATTAGTGTACTGCTATTTTTAGATTTATCTTTTTCATTAAAAATAAAATCGCCAGGCACGGTTTCAATAATTTGCCCCTGCTTATTCGCACAAAAAAACGCTAGAATTTTTTGAAATAAGGGCTTTGGTAAGCGTCCTTTGATAAAACCCGTATTTGTGTAATTAGGAATATATTCATTCGCTTCTTTAATAAACATTGAAGGTTTTGCTGGCAGCGCACTATAACTCCTAAACCATTTAGTGATTACGGCCTTATAGCCCTTAATCACAGGTAACGCTTGATGCATAGTGTTCACATTGGTCGAACCATCAGGATTTAAACTATTCCATATCACAGCCATGCCAGTACGAGGCTGAAACTTTGCACCAACACGAGTGAAATGGGTTTCTCCTCCTTTTTCGACGTCATTCAAATAAATCATGCAAGTAAAAGTGCGTTGCCCCATTTCACCACCATGAGTCAGAATTTCATTCTGTTCAAAGTAGTCGGTGTGTGCTTTAAATTGCTGCCCCTCCTCATAATACTGTCCCTGAATAGCCTCGGAATATGAAGGATGAATGCCTAAAATTTTACAAATTCTAGAATCTATATCCTGAACTATTTTGTCGTTCAATACTGTAAGCTCACATGTCCGACTGGTGCGATAACTCTCGTCTGCTTCATAGCTAGACAATCCAGAAGGCTTCAATTTTGATTTAATTGATCCAATCAGATGCTCGCACTCTGAAGCATTCAAAAAGTCATCAAGGCAATATAGCTCTATTGTAGGATCATTGCATTTTTTCCCATTCGGAATAAATAGTCGACTAGGATCAACTTGGCTTCCATGGTTATGTACTTGATTGACCTGTTTTTTTTGTGCTGCGACCTTCAAAGGATTGACTAAAAGCATTGTGGGTATGCTAGGCGTGAAATTCATTTCCTTACAGATCGCATCATATGCATAACCTTCATCTAACAGTATTTTAAAAATACCGTTTTTATCTTGGCCATTATCGATATTGGTTTTGATCCAGTTTTTCCAGTCTGCATTAAATTCAGAGGTCATGATAGAGACTCTTAGCTACTTGATTGTCTTAATGAGCAAAGCACGCAGGCTCTCATTTACTATTATCGACTCTTTTAAGAAAGAGTTACCCCGAAGCTTATGCTAGCAAATTCTGTGTGTATAGTGTGACGACCATAGAACAATAAAGATTAGATTTTAGATTTTAGATTTTAGATTTTAGATTTTAGATTTTAGATTTTAGATTTTAGCAGTACCCCAACAGCTAAACATCGGATCTTCCAACACACAATACACCTCTTGCGTATTTAATCTCTTTCCGTATTGCTGCAAGACAAAAGATACCCTGTCACCTGAATATAAAAACCCAAATGTCGTTCTTTTGCCCTCTTTAATTAGAATTTCACCTCAAATAGCTCCCGCTGGATATAGATGATCATAAACAATCGCAAATATTCAAAATGTACTTTGCACTACAATAGGAAGCGCTTGTTTTGAATTATGTGAAAACAGTTGAGTAATAGGCCAAAATATCCGACTATAACGTCCGTAAAGGTATAAAAGAGAGCCAAATATGGAAATAGTGACGTTTTATTTTACCTATTCTGCGAGGCCGAAATCGTCCTCCAGTCAATTTAATAAGCGTCTTTGCAAAAATGGATACAACGAAAAAAGCCTGATGGAATCGGAAGAAACAGTGCGATACCTTTAATGTCTTTATTTTGCGACAGTATATGTGTTTGAATTTAAAGGGTTTAATATTAACTTATTGATTTCAGTCTCATTTAAATAACATTTCATAATTGAATATTTGTGAAGCTAGTATAAAAATCAAAGGTAACGTCCTGATATACATACTAAAAATTAAGACTGGCATAATAATTGATAAGTTCGAAGAATGTGATGATAAGTTGCTCTTTATCGTTTAAGTATAAAAATTAATATAATAAAAACGCGAACCTTATATGCAATCAAAATCAGTGTGGGAACAAAGTTCAAACAAAACTAAATCAGCAACTGTCAGTGATTTATTTCAGTTAAGCCCTTTGCACCGCTTTGGCCGTTATTTTTGGGTGGAGAGTGGCGTAAATCACATGATGTCACCAACTAAATGCGATGAAATTTATCGACTAAGGCATAAAGTTTACTGCGAAAAAATGGGCTATGAACCAGTAAATAATACTGGGATAGAAACAGATGATTTTGACACTCGTGCTCACCACGTAGCTATTACCCATCAAAAACTAGGTGATGTGATCGGTTGCACTCGAGTAGTCAATTGTTATCACCAAGATGACTTGTTGCCCATGGAAGTTTTGGCGCAAAATCAATTGTTAGATTCTGATTACCATCCTGAAAAATTTGGCCGTGATAATATCTGTGAAATTTCTCGCCTAGCAGTGGATCAAGAGTTCAAACAAAATCTACATCAAGAAACAAGCGAACAGGAACAAAAGCTGTATCCATATATCGCTTTACATTTATATTACACTTCACTGAAGCTAGCCGCAGAATCAAATCGCCCACATGTTTATTTATTATCCGAATCAAAATTGATCCGCAGTATGCGTTTAGTGGGAATTAATATTATTCCGATTGGTGATTATGTAGCCCATAAAGGATTACGTAAGCCTTGTTATATTAATGCCCAAGAATTTATTGATAATTTACCACGCAAATTTATGCCTATGTCTCAAAATGAATATAGTCGAAATCCCCTCACCGCTGCCCCAAGAACTCTATCAGTGGTGAATGCTTAAAACACTTTTATGAATTTGTGGTATGAACACCTTGTATCTATGGTGTTCATACCACAATCTAAAGCCTCTAAATTATTCAACCTGCCATAGCTATGTATATTTAGTAGCCGCATTAATAGTTATATTCAAAAGGGCTATTATCTGCGGATACTAGTGCCTTTGTTTGAAAATATGTGCTCAATACCCCCACTAGCCGCGATTTAAATATAGCTCAATAAAGGCTTGCGAATTCAGCAATAGTGGACCTCTTTCAAATTGATACAACCCAGAGTATGCTTATTTACCCCTCAGACTAGGGAATAAAATAGGAGTATTTTATTATGAAAACTAAAAGTGGAAAGGCAGTCACTGTTGTTGCCCCCTCAAAACCTGTTGAAGCCTTTGAAGCCGATGAAGCCGATCCTGGAAAGGTGGCAGAGGTAAAAGCTAAACAAGTTGAGAGCAAAAAGGGCAAATATGGCTCAACCGTCGCACCTGCACATAAGGCAATTGAAGACCAAACCCCAGAGGAAAAAAAAGAAAAGACCAGTTGGATCGAGATTGAATTATTGGATGAAGAAGATGCCCCTGTCCCCGGGGAAAAGTATCAGATTGAATTGCCAGACGGCAGTATTGCTAAAGGCACTTTGGATGGCGATGGTTTTGCGAGAGTGGACGGTGTTAAACCTGGAGAATGTAAAGTTACTTTTCCTGAGTTAGACAAAGAAGCTTGGTCATAGAGTTAGCATTGTAAAATAATAGTTTGCGTTACGTTGGTGTATGATTCTAAATCACATAACCAGCATGTTGGACTTGGACTCATGGTGGGATAGTTACGAGTTCAATTCATTCACCCAGTGTTTCAACAAAAAGTAAAAAACGAGCCTCTATTGCATAGAGCAGCTATTGCGCTTACTCTTGCCCTAATTTCTCCCCGTCGAAAATACTCGTTTACAATATTGTTTTTAGCCACTTTTTCCACAAACTGCCTATTACAAATGTACGAATGAAGAAAAGCTCAAAGGATTAATGCTTAGTTATTTAATTATTCTGGTGGCCATCGCAGCAGCTGCCTTGTTACTTTATCCCAAAGTAGCAAATAACTTACTTTGGCGCGCCGCAATTACGCCCTTAGCCTCTATTATTGGCAGTGGATTTTTGGTGTTGGGTCCAATATTGGTGGCATCCTTCGGACAATTTGCGCCTCTTTTTATGATGACCTTATGCATTGTGGCTTACCTTTTTGGCGCGGCAATTCGTTTCAATATAGTAAGGCTAGCCGCACTTAGTGGCGTAAGAACTGCGTTCGAGGAAAAGCTTGAAACACTTTCTTCTTGGGCTCTAGCCTTTGCCTATATTATTTCAGTAGCCTATTACTTAAATCTGCTTGGATCTTTTGCGGTGAGCCTTACACCTCTAAACGATGCCTTCAATGCGCAACTAGTAACCAGTGCTGTATTTGCAATCATACTACTAGTTGGTTGGATCAGGGGATTTCATGCACTAGAGCGTATGGAACAAGTCACTGTCGGAATCAAACTGTCTATCATCGCAGGGCTTTTGTTTGGTCTTGGGTGGTACTTTATTGATAAAGCAGTAGCCAGTGAACTGGTACGAGGCTCCACAACTGTGACTGGTTGGCAAGCCATTGTACTGACGGCAGGTTTACTTGTTACAGTACAGGGATTTGAAACATCACGGTATCTTGGAGACGAATACCTCCCCCTTACAAGAATTCACTCTATGCAGTTTGCACAATGGATATCTACAGCAATCTATATGATATACATTGCTTTTCTAAGCTACCTATTTATTCCTGAAAACTTAGTATTAAGTGAAACAGCGATTATCGATCTTATGGCTGTTGTGGCGCCTGTATTGCCACTGCTGTTGATTGCCGCTGCCATCAGCGCACAATTTAGTGCTGCAGTGGCAGACACGGGTGGCTCAGGAGGTTTGATTACTGAACTGACTAAGGGTTGGGTTTCCCCACGAGCGGGTTATGCTGTTTTAGTAAGCATTGGATTAGTGCTGACATGGGCAATGAGTATTTTTGAGATCATTAGTTACGCATCTCGAGCCTTTGCTTTTTATTATGCACTTCAAGCTTTCATAGCAGCAAAAGGAAGTTACTCAGAAAACGGCTTGACATATAAAGGCACAGGATTCGCCTTACTTGGCATTCTAGGGCTAGTTATTACGGTTTTCGGAACCTCTGTAGAGTAGAGGACTTATCACATTATCCTTTGTGTGAGTATTAATTTAAAAAACTCGCAATCTCGGCTGAATGATACAAGCTTCTTGGTTACTCTGCAGGGTTTGATACTAAACTGCAAAGTGACAAATGACTTATGTCCAAAAACAAGGAATAATTAATGAAAGCATGCCTGACTGGAAATAAACAAAGGCCAAAAATGACAAAATTCAAAGTGATGACGTTAAACGATTTAAAACTCACAATCCCACTATTATTTGCCTCCTTTATAACCAATGTCAGCGCTGCAGCAGATGTCGACCAATCAACAAAAGCCAATGGGGCTTATTGCGCACCGGGTTCAGAACAGGTTCAACTGGATTTAAGCAATGTTAGCTTAACCCGAGAGCAAGGTATTCCATTGATATATCAAGGAATGAACAATATTGAAGGTCCACTTTGGCATGATGGCGCATTGTATTACTCAAACCTAGGCTCTCATCAAGCCAACGATCAGGACTTTGTGTTATCTAACCAAAGTACCATTTGGCGCTGGGTACCAGGCACTAAACCTGAAGTGTGGCTCGACGATACAGTAGCTGGCACTAATGGACTAGCAATCGATAATAATGGCAATTTAGTTGCAACCCGTCAGCTTGACGGCTCGGTTGTTTATATCGATTGGCAAACTAAAAAAGTGAGCCCAATTGTGACTCGTTATGAAGATAAACGTTTTAACTCACCAAATGACCTTACGATCGCTGATGACAACACAATTTATTTCACGGATCCAAATTGGAACACTCCTTCTAATATTGATCCCGCTAATACCCAAGGTGGTGGTGCGCCTGGCTCTCAAGTGCCAGGTCAGCGTATTTACCGCGTTAGCGCCGATGGTAAGGTTAATCCAACACTCGTGACCGAATTAGTTCCGGCTCTACGAGATAAACCAAATGGCATTACTTTGTCTTTGGATCAAAAACAATTGATCGTAGGCGGCATTGCGGGGCTGTGGGCATTTGAATTGAAATCTGGACGCGTATCTAACCCTAAACAACTACTCAACACTCCTATAGACGGATTAGGCAAAGATTGCAGTGGTAATATATATGTCACAACCACGCGTAATTCTCCTACCAGAACTGACGATCAATTAGTGGTGATTCTAAATAAGAACTATGATGAAATTGGAACATTAACTGTCCCAGAGATCCATATAGTGACCAACATTGCTTTTGGTGGGGAAGATGGCCGCACCTTATATGTGACGGGTCTGACTGCTCCGATGGATGGTAACAAAGTACGACAATGTGGTAACGCCGACTGTTTACCTGCGGGTATTTATCGCGCTAGACTCAATGTTCAAGGTTTTCCTTATTAGTCAACTAGTGGGCAAAGGTAAAAATGACGATGATGCGAGCAGTTTGGCGAAGATGACCCAGCTGTATTTATAATTATGTTTAAATAAGATTATTACCCGCCCTAGTAGTAAAACTATCCCTAAGTTTTGCATAACCTAAAGCAGTAATTGAATACAGCTAAAACCAAGGAACCTTCCATGAGTTGGTTATTAAAAATTATTGTGCTGTCACTGACCCTTGGAGCCGTCTCAAATGCCAAAGGGGCAGACAGTGTTAACTTACTGGTAATGATAGAAGACGCCGATAAACACTCTGTCCCAAGAGATAGTCAGATTAATAAACGGGTTCACGCCAGTATTAGTCAACAGCTTAATCAGGTTGCTGATGTTTATGACGAAACTAGCGTCACTCTTAATACTTTTAATCAAGGCCCGGGGCGTCGAACCGATGCAGAGTTACTCGATATTGCTCGCTCTGTCACGCGCCCTCCTATTGATATAGTTGTAGTGCTGAGTACTTATACTGCGGTGACCACAAACGAGTATGCAAAAAAAGCTCGAGCCCGGGTTGCCGGTAAGATATTGAATGCTAAGTCGGGGCAATTTCTGGATAATTTTGAAGTGCAAAGCCCAAGAACTTGGTCTATCCCCTACGCCTGTGACAGACAAACTTGTATCCTTGAAGAAATGGGAGATGAAGCCAAAGTATTGGGTGATGAGTTAGGATTAATTTTAGCTGAAAAATTAAATTGGTTGATAAATGCAGGATCACCTGAATCAAGCACTGCCGAAAAAGCAGAATTAGTGAACGACTACTATTTAGAATTTGATGGTTTTAGCGCCAAACATGTCGCCAACATTGAAGAGTATTTATTGCTATTTTCGGGTTATGTGTCTCATCGCCCAACACAGCAAAGGTTTACCCGCACAACTTTGCTCTATCGCTCTACCACTGGCACAGCAATGCTAAGTAGAAACCTTCTAAAATTACTCGAAGAATTAAACATGCGCGCCACTATTAACTTTGAAGGTAATGCTTTTAGCATAAAACGTATCACCTTAAGGGGTGAAAATGCCAACAGGGATATTACCGAAGGTTGGTAAGGTTTTTGCATTTGCAGCTAATACAGTTTGATTTAACTTAACCAACACAAGTATTTTTAAAGCAACTATGCCACTCCATGCAAAGCAACGCACAATAAACCATCTAATAGGCACCATTATTGGCCTATTATATTTGTGGGTGCAGACAAGTGTTGCCGCTGAACGCTGGAAAATTGTGGTATTACCCGACAAAAACTACCATACCCCAAACCAGCTTCCCCCTTTGGCTGATATTCACAGCACCCTTTCCCAAGGCCTGACAATTGCCTTAACAAACGCAGATTTTGACGTGCTTAATTTGCATTATTTGGGCTTACCAAATTGTATTATTGAAGACTGTTCCACCTTAACCGACCAAGCCATTCGACAAGGGGCAAAACGCTCTGGAAAAGAAGTGAATCTTGCCTTGTTGTATCAACTCACTGCATTTAAACAACGTCAAGCCGCGTCACAAAAATGGTATTTTGGGTTATCTGGACGTTTATTAGATTTACAAAGTGGCGCACAGCAAGATGCCTTTGCGGTTGATAATTGGGCCAATTCTCCAAACCAAAACTGTATAGGTGATTGTCTACATAGCTGGTTAGATCAAAACCTTGCTTTACTGGCGCAGGACTTGGGTGCGGTGTTAAGTGAAAAGCTTAGGGCGTTACCTAGGCGTTTTAATTATCAGTTACAGCTAAATGACTTCAATAGTGCCGAGCTGCAACAAATCGATGAATATTTAAAAAACATCGAAGGTTATGTGGCCGACATTTTATTAGGTGATGCGCAAAGTAAAAACCAAGCACTCCCCCAAAATTCACAGCGCACATACCAATATATCTCTGAACTAACGGCTTCAGAGTTAGGCGCAAAGCTTGAAAAATTAAAGCAGCAATATACGCTGCCACTTGAGTTTGAGTACCACAATGCACAGCGCCAGTTCACTTTAATAGCGACCACTCAATCCGACTCCTGGGACACTTTTAGAGAATTGATTACTGACTTATTTGTTGATTCCTCTGAGCAGCCTCAAATGCAACCATCCGACTTGCCTGAAGAATTAGCGGATACACTCCCTGAGCCACAGCCAGAAACAGATGAAGAAAAAGAGGCTCGCAGAGACCAACAAATGTGGCAGCAAGCTGACAACATTAATACTCTAGAGAGCTACCAACAGTACCTGTCTATTTGGCCTCAAGGCCAACACTTCATGGAAGCCCACACCGCCATAAAGAATTTCCAAGACGATGAGCAAATTTGGCAGCAAACATTGCAGCAATCAAACAGTCAGGCTTTTCAACAATACCTGAGCTTGAAACCCACTGGCAAATATAGAGAACAAGCGAAACAGCAGTTAAAGCGGATACGAGCACTACAACAGCTAGTGCAAAAACAACAACAAAATAAAGCATTAGCAGATGATTATTATTATCAGCGACAAAACTATCCAGAGGCACTGTATTACTATACTCAAGCAGCAACCTTGGGTGATGCGGCGTCACAGTACTTACTCGGAAAAATGTATGCCGACGCACTAGGGACAGAACTCAATATGCGGCAAGCAGCAAACTGGTATGCTCAAGCGGCCAATCAAGGCCACAGACAAGCACAAGCCACTCTAGGTTATTTATATTCTAAGGGTAACGGCGTCAGTCAAGATTATTCTCAAGCGATCAACTGGTATCAAAAAGCCGCCGAACAAGGGCACATTAACGCTCAATACAACTTAGCTTACCTGTATTCAACAGGCCAAGGTGTACTAAAAAACTATGTATTAGCAGCATATTGGTATGAAAAGTCAGCTGCTCAGGGAGATGCAGATGCGCAAAACAGCCTAGGTAAACTTTACGAAAGAGGCTTAGGAGTGAATATAGATTTAACCAAAGCCAAAAACCTGTACCAACAAGCCGCGGCCCAAGGCAACCAAATTGCCCAGCTTAATTTACAAATGTTGAAAAATTAACGCTCTTTTAGGCCATTCCCAATAAAAACCCTTCTAAGTATTGCATAACCTCCATTGGAGGAACGTTATGCAACAACAGACTAATCACGACACTAGCACCCAAGCCATGACCGAAGTCGCTCTAGGACTATCTATGGCATTTTTTTCTTTGTTAATTTTGGCTCTATTTTCTATTGGTTTACCAGATAACGCACAAAAAAATCAGCCATCCCTAAGCACTGACGAGCAACTTAAATTGGCAGGCAATAACGAAACATCTTCCTCCAATTCAGGCTCAGAAAATAAAACCCATCAATATGCCTTTTACTTCAATGGAAAATTTTATGATAAGCAACTTAACCTATTAAGTATCAATCACTTGTCACTTTTTGAGCCACAGCAACCCTTGATCCTTGCGGTACAAGATAAGCTACCTTTGCTGCAAATAATGGCGCTTCGCAAGCAAATCAATCACCCCAACCTTTCCATCACTATGCTTAACCAAACATGGCAAACGCAGTTGGAGAACATACAATGAATACCCCGTCACTCTTCAAAATATTCAGTCTTTTAGTGATATTTTTAACACCACAAGCTGCAGCAACTTATTACTACAATAGTGAAGATATTCAACAACGCATTATTTCAGAAGCCAATCGGCAAAATATCACACCATCATTGGCGCTAGCCATTGCCAAAGTAGAGTCGAACTTTAACCCTAATGCCTTAAGCTACGCTGGTGCCAAAGGTGTAATGCAAATTATGCCTCGAACGGCAGAACAAGCTTTTGGTGTACCTAGAGAGCGATTATTTGAACCCGATGTCAATATAAAGATCGGCGTCAAATTTATTAAACAACTGCTTGAACGTTATAACAATCGTTTGGATATTGCTTTATCACACTACAATGGGGGTTCAGGTGTAAAAAACTCACAAGGAGAGCTTAGAGTGATGCCTGCCACTCAAGGCTATGTCGATAAAGTACTAGGCACCCAACAAGAGTTTTTGCAACACGACAAGCCGATGCCATTTGTTTCTGGGGTTAGGCAATCTCCTATTCAAGCAAGATATGCAGATACTGAAATAGCACAAACTGACCTAGAAATATTTGAGCCACCTTCTCAAAATCCACAAGTAGAAACCTTACGGGCGTTGCGATTGCATAACATTACTCGCAACTACCAAGATAAAAGAAAGCTGACTGCAAACAATAAGGTCGTTCATGTTAAAAATTCGCAACTCGATAATGTCTCACGCCAATCAAAAATGGCAAAGGTCAGGCAATGGGAGTCTATTTATCTAGATTAGGAACTGCATATCCGTTAAATTAAACCTATGACGATAGCAGCAGCAACCCTAGTCAGGCCGAATGACCAATATTATTAACTACGGTATTAGTGAGACCTTAAAAGCCCTGTTTGCCCAGCTAAAAGAAACCCCCGGCCTTAACGGATACAAATATCATCATAAAGATGTAGAGCAACTTTCTAGATATATAGTGTGTCGCAACTATGGCTCGATTTGTTATGAATTGAGTTTTCTGTGCTGGGCAATAGTCAACCATCCTCAGTATTCGTCCTCACCTTTATTGACTTTTTTTTGGGTACAAGAAAATATCCAGCCTAAGACTTTCAGACAAGCATTGAGGGAACCATTACAAACCTCTTCAGGCAAAGCCTGTATCGGTCAGGAGTATTTAGAGCTCCACTTAGGCGACATCGAATTTACGATTTCCCCTACCCGCATTGGTGTCTTAGCTGTGATGTTAGAATTAATTGCCAGTATTGACCCTGCCCAGTTAGCGAATATTGAAAAGCAACTAGTAGATGCCAATGGTCAAGCAGTTAAAAAACTATCCTCAGAACTACAAAAACTGATTTATGCCTACTTAAAAGAACATATTCCAGAAGCCAGTACTCAAGAACGTTTTCGATCAATAAGCGGATGGTTAAAACGACATAAACTGACAACCCAAACTATCTGTGACCAAGATGTACTCAATTTTTGGCTAAATCCACCGGCGCAACCTAGCTATATCAAATATTCCACTGTATTAGACGACCTACTCGACGCCATCCACGCCATTGAAGTGGTTGAAAACAGCTTTCATGCTGACCATGCGTTGAGTTTAGGCAATCAAAGTAACAGCAGTGAGCAAGGTGAAATTAATGCAGATTGGGTACATCATTCTGTGTTTGAACAAGTCGAAAACAACACTGATTTAAGTTGGTTATGCCAATCGCCGAAGTTCTTAACCTTGGCTCAATATCACCCTATGAGTGCTATTTTAAGCCACGGTAAATTGGCGCGCCAATTACCCTTGTCTTTTTTACGTTTAAGTATTTTTGGAGGCTGGCAATCCGTATTGATCCAAGCCAAAAGGAAGTCGCCTCAGGAGGTGACCGATAAACTGCAACACCCCCCCAATCGCCAATACCAAGATTACGTAGCCGAACTCAACGACTCGGAATTGCAATGTAAATATGTACAACAAGTGATTGCGCACATCTTTTACAGTCTGAATAGCCCTTTGTTTATTGGCATTATGCTCAAACAAATGCCAACAGATTTACAACAAGCAATGAAGATTTGGATGCGAGCGCAACTCGCCAACACAACCCAACCTGAAACAAGTCTTTTTTTGCATATCCGGCAATGGTTATCAGAGCACCCTAAGGCACAATTCTGGTTAGATGAAGCGGCAAACCTCTTCAAAAATAATAATAAGGATGGCTTTAAAACCCTGCCTGCAATTACAGATTTGGATATTTATCAGGATGGCAGCGACGCACTCGACCATTGCCATGAGTTGGTTGCCCGCTATTTGTTGGTCATAGCAAAATTAAATCATAAAAATACTCAGTTAGCGGAAATTTATCGCTCTGACCTATGCATATACAGTAATAGATTTAAGCAAATTTATGGAGCATCCCATGCCTGATCAACACTACCTCGCACAGGAGCAGTTATTTACCGCCAAAACCCTGTACCGCGAGTTACATCAGCAATCATCTGAACAAACTCAACTCAGTAAGTCCTTGGTGTTTAATGATCTTGTGCAACTCGCCCAGGCCAATCCAAAAATTGATGAAAAACGGGTGATGCAACAAATTAATCAATCACTAACATTGCGTCGCCAATACATGCAACTGCTGCAAAGAATGGCGTTTGCCATCAGTCCTGTGCAGGCGGCCGCCAGTTCGCAAACTGCAATCAGCAGCCGTAAGTCTGCAGAATTCGAATTGTTATTTAAACGCGACAAGCAATTTTCTGGGCAAGTGTATGTGATACTTAAAATCCCACATACGGCAGAGAAACATCATAATCAAGGCGTTCGTGTGAATTGTTGTTCCGATAAAGTGATTTCCTCATTGCACTTCCCACCTATTGTGGATGGTAAAACGCAGCTATTAATGGAAGAATCAGATCAGAAATTTATAAACATGTTTGATGCCGAGTTTGCAATATACCTATCCTAACCAAAACCTAAGGGTTAAGTCGCACTTGTTTGCCGTTTCTGTGATGACTACAGGGATGCAAACTAGATGAAGACTCATATCTTTATCGCCACCACTCAAGGATTAGTGGCGATACAAAATATCACCCCTATTGATGACGAAGATATCAGCTCGGTGGTGTCCGTTAATGGCACATCTACCACTGCTAATATCAGCAGTAGTTACCACAATTTTGTCAAAAAAGGCGTGGGCATTATTCAGCAAATGTTTGGCGCTTGCAGTTATCGAGTCGATATTAGCGCCCGCATCGACCAAGGCAATAGTTGGCAAGTCGCCATGTATTTGGCCCACTTAGCCCAATCAAAAGGTCTGCTGGGCAACGGCGAAGTCAAACAAGGTGACAAGGTCATTTGTGCCACCGGCGAGGTGAATACCAGCAACCTGCAAGTGTTAGCTGTGAGTGAAGTTGCACTGAAATTTAAATTAGCACAACCACAGCTGCAACACTGGAAAGCGAGCGGTGCTGAGGTACAGTTTTTACTACCACAAGCGAATCAATCAGACCTTCAGCACAACTCCTTTACATTGATAGTTAACAATCTGGAACAGGCTGCAACCGCATTACCCAGCAGCTCACCACAGCATTCGGCAGCTAATATAAAGCACAACAAGTTAGCAAGTGTTAACTTTCGATATATAATTGCCATAACGGCAACAATATTGGCTTTATTAATGTTTTTTGGGGTGAGGGAATTCACCTCTACCACTAATACACAGCAGCAAACTGTCACAACAAAAGACGTTATATCTCAAGAAGATCCCAGCAAAACAATACAATTATTGGCGCAGCTTAAGCAAGATAAAAGCTGTGCCCAAACCGCAATTAAGAATGTATATTTAAGCAATCAAACTTTTAGTGAATTAGCGCTTAGTCAACTCTGTAAGTTGCACCTAAAAATACCTAAATCACAGCTTCAAGTGTTACTGATTGCCCAAGATGCCTATACTGTATTGCCCCTTATTAGAAGTCCACAAGGATGGCAGATACCCTTGCCTAAAAACCGTTTATCAAACCGTCATTATTATTTAGTGACTCTGTCACAAACCCTAAATGAAGAAAAAGTTGAACGCTTAAGAATTTACCGCGAAGCCATGTCTAAACCTGACATGTTATCTGAATCTGCCCTTACACAGTGGTTGCAAACACAAGATGTCGACTTTGTAATTTACACTCATAAGTTAGTGGTGAAATGAGCTCGATAGCAACATAGCTTGCCTACTCATAAAAAGCTTATAACCTAAAAATGTAACGGTTCTAGATTTTTGCACTAGTCTTGAGGGTATTCACCGACATGGATGACACCGAATATGCGCTCGCCTATCTTCTGCTTAACTTTACAGATAATTGTACTATTAACTTGTGTTGCAAGCTTTTGTAGTACTACCAGAGAATCCATTGCAACTGCCAATGCATACAACTCACAACCGCTACAATTAGCCAGTTTGTACCAAGATGACGTAGTGGTAAAAGCCTATTGGATCAGTGAAAAATTAGATGGTATTCGCGCCCGATGGAATGGTGCGGCACTTATTACCCGAAATGGCAATATTATTCACGCGCCAGCTTGGTTTGTGAAAGGTTTCCCGCTCCAGTCCTTAGATGGTGAATTATGGTTAGCGCGCAGCAGCTTTGAAAAAACAGCCTCTATTGTGTTACGGGACACACCCACTGCCGAGTGGAAAAACATCCAATTTATGCTGTTTGATCTACCTGAACATAAAGGCACTTTTACGCAACGTTTGACTGACTTATATCATGTGGCAGCGACCATAGACAGCCCTAATGTAAGGGTGGTCCCACAGTTCAAACTCGCCAATCAAAGTCAACTCATGGATAAGTTAGATGAATTCGTAACCCAAGGAGCAGAAGGCCTGATGTTGCATCATCAAGACGCTTATTATCAGGATGGAAGAAGCACCAATTTGCTCAAATTAAAAAAGTACCAAGATGCCGAAGCCAAAGTAATTGCGCACCTTCCTGGCAAAGGTAAATACCAACACCTGTTAGGTTCTATGTTGGTCGAGATGGACAACGGCATACAATTTAAGATCGGTAGTGGATTGTCTGATAAACAACGGCGACAACCGCCTTCTATAGGCACTATCATCACCTTTAAATATTATGGCCTTACCGCAAAAGGTATTCCGCGTTTTGCAAGTTTTTTGCGGATCACGCCTAAAACAAAAGAACCAAGAACAAAGCAGTTAAAAAACTAAAAAGCCCCTTGGTCACTTCAACTCCCAAGAGGCTTGTAGATTATTGTCTTCCAGTCTCCCCCTACACCACTGACTGGGCTTAGGCCGTTAACTTGGCTTACCTAAAGACTTTACGCTTTAAGTTGATTACCTATAGGCAACTGCCTGATACGCTTGCCACATGCAGCAAAAATGGCATTACACAAAGCCGGAGCATAAACGGGAGTGGCTGGCTCACCGACACCCGCTGGTGGCGCTTCACTGGGGATAATCTCCACCTCTATTTCTAGTGGAGAATCACTCATGCGCGGCACGCGGTAATCGTGAAAGTTACTTTGCTGTGCTCGACCTTTATCAAAAGTAATACCTTCGCTAATAGCGGCAGTTATACCGTAGATAGAGCCACCTTGTACTTGGTTGATCACGGTATCGGTATTCACTACCGTACCGGCATCAATACTTACCCAAGACTTAATAATGTTCAGATCACCGCTATCTGACACTTCTACTTCAACCACTGTGGCCACGTAAGTTAAAAAACTTCTATGGGCTGCGATCCCCAGACCTCGCCCTTTAGGCAGTTTCCTACCCCATTGACTCATCTCCGCGACTTTTTCAATGACATGGCGAAGTTTACCGATATCTAAGGGGTAGGTGGCTTTATCGGCACCGTAGTTGTCGTATTCAGCATTTTGTTCTGTCACATCCAGAATACGAGCGGGGCCAATGGTTTCCAGCAAATAGTCTTTTTGATCTCGCCCTGCTTTGTGTGCGGCTTCGGCAATAAATGACTGAATAGCAAATGCGTGATAAATATTTGATACCGAACGCATCCAGCCGATGCGTGTTTTGGCTGGCGCTTCACCGTTTTCTAACTTCATGTTGGGCGTGTTAATGGGATTATCGGTAAAGCCTAAACGTAACTCGAAGCTACCGGGCGCCGTAGCACCTTCTTGAAATGTTGAAGCAATAGGTGAAAACGCAGTGCGGTGCAAATAGGCTTCTATGGCGCCATTTTCATCTAGCGACGCTTCAATGTGTTGAGCCGATACTGCATGGTAGAAACTATTCTGAATATCGTCCTCGCGGGTCCATTGAACACGAATAGCCTTTCCGGTTTTCATTGACAGATAAGCGGCTTCTGCCGAGAAGTCGGGCTTCGATTTTCGGCCAAAACCGCCACCTAACATAGTTACGTGAACGTTAATTTTTTCTTTCGGCATTCCTAGCATGGCACTTACAGTGGCCATATCGGCTTGAGGGTTTTGGGTGGCAGCCCACACGTCTACGTGATCTTTATAATACATTGCGGTTGCGCAAGGCGGCTCCATAGGTGCCTGAGCCAGATGGGGCGCATAATAATCTGCTACCAGCTTATCACTGGCTTTGGCAAGGATACTGGTCGCATCACCAATTTCACGGACAGATGACTGTGGCGACGAAACAGTGGCAAGTAAGCTGGCCTTAAAGGTTTCTGAATTGTAATCGCCATTTTTTCCATCATCCCATGTCACCGACAATGCTTTGCGGCCTTGTATGGCGGCCCAAGTATTATTAGCAATTATAGCAATCCCACCTTTTGGCTGAAATACAGGTGCGCCTTGTGGTGCGGGGATCTCTACGACGTCTACCACACCCTTAATTGCTTTTGCTGCTTTTGCATCAACACTTTTGACCTTTCCACCCACTACAGGGGGGCGCACAATAACAGCAATGAGGGCTTTAGGCTCCAATACATCGGCAGCAAAAATCGCTTTACCCTTCACTATGTCTTTTAAATCGATATGCTCCATGGCGGTATTGATATAACGCCATTCACTGCGTTTTTTAAGGGTAATTTTATCTAAGGCTGGGGGCGTAATGCTCAAGGCATCATTCACTAGCTCTGCATAAGTAAAGGTTTTCCCGGAACTATGAGTAACAAGATGTTGCTCTGCAGAACATGAGTCAATAGCCACAATCCACCGCGCTGCCGCTGCTTGTCGCATTAGGTAACGAACACTGGCACCCATCTCACGTAAACGTTGCATATTGTAGCGAATACTCCGTGAACCATCGGTATTTTGGTCGCCATACTTAGGATCACCCTTGCCCTGTATCACCACAATTTTGTCCCAGCTGGCTTCCATTTCGTCAGCCACAATTTGCGCCAGAGCGGTACGGATTTGTTGACCCATTTCAGAGCGGTGACAAGTGATTTCAACTATGCCATCAGGACGTAGCGCAACAAATAAATTGGCGGCTTTTGCGGACTCTGATGATTTGGCAAGTACCCCTGCCATTGCTCTAGGTGCTGCGCCAGCAAAGTAAGTACCTAGCACTAAAGCGCCAGCCGCGGCACTAGACTTTAAGAAACTACGACGAGTTAAATCAAAATATTGGCTCATGCGTTTTCCCCCTCAGTGTCAGGAATATAGTACTCAACGCCTGCCATATTTTTGGCTGCAGATTTAATTGCTTTATGAATTCGAGGGTAAGTGCCGCATCGACAAATATTGCCCGACATACCCTGTACAATTTCTTCATCAGTAGGCGTAGGATTACTGGCTAGTAGACTGGCGGCTTGCATCATTTGCCCGCATTGGCAGTACCCACATTGAGGCACTCTATGCTCTATCCATGCTTGCTGAACAGGATGATCACCGTCTTTACTCAAACCTTCAATGGTAGTTATTTTACTGCCTGACACCGCTGCAACCGGCAACACACAAGAACGCTGTGCTACACCATTAACGTGAACAGTACATGCACCACACTGTGCCATACCACAGCCAAATTTAGACCCAGTCAGTTGTAATTCATCCCTTAAATACCAAAGTATCGGCGTAGTAGGATCCCCCGAAAACTCGCGAGTTTCGCCGTTGACGGTAAACGTAATCATAGTTTTATCTCCATTGTCGTAAGTAAACGATAGTCGCTCATTGGTTTACATTGCTTGTTTAAGTTTAAAGAATGAAAAGGTTGCTATACATAAGCTGACTTATGACTCGATAACTACTAATGACCTAAGATACTAGTAAGTAGTTTCATAAAAATGAATCAATAAAATAAAGGATCCGCCCCTATTATTCAACATGCAAACCATGCTGACTTAGCAGACGTGTTTATAATCGACCAAGCTTACTTCTTGACAAAAGTCAGAGTGAACTGACTAATCTTAATTAAGGCTTATGCTTTGACTCTGTTTGAGTAGGCAGCAAAGGCACATTGGAGAATGTTTGTGTATATTTGGCTTCTTTTTCTAATGCTTTTAGGTCCTTAACAACCAGTTGGTTACGCTTTTTATCTATAGTGCCGTCTTTTTTCCAAAGCTGTAATTGCTTATTCACTATCTGGCGGACAGTGCCAGACATTCGCGCTAAGGTGTCATCATTTAAACCATTAACTATATGCTGCTGTTCGTCTTCTTTTCCGCTGATATAAAACTTAATTTTATTAATATGTTTTAAAATTATACGACTCAAGCGCGTGGTGACATTGTGCAAAACCAAACTACTGGCGAGTTCTTCTTTTTCTCGCATTTTTTGCGCTAAATAGGGCATAAATTGTTGATTAAATTCTGGATAGTTCCACAACCATTGGCGCATCGTTTCAAGTTTAACTGACAGCAACTTCACAGTAGTTAAGGGCGCTACAATCACATCATGAGGTTGGTCATCCAAGAGCACAATCAAGTCGAAACAATCACCTGCATACAACATGTCTAAGGTTGCTTCTCTGCCAGTTTCAGGATTGGTTTGTTTAATTTCTACCTGCCCTTCTATTACCACAAAAAAACGCTCTGTTAATAAAGCAGAATTAAAGTAGTCACCTTTGTGCCATTCGTTAAGTTGAAATTCTTGTTGAAAATCGTCAATAAGCGTTGCCGGTAAATCCGCAAAAATATTAGCTTGTTTAACTAATACCGGACTGGCTTTGTGAGGTAGCTGGGAAATGTGTTTCTCCATAGTGAAAGCGGTATGGGTTCTAGCTTAATACCAACCCCATTTAAGAAGTGCTTTTATTCTACCTTGTTGTGACTGGATAACAAAAGCGATTGTTATTTTTCAGTCTAGGCCTTGCCCGCTAATTTATTGATTTTTATATTCAAAACTTAATAAAAACAATTTAGCAGTTACTGTCATATTTGTGACAGAAGCATTTTTTGGCCCTGCGTATGATTGCCCCACTAACCAAACAGCTAAGATTAAACCAAACAGATTAGTCGGTTTATACAAGGTTGTTTATGTAGTCAAACTGCTTAATGGGATAAGCCACTAAGCATCAGACTTTTTATATTAAATGATAGGTGATTATTATGACTAAGATTATTGGAATTGATTTAGGTACAACAAACTCATGCGTAGCTGTTATGGAAGGCGGTAAATCAAAAATTATTGAAAATGCAGAAGGTAACCGCACCACACCTTCTATTGTAGCTTATGCCAACAATGAAACCCTAGTAGGCCAACCAGCCAAAAGGCAAGCTATAACCAACTCGAACAATACCTTATTTGCGATTAAACGCTTAATTGGTCGTAAATTTGATGATAAAGAAGTGCAAAAAGACATTAAATTAGCCCCTTATAAAATTGTTAAGGCAGACAACGGTGATGCTTGGGTAGAAGTCAATGGTAAAGCCTTGTCTCCACAAGAAGTGTCAGCACAAATTTTACGTAAATTGAAAAAAGATGCCGAAGCCTATTTAGGCGAAACGGTAACAGATGCAGTTATTACCGTACCAGCTTACTTTAATGACTCTCAACGCCAAGCCACCAAAGACGCGGGTAAAATAGCCGGATTAAATGTGAAGCGTATTATTAACGAACCCACGGCCGCTGCATTAGCTTATGGTGTGGATAAAAATGCGAAGTCCGACCAAAAAGTCGTAGTTTACGATTTAGGTGGCGGTACCTTTGATATTTCAATAATTGAAATATCCAACATAGACGGTGAAAAACAATTCGAAGTGTTAGCCACCAATGGTGATACCTTTTTAGGGGGTGAAGATTTCGATTTACGCCTGATTAATTACCTAGCGGATGAATTTAAAAAAGACACAGGTATTGATATTCACCAAGATTCGTTAGCCTTACAGCGTATTAAAGAAGCCGCTGAAAAAGCTAAAATCGAGTTGTCATCTGCCCAGCAAACTGAGGTGAACTTACCTTATATAACGGCTGATGCCAGCGGGCCTAAACACTTAAATGTAAAAGTGACTCGCTCGAAATTGGAATCATTAGTGGATGATTTAGTGAAAAACACCATAGCACCTTGCGAGTTAGCCTTAAAAGATGCGGGTATAAGCAAAGGAGAAATCAGTGAGGTAATTTTGGTAGGTGGTCAAACACGTATGCCAAAAGTACAAGAAGCCGTTAAAAGTTTCTTTGGCAAAGAGCCTCGTAAAGATGTCAATCCTGATGAAGCGGTAGCTATGGGTGCGGCGATTCAATCGGGTGTGTTGTCGGGAACCGTTGATGATGTGTTATTGCTGGATGTCACCCCATTAACACTGGGTATTGAAACCTTAGGTGGTGTGATGACTAAGTTGATTGAAAAGAATACCACTATCCCCTTTAGAGCGTCAGAGGTGTTTTCCACTGCTGAAGATAATCAAGCAGCAGTAACAGTACATGTGTTACAAGGTCAGCGTGAAATGGCGGTGGATAATAAATCCTTAGGTCAATTCAACCTAACGGATATTACTCAAGGTCCACGGGGTTCGGTGCAAGTTGAAGTGACCTTTGATATTGATGCCAATGGAATTCTCAATGTATCGGCTAAAGACAAAGCAACAGGCAAGGAGCAAAGCATTAAAATTACCGCCGCAAGTGGCTTAACAGAAGATGAAATTAATCGTTTGGTTAAAGATGGTGAACTCCATGCAACTGAAGACAAACAGAAACGTGAGTTAGTTGAGCAACGTAATCAAGCGGACCAATTGATTCATACTGTGGAAACCTCAATGCCGAGTTTAACAGAGGAGCAACAATCACAGCTTAAAGCACTGATTGAGCAACTAAAAATGGCGGTGAATGGTGATGATAAAGCCGCGATTGAAATGCGTCACAAGGCATTACAAGATGCGTACAGTAACATCATGCAAGCACAACAGGCGCAGACTCAACAAGCAGACGGTCAGCAGCAAAATAACGCTGCCAAGGATAGCGCCAACGACGATATCATTGATGCCGATTTTGAAGATGTCAGCAACGGCTAGTGACAAGTGACAAGTGACAAGTGACAAGTAGATTGTACGAAATCACTCAGTACAAAAATCAAAACCCCTAATATTCACTATTAGGGGTTTTTTATTATCTATTTATCCACTCTCAAAAATTACATTTTCCAGGATTTAAGAGGGATTTTAATTTCGCTATCACTAAACCATTTGATTTCAAGTGGCTCGCCAGCATCTGCAATAGTCTCTTCACTGACATCTTTACCTGTGCCCATATTAACTTGAGCACCAGGGTTTTTATTAACATTGAGCACCATCACTAAACGACTACCTTTTTCGATTAATTTGGAGATCATAGTGCTATTAACGATTGGAATAAGTGTTTTTTGATTCGGAGTGAATAATTGACGATGACTCATGTCTTTTGCATAACTAGCTCGACTTATATAACGCGCCAGTGCAAAGGTTTCGCCGTTGGCTTTGAGTTCGTAAAACTTAAAGCCAATATCCACATCATTTTTATTAATTGCCAGCGCAAAATGACCAGTCACCGACCCTGTTAATTCTTGCGGTTCCTGAAATGTTTCAGTCACAAAGATTAAACCATTAGGTTCGTTAAGTTCTTTTTGGATCACTTGCCACGATTGAGCGTTGTGGTGCGTTTGTCTATCACTCATATCAACAATTTGTGGTATAAAATCCGTTTCATTTTGAAGCTTAGTGGTGAGTTGATATTGGTTTTTATCATTTATATTTTTCCCTAAATGGTAAGTCACTCCTTGTTTATTAAGTGCCATAAGTGACGGTTTGTGCTGCCAAGTATTACTGCCCATTAGTTGATAGTTGATGGTGTCCTTAATGAGTTTTGGCTTAGGTTGGTTGAACAACAAATGATCAAACCATTCAAAGGTCATTTCTTGGGTGTCTTTTTCCAAAGCAACGTCATCTAATTTATAGTTACTGTGATAAGTGCGCGGTATGCCTTGTGCCGTTCCGTGACCATAAGGACCAATAAGAAAGGTGTGATCCGCGTTTGAATTGTATCGCTTATGTTCATTGAAAAAATAGCTAGCAGAAATTGACGCCCCAAAATACCCCGTGATACTCAATACAGGTATATTAATTTTTTTATAGTCTTCTTTGTAAGGCAGCATATTCTGGTAGTAACTATCATAGCTAGAATGCCCTAACCATTTTTGAAACCATGGGTTGGGTTTACCTTCAATTTTATCAATATCTTTAAAGGCACGACCACTTTCAAATAAGGTATCGTAAGCATTTTGCCAATGTTTCCAATCGTTATAAACTGAGTTATCCATGGTTTTATTGTTGGTGACATGGAATGCCCATTGGTAATTAGGAGTGATGAAAATGTTATTTTCAACTGGCAGGCCAACAAAAGGATGCGCAGCTTCAATAGGCACAATAGTTTTTAGGGCTGGATGCGCGTATTTTGCTGCAGCCCACTGGGTAAAGCCCAAATAACTGCCCCCATACATGGCAACATTTCCATCACTCCAGGCTTGTTTCGAAATCCATTCAATCACCGCATTTGCATCTTCACCATCATGCTCCCATGGGATGATGTTGTCGGGGCTTTTAGCTTTACCACGAGTATTGGCAATAACCCCAATATAACCATGGGCTGCGGCATGCATAGCTTGTTTAATTTGCCATTTTTCATCTGCGTAAATAGTAAACTGAAAAGCCGTGGGTCTTTTTTTGCTGTCGCCACGTTTTCTAACCACAACTGCAGATATCGTTGCGCCACCGGGGGTTTTCACCAACACATCGGTTTCTGCCAAATAGCGTTTATTTTCCTCTGCCTCAATTGCTGGCACAACAACAGGCAAAACCGCCTCGTATACTTTGTAAAGCTGATAATTGGAAATAAGGTTGATAGCTTGATATAAGCTTAATTTTTCTTTTTGCTGATAATCAGTGAAAAGACCAAACATGTAATCCTGCCCCATAGGCAAAGACCAGCCCATAGTGGAGCTTGTTTGGAACAATTCTTCATCAGAAAACCCAAGTATTGCACCACTAAAAATTTGTTTTATCCGTTGCTGAAGTGTTTCTTTGGACGATGATCTTTGTTGTGCTTGGGAATAAAGAACATGATGATAGTAATTAACGGGGTATTTCTGATCCCCAATCAAACTCAATGTTTTGTTATGCTGAGCGAGCATTGAGCTAAGTGAAATACCTTCTTGAGTCGTTAAATCAGCAGGAACAATAGCGTCTATTTTCTCAGCCAAACTCAGTAATTGCTGTTTTAGATCTGAAGAGTTCATAAGCTTTATCACATCTTGGTTATTTTCAACCTTATGTTCTAATAGTGATGACGGAGTATTAAAATTGACTGGCTCCACCTCTTCTGCCATTAAAAAACCAATCCAAGGAGTGAAGATTAAAAACCCTAAGCACATTACTGTAAGGTGAATACTGACTCTGTAAAAGTCTTGCATAAATGTCATAGTAAATTTCCTTTAATCAATGAATAATTTCAGAAAGGAGGTTAGTAGCGTTCCAGTGTGAAGTAGTGATAAAACAGTGAAGAGTTGTGACTTTTGGTGACCAAAGCAAACAAAAATGCTATTTTTCCGTAACTTAGACTAGTTTTTGGTAGACGATGCGTTGGCAAATTGAAGCGTTTTTGTTTTGTGAAAAGCAACAAACCTTAAGCAGTGAGCAAGAAGTGCTGCAACTTGAACCCATGGTGGTTGAGTTATTGGCTTATTTTTGCAGACATACTAATCAAATTGTTAGTCGTGACCAGCTAATTGAAGAGGTTTGGCAAGGGCGTGTTATCACCGACAATGCGGTAACTAAGGTCATTAATAAGCTTCGTAAAAACCTCAATGACGACCCAAGAAAACCTCGATTTATAGCCACACTTCCTAAAAAGGGTTATAAATTTATTGCAGCAGCCACTGAGTTGCTTGAAGAAAATACTGCAACGCTTGCGAACCATGAAACGTCTCAGATTTCTGCTACTAAACCCTCGGCACAAATATCCCCCCTTTCAAAAGAAAAATTGCCAATCATTTGGCCGTTAATTGTATTCGGCTTAATGGTGCTAGTAGTTTGGTTACTTGTCCTATTTCAAAACGATAAAGCGCACTCTCCCATTACACAAGTAAAGGCATTAACGCGCTCAGCGGGAAATGAAGCTTGGCCACAAGTGTCACCCGACGGCAACTACCTTGCCTTTATGGAATTTGGTGAAAATAAAGTTCACCTATGGGTAAAGTCTTTAATAGACGAAAAATCAGTAGAGATTACCCATGGCGAAAAAAATGCGTTAGGCGTTGGCCCCGCTGCGTGGAACAGTGATGGAAGCAAGCTAGTTTACCTGGTTGCCTCGTCAGATTCTTGCCAATACTATATTCGTGAAATTAATGGACTAACTCTTGGCGAGCCGAAGTTAATCCACAATTGCCCTGCGGGAAGTTATGGAAGAATCAGTTTTACCCATGATGACAATCGTGTGGTGTATAGCGAATCTGATAACTCACCCTATACCTTGTTCGAGCTGAACTTGGTAACAGGCGTCAAGCGACGCTTAAATCAGCCAGAGCAATTTATTGGCGGCAATAGCCAGTTTGATCTACACCCTACACAAAATATTCTATTAATATCATCTCCCGATAAACAACAATGGGAAGGTTATTACTCTCTGGACTTAGAGACAGATGAGTTGACGTTATTGTTTAAACAGGACGCGTATATTTGTTGTGGAATTTGGGATCACAGTGGTGAACGCGTGGTATTAATGGGGGAACATCCAGCCTATCAATTGGTCAGTTATGATCAACATGGCAAGGATAAACAAGTGCTCTATTCAGGTAGCCAACAGCTGCGAACACCTCTAAGGCATGCTAATGGCAAGGATTACATGTTTATTGCAGGATACATGAATCAAAATGCGCTGTATTACAACTTCGAAAGTCAATCTGATATATTTGTGGCCAATACATCCGTTGACGATAGACTCGCGGTATTTTCACCCCATGATAATCAGATTGCCTTTATTGGTTTAAGTACAGGGAATGAAGAAGTTTGGTTTACCGATAGGCAAGGCAGTCAATTAACTAAGCTAACTCAATTTAATGATAGCCGTCACTTCATCTCCCTTTTATGGTCTTTTAGTGGAGACTATCTGCTTGGACTGACACTCAACCAAATTTATCTGATTAATAGCAAAACGGGGAACGCAGAGGCCCTTAGAATACCACAAGTGGAAATCCGCGGACTCTCTTGGAAAAGTGAGCAAGTCATTTCCTATAGCACTAAAGGCAAAAATGGTTGGCTCGTTAATTATTACGATTTAAATACTCATCAAGTTTCCTATGAAGATGAAAAGTGGGCCTTTATCCAATATTCAGAGGATCCAGATGATGTGTTATGGCAAGCGCAAAATGGCGACTTATTTGTCACTTTGGAGCAAACACCTGTGCTAGATAAAGAGCTCAATGCAGTAAATTTTTTAAGTGTTCGTCAATTTAATTTGAAAAAAGTAGGCGCTAATTGGGCTTGGCAAAATTTCACTGAAGGGCAGTATCATTTAATGCTTAAAGAAGGATTAGATAATACGGCAAAAATGATAGTAGAAACCGGCAGCTACCATTTTGACCTTTCGAATGAGGGGTTACTTTACCATTCGACAGATAAGTTAAACGCCGATATCTATCAGACAGTAGCAAAATAGCCAGGTTATATAATAGAGATTGTGAACAGCAGTGTTAAAATCCTCTCCATTATACAGTGGAGCCAATCAAATAGAATGTGATACCTAAATGTAAACTAATGATTGTTAAAATAGTCTGACCTGCTGTGACTATGTAATCAAAAATAGGAAAGCAATGACATCTATGTTTAGGCAAACCCGCCCTAGTAAAAAGCTGATGGCCATTTTGTTATTGGCCGCTTTGTTGGTTATCGTGTTTTTTTATCGCCGTCCTATTGCCATCAAAAGCATCGAATATTTTGCCCAGTCACAGGGTATAAAGGTTAACTGTCTAGATTTTTCACTGGATTGGCAACTTAACCTCAAGGTTAAACAAGCTTGCATCGACTTTGCAGCAGGTGAGCTTTTGGTGCGTGAAGCAAAGTGGCAACCCTGGTCCAATGTTTTAAGTATTCAGCTGTTACACCTTAACCACCTAGCAACCAACAACCAAGTTGCTAAAAAGTCAGCAGATGAACCACAAACCAATGAATTAAATTTACCCGATGCTTTACCCAAATTAAGTATCGCCACTATCGAAATCCACTCTCCTGAATTACGCGAGCCCTTACACCTAAGTATTCATGCCACTTCGAGTAACCATTTAAGTATCACGGGTGATATCAAAGCGGATATCAAAATGCAGCAAAACACTTTAGTAGGTAATCTAGAGTGGAGATTATCAGATCTCACTAAATGGCTACCGCAAGCCCAAAAGTTAACGTCAGAAAACCCTGAGTTATTAGCAGAACTCGCTGCTGATGACAGTAAAATACACACCCGTATTTTTTTTGATGGCGAAGTGCTAGGGGCAGATAGTCGTTTAGAAATGGGCAGTAGTGTCAAAATAGCAAACTGCCCTCTAGAGGTGGCTATTAAAGGGGAGCTATTCGTTGAACTGGCCTTATCTAGCCTAAACCTCAGTTTGGATTTAAGTGAACTTGAAAGCAAACTTAAGGCAGCCCATTGCCCACTATTGCAAGCCTATTTTGCAGAAGACGATTTGCCACATCTTTCGTTTATATTGCCGCAAAAAGTGGTGATAGACGAAACACAGCTTAGCCTGCCCGAATTGCACCTTATTGATAAGCAAAATAGTAATCGGAGTCTCGATTTAAGGGAGCTAATCTATCAATTTACAGGCGAACTTGCAGTGTCTTACAAGTTAGCAGTGAATCAGCCCATTGCAGCCAAACAACTACAAGCGGGAAACTTAAACCTACAAGCACAGGGTAACTTGTCTAGCAATCTTTCTTCTTTAAGTACCCAGCAGCCAGTCAGTTTGGAAATCAACGACGCTCACAACCTGCTAGTCGTCAACCATTTAAAGATGGACTCCTTAAATATAGCCGACATAAAAAGTGAATTTACCCTACAGTATTCTGATAATCGGCCACTTAACATTCACGGTAGATTGACTAGCTCAGGTATAAAAATAGGCGACATTAAACTGACAAAAACCATTAGCGATTTTATTATTAAAGGGGCAAGTCTGAGTGATTTGCAACTGAGTATCGACAACCAACTTATACAGCTGGCCCACCCTGAGGCCAAAATACAGAATATTAGCAACCACTTAGATGTGAATATAAAAGAGTGGGCAGCACTGAGTTTTACCGGTAATTCAACTGTCACAAATTTAACCGCACAAAACATCAAGTTTCAGCCAATCACAATGACACATACAGGCCAAGCAAATTTGCCAGATATAACAACAAGCAGTGAGCACAACATTGGCTTAGAGCAAGGTTTTGAGTTGGCTCTAAAGCAGCAAAACACTGAGCTAGCACTGCACATTGCACAACAAGAACTCAAAAGTTTACAAGGCATCATCTCTCAGCTAGAAAACCAGCTCATCCTTGAACAAGGCAGTCTCTCAGCAACTATAGACTTTACCTTACCTCAAGAAGAGCAGCCTTTTATCGCAAAGGGCAGCTTAGCTATCCAAGACGTATCAGCAAAATATCAAGATTACATACTTAACAACATAAATTATCAAACACCACTCACTTTTGATTCAGCGGGACTTCAGTTAGCTGAATCTACTCTACACATCGATTCCATTAACGCTGGCGTACCCATTGAACAACTTGATGCTAAGGTTATTGCAAAGGACAACGTATTTCGATTAGAACAAGTGCAGGGTGAAATTTTCAATGGTAAGTTTTCAAGCCGGCAGTTATGGTTAGATGGACGAGATCAGCAGGTTAATATTGCATTCCAGAATATTGATTTGGCTCAGGTTGTGGCACTACAAAAACAACCGGGCATCAAAATCACTGGAAACCTTGATGGCGACTTGCCAATGATTATTAACAAACAAGGCATCAGCATAGACGAAGGTTGGGCTTCGAGTCTATCCGGAGGGAAGTTGACTATAGTGGATAATCCTTCATTTGATTCGATTAAACAGCAGCAACCTGAATTGGCATTATTGGAAAATCTTGATTTCACCCAACTTAAAAGCAAGGTGAAATTTACCCCTGATGGCTGGATGTTTTTCGATTTTGCGCTAAATGGGAATAACCCTGATAAAAAGCAAAGTGTTAATTTTAATTATACTCATCAAGAAAATATATTTTCTTTGCTTGAGTCGATACGATTAGTGAATGCAGTAGAAAATAAAATTGAACAGAAAATAACCCAAGGTGATAAAAAGTGAAAATAACAGTTTTAGTGCTTATGGCGACGGGGTGTTTATTGGCTTGTACCCACACAGTACAAGTTGAAACCAAGGAGCCGATTACAATCAATATTAATGTCAAGATTGATCATGAAATTCGGGTGAAAGTGGATAAAGAACTTGATGATGTATTCAGTGACGACAGTAACTTGTTTTAAACCAATTTAGGAACAACCTCATGAAAAACTCAATAGTGAAATCTCTTATTATTGTTAGCATGCTTTTTAGTAGTATTGCTTTCGCCTTAGATTTAGACGAAGCCAAAAATAAAGGTTTAGTGGGCGAAAAAGACAATGGTTACTTAGGTGTGGTTGTCGCGCAACAAGATGCCCAAGCGCTAGTCGCTGATATCAATGCCAAACGCAAGGCAGTGTATGCAGACCTAGCGGCTAAAAACGGTATCACAGTGCAACAAGTTGAAAAATTAGCGGCCAAAAAAGCCTATGACAAAACCAGCTCTGGCCATTATTTGTGGGTGAACGGTAAGTGGACTAAAAAGTAGCTGAAGTTTGTGGGATTGGGGGGATAAATTTCAATGCTAAAATGCAGCACTACAATCCCCAAACCATCTCCCCTGTTCCTCGACATTTGGCGGCCCAGTAAATATTAAAGACGCTTACTGGGCCGCGTCTCAGCATTGGCTCTAAAAATACATGTCTTAAACTTACACTGTCACTTTGGTAAGCCTTAACACTTCTGTTGCAACCAACATTTCACCAATAACGTCAAAGCACTTTTTGATATGTGGCGACTGTGAATGCGCATTCAAGTCAGCTTCTGATTCCCAGGTTTCATGAAACATAAAAATGGCGTCATCAGTGTTACAAATATGCAGATCATAGTTAATACACCCTTGCTCTTTTTGAGTAGGAGGCACAATTTTAATTAATTCTGACAATACCATTTCTTTGTGTTCTTGTTGCGCAACAATTTTCGCAATACATGTCAATTTGCTCATTCTGAGTCCTCTTTCTATGTGTAATTAAATTAATGAGCCAATTTCATTGGCCAGGATACATGGCTATTTTTTCGAACGCTCAGCAGCATTGATAAGCAAATTATCGCTAAACATTTGATGATTCACAGCACAGGCTTGACAGATACAGGATGTGTTTTTATCTGCATCAGCTACTTGGCTTAACAAACTGTCAGGGAAACTAATTGCACTATCCATACACCAACAGGCTTCATTGTTATTAGCGGGTGACAAATTTCTACAAAGGTTACTCTCACCACACAAAGGGCAATGGTTAGCAGCGCTAGTTTTTTCTAAACTCAAGACCGACTCCAGTAAAATTTAAGATTTAAATCTAAGGGTTGTTAGTTGTGAAACCTGTCTGCTTAACTTTTAATTGTGCTGTGCTTTTATATCGAGACAATTCCAATATATTAAACCCGTATAATCTGACTTATTGCCCCTACCTAGGAATGACCGACACCCTAACATTTCAAGCTCTACACCTCTTTGCTACAGCCGCTGTTGAAATAAAAGTAACTAAAATAGCAAAAATGATAAACTTTTTTTCATTGATACTCCCTAAATATTCGCTCAACGCTGCACTCTGCGAATTTTTAGAAGCCAACGAATAAATTTTCCATCATTGCGCCTTGTTAGGTATTTTGTGTCACCTTGACGATATTGAACCCTTCAGCGGATGTTGGAGCCATAAAATACTTGGTAATCTGCTCAAACATAGCGGGTGTATCTGTTGCTGCCCTTTCAGGCTGTTGTTGGCGCCTTTTTCTTATTTGTTTTAAGCAGACCTCATTTGGTAAGTCGATGTATATCAAATGATGTGGCGCGTCGATCTCTAAGAAGATACTCCGAAACCAATCTCTTTGGGAAAGCGTATTTGCTGGAAAGTCCATCACCACATGAGTTCCCGCAGTCAATAGCGACTGAACAAGCTTTTTAATCTGAGGCTTAAGTAGATTCGAATATTCAACATAGTCTTTAAGTGATGCAATTTTATTGGGGTACAGTGACGCCAGCCATTCATCTTCACAAAGCAAGACCGCCCTGCCTTGCTGTGCAATTTCACTGGCTTTGGTAGACTTTCCTGCCCCCATTTTTCCACAAAAAAAGGTCAAAGTGCCTTTGTTCATTGTTGCTCTCTATTTTGACTTACAAGGCTTCGCTAACCAAAATGTAATTTAGCACTCCTAAATTACAAATTACCCAATCACTGCCTAATCAACAAGTGCCTCTTTCTTAAAATAAGGATGGTATTAATTTTTTTGAAATAAATAACCAAACTGCAAACTGACAAGATAAAATAGGCTTCTATTTTATCTTGTCAGTTTAATACCTCTAATATTGTTTATTCAGCTTCTAGTTTTTGACCTAAATTATCAATGACATCCTGTGCGCTGTAAGTGTCTTCATTGGGTTTGAGTCCTTTACCTAAGCGTATCTCTAAGATGCTATGGACTTCTTTTCGCTCCTGACCCATACCAGCGTTAATATTCACTCCTACTTGAGTAGACGGACGACTATATGTTTCACAAGTTAACAAGCCACAATGCCTTTCAACTTGGCGTGTTTGTGATACACCAACAGATGAAGCGGGTTGAAGTTTTTCTGACTCAACAAAGGTTTCTTTGCTGGTCACAACAAACCAATCATAGCCTTGTTGCTGGGTTAATTGGGCAGAACGTAACAATGCAAAATCTGCCGCATCCGCCACTGTTTTTGAATAACTCTTAAACTGCACGCGATAGCGGTCGTCAGTAATTTTTTGTTCACTATAACCAACAGAACCATTGGTGGCCGGTCTAAAATCAGGCTTACTTGCACAACCAGACAATAGTAATAATGCACTTGAAAAAATAATTGTAATAAGTTTCATAAATCACCTCTTTATTTGTTTTCTGACTGCCAATCTAATTGAATTGCTTGTTGTTCTTGGGCTCTATCTAATGGTGCACCACTGATCATCTTATCTATCATCTGATCTAACTGCTTGTTGCTTGATGCAGTCTGATAATCGCCCGAATTTTGTGTGCCTTGCACGGCTGATTGCACTGCAACTTGCCAACCAGCACTGTGTTTACAGGCTATTTGTGCGCTACTTCCTTGGTTACTTACCATTTGGAATTGACGACAAAACTGCCCTTGTAGATTGGTAAAACTCAACTGTGCGGTAATCGCTTCACCCTCTGCTAAATAGCTTGTATCACCACTTAATGTATTATCTAAAACGGCCGCCACTTCTTGAGATAATCCTGTTTGATTAGATTGCTGAGAAAAACTCAACATACCCACAGTCACCACTAAGGCCACACCCGCAGCCATTGAATACGGCCCGCTTATTTGTGAAGTCACTTTTTGCCATTTCGAAATCTGAACCACTTTATTGTCTGTGGGTATGTCTGTATTAGCGTGTTTAGCATCTATTTGTTGCGCTAGTGCCACTATTTTCGCTGGCACGGGAGTGTGGTCAATCTGCTGTGCATGTTCCACCACCCATTGGTCGACTTGGGAAAGTTCGGCCATACGCATCACTAAATCATCGTCAGTTTCTAGAGCTAACCTCACTTTTTCCATCTCTTCTGGTGCCAGTTCAGCATCTAAAAATGCACTTAACATCTGGTCAGTTATCTTCATGCGTTTTCTCCTAATGCTTGTGGATTAACCAAATTCAACAAGGTATTTCTGGCTCTCGACAAACGACTCATCACTGTGCCCACTGGCACTTCTAAGGTGGTCGCCACATCCTTATATGACATACCTTGTAACGCCACTAACGACAATATAGAACGTTGGTCCTGAGGTAAGGTATCCATAGCAGTATTGACCTTAGCTAACATTTGTTGTGATTGTTGCTGTTGGCTTGATTCAACCGTCACTTGTTCTTGCAGCTCTGGCGCCTGTGTTGCGTTTTGCCTCACTTTCCGTGAACGGTACTCGTCGATCCACACATTACGACATACCTTAAAAGCCCACTTAATGGTTTCTACGTCTTCAGGCATGCCTTTACTCAAGATCTTTTCAAATGTGATCTGCACCAAATCATCAGCGTCGGCGGTGTTACCTGTTAATGAATAGGCAAACCGTCTTAACATGGGTATGATATTTTCAAAGGATTCATTCATTGTGTTTACTCTTTTTTTGCTCATTTACAAAGGTAACGGATGAGCTGTATTTTTATTCCAAAAAAAATGAAATTTATTTTTTGCTGAAACGTTAACTCTTTAGATTTAATTGTTTTCAGCACGAGGTCACTATGACATTAAGCAAAGTTACATTCTTTAGTTTACTGGCGTTTAGCCAAATATCATCTGCACAACTGGTTAATACAGACGGTATTGTAAACCAGGTGGGCCAGTTACCTGTCATTATTGAACCTATAAGCGATCGCCTAACAGAGCCAAAAATTGAGCCTCCCTTTGCTTTGTCTAGCTTACCGCCTATCAAAGATGTGATCACAAAACCTCTAAACCAATTACCCAAAATCTTGCCTATTGGCACCGATATCAGCAAACCAGTATTGATAGAAGTGGAAGTAGAAGATGGCTGGCGCGCTGTTAAAAACCAATGGATGGTGTTAGCCGACGCTAAAAGTGAACAAGCATTAATTAAGTTAGGCGCTACAATAGAATCAAGCAAAGTGTATCAAGGTTTGGGTCTTAGCCTATTGCACTTTACTGTACCAGAGACATTTGACGGCAAATCACTGTTAGCACAACATTTAACCGAAAAGAGCCTAGCGACGCTCGACCGTAATCATATTTATCAAGCGCAAAATACTCCCACTGACACAGACACTGTCCCCGACACGAGCCAAGCTTCGGTTTGTGATACTGCCGTCAATATAGGCATGATAGACAGCGCCATTAATCAACAACACAGAGCCTTTAAAGCAGCACACATCACAGCAAAATCATTTTTAGTTGCCGGTTTAACCTCGCCTTCTCACCATGGAACCGCAGTGGCCAGTGTACTTGTTGGCGAAGCGGAGCAGCTTTCACCTTTATTACCTAATGCACAACTGTACTCGGCTGAAGTGTTTTATCAGCAATCTAATTATACCCAAGGCGCCACGTTAAGTGCCATGATAGAAGCCCTTAATTGGTTAGTTGAACAAAAAGTAGCGGTGATTAATATGAGCTTAGCTGGCCCAGATAATAATATCTTGCAGCGGGTCATTTCTGCTGCAACCGATAAAGGCGCTTTTATTGTGGCTGCAGCTGGTAATGAAGGCCCAGCGGCCACACCGGTTTTCCCAGCAGGCTATGCCGAGGTAACGGCTGTCAGTGCAATTGACGCTTCGAATCAACCTTATCGTTGGTCTAATCGTGGCGATTACATCGATTATGCTGCATTAGGTGTGAATGTATTGACCGCTCAAGCAAAACAAGGCTTAGGCAAAGAATCAGGTACCTCTATGGCGGCACCTGTAGTGTCTGCGGCATTGGCATGTTTACTAGCAAAGCAGAGTACGTCTGAAGGCTTAAAAAGGGAGGGGGTACTGACAAACTTATCTAAACAAGCCGTAGATATGGGACCCAAAGGTAGGGACCCTATCTATGGATATGGGGCAATTAATAGGCATCAAAAAGAATAATTCAGTCTGACGCTGGTAATATTTTGTTCATAGGTCTGACTAGAGATTAATGACTGGTAGTCTCCATATTGCCATTGTGCATTAACAGACAAATTATCTAATACATGCAACTGCCAGTTAAGCTCTACTATTTTTCTGTTTTCGTCTCTTTCAATATTTTCATTGTCCTGCTGGGATTCTAGGTTAAAGGTTTGATAGTCCTTTTTCTGATAACGTAAACCTAAGCCTACTTTTGACGACAAACCAAACACATCAAATTTGTGGGTTACTTTGGTATTAAAACCCACAGCCCAATAATCGAATTGTTGCTCTTCAGCATTTTCTTGCTCGGCATTGACCCCTAGCAATAGCATAGTATTGGCACCATTCAGAAAATGGAACAAGTCAACATTGGCCCCTACTCCACTGGCATCCCGTGAGGGTAACTCTGTAAAAGATTTAACTTTGTGTTTAATGCTAGAGCGCAGATAGGTTTCGGGCTGCAAAAATTTGCCATGGTACACACTCACTTGTTGATAGGTTAAAAACGTATCGCCTGCTAAGTCTGCACTTGCGGCATCGATTCGCATGCCCAGCTCACTGCTTTGTAACTGATAACTTCCATCTACACTTATTTGATGTAAAGCCAAATCATACTGAGAATATTCGCTATATTGTTTTTGATTGTAAGCGTAACTTGCCATGAGTTTCGCTTTATCTGTTGCTTGCCACTTTGCCTTTATCGAACCGTATAATTCATGACCCGAATCACTTTGTGAAGAGACATCATCTAACTCGTCGACACTTAAAGCAGAATTATGGATTAGCCCTGCGCCTAACTCAGCGTTAAGTATAAAATCAGACTGATTGTCAGCCCACACTAAAGAGCTCGAAGTTAAGGCCAAAGCACAAGTTATATTATTAAGAGATAGTTTCATGTTGATCACCAAAAAGCTGAGAAGGACGCCGGCTAACAGCCGGCGTAAAGTTGAAGAGAACGCAAGGGTTATTAGATGCCTAGGTCTAGGTCACTGTTGATGCTATTTGCCACTTCGGCAGCGGTCACTGTGGCAACTTCGCTACTCACCTGATCTGTCACTAAAGCGCTAATTTGACTACTCACAGTTTCCGATACCGAACTCTCTGCATTACCTACTATGTTCTCGGCAATCGAAGTGCTGACAGACTGTTCAATAACTTGAGTTGCCTGCGACGCCACGTCTGCACTGGCTAGTTGCGCTAGATTGGCCGACACATTATTAGAGATATCTGTCACTTGAGTTAACCCAATACTCTGGCTGAGTTCAGAGACTTCTACCATGTCAGAGGTGGCAGTATTCGTATCTTCCATTGACTCGGCTTCTGCTATTACTTCTGACTGTTCTGCCATAGAAGCTGATGTATTAGGCATACTCAGTGCCGATACTGTAGACAAACCATTACTGACTAACACAGTCGTTGATTGGCCAGCCGAGTGAGTGATGTCTGTCACTTGAGCTAATGAAACACTATGGCTTAGTTCAGAGGCTTCTTGCATGTCAGCAGTTTCAGTATCGGTGTCTTCGATTGACTCGGCTTCTGCTATTATTTCTGACTGTTCTGTTGTTGAAGTGTTGACTGCCGATGTATTGGGCACAGTCAGTGCCGACACTGTAGACAAACCGTTATTGACTAACACAGTCGTTGATTGACCAGCAGAATGAGTGAGACTTTGACTATTTTCAGCTGCTACATCATAACTGAGGTTAGTGCTGTTTTGACTCGCAGACTCTGAGCTTTTTTCGGCCGTTGTCTCAGTTGTTTGTTGCTCAGAACTTGTGTCGGTATTCGCTTGAGCTTGAGTGTCATTAGTTGCTGCCGTATCAGTTTGCACATTTGCATCTGAATTGCCCTGCTCAGTATCCATATTCTGCGACACACTTGTTTGATGACTGAATTGAGTGTTTTGACTCACTTGTACATTTGCGGCCAAAACTGAACCAGAAAAATGTGCTACACCTGCGATTACCATAATATTTACTATTTTATTTAACTTAGTCATTTTCATTTCCTCGTGTTTTATTTAGATGACACTGAGGTAACGAATTAAAAATAGATTTATTCCCAAAAAAAATGAATTAATTGATTAATAGTGTAAAAAGTTAATGTTTTGAGATAAAAATACTAAGGCACAACATAGAGGCGGCGGGCACTGAGAGGAAATAATGATTGGCAATTTTAGGCGTTCTTGATCGGCCTTTCGCTGGGGATAATAACTTTTGTCATACCCCAACCAAGCACTTTAAGGCAACAATAGCCATACCACCCACAGCCATTTAATCGACTATTTTAGATAAGATCAAAAGTGACAGCCTTATTAACAAGTTATAATGGTAACAATCTATAAATCAGTCTAGATGCAGTTTTTAAAACGTGGCGCTACATAAAATATGCATAGCTTTAATCTTTATCTACTGACTTTAAACCCTGTATAAAGGTATATAACACTTTCTTAGTGATAGGTTCGACGTTCACCCGGTATCGATTAGTGAATACTATAATAGCAATACCTTGCTCAGTTAAACGTACAAACTCTGTATTAAAGCCTGCAACTTGCCCATAGTGAAAGGTGGCCGGTAGCCCTTCAAAATCTTCAAGCTCCCAACCATATCCATAATGGGGATTTTTGCCACGGGGAACTAAAACTTCACTCCACATTTGCTCTTTAGACTGCGAACTTAACACGCTGTCATCACTCAGCGCCTTATCCCATTTTGCAAGATCAGTCACCGAACTAAGTAGCCCTCCCGCCCCTAACGTAGAAGAGGTTTCGGTAGGGTTTCTATTGATAAGGTCATTGGTTTTATTCACCCAATACCCCGAGGCACGATGAGCAATAATTGCCTCAGGATCCGCCATACGCGTCTGAGTCATTTTAAGAGGGGCAAAAATACGCTTTTCTAAGACCTTAGCTAATGGCAAACCTTCAATTTTTTCAACTATCATGCTCAGCAAATAATAGCCGGTATTACTGTAATACCATCCTGTACCTGGTTCAAAATCCATAGGGCGAGACTGTGCAATTTTAATTATATCCTCTGGGGTAACCCGCAGGCGATAAATATCATAACTGGCAATTTCCTCGTAGTCAGGGATCCCAGAAGTGTGGGTCAATAATTGATGAACAGTCACCCCCAACCATTCACTTGGCAAAAAAGGAAGATAAAGATGAATAGGATCACTTACCTTTAATTTGTCCTGCTCTACCAGCAGCATGGTAGCAGCGGATACAAACTGTTTACTGATAGAGCCAATTTCAAACACAGTTTTGTCGGAAACAGGCACAGATAACTCCACATTCGCCATGCCATAAGCATTGAAATACAGTAATTTTCCTTTCGAAGCTACGGCCACTGCCACTCCTGGAATATTCTTTTTCCTAGAAAATTCTCCTATAAATGCTTCAAGCTCACTTAAAGACTGAGTTGTGGGTGTATCAAGAGTTGGCTTTGCTTGTGATATTCCTATTGAGAATTGAACTAATATCATTGAGAGGCTAACGATTAGCATTGGCTTGAGAAAGTTTGAAAATAGAAATGTATTCATTTACCTATCCCTATGGAAATTAATGAGAAAATTATGATAGTGGGAAAAACACCTGAAAACGCCAAGGTTTTGAGGCGGACGGTGATTGGCTTTTAGATAACATGTCAGTTATACAGAGACTAAGGACCATTTTCTAGCAACCATTCACTGTACACTGCATGAAGACACTCTCTTTTAACCTGAGAGCAATCCTGATTATTAACGCCATTTCATTTTACCACCCCGCAAAAATCGCTGCCTTTGAGGCATCAATACAGGCGATTTGTTATAAATTTTTATCATTTTCTTTTCCGTCCCAAACTCTCAAAACATAAATGACCTCAGCGGAAAATAAATAGCGAATCGTATATTGACCAACATAAAGATCACGAATGTTTTCTGGATCAGAAGCTTTTAAAACTGGTAGGCCAATCTGAGAGAATTGTTTAAGTTTCTGAACGCCTTCTTGAAGGTATTCAATCGATTCTGGTGAATATTTGGCATTCATGGTTTTGGAGAAGAAGTTCTCGCGCCAGCACTCCAGCTATTAAACCAAGGGTTAACGTCTGCTTCATCTACAGTCAGACCTAATTTTAAAGACTCAAGTGCCACAAGCGTATCTTGCCATCTAGTATCTTCAAGTGATTGTTTTGCCAAAATTCCTTGATCGCCTGATTGATTAGATAATTTTTGCTCCTATCGAGTTTTTTGCGAGAAAATCTAGAGGCGTATCCAAATTGTCATTAAGGTGAACATTTATCATACTCATATTATTATCTAACTTTAGCTATTAGTATTACATGTTCGTACCAAGGTAAATAATGGGCTAAATAAACTTATAACGTCCCATAATTCCAGGGAAACGAGCACAGCGAGATGAGATTGGAATAATTGGTTTGTTGTATGAATTTTGATTCATTTCAGAGCTTCTTTACTACAATTCCAGCAAATTTCAAAAGATGGATCATTTGTTTCATTACATTCTGAGCACACCCAGTCTTTTAAAGAGTCTTTACAGTCAACAGTGGCCAATAATTCCATCGCTTTAACGTAATCTGAATCATGGTTAATCCATAATTCCATGTATGCCAGATGAGGATGCGCCCCCGTTGAGACATGCTCGTTTTTAACAGAAACAGAAATACCTTCGTTACCCAGTAAGTTTTTCGCATTATTTACGAGAATGCTGCTTTCATGTGTATAAACCATTTTCATTCTAAACGCCCCCACAAACTGTGATTACTATTGGCCATTTCTAACACAGCCACTAAGTCATTGTACAGGTGAACTTTATTACCCTCCCTTAAATTAAAACAACCAAGAGGAGAACGAAAACAAAGTCACTTTTTAAACAAAGGTCAGAAACCTCTATTCTAAGCATGTCAGCGGCCACATTAGCATCAAAACGCAAACCTCGAATTCAACAAATTTTCCTTTCCCAACAAAAAATTCCTCAAAGGTTTTTATAGCCAAAGTTACAACCGTAACAGGAGTGATTTATGACCTACTTATTATCAACCCAATATGCCCTTAGAGTGCTGGCTGTGATATTCGCAGCCACGTTTATCAGTGGCTGCTCGTCTACGACTAAAAGTGAGCCTAGCTTGCCTATTAGTAATAACAGCAACCACGCCCCTTATATACCCACTGATTATTACCAATCCATAGATGGGGCGTGTGAACAACAGGCAATGGAAATGGATAGTTTTGCACAACAATCTGGACAGGCGGCTCAGTATTTAGCCTCTGCTAAGGTGATGTTGCGCTGTGTCAATGGTATTCAGTTTCCCAGTGGCCACCCAGATGCCGACAAAGCCTTGCGGTTAATGGCCATGTCGGTGATCAACTTAGTGAAAGGCGGCGATATCAACGCAGCTCATGTGGCGCTTCGAAAAACTCAATCAAAATTCCCGAACAAAGATTTGTTTTTTGCTGACTACAGCTCATTTTTTGACACCGCCACAGCCTTACTCGAACAACAAAAATTGACGCGCCACCAGCTTGCCGCTTTGAATATCAGTGCCGAATTACGTACTGAAATAGAGCGCCATCAATACTGGTTAAGCCACTAACAGGAGCATCTAATATGAACACTCGTAACATTTTATCGTCGCTTATTTTAACCCTAAGCCTTAGTTGCACTCCTTTAGTGTTGGCAAGTGAAGGCCGTAATTGGGATCCAGTAGCAAGTGATAAGTTAATTAAATTGCCTGCCAACATTATTGAAAAACGCATTCAACAAGACTTTGAAGCTTCGCCGATGGCGTTACATTTAGTGGAACTTGAGCAACAAATGCAAGGCAAACTTTCGCAGTTAAAATCCTTGCAAGAGTTGATTTCTGAAAGTGAAGGTGACGAGTTGATTGATCAACGATTTGAGTTAGTTCAGCAAAAGTCAGAGTACTTAGACTTAATGCAAGAAACCCAAGAATTACGTCAAAATGCCTTAGCCAAAAAACAACGCTTATATGAAACCGTTTTGGGAAAACTACGTAATAAAAATGGCAATGCCTCTCAAGGCGAAGTGTACCAGCTCAAACAAAAACAAGACCAAGCCCGCCAAAGAATGCAAAAGGTTTTGGCGCAGGTAGACAACAGCTTAATACATTTAGGCTTAGATAAACGTTCTCCTTATGCCGATGAGTTTGCTTTAAATTTGGCGAAAGTAGAAGACTTAAAAAATGCCATCTCAAAACATAAAGCCAATGCCTCCCCTACTTTGGGTGACGTAGAAGTGACCAGCGAAGAATACGTGCGTCAATTGTTAATGGAAGCCTCCACAGAACAATCGTTATTAGATCAAGAAGCCTTGATGTTTAGTTATATGGCGAAATTGGTCGCTCTGGATGCCCAAGCACTGGAATATGAAATCAGCTTTGGCGATGAAAATACCGAGTTAACGCAACGTAACCGCACTAAACCAGCAGATGTCGCCGACATGTTTTTATAAGGCCATTTTTTAACAGGAAACCATCATGAAAATATTACTTTTAATTGCCACAGTGGCGAGTTTAATTAGCCCCAAAATATTCGCTAACAGTTTATTTAGCTTAGAAAATTTAGAAAGAGAACGAGCGGCGTTGTTAAGTGCACAACTTGATAGTTCGCTAGACCTAAATCAACGTCAACAAAAGGTACAAAGTATCTACCGCCGTTTGGTGGATATTGAGCGCATGGTATTACGCGACGACAGAGTCACCTCAAGTAATAACGCACTGGCACAAAACGCCTTTAATCAATACGAGCTGACTTTTTTAGTGCACTCTAGCGCCGAAAAGAGCCTGCCACCTTTGTCCCATTGGATGTCTGAGTTGCGTTTAACCTCAGGCAGTATTTTATCTGCTAAAGCAGGTCACAGATAATGTTTGTCCATAAAGTCTTGCCAGCAACCAGCCATGCCATTGGTTTGTTTTTTGGCACCGGCATTATCTTGTTAGCCCTAGCCAGTTATCTCACCCAAATGCCGGTGTTAGATTTAGTCACTTGGTTACAAAACGTCTTTAGTTGGAGTTTTGTAATCATCTTTAGTGGCTTGTTTTCTCTGGCGGTGGTGGCGGGTGCATCCATTAAAGCCGGCAAAAACAACGCGTTTTTTTACGATGCAGGCATGCAAGCCGCCAATGGTATTTCAACCTTGGCTCTAACCTTTACCTTGTTAGGTATCAGCTTAGGCATAGGCACATTGTCAGACCAACCACTCACGCCAAGCTCAGTGAATGGCATCATTGGTGAGTTAACTAAGCAATTTTCAATGGCTTTTATGACTACAGTTGTAGGCCTACCCAGCTCCGCCATTTTGCGTGCTTGGGTCAGCTTACGCTATACAAAAATTGAGAAGGAATAACCCATGAAAACCCTATTTTTTATCGCCGCACTAGCCGGAGCCGTCTATTTAATTATGCAAACCCCAGCAGGCCAAGCTTGGTTACAAGAAAGTGAGCCAGAATTAGAAATCCAACAGACAGCCGAAAAAGTACACCAGGTGAGCACCCAAGTGGCGCAAAACCTCGAAAACACGGTCACCGAACTCGCACAAGACTTGACTCAAAAACAACAAGTACAAATCGATCAACTTGAAGATCGCATTGCCGAGCTAGAAAATGAACTGATAATGGGCCGTGTTGCCCAAAAGCAGCAAAGTATGGCAGATGGCGTGGTCACCCTACACCCTTACAATCAACCTGAAGCAGCAAAAGTAAACACCACTAACAAACAAAACGTTGATATCAATGCAGCAGCCCCAGAGGCACTTGCTGCCGCCTCAAACAACCAGTTACAACGTCAACGTCAACGTCAGGCTAGGTTACAAGACATTGCTGACAGAATGGAAATGTCGTCATTACAAGCCTTGGTAAACTGAGTTAAATGCTTTTTTTACAAAACAATAATTGGCCTGCAAGCGCTGTTTTTCGCAGCTTGTTGACTATTGTTTTTATACTGTGGCTGGCAACAGTGATGTTGCAATACAACAAAAACAAAGTTGACAATAACCCCAAAATTAGCGAAAAGCCGCCAATCAGTAATATTGTGATTGAACAGCTAACTCTGCCGCCTGTGCCCAAAGCTCTCGCCAAGGCACAAACAACGACAACAACAAAATCAAAAGCTGAAGAACAGCCGCCAGAACCCAAAAATGAAAAAGTGACACAATCACCCACAACAAACCAGCAACAAGTACAACAGGTCTACCAACAGCTCAGTGATCAGGGAGTAGATATACAAATTGCCTGGCCACAAAATATGTCTATTAACCGTGCCGCATTAGATTTTATGTATCAATGTGCGGGCATGCAGTTTGCGGTGTTAATGGACAACAATATCACTAAGGTCAATCAGTTTAGTTTAAGCAATTACAGTGACTGGATACGCGTCGCCCAAGGTAATTTGTCACAAAAAGAACAACACTGGTTAACGGCCTATGCCCTAACAGGTACACCAATTAGATTGTTTCCAAGGGAAATAGATTTACGCTTAGCGCAACATTTAACAGTTGCCTTAAGAGGCGCGCCTTTAGTGAATTTAAGAGCCAACTACCAAGTGACTGATCAAACACTACTTCTGAATAACATCCAGTTAAACCAACAAACTGTAAAAGGCAGTTGGCCGCTTTATCGGGGTAAGTGTGGATAATCACCCAGATAGTTCTTTTTGCTCATTGAACACTTCAATTTAGAAGTTTAAATACCGTTTATTGCTTTGGTGAATGACTGTTTTGAGCGATCAGAAGACAGCCGACGACGTTCACGCCTATTGCAGGTTTACTTAGATTGCAGTCAGTGACATCCTCTCGAATATCTACCGTCTGCAATCTGTTATAAACGCTAACTCGGCAAGCGAGACATGACTGTCGGGAAATGGCACATTTGAGTAATTCGGGTTTGGGCGATAAGCAGAGAATAGTAATAATAAAAAGCAAATGACTAAAGCTTCTCACCACAGAGTGCACCGGGTGCCGGGTGCCGAGCACCGGGTGCCGAGCGCCTCGCTGCACAGAAAAAAGAGATTAAAGACCCTAAATATCTTTTCCTCTGTGCTCTGTGCTCTGTGCTCTGTGCTCTGTGCTCTGTGTGCGCGACACCCGGTGTCCTCCGAGGTTCAATATTTTTGCTTCAAACTACCACAGGAATGACAGGTATTGGCGCATAACGATAAGTACCGAAAATCCCTGATTTTCTCTTAACTAAAGTTGCCGTAGAAACTAAGAAACTCAATCAGCAGTAAACAATTTAGCCCGCACTGTTGCTCGGTATTCACGAGGCGAGGTGGCCAGTAGTTTTACAAACAAAGCGGTGAAATGCCCTACATCTTGGTAGCCAATTTTGTCTGCTACTTCACTGACGTTTAGATTGCTGGTTTGCAATAAATCTTTGGCAATTTCTATTCTTACTCGTTGTAGATATTGTAGCGGTGTTTGTTCTGTGGCATTTTTAAAGCGACGGTTAAAAGTACGTACACTCATCTCAAAACGTGTTGCCACTTCACTCAAATTAATCTGGCGATGATAATTATCTTGCAACCATATTTGCGCCTGCACTATTTCCTCATCGGGATGCTGTTTGGTGCTACCTTCAAAATAACTGGTGTTTTCATAAGAACGGCGGATTTCATGTGAAAAATTTCGCTCAACAAAACTGGCTATGGCTTCACCATAGAGTCGTTTAACAAAATGTACTGTGAGATCAGCCATTGCATTTACGCTGGCCGAGCAATACAAGTTGCCAGCCTGTGTAATAAAATATTGGCGTTTGAGTTTAACCCGCGGATAGTCTCGTTGAAACTGATCAAAATAATGCCAGTGTGTAGTTGCGGGTTTATCGTTGAGCAACCCCGCCTCGGCTAAGAAACAACACCCCGTGCCCACCGCAGAAATCATCGCGCCATTTTCATATGCTGTGCACAACCAATCTAATATTTCTGGGTGTTTTTTCACAATTGGCCGCGGGTTTCGCCATAGTGCTGGCAGGTAAATAATATCGCTGTTGCCTACCTCTTGCAGTTCAGTATCGGGCATTAATGAAAAACCAATACTGGTGTTAACGGCTAACTTATTGATCGCAGTAGTTTGAATCAGCACGGCTTCAGCATGGCTACCACCTTTTACACGAGCCGCACTTTCAGCGGCCCTTAACATTTCAAAAGGCAAGGTAGTGCTGGTAGCCAGCATATTGTCACAAAGTAAAAAGGTAATTTTATGCACAAGTCGATTTTGTTTTTTACTGTATATTCTGCAAAGATACCGAAACATTGGCTAAAATACCAAGACTTATGGCCAATATAACCCTGCCAGAACACAAACCAAGGCATTACACTGCTGTTCATTCAAGCTTTAGGTATTTTATGTATGTCATTATTGCCCGTTATCGTTGGATTTGGTGGCTTTAACGCCGCAGGTCGCAGTTCGTTTCATCACGCTTACAAACGAATGGTGATTGAAAGTTTAGCTGCCAGTGAACGTCAAGCAACCATGCTAGGTTTGGCCACTATGATGAAATTAGTGCGCTGCGAAAATGGGATCTATATTGACAACAACGAACAATCTTTAACTCCTGAAGAAGTTGTTGAGCATTATTCAGAGCAAATACTAAATTCGACACTTATTCGCAAGATTGAAAAAAGTCACTTTGATGTTGACGCTGTTCATTGGCAGAAAAACCTCTCTCTACGCTCCACTGATAAACAAGGTATTTGTTTTGAGGTAAGTCGCAAACAGTTACCTGATCCTTTGCCTGCTAACTGGCAGATGAGTGATATCGATAAAGACACAGTTAAAATTGAAATTATCGGTGAAGTTGAGTTCAAGGCTGATAGTTATCGTGAATGTTCAGTAAAAGTTGCCGGACAACTACCAACAGGGTTTAACCCTGAAGATCACTATAATGCTCGCTTCCATCCCCGTGGTTTACAAATGGCTATCATGGGTGCTTCAGACGCCATTCGCTCATTGGGCATGGAGTGGAAAACAGTTGTGGACGCTGTCAAACCTGACGAAATAGGCGTTTACGCCAGCAGTGGTATGTCGCAACTTGATGAAAATGGCAACGGTGGCATGTTGCAGTCACGGTTAAAAGGTGGCCGAGTCAGCACTAAGCAGTGTCCTTTAGGTTTAAACAGCATGCCAGCTGATTTTGTGAATGCTTATGTATTAGGGAGCGTAGGCCACACTAGTGCCATTGCAGGTGCGTGTGCCAGCTTCCTTTATAACCTTGCAGCGGCAATTGAAGATATCAATAATGGCAAACGTCGGGTGGCGGTTGTTGGCAATGCCGAGGCCCCAGTATTACCGGAAATCATTGATGGTTATGCCACTATGGGCGCGCTGGCCAGTGAAGACAATTTAAAACGTTTAGACCAAACTGACACAGTCGATCACCGCCGCGCCAGTAGACCATTCGGCGAAAACTGTGGTTTCACCATAGCCGAATCCACTCAATACGTAGTGTTAATGGATGATGCCTTAGCCATTAAGTTAGGCGCGGATATTCATGGCGCAGTCAGTGATGTGTTTATTAATGCTGATGGTTATAAAAAATCCATATCTGCACCGGGTCCTGGCAATTACATCACTATGGCTAAAGCGGTCGCTGCTGCGAGAGCGATTGTAGGTGACGAGTCGATTCGTGAACGTTCATTTATTCAAGCCCATGGTTCGAGTACGCCTGCCAACCGCATCACTGAGTCGCGGATCTTTGATGAAGTGGCCAAGCTATTTAATATTAAAGACTGGCCAGTTACCGCGCCAAAAGCCTATGTGGGCCATTCGCTCGCTCCCGCCAGTGGTGAGCAACTGATGGTGAGTTTAGGTGTGTTTAAACATGGCTTTATCCCCGGTATTAAAACCATAGATAAAGTAGCAGACGATGTATTTGATGCACGTTTGCATATTTCAACCACTGACATTAATAAAGGCGCCGGAAATGTCGATGTCGCTTTTTTGAACTCTAAAGGGTTTGGTGGCAATAATGCTACAGCGTCAGTATTGTCGCCTAACATTGTCGAGGGTATGTTAGCCAAAAAATACAGCGCTGCTGACATTGCTTCTTACGAGGCTCGCAGAGAACAAGTACGTGAAAATGCTAACGTCTATGACCACAAAGCCAATCAAGGGCAATTTGATACCATTTATCATTTTGGTCAGGATCTGATCGACGAGAACAACATTCAGATGACCAATGAAGAAATTCGCGTACCGGGATTCGCCAAGCCGATCAACTTAAAAATTACAAACCGTTTTAAAGACATGATCTAGAGACTGTTGCTTAATGGGACTGTTTTATGCCCCGAGGAAACTCGGGGTCGTTAAAACGGAACAAGAGTGATAAACCAGCATTCACCGTGGATATCATTTTTTACTGTTTTCTATGGGCTCAGGTAATTTTCGAGCAAGAATAAAGGAATCGATAATTGCCACTCCCCAAAATCCCAGTAATAGAAGACTCGCAAGGTGCGGCGCTTCACTCGCACTACCATATAGTTGCGAGGATATCTCAGCCATGATTCTGCTTATATCGAATGGCATTTTCCCACTGACTAACTTTTCACTAATATCATTAGCAATACCCATAACAAAGGTCATTAAAACGTACAAACACCCCGCTGAAAATATAGAGAATACCGCCCCTCTTAAGGTGCTTTTTAAGAAAAAATGCCCGCAACCAGGGAAGATAAACGCAGATATTAGCGCTGCTTTTGTTGCTCTATGCATTTACTACCTCAGTATGATGTCTCTTCATTCTTGTTCAACGACCTGTTTTTAGTGACATATTCAAAGCTATCCACTATTGACAAGTAGAACGCCTGATAGTTGCCAAACCTTAGCAACTTTAACCCTTTGCGAAAGCTAATTGTAACCTCCCTTTCCCCTCTAGATTGGTAAATATATATTATAGGTCCCCTCTATTATCCTCTAGGCAATAAGCGATATAATAAGTAGGCATTATTTTAGTGTGATGCATTAACTTTAAAGGATAAAAAAATGAGTAAGCAGAAAAAGTCATCAGCGAAAGCCGATACCAGTGCAACAGATTTGGGGCGCGGAATCATTAAAGATAATTTTCTCGCCGCGTTAGTCACATCAAAGCAGTATAAGTTACAAGTTATGCAAGCCAAAAAAGGCAAAGGTTCGTATCAACGTAAAGCTAAAAATCTAAGACAAGAGTCTTATTTAATAGCGGCTTAAGAGCATACTTAACGCCGCTATTAAATAAGGTTTTTAACTTCCCTTCCCCTATCTAAAGACTCAAAGAAAGGATAACTGCCCGTTATTCACTAGCACTGTACTTTTAATAAAGGACATATTTTCATTTCAATCATTTACTAATTTGCTTTTTACAGCGATGGACTAATACCTCCACTTGCCAATATTACATCAATTTGCATATTTTGTATTTTATAGTAATACTAGGTACTTCAACTCTCTTACAGGCTGGCTAATGCATATTAAAACTCACATCACGCCTAAATCCATCATTCTTAATGTGTTGCGATTAACCCGTGGACATTATTGCCAATCGGCAAAATTGATCGCTGTTGGAGAGTTATTTGATTTTAAAGCCAGCACTGTAAGGGTGGCACTAACTCGACTCCTTAGTGCAGGAAAACTAGAAACCGACGGTAGCAGTGGTTATCGGTTGAGTGCAAATACAGACTTATTGAGTGACTACATTGAGCAGTGGCGGCTAGGAGACTTACGACGAGGAGACTGGCAAGTTGATGGTTGGTTAATGGTTATATTGCCGAGCAACCCCGACCGTACAATTCGCACAGTAAGCCAAACAACTTTGCAATTTTTTGGATTCCGCAAGGCCAAAAACAAAGTCTGGGTTCGCCCGAATAATTTGCTTCCTACCTTGAATGATTTACGAGACTTGTATCAGTTAGTGGGACTCGAAAAAGAAGCCTTATTATTTAAGGCTTCTGATATACCTTATCCCGAGCAGTTTATTTGGGAAAGTACCCTATGGAACACCGAAGACTTACAATTCACTTACGAACAGCAACTAGTCAAATTAGCCAAAAGTAAAGCGCGTCTCCATAAGCTCAAGATTAAAGATGCACTGCGGGAAAGTTTTATTATTGGTGGAGAAACCATTAATTTACTAGTTAAAGACCCGCTGCTCCCTGACGAAATGTTTTGTACTCCTAAGCGAGAAGAGTTGCGTCATGCCATGTGTGAATATGATGCCTGTGGCCATAAAATTTGGACCCAGTTTATGGGCGACGCCTTAGAGCCTAACCATTATCAAAACGAGGAGAAATAGATGAAAGCCCATGACATCCTCAGCAGGCAAGAAATTCTCCAATTGATGACCAAAAATAACCTACGCGCCACTATATTGATAATGAACAGTTGGGCATGGGTAATAGCAGCCATGGCACTGGTAGCCATATGGACTAATGTTGTCACTATCATTTTGGCGGTGTTAATAATTGGTGGGCGGCAACTAAGTTTTGCGATTCTAATGCATGATTGTGGTCATAACAGCCTTTTCAAATCTAGCAAACTCAATCAGTTTGTTGGCACGTGGTTGGCGGCAGCCCCTATATTCTCTGATATGCAGACTTATTCGCGTCAACATAGCCTTCATCACAAAGACGTAGGCACGGCTAAGGATCCCGACCTAGGAAACTATGCCGGTTATCCCGTCAGTAAAATGTCGTTATTCCGTAAAATATTACGGGACTTAAGCGGATTAACTGCACTCAAATTTTGGTTTTATATACTGAAAACAAGAGCGCAAGACAACAAAAGCATGGTCACCAACATCGCCTTTTGTAGAGGTTTGGCAGTCAATTTGATGTTATTCTTAAGCTGTTACTTAGCTCATGTTCCTTGGCTATATTTGCTTTGGTTGCTGGCTTACAACACCACTTACTTTCTATTTTTACGCATCCGCCATGTAGGTGAACATGCAGCCGTACCCAATCCACTGAGTCGCAATATGTTTGAAAATACTCGCACCACACTCTCAAGTTGGTGGGAGCGAATAATAGTCTGTCCGGTATATGTGAATTATCATATTGAACATCATTTATTACCCTCAGTGCCCCCCTACAATCTCAAAAAAATGCACAACTGGCTAGTAGCTAAAGGCGCATATAAACACACACCTTTACCCTCGGGATATATCGCCATGCTACGCAGTGTGGTTAATTAATAGCAACCAGAACCAAGAAATATATGAATAATAAAAACAAGATAGTGCAACAAATAAACGCTCAAGCCCCCAAGTTCATTGGCATGCTGGGTGGTGAGCTAATTGATTTTGATGCTGACAAAACCGCTTGTACCTTTGAATTTAATATCAGCAAAGACTTTTGCCATTCAATTGATATCGTTCAAGGAGGCTTTGTTACTGCCATGCTTGATGCCGCAATGAGTCATGCTATTTTTATTGGCGCTCAAGAGATGATAAATGTTTCCTCTCTCGAAATTAAAACTTCTTACCTTGAAGCCACTCGGGCTGGAAAGCTTCGTGTTGAAGGTTGGGTCATAAAACAGAGCTACAAAACAGCCTTTATGGAAGGTCGAATTTATAATCAAGATAATCAGCTAACGGCAACGGCAAGCTCGGTCGCTAAAATTGTACGCACGTCTAAATAAAAGACGTCAATATAATGGTTTTGATTCTTTAGGCTTGCTGTGATGATTCCGCTACAAAGACAAATAGACGCTTCTATTCAGAAGGCGCCTATTGAGTCCACAGGTTATTTGTTGCGAATAAATTGAGTTTTGATTTTTTTGCGGAACATAATTAGAAAACCCCATCCGGTTAACAATAAACCGCCAGGTTCTGGCACATCAGTCACCAATTACCTAAGACACTTTTTCAGTATTATCTACAGTGCATAATGTGACAAATTGCCTTTTTATTTGGCAACAAAGTTGCATCCAAGTGCTGCAAGAAAACTCAACGAAAAAAATACGAATTAAAGATGAGCCGCTAAAATATAGGGTAATCAAACACTAGTAGTTATTTTGGCTGTCACTACTCAGACAACTTTATTTGAAGTGTTTAGCTCCTGATATCCATCAGGAGCTAATATTCAGTCGATTAAAATCAGTACATCAATTTTAATTTTAAGTTTTGTACAATTTCCACTTTGCCTGAGTTGCTAATTTTATTATCAACGGGTTTCTGCCCTTTATCACCCCAAAGGATGGCAATCAATTTAACAGGGTTATTTTTAAAGGTATTGCCTTCTAGTACTAAATTCACTATTCCTCGATTCTTAATGAGGGTGCCACCCTTTTCACCCGATTGAGTCACAGTATTATTTGCAAAAACTAAGTTTCCACCAATAGTCGATTCGTCATAACCACCTCGGTAATAATCTATAACTGAGCCAGAAACATTAATAAAGCTAGTGTTTTTAATGGTAACAAACTCAGAGTTGTAATCACCCTTGTCGTTAGTTTCTTGATTTAATAGAAAACCGTTTTGAGTATTCTTGATGATTGAATCTAACACCACTATGTTGTCAGCAAATGAACCTTTAGAGACTTCCAAGACATTCTTAAAATCAGAAATTTCAGAGTTGTTAATCGACAAATCATACGCTTTAGACATGTACTTATCTAAAGTAGTAAATGCATTCTGATTTTTATTTCCTTTGATAATAACGTGATCTAATAATAAATGCCCTTTGGGTTGCATAGAAAAAGCAGTATTTTTTGCAGTGAAATTAATGGTCGATTTATTGTTTTTATCAGCCGAAACAATGGTAATTTTTTTATCAATATCTAGAGTATCTGTAACTGAGTAGTCAGAAGTCGTTAACTCAATAACATCACCAGAGCTTGCCCTTCTAATAGCGTTAGATAACTCACTTGAGTTAGCAACCTTAAACACCTTAGATTCCCTAGGTTGCTGTTCTGCAGAAAACCACGTTGTTCCGTACTTTGTTTTATCAACTAATACGCTGTTTTTTGACAGTGGACTGATAGTGGCTCCAACCGCCTGGTTTGATGCTCTTTTAGCTCCAAATAAATCTGTTTCGATCTTATCAAAATCAAATCCGTTATAAACCTCAGAGTGGTTAGTGGATGGCACTAAAAAACCGTCAGATATGGTTTTCATTATTAATGCTTGTTTAACAATGCCATCTGATTGTACGTCTGTTTTATTATCATGATTAGATATATTGTTTTTAAAAGTCACTCCATCCACTTTGTCGTAATGATAAATGGGGTATTCTGCTTTGGCTGAGTTATAAATTAGGTTATTGGCGAAGAGCGTACGAATAGGTCGTGCTGAGCGTATTTCAGATTTTGGCAGAACGGCACTTTGATCAACATTTGAGCCAACACTAAAATACCAAGGAGTGGGCGACTCTATCCAAGAGTTGTAAGCCACAACAGTATCAGTCACTTGGTTATATCTATTTAATGGTGATTTAGGGATGCCATTCATAACAGCAATTGGTGCTCTGAATTTTTCACCTTTTAGTTTATAAAAATAGTTATTGGTGATCCAATGACCGGTATTGATCACCCGAATACCACCAAAAAATTCTGATTCACCATCACCAATAAACACATTGCCATCTATGGTGGCGTAATTGCCATGACGCAACACTAAAGAGCCTTCACTTTCAAAGAAAATATTGTGTTTGAAGACATTGAAATTAGATTTACTTGAAATAATTTCGACTTCACCATTACAACGATCAAAAAAGTTATTTTCAATATTGGTGTAAGACGGTGTCATTGACGTGCTGCTATCACCAATTTGCATGGTTTCACCATGAGGGCCGCCCTTTCTTGGTCTTGGTCCAAAATGATTATTCACAATTTGATGATGGTTATTGACGTGTTGATTACCCTTTAACTGCACCATGACTGTGGGACCAAAGTTTGATTTACCGGCAATATAGTTGTTACTTAACTCATTGTGTTGCCCCCAAAACTCTACCCAATGATCGGACACATCTCGATCTAATTGCGTAAATTCTTCAATAACACTGTTGGTTACTTTCGAGTGGAAGGCAATTTTTTCATCATCAATTTTGAAACGAATAACGGCTTTTGATGGTGTGTAACCATTTCTAAAATGTAGGCCTTCTACAAAAAGGTACTGACCGCCAATTTTGAGGTTTGATTGCCCTTCTATGAACACTTTACCCGCGGTTTCCGCCCTTAAAACAATTGGGTTCTCTGCAGTGCCTTCTCCATAGAACTCAATTTCGATGTCTTGATAAGTCCCGTTTTTAAAGACTATATTATCGCCTGCATTGGCGTTTTTAATGGCTGCGTTTAATTGTGCTTCATTACTGACTAAAATGTTTTTTGCAGTTGCCAAATGAGCAACAACTAACAATAAAAATGCACTTATGACTAACAATGACTTGTTCATACTATCCTTTATATTTAATCGATAATGTGAGTTCACAATAGTCATATTTGTTGTGCTACGCAATACACCCATCGACAATTCGTCCATACCCGTATCCCAAAAGCTAAGAGTGAACACAACAATAGAGGTTAGCGCTGATTAGCTTTAATTGAGACAACAATTATTAAATGCACAGCCTCCTCAAAATGCCCAATCATGACTACAATGAAAGTATTCCTTGAAGATAAACTAACAATGCAGATTGATTAAACACAACCACTGTATATAATAACAGTAATTTACTTTATTACAGTCTTAACAACGGTGCGATCAAATGTCCAAATCCTTCATTTCAGAACCCGTTCAACTTAGTCTTGATGAAATTTATAATGCCATATTAGCTAAAGAACGTGATTACGCGACGCAACTCTACGCGCAATTTAAAGGCATTACTCTAGCTCGTGCTGAGCAAGCTATGTCAGTGATTTATCGGGTTTTCCACCTTGGTTATGAAGATTGTCTTCACAATGTCAGCATTGATGATATGCCTGGCTTTGAAAATAAAATGTACGTAGATGTGTGGCAAGCTGGGTTTGCTTATGCGCTTAAATTATCCACATTTAAAGTAAAAAATAAAAAGTTTAGCACAAGCTCAACGGCATTAATTTGTAATGAACGAAGGGGTGAAATACGCCAAGTTAACCTTGCTCCTTAAGAACTGAAGTTACATGCTCTGTTGGGTACACTACCCACTTCGGGTTCAAGTATTACTCAATTCATAGCGGTGTTTTTGTCGTACCACTAGCGTAATTAAATATAAATCCATCCACCATTCGCTTGTTCTTTGCTGATTTTCCAGGTTCGTTCGAGCGAAAGTGCCCCAGGGATCCTTTGGGATGGTGTTGTTTTTGCGATGTCGTATAAACCAGGAACGTATAATTGATGTAAACGCCTAGCGGCAATGTTGTTATGTGCTTGCATATTTACACTCCCTAAGCCATCGGGGTGTTGTACCGATACATTATTACCCAAGCCTTTATATGCTAACAAAGGTTTATCTACCCTAGCGCGTATGAGTACCCCCATATCACTCCATTCGGGCGGGACACAACAAAGTACTCTTGCTGCCATAGCAACATGCACATTTTTTTGCTGAGCAAAACTGCAAAGTTTTTCAAATTCCCCTGATTCTACCCACCATCCCCCAAGTATGGCTTGTGCTACGTCAACCTGACTACTTGCAAATCGCCAAATAACGGTACCTGACTTTAGTTTATGTTCTTGAGGGGCAAGCATGCCACCAGTTTTTGGATGGGCAACAGTGTTACCATATTGATCAACAAGTAACGTCTTTCGGGTGTCTATACCCATAGCTTGCTGACGGGCGCCAACATGACTAAATGCAGCAGAATTGGCGTACATGATGTTCTCCATAACTGACTGATAGCTAAGTTTGCATTTATCATATCGTTCATTAACCAAGCAGTCTATCGATAAAAAAACTACCCTTACAATTCACCTTATATTTTTAGGTTACAGCCTCCCTTAATATGTTGGCATGAATAAGACCATCTGAAATTATCCATGCTAGGGCCAATCAGAATGACGTGCACATTCCATTTTTTTACCAACTACAATGCTGTCTTTCACAAGGTACATTATCGTTATCCCCATCTATTTTAACATTAGGGCAATGAGCCAAATAATACTTTGCTTCGTCACAAGAGGTCATTTGACTGGATTGGCTGCATTCTAAGGGATTCGGGTGACTGGTTAATTTTTATTCGATTGAGACAGTTCTATTTATAGACTTTGTGAATAATGCCGTTTATTGTCCTATCTCACAATATATGGTTTCCGCTTATATTATTTAACTTTAACTCAGTAGACTTGCTATGTCTGGCCACACTGAAAAGCATTGTTACAGTTACTCAAAGCAAAGTTGGGTTATCCACATTGAGTTAATTCTGCTGTCGTGGTTGTTGAGCCCTATACAGGAAACTATTTGATTACTTCATTCAAATAGGAAATAGAGGGTGTCATGGCAAAAACATACACAGACTTAATGAAAGGCGGCTCGGTAGACAATTTTGTACCTAGCATCGATTTAGGTGCTTTTGACGTGCAGTTTGATATGGTCAAAAAAAAGATGAATGTGCTGATCAAATTCGCACTCAAAGCCGGAACCGTTCCCCCCGGAGGCGGGCAACTATATCAAGCCAACGAAGTTGCTCAACTCAACCAACAACGATTCGCAAAGGCATATGTTAAACAAATACCTACCGCTTGGAATGGCAAAGCAAAATTTGTATCAACCAAGCAAGATCAGGGTTGGAAAGATCTCACCATTGAGCCTACATTCAAAGTACAACAGGCTCCACTTGCAAGTGCTCACTACGAAATTGAAGTCATTCCCGAATCAGTAGAGCAACATACACTGCGAGATCCGACCGGTATTGTTACTCCCCTTCCAATTAACACCAATGCAGGATTTCAAGCGCGACAAGCCTATATGGGGTCCGAATCGATCACCAATACAGGTATGAAAAATTACGGTCAGAATATGAGATGGGACTTAGATAAAGGGGTATCAATCCCCCTAGAGTTTTTAGCAATGGCAACTGTCTGGAGTCCAGATTCAGACGCCAGTGGTTGGTCTAGGCTTCGTGCTTATGTGCGTAATACCGAAAGATTCAAAGTGCCCCGTAAGTTTCGATCTTCAACTCGACCAAAAGTCAAATTGATCGGCTCAGGAATGGGCAGTGATAACAGTAACATTGCGCTGGCGAGAAATATCCACGACCATTTAAAAACCGTTGGATTTAAAAGCCCCGTAACCTATGAATCTGGTGTAACCAATGGGGAGAAAAACATTGAGCTGAAAATGGATAAAACAGAACTCAAACAATTGTTTCCGCCACGAACAGCAGAAAAAAACAGTCTGTACAAACAAATTACTACCGCACATGAATTCGGCCACATGTTAGGACTACCCGATGAATATCTTTGTATGCATCAAAGAACTCAGGATGCGATGTCTGAAGTTTATAGCGATCGTGTTACACAATCATTGATAGGAAACGCTGGCAACGCAATCACCGACGATGCAACCAAACATATTGTTGTTCATCAAGGGGCTTATGTTAAGTTATGTGCCGAGGCAGGAGTTGTTGCTCCACCTTTCAATCGGCTTTCGTCCAGTATCATGTCAAACGGTATGGTTTTACATCCATGGCACTACGTAACGCTATGGGAATGTCTAAAAGATTTTTCCGAAACCTCAGATTGGAAAATAGTCATGAACTAGGGGCTGATTCTTAAATTCGACTTGCCTTTACTTCTGTAATCAGCTTGCCATAAATTCAAGGGCTTTGCGCTGTTTATTCGGGGGGAAGGCTTCCCCCCCACTTAAATTCTATTTCGGTAGGTTAGGATAACTAGCTTCATTCTAACCTCGAAATTCCGTTGCAATTATAACAAGTTACCTTTATTCCAATGTTATTCTAAAGGTTCGTTGCCTCGTGTATCACTTTTAAAAAAGTTAACACCTTGCTATTAACTACTACTATTCGGTCACAATGATTTCACCATGTCTTTTGGACCAATAATAAAAAGGGAGCCCCGCAGCAATTAAAACAGTGCCCTGCAATGCAATCATGAGGCCTGAGCCAATCAATGCAAAAATAGAAAAGACTAAAGCTACTAGGGCAATAATAAAGGATGACCATTTGTAGTTTTTGTACTCAGAATATTGCTTTTTCTGCAGTACCAATTCTGCCATAGCTGATGTGACGTAAGGTAACAGTGTCGCTAATGTTGACAATAATATCAGTGTTTTAAACGCTTCTATTAAGCCTTCTGAAAAATTCATTACCACTAAAAGCGAGGCCAATAAACCTGAAAAAACAATCGATACTGCTGGTGCTCCGGATTTATTCAACCCAGCAAAATATTTCGGAAAGATACGGTCTTGCGACATCGCCTGAGGCATAACTCCTACAATAAAAACATTCGCATTAACGTTACTAACTATTGATACCAAGGCAACAATAGCAATCAACACTGCTCCCCAAGAGCCAAAAATAACCGACGCAGCATCCGCAATGGGTGACGTTGAGTTGGCTAAACTTTCCAAAGGAACCAACGCCATAACGCCGTAAGAAATCAAAAAATACACTGCCATGACAGTCAGCGTGCCTACAATAAGTGCCTTGGGAATGTTCTTTTGAGGTAAAACCATATCATCTGAAGGTAAAGTTACCGCTTCAACACCAACATAAGCCCACATGATGATCATGATCATTTCGGAAATATTAAAGAAGGTCGCCTGCTCTTTAGGAGCGGCTGCTGCAGTCTCGGAGATGTCACCAATCAACAAACCTCCACCGGCAATGATAAAAAGAGGTAATATTTTGAATAATGAAGTGAATAATTGAAAAGTACTAGACGCCTTAACACCTACCACATTAAGCCCAGTCACCACCCAAATTAATGATAAAGAGACAATTCCACTATATAGTGGACTCTGATTTAAACTAGGAAAGAAAAAACCAAGATAACCGGTTACTGCCAAAGATCCAGCAGCAATGGCGGTGATAACCGCTATCCAATATCCCCAGCCAATTAAAAATCCAGTAAGGTCTCCAAATGCTTCTCGAGTATAAGCATAAGGGCCGCCAATCATAGGATTACGCTTGGCTAACAAACCAAACATCAAAGCGATAAACAGGGTCCCCACACCGGCAAGTATCCACCCTAGCAAACTCATCTTACCAAATGGAGCCAAAACAGTAGGTAACATGAAGATACCATTACCTATCATTATTCCCACTACTAAACCCCAACAACGCCAAAACCCCATGACCTTTTTCATTGCGTAAACTCCATTACTTTTCTTTATTATTAGTCAACACGCAATTCCCTTGGAAGAGCTGTGCATTTTTTAACCACCTTATCACATAAAAAAATGAATAAAACACAATGAAGAAACTTTTGCAGCACCTCCAATGCTATTAAAACTGCAGTAGATAAATGGGTTACATTGGATCCGCCTTTGTTATTCCAAATTAGACAATAAAATTGAAAGTCCCTGTCATATGTTATTTAGAATATAGTGGTTGCTTGTGGTTCTGAGGTTGTGATCTTTATTAATATTATGATTGGCCAATGGTCTAAAGTACGAAGAAGCAGTGCGTCAAGTCATGACTATTCTTGGTGAATGCAAATTTTTTGCCTTTACTCAAGATTAGCTTTTAACGCTTGCCCAATAAAATCAAACACTCTGCGCACTCTACGGCTAGTACGTAACTCTTGATGGCATACCAACCAAATGGGTAACGTCATAATCGGCCCTAAATGCTCAAAAGCCCTGACTAAACTAGGTTCTTTCGCGGCTACATCCTCGGGCAAAAAAATAACACCTAACCCTTGTTTAGCGAGGGCGAGTTGTAACATTTGATTGGAAGTGATCAGAGAAAAATTTTGTTTAGTTAACTGCCAGCCTTGTTTATTCAATAAGTCGATGACTAAATTACTATTATCAAAACCTATCATTTGTATATCTGTCAGCTCTGAATGACTTGTTTTTTCTGGAAATTTGTCTAAATACTCTTGAGTGGCATACAGCCAAATCACCTCATCACCCAATTTTTTTGCAATCAAATCATTTTGTTTTGGATGAAAGTTTCTAATAGCAATATCAGCTTCACGGCGTTTTAAATCGCTCGCTTGATTCGTCACTACCACTTCAATAGTTATCCCCGGCTCTTCTAAACGTAAATGTGCAATTATTTGTGGCAAAATAAATGCCGCGGTTAATTCGCTGGCAGAAACCACTACTGAACCTTCAATTTGTTGTGATTGCCCAGTGGCCGTTAATGAAAAATTCAACGCCCCTTTACCCATTTCATGGGCATGTTCCAATAACTCTATACCACTTTTGGTAATAATAAGGCGCTGCCCTAACCGTTCAAATAACGTCAGTTTTAGTTGGGCTTCTAGTGCACAAACCTGACGACTCAAGGTAGGTTGAGTTGAGCCTAAAGCCTTAGCAGCAGCTGAAAGCGTGCCTTTCTCAGCAGTGACTAAAAAAGCTCGAATATGATTCCAATCAAAGTTAACAGCTTGCCAGTTCATGCGTTTATGTATACCTAGAATACAAAAATGCCAGTATATATTTCATATTTGTATAGGTAAAGTTATCTAACATACACTGAATGACAGGAAATTATTAATGACAACTTTGGTTGTAGGGGCCAGTGGGGCCACTGGACGTTTATTGGTAGAACAACTACTGGCAAATGGAGAACAGGTTAAAATTATTGTGCGCTCCCTTGCAGGCTTGCCTGACACCTTCAAGCAACATCAAAATCTATCGATAACAGAATCTAACGCGTTAACTATGACAGACGCAGAATTGCTTGAACAAGTGCAAGGCTGCGATGCTGTTGCTTCATGCCTAGGCCATAACTTAACCTTTAAAGGGATCTACGGTACGCCCCGGCGCTTAGTGACGGATACAGTGAAGCGTTTATGTGAGGCAATTAAACAAGAATCAGCGCTTAAATCAACTGCCATAAAATTTGTTTTAATGAATACCACAGGTAATCAAAACAAACAGGACGGAGAAAAAATCTCTGTTATGCAAAAAATTATAGTGGCTTTGATTCGTTTTATTATTCCGCCCCACGCTGACAACGAGCAAGCTGCCGCCTATTTACAATCAACATTTACAACGCAGCAAGCACAAATTGAATGGACTGCAGTAAGGCCAGATACATTAACAAATGAGAGTGTAGTTTCAAATTATCAGGTGAACGCTTTCCCAACCCGAAGCGCAATTTTTAATGCGGGCATTACCAGCCGCATCAACGTCGCACACTTTATGGCGAAACTGATCACCAATCAAAACACCTGGAATGCATGGAAAAATAAGATGCCAGTTATCTACAATCAATAGCCACAGGAAGTGGCAAACTATTATGTGATTAAAAGCGCCAGACTTATGAGCCCTCTTCGCGCTTATTCACTATTGAACCTGATTGCTAAGCATTGTTTAAAGTTTAAAAAGCCGCTTTCGCGGCTTTTAGGGATTTTGATTCTACAGAGGTAAATTTAAAGACTATTCAACATAGTGTCTGCGTCACTTACTTCAAACTTACCAGCGGACTCTACGTTAAGGGCTGTTACCACACCATCATCCACCAACATTGAATATCGCTGTGAACGAACGCCACCAAAAGTGGCAGTTTGCTTTTCTAAACCAATCCCTTGGGTAAACTCCGCTCCGCCATCGGCTAACATGGTGATCGCTTCAGCATTTTGTGTCGCGCCCCATGCACTCATCACAAATGCGTCGTTTACCGATAAACAAATAATATCGTTAACACCTTTTGCATGGAGCTTATCAGCCAAAGCAATATAGCCTGGTAAATGCGCTTCTGAACAAGTTGGGGTAAATGCGCCAGGCACAGCAAACAATACCACTTTTTTCCCTGCAAAAAGTTCGCTCGTTGTTGGGTTACTCGCTTCGCCATTTTTACGTAAACTAAAGGTTACTTCTGGTAATTTATCGCCAACTTTAATCATGTTCTATCCTATTTACTTGTTATTTAATATTTAACTACCCATTTTACAAAACTGTTTTTTATTCAAAAAAATAAGGTTACATTTTTAGATGGTAGAGACACCTTAAACATAAAAAATGTCGTGATTCTATGAGTGTTTTGCCATTACAGGTTATCACCCGCTTCAATTAATTAATAAGAAAACTTCATGTTATGTGAATACATATCTGTCACTTAGTTGAGTAGCTATCATCTAAAATAGTCCCTCACTTTTAGTCATTGTCTGCAAACCCGAAGTTTTTGAATCCTAAGAATGGAGGCGATTTGAGACTATGGCGTTTCCGCAATTTGAAATGGCACAGACTCTCTTACTTGCTCGCTCCAAGTAAGTGCATAACACTAAATACAGTGCATTTTGTATTCCATTAATGAACTGAAAAATCTTAAACCACGCCTAACCATTTGATTTAATTTTCTTTTTAAGAACCTCCCATTTTGTAAGTAAGGGCACCAATACTGCATATTACTTAATAAAAAATGGATACATTTAAATCCGTCACCCAATATTTTGGAGGTTCAGTGCACCTTATTACTCGTTTTCAATTCCCCCTAGCTATATTTACTTTAGTCATTTTAGGCTTAAGCGCTTGTTCACCATCGCAAACTAAAAAAGAGCTGATTGAACCACCCGCTCCTATGGAATTTAACGATGAAATTAAAACTCGTCAGTTAATTACCCAAGTGGCATTAGGGCGAGAAAATGCAGACTTAATTGTACACAATGTAACCCTCTTAAATGTTTTCACTCAAGAGTGGCAACCACAACAAGATATTGTGGTTGCGGCTGGTAGAATTGCATGGACCGGAGATTCTGGACAATGGCCAGGTACAGCAATTGAAGAATTTGATGCGAGTGGTATGTGGGCAGTACCGGGGTTTGGAGAATCACATAAACATATTGAAAGCTCTTATTTAACACCTGAATACGAAGCCGCACTAGTTATCCCCCAAGGAAATACTTGGACTGTTGAAGGTTCTCATGAAGTATCAAATGTAGTGGGCACTCGCAACGCGGAGTTTTGGCTGGCTGCTGAACAAGCGGGTAGCCCACTAAAAATATTCCCAGCCATTGGTTCGGCCACTCCGCCAACAGTATATGAATCTGGCGGCGGATATTATGGCTATAAAGAAATGCACGATTTTATGCAGCACGACTTACGCGTAGTCGCCCTGGGTGAAGTTATGGATTGGTCTGCGGTAATTAATGCTGACAACGGCGGCCATCAAAGATTATGGGAAATGATACAAGCCACCTACGATAACAGAGGTGTGGTTGAAGGCCATGGTATGAATCTACACTCACAAACCGATATTAGTGCGTTTGCAGCTGCGGGATTAGCATCAGACCACGAAGTGCGATTAGCCCAAGAAGGCATTGAAAAACTAAGACGTGGTATCTTTTTAGAAGTGAAACACGCCGCTTTCGACACCCTGCTACCAAAGTTAATTGAAATGGACTTACAAGACTGGAGCAATATTTCGGTCACCACAGACGACAGAGATGTCTTTGCGACCTTGCAGTTAGGCTCAATGGATTACAATATTCGCAGCGCCATTGAACAAGGTGTTCCCACACAAATCGCCTATCAGCTTGGCAGTTATAATACCGCCCGACATTTTCGAATTGATCACCTTGTAGGCTCACTCGCACCGGGCCGATACGCTGATATAGTATTATTAAGCAATCCAGAAACCGTTGCCATAGAACGAGTCTATGCCAGTGGATTATTAGCTGGGATCAAAAAAGAGTATCAACTACCTATTGCCAAAATAAACTACCTAAGCTGGGCAACAGACACCATGAAGGTAGGTCGTACATTAACTGCAGAGGATTTTTCTTTACAGGCTCCATCAGGAAAAACATCGGTTGAAGCGGCTATTTTACAACCCTTTTGGTTTAAGCCAGATTTCATGACTCGCACATTGCCAGTATCAAGCAATGGCACAGTTGACGCCAATCCTAAGGAGGGCCTCATTAAAGTTGCCATGGTTGACCGTTATCACGGTACAGCAGCAGTATCAAAAATGATTTGGCAAAATGTAGGCCCTAAAACTTCACATTCAGCCCTCGCCAGCTCACAATCACACGACTTACACAATATTTGGAGCATGGGTAACAACGATGCAGCAATGGCATTAGCCGCCAACACAGTGGCAAACATGGGCGGTGGATGGGCACTAGTGAAAGAAGGTAAAGTTGTAGCAACTGTTAAACTTGATATCGCAGGATTAATGACCTCTCGACCAGTGCAAGAAGTGGCCGACGAAATGGAACACTTATTACAACAGGCCGATACCATGGAGTGGATAGGCATGCCGGGGTTACCTGAAAGAATGCGCTTTGCGTTCTTAACCGCAGCACCTTGGAAGTGGCAATTGGTTGCTCCATATGAAGGTAACCCAGGAGGTTTAGTGGATGTAACAACAGGTAAAACCCATCCGGTTATTTGGTAGTGACTCAGTACTATAAACGCAGCCTAATAAAAAGGCTTGCTTATCTATTCGGGCTAATGTGGTGCTTGTCGATGCCAAGCCAAGCGCATTTATTGAATATGACACGTATCACACTGAACGAAGACCTTGAACAAAACATTAGCATGACAGTAGTGATAGACCTCACTCGCGCGGCAGGTAGTGGTGAAAACTACTACCTGTTAAGCCAACAGCCAGATCTTCTCACCCATACACCCTTGTTGCATATAGCTCAGCGAATACAGCAAGCCAGTGAAGTCACCATTAATGAACAACTCTTAAATTGGCAATTAACGTCAGTCAACTTACCCCATGATACAGCCCAGTCTGATTTTGTATCAGGCTTAGCATGGCCAATGTCGACTTTTGTATTTACTGCAATTGTGCCTGAAGGCGAACGCAATTCTGATGCAGCCACCTTGCAGGCAAGATTTACCCCAGAATTTCAATTTGAAGAACCCATTGCTTTAAGTATTCAACAACTTAAAAGCAAACGCAGCTTAAATCGCTGGTTAGTGCGAAATCAACAAAGTCCAGCGTTTAACCTCAATGCCCAACTGACTTCTCTACCAGAAGATAATACAGAAAACATCTGGGTAGAATATTTATGGCAAGGCATCATCCATATTTTGCCCAAAGGCTGGGATCATGCATTGTTTGTACTCGGCTTATTTTTAGGCGCCCGTAAAGTACGCGATTTGGTTTTGTGGATCACCGGTTTCACCATGGCGCATACAGTCACTTTAGGTTTAGCATCTTATGGTGCCATTGTTATTTCGCCCGCCATTATTGAACCGGTGATCGCCCTTTCTATCGCATGGATTGCCGTTGAAAACATATGGCAACGCTCTACCACAACAAACCGTGCTTCAACTTGGTGGCGTTTAGCGGTTGTTATACTATTTGGTCTAGTCCATGGTTTAGGTTTTGCTGTAGTATTAAAAGAACTAGGGTTTCCAGCACAAGGTTTTATCACAGCATTAATCAGCTTTAATATTGGCGTTGAAATAGCGCAATTAATAATAATTGCAGCAGCATTTGTATTGTTAGGGCGTTGGTTTCAACATAATTACTGGCGCACTAGAGTTGTGATACCTGGCTCAGCGATTATTGCTAGCATCGCCCTTTTATTAATGGCAATGCGTTTAATCTAAAGCCACTGTTGAAAATAGCTTCTCGTCTTTTCAGCGAAATCCCATGCTTAAGTTTATTTAAATAGATGACTTGCCCTGCGGTTTTATATTTTGTAAAACATCTAAACCACCTTGACCATTATTTTATTGTACCATCTACACTTTACCGTCCTTAAACCACCTACTATTCCAAGCATAATGAGCCAAACATTCATCCTACGCGATTACCAAACCCAAGCTGTTGACGCGGCCGTAAAGCACTTCCGGCAAGGCAATGATCCAGCTGTGATTGTATTGCCTACAGGTGCAGGTAAAAGCTTAGTGATTGCTGAACTAAGTCGACTGGCCAAAGGTCGAGTTATTTGCCTTGCCCACGTAAAAGAATTGGTTGAGCAAAATCATGGAAAATTTCTAGCAACGGGTTCGCCAGCGGGAATTTTTTCGGCGGGGTTAAGTGAAAAAACGAGTACTGCAAAAACCACCTTTGCCAGTATTCAGTCTCTATCTGCTAACCTAGATGCTTTTCAAGCACCCGCCAGCCTGATTATTATTGATGAATGTCATCGCGTAGGCCAAGACGAAAGTGGTCAATACCATAAAACCCTAGCGCATTTTCGCGCTCTTAGTCCCAAGGTAAAAATTCTAGGCTTAACCGCAACCCCCTATCGTTTAGGCAGCGGCTGGATTTATCAGCATCACTACCATGGTTATACGCGGCCCTGTACCAGCTCATTTTTTAAAAAGTGTATTTTCGAACTGCCCCTGCAGCACATGGTAAAAAAAGGCTATTTAACCCCGCCTATTCATTACGATGCCGCCATTGCCCACTATGACTTTAGTTTATTGACTCAAAGCTTAGACGGTGAACAAAACACCGATGACATCGCCTTAAATGAACTCATCCACAAACACCCACGAGTGACCAAGGCGGTGACCGAGCAAATACTCCAGCTTAGCCAAGACCGCCAAGGCGTGATGATTTTTGCCGCGACCATAGATCACGCACAAGAAATCAGCGGTTATTTACCAGCTGAGCAAACCGCGTTAATTACCGGCAGCACAAAAACAAACCAACGCGATGCACTAATCGCCGCATTTAAAGCCCAAAAAATTAAGTATTTGGTGAATGTATCGGTATTAACCACAGGCTTTGATGCGCCCCACGTGGATGTGATTGCTATTTTACGCCCCACCCAATCGGTCAGTTTATTTCAACAAATTGTCGGCCGAGGTTTGCGCCTAAGCCCAGGCAAGAAAGACTGCCTAGTCTTGGATTACACCAATAACGGCTACAATATTTTTCAGCCAGAAATTGGCGAAAAGAAACCCACACAAGATTCAGTCGCGGTACAAATCCATTGCCCTGAATGCGATTTTGCCAATGTGTTTTGGGGTAGAAAAGATGCAGACGGGAATATTCTTGAGCATTTTGGTCGTCGTTGCCATGGCTTGATTGCAGCCCCCGAAAACCCAGATGTCGAGACACAATGCACTTACCGTTTTCGCTTCAAACATTGCCCTTATTGCAATCAAGAAAACGATATCGCCGCCAGACAATGCCAGCATTGCTCAGAAAAATTAATCGACCCTGATGATGTTTTAAGAAAAGCGCTAAATTTAAAAAATAATAAAGTATTACGCTGCGCCGCGATAACCCCAAAGATTAACAAGGCTGACAATAGTGTAAAAATCACCTACCACGACGAAGACGGCCTAACGTTATCGGAAACCTTTCACTTTAATTATAAAAATTCCAGACAAAGCTTTAACGATTTATTTGCCCGAAGATTAGCCAATGGTAGTCAGTCGATTCAGTTCAACTCAGTTGAAGAGTTAGAGAGATTTTTACCTTACCTACCAGTGCCTGACTTTGTGATAGCCAAAAAGCAAAAACATCACTGGCAAGTGACCGAACGTTTATTTGATTACGAAGGGCTTTATCGAAAGGCGAATGAGCTTAGTTAAAAATAAACAACGACTCTAGATCAAAAAAGACAAACCGGAGTTTGTCTTTCTATTGACCATAAAAACGATGAATTAGGCGGCTCTGATAAGATAATCAAAGGCAGACAAGGACGCTTTTGAACCCTCGCCTATCGCTATCACTATCTGTTTATAAGGTACAGTAGTGACGTCTCCTGCGGCAAATATACCTGGCTCTGACGTGGCAAGTTTTTCATCAATAATCACCTCACCAAATTTAGTCAGCTCAACCACATCCTTTAAAAACCCACTGTTTGGTACAAGGCCGATTTGTACAAACACCCCAGAAAGTACCTGTGACTTTACTTCACCGGTGTTTCTGTCTTCGTATTCTAGGGCTACCACTTTGCCATTTTCAGCAATGATTTGTTTGGTAGCTGCATGTTTGATGATGGTGATTTTAGGGTTGGCTTCGGCTTTTTCTACCAACACTTTATCGGCTTTTAATTCGGGTAAAAACTCAAATACAGTAACGTGATCAACCATTCCCGCTAAGTCAAGTGCAGCTTCGATACCAGAGTTGCCTCCACCCACTACCGCCACATCTTTACCTTTAAAGAATGGGCCATCACAGTGAGGGCAATAGGCTACGCCAGAACCAATATTTTCTTTTTCGCCCGGTACCCCGAGTTCCCGCCAGTTGGCGCCTGTGGCAACAATAATCGTTTTAGTTTCAATTACCTCACCACTGGATAAGTGTAGTTTTTTGATGGCTCCTTTTTCAATTTTATCTACCCGCAAAAATTCTTTTGTTGTCACGTTATAGTCATTCAAGTGACCCAATAAATTTCCGGTTAATTCCGTACCTGTGGTTTTTTTCACTGAGATAAGGTTTTCAATACCCACGGTATCTTTTACTTGGCCACCAATACGATCAGCGATCATGGTCACGTTTAAACCTTTACGGGCGGCATAAATAGCAGACGCAACGCCGGCAGGCCCACCACCAATGACGGTCACATCTTGTAATGGCAAAGCGTCACTTTGCTCGCCTTCAACAATGTAGGGATAACGCTTAATAAGCTTATCGACCAACTGGGCAGTATCGATTTTTCCATTGGCAAATAGTTCGCCATTTAAGTACACGCTAGGTACACCTTGGATATTGCGCTGTTGAATAATATCTGGAAACAAACCGCCATCAATCATTTCGCTACTGATATCGTCATTCAACAAAGCGAATTGATTTAACGACTGAACAACATCAGGGCAGTTGTGGCAACTCAGTGAAATAAAGACTTCAAAGTGCAATTGGTCTTTAATTTTTTGCACCATAGTTCTCAGGGTTTTATCGAGTTTAAACTCAGTACCAGAGGACTGTAAAATGGCTAAAACCAAGGAGTTGAATTCATGCCCACTTGGGATCCCAGAAAAGCTTATACCATTATTTTCGCCATCTACTTCTAAGTTAAATGTGATGGGGCTACGTAAATTATCATCACGCTCAATCAGCGTTAAATTGTCTGATACTGAGCACAATGAAGTTAAAAATTCGATTAATTCTTGACGTTTTTCATGTTCACCAGTTTGTAAAACTAGTGACACCTTGTTAGTCATATTTTGAGTATAAGATTTTAGAGCATTTAAAATATCGTTACTTAACATAGTGTTACCTTTATTCTTGTTAATAAACTGGTGAAAAAAAGCGGGCTAAAAAACATTTTTTTTGCCCGCAAACTTAACTGGCTTATATTTAAATTTTGCCTACTAGATCCAAGCTAGGTGTTAAGGTTTCTTGACCCTTTTCCCAAGCGGCAGGACATACTTCACCATCGTTTTCACGCACGTATTGAGCAGCTTTAACGTTACGAACCATATCTTTTGCGCTTCGGCCAATTCCGCCAGCATGAATATGTGCCACTTGAATCACGCCATCTGGGTCGACTAAAAATGTGCCGCGGTGCGCCATGTGATCTTCTTCAATCATCACGTCAAATCCACGTGTAATGTTGCCGGTTTGGTCTCCTAACATTGGGTATTGAATTTTACCAATGGCATCTGAAGAGTCGTGCCACGCCTTATGCGAAAAGTGGGTGTCAGTAGAAACGGCATATACTTCAACACCAAGACCTTGAAGCTCTTCGTAATGTGTTTGCATATCTTCAAGCTCTGTAGGACAAACAAAAGTAAAATCTGCAGGGTAAAACAAGAAGATGCCCCACTTACCTTTTACACTTTCAGAAGTGACTTCTACAAATTCACCATTGTGGAATGCTTGTGCTTTAAATTCTGGGATAGTTTTGCCGATTTGAGCCATGGTTATTTCCTCGTTTGTATTGTTTAAATTAACAGTAAGTTTTGTTTTAAAAGCCGTAGTGCTTTCGACGGAATGAATAATAGGCTGATAATATTGATAAATAAATTTAATAGAATTGATATTGATGTTCTATTTTTTAGAACTATTAAATTCCTAATTTTCTGGATATAGTTCTAGTTAATTATATCAATAGAAATTTATGTTCAATTATTTGGGATAACAAAAATGGTTTCTTTAAAACAACTTAAATATGCCTTGGCAATCGAAAAAACGCGGCATTTTAAAAAAGCCGCTGAAGCGTGCAATGTTTCTCAATCAGCCCTGAGTACCGCCATAACCGAATTGGAAAAACAACTTGGTTTGCCCATCTTTGAACGAAACAATAAACAGGTGTTGGTGACCGCAGACGGCGAAATAATCCTGACAAAAGCTAAACGCATTAAAATTGAGATGGATGAGTTACTGCAGCTTTCGCAAAACAACAGTAGGCTTTTTTCAAGGCCAATGACCCTAGGTTTTATCCCCACTATTGGGCCATACATGTTACCAAAGGTATTACCCGAGGTACGTAAACAACACCCTGATTTCAAATTAAGGATAGTAGAAGAGCAATCTCAAGTGTTGGTGGATTTAGTCCGCAACGGCGAAATCGACGCGGCGGTTTTAGCTTTACCTTACCCCATCGAAGGACTGATCAATTTCCCCTTTTGGCGAGAAGATTTCTATTGGGTTAGCCATAAAGATGAAAGCCCCAGTCAGATGAATGAAATTACCGCTGAAGAGCTTGAGATTGAAAAACTGATGTTATTGAAAGACGGGCATTGTTTGAAAGATCACGCATTGGCCGCATGTAGTTTACAAAACAAAAAGCAACAGTCGGATTTTGATTCTGCCAGTCTGCATACTCTGGTACAGATGGTAGCCGGTAAATTAGGCTCTACCCTAGTTCCGCAAATGGCACTAGATCAGCTTATCCATAACCAGTCAGAATTGCGTGCTATTCACCTCAACGAACCTGGACCACACCGCACCTTAGCACTGATCATTCGCCCCAATTATGTCAGAACCGCAGAGCTGAGCATTTTAAAGGATATTTTTCATCAGCAACTACAAGAAAAATGTAATCTGCAGGAAGTGATTTAGGTTGCAAAAACTAAAGGTTGATAAAGTACTTCAAAAAAATCGAACTACTTTATTGAATTAATTAAATATAAAGAACGTAAAAAATACCCCATGATGGTCACTAGTTCAAACCACAGGTGATCAACATGAAAATTATTGTTAATAACATAAAAAACATTTTTAAGACAAAAGCAGTGAAAAACGTACAGCACCATTGTAACTATGCAAATAATTACTTTGGTGATCAAATTTGTAGTGCCAGCTTAAGAAAAGGCGATGCAGTCTAAAACATCCTACTGGGAAGACCTCAATTTATTTGGTTATCCCGAAAGAGTTTTAAGAACTCAAGGATAGATCCCGACTTATAGCACGTAATTAGACACCCTTTTTAGATGAAGTAAATTTCGACGGGTGTCATGTTAACTTCTGGCCTGAAACCTTAAATGCGGAAAAACAGTGGTGGTGCCAGCTAAGCGGCTATCGGCGAGAGCGATACTTTTGATTTCGTCGTCTTTGACCCGCAGATCATGCTATTGTTTCGCCTCTTTAAAATACGCATCTATTAGGGACGTATTCCCGTGTATTGTGCATTATAGAATAACCAACTACTTGGCGTTTTTTTAAAGGTAAAAGATACCCTCATGGAAAATCTCTGTTCGCTATTTGGGATAGTGAAATAAAAAGTCCAGATTTCACAAGTGTTTTAAACATGAATCTACCTTTAGTTAGTTAATAATTTTTCAATAGCACTTGTCATCACTTTGCTTGATTTAGGAAAGGAATTTACGAGTGGATTTAATTGCAACCAGAATAAGGGGACCCCATTAAAATGAAACTAGTTTGATGTTTCAAGGAGATGTCATTCGTAACAAAGCGTAACTGACTCTCAGTGGGATGATCACAACTATCTGGGATCAGAATAAACTTTTTGAATATCTATTGGAGCTCCTAATTCTTGCCCTTCCGATTTAATTTAAAACGGATCTGCCCCCTTAATACTCAAATTTCTCCCATTCTTTAAATGAACCAAAACCAAAACAAGGGCGTACAACCAAGCCAATACAATAAAATAGTGTAGAGATGTGCAATGAATGCTCCTGCTTTCGCTTTAACAGATTATCCAATTCATCCGGCGCCGAAGAATTCCTCTTCCAAGATGAATGCCATTATCGAAATAACCAACCTCAGGCTCAGAACCTTTATCGGGTTTAACCAAGAAGAAAAAACTAAACAACAAGACATAGTGATCAATGCTGAAATTCATTATCCCCTTAATAGTGGATGTTTGGAAGATCAGGTAGCCGATGCACTTAATTACAAAACGATCACCAAAGCCATTATCAAACATGTCGAATCTGGACGCTTTTTATTGCTCGAAAAGCTGGTTGCAGATGTACTCAATATTTGCAATGAGCACCAAGACGTTGTCTATGCCAAAGTCAAAATAGATAAACCTCATGCACTGCGTTTTGCCGATTCGGTATCGCTTTCACTCGATATTCACAGCAATAGTTCACAGGAGAAATAATCATGACACCACAAACAGCGACTTTGAGTATTGCTAGTGAAAATCAGTCGTCTAGCCCAATCAGCCAAGAAGCATTAATGGTTAGAAATGCATTGATCAAGCGTGGTTTAGAAACCCCTATGATAGACAATCAACTGACCGACAAACAAAAACACGCCAAAATCAAAGACAGTTTTACCGATATAGTCACCACTCTGGGCTTAGATTTGGCAGACGATAGCCTGTGCGAAACACCGCATCGGCTGGCCAAAATGTACGTGAAAGAGATTTTTTCTGGTTTAGATTACAAGAGCTTTCCTAAAGTCACAGCCATCGAAAACAAGATGAAAGTTGATGAAATGGTTAAAGTAGACAAAATTAGTTTGATCAGTACCTGTGAGCACCACTTTGTAACTATTGATGGCACTGCCCGCGTAGCTTATATCCCTAACAACAGCATTATTGGCTTATCCAAAATCAATCGAATTGTGCGATTTTTTGCCCAGCGCCCACAGGTGCAAGAGCGCTTAACCCAACAGATTTTAGTGGCGCTACAAACACTGTTGAATACCGACAATGTGGCAGTGTCAATTGACGCAACCCATTATTGCGTTAAGTCCCGTGGCGTGATGGATGCAAATTCTCATACCACAACCACAGCCCTTGGCGGCAGTTTTAAAGATAATGCCATAACTCGCCAAGAGTTTTTAAACTAGATGCCAACTGTTGTGATAACAGGAGTGGGGCAACGCTTAGGCTTGTGTTTGGCCGAGCACTTTTTGGCCAAACAATATAGGGTAATCGGTACTTATCGAACCGAGAGAGCCTCCATCGAACAATTACGCGTAAAAGGAGCCCAGTTGCATCAGGTGGACTTTTACGATCAACAGCAAACCCAGCAGTTTATTGCCGCAGTCACTAGCAATGTTGACACAATAGACTGCTTGATTCATAACGCATCGGATTGGCATGATGATAACGATGTTTTAGCTTTTGCAGATTATCATCAAATATTTTCTAAAATGATGACCATCCATGCTGAGGCCCCTTACCAGTTAAACTTGGCCTTTCATCCCCTTCTGATCCCTAAAGATGATGATCAGTTTGGCGACATTATTCACATTAGTGATTATGTGGCATCTAAAGGTAGTAAAAAGCATATTGCCTACGCGGCCAGTAAAGCCGCACTGGAAAATTTAACCTTGTCATTCGCCCAGCGCTTTAGTCCACATATTAAAGTGAACACTATAGCCCCTGCTTTGTTAGCGTTTAATGAAGATGATGATGATAGTTATAAAACAAAGGCTAGGAATAAATCCTTGATGCAAACCGAAGGTTCGTTTCAAGAAGCCATCAACACTGTTGAGTGGTTATTGGCAAGTCGTTACATCACTGGGCGTACTATACATCTTGATGGAGGAAGGCATTTGAAGTAGAAGTTTGTTTACGAGGGTATCATGACGCCCATTGTAACAGTGGCGGAGCCACCAAAGCGGTTATGACAATTACCATGAGAGTCTTGTTAATACATTCCTACCACCCGCCTCAATCTTCCTCGTCGCAGAGATTGAATTTGCGCCAGAAGTTACGCACAATTGAACCCATGATTTGTCTTTGGGTTGCAGGTTGTTATGAAGTTTTTTGTACAGGTTTTTATATTATTAGGGCTTATACCTAGCGCAGCTGCAAAATGGGATCCGCAAGCCCTTGATGAGACAGTAACCAGCGCCTTAGATACGTTTCACACCCCAGGCATGAGTGTGTCAGTTGTGCACCAAAACCAGTTGATATATGCAAAAGGCTTTGGCCTTGCCGACATTGCGAAACAACAAGCTGTCAATGAAAACACTTACTTTCGCTTAGCTTCAACAAGCAAGGCCTTCACAGCCGCAGCCTTAGCCGTACTCGTTGACCAAGAAAAACTAGACTGGCATGACCTTGTTATCGACCACCTCCCCCACTTTAGAATGCAAGACGATTACGCCACGCGCCATTTTACCATTGAAGATTTACTCACCCACAAAAGCGGCTTAGTCAGTGGTGCAGGCGACAGTATGATCTGGCCTGAGCCTAGCGGCTTTAGTCGTGAAGAAGTCGTCAGTAATTTACGCTTTTTAACGCCTCGCGATCAATTTAGACAGAGCTATGCATACAGCAATGTGCTTTATATTACCGCAGGTGAAATTGTCGAGAAAGTCTCAGGAAAACACTTTGAAGACTTTGTTGATCAGTACGTATTTAAGCCTTTAGGCATGCAGTGCTACGCTGGGGATATGCCCAAAACCGCATTGAATAAAAGCGCCATGAGCTACGGGCATAATGACAGCAAAGGTATCTACCCTATTCCACGCAACGCCATTCAGGGTGCCGCGCTGATGTCTGCGGCTGCTGGTGGCATGGTGTGCAGTGCTTCAGAAATGAGCAAATGGGTCAATGCGCTATTGCACGACGCTAATATCAATGATGAGCTAAGTCACTCTGACGAAACAAACGAACAACCAGTAAGCAGCCAAAAGTTGCCTTTTTCTAGCAAACAGTTAGATAAAATGTGGCAGCCGCATACCATATTAAGCGTATCAGACACCGATACTGAATGGGATTCCACCTATTTTCGTAACTACGGCTTAGGGTGGCGTGTAAGTAACTACGAAGGCTATAAACATATTTCTCACACCGGCACACTTTCGGGTTACCAAGCTTTTGTTGCTCTGATACCAGAATTGGAGCTTGGCGTAATCGTGCTGAATAACGGTTCTAACTACGGCGCACGGGGCGCCGTGATGCAATCCATTCTAAAGATGTTTATTGATACAGAGCAAAAAAACTGGGTTGCTGAGTATGTTGCTTTTCAAGACGAGCGTAAGCAAGCTTTATTAGCTCGCGGCGATGACACTCCAAAAGCCCTGACCAAAGGTACGCTTAGTAATGAGCAAGTAGTGGGTATATATCGTGATCAATGGTTTGGTGACTTCATCATTACTGAAGAAGTGACTAGCAAAAAAAGGCATAAACTGCGTATCACCTCCTCTCGGATGGCGAATTTACGCGGCACCCTTAGCGCCTTCCAGGATGCAAGTTACAAAATTGAATGGGACAATAAAAATGCAGCTTCCGACGCCTTTATGCATTTTGAACTCGACGTTAAGCGCAATGTCATTGCCGCAAAACTTCACCCTTTTACTACCAAAATTTTAAGCTCACATGAGTGGCGAGATATGCACTTTGAAAGGGTAGAGTGAATCGGGAATTTTAGAAACACCTATCGTAATTAAATGGCTCTGCCCCCGCAGTTCTCCCCAATTCTATTTTTGCACCCGATATTTTCCGATATTTTACTGACCCCGATATTTTACTGACCCCTAAAGGGTGTCCTGGTAGTGTCCTTATTTTTTGCACACTTTTTTATTCTAGAACATGTAACTTAAAGCTATGGCATAGGGGATTAATAATGTTCTCCAATGCCTGATGTTACGCGTAGCTTGGCATATTGAAAATACACCTATGTATAACACTGTCTTAATTTTCTTAAAGGAGAGTTGTGTGGATAATACGATAATAAAAGTAGCTGCTATTTTATTTGGCCTTTCTATGGCGTCATGTGGCAGTAGTGATGATGGTGATAGTACAGTAGTTGATGATAGTGATTCAGATGAGTTATCTGTTGTCTTAGACGTTGATGCCACTTTGTTTTTAACCAGTGATAATCTCAGTGTGGATACCGTATCTTGTACATTGACCGATGGTACCGAAACACTGTGTTATGAAATCACGTCTAAACACGTCGCATCGGAACATGACATGGGGCCTTGGTGTCCAGAAACCATTTATGATACCGCGGAAAGTGGCGGGTTATGGTTTGATAACGGTGAAATAAACGACCTTGATGGCCCGTTTATTTTAAATCTCGCGACATACTATGATGATCCAGGCTTTAAGATGTATGAAGATGACGGCAGTGTGCGCAGAATGGAAACTGCAGAGCAATGCGAACAGGGTGCGGATCCAAATATAGAAGATGAATTTACTAATATGTGCGCACAATGCCTACCTGAATGGGTGAGTACTGAGACTTCATATTTAATCCCCATTACACCTAGTAAACAAGATGAACCTGTAGTGTTAAGTGACGGGCCCACTTTAGAGGAACGAGGCGTTGAGTATGGTCCTTCGGTCAGAGGGCTTGCATTTAATGGTGTTAATTTTGACCATCCAGCAGACATAGATATTATTCTTGCAGGGTATCAAATTGCGCCTGTAGATGATGCCGGTGGGCATGTAAATAATAGTGGGGGATACCATTATCACGGTGATACTGGTATGACAACTAGAATTGAACAGTCTGACGACCACTCTGTCATGATTGGATATGCTCTAGATGGACATGGGCTTTACGCAAAATTAGATGCGAATGGAAATGACGCGACTGATTTAGATGAGTGTAGAGGACATGAAGATGAAACCAGAGGTTATCACTATCATGTACTGTCTTTAGAAAGTAATGAATTTCTCGATTGTTTCTACGGTGCTTGGGCTGAAAATGAAGACGAAGGTGGTGGTGGACCTCCTTAACTGCAACAAAAAATACCTGGATCCCAATAAGTTGATTCAGTTTTTACCTAAGCAAGCATATATTTACTGGATTTATTTTTATGAAACTTACTATGTTTTTATTCTTTTTATTGTGTTTACCGTTAGGAGTTAAAGCCCATGGATTTGACTATTCGGTTATAGTGTTGACCGAAACGGAAAATAATCTTTGGAATTTACGTATTACATCATCTTTGGATGCCTTTAGAAAAGAAGTGCGAATACACTTCTCCGATTCACCTTACGCCACTCCTGAACAATTTAAAGAACAATTACTAGAGCATTTAAACTCCACACTTAAAATCACTGTAAGAGATAAAAATATGGCTCTGGATAAGGGCAAGGTAAAAGATAAAAGCATAGCGCTCGGACAAGGCACTGTAAAATTGGGACATGAAGCATCGGTGTCTTTTATGCAGATAAAAATACCTAAACAAGCAAGTGTTATTCAACTAATAAATGGTGCAGTCAAAGATATTTATAGGCACAGCACAAAGCTATTTATTAACGTTCAGGGGGAAGATAAAAAGTCATTCATTTTAAACAAGTCGAATAACTTTACGGCTGATTTTTCAGTATAGAGACTCAAAAGAGTCTCTAGCTAATTTTATTTAAGTGGGACTGCGGGGTCAGAGCTGTTGCGCATATCTGGGGTCATATCTGGGGTCAGAGTAAACTTTTCAACTATCGGTCATATCTGGGGTCAGAGTAAACTTTTCAACTATCTATTGAGATCTCTTAATTATTGGTCTTCCCATTTTGGCTGGGCGCATTCTTCTACCTGTTACAGCTTCTATTTGTTTTTTAAACTCTTCACTGCCAACAGCCATCCCTCTATTCGTCGCTTGTCTAATATCCGCTATTAACGTTTTATCCACACGTTCAGAAATAAACGCTCGGTAACTTGCTAACCGTCGACTAGTTTGCCTATCAATTGCCAGATATAAAGGATGTGCAGTACAAAGCTCTGATAGCTTGCCTAATCCATTAATTTGATAACTTGACCATTTATACTCTGCGGGTTCAGCTACCATATTCGCCCTAACCGGATTCAGCTCAATATAACGATATAACTCAAGCAAATAATCCTCTGCTTCAACCAAGCAAGATTTATAACGCCCTTCCCATAATGTGCCGGTTCGTTTATATGTGTAGTTAAAATAACGTACATACTGCCTTCCAAGTGATTGCATGACTTGTCTAATACCCTGCTCATTCCAAGGTGTACAAAGTATGTGAACGTGATTTGTCATCAACACCCATGCATGAATATCAACTTGGTATTTTTTAGAGTACTCCTTTAACCAGCCAATATAAGCACTAAAATCTTGATCTCTGACAAAACAAACTTGGCGGTTGTTACCACGCTGAATAATATGTTGAGCAACTCCGATTGGATTAACTCTTGGCAATCTAGCCATCAGA
>NZ_CAXBNC010000005.1:0-311421 GCF_963977085.1 uncultured Paraglaciecola sp. | reverse complement strand
TGATTCAAGTGATCAGTTCTTAAACGATCAGTATTACGCCTTCGCGGGAATGACGTGTAATAACTTGTAAATTATTACCGTCTGCAATCTGTTATAAACGCTAACTCGGCAAGCGAGACATGACTGTCGGGAAATGGCACTAAGCACTCTTACAGATATGCTTAAAATGTTGATTTATTATTTTTTTTTACAATACGATGATTCAGGTTTAGGTGAATCAGGCTGAACCACACACGCCACAGTTAACTTTTTTAGATACCTTAAATGTTTGCCAAGTTGTAGCCATGGCATCAAACATCATTAATTTATTAACATTGGACTCGCCATAATCGCACAGTATTTTAATCACCTCTAATGCTTGCATAGCGCCAATGACACCTACTACTGGTGACATCACGCCCGATTCCACACAGCTTAAATTTTGCTCCCCAAAATAGCCACTTATACAGGCATAACAAGCAGAATGTTTCGCGGGTATTATGCTCATGAGCTGACCTTCCATACGAATGGCAGCACCTGAAACCAAAGGTTTACCTAAGGGGTAACATGCCTGATTAAGGGTATTTCTACTCGCCAAGTTATCAGTGCAATCTACCACTATATCCAGTGGCTCAATTAGCTCTTGGTAATCAACTAACCTAAGACGTTTTTGTATGACATGTATTTTGATATCACTGTTCATTTGCTCAAGTGATGCCTTAGCAGACAAACACTTATTGATACCAACATCGGCCTCACCATGTAAAATCTGACGCTGCAGATTAGATTTTTCTACCTTGTCATCGTCTATTAAGGTTATTTCACCCACACCGGCAGCAACCAAGTACTGCGCCGCAGCGCAACCCAAACCGCCTACCCCAACCACCAACACTTTGGCATTGAGGAGAATTTCTTGTTTCTCTAAATCGAATTTAGGCAACACTATTTGGCGGTTGTATCGCATGGCTTGTTCAGTGGTGAGTAATTGTTTAGGCACGTCGCAATTTTAATTTAATGGCTAACAAGAATGGATTTGTACCACTTGAATGCACCTCTCGCAATGCTCAAATTTTTAGAAAAGGTAGATAACGAACAGAAAGCACCCTAAATCGAATTAAGATTCCTTAATAAAAATTCCTGAAAACAACAAAGAGATAGGAGGAAGTGAAATCAAAGTGGTCATCGTCCTTGGTCTGCTATATTATCGAGCTATAGGACTTGCAACATTTATACACCTTTAGCCAATAGCAGAACTTTTCCCCCCGTTTGCGGCGCAACTTGTTGTTAACCAAGAATATGACTCCTATGATAATTTAGCCCAAAAACCCCGAAAGCATCTATTTCTCTAGCCGTATAAAGCGATATCATGACAAGAAAAATATTATCTTTGAAAGTCAAAAGACATAAAGACCTAAAACAAGTTGATGAGGTGGTCAAGGATGTCCCAATTGATGATCCAGAAAAGCGTTTTTTAAAGGGCGTAGCCATCAATCCTACCCAATGTATTTCCATGGAATCAGGTTCTGAACAACTCAGCACCCGTGCGATGGATCTGATCACGCCAATCGGAATGGGTCAACGTGGTTTGATTGTTGCGCCACCTGGCTGCGGAAAAACCACTTTATTAAAACATATCTGCCAAGCTGTGGGCAAAGCCTACCCCGATATCAAGCTTTATGCCCTACTCATTGATGAACGACCTGAAGAAGTGACTGATTTTACACGTAGTGTGCCAGCAAAAGTCCATGCCTCATCCACAGATGAAAGTTATGAACAACACGTGCGTGTGGCTAATAACCTTTTACGTATCGCCCGCCGAGAAGCGGGTGAAGGTCACGATGTCATGATAGTTATCGACTCTCTCACCAGACTCTCACGAGTACATAACGCAACACAAAAGAGCAGCGGACGTACTATGTCTGGAGGTCTTGACGCAAGAGCCCTAGAAATACCGCGAAAACTCTTTGGCGCAGCTAGAAAAATAGAAAATGGTGGCTCCCTAACGATCCTTGCTACCATACTAGTTGATACGGGAAGCCAAATGGATCAGGTGATTTTTGAAGAATTCAAAGGTACAGGTAATATGGAAATTGTGTTATCGCGGGAGATTGCTGCACAGCGTATTTTCCCTGCCTTGGATATTGCTAAAAGTAGCACTAGGCGAGAAGAACTTATTTTAGATGCCAAGGATATTGAAAAAATAAGATGGTTGCGACGCGCACTTAGCCATCTTAAACCTTTAGAAGGCGCGAGAACACTAGTCGAGTTACTTGAGAAATATCCAACCAATACCGAGTTGTTAAATTATTTTACGCCCAAAAATTGAACTGATACCTTTAAAATTAACTAAATGTAGTTCAAAGTGAAAGTCACTAGAAATACAATTAAGGAGATAGGCATGAGCGAACTACCAGAAGACAAATATTGGGGAATGCCATTAAATACCTACTGTATGTTACTTCATTTGAGTCAACTGGCTAGTATCATCATGCCTGGCTTAGGATTTGTTTTACCTATTGTAATGTGGGCAACCAATAAGGATAAAAATGAAACCATAGACAGGCATGGAAAAGTCACATTAAATTGGATGATCAGTTTATTCATCTATTCGCTTGTCTGCATAGTCTTGTGGATTGTCATAATAGGTATGTTAGGTTTTTTTGTATTAGTCATTATGAATTTAATATTCGCCATAATCGCAGCGGTCAAAGCGAATGATGGTGAATTATGGGTTTACCCCTTAAGTATTAAATTCTTTAAAGTTTAACTACGACCGCACTCTATTTAATACGCTCTTAGCGCGAGCAACCACGGGTGCATCAACCATTTTTCCTTGAAACTGGAAAACAGCCTTGCCTTGTTTGGCATGAATGTCAAAAGACTCAATCAGCTCTCGAGCGTGTAAAATCTCTTTTTCTGAAGGAATAAACCCCGTATTTAAAACCTTTACCTGAGAAGGATGCACACAAAAAGCACCAACAAAACCCAGTTTTCTGGCTAAGCTAATTGTTTCTTTGAAGCGCTCAATATCACTATAATCGGCAATAGATGCCGGAAACCCTAAAGGCATAATATTCGCCCTTCTGCACGCCATCAGCACTTGTTGATTGGGCAAAAATAATGCTTCTGGTATCGGCTCCATACCGGCTGAAGCAGCAAAATCTTCAGAGCCAATTGTCATCCCTAACAACCTAGGCGAGCTTGTGGCAATTTCATCCAAATGCGGCAACGCACTGACATCTTCAATTTGAGCAACTATACCCGTATGCCCCACTTGCATATTTAGTTCGACTTCAAGCTCTTCAATCACCTCAGCCAACAATTTTATTTGAACTGCGCTTGTGATTTTTGGCACAACAATAGCGTTAACTGAATTGCTAACGGCACACTCTAAGTCGCGAATCGCTAATCGAAGCGGCCCATTAATTCTCACCAGTACATCAGCACCGCCTTGTGATACCACTAAGGATGTAGCCTTGAGCTGTTTCCTTGCGGCGTCCTTGAGTGCCTTTGGTACACTGTCTTCAAGATCTAAAATATAGGCATCAGCCCCTCTTGTATGGGCTTTTTCTACAAATTTATGGTTATGAGCAGGTAAAAATAATAGCGAGCGCCAATATGGGGGCAAATTCATTGTTCAGGATCTCAAAAAGTGTGGATTATAGAAATTATGACTTTGGGTTACCACTATACCTCTGTTGATAAAGGACCTACAAATCTTGTTTATAGTCATTCACCTGCCCCAATATATAATGGTTATAAAATTAATGATTAAATTTTTTATGATTTGTCTCTTAATAGTCTATTCATTTTGTTGCATTATTCTTGCATATTACATAAGCGCTTATATAATTAACTATGTAACTTCCCTAAGACAAAAATAATGCAACAAGACTTCTTAAATGAACTGGCAGAATTGGCCCTCGGCAGTCGACTAAAACGTATGAGTGAGCGAATGTTAGCCAGCGCATCTGATATTTACCAAGAGTTTGCCATCAACATTAATCCTAAATGGTTCACCTTAATGGCTTTGTTGGACTCAAAAGATCAAAATCAACAAATACTGACCATAGTAGAAGCATCCAGTTTACTGGGGTTATCTCAGCCAGCGCTCAGTCAGTTTTGTAAAGAGTTACAAAAAGAAAAGTTAATTAAGATAGCTAAAGATCAATCTGATTCCCGTAAACGGATACTGACTTTAACCACACTAGGCCGCGAGCGTTTACAAGAAATGAAACCTGTCTGGGATGCGGTTCAACAGGCCGCCACAGATTTATGTACTGAACATAATAATGATTTTTATCGTTCTTTACTGTTGCTCGAAAAATCCTTTTCCAGTGAATCTTTACTGACCCGCACGCGACGTTATATCCAACAAACAGCCTTACAGACTCAAGTCATCATAAAACCCTTTAAACCTGCCCTTGCCCATCACTTTGAAACCATTAACAAAGAATGGATTGACGATATGTTTGTGTTAGAAACTATCGACAAACAAGTACTCGAAGATCCACAAAGCTACATCATCAACAAAGGCGGCAAGATTTGGTTTGCCGAGCATCCAACCCTAGGAATTGTCGGTACATGTGCGTTTTGGAATAAAGGTGACAACAATTTTGAGTTGACCAAAATGGGGGTACTAAAATCAGCAAGAGGACTCAAAGTAGGCGAAATTTTGCTACAACATGTATTGAGTGAAGCCAAGACACTCGATATCAAAAAACTGTTTTTGTTAACTAACGCAAAATGTGAAGCTGCCATACATTTATACGAAAAAAATGGTTTTGTTCATGACAAAACTATTATGCAGGATTATGGGAAAAACTACGCACGTTGTAACGTCGCCATGTTGTATCTTGGGCCTGATTCAACAATCTAACCTTGCAGCGACTCACGATAAACTTATGGTCTAAGCGCTGCGTCGCAATTAACTTATAGTGAATAATTAGTCAATTCACTGGATTTTTAACCGCCATGGCTACGGGGTTAAATTGTAATTCTCTTTAACGATTTTACTCATGGACAAACATCGCTATCGTCATTTGGCAAGTTAGTGCCAAGTAATTCCAGTTTATGTGCCGCATCAAATACGTCTCCTGCATTCGCATTAACAGTTCCAGACGTGGACACAATAATCAATCGGTCTAATAGATCACCCAATGGGCCGCGGCCCTGCAATTGTTTTATCGCGTTACGGCTGCGATCACACATAATGGCCTTGTTTACCCGCAGCCGTAACGAGGCTTCCATTAGCTGTAATGCATCTCGATAATTTGCAGTATCTACAATTTTCCCCTCCTCTGACAAAGCTGTTCTTAACCGTAGCGCTGCTTCGCGAAACATTGCAGACATAGCTAATGCAGACGTGTGAATCGAAGGGAAACGCTCATTCACTATTGCATCAACTCGTAAAATCAAAGCTTTCAATTGAGTATGAATTGTATTGCGTTGTTGACGGGTAGCAGGTGATTGATCCATGAGTATAGAAAACGTCTCTGGCGCTGCTATGGTTGACAACAAGGGTTGTAACGACAAGTTAGAGCTGGATTGACCACTCACAAAAGGGTCGATTACCCCATACTCTTGTAATAATTGCGGGGTAAAAGGGTTTTTCATGCCCACTTCCTTTTCATGGTGATTGGCCCTACCGATAGCAGCGTGAACATGCCCTAAAACGATAAGAAAAGCCACATCCTCTTTTGTTGGATCTCCCTGAGTTGTATAGCCAGCGGAAACACCTTCCCATAATTGTACGCTAGACGCATTTGAGTTATTTTGAGTTGCAACGGCTACTGAAACGTCGCTTGGAGATTGCGCTACGGGGGCAGCTTCAATTTCACAACTACTGATAAGGAAGATCATTAACAAGACGCCCACTCCCAGTGCGCTTGTTCTGTTTGGTTTGGTTTTTTTACACGTCATTAGTTCTGTTCCCTATTCGTGAAATATTTAAGTAAATATTGTCGCAGTATAAAAAACAACCCATTCTTATTTGATTTTTACAACGAGTCCTGAATTTTTATACTGATTAACTCTGACTGTTTCAGAATTCAATTCCCTGTGTTAAGCCTAAAACCAGATTTTCAATTATTGAGAAACCAAGAGGTCGCTTAGCAATTACATATGATTGATAATTACTTCAATAGCGCTGCTTCTACTGCAAAACATTGCACGTTTTCTGGCAAAGACATAGGAAACTATTTGTCACCATTAAACTCAAAACCTTCGCTTGTATAGTAACCCGCCTGTTGCGCATTAACTTTGCGTAAATCAGTGTTCTCAGTACTGCAAGTGACCAATCCTCACTAGCGGTGGACCAAAATATTCATACCCTATTTTTTGCTGTTAGCGTTACCAGTGGCTCCCATACCTAACTCTTTTGCGAGTGAAGCACCATGATCCAAACTCGACCTCCTTTAAATAGGAGGTTCCATAAAAAGGTCCTCTTAAACCATGCTGAAAATTCATGGCGACCTTCCAAATTACTTTTTGAGTAAATACTTGAGGCTTGTTGCCGCACTGTTGCTTCTTTGGTATTTCTCACCACAGATATCTCTTTTAGACTTAATCCTTTGAGCAACAAATAGGCGACTTGTTGTTCTCCCTTAGTCAAATCCCATTTTTCGAATTGCTGTTTGATGACTTCACTAAAATGCCTCCGTTCCTTGTTCATTTTGTCATTAAGTGAATGGATTTGTGTATCTGCATTTTTAAGCTGATTCGCTAATTTATCCAATTCTGTTGAACGTTTGCGCATGTCAAAAATCAAAAAAATCGCGGCTAACCCTGAGATTATGACAATCATTGATTCTTGGATCACGTGAGCGAGGGGCACTCCAAGTCCAATATCCACAAACACATCGATACTGTTTAACAACATGACACAGAATAAAACAACAGTGATTACTTTATCTTTCATCTACTAGCTTAACTCCCTTCTAACGTATATTTTTTAAGCACTTACTTGATTCATATCACATATGTTCGATGTATAAACTACTAACAAATGACATAGTTATATCAGGTAATTGAAGCATAAAGAGCAACATATGAAATTATACGTTTTGCCACTCGTTATGATGCGTGTATTGATGGGTATTGCGCTAGCGTCGACTTCAATGATGTCGAACTCAGTGAAGAGCAAAGAAATTAGTTTAACCGATGCCTTGCAGGCTGCAATGGAGAAACACTATCATCCTAACTCAAAAAATCAACTTGATTCAGCCGCGAGCGCTGAGAATTCGAGTTGGTTTGCTAATCATCCGTCTTTGTCATTTAGTTTTATGCAAAGTCAGGAAAATTTTGGCTCGGATGAAGCTGAAATTACGCTTAACCTTCCCTTAAAAACCAATAAACAAAGAAATCTTGAGCAACAACTTGTCCAAGGTCAGAACAATTCCAACAGCTATACAATTACTGAGGTGGCGCTACACTTCTCTATGCTTATCCGAGAAACACTAGGCGCTTACCAAGTAGATTATCTCCTGATGGAAAAAGCGGATCATAAGCTATCCGTTCTTAATAAATTGCAGCAAAAATTTCAAAATAGCTATGACACCAATACCGTCTCACTCTATCCACTGTTAACCATTAAAAAAGAATTATTAGATGCAAAAATCGAAAAGTTGAAGTATCAGCATAAAGCAAAAAATTGGCTAGACCGCTATTTAGAATTGACCGGTTTGACTATTTTGCCTAATAAGCTCACTGAACCACCTTATGTTAATGACCCCCAAGTTATAGAAAAGCACCCCGTAATAAAGTCTCTTGATGCCGCATGGCAGCAACAAAAGAAGCTACTAAAAGCGACCGACACGTCACTAACACCTTGGCATGTTTCAATATCCGCAAAAAAGGTCGACTCCCCTGACTTTGTTGATAATCAAATTGGTCTGGCAGTGGATGTTCCGTTATCTTTTACCAGCAATTCTTCACAGGCCACACACACTAGTTACTTTAACGCAATGAAGGAGTACCAGCTGGCCCGCGATCAAGCAGGTCTAACGATTCAATTAGCGCTTAAAAGCGCGCTAAATGAGTTGCAACTATTACAAAAACAGCATGCCTTTCTCGCTGAGTCCTTAAAGATTAGCCAGCAAATAGAACAATTAACTGAATCGATGTCCAGTTCAAATGCTTTGCAACATGATGTGCTGTTACGACGCATGTTAGAGGTTATCGATATCCAATCAAGTTACGCATTGAATCAAATAAAAATTCAGCAACTTAACTCCACACTTAGACAAATCGCAGGAATTCCACTATGAGTTTGACATCGTGTTTATTTATTATCTTCTCCCTGATAATTTTCAAATCAGTCAGTGCAAGCGAGCTAAAAGTGAATATAGCGACCTTGGGCGACTTGGAACTATCAACAGAACTCATTCAAAAAGTGGAACATTATCCTGGCACCCAATTAAAAGCAAAAGTAGAGGCAATGCCAGGTATGTCATTTACCCTTAAATCTCCAACAGATGTGCAGCAAACCGAGTACTTAGTATCCCAAGGTCAAACACTAAAGAAAAATCAACCATTTGTGATAATCAGAGGCGCAGAAGTATTTCATTTTTACACTGAATATCAGATAAAAAAGTCGCTTTATAAACTTGCGGAATCTCAATTTAAAAGTAACCAAGCTTTGTATACCCAAAAGGTCATAGATGAGCAACGCTGGATAGATATTAGCCAAGCTTATTACGCTGCACAGCTTGCATATGAAGAATATGAACACTTTTTTGAACATTTAATTGATGTTGATGAAAAGCAAGATGCGATCACCTTGGGATCTCCCATTGAAGGCTTATTTTTAAAGGGCTCAGAATTAAACATAAATGCAGGAGACAATATTGCTCAGTTTGTCCCTAAAGCAGCCATTCGTTTAAAAGTTGCTGTTCCATCTAACAAAGTAAATAACTTTTCTTATTTAACCTCATTCAATTGCCAACTTAAAATAGCGCAAATCGAAGCCGTAAGTAGCGGTGCATATGTTGCCGCTTGGTCGATGCCATTACCTGAACATGCAATTGGCGAATAGGTGAACAAATTACGGTGACGCCTTTTTATACTCAAATTGCCTACAGAGTGCCTAAACTAGCTATTTTTAGTTGGGATGCAGACCAGTATATTTTTGTGAAACAAGACTCGATGTTGGTTAGCCTTCAAGTCAACTTACTCTCCTCAGACGCTAACTACTACATTGTTCAACTACAACAAAGTGATAACCCATTAACAGAGGGCAAGATAGAAGTGCTTGTATCATCTGTCAGTGCCGTACAAGGTGTACTTTTGGGCTTAGGGAGCGAATAAGTGTTAACTCGATTATTACGATTTACCCTTACCCAGCGCTTGTTTGTACTAGTTCTAGGTTTAGCCGTTGTTTTTTTTGGCTTAAATGCATGGTTCAACATCCCAATTGATGCTTTTCCTGATATCTCACCAACACAAGTCAAAATCATTATTAAAGCCCCCGGTATGACCACAGAAGAGATTGAGGCACAGATTACTCAACCTATTGAAACGGAACTACTGGGCATACCTGCACAACAGATGTTGCGTTCAACCACCAAATACGCCATTACAGATATCACCTTAGATTTTAAAGAAGGCACCGAAATCTACTGGGCAAGGCAGCAGGTCACGGAGCGACTTGCTAATGTTTGGGATTCACTGCCCACAGGAATATCGGGTGGTATAGCGCCGATGAGTACTCCCCTTAGTGAAATGTTTATGTTTACCGTGGAAAATCCAGCCATGAGTCTGATGGAGCGCAGGCAATTATTAGATTGGGAAATCAGACCTTTGCTGCGCACAGTAAACGGTGTGGCGGAAGTAAATGTCCTAGGCGGTTATGCAAAGACCTATCAAATCAGCCCAGACCCACAAAAAATGGCAAATGCGGGGGTAAGCGTTGCATTACTATCTCAGTCCATTCAAGCAAATAATATCAACGGCAGCATTGGTAGACTGGACATAGGTAACGACGCAATTATCTTACGAACCGAAGGCCGCATTGACTCAATCACATCCTTGGAAAAAATGGTTGTACATGCTGCCAACGGAAACGTTTACCGCTTAGGAGACTTATCAACAGTCAGTATTAGCCATTTAGCACGTTACGGTTCAGTCACTCGAAATGGGATTGAAACCACAGAAGCAATTGTAATCTCATTGAAAAATGCCAACACGGCCGAAGTTGTGGACGGAGTAAGACAAAAACTGTCAGAGATTGCTCCCTCTTTGCCAAGCGGCACCAAGCTTAATGTGTTCTATGATCGCGCTAATTTAATTGATACCGCAATAGGCACCATCACTACCGCACTAGTAGCCGCCGTTGTATTAGTTATTTTACTGTTAGCGTTTTTCCTGGGTGATATTCGCGCTGCGATCACTGTATCACTGTCCCTACCCTTTGCTGCTTTGTCCACATTTATACTAATGGATCTGTATGGTCTTTCAGCCAATCTTATGAGTTTAGGTGGATTGGTGATAGCTATAGGTATGATTGTAGATTCATCTGTGGTGATCGTTGAGAATGTCGTCAATCAATTAGCCAAGAACAGCAAGCTACCTAAACTACATTTGATATTTAGGGCGTGTAAAGAAGTAGCTATTCCAGTAGTGTCTGGCACCATTATTGTTGTTATTGTGTTTTCGCCACTACTGAGTCTAAGCGGCCTAGAAGGTAAACTATTTACTCCTGTCGCCTTAACCATTGTTTTTGCAATGCTAAGTGCTTTGGTGTTGTCACTAACTCTTGTGCCCACCATTGCATCACTTATATTGAAAACTGAAGCCAGCAAAGAGCCAAAACTCGTGGCTAAAATTCAACAATACTATCAAGCGAGTTTAGAATCGACCTTAAGCAAACCAATGCCATTAATAGTCGTAGTCATTTTGGTCCTGATTGTCAGTGTTGGCCTTTTTACACTTTTAGGTAAAACCTTTATGCCCGTCTTGGATGAAGGCGACATCATAGTTCAGTTGGAAAAATCACCAAGTATATCTCTAAGTTCATCAACAGAATTGGATATGCAGATTGAAAAAGCATTGTTAGAAAACGTCCCAGAAATAAAACAAATTGTTGCACGGGTAGGTTCAGATGAAATTGGACTAGATCCTATGAGTTTGAATGAAACCGATATTTTTATGGAGTTATTCCCTATAGATGAATGGCGTTTCAGCTCCAAAGCAGAGTTAATTGAAGATATCCGCTCCGTATTATCACGCTTCCCAGGTATTAATTTTGGTTTTACCCAACCCATTCAAATGCGCGTATCAGAGATGTTAACGGGTAGTACTGGCGATGTGTCTGTCAAAGTGTTTGGTGCTGAAATAAACACTTTGTCCGAACTAGCGTCACAGATAAGTCAACTCATAAAAACCCTTGAAGGTAGCGTTGATGTCAATACCGCAATAATAGAAGGAGGACAATTTCTAAACGTTCGTCTAAAACCAGAAATAGCGATGCAATACGACATGACAGTAGACGATATGTCCATTTATCTAAGAGCTCAATTTGAATCAGTTGAAATTTCCAAGATCATTCAAGGCAAGAAAAAGACTCCCCTTGTTTTAGGCATGAATAAACAATTATCCACCAGTGTAGCCACGCTACACGAGCTTCAAAACATGACTATTTTAATGCCTGACGGATCATTGATGCCCTTTGAACACATTGCATTACTCGAGTTAAAGCAAGGCCCGTCGTTGGTTGAACGTGAAAATGGCAATCGTTTTTCAGTCGTCACCAGCAATGTAATCGACAGGGATATTGTGGGTTATGTGGACGAGCTACGACTACTGATTGATAGCCATTTAACTCTGCCTGCGGGTTACACACTTGCCTATGGTGGTGAGTTTGAAAACCAACAACGAGCAACTAACAACTTGTTAATGGTAGTGCCTATAGCCCTTAGTTTAATACTGCTGATTTTGTTTACAACATTTGGCTCGCTTCCTAAAGCATTGCTGATTTTATTGAACATTCCCTTTGCGTTAATGGGTGGCGTAATAGCTTTGTATATATCTTCAGAATACTTGTCAGTACCGGCGTCAGTAGGGTTCATTGCACTGCTGGGTATTGCGGTACTGAATGGGGTCGTAATGGTGAGTTACTTTGAACAAATCAAACTCACTATTACTGACATTTCACAACGAGTAATAGAAGGCTCCATAAGACGACTGCGTCCCGTATTAATGACGGCTACAACCGCAATGTTTGGACTAGCACCACTTATATTTGCCAGTGGACCGGGGGCTGAAATTCAAAAACCACTGGCTATTGTGGTTATTGGTGGATTATTCACCTCCACCATTACAACCTTATACCTATTGCCTCTGTTTTACATGCGTATGGAGAACAAAAATAATGCAAAATGATCAACTTCTATTAACTTTGATTGTTCCGATTGAATTAAAAGACGAGATTGTCGATACCTTAATTAGTCAAGAGCAAGTGAGTGGCTTTAGCTTAGGTAAGATTGAAGGTTACAGTCGAAATCACAGTCACTTTAATATTAGTGAACAAGTTGAGGGACATAGAGCCTTTTATCGATTTGAAATAATTTTAGAGAAGCGTCAACTTGATACCTTAAAGACTATGCTAAAAATAGTCTGCGGCGGTTCTGATATTCACTATTGGCTAGTACCACTTTTTGAAAGTGGCTCTTTAAATCCTTTACCTACGGAGGCAAATGCAAGCTAGAGGTAGAGTTTGATCCCAACATCTAATTTCAAAATGGATGCAATATCAATTATCAAATATTGGCCCCAAGCCAGACTTTTTCTCGCTCAATGCCCTGCATCAGTTCTTTTACAGAACTGATATTACAATGACTTTTTTGGCACTTTTCCTCAATATATTGCAAAGTTTCAGTACTAGCGTTAGCCAGCGCCCATAGATGAATTGCACGATTACCCGTGCGGCAAAATGCATGCACTTTGTCATCGCCAGTCGCTAATTGTTTAACAAATTCAGCAATATCCTCTTCTGAATAACTATTTGCTTTTACTGGTATGTGCACATATTCAATGCCATGAGCGCGAACCTTAATTGCCATTTGTTCTGCACTTTCTTGCCCTCGCTCTTCATCATCCATTCTAACATTGACAATTTTGGTGACACCCTGCGCTTTAAGCGTCTCTATAGATTCATCGTTAATCGGGCCGGATATAGAAAAGTTATGTGATACTTTTTTCATGTTTAACGCCTATTTAGAAAATGCCATAAATTGTTGTGCCAAATATATAAATACCTAAAACAACTAAGACTATGGCAAAAAGTTTTCTTATCTGCTGTTGCGGGATTTTATCCCCGATACGCACGCCTATTATTGAGCCTAAGATCCCCATAAAAACCACGACCAAAACGACTTTCCAATTTATCCTTAAAGCAAACTGTTCAAGTACATCTTGATACTTCAGATAGCCAATAAAAGACTGCATTGTAATAATGATCAAACTACTTCCAATAGCTTGTTGAAAGCCCAATTTCCCTAACAAAAACAACGCTGGCACAATCAAAAACCCGCCACCTACCCCAACAAAACCTGCGAGGGCACCCACTAATATTCCGATACTAATAACAAACAAATCACGAGGTGCTGCCACAACACTGTTAGTCGAGGTAACTGGCGAAAACATCAACCGGCTGGCGATTACCATAACGATAGAAAAGGTAAGCAACTGAAAGTCGCCAGAAACATATTGGGACGCCCAAGCTCCTATATAAGTACCTAACATACTGGGTATGCCAAATAGTAAAACAAATTTCCAGCTAACAACGCCCCGCTTGATATAAGAGACGCTGCCAAAAGCAGAGATACATCCCACAATAAAAAGTGATTCAGCAATCGCTAGTTTGGCAGGTTCGTCTGCAATATAGATAAGTAAAGGTACGGTAATTATTGAACCACCCGAGCCTAACAAACCTAAACTCAGACCAACTAAAACCGCACCTAAAATAACCATTATATTCATTGCTTCTACAACGTATTCAAAGGTATTTTTAAGTAAGCATGTCCATTGGATTCTTCTGGGGGCAATTCTCCTGCCCTAATATTGACCTGTATCGCTGGTAACAACAGCCGGGGCACGTTCAAAGTCACATCTCTTGCTTCACGCATTTTGACAAATTCTGCTAAGGAAACACCGGCTTTAACATGCACATTGTTGTGTTGTTGTTCAATCACCGATGTTTCCCATGCAAACACCTCCCTGTTAGGCGCTTTATAGTCATGTCCAACAAACATTCTTGTTACGCTAGGCAATGACAATATTCGTTGAATCGATTGATACAGTGACTTTGCGCTGCCAAGGGGGAAATCGGTTCTCGCAGTACCGTAATCTGGCATAAACAAAGTATCCCCCACAAAAACGGTATCTTCTATTATGTAGGACACACAGGCAGGTGTATGACCTGGAGTATGTATCACTCTGATATCCACATGGCCTAGTTTAATGATTTCTTCATCAGCAAAAAGATGATCAAACTGACTACCATCGGTTTTAAACTCAGTTTCTAAATTAAAGATCTGTTTAAAGGTTTCTTGAACACGACAGATGTGTTCGCCAATACCAATACTTCCTCCCAAAATCCCTTTTAAATAATGTGCTGATGACAAATGGTCGGCATGGGCATGAGTTTCTAATATCCATTCTAACTTATAGCCATTTTTGACAATATGACTGACAATTTTGTCAGCTGAAAGGGTACTTGTGCGCCCCGATGCAGGATCATAATCCAGTACAGGATCAATAATGGCACAGCAAGAAGTGGCTCCATCTAGCACTAAGTAACTGATTGTATTAGTATCTTCATGGAAAAATGCAGTGACTTCGATCTTATTCATAAACTTACACCAGTTCGCCGTTGAGAATGTATAGGTATTCTTTTTTGCAAATAGCTTGCCACTAGTTTTCAAGCTTTGTATTTTGTTTTATATATCTAGACTTAAATGTTTAGTGGTAATTTCACTAGGTAAATATGCGGGTCGCTCGTGACTGAGCAACACTAGAGTACGCTGATTTATCCAGCTTGAAATGTTATGCCATATCCTTGCTGCCATTAATGTGTCGATACCATTAAAAGGTTCGTCTAATACCACTAATTGTGGGTCACGCAATAACAAACGGGCTAAAGTAATACGCCTTGCTTGGCCCCCTGAAATCTGGTCTCCCGTGTCACCTAACCAGGTATCTAGGCCATTTTTAAGTTGCTGTGCCCAAGCATCCAACTCAACCATTTGTAATACAGTCCAAAGTTTTTCTTCACTGATATCACCTAACCCAAGCGCTAAGTTGTAAGCCAGTGTCCCAGTTAGCACTGAGTTACTTTGTGTGACATATCCAATACTGGGATACCAGTCCGCCACACCTAAATCAATGGATTGAGTATTACCGTCAACCACAATAGAGGTAATACTTTGTTTAATATCTGCGCAATTCGTCATACCAGTTAAAATATTCGCCAAGGTAGATTTCCCAGCTCCTGAACGACCACTGATTAACAGTAATTCATTTTCATTCAACACAACATCCAATGGTTTTATTTGGCTGATAGCTATATTTGGGTGTTTATTCACAGTGAAGGTTAATGTTTTGGCTGGGTATTTATTAGGCTCATTATTAACGGTTAGATTGTCATTTTCTGGACGTATTCGTTGCGCAGAGAAGTAGGTTTTGCCCCATGAACCAAATTGACTTGGAAGGCTTTGTAACACTTCTGTAAGACCTAAAAACATTAACACCAACATAACGGCAACAGCACCATCTACAAGCTGTATTTGCACTGAATGCAGCACAACAATCGTCATTACTGAAAGTCCTACGACCATAAGAAAGTCGAGTAATAGTTGGATGTTGGCAATACGAGAAAACATCCTTGCTTGCGTATCATCAAGTTCATCTAATCGCTTTCTAATATGTCGCTCATGATGTTGTAATAGCTTATGGGATTTTAATTCCAATCTGCCGCTGAGATGTTCAATTACATCGGCTCGCATATCATTCAGCAAACTGGCACTTCTAATTCCTAATTTTTTAGTGCACTTTATTGTTAATGTAATCGCTGAAATAGCACAAAAAAGTAAAAAGCCAGCTAAATAAAGTGCTAGTTCTGGCCAAATAAAACTCACAAAAATAGCTGCGCTGATGATTAACATAATGCTAATGATAGGTGGAATAGTAAATCTTAATAGCAGACTATCTAAAGCATCCAAATCTGCGGTTAACCTGCTCAACCACTCGCTGTCGGTAGTCGCACGTAATTGCTGCATAGGAAGAGCAGATAATCGTTTAAAAAGGTCTAGGCGGAAAACCGAGACTAATCGTAGAATAGTGTCATGGTTATAAAGCCGCTCCACATAACGACCTACCGTTCTGCTTAATGCAAAAAAACGTATCCCAGAGCCTGGCATATACATGTCAAAAATAATGATCAATCCTGCACTGATGGATAAACCAGCTAATGCTGTGGCAGTAATAAACCAACCAGAAAGCATCAGCAAACTCACACCAGAAAAGGCAGTGATAAATGCCAGCAACACCCCATTAAAAATGCGCTTACCTTGTGTTTTATAAAGTAGACTAAACCAATACCGCACCTTCAAGCCCCTCCTTTTGGTTAAGATCTACATGCAGATCAGCAATATCTAATAAGGCCAGATCATGGGTTGCCACAATCACAATCGCATTTTTCTTGAGTTTTTTTAACGCTGCATAAATATATTCTTTACTGATTAAATCCAATTTTGCAGTTGGCTCATCGAGTAGAATAATAGCGGTTGGATTTAGCATGACTCGCGCCAAGGCCAAACGCTGTAATTGCCCACCAGAAAAACCCTGACCATGCTCACCAATCATAGTATTAAGGCCATTATGGTTTTTACCAAAAATTTCCTTAAGTCCTAAATCGGTTAGTGTCTCTCGCATTTTCTCTTGGGTAGCATTGGGAGCAAACTCTTCAAGATTGCTTAAAACACTGGCATTTTTAAACCATGGTCGCTGGGGTAAGTAGGCAATGGGCATCTGCTTACCCGGAAAAGTAACAACACTGCCTTTTAATGGTTTTAGGTAATCTGCAAGGGTATAAAGCAAGGTACTCTTTCCTGCTCCAGACTCACCAGTTATAGCCAAAAGTTGACCGCCTTTAACTTGTAAATTGATGTCTTCTGCCAATACTGAGTCAGCGCTATAACCTATTGCTAGCTTATGTAAATTTAACAGCGGTTGTTGATGAGGAAACTGTGTAATATTTTGCTTATCAGAACATTGTTTTAATTTTGTATCAATATTAGTGACAGTGGAAACAACATCAGCACTTTGCTGCTTGAGCGGGTCATTAAATACATTAAGCAAATTATTGGCTGCTCCTAAGGCAGCAGCTTTGTCGTGATAATACTGAGATAAATTACGTAAGGGTTGAAAAAATTCAGGTGCCAGTATCAAGATCAGTAAACCGCTAAATAGGGTAATACTTGAAGCGGGCCCCCAATTAATTGCCCCATAGAGCGAAAATCCAATGTATATAGCGAGGCTGGCGATGGCGACACTGGTAAAAAACTCGAGCACAGTAGAGGATAAAAACGCCACTCTAAGCGTTTTAGTGATAATTTTTCGATAACTATCACTGGCAGCTTCAACTTCGCCGAATACAGCTTGTTCAGCATCTAATAATTTTATGGTTGTGAGATTAGCCACCCTATTCAAAAAATGCCCTGCCAGTCGTTGCCTAACAAGGGAATATTTTTGATTAAGTTGCTCTGCCCCCATTCCCACTAAAATCATAAACAAGGGAATAAGTGGCGCGGAGATCAGTAACAGCACAGCGCATAGCCAATTTAGCCATGCCACTACACACAATATGATTAATGGGGAAATAAAAGCCAACATTTGCTGTGGCCAATACTTAGAAAAATACCCATCCATGGCTTCGATGTCTTCAACCCATTGGGTCGCGGCAGCAGCTGGCGAGTGCAAATGAGATGATAATGGACTCTGGTGTCGCCACAATAACAGCAACTTCTTACGGATATTGGAACGAATAGCGATACTCGCATTTTGGCCAAACATAGTTTGTAGCCGAGTTGAAACTACGCGCCCTAATGCAGCGCATATAAACAGTATTAACCACACAGGTTGATGAATTAATGAATGCTGCTCTGAGATCACATCCTCAACCAACCAAGCAAATGATATCCACTGCATCGCGAGAAAAAACGTCGCTAAAGTCCCAACAATAACTGACCACCAAAGAAGCGTTTTTTTCTCGTTTGCAAAATGATTTAATAATGCTCGGCCTGTCAAAAACTCTTGTTCTGCAGGCCGTTCTTTATCATCATGCTCCATAAGTTTAGTGGTATCCGCCTTCTTTTACTTTTCCTCTGAATACCCAGTATGTCCAGCTTGTGTAAGCCAGAATAATAGGAATAACAAATAGAAAGCCAATCAATAAGAATAGTTGCGAATTGTAAGCTGAGGCTGCATCCCAAATAGTAAATTTGGGCGGCACGATATAAGGCCATTTACTCACCAATAAACCTAAATAGCTGAACAAAAATATACCCATAGTTGCCACAAACGGCATACCGTCTTTACGCTTTTTCACGTTATTGAACACCACAAATGCGCAATACAATGCCAATACGGGAAGCACCCAAATAATACTCAGATTATCAAACCAACGGGCTTTCACGTATTCATCAATAAAAGGGGTGTATACACACACAATTGCGAAAATCACCATTAAACCAGCAAGCAATCTAGGTGTGATTTTATAGGCCCAATCTTGTACTTCACCTTCTGTTTTCATGATTAACCAAGTGCTGCCAAGTAAGGCATAGCCAATCACAAGTCCCAATCCGGTGATAACTGTAAAGGGTGTTAACCAATCGAGAGCCCCACCGGCATAGACAAAACCTTCGGTTTTAAAACCTTGAATATAGGCGCCAACAACGGCGCCCTGAGCAAAAGCAGCTACGATAGAACCAACAGAAAACGACCAGCTCCAAAGGTACTTAGAAGTCTTTGCTTTAAAACGAAACTCAAAAGCAATACCTCTGAAAATGAGTCCCGCAAGTAATAAAAACACTCCAATGTACAATGCCGGTAGAAACACTGAATACACTAGTGGAAATGCAGCTAACAGACCTGCCCCGCCTAAGACAAGCCATGTTTCATTACCATCCCAAATAGGGGCAACGGAATTCATCATAGTGTCACGGGCTTTTTCATTAGGTGCAAAAGGAAACAATATGCCTTGGCCTAAATCAAAACCGTCCATCAATACATACATCATTATGCCGAAACCAATTATCCCAGCCCAAATTACGGTTAAATCGAATGGTTGTTCCATGTTTAAAGCTCCTCATCAATAGCGACGTGTGCAGCAGAAAATGGACGCATTGGGCGCTCTATTTCTTCCAATTCGTGCGGCGCATTGGCCTTCTCTACCCCTCCACGAAACACTTTTAGTAAATAATAAACACCCGCGCTGAACACTAAGCTGTATACCACTATGTACCCAATTAACGTAAACAATGCCATGCCGCCAGTTAGAGAAGGCGTTAAGCCTTGTGCATGGGTCATTTGCCCATAGATTAACCATGGCGCACGACCAGATTCAGTCACCACCCAACCAGCCAACACAGCAATAAACGGACTTAAACTCATCAATCGCAATCCATTTAGGAAATATGTGGATTGGTAGTAGCGCCCCTTTAAGCGCAAAAATAATCCCCATGCTGCAAAAGCAATCATCAGCAGACCTAATGCAACCATGATACGAAATGACCAGAACACGATGAAAACAGGAGGTTGTTCTTCTACCGGCACATCTTTGAGTCCAGGCACTTCGCCATCCCAATCATGGGTTAATACAAAGCTAGCTAATTTAGGAATACCAACTTCAAAATGGTTGGTCTGATTTTCATTATCTGGAATGGCAAACAACAATAACGGAACGCCAGATGAGGTTTCCCAATTACCTTCCATAGCGGCAACCTTAGTGGGCTGGTACTTAAGGGTATTGAGGCCATGGAAATCACCTATCACAGCTTGTGCAGGTGCCAATATCAAAAGAAACCACAGTGCCACAGAAAGGGCTTTTCGATTCGCGTCAAACTCTCTTTTTTGAAGCACAAACCAAGCGCTGACACCGGCAACCACTAATGCTGCAGTCAGGAACGAGGCCACGACCATATGCATAAAACGATAACCGAAAGAAGGGTTAAAGATAGAATCTGTCCATGACTTCACATGATACATACCATTGATAAGTTCAAGTCCGTCTGGTGTTTGCATTAATGAGTTCGCAGCCAATATCCAGAACGAAGAAATAAAGGTACCTGATGCCACCATGATAGCTGCAAAAAGATGCACACCTTGGGGGACTTTGTCTCTTCCGAATAATAAAACACCTAAAAATGCGGCTTCTAGGAAAAAGGCAGTAACCACCTCATAGCTAAGAACAGGCCCGAGAAAATTCGCGGTAGCATAAGAAAAATTACTCCAATTAGTTCCGAATTGAAATGACATTACAATCCCAGAAACCACACCTATCCCAAATACCACAGCAAATACTTGGATCCAGAACTTGGACAATCTTTGCCAAATGGGATCCCCAGTTTTATATGCTAAGGTTTCAAAACCCGCAATGGTACTGGCGAGTCCGATGGTAAATACTGGGAATATAGCGTGAAAGCACACCACAAACGCAAACTGTATTCGCGACAGTATGAGCGGATCAAGTTCCATAATAACTCCTAATTAGTGCTGTCTTAATTGATATTAAAAAAAGTTGAAATTGAAACAATTCCCAAATAAGCATCTTGCGATGCGCAATTTAAAGCGGGAAAGCAGATTTCACGCCACAATATTAAAAACATTTTTATCTTCTATAACCCAATAATAACGGCAATTAAACGATAGAGGAGACAACAAACAACACAAAAAAATGCCATATTTGACAACCTTTTGACAAATATGACATTAAATAAAAACTAGTCGGCACATCAGTGTTTTAATATAAAAATCAAAATTTTATAGCGAACTATCATCTTCTAAAAGCGCCAAATCAATGGTCTGACTCAAACTAAATCCACCTCTAATATCACCCAATTTGTAGCCTATGGCTTTGTCATTTGGGTAATGCTCAGCCAACTTTTGATTAACCTCAGCAGACAAATTCTCGCCATGACAACTTAAACATAATCCATTTACCGGTATGGCCTTCATATAGCGTAAGGTGACAGTGTTTTGCTCTCTTTGTGCAGTAAAACCTTCCAATGTTGCTACCTCCTTACCGGCGGCTTTGTCTAATTCAAATTTGTTCAAAGTCGCTATTTCCCAACTATCAGGGCGGTTTTTTAAATTTCTAGGACGCAAACTAGTGCGCCCAATAGTCCACCCAGTAGTCGCATGTTTTTGTGCCAGTAAAGGGGCGATCTCTTTACACGCAGTCACGCCCTCTTCAAAGCCACCCGTTTGTATTGCATTAGAGAGACTGGTTTTTAATTCGCTAGCAAAAAGCTGAATTTTTTTCTGCGCATTAGCTTTAAACTGTAATTTGACCTGCTCTAGCTGCTTTAAATTATTCACTTCTTCTGCAGTTGCTGTGGAAAAAAACATCTTTACAAACAAAAGCATGAGGTAAAATATTGTCCATCTAATTAATCTCATTGTATTAATCCTTTTTGTTTTCTAAGCGTTCTATACCCAATGCCTTCAAGACATATTTTTCGTAAACCGGTTCGCTAGTACCAGTACGCATTTTACGCATAAAGTATTTTTCAAAGGCGATTTTAGCGAAATGCACCCACTTACCTTTTTTGAACCACGCCACATTACGTGGCGCAATTTGTGGCATGGCCACAAATGCTGCTCCGGTATTCCCCATGTCAGCCAGACAGATTGCATGCCAAGTACCTTTTGCACTTGGCTCTTCCTTATCAAGAATAATCGATCTTAAATTATGTGCGACCGCTGTCATCATAGTTTCAATCATATATCCGGTCTTCGGAGTGCCCGTTGGTACGGGGGTCACCTCAACCGGAGGGATTGCCACGCAGACTCCTCCAGAAAATATGTTAGGAAACTTGGGAGAACGTTGGAATTCATCAGTGATCACAAAACCTTTTGGGTTGCACAACCCATCCACATTGGCCACTGCATCAACCCCACTAAAAGGGGGAATAAACATCGAATGTTTAAAAGGTAATTCATGAGTGAATTCAGTTTCACCCTTACCGTTTAATTCAGACACTGTCATACTGCCGTCTCTGACTTCATCTACATTGGCATTGCAAATCCATTTGATATCTCTTTGTCTGAGCTCTGACTCGAGCATTGCCTTTGAGTCACCCACACCTGCCAAGCCTAAATGTCCGATATAGGGTTCACTGGTAACATAATGAATAGGCACTTTGTGACGAATTTTTGCGTCCCGTAGAGCTTTATCTAGGATAAAAGCATACTCATAAGCTGGGCCAAAACAGCTGGCTCCTTGTAATGCACCCACCACTACAGGACCCGGATTTTTTATTAGCTCTTCAAAATCTGTATGACATTCTTTAGCGTGCTCAAGAGTACATATAGACTGAGTAAATCCCTCTGGCCCAGTCCCTTTTACATTACTAAAGGCAAGTTTTGGACCGGTTGCAATAACAAGATAATCGTAATCAATTTTCTCATTATCATTGGTTATAAGTGTATTTTGTTCAGCGTCAATTTTATCGACTCTGGCACATTTAAAACGAATGTCTTTCTTGCTCAGATATTTTTCTATGGGCATAGTTATCGCGTCTGGATCACGCCAACCTACTGCAACCCAAGGATTAGATGGTACAAAACGGAAACTCTCTCTCTCATTCACCATCAACACATCATGGTTATTACCCAGAGATTCTTTAATCTCATATGCAGCTGGCATACCACCTGTTCCTGCACCTAATACAACTATTTTAGCCATTTTGACCTCCTAGTTAACAACACAAAACCAACAAACCAAAGTCTGTTGATGACTGGTTCAAACATCAAAATACAAATATTGTTAGCTAAGTGTTAACAAGAAGCATGCCACAAACTAGGATGCTGTTTAGACGTGTCTTTGCAGGGTCATGAGACAATTTTTGGGTAAAATGTTTGAAAAACTGGAGGTTTCATGACATTTTTGACAAATGATGGAGTAATGAGTGTCATATATGACAAGTAAACAGCCAAGCTTAAATAACACAGTCATACAGTCGATGATCAATGCCATCGACAAACCTACTATTTTTATCACTCCTGACTACGTTATCCAGGCTGTCAACCAAACATACAAAGAAACCTACCAAACAGAAGTTGTAGTTGGCCAAAGCAAGTGTCATGAAATATCCCATAGAAACCCAAAGCCCTGCGATAAATACGGTGAAGATTGCCCTCTTCAACAATGTGTTTCATCAAAGCGAGCAGTCAGTGTGGTGCACATTCACGCAACTGGTGAAGGGAAATCGTATTGCGATATTTTAATGAAACCTATTATTGATGCAGATGGAAACACCCTAGGTTTTCTAGAAATACTCGACAAAATCAATTACGCCTCATCAGAATCTGAAAAAGGTAAGATGATCGGTAGTTCGGACGTCTTTAGGTCAATGCTTAATAAGATAAACCGCGCAGCGCAATCAAAGATTGCGGTTTTGCTGCAAGGAGAAACCGGATCAGGCAAAGAATTAGTTGCACAGGCAATTCATGACGCGAGCCCACGTTGCGAAAAACCTTTTGTGGTAATCGAGTGCACAGGTTTAAGCGAAAGCTTATTTGAAAGTGAACTTTTTGGCTATGAAAAAGGCGCCTTTACAGGAGCCACTAATAGCAAAAAAGGATTAATTGAAGTGGCGAATAGTGGAACGGTATTCTTTGATGAGATTGGTGATGTACCTCTGAATATGCAAGTCAAACTCTTACGATTACTCGAAACTCAAAGCTTTAGAGCCGTTGGAGGACTAAAACAAAAACGTTCTGATTTTCGTCTCGTTTGCGCCACCCATAAAAACTTATTGGATTTAGTCGAAAAAGGGGAATTCAGACAAGATTTATATTATCGAATTGCAGGCTTTCCCATTATGTTACCGTCACTCAAAGAACGTTCAAAGGACATTCCAGAACTTGTTAGCCATTTTTTAAAACACTCCGAACACCACAACAAAAATTTTTCTGACAATGCCTTAGCTAAATTATGTGGCTATGGATTTCCTGGCAACATTAGAGAGCTTATAAGCATCATAGAACAATCAGCGTTGTTGGCCAACGAAGACACTATCCATACCAGTGATTTGCCCGATGTTGTCAGGCAATCGGACAACATTGAATTACATAACGGCAACATACAAAGCCTTGATGAGATTGAACAAGCCTATCTCACCAAACTATGTAACGAATTTACTGGCACACCAGATGAACTTGCATCAATTCTTAATGTGAGTACTCGTACTCTCTATCGTAAGTTACAAAGGTTTGATCTAAAGCTGTGACAAAGCGGCATACAATAGTGAATTTAAAGTGCCTATAAAATCCACACTATATTAAGGGTATTAATTAACCTCAGTTAAAAGCCCTTCCAGCTATTGTGCTAGTGCTAGCACTCGCCTCGTTAAGAACAACTATTTTTTGTCAGTCTGTCCTAACTGAAGCAAAAATGAGCGATGCTAGCGGCTGTATTACGACTAATATCAGGGCAGGCGATAGGGAAAACCTCAATAGCATGAATTGTGCCCATAACTTGTCGACATTGGGCTTTGACTCCAGCCCCCATTAACAGTCTATAAAAATTGATGCCTTCGTCACGAAGTGGATCGCACTCGTTTACGCTAATAATGGTTGGCACTAATCCGCGTACATCTTCTTCTGTAGCAAAACTCGGCCAAGCCAGAGGGTTACCCTTTTTAAATTCATCTATTCCATAAATCATGGCCCCCTGATTATGATGTAAATCAAGCAAAATACCGTTGTTTTCCTCTGAAGAGGGATTTTCTGGCAAAGGCCACTGCCCAGCAATATAGGGACAAAGGGCATAGAGCCCTTTAATAAGCTTTAAGTCTCCTTCTTTTTTGAGGCGTAACCCTGCAGCGATTGCCAAGTTACCGCCTCCACTTTCTCCAGAAATGATAATCTGCGACGGATCAATCGAAAGCAATTCACTGTTGTCATGGATCCACTTCAAACCAGACATACAATCATTCAGTCCTGCAGGATAAGGTGCCACTTCCGGTGCCGATGAAGGTACTAAGGCGTTACGAAAATCCACCATAGCCACTGCTACACCTTGGGCCGCCAGTATTCTTCCCCATGCTTTATAGTTGCCATCATAACAAGACATGGTGGCCATTCCACCGCCATGAATGTAATAAACACAGGGTAAAATGTCGGTATTATCAGGGCGAATATACTGTATCTTAATGGTGTTACCATCAGGCTCAGAAATAAATGTTTTATCAGTGATTATCAGTCCATCTGAGGGCGCAACTAGCTCGTTATCACACTGTTCGATAAAGCCAGAAACCATCTGTCTTGCAGCTATTGCTCTGGGTGAATTGGCTGACTCTAGTGCCGCGTCTCGACTTTCTACATTGCGTCCACCAGCCATAGTTACTGAGCCAAAAACAGCCTTAATGCGCGGATCTATTCTTGGATCGTCACCAATTAAACTCATTTATTACTCCGATTTTTTTGTGGGTATTCCCCAAGAATACAGGAAATTTATGCCGTTTTATGCGGTGTAAAACATTTTATTTAAAGTATGGCAAACGGGATGATTCACATTGAAAGGAGTTTGTTAGGTCTCATATCAGGCAGTTTACTTAATTACAGTCGACCTCCATAAATCGGAGGTCGCTAAAAAACGACCCCATAGTGGCTGTAGTTTACCACTATCAAGTTTTGCAAGCCTTTTCAAAATTTGATAAAGGATAAATCTCTACGCATTGAATTATTAAAACGCTACAAATTTAGATGGTTTTTTCTTTTTGAACCACTAAAGTAAACAACTCATCTTTTAAATGGACTCGACGTTTTTTTAGGGTTTCTAAATACTCGTCTGCTACAGGTTGGTTGCTTTCTTCAATAGCATGAACTTCACCTGCTATTTCATGGTATTCATCAAACAATTTTGCAAAGTGATTGTCGTTCATTTTAAGGTGACGAATAGTATGATGATGATCTGGAAAATCATTCAGTAGAGTATGTTTCTCTATGTTCATTGGCACTTACCTTGTTAGGGAATTTGATTGGAAAAAACATTGTATTGACTAACACCTCACAGTTATTGATCTACATCATTTTTCGACTTATTACATTGCAGTTATTCGTTTTATGTTGATTAACCTAACCCTGGCATTAGCCAAAAACGCTGAAATCTGCACAAGTTAACCTTGGGTTAATCACATTTACTTTATCTATTCGATACTTGCATGAGACACATTTTCAATAACAGTAGTTGTTACTGTCCTAGCGCTCCACTTGTCATTCACGGAATTGTTGAAAAAGTTACCTTTCTTTTTTCTGTAGGAGGCGCATTATTAAAAAAAGCTCCAAGCGTTAATCTCTGACCCTACAATTAGCCATAGGAGGAAAAGGTCAATGACATCACAACTTCTAGCAGATATGTTGAATAAAATGAAAACTGAAAAAGGCTTTATTGCTGCTTTAGATCAAAGCGGCGGTAGCACGCCAGAAGCTTTGCGACTATATGGCATTGCAGCAAATCGTTATTCAGGTGACGAAGAGATGTTTACTAAAGTGCATCAAATGCGCACCCGTATCATGACTAGCGAAGCGTTTTCTGGTGATAGGATTTTAGGTGCTATTTTGTTTGAAAACACCTTAGACAGGGAAATTCAAGGGCTCGGTTCCTCAGATTATCTGTGGCAAATAAAACAAATCGTGCCTTTTTTGAAAGTAGATATTGGCCTAGAAGACCCACATAACGGAGTGCAATTAATGAAGCCGATCCGGGGTTTGAGTGCTTTATTAGACAAAGCTGTGAATAAAAACATATTTGGTACCAAAATGCGTTCAGTCATTAAACTCGCAAATTGTAGTGGCATTCACATAATTGTCGCGCAACAATTTGCCGTTGCAGCGCAGATATTAGCCAAAGGATTGGTACCGATAATTGAACCAGAAATTGAGATTAATAGTCCAGAAAAAGGTGCGGCAGAATTACTACTTCGTGCTGAGCTTCTAAAACACTTAGATGCAGTACCCGAATATAAGCAGGTAATACTAAAATTAACCTTGCCTAAAATTGCAGGCTTTTATGATGAAATCATTGCTCATCCTAAGGTTTTGAAAGTTGTTGCTTTGTCTGGTGGCTATAGTCGCGAAAAAGCAAACCGCTTGTTATCAGAAAACAAAGGCATGATTGCCAGTTTTTCAAGAGCGTTATCTGAAGAACTTTTCGAGCTCATGTCTCACGATGAATTTGAGTCGACTATCAATGAGTCAATCGATAGCATTTATCAGGCATCACATGCCTAAAGTTTTATTGCGCCTAAAAGTGACTGAATATACAAGGGATTTTAGGTACTAATAAGCTGGTTTTTGCTTTGTTATGGAGCAGTGATTACCAAAATATCATAGTGCCGCTATCGTATTTTAGTTCCAAAACAAGCTGGCCTTTACTGGTAAAAAAGTAAGAACTGACACTGCTTAACATTTTAGCAAAAGTCTGTTCCTGAGAGTCTTTACAAAACATCCGCGTCGATAACATGTTAGAAACTGCTATTCGCTTATCAGCGATACTGTATTCTCCCCCCATAGTATTACAATCAGTGCTAATCAATAGTTTGCCATTTGTAGCGAATTTAAGGTTAAACTTCTTGGGTGATTTCGGCTTGAGAACTGAGTCATTGTTGTATTGAGTTTCTTTCCAGTACCAGGTTTTCATCCCTAATGTCATGACTGCAGGGTCCGCTTCTCCTTCAAAGTTTTGTTCTACTGGTATAAGTTGCTGAGTGTCAGTATCGTAAATAACGACTTGCTCTCTAGGCATGGAGGGTGATGTTACAGTAGGCTCACTCATAAAACGTTCCAAAAACTCTACTGTCACTCTATTTGTTACAACTTGAATTTCTTGAGGCTGAATACGATCCCCCAACAATATCCCCTTACTGCCTTTGTAATGATTGCCCTCACGGATTGCCACAGCCAGATAATAGAAAGTGCCACTACCACCCGTATTTTGACTCAAAATTAAAACTGCATCTTGCTGGCCATCCGCATTTAAATCTGTGACTTTGGGCTCTCCCCAGACTTGGGTCGTAATCTTACTGGAAGAATCTGGCGCGGCTATTTGCTCGGCATAACCATTAATAAGCTGAATATCACTTTGGTTAATATTGAAACGAGTGTTAATTGGATCAGTGTCATGTTTTGAAATATTTAATGCTTGGTCCCCGATATACTGGCAGGCTTGCGTCAACACCAACATTATTAAAAAAGCTAAGTATTTCAGCCACAAAGTAGTATTTGTAATTCGTAGAAAAACGCCAAAATATTTAGGCATATAAACTGTATCCTATTGTTAAACGTTTAATTGTTTATTAAATCAGAGGTTAAAATCACAGGTTCAAATGATTTATAGGGCACTTTATCTTTGTAGGTTTTAACTCGCTGTACTTTAAGACTCGGGTACAGGGTTGCATGGTTAAGCTCGTTATCTATTGCTAAGTGTTGTTGTACAGACTTACTCAGCCATAGTTTTAAAAATGGGTCATTGTTAGGTAAGAAAGTCGGAAAGGCCTTATCATGGTAAGGCTCCATTTTAGGGTGAGCATCTCTGGTGATAACCGCACAACTATATCGCCCTTCACTAAACTTGCGATATAACGCACCCAGTATAAACACCTCATCACTTTGCATATAGTATTGATGTTTGGTTTTTCCTACTATTTTAGACTCACCAATTCCGGTGGCTAAAACAATGGCTCGGTTATTATGCAGTGCCCCTCGCCAATATGGGCTGTCTAGATTGCGGGCATTAAATGTGGTTCGTGTTCCTACCCGTAATCCTTCAATAGAGTCTACACAATCAAACCACCAAGTTGCAGCAACTTGTTTCAGCGTGCCATTTTCCTCAATGACAATATCTATGGTTTTATTTGCATCTTGACCAAACGCAGGATAATAACCTTTGAACACCTTAGAAAAAAATCGCCTAGAAATTTCACGCTCGGGAAATTGCATAACTGGCTGCTGGCGTTCTCCGTCTACTTCAATGTATCCGCACATGTTTCATCTCTACTTAAAATTAAGGGGCACTCAGTCACTTTAACCGTTTATCACTAAAAATAGAAAAATAACTGCGTAACAGAGAATAAACTACAAGCTAAGGCGTTGTTCTATGAAACGAAAGCACAATTTGATGGTTAATTTGAATGGACTACAACCAGGTTTCTACCTTGGTTTTTCGCTTTGTATAGTGCTAAGTCTGCAAACTCTATGAGTTGCCTTGAGTCAATTTTGTGACTAGGTTGAATACTCGCGACTCCAATACTCACGGTAACTGGAAACGATTTACCGTCAACATAAAAGGGACTATCTGCAATTTTTTGACGCAACTCTTCAGCTATTCTAGAGGTTTCTTTTCCCTCCCGCTCAATAATGAGTAATACAAATTCTTCTCCGCCAAATCTAGCGGCTAAATCGGTTCCTCTTTTGCCCACCTGCTTAATAATCTCAGCGATATGTACAAGGCAGGCATCACCAAGTAAATGTCCATAGTTGTCGTTAAAGGCCTTAAAATGATCTACATCGATTAACATAAGCGATAATCTTAATTTCAATCGGCTGGCGTATTCCCATTGCTTTTCTAATTCAACATTAAAAAAACCTCGATTATAAATATTGGTGAGAGCATCAGTTTTACTTTGTTTTTCTAGTTCTTTTTTCTGTTCATCAAGTTTCAATTCTATTTTAAATGAACGAATATATTCTTTAGAAGAACGAATACCAATCATCGCAATAAATCCAAAATACGCAGCTAAAATTCCAGCATAGGGCAACTTATCTTTGATAATGATGCCGGCCACAATTGAAGGAACAAGTAATACACTTAAATTGACTAAGGAAAATCTAATTCTGGGGATCAGTGCAACAACAGCCCCACTTGAAATCCCTCCTATAGCGAGCATAGTGACGTGAATTACTGAGATAAATCGCTCATCGTAAATGGATAGAACAAAGAACGTACTTAAAATACCGGCATGACATAAAGATAAGAAGAAAAATAAGCCACGCCATACCTGAGGGGAAAGCCGGTAAAGCGGCTCGGTTATCAATTTATGAAAACCTCGCAGAATACTGATAAAAAACATGCTTAAGGCGAACACTGTGCTTAGCATTGGTTGCAATATGTAAAAGTCAAAAGGCCATATAACTACAGGTAGCAAAAACGCATACAATACCGCACCTGTCATTGAGCGACTCAACATATCCATGTCGATCCGGCGTTGAATTACTGAGTCTTTGTGAATCAATAGTATATTCGCTTTAAGTTAGGGCTGACAATAACTATCAGAGTAAGCCTATTTTACCAAAATCAAACACAATTAAACATTTAGGTTCAATGTCTTCGAAAAGTAATTTTAATTTTACAACTGCCTGTTTAAATTGATATTAGCCAAACTACAGCAACTCCCTTAAACCAGAGTAATGCTCTAGAACACCTATAACAGTATCTGAATCCATCAACAAAAAGAGACTTATATACACATTAATACTGTGAATTAAGTCGAATGGGATCTGCCTCGTAAAACTGATATTCCGCAGGCTACCACTACAAATGCCAGTGACATATTCATTGCCATTGCAACGGTCAGGATCAGTGCCGGGTTTTGTTCTTGAGTAAACTGCGCATCACCAAGGTAATAATGCACCATAAGGTTCACCATACTCATCCCAAATAAATTGCCAATAGTCCGCGCTAGATTCATAGAGGCGGCCGCTGCTCCCACTTCTTTTAGCTGCACGCCGCCCATGATGGCATTGTTATTGGGTGTAGAAAACAAACCAAAGCCAACACCAATCAGTAATAACGAACCGGTAATATAAGTCAAACTGGTTGTGGTATTCATTAGGCTTAGAATTAATAAACCACAAGCAACAATGACGCAACCAAGAGTGGCTATCAACCTAGGTTGAACTCGATCGGCCAACTTGCCAGCTAGAGGTGCCATTATTGCCATCGACAAAGCCTGAACCAAAATAATCTGCCCAGCATGTAAAGGACTTAAACCTTTAACGTACTGCAAATACAAACTCATCAAAAATACCAGAGGAAAATTACTCGCATACATTAACAATGAAGTGGTTAGAGACATGGAGAACACCCGGCTTTCACGAAACATTTGTACCCGAATAAGCGGCCGACGACTGCGACTTTGATGTAAAATAAAAAGCCCTAAACTGATTGCTGCTAAGCCAAGCATAAACATACCCAAAATGCTCGGCAATAAGCTTAATCCATAGACTAATGAACAAGAAAACACTGCAAAAATAGCGGTTCCCCACCAATCATAACGGGTGGGCTCTGCGTTTTTCCATTCACCTTTGAGGCGCATCTTAATTAAGACTAGAAGTGCAATAACGATAGGTACCTGAAATAAAAACACCGCGCGCCAGCCCCATAACTCAGTTAACCAGCCACCTACTGCTGGTGCAACCGTTAACCCCACATAGATGCAAGCGCCAGTGATCCCTAAAGCCGCGCCACGTTTATTAGCAGGGGTAACCGAGGTGATAATTGCGACTCCAGTACCAAAAATCATTGCTGATGCCCCGCCTTGAACAAAACGCCAAAACAGCACCCACTCTATGCTGGTAGCCAGTCCACACATAAAAGAAGAAAATGCATTTAACGCCAGACCGTATGAATAGATACGTTTTCTTCCATAATTGTCTGCCAACTTCCCAGCCGGCAGCATAAATATCACGCTGCTTAAAATAAACAATGTAGGCAACCAAGACACCATCTTGGCGTTGGCTTGTAAATCAGCCGCTAAATCTGGGATAGCAATATTCACAGAGGCCATCCCCAAAGGGCCAATTATTGATCCCAGACATACAATAATTAATGCGAATTTAGCAACGGCTAATTTTTCAGTGGAAAACTGTGGCAAAGCGGAAATCAATCCTTATGAGGTGAGGTAAGTGAGATCATACTAGCGTAATAGAGTAAATACGATCCAACATTCAATGATTATAAAAACAACTAACAGCATACTTTAGGTAATTCCCTTTTTGATATCTGAATTGACTATATTTAGCAGCCGTTACTAACTCTTTTAAGCATTATCTAAGAGCGTCATGTCTCAATCATTATCAACATAAAGCCGCTAAAAACACGTGAAGCATTTCCCCTAGGTTTTACGATTATTTTCTCGATTCGCCATTTAAATTCGCTTGAAAATAGCAATCTACAAAAATGATCTAAAAACAAAAATATTGCGTTTATACAGTAGACCAACCTAGCAAATTCTGTATTTTTTGGGCGCATCAAACAGAAAAATTACAGAATATGCATTTAAAGTCGTATCAGCATCTTCCTTGTTTGGTTTTATTGGCTTTAGACGTTAAAGTAAGCACAACCCAATCCAAGGATACACTATGGTCAAAAACAAAAAGCCCCAAGTCAGTGTAACGCAGGGGTTTGCTGAAAAAGATGTCTTTGGCGAGATCCGTCGTCACAGGTTGATGCAAATCTGCGTAGCAAGTGCTCTCGGATTAATGGTTGCGCTTATTGTGGCTAGAGGCATTACTCTTACTATTTTTTCTGTTGGTCTTGGCTTTCTCATAATAGCCTTAGGCTTTGCTTTTAAACACAAAGTACAAACGTCAGCATTTACTTTAATAGGGTCTTTGGCTGCCATGTTATTTGCATTGGCGCTTACGGGTGCGGGTTTGTTTGATTTAGCAATCCTTGGGTATCCAGCTTTACTAATTTTCGGTGCGCTACTGGGAGGTGTGGGGTTATTTGTATCTGTTTTATTATTTGTGATTTTACTAACCGGCTCTATCGTGTGGCTAACACTCAGTGGTTTTGTAACACCTAATATCCCCACATTAAGCTGGTCACATTTAACCTTTATCGTTGTTATTTTTGTGGTGACAGGATTTAGTGTTTACATTTTAGTACATGATATTAAACGTCTGATGCTGTCATTACAGCGAGAAAATGCCAAAGTACAACAAAACAAAGCGGAAATTCAACATCTGGCCCATCACGATCCCCTGACCAATTTACCTAACAGACTTTATGGTGAAACACTTTTTGCCCAATCCTTAGCACACTGCGAACAAAAACAACAAAAGCTTGCGCTTTTATTTATTGATTTGGATAACTTTAAACCCGTAAACGATGCTTTGGGACACGCCGCAGGAGACATATTACTGGAGCAGCTCACACTCAGGTTAAGCGAAGTTTTACAGCCAAGTCAGCATCTGATTCGATTTGGTGGTGATGAATTTCTGCTACTGGCTCCATTTACAGAATACGACGGAGAATTAGCTCCCATAGCCGAAACCTTGGTACACCAATGTGCTGGTAAATTCCAAATACAGCAAAATCAGGTGGTTATCTCTGCCTCAATAGGCATTGCATGCGCGCCCAAAGATGGTACAGATTTTAAACAATTGTGTCGTCGAGCCGACATTGCCATGTATCAAGCCAAAAAAGATGGCCGTAATACCTACCACTTTTACGATGCAAGTTTGGATAAAATCAGCGATGATAAATTCAAGTTATTGCAGTTGTTACGTCCTGCTTTAGTAGAACAACAGTTCCAACTTTATTATCAACCTATAGTGAATTTACAGAGTGATGAAATTTCCTCTGTTGAAGCACTACTGCGATGGCCACAACCCGATGGCAGTATGATTGCCCCTGACTTATTTATTCCGTTAGCCGAAAGCAGTGGTTTAATCAATGAATTGGGCCGTTGGGTAATACAGCAGGCATGTATTAACTGTGCCAAGCAGCGTAAACTAGGTTTTGCAAATCTGCGGGTGGCAGTCAATCTCTCTGCAATACAATTCAAAGATGGGCATCTACAGGGTATCGTTGAAAGCGCCTTACTCGATGCGGGGTTACCGCCAGATGCCTTAGAATTAGAGTTAACTGAGTCCTTGTTAATAGATGATGCGGATCAAATTCAAACACAACTCCATGCATTAAGTGCAATAGGCATCACCATAGCCATTGATGATTTCGGCACAGGTTATTCAAATCTTGCCTATTTGCGTAATTTTAATGCGACTACACTTAAAATAGACCGTTCTTTTATTACCTCACTTTGTGTAGCGGATCACGACGAGCCTCTTGTCAAAGCGATTATTAGTATGGCAACAAGCTTAGGGTTAAAAACCGTAGCTGAAGGCATTGAAGATAAAGCCACACGTAACAAACTAGTGGCATTAGGTTGCGACATTGGGCAAGGATATTATTGGTCAAAACCTATACCAGCAGATGCACTCACAGCGCTACTGGCTGAGCATCAAGCAATTAGTAGCGCTCCTTTATAGACTGTATACACAACTGATATATACAGTCATAAAAGTATTAGCATTTGTCCAAGTGACAAGACGTGAAAATTATCATTAGCTTTTAACTTGCAACATATACTTCGCAACGGCTAACCGCGTTTCTGCATCCAAATAATTCTGTGGTGGCATTTCTGGATAATCATCACGTTTTTTAGTTGGACTGTTTATGTAGTCAGCCACACCTTGTGGGTTGTCCATATACAGAGCTTGAATAATTTGCACAGGAGGACCTATCATTCGTCCTGTATAGGTATGACAACCTGCACAAACGCCTAAGTAGGCAATTTTTCCTTTTTCACTGCCATCAATAATGCGAGCGGCAACAGGTTCATCTAAGATATAACTATCAATAGCGGCAGTATTGGTAAACTCACATTCTGCCCAGCCATTTATTCCAACAGTGACATAACGATGACGATTGATGATGCAACTTTCGCGACTATTTCCAACCTGAATTATATCGGGGTTACCTTGTTTAAACTCAGTCAACATAAAGGCTTTCACTTCATCTAAAGTGTCATAACCGTTATTTGACATCAGGTTATTGAGGAGCATGATTTTGTCTGGAATTGAATCAGCTCCAGGATCAATAGTGGTGTTTGGTGCATTTTCATGGTCAGTGATAATGATCCCAGCAGTTTTATTTCCAGTGATGATGTTATCTTCTATGATGACCTCGTCAGCCGCCATCACCAAAATTCCTGTACCCGCTGGAATGCCAGCGACGGTTGAACCCGGCGCACCAAAATTCGCAGTGTTATTGTCGGTGATAAAATTATTACGAATAATAACGTCAAAGGTAGTTTTTATAGGCAAACCAGGAGTAATAAAAGCCAAAATTCCACCGGTGTTATTGAATACATAATTGTTTTCCACTATTGCGTGGCGACTGTTTTCAATTTCTATACCTGCAACTGAATCAAATACCACATTGTGGGCTACGTGTATATTGTCACTCATGCCTATATAAATAGCCGCATCTTCAATACCCGACACTACATTATGCGCCACAATCCCGTTTTGACCGAGTTGCGGGAAAATGCCGTAAATGCCGGTATCAACAATGATATTGTTACGAATCTCAAAATTATTACCGGCCTGGCCCATTATGCCGTTACCTTTGTATTTAGTAATCAACAGGTTTTCTATCACTATGTTGTTGCCAGAATATAAAATAGCATCGTTTAACACGCCTTTTCCGTCCATAGTTGCCCGTTTACCTTGTTTGATGACCCCGATAATGCGTATATCGTCTTTATCTACATAGACGGTTTCATGGTAAGTGCCGGGCATAACCTGAATAGTGTCACCAGGGTTAGCTGCTTTTACAGCCTCCATAATTGAATCACCCGGCTTTACCACATGGGTATGCCCCTCTTGTGTCCTCTCGGAGACAGCTGATTTTTTTAAACTGTTACTCTGTTGCCCCTGATTTTTGTCATAGCCACCCGAGTAACTTGCACCACCTTTACTGTTGGTAATAATAGTCGTGTCATCGCTTCCTTTGCCAAGATAAATTCCTGCTGCAAAGGCGGCCAATATTAACGTTACCGAAATGATTTTACTGGTTTGCATTTTACTCTCCCGCTCTCGATAGTAATTTTTGATTATTTTTATTATGTTGCTGTTGATAGTTAGCATCGACTGGTGACAACCCTGACGGCACACTAGCTGGCACCTTTGGAGTAAATGCTTCGTCTGTTAATGTGCCAAGAAATGCCACTATGAGGTCTAATTCATGTTCAGTTAAATTTGGCTCCCATATATGCCAATGTATTTGTAATGTTTCGCCTTCTGGTATCGCATGGCCTCTCCCTTTGTTGTAAAACTCAACTGCCTCCCGTAAATCATCAAAATTACCTGCATGCATATAAGGCTTGGTTTTAGTGATGTTACGTAATGTAGGCACTTTAAATCCTCCCCTTAATTTGGCGGCTTGATAGGTCTGCTGCGCCCCAATATCAAAGGGTATACCGTCTTTTTCAGGGACTCCGATAACCGCAATTTGATTATTAGTAAATAATGGAGGTTGATGACATTCAGCACACCTAGCGACAAAAGATCTAAATACATTTAAACCGGCTATTTCGTTTTTATTCAGTGCCTCATGGTAGCCATGTGCATAACGGTCATAACGGCTATTGAGAGAGATCAACGAACTTTGAAATGCCGTAAGTGCGCTAACAACCTGATCTAATTCAATCTGCGAACGTGATGGATAAGTTTGCTTAAAAAGCGCTAAATAATCGCTATTCCCATTCAGTGTTTCTAATAACTGTTCTGGAGTATTGGCCATTTCGTTAGCGTCAAATAACGGCCCTATTGCTTGCTCTTCTAGTGTGTTGGCTCTGGCATCCCAATAAAATTTATCCAAAAATGCAACATTCCACAGAGATGGTGCGGAGCGTGTTAGTTGTCGACCATCAATGCCCTTGCTTCTGGCTAGACCATCACTGAAACCTTTGTCTGGCTGATGACAACTGGCACACGACATAGAGCCGTCTTTAGATAAAGCAGGATCAAAAAACAATATACGGCCAAGATCAATTTGTTGCGGCGAAAAACCGTCGCGGTATTTGGGCAAAGACGTTTGTGTCCCCCCTACTCCACGACCTTGAACCGAATTATATAATTGATAAAAATTCACCAAAAGACATTGCTGCTCTGCAGATAATTCGAATCCTGGCGGACAAGCATCTGAGAGCATGAATGAAGACGATGTTTCAGCTTTGATCTGAAGAAACACTAAAGCTAAAGCCAGAGTGCTACACCATCTAATCATCACAGTCAGGGGACGCATTATTCACCCTGCTCTGAAATAAAAAACAAAATATCCTTTAGCTCTTTGTCTGAAATGGTTTTAGACATCATGGCCATCTGCCGGCCCCATTTGTCGTCTTGGTGCTGACCGCGAATACCTAGTTGAAAGTGATTCATTTGTCTAAGAAAATATTGAGGATCTAGCCCTGTTAACTTAGGTGCGTTAAAGGAAGTATTTCCTTGAGCTTGGCCGCCATGACAGGCTCCACATTTGCCATGATAGTAGCGAGATCCATTTTTCAAATCGCCTTTTATATCTGTCTCGGCAGTGACTGGTTCGAGTTCACTAATATAAGTTACTAGCGCTTGTTGTTGTTTCTCATCAGTAATGCTTTTGGCAAAAGGCACCATGATTTTTCCGTGAGTATCTTCAGCTTGGCTACCTCTTATGCCAGTAGCAAAATATTGTAGTTGTCGTTGTAGATACCAGTCATATTGGCCAGCGAGTGCCGGCGCATTCAAGGCTGTATTTCCCTGTCCTTGCTCACCGTGGCATGCAACGCAGCTTTGGTATAATTGCTGAGCATCATTGGCGTGGACGTAGGTATGGGCTATCACCGCAACATAACAAAGCGCCCTAATGATCCAATGTCCTATTCTCATTTATAGCCCTTTTAACTTTATGTAAATAAAATGTTGCTGGGACTATAGCCTTCAAGAAACTCAAGGGCTTACTTAATACTGAAAAAAGCTGACGAATTCCAAAATCACTCAGCTTTTATATCAATCGGTCTATTGTTTAGGGTGTTTCACGGGGAAAACGCTAGGGCATCAGTTACTTAATGCCTGTTGATTACGGTATTCGGTAGGCGTGATCCCGTGCTGATTTTTAAAGGCTTTATTGAAGGAACTTAAACTACGAAAGCCACTATCTAAGGCTAGGGTTAAAACAGGGAGTTGCTGATGGCTAGTGTGAGATAAATTCTCAGTAACTTCTTGGATACGATAGAAGTTTAGAAAATCATTAAAATTACGGTAATTCAATTCACCATTTATGATTTGGCGTAATTTATATTCATGTATCCCCAAGTGCCGGGAAAAGACACTTATTGTAATGCCTTCCTGACGATAGAGCTTTTCATTTAGCATACACTCCAAAACCCGTTTAAGTTCGGGTGAGTGGCTTTTCTTTGGTTCAATGTTTTGGGGCTTTTTATGAGGGGGGTCAAATAAGGTACCTTCTTTTAGCGAGAACAACAATATGTTGATTGTGGTGGTCAACATAGTAAGTAGCGCATATTTAACTGGGTCTAACCAACTCCATTCAAGGTCAAATAATTGTTCTACAACTATCACTAACACTAGATAACAAGCGTTAAGTCCAATCACACTGCCGCGCATATAACGTCTTTCCTGAACTAAATCTGCTTGCCAGTTTTTTATAACAACCACTAACGCATGACAAATAAGCACCAATTCTAAGCCCAACGCTCCATAGGTGACTAGCCCATAAAACCCAGTAAATTGGCGTAAATCAAAACCAAAAGTCAACTGAATAAGTGTGGATAGAGTAGGTATGAGTAAGGTCATTGACGCGACGTAAAATTGCCAGCGCTTGAGCTCTTGTCGATCCGAAAAGACACTCAATGACACCAACCAGAAAACCCCAGGAAGTGCATTACCGGCCATGTATTCTGCCCACCAAACAATAGACATTCTGTTTAACGGGCCAAAAAGCTCACCTAACAGATAACCGCACCCACATAGGATTAACAAAGCAAACAGTTGAATTGAGCGATTTTTTTTCAGAAGTGGCAAGAGTAAAATAAAACACAGTGCCATCTGTGCAAATGCGAAATGTACAAAAAACTCTGACATAGTGTATTTATAAATTATGTAATACGAATAACAACAGTAGCATTGCTATGAATTCAGACTCAACATAAAAAATCCACCCTGAAGGTGGATCCCATTAAAATACTCACTTAAAAACTATATTTAAATTCTACTCCTACTTCACGACCCCGGTTAATTTTTGCAAAGGGGGTACCCATAGTGGCAGTACTAATATTGCTTATGGACTCTACATAACGCTCATCTAATAGATTACGAGACCAAAGGGCAAACTCCATGGTCTCGTCATGAGTTGTTATAGAGAATCGCGTGTTTAATCTTTTACGGTCACTCAAATAAGCAGGGATAGCCAATTCAAAGGCCTGTATATCAGCACGATCCGCGTTGCTATTTTCAACAAACACATAATCCACGTGTACGTTTACTGCACCTAGATCGAAATCCGGAGCCCAATCCAATGTCAGTGTGTAATTGGTGTTGGCATCAGATGACCGCGACTGTTCAGGTAATAGCTCGCCTGTGCTGTCGTAAAAAGCAGGAGTATCGATATCGGTATTACGAATCTCGGTAACCAGACCCAGAGTCAGTGAGTTAGTGGCCATCCAACGCATATCTAATTCGACACCAGCAATCTGTCGGTTTTCATTAATAATAGTCGGAACAGCCGTTGTACTATCAGGCTGACGCGATTCAACTGCAACCTGAAAATTATCTAACTCGGATTGATAAAAACTGATGTTGGTTATTAGACTTTCCCCAAGCAGGGCTTTATAACCGACCTCAAAATTGCTTGAGTCTTCTGGGGCAAATGCGGATTGTCCTGCAGATTGATCAATAGGGGATAAGGAGTCAAATCCACCAGACTTATAACCTGTTGAATAAGACGCAAATACCATCTGATTTTTATCAATTTGGTAATTAGTTACTAAGCGCCCCGTCACTTTACTCCAAGAGTCAGAAGCCGTAATATCAACTTGTGGAAATAATTGATTACTGACTCCAGGCCTTACTTCAGCGAAACTGGTTACAGGGATAAACCAGCTAAAATCCTTTGAATCTTTTGAATAACGCAGACCTGCAATAACATGCCATTTAGCCGTAAGGGCGTAATCCACATCAGCAAAAACGCCCCAATTAGTAAAATCTCCGGTATTAAATATATTCTCTTGCCAAAACTCACCACTGTGACTTGGACCAAATATCTCGGGCACACCTAGTTGCCCAGAGACTAAGTCATAAGTTAAGTCACCGGTTTGTGCGATGATGTCACCATTGAGAGTCGCCCCTGGCATCCCTAACGCTTGCAGGATGGGCTCTGCAAAACCTAAAGCATTCAAAGCGCCAGCCCACTCGTCGGCATTCCAAATGTGGTCAACAGGAAAACCTGACGCTGCGAAGGTGCTGTCGACTGCTGCTTCAAAAGTTACGCCGGGACCAAACACAGCTGCAGCAATGTCATCAGAATTACCCCCTATCGCGGCGGCAAGTTGTTGGGCAACACCAGCACGAATGGTATTATTTAGTTCACCAGTGGTCAGGCGAGCTATGGTATCGGCTGTAAGGTTCAATTCTGTTTGCTGCGAAACATCCTCTTTGGAATAAGAAAAGCCCGCCACAGCACTGACTTTATCGCTGACATAATTCACTTGTAACTCAGTGTAAAAAATACTTGAGTCTTCATTATTCGAGGTATCTAAGTAACGGCTAAGCCTAGCCGTTCCGTCTTCATCTTCACGATTTACGGTTTCCCAGTTGCGATAACTGGTCACAAATTTCATTGACCAGTTTTCATCAAAGTCGTGTAAAAACTTGGCGGTAACGGCGTACATGTCTCTGCTTTCTATGCCGTGTTTCACATCATTTTCAACCTTAGCGGCGAAGGGATCACTTCCACCATTAAGGGCAAATTCACTGAGCCCCACAGCCATTGGTGGCGCTTGATTTAGATCATCAAGTTCGACTGACAATTGAAATTCACTGCCCTTTGCTAGGTCCCACAATAAAGAGAGTCTAGCGGCCTGATGATCCAGCGCCCCGAGGTCATATATTTTAGAATTGTTGTTCCATTGGGGCTCAGAGATATTTTTAACAAAACCATCTTGGGTGTTACTCAACAAGTTAGCCCGTATAAAAACAGAGTCAGATAACGCCATATTCACCATTGCTTCGGCTCGTTTTAAGGAATCTGTACCTAAACTAAGTTTCACAAACCCCTCGGTATCATCGATTGGTTTTTTAGGGATAATATTCACAACACCCATGGCCGCATTTCGACCAAATAGGGTACCCTGGGGGCCTTTAAGCACTTCGATACGCTCAATGTCAGAGAAAAGTACGTTTTGTGCCGCCCTTGGCATATAAACATCATCATAAAACGTCGCTGATGAAGGATCACCGCCTACGGAAATGTTAGGGCTAGAAATACCGCGAATACTGACTCCAGCTTGAGTCACGCTGCCATCATTAAAATCAAAACCGGGGATAAACTTATCAATATCACCGAGCATAATAGAATTACTTTGCTCCAGCAGGTCTGAACTAACAATGCCCACAGTTATAGGCACTTGCATTACGTTTTGCACCCGCTTTTGTGCAGTTACTTCAATCACTTCAAATGCGCTAGCTTTTTCGCTCTCCTCGGCACTCACTGTAGGGCTAGTCGTCAAACATATCATGGCCAAATACACGCCCTGAGCAATAATGTGTTTCTTTGGTATAAACTGCACAACTTTAGTCGTTTTTGAAGTTTTCATCCTTTACCCCAGTTTAGAGTTATTATTGTATTTCTAATCGCGACTATAAAAGTGCCAAAAAATTAATACTTACTAAAAATTAGTATTAAACAGACGAATTTATCCATCAGGCTGACGGATTATTGCAAAGCCCTTTAAAATTAGAGGTTTCAGAGTAATGAGGTTGCACATGCACTTGTAAAATAAATGTAAAATTCTTATAGATTTAATCAGAAATGAGTGGAATTCGGCACACTGTAATCAATCGCAACAGTCGATAAAATACAAATTTGGCAAAAGTGCCACCAGTGACTTTAGAAAAAGGGAGACCTTCACCTAGTATTTAGACTTTCCGTCTCTTCAAAGGCAAGGTCGACTTTACCTTCCTTATCGATTTCGGTTATCTGCCTAACCGGTTCTTCTTGAGAGTAATGTTTTCATTGATTTGACGCTTCTTAGCCATTTGCCAACCATACAAACAGGCGGTTAACATACCAAGAGCTGTTATGAATAAGCTAAATTCGTGTTGCATTATAGAAATGCCCACACATAAAATTGAACTCTCGCCAAACAAGATACAACCCAATTTAAGACCATTATTACTTAACAAACCGCCATTTTTTCTGGGTTTGTTTAACAGCAATCTATAACCAAGTTTACCGAACCCAAATGAACAAATAGCTAAAATAATGGAGCCTAAAACAGAAGAATAACCAAATGTAGTCTTTGATAAAATGAAGCCGAATAGCACTGCAAAAATCAAAGTATGGAGATCAGAATTACTCCAACAAAGAGCTCCATACCTCTGCCTAATGATTGCTCGTAATAGTGCATATCACAAAAGAAACATAACGCTTAACGTAACCGGAAAATACGAAGGAATCCGAGTTATTTTCCGGTTGATGTGTTTGTATGGATAATCTTTCCCTGAATTCACATTCTATCCTTGTCAGTTTTTAGTAAGCCGAGGATGTAAAATAAAGTATAACAATAGATAGATGACTAAATTAGAAAAATGGTCATAAATTCACATTGGAAAATTAAAAAGCGTACTAAAACATAAGCTGCGTTTTTGGGTTGCAATGCGCGGCTTGCTGCCTTATCTAACTGTGCCAAGGATAAATAGTTATCCTCTAAACACCCGCTGTGCATGTGTCACCAAGCCGGATGTGACACTGCCAAAGTGGTTACCTATTACCACTTCAACGTTTGGAAAGATTGAATTTATCCATCCTTGAATGACGGGTGACATCGCTGTGCCTCCGGTAACAAATATGCTGTCGGGTTGCGTTCCCGCTAGTTGTACACATTCGTTAATGAGTACTTCAAATTGCCTTAATTCATCCTTGATAGCGTCGCTCAATGCCACTCGACTGATAGGTACCATCAGATCATTTTCTATATACTGAAGTGGTAAATCTATATTTTCGTTATCTGATAGCTGAATTTTGGCCATTTCAGCACTTTGGCTGAGCCTAAGTCCTAGCTTACCATCCCTTAAATGTTTTAATCTTTCGAGTCGTTTGTCTTGGCACATACGGCAGAATCTTTCGAGCTCAATGCCAGTTCTATTCGCACTAAACTCCTGCTGTGCTCTGACATCATTGATATTCACTGCTTGGCTAAATAAGGTAATTGGCACAGGTAGGCCGTTGCTTAACATGGCGTTTTTACCAAAATGGGGCATTATCGTCATTAGGGCCAATTTGTTATCAAGATCAATGCCTCCTACCCTTTTACCCGAATAACTTAATATACCAGTTTCTCTGGTGTCAGAATGAATGTAACTAGGCCCAAGTTTTAGCATAGAACAATCCGTTGTCCCGCCACCCAAATCGAGAATAAGCACCACCTTGTCTTGTGTCAGTTGTCTTTCGTAATGGTAGGCAGCGCCTATTGGCTCCATCAAAAATTCAACGTCTTTAAATCCAACTTTCTTAGCGGCGTTGTCGATAATTTTCAAGGCTTGTTTATTACCATCATTGCCCTGTAAACCATGGAAATTTACAGGTCGGCCGATTACCACTTGATCTAATTCAATGCCCTTAACATACTCACTTTCTTGTTTAATAAAAGACAACATTTTTTCAACTACTGTTGAAAACACGACCTGCTGAGCAGCGGAAATATTTGCGCCAAGAAATGATTTAGGTGATTTGATATAAAAACCGTTTTCAGGATCAGAAATATGCGCTAATTCTGCTTCTTTACCAAAGATAACCTCGCGGTTGGATTGCAGCGCTTGCATCACACTTTGTGATTTTTGGTTAGTTTTAGCATCCTCACGATTTTCTTTACGTATTTGTTTACGGAAAATACTCACCAGTTCTTCATCACTTAGTGTACGTGTATCTTTGGACGAGTCAGCACTAGTATTTCGTTGTGATTGAGCGGCTTTTTCTGCGCTAACTCGCTTAGACAATTCCATCTCTGAAATCTCTCCAGCTTGGATAACGCCGTGCTCTAAAAAAAGGCAAGACGAAAGTCTTGTTTCACCGTCTTCTAATGGAATAAGTACAGGCTCATCATTTTCAATGATGCCTATTGAGCAGTTGGATGTGCCGAAATCTAATCCTGCAAACATAAGAATTGAGCCTTGTAACAAGTTAATATTTTAAGAGTTAAATAGATGATATAAATGAGATATTGGAAGTTAATAAAGTGAGTAGGTCATCTAAATTTGTAGCATGGCTAAGGTAGAGATATTTCATAGGGGTATTAAGAAGTTTTATAGAAGTTGAAACCTGAACGTCTTACAAATCAAAAGAATGAATTGGTCGGTGTGATAGGATTCGAACCTACGACCCCTTCACCCCCAGCTATGAACACCGCTACCATGAGACGATAATTCAAATATGGGAGATAATAAATTAATTGGTCGGTGTGATAGGATTCGAACCTACGACCCCTTCACCCCCAGCGAAGTGCGCTACCAAGCTGCGCTACACACCGACCGAAGCTGGGCAGTTTACGGAAATATTTTTTGTTTGCAACGCTAAATCGAGCTAATTTGTGTTGGTTGCACATTCCTTAGCCAAGATTGGCTATTTAATGTGAAATTTAACGCTTTAATCTTGCTTTGGACGAAACAATTGAAATTTCTGCAGCTCGCTAACAGAGAAATAATCCGCCGCTCCGCCGCCGCGCATCACAGGTTCCATCGCAGCAGTATCATAAATACCCGATTGTATTGCTGACTTGGCTATATGTACCCCTACAACTTCACCAAATACCATCCAAGTTTCACACTTAGCGCCCTCGGCAGTTTGCAATTGAATCACTTGTGAGGTTTTGCATTCCATCACCACAGGGCTTTGTGCAACATAAGGCACGTCAATTATTTTGGATTGCCCCTTAACAAGGCCTGCCAATTCAAATTCATCGACGTCCGAGTTTACTGCAGCACTCGTTTGATTCATTGACTCTGCGAGCGTACGGGTAACCAAATTCCAGCAAAACTGTCCTGTTTCAGCTGCATTTCTGACGCTGTCTTTGTAGCCAATACTGGAAAAACCTATGATAGGTGGATGGTAATTAAAGGCGTTAAAAAAACTATAAGGGGCCAGATTAACCTGCCCCGTTGCACTTTTGCTGGATATCCAACCGATTGGACGAGGGGCTATAATCGCATTGAATGGATCATGGGATAATTGATGGCCATCCTTGGGTTGATAAAAATGCGCATTATCTGGCACAAACACTCCTACTTTTTGTTTTCAACTAAGATTTATCGTCAGCACTGATTCGACTGGCGTCAGCGCCATCTTGACCTTTATATTTTGCGTCACTGCGGGAATTGTAAGGTTTTTCAGCATGGCCCGACATCACCTCAAAACTAACCGCTCCAATTTTCATCATGGGTTTTAAGGCGAGTGGTAACTTGCCGCCGTTAAAAAACTCTAGGACTATATTACCTTCCCAACCAGGATCGATTCTGTGTGCTGTCACATGCACCATTAAACCCAAGCGGGCCAAAGAAGAACGACCATCGAGCCAACCCACTACATTCGATGGCAAGGTAATGGACTCATAGGTCACCGCCAGCGCTAACTCACCAGGGTGTAAGAAAAAAGATTTACCCTCTTGCAGTACAATTTCATCACTCATGACAGAATTCAAAGCAGCTTGCATAGACTCTTTTGAACCACTCAAATCAATGAAAGGAGCCTGATGGTCTTCAAATACTCGGAATTTATTGCCAAGGCGAATATCCACAGTTACGCCACTTATTTCTTCGTAACCCGGTTGAGGCGATATTTTTATTTTTCCATCTTGAATATATTGATAGATATCTTTGTCACACAATCGCATAGGAATTAGCTCGTTAATGATTGATTTTCATGCTGGCACTCAGGCCATATGTCTTTGATGCAGAAAGCTTACGCTATTTGCACGCTCTATAAGTAATAATATTTTGCCGTTTGTCTGCTTAATTGTCGATAGCTCTAACTTATTGAATTGTCCTTAGTTACATTGCACAACATGCAGATATACGTTGGCATTGCCAATAATAACCAGCGTATTTTGACTCTGAGCGATGGCAATTAACACCAGTGTGCATAACTTTGTGTACCGTAAACGGAATTTCGTAATGCAATGATGGCGTATTTTCGCTACTATTTGCGACCTTTTTTAAAATTCAATTAAACATAAGTGACCATGTCCGAACAAACTCGCAAAATACTCGTTACCAGTGCCCTTCCCTATGCCAACGGTTCTATTCATTTAGGTCATCTTTTAGAGCATATTCAAACCGATATCTGGACAAGATTTCAGCGAATGCGTGGTCATAGCTGTTACAGCGTATGTGCTGATGATGCACACGGCACACCTGTTATGCTAAAAGCACAACAATTAGGTATTACGCCCGAACAAATGGTGGCACAAACCCGTGATGAACATCACCAAGATCTTATGGATTTTGGGGTAGATTATGACAACTACCATGTCACTCATTCAGACGAAAACAAAGAATTGTGTGAGTTGGTTTATAACCGCTTAGATGATGCTGGCTATATTAGTAAACGCATTATTAGTCAGTTATATGATCCTGAAAAAGAAATGTTTTTACCGGACCGTTTTGTACAAGGTACGTGCCCTAAGTGTGGTGCCGAAGATCAAAATGGCGATAGCTGTGACGTATGCAGTGCCACCTATGACCCCACTGAATTAAAAAATCCACGCTCTGTTGTATCCGGAGCCGAACCCGTTTTACGTGACTCAGAGCATTACTTTTTCGACTTACCTCAGTTTCAAGAGATGTTACAAGGGTGGTTACAAAGTGGCGCTATACAGCCTGAAATTGCCAACAAGCTCAAAGAATGGTTTGAAGAAGGCATGCAGCAATGGGATATTAGCCGTGATGCGCCTTATTTTGGTTTTGAAATTCCTAATGCGCCTGGCAAGTTTTTTTATGTATGGGTTGATGCACCTGTTGGTTATATGGCCAGCTTTAAAAACCTCTGTGATAAAACTGAGGGCCTAAACTTTGACGAGTATTGGAACAAAGACTCCGATGCCGAGCTGTACCACTTTATCGGAAAAGACATTACCTACTTCCATTGTTTGTTCTGGCCAGCCATGCTTGAAGGCGCCGGATTCAGAAAACCAACGGGCGTCAATGTGCATGGTTTTGTCACAGTTAACGGTGCCAAAATGTCTAAGTCTAAAGGGACATTTATTAAAGGCCGTACTTATTTAGATCATCTGAATCCTGAATATTTACGTTATTACTTTGCTTCTAAACTCAGTGATGCTGTGTCGGATATCGATCTTAACTTTGAAGATTTTGCACAAAAAGTGAATTCAGATTTAGTAGGCAAAGTGGTGAACATCGCTAGTCGCTGTGCGAGTTTTATCACTAAACGTTTTGACGGCAAGTTATCAAATAATGTGCTTGAACCAGAATTGGTGGCAGAGTTTCATCAAGGTCAAGCCAGTATCGCAGAGGCGTTTGAAAAACGTCAGTACCATAAAGCAATCCGTGAAATCATGGCCTTGGCCGACAAAGCCAATCAGTTTATTGACACAAACGCTCCTTGGGTGACGATTAAAGACGAAAACAAACAGCAATTTACTCACGATGTATGCTCTTTAGGGATTAACCTTTTCCGCATTTTAGTGGTGTATTTAAAACCTGTTGTGCCCACTTTAGCAGCGCAATCAGAAGCCTTTCTGAACGACCATCTCACATGGGAAAGTTCACAAAATGTATTGACTGATCATACGATCAATAAATTTAAAGCCCTAATGCAAAGGGTAGATATGGACAAAGTGAACGCCTTAATTGAAGATTCAAAAGAAAACTTAGCGGCCACAGTAACACTCGACCCTAATAGTCCATTAGCAAAAGATCCCATCGCTGAGACGATTAGCTTTGAAGACTTTGCAAAAATCGATTTACGCATTGCCCGTATAGCGAAAGCAGAACACGTAGAAAAAGCCGATAAACTATTACGTCTAGAATTAGATTTAGGCGGCGATACACGCCAAGTATTTGCGGGGATCAAATCTGCCTATTCGCCAGAAGATCTTGAAGGGAAACTTACAGTAATGGTGGCCAACTTAGCGCCCCGTAAAATGCGTTTTGGTATGTCAGAAGGCATGGTGTTAGCCGCAGGCCCAGGTGGCGAAGACCTTTGGATATTACAACCTCATGAAGGCGCACAACCTGGAATGAAAGTTAAGTAATAACTCTCAAAACAAATTAGAATTTTCATCACTTCACTGTGGTGAAAATTCTTTTACGGCTGGTGTTCTAAAAGCTAATAGAAGATTAACCACAGAAGAAAAGGAGGACACAGAGAAAAGAAAATATGATTCTTAATAATCGATTCCTCTGTGTAGCGAAGCGCTCTGTGTTCTCTGTGGTCCCCCCTTTTTATTTCTCTGGTTTCCAGGGGGCTTCAACTTGCATCACACCGTTTCGAACACTGGCGCCTACGGCTGAAAACTTCGTTTTGGCTTTCCAATTAGGTTTGATCATCGACAATGGGACGACACGTTTTCGGGCGATAATAATGTACATGCTGGTCAATAACGGCAGATAATGATGACACCAGTCACTCCATTTAGATTGGCTCATCAATTTTCGTTGTAAAAATAACTCGTTAAACAAAAGCGATTTTACATCGACTATTTCAAAGCCCAATAACTGCAACCAATCTTTTACCCTACCACAGCTAAAAAAACGTGCGTCGTGTAAAACGCTACCTTTGTTGATGGGTAAATATTTAAATAAGCCACATAAGCTAAAAGGGTTAAAACCCGTAATGACCACGTAACCATTGGGCATAATAGTTCTGTCTACTTCTCTCAAAATTTGATGAGGATCTTTGGCAAAGTCTAGCTCATGAGCCAACAAAAATGCATCAACACTGTTTTCACTCACAGGTAAATCAGCAGATGATGCGATTAAGTTACTGTAGCTATGTTGTTTAGATGTAATATTGATTTGATGTTTTATCGGGCATAACGACAGCTCGATTTGGCTACTTAAATTCCCTAAGCGAATCAAGTGATAGCCAAAAAATTTACGGCTCACTTCAGCTATTTCAGATTCAATTAAACATTTTAGCTCTTCACCTAAAGGTAGGTCTCGCCATAACTCTGGTTTACTAGGGTGATTTTTGATTAACGCTGGTCTCATATAATTTATGGTACTCTATTAACTAGAAACTGTTAAACCTAATATTTATGAAAGAAGGCACAATATGTCTGTAAGCGTTTTCCCCATTAAGGCATTTAATGATAATTATATTTGGTGTTTAAGTAACCAAAGCCAATGCGTTGTTGTGGACCCTGGTGATGCAGCACCTGTTTTAGAGTATTGCCAAAACAATCAACTCACCCTTACCGCTATTCTGATTACTCATCATCATTGGGATCACACAAATGGCGTAGACGCATTGCTGACGCGCTTTCCCAATATTCCTGTCTACGGTCCACAAAATAAAACAATTCAGCAAATTACAGATCGTTTATCTGAGGATGATGAAATAGAATTGGCTGATCTTGGGGTAAAATTTTCTGTTATTGAAGTGCCTGGACATACATTAGATCATATCGCTTATTATGGTGATCTCGGTTTGTTTTGTGGAGACACATTATTTTCAGCTGGTTGTGGCCGCTTATTTGAAGGGTCGCCACAACAAATGTTTGAATCTTTAGCTAAGTTAACGGCACTTCCAGCTAATACTGCTGTCTATTGTACGCACGAATACACTATGGCTAACATCGCATTTGCTGAGGCCGCAGAACCAAACAATCAAGCATTAATTAGCTATAAACACTGGGCGATGCAGCAACGAGATCAAAACAATCCCACTCTACCATCAAGCATTCAGAATGAGTTGGCAGTGAATCCGTTTTTACGATGCCATAGCCAAGAATTAGTGACAAATGTAAGTCAAAATATGGGAACGATCTTAAAGTCAGAACAAGACATTTTTGCTTCATTAAGAAGCTGGAAAGATAACTTTTAATGGGTAAAATAAGTATTATGATTAGGTTCGTATGCTACACCCGCTAAAAAGATATAAACAAATTAAAGTAGATAATAATAAAAAGGAAACACATTGCGTTCACATACACTCTTATCTTTAGTGCTAATCGGCTCTTTGTCTGCATGTACTGCAACATCACCAAATAATGATCAGGCCAGTCAACTAGACCAAGAACATCAAATTGCTGAGCAAATCTTAGTCTCCTGCGAGCAATCTAAAGAACAAGCGGAAGATCACTTTGATTGTGAGTCAGCCCAGTCGGGCATCATTCCTATTACTCACCCAGTTGAACCGGTAGAAGTAGCAGTTGAAGTCCCCAAGGAAATAGTCGAGGCTGCCGCTGAGGTTGAAATGAAAGATTTATGGCAACGGGTGCGTAGCCAGCTTAGATTTTCATTTGAAGATAACAAACGCATTGCAGCGCAGCGTAACTGGTATCTTAAACATCCCAGCTATATGAAACGTGTCGCATTAAGGGCCAAACCTTTTCTACACTTAATAGTCGAAAAAATTGAGCAGCAAAATGTGCCTATGGAATTGGCGTTATTGCCCATAGTTGAAAGTGCCTTCGATCCATTCGCATATTCTCATGGTCGCGCTGCAGGAATGTGGCAGTTTATCCCCTCGACAGGTAAACGTTTTGGTATGAAACAAACCTGGTGGTACGACGGCCGACGTGACGTTTTAGCATCAACTCAAGGTGCCATTGATTACTTAAATTATTTAGTGGAAATGTTTGATGGTAATTGGTTACATGCATTAGCTGCCTACAATAGCGGTGAAGGGCGAGTACAAAGAGCCATTAGAAAAAACAAAAAAGTGGGCAAACCCAGCGATTTTTGGAATTTAGATTTACCCAAAGAAACACGAGCCTATGTCCCAAAATTACTCGCTTTGGCGGATATTTTGGCTAATGGTGACAAATACAGTTTTGACTGGCCAGTCATTGAGAACGTCCCATTGACTGAAGAAGTCATGGTGGGCTCACAAATCGATTTAGCCTTAGCCGCTGATATGGCAGGTCTCACAGTAAAAGAATTACATGCACTTAACCCAGGATACAATCGCTGGGCGACTGATCCCAATGGCCCCCATCATTTATTGTTACCCATAGACAAGGTTGAAAATTTTACTGATAAACTAGCAAAAACAGATAAATCAGAACGCCTGAATTGGGTCAGGCATAAAGTCAAAAGTGGTGACAGTTTATTAAAACTCGCCAAGCAATATCACACCACTCCCGATATTATTAGCCAAGTCAATGAGTTAAAAAGTAACGTTATTATTGCCGGTGAACATTTGATTGTGCCAGTGGCGTTAAAATCCTTAGACTCGTATTCCTTGTCCCAAGAACAGCGTTTAGTTAAAACCCAATCGGAAAAAAGTGGCTCACATAAATTGAATCATACAGTAAAAAGTGGTGATACATTTTGGGACCTAAGCCGTGAATACAAAGTCAATTTACGGCAACTCGCGAAGTGGAATGGCATGGCACCAACAGATACCTTGCGTCCGGGTAAGACCTTAGTGATTTGGGTTAATCAGGTTACCAAAGGGCAAAATGACGATGCGGTAATGCGCTCGTTAACCTACACAGTTCGCAATGGAGACTCCCTTGCTCGAATTGCTGGAAAATTTAACGTCAAAGTCAGTGATTTACAGAAATGGAATCAAAGTAAACTTAAAAAGTATTTACAGCCAGGTCAAAAGTTGAAAATTTTTGTTGATGTTACTCGCACTTAGTCAAGCAGCCCGGCTAGTTTAATGATGCTTAACTTCAGTTATTCCAAACTTAAATCTAGTCACGAAGGACCATGGATAATGGTCGATTTGTTGATGCTAGCGTTGCTAATCATCAATCTCATTTGGCTGTTATTTGACGGCTTATTTGCGACACAAGCCTTTAAGTCCATCTTAGCGTCGATGTCACCCGGCCTTGTTTCAGGTTATGCCCCGATTCATGAAAACTTTGTACTTTATGACTTAGCTTTTGTCATCATTTTTCTAACTGAGTTTTGTGTACGCTGGGTGGCAGCGGTTGTCCGCAAAACTTATGTTCGCTGGTACTTTTTTCCTTTTATCCATTGGTATGATTTAGTCGGTTGTATACCACTGGGGGGCGCCAGAATTTTCCGTTTTTTACGGATTTTTTCAATTATTTATCGTCTTCAAAAATACCAAATCATCGATTTGCGTAATACCGCAGTGTACCGATTCACGCTATTTTACTACGATGTGTTTGTTGAAGAACTCAGTGACCGAATTGTGGTTAAAGTGTTATCCGATGCCCAAAAGGATATCGCAGCTGGCTCACCATTGATTGAAGATATCAGTAAACAAGTCATTGCCACTCGCTTGCCAATTTTAACTCAGTGGTTGTCATCTATTATGGTACATATTGGTGAATCAATTGAACACAATGATCATGGCGAGTCAGTGCGCAGTCATGTTCACAAAAGTGTGGGCAAAGCAGTACGCACTAATTCACAAGTATCCACCTTGAAATTACTCCCTGTGCTGGGAAACACTATAGAAAAAACCCTGGAGCAATCTGTCACCGATATAGTGACCCAATCGATTATTAACCTATTAAAAGATGTTACTCCAGAAAAAATAGATGACTTTATTGAGCATGGACTAGGTCGTTTTTCTAATGAAGATCATATGCTTGATCAAGAAGTGTTAACTATCGTTAATGAGTGTTTAGAGCTGGTTAAACAACATGTATCACAGCAGCGTTGGAAAGACTCATTTGCCACACAAAATGCCTCTAACGACGCACCTCTGAATGAAAATACTTGAGCTAAAAGTTCATCCACCACTGGTTTTGTTATTCTGCCTAGGGTTGGTTTATGGGCTCAACCACTTATTGCCAAAACAGACTATGCCATCGATATTATCAGGCTTATACGGGTTCATTGGGTTGACAGGGGGGTTAATCGCAATTGCTGGCGTCTGGGAATTTCGAAGAGTAAAAACAACTATTAACCCTACTAAACCAGAAAAAACTACTCAGTTAGTAACAAGAGGGATCTACCAATTTACCAGAAACCCTATGTACCTAGGTATGTGTTTGATAATAATGGCTGCTGCCTTTAAATTGGCTAATTATTATGGCTTTATAGCCCTGCCCATCTTTATTTTTTATATCACAGAATTTCAAATCAAGCCTGAAGAACGCATTATTACGGGCATTTTTGGTGAGCCATATTTAGACTACAAAAAGAAAGTCAGGCGCTGGCTGTAGATTACGTATTTTACATTAGCTATAAAAAAAGCAACGAGCTTGCAGCACTCATTGCTTTTTAAAATCAACCAAAATTAAACCGTTATATTGATCAAGGATTCACCTTCTGATAACCCAAACCTTTGAGCTAGTTGAGCGGTAATACTGGAATTATCCGTTGCAGTTTGATCTTTATCCTCAAACAAAGTCTCAAGATAATCCACCGCATCAGTCAAATCCAAATTACTTGAACCACTTGGTGGTGGAGGTGGCTGCCCCGACTCAGAAGGCTTTGCGCCAGCTAAGTCACCTAATTCTCTTGCATCAAATCCAATTTCAGCAAGTTTATCTGCAAAGGCTGAATTGGGAGCAATCCCCGCTTCGGAAAAAGCTTCAACAATACTCGCTGCATCACTTTCAGTTAAGCTATCGGCATCATAACTCGATAGGGTTTCTTCGATTAAGGACGTTTCATCGTCACTAAGACTAGACTGACCACCAGCGCCAGGAGGTGGTGGCGGCGGGCGGAAGCTTGCGCTACCAATTGAATCAACCATAAGTTTTTCCTTTTAAGTTTGAATAATAAATAAATACTCAATCATGATCACCCCACCCCATTCACCTCGAATAATCATTTAAGCTTAGATAGGTTAACAAATAGTCACGTACTGAAATGTGCAAACAATGTGCAAATGAACCTTTTTTCAGAGATTGAGTCCCAACTCTTACTACAAAATGATTAGCTTACAATTTGAAACTTAGCCTCAAATTAATGATGACTAGCATAGTGATATGCACTGTTTTGCCCCTTTCAGTCATCACCCATGAAATGGGTCATGCAATAACAGGTATCACATTGGGATTGGGTCGTCCCAGTATTACTGTGTGGCCGGGTTGGCAGATTTACCCAGAATTTGACGGGGTTAGACAAGCAGATTGGCCTAAAAGTGCAATTGCCCAGACAATATTTAGTTTTCATAGAACAGCTTTAAGGATTGAAAATAGCCCCGTATACCTAGCTCAAAACATTCAGTTTGAGGCAATGGGTTCTGTTAATTCAGTGTCTTTGAGCGAAAAAGAGTATGCATGGATATCATTAATGGGCAGTGGTTTAAATTGGTTATTATCGATAATAGCATTGTGTTTTTTAATGATATTCAAGAAGAATAAGGCAATTCTAATTACCTGCACTCCGTTTGTGTTGTTGTACTACGACTTAGTTTTTTATTCTTTGTTACCCACGTTTTTGGGTTTACCACATTGGATATTATGGGGCAGTCACTACGCTGAACCACTCTTGGCAATGGCACAAATAGGAGTGGATCATAATCTGGCAGTTGTCATTATCTGTCTAATTGCGTTATTACAGAGTGCCCTCACTCTAAAAGTGCTGACTGCACAATTTAATGGAATTAACTTACGCAATCAGCACTAATACAATTTTGTTGTTCACTCCCCCTAGACCGCTAGTATTTTTAACCGCGCCTCCAAGTTGTGCCATTTTCACCGTCTTCCAGTACCACCTGTAAGGCGTTAAGCGCATCTCGAGCGGCATCTGCAGCCGCCCAGTCTTTAGTCGCTCTGGCATCATTTCGGGCCTTAATCAATGATTCGATTTCTGCCACATCATCTTGACTACCCGCCACTGAACCTTGCAAATACTCATTTGGTGATTGTTGTAAAATACCGAGGATGTCTGCCAATTTTATCATGACACCGGCTAAATCGGCTGCCTGTTGACCGCTAGACTTATTGATTTCTTTTGCTAAATCAAATAACACCGCAAAGGCTTCTGGCGTATTAAAGTCATCATCCATAGCTTGATTAAAACGCGTTTGATAATCACCCATGGTGATATCCACATCCATATTAGGTGTGATATCTCGCAGAGCTGTATACAAACGTTCTAATGACGCGCGGGCCTGCTGAATAAAACTATCAGAATAACTTAATTGGCTGCGGTACTGAGCTGACATTAAAAAATAACGCACTGTTTCAGCATCATAGATATCTAAAACATCACGCAAAGTGAAAAAGTTGCCTAAAGACTTAGACATCTTTTCTTGGTTGACTTGCACCATACCTGTGTGCATCCAATAATTGACATAAGGTGTGTCAAATGCACAGCAGGATTGAGCCACTTCATTTTCGTGATGGGGAAAAATCAAATCAGAGCCGCCACCGTGAATATCGAAATGTTTACCTAAGTGTTTATGATTCATGGCCGAGCATTCAATATGCCAACCGGGGCGACCATTACCCCAAGGAGATTCCCAAAAAGGTTCTCCTGGCTTAACTGATTTCCAAAGTACAAAATCTAATGGATCTCGCTTTTCATCCACAACCTCTACTCGTGCACCAGAATTAAGTTGCTCTAAGTCTTGCCGTCCCAGTTTTCCGTAGTCGGCATAAGTACTGACTTCGAACAACACATCACCACTAGGTGCTTGATAAGCATAACCTTTATCTATGAGGCGTTGGATAACATCAATAATTTCTGGAATATGGGTAGTCACACGAGGCTCAACATCAGGTTCAAGCAAACCAATAGCTGCAAAATCTTGATGCATGCGGGTAATGGTTTTCTCAGTAAATTCTTCTGCTGTTAAACCTTGTTCATTTGCCCTTGAGATAATTTTATTGTCTACATCTGTGATATTACGAACATAATTTACTTCTAGTCCACGTGAGCGCATGTAGCGCACCATCAAATCAAAACTCAAATAAGTACGCGCATGGCCAACATGACACACGTCATAGACAGTAATACCGCACACATACAACCCCACTTTACCTTCTTGCAATGGTTTAAATTGCTCTTTTTGACGGGTTAGCGTGTTGTATATATGTAACATTGAATTAAAATCCTCTGGAGAGTAAAAATCTAAAAACGGGATTCTATCACCCAGAATCCAGTGCTGCATCTGTCAATCACCGTTAAAGCCTTAAAAAACTCTCAGTTTTAAGCTAGAATGCGGTGATTATTTTTATCTTGCTAATTTAAGGATCTACTTCATGGTTAAAATCCATACAAATTATGGCGTTATCACCCTTACTTTGTTTGCCGACAAAGCACCTATTACCGTTGCCAACTTTTTGGATTACGTAAAGGAAGGTTTCTACGACAACACCATATTTCACCGAGTCATTGACGGTTTTATGATCCAAGGCGGCGGGTTTGAGCCAGGAATGGATCAAAAAGAATGCAAAGACACCATCCAAAACGAAGCCAATAATGGCTTAGCGAATAACCTCGGCACAGTGGCCATGGCCCGCACTAACGAACCTCATTCAGCTACAGCGCAGTTTTTTATTAATGTAGGCGACAATAGTTTCTTAAACTTCCGCAGTGAAAGCGCTGATGGTTGGGGATACTGTGTATTTGCTGAAGTATCTGAAGGAATGGACGTGGTTAACAAGATCAAGGCGGTGGCCACAGGTAATTCTGGCTACCATCAAGACGTACCAAAAGAAGATGTTGTTATTCAGAAGGCTGAAATAGTCGAATAACCTCCCCAAGGCCAGAGAGTTGAAGTTAATCCAGTCCTTTGACTCTCTTGGCACTTATTATAAACATTCAATATTCTGTCCCACTACATGACACCTTTTACCTACTTTATCTCCGATCTCCATTTATCTGCTGACAGAGAGGATATTAACCACTGTCTGTTTGAGTTTTTACATGAAAAAGCAGTACAAGCTGATGCTTTGTATGTATTAGGGGATTTATTTGAGGTGTGGATCGGTGATGACGATCAAAACAGCTTTACGCTAAGTATTGCCAAGGCGTTTCATGCCTTGAGTCAATCTGGCGTACCTGTCTATTTTATTCATGGCAATCGAGACTTTTTAATTCGCGAGCCTTTTGCTAAACAGGCGGGCTTTAAAATATTGCCAGAACAAGTAGTAATAGACTTATATGGTGAAGCCACGCTGATAATGCACGGTGACGAACTTTGTACCAAAGATATCGATTACCAAAGGTTTCGTAAAAAAGCACGCAGTTGGTGGTGGCCAAGGATTATGCTGAGCCTACCCTTAGCGACCCGGCGAAAGCTGGCTATTAAAGGACGCGCAGCCAGTCAACAAAAACAATCTAAGCTGAGCGCAGATATTATGGATGTAACACCAGAAGAAGTCCTAAACACTATGCAAAAATTTGCAGTTAAAAGGCTAATTCATGGGCACACCCATAGACCCGCTATTCATGAACTAGTGATAAATTCCCAAGCGGCGCAACGAATTGTGCTTGGAGATTGGTATGAACAAGGGAGTGTACTTAAAGTGTCTAAAGATCACATCGAATTGACGTCAATGCAATTTTAGTCACCACTATGCGCAACTAAGGTATCGATAAATTTAGCTTGTATCAGGAAAACACTATTGAATTAGGGGAAAATTGGGATGTTTGTTACGAGGTAAATTGAAAATCAAATAGCGAGGATCTTAACAAGTTGCTTGTTAAGATCCGGCTCATACTTCGAGCCTAAATCGCTAGTTTATAAGTGGTTCTTATAAAGGAACTACTTTATTGGCACAAGGACCTTTTTGACCTTCGCCTACTTCAAACTCAACAGCTTGGCCGTCAGTTAAAGTTGCGTAACCGCCGCCAGCTTGAATCTCTGAATGGTGAACAAACAAATCTTTGCTACCGTCTTCTGGAGCGATAAAACCGAAACCTTTATCTGCATTGAACCACTTTACTGTACCTTTACTCATTTTGAACTCTCTTCTTGTAGTGAAATAGTTTAATTCCACTTGCGCTATCACCATTACGCAAGTGGATATTGAATTACGTGACGTAGTTTAACAGCTTAGTTACAAAATGTCGGAATATTTTGAACTTTATAGATTAAATATTTAATTCTACAGAAATGACATCAACTCCAATGCTATTGAGTGGCCTAAAAACGCCCCAAAAATTCAAATAAAAAACTTGCCATTTAAGATTACACGTGTAATCTTAAATTATCGACTACAAATGTAATCTACTTACCATTAAATTTGAAGACACTACTATGACAACTGACCCAGAAAAATCAGATATCAGCAAAACCGAATTTGAAGTGCTCGATGCTTTATGGGAACAATTTCCTGCAACAGCCAACGAAATTATTCAGCGCTTGAACCAAAACAAAGCATGGCATGAAAAAACCGTTAAAACCTTGTTGAGTAGATTAGTGAAAAAACAGGTTATCGATTTTGACAAGCAACAACGCAGCTATTTGTATTTTCCCCTAGTGGAACGCAGTACCTATACCCAGAAAGAAAGTAAGAGTTTAGTAAGCCGATTGTTTGGTGGAAAAGTGGCCCCTTTGGTTGCTGGCTTTGCTGACTCAGACTCTTTGTCACAAGGTGATATAGATGAACTTAAGTCTCTGATACAAAAGTGGGAGCAGGAAAATGACTAACTGGCTAGTTGAGCAACAAATAGCGATCAGCTTTTTGTTGCTCCTTTTGATTACCCTAGAAGGTAAAGCAATAAAAAGTTTAGGTGCGAATGTTATTTACGCACTTTGGTTATTAGTGCCACTTTTATTAATTGCTAACAACCTTCCCCAAGATGTTATTGCTGTGGATGACAAATCTATTTACCGTCACATTGTGGCAATGGGTGCACAAAGCCATTCCACAAACATTCACCTTAACTGGGACTTTATCTGGTTATCTGGAACCTTGGCTATCTTATTTCTTGGTGCCTATGCCCAGTGGAAAATTTACCGACTAAGCCACCTTGAATCCCATAAAATTCAACTTAGAATGGCGCTACCCAAATCCTTAAATGTTGTCAGTAACTCCCAATTAGCGGGCCCAGTATTGAGCGGTATTTTTAAACCCACTTTAGTTATTCCTGCAGGATTTCAAAGCCAGTTCACCGAGCGCCAACAACATTTAATGATACGCCACGAATTAGTGCACTTTCATAGAGGCGATAACCTCTACAACCTGTTTGCCTTAGTGTTTGTGGCGGTATTTTGGTTCAACCCGCTCACTTGGCTAGCATATCGAGCTTTTAGGCGTAGCCAAGAACTAGCCTGTGACGCAGCGGTACTCAAACAGTCAACAACCAACGATAAAATCAGCTACAGCAAAGCTTTGTTGCAATGTGCTGAACGTTCACTACACAGCTTTTCGATTTATTCACCCTATGGAGAAAAAAACACTATGTTTAAACGTATTTCCAGTATTAAAAATCCAGCAACAATAAAACCCACGTTAATAGGCTTGTCAATCGCATTAAGTAGTACTTTGCTTGCAGGCGTCGCATTAGCCAATTTGGCTGAAACCAGTCATTCAATAGAAACATCCGATATGGCTGAACCAGTGATCAGAATTGAACCAAAGTACCCAGTTAAAGCAGCACAAAATAAACAAGAAGGGTCGGTAATATTGCAGTTTGATATTGCCAAAGATGGCTCAACCGACAATATTCAAGTCATTGAATCAGTTCCTCAACAAGTATTCGATAAAGTCTCAGTTACCGCGCTAAAACAATGGACCTACAAACCGAGGATCCAAGGTGGACAGGCACAAAGACAGACGGGTTTGACTGTACAGTTAGATTATCGAATGGACCCCCCTAAACAAGACGCCCCCGACATGAGCACCAGTATTGAGAAAATTAAAGTTCTTCAATAAAAGATAAGGCCATTGATATTTTGAAATGTTTTGTATTCGTGGCCCTGTTTTTTTTGCTGTTGTAGCCAAACCACAGTGCATCTTTATTCCCGCTATTTATCCAAAGCTGACATAGAAAAAATTAATAAAGAACTTGTTGAGGCTGATTTTAGAGTTAGCATTAACGTCTTAGATTATCCCAAATCTATAACACAATCGTCGTTAACCAATTCTCTAGTGATTAAGGATCAAAACGCAGTAAACAAAATCATCAATAAATTGAGTGACTTAGGGTGGGAAATACATCACACCAGTATGCTATTTATTGATAATCATTGGTACAAAGAAAATTCAATTGACTTAATGTTGTTGCCGCCAGGAGTAACTCCACAGGCAAATGGCACATCAGTGTTTTCCCTTATTTAGAACTTCGCTCTAACGATTCAGATTGGGGCGTGTTCTTTGAACTATCGAACCATGTGCAATCTGACTCTATTGGTGAGGTGTATCTATCTGAGTTAACCCCAATGAATAATTATGCTGCTTTTGCTGGATGTACGTTTGTACACGGAATTCGTATATAAAATCATGCTTTTAAATACTGCTACTAATACATGGAGTCATTTAGAACCTCAGAATCGATAAATTCGGGATTCAAAAAATCCAATTTTTACGACGAATCGACAATAAAATAAGCTGAATGAAAATGAGTGTAAAAGTTGTGTAAAGTCAGCTTTCATTGATACACAATGTTTTACACTACCCGTCGTTTTTTTAAGGTATCAATATTCAGTGAAGTTAACTCCCTCATTATTCATTGCGATTTTACTTTGTGGTTGTGCCAGCACCAGCCAAGTAGACAACAAGCTGCGTACTGCCGAAGTGCCACAAAACTGGCAGTTTAGTGAAACAACTCAGCCTATTGCAGGTAATTGGTTCGCGCAGTTTAGTCAACCTAAGCTAAGCCTGTTGGTTGATGAGGCTCTAAACAACAACCAAACTCTGCGCCAAGAAGCCTATGACGTGCAAATATTAGCACAACAGTTAGTGCAAGCTGATGCAGACTTTTGGCCAGATCTCGATTTAACTCTCAATACTGGTCGCGCTAAATCCACAAATGGTACTATCAGCAATAGCAGTTCTCTGGAACTTGAAAGTAGTTATGAATTGGATCTTTGGGGCAAACTATCTGCTGCGCAAAAACAAGTTAATTTGAACTATTTGGCTGCCAAAGCAAAGTATCAACAAGATAGGCAAACATTAGTAGCAAACGTAGTCACTAGCTGGTTTGATTGGATAGCCGCAAAACAGTTATTGAGTTTATTTGAACAAAGAGTTAAAAATGCCAAACAAAATTTAGATATTATTGAATCAGGCTATCAACAAGGGCTCAATGGTGCGCTAGATGTATATTTGTCAAGAAATGAGCTGAATACTGAGTTATCAAACTTAGCCCAGCAAGAGGCAACTCAATATCAAGCGGCTCGGAGTTTAGAACGTTTATTAGGTCGATATCCAGACGCCAGCCTAACAACAGAGCAGCTGACATTACCTTTATTGACGAATGACATTCCTATAGGACTGCCGTCAGACATCATTACTAGAAAACCAGAGTTATTGGCCAGTTGGTATCAAGTTTTGGCCCAAGACGCTGGATTAGCTTTTGCCCACAAACAGCGCTTTCCAAGTATCAGCCTAAGCGCGTCAATCTCTGATAGTGGCGACGAATTAACTGATTTATTATCAGGCTCTTCTTTAGCATGGTCTTTATTGGGGGGCTTAACTGCGCCATTATTTAAAGCTGGGGATCTAAAAGCAAATGAAGAGATAGCTCGCTTACGCCTTAAGCAGCAAGAACAAACTTATCTTGATACTTTATACACTGCATTTTCAACTGTTGAGAATGCTATCACCACAGAAAATAGTTTAAAACAACGTTACCAAGCCACATTAGCCGCACAGCAAAACGCCGAAGCAGCTGAAACCTTAGCGTTTGAGCAATATCAGAGAGGTTTGGTGACTTATACTACAGTACTTGAAGCACAAGGCCGCTCATTTAGTGCCCAAAGTGCGTTGATCCAAATTAAAAACCAATTACTCGCCAATCGTATTGACTTACATGTTGCTCTAGGCGGTGATTTTACTGATACCAGAAATCTACAAGATAACGAACAAGAGGATGTGATAATCAATGAGTAAGGTAAAAAAGTGGTTAATTCCACTGGCTATATTAGTGATCACCTTGGTTATCGCCAACGTAATTTTTAACAATCCTCCAGAAAGTAAACGAGGTGGCCCTTCCGGCGCTTCACAACTAACAGTCAAAGTTACTGAGCTGCAACCTGAACAGTTCACTGTCGTCGTTGATACGTTCGGTACTGTACAACCCAGAACGCAAAATGCATTGGTAGCGCAAGTATCAGGTCAAATTAACTATGTGAGCCCTCAATTTCGGAATGGTGGATTTTTTTCCAAAGGAGATGTGTTACTGAAGCTAGATCAACGAGATTATATTGCAGATGTGAAAATTGCTGAAGCGGGTTTACTCTCAGCCGAACAAGCATTGCTAGAAGAACAAGCCAACGCTAAACAAGCACAAACTGATTGGAAACGTTTAGGTAATGGTCAAGAACCGAGTGATTTAGTGTTACGTAAACCACAACTAGCAGCAGCTCAGGCAAGCTTATTATCCGCAGAAGCCAGTTTAACTATCGCCAAACTAGCACTAGAAAGAACACAGATTACCGCACCTTATGACGGACGGATCCTTGAGCAACTCGTTGACTTTGGTCAAGTATTGTCTGCAACCACTCAAGTGGCAGAAATTTACTCAACTGATTTAGTAGAAATTCGTTTACCTATCAACAACAGTGACATTGATTTAGTGAATTTTCCAGAAGAGTACCGTACTAACAATAGTTTACAATCGACTATAGAAGCACGTTTTACTTCTAGCCTGAGTAAAAATCAAACTTGGCTTGGCAAAATAATTCGCACTGAAGGTGCAATTGACAGTAATGCCCAACAACTTTATATCGTTGCCCAAATTGAAGATCCATATAATCCCACATTACATCCAGGCCCTTCTATTAAGATAGGCCAATATGTCAACGCAGAGGTACAAGGAAAAACCCTTGACGATGCCATTGTGATAAACAATAGCGCTATTTATCAAGGCAGTTATGTCTATATAGTGGAAAATGGCCTATTAAAAAGACGCGATATCAATATACGTTGGCAGAACAGTCAAAAGACTATTATTGAAAGCGGTTTAAACGCGGGTGAATTATTAGTGACCACACCTTTAGGTCAGGTGAGTTCTGGTACCCGTGTCAGCATAGCTGGCGAGCAACAACCCCAGTCTTCCCCCTCTCCAGATAGAGAAGCTAAGTTGCAACAAATGGCAAAAAAAATGGGGGTAACAGTAGAAGAACTGCGCGCCAAACGTTCAGCTAAAAACACAGGTTCGGCAGCTACAACCACTCAAAGTAACCACTAATGACTATTTATCTTATCTCACATCCATTTCCTAAGACTGGAGAACGAACATGATTGCTTGGTTTGCCCGAAACCATGTGGCAGCTAATTTGCTCATGATCACAATTTTATTTGCCGGCATTTATAGTCTAACCAGTCGTATTCCTCTTGAAGTGTTTCCCTCATTTGAAACTGACACTATTAGTGTATCAGTGACCTTACGTGGTGCCACTCCCGAAGATACCGAATTAGGTGTGGCCATTTTGGTAGAAGAGGCGGTGCAAGATTTAGAAGGCATTGAACAAATCATTAGTGTCTCTTCAGAAGGCTCAGCCAGAATAAGCATAGACGTAGACTCTGATTATGACGCCCGAGAAATGTTAGCCGATATAAAATCACGTGTAGACGCTATTAATACCTTTCCGGCAGATGCAGAAAACCCAGTTGTATCTTTAGCTCAGCGCACACGTGAAGTGATAGCTGTGACTATTTCAGGCATATATGGCGAAAAAGAAATTAACGAGTTTGCGGAACAGGTGCGTGATGATTTATTACGTATTCCCGGTATCACACAACTGGAACTAGCCGGTGTACGTGACTATGAAATTGCCTTAGAAATCCCTCAAGACCGCTTGCGTCAATATGATTTAACCTTAGCTCAGGTGTCGACTGCTGTCGCTAATTCGAGTAGCGATATTTCGGCTGGTAATATCAAGACTGATGGCGGTGACGTATTAATTCGCTCTAAAGGCCAAGCGTACCGCAAAGATGAATTTGCAGACATTCCTATTAAAACCAATAGCGACGGTTCAATTCTGCGCCTAAAAGACATTGCCGACATTCAAGATGGCTTTGAAGAAACACCGGTTCGCACCCGTTTTAATGGTAAACAAGCGGCATTCATAGACGTGTACCGAATCGGACAACAAAGTGCTGTAGAAGTCGCCGATAAAGTTAAACAATATATAGAAGACAAACAGCCCTTATTACCAGAGGGGTACCAATTAAGTTATTGGGATGACGACTCACAGATCGTTAAAAATCGTATTGCGACTCTTACAGGCAGCGCGTTGCAGGGTGGAATATTAGTCTTGCTTTTACTCACCCTATTTTTACGACCTGCCATTGCATTTTGGGTGTTTATTGGGATCCCTGTCTCCTTTATGGGTGCCTTCTTAGCCATGCCTTTTTTTGGGGTAACATTAAATGTGATGAGTCTATTTGGCTTTATTTTGGTACTGGGAATAGTGGTGGACGACGCCATAGTCACTGGCGAAAATATCTATACTCACCTGCGCACATCAGAGTCAGGTGAAGAAGCGGCAATCAAAGGCACACTAGAAGTCGCCACCCCAGTCACTTTTGGTATTTTAACTACAATTGCGGCCTTTCTACCCTTTGCCTTTATTGAAGGAAATCGTGGGGCGCTATTTGCGCAAATTCCGGTGATAGTTATTCCCGTGTTGTTGTTTTCATTAATTGAATCAAAATTTGTTTTACCGTCCCATCTTAAAAATATTAAATTACGTAATGAGAAGTCCTCAAAAGGTAACCGTTTAGAGCAATGGCAACAACGTTTTGCAGATGGATTTGAGCGCGCAATTCTACGTTATTACCAACCACTTCTAGGGTTTTGTTTACGTCATAAACTGGCTACCCTTGCGACCTTTATCGGCACATTCGCAATTATTATGTCGCTGCTCATGAGCGGCTGGACTAAATTTGTGTTTTTCCCTCGTGTGCCCAGTGAAACAGTCAGGGCCAGTTTAACTATGACCACAGGCACCACTTTCGAAGTCACTAATCAATACATAGTTAAAATGTCTGATAAAGCAGAAGAGCTGCGAGATAAATATGTTGACCCAGACACAGGGCAAAGTGTCATTCTCAATGTACTCGCTTCTACTGGTGGTCGTGGTGGTACCTCTAATGTAGGTTCAGTTCGATTCGAAATCATTCCTCCAGAACAAAGAGAGTCTTCAGTCACTTCTGCTGACTTGGTACGAGAATGGCGAGAACTTATTGGCCCAATTCCTGGAGCCGAAAGCATTACATATCGCGCTGAATTGGGACGTTCATCAGATCCTATTGATGTACAATTAAGTGGTAATTCCCAAGCAACATTGCAAGAAATTGCCGATCAAATTAAATCGCGACTTGCCACCTACCCCACGGTATTTGAAATTGCAGATAGTCTCTCTGACGGTAAAGAAGAATTACAAATTGAGTTGACCCAACAAGGTAAGGCGTTAGGACTGACTCGGGTGAATGTGTCTAACCAAGTACGTAATGCATTTTTTGGTAGCCAAGTACAACGCATTCAACGTGGCCGTGATGATGTACGGGTTATGGTGAGGTTACCCATAAATGAACGACGCTCTTTATCTGACCTACAAAATATTTTGGTACAAACCCCTTCAGGTGGTTCGGTGCCTTTATCTCATGTGGCCACCCTTATTCCCGGTAAAAGCCCTTCAGAAATTAGACGTATTGACCGTTATCGAACGGTTAGCGTGACCGCAGATGTAGAGAAACTAAATACCAATATGACTGTGTTACAGGCTGAGTTAGCTGAATTTGTGCAACAACTTGTGAATCAATACCCAGGCGTAACATGGAAAATGGAAGGTGAAGCTCGTGAACAACGAGAGTCCTTTTCATCATTAAGTGTAGGTTTATTAATGGTTTTCTTTGCTATCTATTTATTGTTGGCTATCCCCTTTAAATCTTACATTCAGCCGATTATTGTCATGAGTGTGATCCCTTTCAGTATGATAGGTGCTGTGATGGGACATTGGTTAATGGGCATGGAGCTGACTATTATGAGTGTACTTGGCATGTTAGCTTTGGTGGGTGTAGTAGTGAACGACTCCCTGGTATTAGTAGACTTTATCAATAAAAAACGTCTTGAAGGCGGCACACTAATGGATGCAGTATTGATAGCCGGAGCATCAAGATTTAGGCCTATAATGCTCACCAGCTTAACGACTTTTATTGGTTTAATGCCGTTACTATTTGAAAAGTCGACTCAGGCGCAATTTTTAATACCTATGGCAGTGTCACTGGGCTTTGGTATTTTATTTGCCACGTTTATTACTCTTATTTTAGTGCCAATCAATTATATGTTGGTTGAAAGGCTAAAAGGGAATACTAAGAACAGTTCCTTAGTTACAAAGACCCCCGCAGTGCAAATGAACTGAATTAAAACCATAGTTAAAAGCTAAGACAAAATATGTCTTAGCTTTTAAACCTCAAATTCAAGTAAAACTGCAATTAGCGCGGTGGTCTAGGCGGTCTTGCTGGCCGTGCAGAGGCATCACATAAAGCTGAATCATTATCTAGGGCACAACCAACTTCCCCAACGTGACAGGCAATAATCGCATTTTTTCCAGGTTCAGCCACATGATAGTGGTAACCCAGTTCGCCAAATTCATGTCCTCCACATTGATCAAGATCCACAGCTAAAGTGCCGTCAAGGTTAAGACGATTGTGTAGCGGGAAACCATCCATCGCAATACCAATTGCTGCGGCATGATCTTGCTCAACCGCTACAGATTTCAAACACTCCCCTGTTACGGCGTGAATATGATAGCCAGCATGCAAGTTAACATGGCCACCACAATCATCAAAAGGCGCTAAAGTATGAGCAGCCAAAATGGCATGTGTAGGTGCAGAGGCATCGAATCGAGCCCCACTAAAGGCGATGCCCACTCCTGAAAAGCCCACGTTTCTGCTTGGCTCAGCCGCTTTTATAGATTCGATAGGAATCACGTAAGTATTACTCGCTCCTTTGTCCATATAGGATACTTGGCACTCAACGCAATAATTTTGGTACTCAGGGTCAACGTCTGGTCTAGCGGCTGCTTCGCAAGATATCTTAGTGTCAGTAACGTTAACTGCACCTGTTACGGCGTCAAACATTAACCATTTATCATCTTTATAAAAAGTCGCCAGATTTTTAATAAAGTCGCCGTCTGCATCGTAAACTTTGCCGCTTTCTAGCCAAATACCCGATTTTTCTGGGCCATCACTAATATTTCTTGGACACCATGGGCCAATAGTCATTTTGGCAGGCGCTGGTTTTAGAGTAATAGAAACACAGCTGGTCTCAGTACCTCCCGATAACTTACAATCCACAATGTGAGGCGTACCTATAATAGATTCAGACTCAAATTGCGCCAGCCAATCAACAACAAATTCACTTTGGTCACCATGTGAATGCAATTCTCCATCACCATGCTGATGAACTTGAGTACTAAGTGTAGAGCCAGCTTTATCAGAGTCGGAGCAAGCATAAAGACTGGCAATACAACAAAACAAAAACGACCTTTTGGTAAAATGATGCATATCACCCCCTATTACTAAATAATTGCAGCCAATTCTGCACCTTGTCTGATTGCTCTTTTTGCGTCAAGTTCCGATGCCACATCGGCGCCGCCAATTAAATGAGTTGTGATATTTTTCTCATCCAAGCCTTTTTGCAACTCTCTAAGTGGTTCTTGACCAGCACATAAAATAATATTATCGACTGTTAATATTTGAGGTTTGTCATTCACTCTAATATGTAAGCCTTGGTCGTCAATTTTTACATAATCAACCCCTGCAATCATTTGCACTTGTTTTCTTTGTAGCGTCGACCTATGGATCCAGCCTGTTGTTTTACCTAGCCCTTTACCCACTTTAGTAGTTTTACGTTGCAATAAAAAAATCTCTCTGGCAGGCGCTTCAATATCAGCTTCTGTTAATGCACCTGCTTGGCTGTATGTTTTATCAATCCCCCAACTTTTTAACCATTGATCAGGCTGAGTTGTTAAAGAGTGCTCTTCTACTAAAAATTCTGCCACATCAAAACCTATCCCTCCTGCCCCTATAATTGCGACCTTTTTGCCGACCACTTTATTGTCTTTTAGCACATCAAGATAATTCAAGACTTTAGGATGCTGGATGCCTTCAATATTGACACCTCTCGGTTTGATGCCTGTTGCGAGTACTACCTGTTCAAACTTGGCATCAGCTAACGACTCAACACTTTGCTGGCTGTCTAAATGTAAATGCACCCCCGTGACCTCTAACCTTTTTTTGTAATATCGCAAGGTTTCATAAAACTCTTCTTTACCAGGAATACGTTTGGCATAGTTAAACTGACCGCCAATTTCGCTGCTTTTTTCGAACAAATGTATTTCATGTCCTCGTTCAGCGGCGTAACAGCTAAAGGCTAAACCCGCGGGACCTGCGCCGACTACAGCAACTTTTTTCTTATGTGTGGTTAAGGGGAAATTTAATTCAGTTTCGTATCCTGCGCGAGGATTCACTAAACAGCTGGCTCGTTTACGTTTAAAAGTATGGTCCAAACAAGCTTGGTTACAGGCAATACAAGTATTGATCTCGTCTCCTCGCCCTTGCTGTGCTTTACGTACAAAGTTTTCATCAGCCAAAAAGGGCCTAGCCATTGAAACCATATCTGCCTGACCACTGGCCAGTATTTTTTCAGCGATTTCTGGGGTGTTGATTCTATTGGTCGCTATCAACGGCACACTGACCTCATTTTTCATACGCTCAGTGATCCAACTAAATGCACCTCTTGGTACCATAGTGCCAATTGTAGGAACCCTGGCTTCATGCCAACCAATACCTGTATTGATTAAAGTAGCACCAGAACTTTCAATTAATTTTGCAAGGGCAACAACTTCATTCCAATTGCTGCCACCTTCAACTAAATCCAGCATAGATAAACGAAATATGATGATAAAATCGCTACCCACTTTTTGCCTAACTGCATTGACAATTTCAACTGCAATCCGCGAACGATTTTCAAAACTGCCGCCCCACTCGTCATCTCGTTGGTTGGTACGAGGGCACAAAAACTGGTTAATAAAGTAACCTTCAGAGCCCATGATTTCTACGCCATCGTATCTCGCTTGTTTGGCCATATAGGCGCAGTTAGCATAGTCGTTAATGGTACTGACAATCCCTCTTTTTGATAAAGCCTTAGGTTTAAATGGGTTGATTGGCGATTTGATGGCCGAGGGTGCAACTACAAAAGGATGATAGCCATAGCGGCCTGCATGTAGAATCTGCAGACAAATTTTACCTTGATGGTGATGCACAGCCTCAGTAATAACTTGATGCTCTTTGGCATGTTTTTTCTTGCTCATTCGCGCAGCAAAAGGCAATAGCCATCCTTGTCGATTGGGACTGACGCCACCTGTCACTATAAGTCCAACACCACCTGCTGCACGCTCCGCATAAAAAGCCGCTAGTTTTTCTAGTCCATGTTTTTCTTCTTCCAAACCAAGGTGCATAGAGCCCATCAAGACACGATTAGGTAATTCAGTAAAACCTAAATCTAGGGGTTCAAATAAATGTGGATAATAAGCGTTTGCCGTCATATTCAATTGGCTTCCTTTTTATTCTGGACTTTAAGCAGTCTATCGTACTATTTTTGTCTTTAGATGAAAAAGTTACAAAGAATTACATTTGAAATTGTTCACAAGGCGCTTTTTTAGATAGGATCCCTTAATATTTTGTAACGAGTGTATATACCTATTATGTCTTCAGGAACAAGTTGGACGAAGTCGTTGTTTATTGGTTTATGGAACGCCCTTAATTTTAGTCGTAAATTATTCTTAAACATCATTTTCATTGTTATTTTTCTAGCCTTTATTTCAGTTTTCTTAAAGGACAATAATAAAATCACAGTACCCAGTAATTCAGCCTTAGTGCTGAAGTTAGTGGGCAATGTGGTGATAGAAAAAGAAGGAGTTGATCCTTTTACCGAATTTATGCAAGAAGCCTTTGAGCAAGAAGATGATAACCCCGAAATATTGCTTCAAGATGTATTGCTGACTATCGAAAATGCTAAACAAGACCGTCGAATTAAAGCCTTAGTTTTAGACTTACACGGACTAGGCAATGCTGGTTTAGACAAGTTAGAACAAATTGCGGTGGCTTTAGAAGACTTTAAAGACAGTGAAAAACCCATCTATGCAATTGGCGATTATTTTAGCCAAAACCAATATTACCTCGCTAGCCGTGCTGATCATCTCTACCTCAACCCTATGGGGTTTATGATGTTTGAAGGTTACGGTCGTTTCGGCATGTATTTCAAATCAGCAATTGAAAAACTTAAAGCAGAAACACATGTATTCAAAGTTGGCACCTATAAATCAGCCGTTGAGCCTTACATTCGTGACGATATGTCAGACGCGGCAAAAGAAGCAAACAAAGCTTGGTTAACCGCTATGTGGACTCAATACAAAAGCAGTGTTGCACAAGCTCGTGGGTTAGATGTTAATCATTTTGATGAAGAACTCGATGTTTTCTTGGAAAAGTTTGAACAATCAGGAGGTGACTTTGCGCAATACGCATTGGACTTTGGTTGGGTTGATGCACTTAAAACTCGTGAGCAAGCACTGCAAGAAGTGGTTGCTGTAGTAGGTAAAGACGAAAAAGGTATGGGATTTAACGCTATTAGCTACAAAAATTACCTGAATATTATCAAGCCTGTCCTACCTAATCTTGCTAACAACTTAGATAAAGTCGCTATTGTTGTTGCTAAAGGCACCATATTAAACGGCACCCAAAAACCCGGTCAAATTGGCGGAGACAGCACGGCACAGTTGTTGCGCAAAGCCAGATATGACAAGAATGTAAAATCTGTAGTGTTATATGTAGACTCTCCAGGTGGCAGTGCTTTCGCTTCTGAAATCATTCGTCAGGAAGTTGAAAACTTGCAGGCTGTTGGCAAACCAGTGGTAGCGGTAATGAGCACTTATGCAGCATCTGGCGGTTACTGGATTTCTGCTGGGGCCGACAAGATACTGGCTGCACCCAGCACAATCACAGGTTCGATTGGTATATTCGGAATGTTTTTAACCTTTGAAAACACCTTGGATTATTTAGGTGTTCATACCGATGGTGTAGGTACAACCGAATTCGCTGGAATGGGTATCACTAAAACCCTTAACCCCAAAGTCGCTGCCATCATGCAAAGAGGCATAGAACATGGCTATGATCAATTTATCTCACTGGTTGCTAATAAACGCGACATGAGTAAAGAGCAAGTTGATCAGATAGCGCAAGGACGTGTATGGATTGGTGATACTGCGTTAGAATTAGGTTTAGTAGATGAACTAGGTTATTTACAAGATGGTGTAAAAGCGGCAGCTGATTTAGCCAACCTAGATACATACGATACCCAATATATTCAAAGAACCTTGTCTAAGAATGAGTTGTTTTGGAAAGAATTATTCCAAAGCGCTTCAGTATCATTTAAAGGTGCGTTCGAAGTTGAAAAATCCAATACTATTTTAGGTTTTGTTAAAGAACTCACAGCAGACATAGAAGCAGTATCAAAACTGAATGATCCTAAAGGTGTTTACGCCTACTGTTTAGCTTGTGAGTTGTAAGCTAGGCATCTAAATAATAATGTTCCAATCATGGCCATCATGGTTGGGACATTTTAGTGTTTCATCACTAACACCATCACTAACCTTTTAGTTGTCTGCGCTTAACGCTTCTAATAATTCTTTATCTAAGCTTTGTGCCGACTCTTTAGCCTGAATTGCATATTTTTCTAACGCAAAATCCTGCTTTGATTGAGGCTCCCAAGTGGGTACTTCAACTGGATAGCCAGCTTCATCGCTAGCCACAAAAACCATAATACAATGACCTGTTTCAACCATTTTATTTAGTTTAGGATCCCCAGCGACAATTCGAATATGAATATGCATACTGGTTTTCCCAGTGTGTACTATTTTTGCAGTAAGCGTCACCATCTGCCCCACTAAGATTGGGCGAATAAAGCGGATGCCACCAATAGATACCGTCACACAATAATGGGCGCTCCACTGAGCAGCGCATGCATAACCGGCTTGATCCATCCATTTCATCACGATACCGCCGTGTACTTTGCCACCAAAATTAACATCCGTTGGTTCGGCTAAAAATCGAAAGTCTAAGGAACGACGTAATTGTTGATCTTGCATTGATATACTCAAAAGGATTGGCTTTAAGTGATTATTAGTTAAAATGATTCTATTGTCAGTAACTCTTCTTATTTGTAGAACATTTTTGTCATTCAACTCCCAACAATTAGTGATTCAAAAAGTAGAACAATGTATTCGCCATGCTTCCTTTTACTTTGAAAAACACTTTACCTTGCCTAAGATTAATTTTAATCAAAGAGGAAAAATTGCTGGGTGCGCGCGACTGCAAAAAAATGAATTACATTTTAATCCCGTTTTACTTGCAGACAATCTTGACGCATTTTTAAAAGAAGTGGTACCTCATGAAGTTTGTCATTTATTAGCCTATCAACTCTTTGGAAAAGTACGCCCACATGGAAAAGAATGGCAAGGATTGATGCTGAAACTGTATAACGTAAAAGGACAAACCTACCATCAGATGGATGTATCTAAAGTGGCTGGACAACAATTTAACTACCGCTGTCATTGTGGAATTGTGAAACTGAGTGTAAGGAGACACAATAAAGTAATCAGAGGTCAACAACAGTATATTTGTCGTAAGTGCAGTACTGCACTGACTCTAGGCGAATGAGAAAGATGAATAACCACGCTTAAATGTCCTGCTCAAAATAGATGTCGATAAGTAACCAAGGTATTGGGAAGTATAATACTGCAATGGCAAAGATATTTAGCCTAGCCAATTGGCCTATGCCATTTTAACTAGCAGGTTTTCAATGCTGTTATCATAGGTGCATGGGACATATATCAATAAATTAGGAGCAAAAATGTTTACAAAAGCATTAGTGCGCACACCCTGCCGGTCGATATTAAAAGGGCTAACCCAAGCTAATTTGGGATTGCCTAATTTTGATATAGCCTGTGAACAACATCAGGATTACATCAATGCGCTACAAGAGTGTGGCTTGCAGGTCACTGAATTGCCTGCCCTTGAAGACTACCCTGCCTCATGTTTTGTTGAAGATGTGGCTTTGCTTACACCCCAATGTGCCATTCTCACTTCACCCGGAGCCGAAAGTCGCAGAGGAGAAGTGCAACACATAGAAGAGGCCATTAAGTTATTTTATCCAAAAATTGAACGGATTAACTCAAACGGCCACGTAGAAGCGGGCGACATTATGATGGTAGACAATCATTTTTGTATTGGATTGTCAGAACGCACAGACCCTAAGGGTGCTGCTGAACTCATTGCGATATTAGGCAAATACAATTTGACTGGCTCTATGGTGGAAATGTCAGAATTATTGCACTTAAAAACGGGCTTGAGCTATTTAGAAGATAATAACTTGCTGACTTTCGGTGAAATGCACTCACACCCAGATTTCAAAAGTTTTAATCGTATTCAAATTGATAAAGAAGAAGACTATGCCGCCAACAGTGTGTGGATAAATGGCACTGTGTTAGTCCCAAAAGGTTTTCCCAAAGCACTAAATGCAATCAAACAGTTAGGCTATAAAACCCGAGAAGTCGCCATGTCTGAATTTCAGAAATTAGATGGAGGCTTAAGTTGCTTGTCTCTGCGCTTTTAAAAACGGCGAGCCTTGGAGCAACAATAGTCCCATTGAAATACCAGTCGCATGCCGGCTTCCTTGTAACGTTTAACGAGGTTAAAAAATCAGCTTAGGATTGGATTAAGAAATGTTTCATCCCAAAATTCTTGCTCAGTTGGCGCAAATTCTGGGTGCTCATTAACACCGTTATAAATAGGTGATAAAACCCAAGGCTAATATCAGCGATTGGAGGCCATCTTAAATTCGATGCTGAGAGATGGAGTAATGTGGGAAGCACCAAAGGCTTTAAATTAGCTACTGACGCCATAGTCTCTTGTTAACTTATGTTATCTAAAACCAACGTTTAGTGAACGCTTTGTCTAATTCATCAAAAGCGGTTTTTAATAATCTCGCAAGCTCTTTATATTCAGGCTTGGCTTTGGGTGATTGCAGTGCGCAACCTTGCATCTGCATTTTATGATGGATATCTAAATACCAACTTTTTAAAGAGGGTGGCAACAACTGATTCGAACGATGACCTAACCACAACAATCCTTGCACAGGTAAGGATAAAAACAGCACTCCTATCGCCAAAGCTTGAGGCAGCCTTTCAATACCCTGAAAATTAATTAATGCGGTCACAGTCAACACTGCCAACGCTGGCATGACTTTTATTGAAAACTTCGTTGCCGCAATAACACGGCACTCGGGAAACACGCCATACAATTGATGTTGCATAGGCCAAGTTTGCATATATTGCTGACCATCTTTCACCATTGATGTAAAAGTTTGTGGCAACTTAATTACTCCAAAAATTACGTTCAACCCTATTCTAGCGGCTAAGTATTATTTAAGCTAACACCCTAAAGTTATATAAAATCAACAATCGATACCTAAAGAATTATTCAAATGTCATTATAATTCATAAGTGATATTCGTTAACATAGCAAGAGAGCATGCAGTGGGTTGGATCTACTCGCCCTAGCTATAACAAATAAGCCATGCAGTAAAAAGTAACCAATGACCAATTTAGTTAAACTTTGGATATTGAAACTGCTAGACATGCCCACATGTCTAGCCAGAATAAAGTAAATAAAAGTTGTGCCATTCAAATGGTACTTAAAGAAAATATTTGGAGAGTTAAATGTCTGAAACAAGACACGTTAAACTGCTAATTTTGGGCTCTGGCCCAGCTGGATACGCTGCTGCAGTATATGCTGCAAGGGCAAATTTAAACCCAGTATTGTTAACAGGTATTCAGCAAGGTGGGCAATTAACCACTACTACTGAAGTAGAAAACTGGCCAGGCGACCCAGAAGGATTAACGGGTCCTGATTTAATGGTTCGCATGCAAAAACATGCTGAGAAGTTCGATACTGAAATTATTTTTGATCATATTAACAAAACTGATTTATCTAAGCGGCCTTTTACTTTAATTGGCGATCAAGGTACTTATACTTGTGATGCCTTAATTATTTGTACTGGTGCTTCAGCTAAGTATTTGGGTATGGAATCTGAAACTGCGTTTATGGGCAAAGGTGTATCAGCCTGTGCAACTTGTGATGGATTCTTCTATCGCAACCAAAAAGTAGCAGTGGTAGGTGGTGGTAATACCGCTGTTGAAGAAGCCTTATACTTATCGAACATTGCATCTGAAGTACACGTTATTCATAGACGTGATTCATTCCGAAGTGAAAAAATACTGGCTGACCGTTTATTAGAAAAAGCCAAAAATGGTAACGTCGTTTTACATTTAGACCGTCAATTAGACGAGGTTTTGGGTGATGATATGGGCGTGACTGGCGTGCGTATCAAAGATACGCAATCTGATGCAACAGAAGACCTTGATTTGATGGGTGTATTTATTGCAATTGGCCATCAACCTAATACTGGGATCTTTGAAGGTGAATTGGAAATGAAAGACGGCTATATCAAAGTGCAAAGCGGCACCGAGGGTAATGCCACACAAACCAGTGTTGAAGGTGTGTTCGCAGCAGGTGATGTAAGCGATCATATCTACCGTCAAGCCATAACTTCAGCCGGTACAGGCTGTATGGCAGCATTAGATGCTGAGAAATTCTTGGACGCTCAAGAGTAATCACTTCAATTAAGTATTTGCATATAAAGGCCTCGACATGAGGTCTTTTTTTATTCACTCTTGGTATAACAAACAACAACGATATCCCCATGCTTACCCTGACAAAACTCGACCATCAACTTGTATTCCCCCCTGTCGACATGGCTCTAACCGAACCTAATGGGTTATTGGCATTTGCTGGCGACTTGAGTGCGAAGCGTTTACTTTTAGCCTATTCGTCTGGAATATTTCCATGGTTTAGTCAAAATGAACCTATTATGTGGTGGTCACCCAATCCGAGAGGTATTTTGCCTTTAGAAAACTTCAACTGTAGTAAAAGTCTGAAAAAATTTGCCCGTAACTGCAACTATCGCATCACCCTCAACAACGCTTTTGACCGGGTTATTGATGCTTGCGCAACCATTCCTAGAGATGATTCTGGCACTTGGATAACAGTAGACATGATAAACGCCTACAAAAACCTGCACCAACTTGGTCATGCTCACTCTGTCGAGGTATGGCGCGAAAATAGTTTAGTGGGTGGTCTTTACGGTATAGTAGTAGGCAAAGTATTTTGCGGCGAATCAATGTTTCATAGCGCCACCAATGCTTCTAAATTAGCCATGCTGTATTTAGTTGAATTACTTAAATCACAAGGGGCAGAATTTATTGACTGTCAAATGCAAAATCCGCATCTAGCCAGTTTAGGCTGTATTGAAGTACCTAGAACCCAATTTTTAACTATGTTAGCTGAACAAAACAAACAATCATTTGATAAAACCGTTTGGCTACCTCAAACGATAACCCTGGAGAAGCTGTTATAAACTTATGGGCATGAAATTTGGCATTACCCCAGCATTTACTTGTAGCTACTTACCTGAGCAAGATGAGCAGCTATTAGTTTTCATGAGCGACACTCAGCCCACTATGCGTGAATATGACTTTTTAATTGCTGCAGGGTTTAGGCGCAGTGGCACACAAGTGTATCGCCCTCATTGCGGTTCGTGTAACGCCTGTGAGTCTATTCGTTTGCCTGTTAACCTGTTTACACCTTCAAAGAGTCAGAAGCGCATCATGAAGCGTAATCAAGACCTGACGATACGTATCAGTAACAGTGACAAGCCAGAGTATTATCCCTTGTATGAGTCCTACATTAACCAACGTCATGATGACGGCAGCATGTACCCAGCAACAATTGAACAATACCAAGGATTTATTTTAAGTCCTTGGAAAAATGCTTTGTTTATTGAAATAATTGAAAAAAACGAACTTATCGGCGTAGCAGTTACCGATAACCTAATTACTTCGCTGTCAGCGTTATACACTTTTTTTAAGCCAGAAGAGCAACAACGCTCCCTAGGAAGCTTTGCAATTTTGCAACAAATCGAACTGGCTAAGTCCCTTAATAAACCTTTCTTATATTTGGGCTATCAAATAGATACCTGTCAAAAAATGAGCTATAAACAGAATTTTTTACCCCATGAGCGCTTTTTTGACGATAAATGGCAACTAATTACAAAAAAAGCAGGGTAAAGCTTTACACTCGGCCCCTTATTGGGCAAAATCTGCGCGGCATTTTTAGACACTTATTTTATTGATTAGAGGTAACAGAGTTAGATGGCGAAAGAAGATTGTATTGAAATGGAAGGCACTGTGTTGGATACCCTTCCAAATACTATGTTTCGTGTTGAATTGGAAAATGGTCATGTTGTTACTGCCCATATTTCAGGCAAGATGCGTAAAAACTATATTCGTATTTTAACTGGCGACAAGGTAACTGTAGAACTTACGCCCTATGACCTTTCTAAAGGTCGTATCATCTATCGCGCAAGATAATAGACCATAATTTTACTTTTGAGCTAGTGAGCGAGTTCTTCAAGCTCAAGTTAAAGTTTTATAGATACAAAAAAACCGATATTGAAAAATATCGGTTTTTTTATTTACGCGTTACTCACCAAATAAGTTAACTATTGAGTGCTTCTGGCTTTTCTTTACTATCAGAGAAAAACTCAAAACTTAACGCATCATTTTTCAATGCTATTTTAACACTGCCACCCTGAGTCAAACGTCCAAATAATAACTCGTGGGCTAATTCTTTCTTAACATGCTGTTGAATAACACGAGCCATTGGACGTGCCCCCATATTTTTGTCATACCCTTTATCACCTAACCAATCACGGGCTTGGGTGCTGACTTCTAGTGACACACCTTTGTTGTCAAGCTGCACTTGTAATTCAACGATAAATTTATCCACTACTTGCAATATAACGTCTCTATCAAGGTGGTTAAACCAAACAATTGCATCTAATCTGTTTCTGAATTCAGGTGTGAAAATTTTCTTAATTTCAGACATAGCATCATGGCTATGATCTTGCTGTTTAAACCCTATAGACGTACGAATAGTTTCCTGCACACCAGCGTTAGTAGTCATCACTAAGACTACGTTTCTAAAGTCTACTTTACGGCCGTTATTGTCCGTTAAGGTGCCATGGTCCATCACTTGTAACAATATGTTGTAGATATCACTATGCGCTTTTTCTACTTCATCTAACAAGATCACTGAATACGGATTTTTAATAACAGCGTCGGTTAATAATCCTCCTTGATCGAAACCTACATAGCCTGGAGGAGCTCCAATTAAACGGCTCACCGCATGACGCTCCATATATTCAGACATATCAAAACGTAATAACTCTACCCCCATTACTTTAGCAAGCTGAGCCGTCACTTCGGTTTTACCTACACCAGTAGGACCTGCAAATAAGAAATTACCAATAGGTTTCGTCTCATTCCCCAAACCTGAGCGAGACAAACGAATCGCATCTGTTAAGGTATCAATGGCTTTATCTTGACCAAATACCACTAACTTCAAATCACGGTCTAAATGCTTCAAGACTTGTTTATCAGATGCTGACACCGATTTTTCAGGGATACGAGCAATCTTAGCAATGATATGTTCAATATCTGTCACACCTATGGTTTTCTTACGCTTAGACACAGGCAACAACCGTTGGCTAGCTCCTGCTTCATCAATCACATCAATTGCCTTATCGGGTAAATGACGTTCATTGATATATTTAGCCGATAACTCTGCTGCTGCACGTATAGCTTTATGGGTAAAACGCACGCTATGGTGGGCTTCGTAACGAGACTTTAAGCCCATCAAAATTTTAGTGGTGTCGCTAACAGTAGGTTCAATAACGTCCACTTTTTGGAAGCGACGAGCTAATGCACGGTCTTTTTCAAAAATACCTTGGTATTCTTGGTAAGTCGTTGATCCCATACAGCGCAATTCGCCACTGCTTAATTTGGGTTTAAGCAAGTTCGACGCATCCATCACTCCGCCTGAAGCAGCACCTGCACCAATAATAGTGTGAATTTCATCGATAAACAAAATAGCGTCAGGACATTCTGCTAACTCTTTTAAAATACCTTTGAGGCGTTTTTCAAAGTCGCCTCGATATTTAGTGCCTGCTAACAAGGCGCCCATGTCCAATGAATAAACAGTGGCCTCGGCAATGACCTCTGGCACTTCATTATTTACTATGCGATACGCTAAACCTTCGGCGATAGCTGTTTTGCCTACTCCGGCTTCACCTACCAACAAGGGGTTATTTTTGCGGCGACGACATAATATTTGAATACTACGTTCTAATTCGCTTTCTCGGCCGATAAGCGGATCAATTTTGCCATCTTTAGCACTTTGGTTGAGGTTAGTGGAATATTTATCCAACATAGACTCAGCTTCTTCTTGCTCGCTGCTTTCACCTTCGCTCTCACTGTGAGTAGGTGAATCATCATCAATTTTGGATACACCATGTGAGATATAATTGACTACATCTAAACGGGTCACATCAGATTTCTTTAAAATATAAACTGCTTGGGATTCTTGCTCACTGAAAATGGCGACCAATACATTGGCGCCTGTCACTTCCTCTTTTCCTGATGACTGGACGTGAAACACTGCACGTTGCAGAACACGTTGAAAACCAAGAGTCGGCTGTGTTTCTCTTTCGTTACCCTGCTCGTCCAACAATAATGGGGTGGTATCTTTTACAAAATCAGTCAGTTCTTGTTTTATTGACTCAATATTGGCACCACAGGCCTTTAACGCATCTTTCGCTGCATTATTATCAAGTAAGGCAAGAAGAAGATGCTCAACGGTCATAAACTCATGACGATGCTCTCTGGCAAAAATGAACGCTTCATTTAGCGTCTGCTCTAGATCTTTATTTAACATAAGAATGCCCTCTGACTACTAGCCTATTCGAAGATTGTACTTTTCTCAATCCAATCATCACGCTTGCTCCATGGTACACATGAGTGGATGTTGGTGTTCTTTTGCATAGCGACTCACTTGCATAACCTTGGTTTCTGCAATCTCTGCAGTATATATGCCACAAACAGCCCTACCATGATAGTGCACTGTGAGCATAATTTGCTGCGCCTTTTCACCATTTAAATTAAAAAATCGCATGAGTACATCAATCACAAAATCCATTGGTGTGTAATCATCATTATTCAATAACACTTTATACATGGGTGGTGGCGTAGCTTTTTTCTTTACCGCATCAATGTCTTTCTGACGCTCAATATCGATAATATTATCTTTACTCATAATTCACTTATTTAGCCCAAATATTTTAAGATAATTTCAGTAATTGCAACGATTACCCATGTTACAGCAATCTTATAATTTTAACGAAATATCAAATTCACCTTGACAAAAACAGGTTAAAAAACCTACATTTTAATTTGACGGTTGTATAGTGTAGTTAACACGTCTTGCCTTAACATTAGTGTGGGGGCAAAGTTGTATAAGTTCAAGGGATTAAAAGGAAGCAGAAGTATGGCAGTCGGCAAAGTAAAATGGTTCAATAATGCAAAAGGTTTTGGCTTCATTGTACCCGATGATGGTGGTGAGGATATCTTCGCCCATTATTCAACAATACAGATGGAGGGTTATCGCTCTCTCAAAGCAGGCCAAGAAGTCAAATATGAAGTGCAGCAAGGTCCTAAGGGATTGCACGCAGAGAATATTGATTTCAATGGAGAGCCTGAAAGATAAGATAGTTAAATAGTTATCTGAAATATAAAAAAGCAGACATTAAGTCTGCTTTTTTGTTGCTATTGGTTTTGCTCTTAGGCATCGCCCCTATATAGGGGCGCAACAATTAACTAGCGGCCAATAAACCGTTCAATGTATTACTCGGGCACATTGCTTGAGTTAATAAGGCATCGTCTGGGTAGTAATAACCACCAATGTCGACTGCTTTACCTTGAGTCCCATCAATTTCAGCCATAATCTTACTTTCATTTGCTGATAATGAATCAAACAAAGGTTTAAATTTGGCAGCTAAGTCTTGATCACTTGTTTGATTAGCTAACGCTTCTGCCCAGTACATAGCTAAATAGAAGTGACTACCTCTATTGTCTAACTGACCCGCTTTACGTAAAGGTGATTTGCCTTCAGTTAAGAGTTTCTCTGTCGCTTGATCTAAAGCAGTCGCCAAGGCTTTTGCTTTATTGTTATCAGTCTTAATGGCTAAATCTTCGAGAGAAACCGCTAAGGCTAAGAATTCACCAAGTGAATCCCATCGTAAGTGCCCTTCTTCAACAAATTGCTGAACGTGTTTAGGTGCAGAGCCACCAGCACCAGTTTCGAACAATCCGCCACCGGCCATTAGAGGTACAATCGACAACATCTTGGCGCTTGTTCCTAACTCTAGAATTGGAAACAAATCTGTTAGGTAATCACGTAAAACGTTACCTGTAACTGAGATAGTATCTAGGCCTCGTATCGCCCTTTCCATAGTGTAACGAATAGCACGAACCGGAGACATAATAGAAATATCTAAGCCTTCAGTATCGTGTTCTTTAAGATATTCGTTCACTTTTAAAATCATTTGCGCATCGTGAGCTCTCTCGTCATCCAACCAAAATACTGTTGGCATTCCTGACTGACGCGCTCGATTAACAGCTAACTTAACCCAATCACGGATAGGTGCATCTTTTGCTTGGCACATTCTCCAGATATCACCTTCTTCAACAGCATGTTCGATTAGAACCGTACCATCTTGATCTACAACCTGAACTTTACCGTCACCTGTCATCTCGAAGGTTTTATCGTGAGAACCATATTCTTCAGCTTTCTGCGCCATCAATCCTACATTAGGCACAGTACCCATAGTGGTTGGGTCAAAGGCTCCATGAGTCTTACAGAAGTTGATGGTTTCTTGGTAAATAGTGGCATAAGTACTTTCAGGGATAACAGCTTTGGTATCGTGCAACTTGCCATCTGGCCCCCACATTTGCCCAGAACTTCTAATCATCGCCGGCATAGATGCATCAACGATTACGTCACTAGGCACATGAAGATTGGAAATACCTTTATCTGAATTCACCATAGCAATAGGAGGACGGTCAGCGTAACAAGCATTGATGTCGTGCTCAATTTCAGCTCTTTGAGACTGAGGTAAGGTTGAAATTTTGTCGTAAACACTACCTAAACCGTTATTTGGATTAACTCCTAATTCGTCAAACAAGGTTTGGTATTTATCAAACAATTTTTTATAAAAAACTTTAACACAATGGCCAAAAACGATTGGATGTGACACTTTCATCATTGTGGCTTTTACGTGCAACGAAAATAACACGCCGGTATTTTTGGCATCTTCAATTTGTTCTTCAAAAAATTCACATAATGCTTTTTTGCTCATGCACATGCCATCAATCACTTCGCCAGCTAACAAATCTATTTTTGGCTTTAATACAGTGACCTTGCCCGATTTATCAGTGAATTCAATATTTACATATCCTGCTTTGGAAACAGTAACTGACTTTTCGCCAGAGTAAAAATCACCTTTACGCATATGTGCTACGTGAGTTTGAGAAGCTTGACTCCATGCCCCCATTGAATGTGGGTGACGCTTAGCATAATTTTTGACTGCAACAGGTGCGCGGCGGTCAGAGTTACCTTCACGTAAGACTGGATTTACAGCGCTACCTAGCACTTTACCGTAACGAGCAAGAATTTCTTTTTCTGCTTCAGTTTCAGGATCTTCAGGAAACTCAGGCAAAGCAAAACCTTTGCTGTTTAATTCTTTAATGGCTGCTTTCAACTGGGGAATAGAGGCACTCACGTTGGGCAGTTTAATAATGTTAGTTGATGCTTCTTGAGTCAAAGCCCCTAACTCAGCTAAAGCATCAGGAACTTGTTGCTCAGCTGGAAGAAGATCGCCGAATACTGATAAGATACGTGCGGCTAACGAAATATCACTCAATTCCACTTCAATTCCAGCGCTTGAAGTAAAGCTCCGAATAATAGGAAGCAGTGAATATGTAGCAAGTGCCGGCGCTTCGTCCGTTTTAGTGTAGATAATCTTTGACTTGGAAATCGTCATTATAAGCCTCATGTTAATGGCAAAACACCGAGGATCCATCATTCACGGGTTTAAAAAACTCGCAAAGTCACTAGGTAGTGACACTGTGGATTGATGTTTTGTACCGAATTAAAAAAATGTCTAATCTTGCCCTATTATAAACAGACAGCGCCAAGACAGTCAGTAAATAATATATGGGCGATTTAATTAACTTCAAGTTTTGCTTGCATATTATATTCTGTTAATCACACTTTGAGCTAATTTATGACTAGTAATCAATCAATTTACGGACTTACTCAGTAACTCAATATGCCAAATAAGCCTTATTCACGACTCAAAAATAAAACCTCTAAAGCAGCTACTGCGCCCTCTTCTAAAAGACGTGTTGTTTTGTTTAATAAGCCTTTTAATGTATTAACCCAATTTACCGATAAACAAGGTCGACAAACCCTTAAAGATTTTATTCCCATCCCAGAGGTATATGCAGCGGGTCGCTTAGACAAAGACAGCGAAGGTTTATTGGTATTAACCAACGACGGAAAATTACAAAACAAACTTGCCTCGCCGAAATTTAAAACAACCAAAACTTACTGGGTGCAAGTAGAAGGAATTCCTCAGACTCAGGATTTAGAACAGTTACGGTCAGGCGTGAATTTAAAAGATGGCATGACTCAACCAGCCAAAATTGAATTAATCGAACAACCAATCCTATGGGATCGCAACCCTGCTGTGCGTTTTCGGCAAAACAAGCCGACTAGTTGGTTAGCTATTACTATTTCTGAAGGCAGAAATCGCCAAGTTCGGCGAATGACCGCGCATATCGGGTTTCCTACTTTGCGCTTAATTCGCTATAGCGTAGGAAATTGGACAATTGATGGCATTGCAAACGGAGAATATGTGGAGGTCTGAAAAACCTCTAGTTCAAGGCAGATAAAGCGAAGATGACCACGCCCCCGTGCAAAAGTCTTGGCCAACAGTTATAAGTGTACAGTGCAAAAGGTTGCGGTCTAAGCATCGATAATCACTGGACTCAGGTCTCTAGAGTCTTGGGGACATGGAACCCCTTCCGCTTTCTGTGGCTATAAATCATCTGAATTTGTAGGTCTGATTACTCAGTGGAAAAAGGGCTGAATTTCAATAATGAAGTGGCATCCTGCCACTTTACTTGGGCCTATACCGGGGCGACAACATTCTCGGCTAGCTCGACTTCAATGATGGACAAAAACATGACTGATGCAGACCGTAAATATTCCGATTTTACGCCCTCTCGCGGCACTAACGTTGATTAAGTAAGGGCAAATGCAGTCATAATGGTAGGCAAAGGTATAACACAACCAATCCTTTCGCATTAAAGCCTAATTGGGTTAGGAGCGATGTTGATACCTACAACGCTGAGTTGAAAGCAGAGCAAAACGACTCTTACATTAATAAAGGATCCATCTGCATGCTAGGTTGGGCTCTTGTAGGTTACGTAAACTAATCTGCGAGATCATAGAGTTTAGATTTTAATAACTCTAATCCGCTGCTCTTGCTCTCAATAGGGTATTGCTTTCCTTGAGTTTGAATCACCAATAGTTATAACTTGCCATACCCAAGTATCACCCCGCAGATTTTTTAATCAATTTAGATAGGTTTTAATAGCTCTATCGAAACGCAGCAAGGCTGCAAAATAAACTTAACCACGAGGAACTTAACCATGTTGAAAATAGTTAAAACTTCTATCGCTATCGCTACTATCTCTTTATTCACTGCGGGTAACGCACAAGCTGATGTAGGCGAAGCTTTACAAAATATCTGTACTATCGTTAAAGCAGATGACAAAGGCGAACTACGTAAAAAAATGAAACGTGTTCAGTCTGATTTTAGATTAAAACTGAAAGATTATTACACCGGTGTATCTTGTGGCGGTAACAGCCTTATTCGCACAGCCATGTTAAATAACGCTGTTGAAACAGGTACATTGATGGTGAAAAAAATGCCTAAAGGTGACTTAAGCTCACCAGAAAAAGACGGCAAAACTGTATTAGCTTGGGCTTCTGAGAATGGTTTAGAAGCATCACCTATCGTTGCTGCACTGAACGACAGGATTTAAGCGCAAAGAATTGTTCTAGAACGAACTTGGCTTCGGCCAGCGACACGTTCAACATGGTAGGTGAGTAGCTTATCCTGCTCACCTTTTTAAAAATGGCCTCTTTTGAGGCCGTTTTTTTTGCGTGAAGACAAATAAAATATAAATCACAAAGAACAGCGTTTCATTGCGTTAATCTTTTATCTTATTCAACTCACTGTTGCATAGCCTTTTACTAATTTTGCTCATCTTCGACTTCAGCATTATCCAGTAAATTACCATCTAATTTTTTATTGCTTTGAACACCTAGTTTCCGGAACTGCTCTACTTGTCTAACAAGATTACCTTTACCTGAAGATAATTTGTTCATAGCGCCCTCATAACTTTTCTGACTCGAATCTATGGCTTTTCCTATTTTATCCATATCCACCATAAATCCGTGGAACTTGTCATATAGTTTCGCGGCGTTATCAGCAATTTTCTGAGCGTTTTGATTCTGATATTCGTATTGCCAAATGTTATTGATAGTTCGCAGAGCCACCAGTAAGTTAGTGGGACTTACCAACATAATATTATTATCAAAAGCCAATTTCATTAATTCTGGCGCTTGGTCAGCAGCAAGTAAAAAAGCTGACTCTATAGGAATAAACATCAGCACATAATCTAAAGTGCGAATGCCTTTTAAGTCTTGATAATCTTTTCTACCCAATTCTCTTATATGGTTGCGCAAGGAATTTACATGTTCTTTTAAGTGCACACCGCGTGCTAACTCATCATCATGCTCATTAAAATAGCGTTCGTAAGCTGCGAGAGACACTTTAGAGTCAATCACTATGTCTTTGTCGTTAGGTAAATGCACTACCACATCTGGCTGGTAACTTTTGCCATGTTCATTTTTTAATGCGACTTGGGTTTCAAACTCGTGCCCCTCTCGTAAGCCAGATTCTTTCAACACTCTTTCTAATACCACTTCCCCCCAATTCCCTTGGGCTTTATTGTCACCTTTTAAGGCTTTCGTTAAAGCGGCCGCATCGTGAGTAATTTGCTGATTCAGCTCTTTTAAGCCTAAAATTTCAGTTTTAAGGGAGGCTCGTTCCTGTCCTTCCTTGACATATTGATCTGTAACTTGTTTTTTGAAGCCCTCAATCTGCTCTTTTAACGGTAATAAAATCGAGTCCAAACCAGCTTTACTGGATTGGCTAAATTTTTCTTGTTTCTGTTCAAAAATTTTGTTGGCGAGATTCTCGAACTGCTCTTGTAACCGCTTTTCGGCGGCTTCAAGCAACTGCAATTTATCCTGACTGGCAATTTGTTCTTGTTCAAAACGTGCTGATTGTGACTCCAATTGGGTGCGCAATTCACTGGCTTGCTTATTACTTTGTTGATGTTGTTGCTGCCAGTAGTTTTTCTCTATTTCTAACTCAGCAATCCTTTGTACTCTTTGTGTCAATTGGCCCAATTTATTTTGGGTGAGCATTTGTTCTTGTTGGGCAGTGCGTTGCTCAGAAGTGAAGGTTTTTATAGTCAAATCTTGTTGAGCAAGTTGATCTCTTAATTGGGTTTCTTGTTGAGTTGCCAGTAAATTATTTTGCGCAATGGTTTTCTGGGCACTTTGACTGGCTCTAATGGCAGCAATTAAGCCCCCGAGTAAGCCTCCTAATAAAAATAAACCGATAAAAATAGATAATAATATAGGGTCGTTAAATTGACTCATAATGGTGTGTTCTACTCTTTTTGTTATCTAAGGCACCTGCGAATAAAAAAGGCGGTAAATTATCACTGTAATTTACCGCCTCAATTTATGATTAGATGTTTATTTTTCCATTTCAGCTATTTTGATTTTCCAAATAGCCGGACCTGTTTCATGGGCATTGGCTCCAGTGCTGTCTACTGCAACAGTAACGGGCATATCCACTACATCAAATTCATAGATAGCTTCCATACCTAAATCTTCAAACGCCACGACTCGCGCTTTTTTAATCGCTTTAGACACTAAATATGCGGCACCGCCCACGGCCATTAAATACACAGACTTGTGTTTAGCAATACTTTCTACTGTTGCTGGGCCTCGTTCGGCTTTACCAATCATGCCACTGATGCCGGTTTGTTCTAACATCATGTCTGTAAACTTGTCCATACGTGTCGCCGTAGTGGGTCCCGCAGGCCCCACAGCTTCATCACCAACAGCGTCTACTGGGCCAACGTAATAAATAAATTTATTATCAAAATCCACACCCTCTGGTAAACCTTCGCCATTGTCTAACATGGTTTGAATACGTTTGTGCGCAGCATCCCGTCCAGTCAACATTTTACCAGACAACAATACCGTTTCACCTACTTTCCAGTCTTGGATGTCTTCTTTAGTTACAGTGTTTAAATCTACTCGACGAGTGCCCTCACCTACTTCCCAGGTTACTTTTGGCCAATCTTCCAATTTAGGAGGGGTAAATTCCGCCGGTCCAGAACCGTCTAAATGAAAATGTGCATGACGAGTCGCTGCACAATTCGGGATCATCGCCACAGGTTTAGAGGCAGCATGAGTTGGCATAGATTTAATCTTGATATCCACAACTGTGGTTAACCCGCCTAATCCCTGTGCCCCAATACCTAAATCATTCACTTTTTTAAATATATCTAAACGTAATTTTTCTTCTGTTGTTTCTGCCCCCCTGTCCATCAATTCTTGTATATCAACTGGGTCCATTAAACTTTCTTTGGCTAAAACCGCGGCTTTTTCAGCAGTTCCACCTATACCTATGCCCAACATCCCAGGTGGACACCAACCGGCTCCCATAGTAGGTAAGGTTTTAACCACCCAATCAGCTATGTCATCACTGGGGTTTAACATTACCATTTTGGATTTGTTTTCAGAGCCGCCACCTTTGGCTGCAATCATGATTTCAATCTCGCCACCTGGCACAGTATCTATATGCACTACTGCAGGGGTGTTGTCTTTAGTGTTGACTCTTTTTCCAGCTGGGTCCGCAACAATTGATGCTCTTAAAGGATTATCCGGATTCAAGTAAGCACGACGCGTACCTTCATCAACCATTTGTTGCACAGTTAAATCGGTTTTATCCCATTGCACGGCCATACCAATTTTCACAAAACAGGTCACTATACCCGTGTCTTGACACAGTGGTCGCTTCCCTTCAGCAGACATACGCGAATTGATCAGAATCTGTGCCATGGCATCTTTTGCCGCCTGACTTTGTTCCTTGTTGTACGCTTTTTCGACAGCTTTAATGTAATCGAGGGGATGATAATAGGAAATAAACTGCAAAGACTCTTCAATACTATCTATAAAATCTTGCTGACGGATAACTGCCATAGTTGCCTCTTAAATTTTCTGGGTTAAGTTTTTACTGTTAGATATGATAACCTGAACACGAAAATTGCTCCACGACAATTCGGCAGCACTAGTTAGTCATCCATCAGCTCAATTTAAAGGTACATAGAAGTAGTCACCATGAACAACCATACTTACCCATTAAGGGTCAGTCCCCTTAATTTACCAAGTCACTATGCAATGGCAGACATCTTTTCCCACTTTGCTGATAAACCTTGGGCGATGTTTTTAGACTCAGCTAACAGCCAGCACAAGGACGGCCGATTTGACATAATGGTAGCCGATCCTATAGCCACTATTACCACTAAAGGCAGTACTAGCCATGTGTGGCAGCAAGAAACCAATCAAAGCCAAGAAAGTAACCTCAACCCTTTAACCTTAGTGCAAAGTCTACTAGACCAATACATGCCAAAGGACCAAGTTAATGTTACAGACAAGATTAATTTACCCTTTCTGGTAGGAGCGCTAGGTTTGTTTGGTTATGATTTAGGTAAACGATTTGAACGTTTGCCAAATAAAAATGCTGATGAATATTCTACACCCGACATGGCTGTTGGCATTTATGGGTGGAGCCTTATTAAAGACAATCATAATCAGCAATTTTATCTATGCTATTTAGAGCACTATCGTCACCCATCTATTAAGGATATTCAGAAATTAAGTGGAAGTGAGCAGGCAATCTCTGCGTTTAATTTAACCAGTCAATGGCAAGCTAATATGAGTCAAGGTCAATACACTCAAAAACTGTCTAGGGTTTTGGCTTACTTAAAGGCTGGTGATTGTTACCAAATAAACTTAGCGCAACGTTTTTCAGCTCATTACATGGGTGACGAATGGCAAGCTTACCAAGACTTACGAGTGGCAAATCAGGCGCCCTTCTCGGCATTTATCCGCCTCAAAGAGGGTGTGGTAATGAGTATTTCACCTGAACGCTTTTTATCTGTAAAAGATCGTATGGTGCAAACCAAACCTATTAAAGGCACTAGACCTCGTTGTAAAAATACTAAACAAGATAGACAGCAAATTACTTCATTACTAAGCTCAGAGAAAGATCAGGCAGAAAACTTGATGATAGTTGATTTATTGCGTAACGACCTAAGCAAACATTGCCAACCTGGCAGTGTTAATGTGCCTGATTTATTTAAGTTGGAAAGTTTTGCTGCGGTCCACCATCTTGTAAGCACTGTCACCGGCAAACTAAAAACAAGCAGTAGTCCTATGGATTTGTTACAAGGTGCCTTTCCTGGCGGTTCTATTACCGGCGCCCCTAAAATTCGCGCGATGCAAATTATCGACGAGTTAGAGCCCAACAACCGCAATATCTACTGTGGCAGTATTGGGTATCTAGGGGTGTTTGGCGATATGGACACCAATATTTGTATACGTACTTTATTGTGCGAACGTACACATCAGCAGCCAACTATTCATTGCTGGGCAGGCGGCGGCATAGTACTCGACTCTAACGCTAAAGATGAATATCAGGAATGCTTGGATAAAGTCTCTAAAATATTACCTGTATTGACTCACGCGCCAATATTGAAGCAACACGGATGAAGACTGATGGATAAAGCACAATTTATCACCCGTTTTCATCATGCTAAGCAGGTCAATAGTGAGGCTGACTTTCCTCTGAGAACACCTGGTAAACCTGCGGCAGTATTATTACCAATATTAGAATACACTAACGAATTGACTGTGCTGTTTACAGTCAGAGCAACTCACCTAAAACATCATGCTGGTCAAATAAGTTTTCCTGGCGGCAAACAAGAACTAACAGACAACTCTTTAGTGGAAACGGCTTTGCGTGAAACCCACGAAGAAGTCGGTTTACCACCTAACAAAGTAGAGATTATTGGTAACTTGCCTTTGTATCGCACCGTGAGTCGTTATGAAGTGCTGCCTTATGTGGGTTTTATCTCTGCACCAACCCAATTAACATTAGATAAAAATGAAGTAGACAGTACCTTCGAAGTGCCTTTAAGTTATCTATTGGATCAAAATAATCATTTAATTCATTGGGTAAAACGTAATAATGGGCAGTTTCCAATTTATTTTATCCCATGGAAAGAACACAACATTTGGGGTGCCACGGCGGCTTTTGTGCGCAATTTGTCGAATCATTTTTAGACGACTCATCAGATCAACTTAAAAGTATACAGCAATCTTTACACTGTACACTTTGCCCTAAACACCTTAGCTATTGTTCTCGCTGAAATTAACTAGCACAATTACTTTTTGAATATTGTGGTGGATCGTACAAAATGATCAGTGTTTTTGATATGTTCAGTATAGGTATTGGCCCCTCAAGCTCGCATACTGTTGGTCCAATGCGGGCAGCCAAGGCGTTTTGTGGGGAATTATCAGAGCAAGGTTTTTTCGATACTACCGATGAGGTTCAAGTAGAGCTGTTTGGCTCCTTGGGACAAACCGGTAAAGGTCACGGTACAGGTAAAGCTGTCATTTTGGGTTTATTGGGTTATGCCCCTGAATCAATCGATAGTTCCTTAGTTGATGGACTACTCGAACAAGTAAAAAACTCACAACATCTTAATTTGGATGCTAAAAAGTTAATCAAATTTCCTGATCAAAACGCCATTATTTTTCATCGTCGCAAATCCCTCAGTCAGCATCCAAATGGCATGACTTTACACGCAATGAAAAATAACACGGTGCTTACCTCACAAACCTATTTTTCAATTGGAGGCGGATTTATTATTCGCGAGCAAGATTTTGCAGATCGAAAGGTTGCCGCACTTATTCACGAGGAACAAGCTGTTCCTTTTAATTTTTCCAGCGCTAAACAATTACTAGAATTGTGTAACGAGCAAGGGATGCGTATTAGCTCAATCATGATGAAAAACGAACAAGTTTTTCAACCTAAAGAACAAATAATCAAAAAACTCTGGCACATATGGCAAGTGATGTACAAAAGTGTGCAAACAGGCATTCAAAGTGAAGGGATTTTACCCGGTGGTTTAAAGGTCATGCGCCGTGCTCCGGGCTTATATAACCGCTTACAAAACGAAAAAAATGCCGATCCTATGGTCGCCATGGATTGGGTTAATTTATTTGCTTTGGCAGTCAACGAAGAAAACGCTGGCGGCGGCACTGTGGTCACGGCGCCAACGAATGGCGCAGCTGGCATTATTCCCGCGGTGTTATGTTATTACGATAAATTTGTGAAGCCAGTAGACGAAGACACAGTCAGTCGATATTTATTAACCGCAGCGGCTATTGGTATTTTATATAAAAAGAATGCTTCTATTTCTGGCGCCGAAGTAGGCTGCCAAGGTGAAGTGGGCGTAGCATGTTCAATGGCCGCAGGCGCGCTAACCGAAATAGTTGGAGGGTCAGTAGATGCAGTTGAAAATGCTGCTGAAATAGGTATGGAGCATAATTTAGGGTTAACCTGCGACCCAGTAGGTGGACTGGTGCAAGTACCTTGTATTGAACGCAATGCTATGGGGGCGATTAAGGCAATTAATGCCTCACGACTGGCTTTACGGGGCACAGGGCAACACAAGGTTTCTTTAGACAAAGTAATCAAAACCATGTGGGAAACGGGCAACGATATGAAGTCTAAGTACAAAGAAACCGCCAGGGGCGGTTTAGCAGTAAATATTATTGAGTGTTGAGGGAAGATTAACGCTACGAGCAAAAAGATATTCCACCACAAAGAACACAGAGCGTCGGGCGCCGAGCGCTTCGCTACGCAGAGGAACAGAATGTTAAGACGAATTAATTATTAAGATTTTTAGCTTCGATTTTTTCGACGAAGCTGCTCCTATATTTTTGCTTTTCTCTGTGCTCTCTGTGTCCTCTGTGGTGATTTTTTTTAGTTTTAGTAGACGCGGAAACAGCCGATTCTCAAAGAAGAGGATGACATGGTGGACATACGGACGTTTTAGGCTTTGCGCTTTGCGCTTTGCGCTTTGCGTTTTGCGCTTTGCGCTTTGCGCTTTGCAAAGTATTTTGGGGTTCACTATTCGGGTAAAAAAAACGGCGTCACTCTAACAAATGACACCGCTTTTTTGATCTTTAGCTCGAAGTTGCTCTTACCTCGTAGTTGCTTTTATCTAACCGGCAACGTCAGGCCTTTGAACATTTTTTCTACTTCGTCGTTGTTTTTCAACATCATGGCTTTTTCTACTACTGTTTTGGTGAGATGCGGCGCAAAACGTTCGATAAATTCATACATGTAGCTGCGTAAGAATGAGCCTTTTCTAAAGCCAATCTTAGTGGTGCTGTATTCAAACAAATGACTCGCGTCGATTTTAACTAAATCAGAATCTAGTTTGTCGTCAATCGCCATTGAAGCTATCACGCCAACGCCAACGCCAAGCCTTACATAAGTTTTAATCACGTCAGCGTCTGTGGCAGTAAACACAATTTTAGGCTCAATACCTGCGCTGCTAAAGGCTTGATCTAACGAAGAGCGTCCAGTAAAACCAAACACATAAGTGACTAAGTTGTACTCAGCAATATCTTCTATGGTAAGGCTGGTCTTTTTCGCTAAGGGATGATCACGGTTAACAATGATACTGCGATTCCAGTGATAACAAGGCAACATCACTAAGTCGTTATATAAATGCAACGACTCAGTAGCAATAGCAAAATCAGCTTCGCCCTTTGCAGCGAGATCACTAATTTGTGAAGGTGTACCTTGATGCATATGTAATGAGACTTTTGAATACTTGTTCATAAAGCCTTTAATCACTTCTGGCAAGGCGTACCTAGCTTGAGTGTGAGTGGTGGCAATATTCAACTTACCTTGATCAGGCAGAGTGTGCTCACGTGATACAGCTTTAATGCTTTCTACTTTAGCTAATATTTCGCGGGAAATATTGATGACATCTTGGCCAGCTTCAGTCACATGAGTAAGATGTTTGCCACTACGGCCAAAAATTTGTACACCTAGCTCATCTTCTAACATACGCACTTGTTTACTGATCCCAGGTTGTGAGGTGTACAAGCTTTCTGCTGTAGCCGAGACGTTTAAATTATTGTTGAGTACCTCAACAATATATCGGAGTTGCTGTAATTTCATGTCTTAGCCTTGCTTGTTAACCTAGGGAGTTTTTATATATTAAAACGTTATATAACTTTAACAAGGTGAATTCCATTTTTTTTTAAAATAATGTTCTAGTTATATCAAATCGAATCCACTTAAAAAGCTAAATCAACGACGAAATCAAATATCAAATCATTAAAAAGGTCTGATAAGATGCAAGTATCGAACTGTCTTTTTTCACGTTCAACTCTATGTTTTTACTGTTAATTTACGCAATAGGAATGGGCAATGCCTAAAGAAGATGAATTAATCGATTTTTCCACTGTATTAGGCTCTGCCGTACATGACATGAAAAACTCTTTGTGCTTGTTAATGCAGTCGATAGAAAATTTAGGGCAAAGTCTAAAAGAAACAGACCCTAAATCTCGAGAACATTTGGCATCGGCCCATTATGAAGCAGCAAGACTGAATACCGGGTTAGTACAATTACTTTCATTGTACCGAGCGGGACTAGACAGTTTGCCCCTTAATATTGACGAACATCACATAGAAGATGTGATAGAAGATCTACTGGCAACAAATGAAAGTTACTTAAGTCATAAAAATATGATTTTAGAAGTTAACCAATCTGCCGATTTAGTATGGTACCTAGATTCAGATTTAATTGGCATTTTGTTAAATGACGTTTTAATAAATTCGATGCGCTATAGCCAACAAAAGATACTGCTAAGTGTCTACACAGAAAATGATAAATTAATATTTAAGGTAGAGGATGACGGTCCAGGCTACCCACAAAGCATGTTAGACGCTCACAGCATTAACATGCAGCACTGCGATATTGGTCAAGGAAGAACAGGTTTAGGTTTATTTTTTGCGCGATTAATTGCCCAAGCACACACCAAAAAAGAGGTTAAGGGCACAATATCACTAAAAAATGGTGGTAAGTTAGGTGGTAGCGTTTTTATCCTAACGTTACCCTAGTTTTAGCCCTTGTATAATTAGGGTTTTTGAACCGCAAGAGTGGGAAAATTAAAGAGTTATGGTATTTACAATAATAATAGTATTGATTGTATCGTTAGTGCTGGTAGGCATTATTGTGAACGCGGTGCAACAACACAAAAATAAAATTGAGAACGATCGCAGAGCCGAATTATCTAAACTCAAAACGATTATCGACAACACTGAAACAGCCTTATTAGCTGCAGAACAAATACCCATATCTCAAAGATTGATATTTATTTTGCAGCGTAGAATTTTAGGGGCAATGAAAGCAGCCAATCAATTAGGCGATAACACAACAGGAGCCAACGACAGGATAAAAAACGTTGAAGGCAGTTTAAAAACCATTGACGTGAATAGGCCGCCTCCTTCTGAAGAGAGTTTTCAGTTACCACAAAGCGATAAACAAGTGATTCAATTTATTCGCGGCATTAAAACGATGCGGGCGCTGTTACGTTCAGAATTTAAAAAGGGCAAAATAGAAAGCCGGGTATTTTTAGTAGAAGATAAACTTCTTGAGAGACTGCAGTTACGAGCCAATGTCGACACCTTGATCAGGCGCGGAGAAAGCGCGATAAAAAACAATCAATTAGGCTCAGCACGGCAATGCTTAGAAAAAGCCATAGGTGCACTCGCGGCGCAGCCTAGTCCAGATGAATTTATAGTCGCTAGACAAGCTCAGTTAGAAGAACAACTAAACAATATTGAAACTAGTCTAAAATCAGTGAATAGCCGAGATGTGGCGAAAAAGGAAGAATCAGAGAGAAACGAACTCGACGAACTTTTTGCAGAGAAGAAAAAATGGTGATGGGGTTATAAACTCAGCTATCGTCAACTGAGTTTAATCAGAATAAGAAATATTTTTCACTGTCCATTGCCAAAATGAAGACGCCACCGACGACAAATTGCCATTTTTTTGGCGAATGATCCCTACTCTTTTGCTTAAACCACTTTGATGGATCTGCAGGCAAACTAAGTCTTTGCTGAGCATTTGTTCTTGGCATAGAGCCGGAACAACAGATACACCTAAGTCATGTTTCACAAACTGACCTAAAGTAGCGAGTTGACTTGCTTCTACTACTATATTTAACGACAAATTATTAATCGCCATAAACGCATCAATCCATTGACGAATAGCGGAGCCCTTATTCATAGCCACAAATGGGTACAATGATAGTTGCGACCAACACAAAATTTCATTATCACTCAAGGGATGATTGACTGGCAGTACCGCAATAAAATTGTCTGTCAGGATAGGATGGAACTCAAGACCATCCATTTTATCATGTTCAAATGCAAAACCAATTTCCGCTCTTCCAGCCTGTACATCTTTGATTACTGTCTCCATGACCACATCAGCCACCGACAGCTTAATATTGGGAAACTCCGTTTTAAACTGTTGTAAAATACCAGGCAATAACCCTGCAGCAAAAGAAGGCATAGCGGCAATTGATAATTTACCTCTGCCTAATGAAAATAAATTATGCACGTCTGAAAACGCTTCTTGCCAATCATCAATAAGTCGCTCTGCTACCGGTAAAAATTGCCGCCCCTCTGGACTTAATTCCACTTTTCGAGTGGTACGGGAAAATAGCAACCCTCCCAATTGTGATTCCATCTTTTTAATTGCCGAAGATAGGGCCGGCTGGGATAAACACATTTTTTCGGCCGCCTGAGCAAAGGTGTGAGATTGTGCAATACAGACAAAAACCTGTAGTTGACGAAAAGATACGTTATACATAGTGCTACCCGTTCACAATATTAATTAATAGATTAAATCTATTAATACAGACATTAATTTGATTTTACTATTTAAAAGTATCTTTTACACTCTATGGACTGTTGTTTATTCCATCAATCTCGAAATATGCATAAACAACTATCTTTTGGCACTTAACTTGAGAGCAAATCATGGCAGGTTTTAACAAGGTAGTAGATAGTTACGAAGCGGCAATGGCCGGCTTACAAGACAATATGACAATCATCGCTGGCGGATTTGGCCTTTGCGGGATCCCTGAAGGCTTAATCGCACAAATCAAAAAAATGCAGACTAAAGGCCTAACAGTGGTATCAAATAATTGTGGGGTAGACGGATTTGGGCTTGGGCTGTTACTTGAAGACAAACAAATCAAAAAAATGGTGTCATCTTACGTTGGTGAAAACGCCTTATTTGAACAACAACTGCTAAATGGAGAGCTTGAAGTCGAGCTTACTCCACAAGGAACCTTAGCCGAAAAAATGCGCGCTGGCGGTGCCGGTATCCCCGCATTTTATACCGCAACAGGTTTTGGTACCCCAGTAGGTGAAGGCAAAGAGTCTAGAAAGTTTAATGGCCGCGATTACATTCTTGAAGAATCAATTACCGGAGATTTTGCCATTGTTAAAGCCTATAAGGCAGACCGCTATGGTAATTGTATTTATCGCCACACAGCTCAAAATTTTAATCCTATGGCAGCGACTGCCGGTAAAATTACAGTATTAGAAGTAGAAGAAATAGTAGAGCCTGGAGAACTGTCTCCAAGCGAAATACACACCCCGGGTATATACGTCGACAGAATAATAGTAGGCAACTTTGAAAAACGTATAGAACGAAAAATCATTTCATCAGCTAGCAGCAAACAATAGGTCATTATTATGTCATTAAGTAGAGAACAAATTGCTATGCGAGTAGCACAAGAATTTGGTGATGGTCACTATATCAACTTAGGTATTGGTATCCCTACCCTAGCGGCTAACTACGTGGCTGATGATATCGAAGTCATGTTGCAATCAGAAAATGGCTTACTCGGCATGGGACCCTATCCCACTGAAGAACAAGTAGACGCCGATATGATTAACGCTGGCAAAGAAACGGTAACCGCTGCTACAGGCGCATCAATTTTTAGTTCGGCAGAGAGTTTTGCGATGATCCGTGGTGGTCATGTAGACTTAACAGTACTTGGCGCCTTCGAAGTGGATTGTTTTGGTAATATTGCATCTTGGATGATCCCCGGCAAACTGATCAAAGGAATGGGCGGCGCGATGGATTTAGTCGCTGGCGCGCAAAACATTATTGTAACTATGACTCACGCAGATAAACACGGCAACTCTAAACTATTGAAGCAGTGCACATTGCCACTAACAGGCGTTAATTGTATTAATAAAATCATTACTGACTTAGCGGTACTTGAAGTGAAAGATGGCGCTTTTCACCTAGTTGAACGCGCACCAGGCGTATCAGTTGAAGAAATTCAATCGAAAACAGCGGGTAAATTGGTAATTGGTGACAATGTTTCTGAAATGATGTTTTGAAATAAACCGACACAATTGTCAACAGCCTAGTATAATCGATTTCATATCAGTTTTTAGAGCATGACTTTTGCAATTTACCGACTTACCAATACATCACAATTTATTAAAAGCCCTTGAAGTTAAAGGGCTAGACACACCCACTGAAATCCAAAGCAAGGCAATACCTTACGGGTTAATGGGTAAAGACTTAATTGCCTCTTCTAAAACCGGCTCAGGCAAAACACTGGCGTTTTTATTACCAGCGGTACATAGAGTGTTAACCAAACAACCTTTGAGCCGCCGCGATCCCAGAGTATTGATTTTAGCGCCCACCAGAGAGTTAGCTAAACAAGTATTTTTACAGCTCAAATGGTTGATTGCTAAACAACCCCTAAAAGCCGCATTAGTATTAGGCGGTGAAAACTTTAACGACCAAGTGAAGGCCCTAAAACATCATCCACAATTTATTGTAGGTACAGCAGGCCGAGTGGCCGATCATCTTAAAGGCAAATCGTTATTTCTCAATGGCCTTGAATTATTAATATTAGATGAAGCAGACCGAATGTTAGACTTAGGTTTTGCGTCTGAACTTAGACTCATCAATCAAGCAGCCGATCACCGTAAGCGCCAATCCATGATGTTTTCTGCGACTTTGGATAGCGCCGCCTTACATGAGTTAACCCAAACCCTCTTAAATGGCCCGCAACGGATCAGTGTGGGTTCGGCTGGTGAAGAACACAAAGACATTCAACAAAAATTTTACTTAGCTGATCACGTGACACACAAAGAGTCACTCCTAACCCATATCATCAATCAACAAGAATACCGCCAAATTATAGTATTCACAGCCACTCGCACTGACACTGAAAGGTTAACAGTGTTGCTTAAAGAGCAAGGATTACATGCCGCAGCACTAAGTGGGGATCTCACCCAAGGTCAACGTAATAATATTATGAGTGAATTCGGACGAGGTCAGCACCACATATTAGTCACAACCGATATCGCTTCTCGCGGTTTGGACTTACTTAACGTGGCTCTAGTAGTCAACTTTGATTTACCCAAATTAGCCGATGAATACGTACATAGAGTAGGTAGAACAGGCCGCGCAGGCAACAAAGGCCAAGCAGTTTCCTTTGTTGGACCCAAAGATTGGTTTAGCTTTTTAGCTATAAAAAGTTTTATGCAACAAGACATAGAGTTTAGCGAAATTGAAGGCCAAACAGCTAAATTTAAAGGCTTAAAACCAGCTAAAGCAAAAGTAGCGCCAGGCAAAAAATCGACCAATAAAAAGGTGACTCAAAAAGAAAAACCTCAAAACACACCTAACCGCGTTAAAACCATGCAAGGTAAAGACGCTGGTGATATGCCTATGAAGCGTAAGCCTAGAGTAGAACTGAAGCCAGAAGATGATGTAGAGGAATAGAAAAAGAAGCGCTGATCATCGAACTGAAAGTAAAAAGTAGTTAAATCACAGAACACAATATTCAACTTTTTAACTATTACAAAAATTAATACTTCTTATTAATAATGTAAAGTCGATAGATTTATTGTTATTTTACAATAGAATAGAACGACCGTGAATTTTTCATTTTTTGTTAAATAGATTTTTTTCAGTGAGTAGTTATGAAATTTTCAGACAGTTCAGATGAAGCCGCAGGGTATTTACGCCAGGCTATACCAATGATGGTAAAACACAATATTGTGCCAAACCCGCTTAATTACACTTTGTGGTATAGCTACTATTCCAAGATCTTTCCATCATTAAATACAGAATTAGATAAAACCGTAGAACGTTACGGCACCTGTCCTCCTGACGTCTCTGAGACATTATTCTTGGAGCATATCAATCATTTAGATAATGACAGTAGAGACAAGTTAGTTCTTTTCCAGAAACAATTCTCTCATGTGGTTGATGATCTATCAGATTCAATGGATCACAATGCCCAACAAACAAACGGCTATTCTCAAGCGTTAATGGAGAATCTAACCGAACTTAGCACCCATAGTTTAGATGAGGCCATTGCACCAGTTTTGAATAAATTAAGTGCCAATGCCAGTGCTATATGTACTGCTAATAAAGAATTTCAGGGGCAACTGTCTGCAGCTCAATCTGAAATTAACACGTTGAAAACTGAACTCGAAAATAGTAGAAAAGAAGCCAATACAGACCCTCTAACAGGACTATTCAATAGGCGTGTCTTCGAGGCGAATTACAATCAATTTGTAAATGATAAAAACAATCAAGGCACTATCACTCTAATCATGATGGATTTAGATAAATTTAAAGCCTTTAATGATACACATGGTCACCTAGTGGGAGATCAAATCCTTAAATACATCGGTCAATTGTTGAAAAAAAAATGTCAGGACCCTGTTATTCCGGTGCGACTTGGGGGAGAAGAGTTTGCACTTTTATGTCCACATTTAGATCTTGAACAAGCACAGATCATAGCCGAAAGAATTAGAGCTAAACTCGCCTCAATGCCCTATAGCAGCAAACGTACTGGAGAAAAAATACCGCCAATCACCGCTTCATTTGGTGTTGCACAAAAAAGAGATGATGAGAGTTTAAGTCATATCATGGAAAGAGCCGATCAGGCCCTTTATGCGGCTAAAAATGAGGGTAGAAACCAAGTTAAGAAAGCAGCAAACTAAGAGTCATCGAAGAGCATTCGGAGTTTAAAGGCTAGATATTTTAGGTATGTGGTAACCCAGTTTCTATTTGACCATCTAACTACTTTTCTCTGTGAGTGCTTCGCACCTTGTCACCTGCGCTTCAAATACTTTTATTTTTTACCCATTAATCCCAATTTTCGAAAAACGCTGCGCTATCCCTTTTAGGCTTAGGTAAAGGTGTAATATCCGACGAGCCTAAATATAGAAACCCCACTATTTCATCTTGTTCTGATAAATCAAATGCCTGTTTTACGATAGGATCTTGGGCATAACTACCGGTGCGCCAGACACCGGAAAAACCTTGGGCGACCGCAGCCATTTGCATAGCATGCACCGCACAAGAAGCTGAAGCGACCTGTTCTACCCATGGCACTTTGTCATGTTTAGTGTATTTGGCTATCACCACAATGACCATAGGCGCGCGCAATGGTAATTGAGGTGCGCGCTCAATTTCTTTTTCACTCTTATCTGCAGAAATAGCGGCCTGCTCAAAGATATCCCCTAGACGTTTTAATCCCAGTTTTTGGCAAACCACAAACTTCCAGGGTGTTAAGCAAGCATGATCAGGAGCACGTAATGCGGCTTGTTTAATATTTTCTAACGCTTGACCTTCAGGAGCCGGAGAATGTAAGCGAGGTTGCGAGCTACGGTTGAGTAATAAATCTAGCGCTTGCATGAAGTTATCCTTTAATCCAAATTTTGCCTTATGCTAATCAAAATTACGCTAACGTGCCGATGTTTTTTAGTTATTCACTAAATATTTTTTAGCAAGAAAATAATCGACACTGGTGTACTTGCCTGCACCAGTGAAAAACAATGAAAACAACATGATAAAATACGTCATCGCAAATTCAATACCATTATTAAGCACCACAAATTTTCCACTCGATGTAAGCCATTCATAATTGCCATGCTCTTGCAAAATATCTTTAGCAGCCGCTAATTTAGCAGGTGCAGTGATTACTGCTTCGTTAAGCATAATGGTGCCATCTGACATCCAACTACTGGCATCAGCTATCGCAGCCCAACCATTTGGCCAATGCACTGAAAATACTGCGACTAACATAGTCACCATTAACGGGATAGATATCCAGCGTGTAGCTAAACCTATTATTAGTAGGACCCCACCTAACAATTCTGTTGCCGTGGCTAAAAATGCCATCACCATAGGAAAAGGTAATCCTAGTCCATAATCGGCGTTACCAAACCAGTCAACAATGCTTTCAAAGCTCTGATATTTGTTCCAACCTGCTTGTAACATTACAGGTGCTAAATAAAGCCTTAGCAATAAAGGGGCAATCCCTTCAAAAGCGACACTTTTATCCAGCATCTTATGCAAAGATGTATACATGTTTATTAAGTTCATATTTATCCAAAGTAATGTATTCACATAATAAGAGGGCGTAGATACTCAAAATATTTCGCTAAATTCTAATTTAGCCACTGTTCTAGTGTAATGATTCTAAATTAATTCTTTCCGCAGTTTATTAAAAATAACTTAATGCTGATACAAAACATACGCCAATTCCGTTATTGGCACCTATATTGCTTTTGCTGAGAAACAATCGAAGCTTTAACTAAAGAAATGAACTCTATGCGAATTATATGCTTAATGATCCTACTGGGTGCCTCTGTATCTGGCTGTGCCATGACGGACTTAATGGGCGATAACAATGATGATTTAGCTATTGTCAACGCCACAACCGTTCATCCATCAAATTCACTACATGGGCATGTAGAAAAGCTTGCGAGACAACTACTCAGCACCTCACAATTCATTAACACCAGCAACACCATAGCCATCGGCACAATATTACCGACCATGCATTCCAGCGGCGAGCCTTTGCCTACCGAAATGGCATTGGGTTTACAGATTCAAGAAAGTTTAATGACTTTCGTGACACAAGCGGGTTTAAAAGTCGTTGAATATAAAACCATGCCCAACATAAAAATTAGCGAACATGCCGATAAAATGTTGAGCAGACAAGTGAATGAACTCACTCCGAGTATTACTGCAGACTATTTTTTGACAGGTACCTACACACTGCAAGAAAACAGCACTATGGTCAACATCAGGTTAATTCAAGTACCAGAAAACATCGTGCTCGCAGCCGCTACAGATTATGTGCCAAATGATGCTATGTGGAGTGCAACCAAAGTAAACATGAAACACAATCAGATATACCGTAACTCATACTAAATTGTGTATTGAACACGTGCCGATATTAACCTTTGTAACTTGGTGATTTTTAGAAACTTTTGCTTGGCACTTTATTTGCTTAGCTTAGGTATATAGCGCCCTAAGTGGCCCATTACATCTCATTTGAGGAACTGCAACATGGCAGCAAAAAATTTCAGTCTCTTGGCAGTATTAGCCTTAAGTAGTTGCGCTGCATTTACACCTACTGAAGAAATAGCCAATACTCAGGAACAAACACAAGATACTGATGTTTCACAAGCTCTTAGTGATGATTCGCCTTTGGCTTCCAGTGTGAGTTTTCAGAAGCAATTCAAACAAAATTTTCAACAACAAAATGATATCGCTACTGGCGTTAATTTAAAACAAAGCCTTCAAAACTCTAAAGAGCATAATATTAATTATTACGTTCGGGGCTTAATGCAAGACTTAGTGGCTAATCTGCAATACGTAAACTCCACTACCCCCGTTGCTGTAGTCAGTTTTGTGATGTTAGACAGTGATTACAATGACGCCAATTTGTTAGGCATACAAATAGCCGAAAGCTTGATCCATGAAGTCCATAAGTTTGGCATCCCCGTGATTGACTTTAAAACTACTGGTTATATCAGAGTCACAGAACAAGGCGACTTTGCCTTTAGTAAAGACTACGAAGATTTCAGCGGTGAGATGCCGGCGCGCTACATAGTCGGTGGCACTATGCTAAAGAATACCGATGGATATTTGATCAACGCGCGAATTGTAGGAGTTAAATCTCAAGCTGTGGTTGCTTCTGCGCAAAGTTTTATACCAAATAGTGTGGCGGATCCAATTATAATGTTGGCAGCAGAGACAAAAGAACCCCCTACGCTTCAGAATCAGCCAATGACTAAGTTTGCCAAACGCTATTCCTCTAACAAAGTTGATTTAATTCAATAAGTAATTAGCGATTAAAAATAAAGCTAATCAATTGAATTCATATGGAATAAAAAGATGTTAAAGATATCAAAATTAGTAGGTGTAGCCATATTAGGTACAGCATTATGTGCTTGCTCCGGTTTGTATCAATCGAAAAATAATACGCCTAAAAGTAATCAGAGCACAAAGCTATGCGCCGACGACGCAGGCGTTTTTTCTAGTTGCCAAGATATGCTAGTTAAGAATAAAACGAGGGAATCAAACTCCAATACGACTAAAAATACTGACTTGCGTTTTAACATGTTAAATGAATACACAGCACAAATGGCAGCTGATTTGCAGAACGATGTGCAAGGCATGCAAGTTGACGCCCCTATAGCGGTCGCTTCTTTTGTATATTTAGACTCGCCATTACAGTCTTCTAATACTTTAGGTAATCAGTTGGCAGAATATTTTATCAACGATTTGCAAACAATTGGCCTACCAGTTAGCGATCAAAAATTAATGGGCGCTTTAGAAATTAACGACAAAGGTGATTTTGAGTTTGCACAGAGCAATGGGAAGTTATACTACGATGCCAATATCGGTTATGTGTTACTCGGCACTATGCTGAGAAACCGCGGGGGTGTGGTATTAAATACACGTATAGTTAATTATAAAACTAAAGTTGTTATAGCCTCAGCATCAAAGTTTTTTCCTAATATAGTAGTTGTAGATTTACTTTAGTTATTTGGTGGACTAGGTAGCTGGTTAAGCTTAGGTTGGTTTACTAGTTCGGATATAAAAACTCTCTCCATACTCATCAAGATTTAAACAATTTCCCTTAGCTTGGCAATGAACTGCATACGTGATAATTACAACCAATACGGTAAAGATTAAAACAGTAGAATATAATCAACTCAGATTGGAAGTGAGTTTTGCCAAATTTATTCTATGCTAACACCTAACTTAACTGCTGCTAATAGTCAGTTTATTTGCTTAGTCAACATTATAGACTTATAGAGCGAACCAGTTAAAATCGTGTTAGTTTTAGAGTAATGAAACGCAAGTTGTTGATGAAAGTGTCTGAAGTTACCTAATACAGTCCATTTTTATAGTTTTGGGGAATTATCTAAGTGGCAAGAAAAGCACAGAGAGCTCAAACATAAAATTCAATTATAACAACAACTTGAGAATTTCAAAGAATTGATATTGTTATCAAAAAACGTTTCATTCAGTTTTTCTTAAAAAAAAATTAAATCTTGATGGCATACTGCCGATAAGTAGGTAAGAGAGATAATACCCTGCACGTAGAGTGGTGTAGGGGCAGCAAGTTTTAATTGGTTTACAATTAGTAACTTGCGGTGGCTTCCTCTATTTTACTAAAGATAAACTCAAGATAGTCGTTAAGGTTAATACTAAGCTTTAGCGTTATAATAATTGTTAATTGAGAGCATAGCTACACCGCTATTTAAAGCTTTTACAATTAACTCAACTTTGTAACTTTGTTAAATAGGAGCGTTGCTATGCAACCAACACAAAGATTTAAGAAAACGCTACTAGCAGGTGCTTTGATATTAGGCACAGGTATTACCTTTAATGCTAGTGCGGATTTATTCGTTGTTTCAGCAGAAGCTGTACCAGATGTAGCCGTGTCAACAGTTGTTGGAACCCAAGTGTCATTCGGCACTGGTGTTATCGGCAACAAAAGCGGAGAGTCTTGCATAATGGCAGGCATAAGCGATGTTGATGACGCTGACATGTTATTTGACGCGATTGGTGATGCATCAAATCCAAACTCTGGTAATTTAATCACAGCCACTGCATTAACTGGAAACGCCTGCATAAATGGAGCAAATGGCGAAGCTATTGTCCTTGAAATAGATGGTGCTGATGCTTCAACAGTGACTGTTTCAGTTCCTGATGTTACAGGTACAGGCTGGGTGTATACACCAACTGCTGAAAGTTGTGTTGTAGATTTCGATAGAGGCAATGATATCCTAGATATTTGCCAACCATTAACCTCTAATACTGTTACGGGTGTGGGCATGTCACTCACACAAGTCGACGGAGCTTCAGCTACAGTTGATGAATTACCTAATACCGCGACAGGTTATGCAGCAATGTCAGGTAAAACACGTATGATACTTGCCGGTTCTATTACCTTAAGTGCTGATTTAGGCCAAGGCACTATTATCTCCGACAACATACTTGTTCAAGTAACTTATGAATAGGAATACTACTATGAAACAACTTAATACATTTAAAAAAGCCACTCCTCTTTTATTAATAGCGGCAATGACTCCAGCAATGGCAACAGATGTGAATGTCCCATTAAACTTCACCACTTTGCCTGTAATCACTATTGCTGAAATAACACCAATGGATTTTGGAGCGGTTCTTTCATTAACTTTAGCCGATACTTGTACAATGAGTACCAGTGCTGGAACAGCACTAACGCCGGCTCAAGAAGGAGTTGACTCAACTAATAGTACTATTTTTAGTTCTGCTACTTTAGCTCAAAATTCAGTTGGTGAATTATCTGGGTCGTGTTCTGGTGCTGATGACGGCCAAGTCGGAATCTATGAAATCACTTCATTTGCCGATGCAAACATTACCGTTTCTGTAACAACAGGTACAGCAACCGATATTAGCTTTGAGCCAGTGGGTTATGTTACAGATTTAGATGAAGCAGGTGGTAATTTCACACGAGAAACTCTAAACACTACTACTGATGCGCTTGTTAATTCATCTACATCACTAACAGCATACGCGCAAGCGGGCACCAATAGAGCTATCGTTGGTGGTACTATTACCAACTTTGCAGCTCTTAATGCTGGTGATGCATATGCAACTGACTTTAACTTAAATGTTGTATACCAGTAACATAAATTAAGTATTTTAATAGCCTTAGATAAAAACTCGTTTCCATTTACATGGAAACGAGTTTTTTTATGTTCTCTTAGTAACAAATGTCAACTTGTGTTATCTAAAATCAAAGTTTAATTTAATTCTACTCAGCCCATTCTTTATAAAAACTAAAATCGAAACGCCACTTCCTAATTAGAACAATTATTTATTCAAATAATGTAAAGCTGGTTTACTTTTTGCTTTGTATTAAAAAAATGTAAAGTTGTAGAATTTTTTTGAGGTAACAATGAAAAAGTGGCTCTTATTAAGTTGTTTGTTCAGTATTCAAAGCTATGCAGGGTCGATCAGTACCTATCGTATTTATTTAGATAGTGAGCATCGCCAGCAGAAGTTTATGGTTAAAAATAGCAACCCCTATTCAGAAAGATGTGAGATCTCATTCGATTATATGTCTTACGTTGAAGGGGGTGGAGAAGTTAAACCGTTATCCAACGAACAGAAAATTGCACTATCAGCACCAGCACAAAAACGTTTACGTTATTCCCCGAGACAATTCACTATAAAACCTAAAACAACACAATATGTTGCATTTAGTTATCAACGTCAAATAAATGACAGACCAGCCGAATACCGCACTTATGCAAACATTAAGTGCCTTGAAATATATAAAAACGAAAATGAGGGCATCAATTTTTCACCTATTATTGTGCATTCTGTTCCACTTGTGATTCGTACAGGTAAGCCTTCGGACTTGCAAGCCAGCCTTACTTTTAGTCAAGTTAAACAACAAGCGAAAAAAATAAGTTTTCGAATACAGCATCAAGGTACTCGCTCAGTATATGGAGATTTAAACTTAGTCAATACTCAAGGTGAAAAGATCAAACTTTTGCAGAAAAACGTGGTGATTTACCCAGAAATGAAATTCAAAGATTTCAGTTTCAATCTGCCCGAGTCAACCAAGACAAATATGAAAATTGTATTTCAAGAAACGGGAGGAGAAAATTTTAACCAAGAGTTTATCTTACCTTTAGAAGGGGAATTATGATGAAAGGCCCTCGCTTCACTTTTCGCTCTATGATTTTATTTTTATTACTCAATTCAGTAGTCATTAACGCTTACAGTATTTCAATCAGTACCCGAAGACTGTATCTAGATCCGAATAGTAATTCGACTTCTATACGAGTTCACAACATGGACCCTACAGTTCAGCATTGTGAACTACAAATTAAAGATGTTGTTATTAACAACCAAGGACTAATAGCCTTAGCAAACAAAACAGCGGATACAGCCAATAGTGTGAAACCTTTAGTTAGGCTGGCGCCTAGACGATTCACTTTAGGCACTGCAGAACACCAAATGGTAAAGCTATTGTATCGGCGCAAACCTGGTATCGATAATGGCGAATACCAAGGTGTATTAGCAATAAAGTGCACTGAACAAACAGAAAATAGAAATCTTCCAGTAACCATTATTCCGGCATTAGTACACAATGTGCCAGTTATTGTGCGTACAGGCAGATTACCTCTGCAAGCTGAGTTTGGCCCCCCGACAATTAGTAACAATATATTGAATATTGACCTTAAAATTAGTGGTCGGCGCTCTCTCACCGGGGACATTGTAGTGATTAACGCTGACTCAGGTGAGGTTGTTGCGCAACAAAAACATTTATCCGTTTATAGCCAACATCCCTTGAAGAAATTACAGTTTGCGCTAGGCAACTATCAGAATACACCACTGCAGATAAAGCTGACCGAAGATCCCAGAATGGGCGGCGATTTGGTAATACAAAAACTAATTAAATAGTTAAGGGTGTAGCATGTTCAATAGATACCATTGCCTAATATGTTTGCTGTATGTTTTTTGTGCTAACGCAGCCAGTCAAACATTAAATAAACAGTCCAATATTAACTTTGAGCAAGCAGACTTTTATCTACTCGACTTAAGCGACTCAGGGAATAAAGTCGCCCCATCGATTGATACCTATATACATCAGGATAATTTATACATCGCCATCACTCCTTTATTTGAAGGGCTAAGACTTAAATACTCTTTGATAGGCAATAAACTTTCTGTGACTTTTGCAGACAAGACTACTGAATTTGAACTTTCCGAACAAGAGGATGATAAAGGTAAGTGGTTTTATGATGGAAGTTTTGTCTTTGTACAAGCATCTATTTTAGAGCAGTTATTTTCAACCCAAGTAACAGTCAACACCAATACACTTAAAATGGATATGTCAGGACACACCGCTGATTTTCCGTATAGAACCATTAAGAGTCAACAAAAACAGCGAAAACTCAAAAACTTTGTAATTGACCGTCCTGACTCTGATCAACAATCAGCTTCTGATACTGTCATTACCATTAAAGATGAATATAGATTAGCAACGGTACCTACCGGTTATGCAAGCGTTGAATATCAAGTAAACGATAGGTCAGAAAGATATGATGCAAACCTTCAAATGGAGTCTGACTTAGCCTACCACTCAGCAAGTATTACGTTAAATCGCAGTGACGATGAAACAAACTCTAGAATACTACTCTCTCGTTATCCTCAATTTACTGGGGATAAAATATTAGGTATTTGGGACACCTACAGCGTGGGCGATTTGTATCTTAGGCAATCTTCTTTAACCACAGGCTCTTCCCGAGGAGTAGGTATTAATTTTTCGGCCAACGTGAAAGACAACTATAACGAAAATATGACAACCAGTTTCTCAAAAACAGCCAGACCTGGCTGGGATGCCGATGTTTACCATAATGGTGTATTTCTCGAAACCAGAGTTGTACCTGCCGACGGGTTAATGGAGTTTAATAATCTCGAGGTTTACTACGGTGCCAATGAATTTAAAATAGTTCTTTACGGACCATTTGGTGAACAAGAAACCCTCATTGAGCAGGTTAGCGTCAGAAACAACAGTTTAGGACAAGGTGACTATTCTTATGGGTTGTCGATTAAAGAAAATGATAGTTCTTTATTGGACATTAACCTGTCAGAATTCGACATTGATGCAATTGGTGCCCGCTTTAACATTGGACTATTCAATAATTGGCAACTGGGTTTAAGTGTTGATTTAAACGATATTAACAACCCTAATGGAGGCAATGAGTCTTATCGTATTTCCAACCAAGTCACTTTTCCTGGCTGGTTTTTTCAAAATAATACCGCCATTAACTCAAATAATATTACACAAGCGACTTCTCTCGCTACTTCGTTTTTTAACAATGATAATTTCACGTTGAGATATGATTCACGGTGGAACGATGAAGAAAATGAAGCACTCTCCGACGAGTCTAGCTTTGCGGCAAACTACAATATCAAGTTAGGAGAAACCGTAAATAATTTTAGTTATGAGAATGACGAATATGGCTCATTGAAAATTGAAAGCCTACAGTATCGATTTAGCTTTTTTAACCGATATCTAAATGTGACTAATTTACTTAACTATACTCGTAGAAATGATATTGAAGACCGCTTTTTGGGTTCATTAAGCTTGTCGACAAGAGTCAATACTACCCTGCGCTTTGTCGCTACCATTCCCTACGATATTAGTGGCGAAGATAGCATTGACCCAGACCAGGTATCTGCAAGTGTATTGTATAACTATAGAACAGGGGCATATAACCATACTTTTAATGCATCCAATAGTTCTTTTTTCAAAGAAAACCTTTGGTCTGTTGGTTACAACCTAGCTGTCAATAAACCGACACACCAGTTTACCCTTAGAACTCAATATAACTCTAATGATCAATGGAGTTTGACGGCTGGAATCGCGGTTAATTTTGGTTATGACTACTTTAATAATGAAATGGTATTCAGTAGTAACACATTGAGGGGCTCTGGATCTTTAGATGCTCATACTTATTTAGATCGTCAGCTTAATGGCATACCAGATGTATTAGATTATGACTTGGCTGGAGTAACATTTTCGGGAGGCCCATACTGGGAAGACGTTGAAACAAACCAAGATGGTCGAGCCAGATTATTTGGAGCAAAAAGTGGAATCACGGCATTAACAGCAAACTGGAAGACAGGTGGCACGACAATTAATAATGATTATATGATTTATAGTCACCCAGGATCTTTGCAACGGGTTAATTTACCCTTTTACCTAACCACTGAAGTAGAGCTTTTTGTTGTTATAGCAAATGGCGGTCAAGCAGTAACTTTGGCCAATGTTCCATTAATTGCGAGCAACACCTCAACTGGAGATAATTACGCCCTCGAAACCGATTTTGATGGATATGCTAGTTTTGTCGATTTACTACCTGGCAAGTATAATATCTATGTAGATAAAAAATATTTAGAAGAAAAAGGGCTGCAAGCTGAAGTAGGTGGATTTGAATTTACTAGTCCATTAAAGGGTGGTTTTGTGCTTCTACCAAACATAGAGTTATCTCGAAGCGAGTCTGGGAGTATTGGGGCTAATAAGTTAACCAAAATACTCTTAGACGAAAGTAATTATGAGCCACTACTTAACACCGATAATGATAAATTAATTCACTTGCCCCCCAAAGGTGGCATGCAAGCCCCCTATTCATCAGACAAATTAAATCTTGCTGTATTTAAAGAAGTTAAAATGCAAAGAACAGAGCAAGAGCGCAAAGAGTTAAGAAATAAGTTAGCAGCGGCGGCCGCAAGTTCTCAGCAGTTACAACCGTTTTCAACCAGACCTCCTGCACTTCCAATAAGAATGAATGATGTCAATTCCCAAGAAGTTACAGATTCAAATATCGCTGAACAAGAACCCACAAAGGTTCTAAATAAACAGAATGCCCCTGTAGTATTAGCGCCTTTAGAACCTTTAGAACCTGACAGTATGGTTAACGATGCAGACCTTTCGCCATCGCCGGCTGAGACTATTCCTACGAACGATGCCATTATTGAACAGCAAGATAAAACCTTGGATCTGAGCTCCGGATACGTAATCCAATTTTCGGCACTTAAGAGTTTAGCAACAGCTAAAGCCTTAGCTAAAACTTTCCCAAATACTGAACAACTTCACATTCTACATAAGCTTGTTAAAGGAGAGTCCTTTTATTGTTTGGTCAGTGAAGTACTACCAAACCAAAGAGCTGCGACAGAATACTTAAAAACAGCTGAAAAAGATGGTTTTATTGTTAATGCGACAAATTACCTTGAACCTATTTGGAGTAAGTAGTGTTGGAGAATTACGATGAAATTTAACCTGTATATATTAACCTTTGTATTAGGTTTGTTTTCTAAATTGAGTTTTGCAGAAACCTATGTAATACCCATGAGTGAACTCGATTTTTCTGAGTTTTTGCCAATAACAGGCAGTTGCGAGATGGATCTTGATGGGCAAGTAACAGATTTGTCTGGATCACAAATGTGTATAAGTAATGAAGAAGGAAAAATAGCCCATTATCGGATAATTGCCATTCCAGGGACGAATGTAAACATCCAAGTTAACTCAAGGCTCCCCTCTAATGGAGATGGGCTGTTTTTTACACCCGCCGGAAAATTAACTTCAGATGTAGACGATATTGATATTGTGCCTGGTCAGGTTCATGTTGTTAACAGTGGCACAATGGGCAGGATTGATATCAAATTTGGTGGCCAAATTATTTTATCTAACACATATTTTAATCCAGATATGTCGCATCAAATAGAAATGGAGGCTGGAATAGTATGGGAAGATACACCTTAAATACTATGGTTCTTAAATATGCACTTTTAATTTTTAGCTTATTATTTATTGGATGTCAGTCTAAGATCGAGAAGATAGGGCAAGAGCATGCCGAAGAAGTTGTAAAGTGGCAAGAATTAGCTCGTTACGCGGGCAATGAATTAAAATACTTGGGTTTAACCGTTACTGCTGGGGTACAAATTAGTCAAAACGGAGATGAAACAACTTACTCAATAATAAAAGTTCAATTGAATCGTAACGCAAATCAAACCGAAATTGACTTGTTATCTCCTAAATTCGCTGAAAAATTTGCTTGTGGTAAACGCTGCGAAAAATTAGGTTTATATGATTCGAACTTTGTTAAACCAAAAACACAATTATCAAGTTTTTTCTATGAAGAAGAAGGTCGTTTTTTTGAATTTTACGGTAGATTAACAAGATTGAATGAAACCTTGGCGTATTATCGAGCTAGCTCCCCAGACATCTTGAAGAAATACCTAACTTTGATGCTGAATCGTAACCTGGCTTTTAATTCGTTGTCAGAATTTATCGAACAATTAGAAACGGATATTACGGAAGCCAAGTTATTAGCTTTTTCAAAAAGTGGCTTTATATCCCCCATAGAAGATCGTTTAAGTTCAACCTTTTTAGAAGATCTAACTGCTAGTCTACCTAACGAATGGCAGTTTGATACTGAAGCTGAAATTAATGTTGATAATAATTTTAGGATGCCTGATGAAGATTGGAGCTCCAACATTTTGACACCAGATGAATTATTTTATAATAAGTTGTTAAGTAAGACAGAAACAGCCCCAGTCATCAGTGTTAATTGGGAGCAAGCAAAACAAAATACAATTCAGGTTGGCTCAATCGCCTGTAGTTTTTCTGATAATAGCTTTGGGGTGATTGAAGCCCTAGAAAACAATCAAGCAACCCTAAAACTGATAGCTCAAGCTAGAGTTGAAGTTGATGGCTTGAATCTTTACCCGCAACCAGGATATTTGTTTACCGTCCCAGAATCGTTTTATTTTGTAAAAACGGTGCCGAATAAAACCTATCCCCTATCCGATATTGCTAGTTGTAATATTGAACACCTCAAACGCGGACAGAATATGAATAAAGTGTAAGAATAAATATTCACTTCATAATTGTTAAAGATTTAAACCGTTAAAGGTATTGAAAATCATGTTGCGAAGCGTGTAAAAATTAACTAGTAACCTATGAACTACTTATAAAGTGTCGTGATAAAAAATTGATTGATGGGGACTCTTTTGACTACTAACTTAATAAAAGCAATGCAGCTTTATAATCAAAAACAATTACCTAAAGCCGCAAAACTGTTAATCAAAGATAAATCGCCCTGCAAAGATAGTTTAAAGTTACTGATGATGGTCGAGTTCAATCTTGGAAGCTACGTAAAAGCGATAATAGCCGCCAAAAAGTTGATAAATAAAACAGATGAAAAAGCTTATGTAAAAGATGCGTCTAATATCATAAGAATATGTAGCCAGCATATTAAAGATAAAAAAATGGAACTTGAATATTCCGAAAAATCAGTATGCTGTGATAGTAGTGAAGATAACGCAGAGGCTATTTACCATCTATTATTATTGTACTTTCATGAGAAAATGTTCGTGAAAGTAGAAGAGTTAGCTGAAATATTATTACAGTGGCAAATGTTTAGGGCCCCTGTTAGCTTTATATTAATTGAATTAGCATCTAAACAGGGTAATAAAAATTTGTTAATAAAGCGTTTACTCAAAGCGCCTGATCACTATAACGAGTTTAACCTAAAACAGCTTGGCATCATTATTGACTTTTTTATCAATACTGAACTTTTTCAGTTAGCCGATACAACTATAAAATTTATTATCGATAAATTTGGTTGTAACACTACCTCTCTAAAACTATCCCTACTACTCACTCAAAAAGATACAACTGCGGCCCAGCATTATTGGCAGCAACAAAAGCATACATTGTCCCGCTGGGATGCGTCTTATTTTGAAGCGAAGTTAGCTCAATTAAGAGGAGACTATGATAAAGAGTTTTCAGCGTTAATTGACGCCTCTAAAGCAAAAAAATCAGAACTAACAAAAAGTGATAACAAAGACGAGCCTAATTTTATTGAATTGTTCAATGCCACCCTGCCTAAATTGACCAAGGCTCTGCAGCCTAATAATGACAGTTATGGTTGCAAGAATACCTTTATTATGGGGTTTCCTCGTTCAGGAACGACTTTATTGGATAATATTTTAGATACTCAAGATAACATGTTGGTCTTGAGTGAAAACGACCTTTCCACACATTTAATGAAAACCTTTAAAACGTTTAAACATTATCCTCTCGACATATATAAATTAAACACTAAGGAAACCAATTTACTAAGACAACGCTATCTTCAACACATAAATGAACAGGGATACCATATACCTGAATCGGGTTTAATTGTTGAAAAAGACCCGCATTTAACAGAAGCGATACCTTTTATTAGGCGAGTTTTTCCGGCAGCCAAACTAATTATAACTTTACGACACCCTTTAGATGTTTGCATGAGTTGTTTTCAAACTCAATTTATAAGTAATTATTATAACAATCATCTAGTGACTATGGATGATATTGTTAATCGTTACATCAATGTATTTACCTTACTTGAAAGATATCAAAATGAATTATCGATTCAGCCTCATTTTATTCGATATGAAGATTTAATCACTGATATTAAAGGCGAGATGACCAAAGTGTTTAATTATATGCAGGTGATACCTAACGACGATTATTTGTCTTTCCATCAACATGCAAATAATAAATTCGTGAACACTGCCTCTCGAGGTCAAACGAATCAGCCTTTATATACTTCATCTATGTATAAATGGAAAAATTACGATAAACACTTAGTTCATTACAAAGAAAAACTCAGTTATTTTATAGAAAAATTTGGGTATAATTTTTAATCAAAGATGCTCCAGAATTCGTGTCATTTACGCCATAACTCGGCCTTATTATCGGATTTTAAATGTTATTTAAGACATTAAGAATTGACTGAATAAGGTTAAAATCGTTAAGGTATCCTGTCCTTACTATTTAGGTAAAAGCTGTTGTACAAACCTGTATTATTTGTCACTACATTATTAGTATTGCTGGGATGTTCTACTAGCTCGATTAACAAACAAAATAAGCGCCAAACTATAAGTAGTGTCGATGCTAATCAGGTGACCCTTTCCCATGTAAAAGCCTATTTGCTCCTTGGTGATATAAAAAAAGCCGAGCAACTTCTGCAAACCATTAAATCAACAGAGCCAAGTGCAGCAACCATGTTAATTCTGGCTGAATTACATGCAGCAAAAGGCAATAGTGTCGACGCTCAGCGTACATTTTTATTAGCACTAACGGATTCACTATACGATACCCCTTTGGATAAAAACGAGGTGTCAGCGAATTTACTGGACTATTTTTGTTCCGAAAAAAAGTGGCCCGCTTTAGAAGGTTATGCGTCTTCCCTTGTTGCGAATTCGGCTAAAAACCACAATGAAGTTCCCTCTCCTGCCAAGTTCAAACTAAAAAATAACGCATTAACGCAAATAGGATTATGTTTATTCAACGAGCAACACTTTGAGCAAGCCCAAAAATGGTTACAGCAACTTGATTTTACCCAGCCAATCAATCCACAGGTACACCTTGCGCTTGCCCGAATTGCGATTGAACAAAATCAAAATTCAGTCGCTCAAACGTCGATTAATCTTTACGAAGCAACAAAAACTCAAATCGATGCAAAAATGTTATGGACGGCTTTTGAAGTTTATCAGGCGCTAGAACAACCTGAAATGGCCGAACAAACAGGTGAAAATTTATATGCGATATTCCCTCATAATGAATACACGCGAAAGTATATATTAACAAAAAAGCGTAGTGACAGAATTCAACAACAGCAAGAAACCATGGCTCTTTTGCAAACAATTACCCCATTACCTGAGGTAGTTCAACCTCTCCCTGCGCCACTTGAACAATCCTTTCATATCATTAAGAAGGGTGAAACTTTGTATCAACTATCCAAGCGTTATGATGTGTTAATAGCTGATTTGTTGAGATGGAATCCAGACTTAGTAGTGGATAATATTTCTCTGGGGACGTCAGTGCGCTTGTTCGCAGACTAAGGTTCATACTATTCCTATTAATAGCTAACCAAAGGTAACGAGTCCTATAATTTGACTCAAACCATACCTGTCGGTACAATTCAAGAAAAACTGTACATTCAAACTGGAGTCATTGTGGTTAGCGGCAGAAAAAAATCATTCGATGAAGACACTGCACTAAATGCAGCCATGGCAGTATTTTGGCAAAAAGGCTATGTTGGCGCTACGCTCATGGATTTAACTACGCGTATGGGTATTAACAAACCTAGTATGTACAGTGCTTTTGGTAATAAAGAAGCGTTATTTGTGAAGGCCACTCAGTGTTATATAGACACCAAAATGAAACCTCACATGGCATTACTCTTAGAAGAAGGAGTGGCATTTAAACAACGTTTAAAAAATCATATGTTGTCAATTGTCTCCATGCAATGTGATCCCCAACATGCGATGGGTTGTTATCTAGCATTATGCCAATCGGAACTGATTAGTGGTGATATTCCAGAGCAGGCAGAGCAAATACTCAAAGAAGCTGATTTAATGCCAAGTAAGCTGTATACAGAATTATTTAAGAATGATGCCGAGTCAATTGCGTTAGGTTTAAATAAAAATGCCGAGTCTAATGGGTTAAGTATATACACTTTACTGAAAGGCACCGCAGCAATGGCACGTTCGGGGATTGATAAATCGCAACTAGAGTACAGCATCGATAGTATTATTGCGGGGATTAGTCTTCATTAAGACACTTCCCTTTGCTGTTGTGTAAAGTAACCTAATACCAAGATAAGGTTTGATGCTTTACGCGCTAACTATTCCTCAATAGCTACTTTAAATTAGCTGTTCTCAATTTACCTTTCCTTTATTTCAATCAGAAAGCCCCTCCTCTATTTAGAATATAATTTCAATAAAAATCAAATTGTTAGGCACTATTTCCTGACTTCAATTCTTATAAATATCCGCCTAATTTCTGCTCATAAAAGTATTTACACCAATTCTTTGTTGACTTTAACTTACCTATCGGTACAATTCACTCAACTCAAGCATACCGATTGGTACAAATTAGAAATCAGTGATGATTAAACTCTAAAACATGCTTTAGATTGAAACCCATTTAACTAAAATTTAGGAAACCAATATGACAACATTAACTATCCATACCATAGATTCAGCGCCAGAAGGCAGCAAGCCACTTTTAGAAGGGTCAGTAAAGGCGTTTGGCATGCTTCCTAACCTACATGGTGTGTTAGCCAGCTCTCCAGAAACATTGGATGCATACCAAAAACTCCATCAATTATTTATGGATACGTCATTTAATGCTGAAGAACTAACCGTTGTTTGGCAGGCCATCAATGTTGAACATGCGTGCCATTATTGTGTACCTGCGCACACCGGTATTGCCCACTCTATGAAAGTTGATGCTGCGATCACCGAAGCGCTGCGTAACGAACAGCCAATGCCAAATGCTAAGTTACAAGCTCTTTATGATACGACTCTTATTATTGTGCGTAATCGTGGACATATTTCTCAAGCAGAATTAGACAACTTTTATGCTGCAGGTTATGGCGAGCAACAAGTATTAGAAATTATTCTAGGCTTGTCACAAAAAATCATCAGTAACTACACTAACCATATTGGTAATACACCAGTAGATAAACCTTTTGAAGGCTTCGCTTGGACAAAAAAAGCCTAATTAATCATTAGTTAAAATGTGATCCTACATTCAGTGGGATCAACATTTGTATCTTCACCTAATTTTTTAGAGGATTTGTATGCCACACAAGCTAAAAATAGACATTATCTCGGACGTGGTTTGCCCTTGGTGCATCATTGGTTACAGAAATTTACAACAAGCCATCACTGAGTTGGGCGTGCAAGACCAAGTTGAAATTGAATGGCAACCATTTGAACTTAACCCAGATATGCCACCAGAAGGTGAAAATTTACGAGAACATTCAGCCAGAAAATACGGCTCTACACCTGAAAGCAGTGCGCGTTTTAGACAAGAAATGAGTCAACGAGGCAATGACGTTGGTTTTAGTTTTGACTACTTTGACGCTATGAAAATAGTCAATACAAGGCAAGCCCATATTTTATTGGAATTCGCTAAAGACTTTAACTTACAAACAGCACTAAAATTACGACTATTTTCTGCGTTTTTTACTGAACATAAAGATATATCAGACCGCAATGTTTTAGCACAAGAAATTGCAGCTGTTGGTTTAGATGTTAATGCCGCCATGTTGAAATTAGATAGTGGTAGCGCTTTTAGCGACGTTCAGGAAAAAGAAACACAATGGCATAGCTTAGGTGTGTCGTCTGTACCCACAGTGGTAATTAATCGAACCACTGGGATCTCAGGAGCTCAACCTGTAGAAGCATTTAAAGAATTTATTGCTGCTGAGTTAGATGCATTCAGCTAATGTAATTAAAGTTTTAAAGCAACGCTGGCACACCACTATGAAATCTAAATTCAGCGTCTTCATTCAAAATAAGCGCTGATTCTTTTTCAGCAAAAAGCGCCACTCGCTGAGTGATATCTTGTTGTGAAACCTTTTCAGCTAACCCCAAATAGTCTTGAAAATGCCTCGCTTCTGAACGTAACAAAGAGGTGTAGAATTTTTCTAGTTCAACATCTAAATGTGGGGCTAACTTCGCAAAACGTTCACAAGAGCGCGCTTCTATGTAGGCACCACATATTAGCGTATCACTGAGTTTGGCAGGCTCGTGAGTACGCACATGTTTCATCATGCTTCTGGCATAACGGGATGCCGTTAGATTGTCGTAGGTCACTCCCCTACTCTGCATAATTTCCCACACCTGTTGAAAATGATGTAATTCTTCTTTGATCAACAACACCATTTTACTGATCAATTCGTCACCATGTGCAAAATCAGACTTGCTGATCAACTTCTTTGAAAGGTTAACGTAGTTGCTAAAATCACCATTGCCAACTTTACGATAGACAAAGTCTTCATAAGGTTTTAGCCAGGCTAATAATGCATCTCCACTTGGTTGATCGACCGCATAACGGCGCAATAACAACATAGCGGTTTGCGCCGCTTTGAGTTCGCAATTAGCATGATCGACTAATAACGTTGGCAGATTTTCGGGCTTGATGGCCTCTTCGATCCAGGCTTGAGGAGTCTGACAATGAAGAAATGTTTCTATCGGTTCTAATAGCTGATGAATATTCAATTAAAATTTCTCTCAAAAACCATCAATTAATAAATCTAAGCCAGATTTAATCTCTGCTCTATAAAACTGCAAATTACTATTTGGTATTACTTTCATTTGTTCTTTCGAGACTGTGGCTATGTCTAGCAGATCAACATAGTAAGGCTCTTCATCAATCATGATTGGAACTTGCAGACCTTTTATAAAGGTTTCCTGTGAATAAGCTTGAATTGTTGCCACTAGAATACTATCGATTTCGTTAAATATTGTGTTGGTAAGGATAACAAATTTTTGACCGTAGGCTTCACATACTGAAAACTGTTGGAAACTCATAGTTGTCGAATCTTTTCAGAAAATGTACCTTGCTCTTCAACTCTACGATTATGTTCTGCTATTGCTTGCTTGTTTTCCTGTTGCCAGCGCTCATATTTAGCCACTTTCACAGCTTTGCTCAATGCTTCTTCCAAAATTGCAGATGGACTTAACTTAAGTTCTTTTGCGTCATTTATTAGTTGGGCGCTAATAGAGGTATTACAAGATACTTTAAGGTTCGCTGACATGCTTTGCTCCCACATAAAACCAACACATTAATTATGCGCAAATTTAATGCGCAGACAAGTATTAATTACAACCAGATTAATTTATCGATCTGAATGTGCAGTTGCACACTTATACTTTCAACTTACAAATTGCATGATCACGTTGCTAGTTTTGCAGCTTTGATCGTTTCATCTAGCTTTGAGGGTTTTCATCCCTTAAAAGGCTTTTGTTGGGGATTAACAACTTTTCCAAATTAATAAGATCTCTAAACACATATGCTAAATGAAATAATAACCTTTAAATTAATTGCTCTGCCAAATAATCCACTAACAACCTTATTTTTGGCGACAAGTGGCGGTTTTGAGGATAGATAGCCCAAATACCTTCATCAGGCTCTCGATAATTATCCAGTAAGGTGATCAATGCTCCACTTTGCAGGTGATCTTGAACATAATAATCGGGTAATTGCACTATGCCCAGGCCTTTTAAAGCCGCATCAACAAGTCCGAAGCCACTGTTATAGCGGAGTTTTCCTGTTACTCGAATATTCTTCTCTTTATCTGCTTCTCTAAAATGCCAATAATCCAGAGTTCCTAAAAGGCAAGTGTGTTTACTCAATTCTGACAAGGAGTGAGGTATGCCATGTTTGTCCAGATAGGTTGATGATGCACACACATAATTGGTCCGCTTTCCTAGTTTTTTCGCCATCATCGATGAATCAGTCAACTTGCCAATACGAATAGCTAAATCATAACCACCTTCAACCAAGTCCATGTTTTGATTTGTTAGAAAGGCGCTTACCTCAATGTCACTGTATTGCCTCATGAAATTATTCACCAGCGGTAATATTTGTTGTTCACCATAAGTAACTGGTGCTGTTAGCTTTATTTTCCCCTGAGGTTTCGATTGCAAGTTTGTTATGGCGCGTTCTGCGGCATCTAATCCATCAAGTACACCGCGACAATGTTGATAAAAAACACGTCCTTCTTCAGTTAAGGTTACTTTGCGTGTCGTACGATAAAACAATTTTATATTCAGTCGTTTTTCCAGCGCACTGATCTGACGGCTTACTTGAGCAGTAGAAATAGCCATTTTTTTCGAGGCTTGTGTAAAGCTCTCGTTTTCGGCGACATAGACAAATTCGCTAATACCTTCCCACTGCATAATTATTACCACCTCGTAAAAGTGAATTAACAAACCAGCATATTATCATCTTATCAGGAATAACTATAATAACGTCATACGTACATACACTGTGTACAACCACAAAGTGAGAATAAATATGTCAGACAAATTTATAAAATCGAAAGCCGCCGTTGCCTGGGGGCCAAATCAGCCATTATCCATAGAAGAGGTTGACGTTATGCTACCTCGTAAAGGTGAAGTGCTCATCAAAGTTATTGCCTCAGGCGTTTGCCATACCGATGCGTTTACCTTATCAGGTGATGATCCAGAGGGTATTTTCCCCGTTATTTTAGGTCACGAAGGGGGTGGTATTGTGGAGCAAGTGGGTGAAGGTGTAACCAGTGTAAAAGTGGGCGACCATGTTATCCCACTCTACACACCAGAGTGCGGTGAATGTAAATTCTGTCTTTCGGGAAAAACCAACCTGTGTCAAAAAATTCGTGAAACCCAAGGTAAAGGTTTGATGCCCGATGGCACCACCCGTTTTTACAAAGATGGCCAGCCAATTTTCCATTACATGGGCTGTTCTACATTTTCTGAATACACAGTTTTACCTGAAATATCTCTAGCAAAAGTCAATAAAGCCGCGCCATTAGAAGAAGTTTGTTTACTGGGTTGTGGAGTGACAACAGGTATGGGCGCTGTCATGAATACCGCTAAAGTTGAAGAAGGGGCTACCGTTGCCATTTTTGGCCTAGGTGGTATTGGCCTGTCAGCTGTCATTGGCGCAACCATGGCAAAAGCCAGTCGCATTATTGCGATTGATATCAACGAAAGCAAATTTGAACTAGCCAAAAAACTAGGCGCAACAGATTGTATTAATCCAAAAGACTACGACAAACCAATTCAAGAAGTCATAGTAGAGTTAACTGATGGTGGTGTTGATTACTCATTTGAATGTGTTGGCAACGTGAACCTTATGCGCTCTGCTTTAGAGTGTTGCCACAAAGGTTGGGGGGAATCAGTAGTGATTGGAGTGGCCGGTGCAGGACAAGAAATATCCACTCGTCCATTCCAGCTTGTGACTGGCCGTGTATGGCGAGGATCTGCCTTTGGTGGCGTTAAAGGTCGCTCTGAATTACCCAATTACGTTGAGCGTTATTTAGCAGGTGAATTTAAATTGAATGACTTTATTACCCACACTATGCCTCTGGAAGACATCAATAAGGCATTTGATCTGATGCATAAAGGCGAAAGCATTCGAACAGTCATTCATTTTGATAAATAAAGTCACTCCATTGGCCAGAATCACACCGATTTTGGGCAGCCTTTCGAGGTATTCCTATGAAAATTGAAAATTTAAGTGCCAATAAAAGTTTTGGTGGTTGGCACAAACAATATAGCCACCAGTCGCATACATTAAATTGCACTATGCGGTTTGCAATCTATTTACCGCCACAAGTATCAAGTGGCAAAAAAGTACCTGTGTTGTACTGGTTATCAGGCCTAACCTGCAGCGATGAAAATTTTATGCAAAAAGCCTGTGCTCAGCGTATCGCTGCCGAACTAGGTATAGCGATTGTTGCACCAGATACTAGCCCTCGTGGTGAAGAAGTGGCTGATGATAAAAGTTATGATTTGGGGCAAGGCGCAGGCTTTTATGTCAATGCAACGCAACCCCCTTGGGATCGTCATTATCAGATGTATGATTATGTAGTTAAAGAACTACCTGCGCTAATTGAAGCCGCGTTTCCAGTGTCAAATAAACGTGCGATAAGTGGTCATTCAATGGGAGGGCATGGCGCACTGACCATAGCCATGTTAAACCCAGAGCGTTATAGCTCAATGTCGGCATTTAGTCCTATTTGTAATCCTATGACTGCACCTTGGGGGCAAAAAGCTTTTACTGCTTATTTGGGTAAAGATAAAGCCACTTGGGAAAAACACGACGCCAGTGAATTAATGCGTCAGGCGACTCAGTTTGTCCCGGCAAAAGTTGATCAAGGTGGCGCGGATGATTTTCTGGTTGAACAGTTAAAAACTGAAGTATTAGAAGCAGCAGCGAAGGTTAGTGCTTATCCACTAGAACTGGCAATTCATGACGGTTATGACCATAGCTACTATTTTATATCGAGTTTTATTGAAAAGCACTTGCGCTTTCATGCCACCTACTTAAATGAATAGCTCTTGTTGAGGAGGTAAATACTCGGCGGCCCTCCCCTGTTTAGAAAGCACCTTAAGTGGCGATATAACGCCTAATCATATTTATAGTTGGCAAATAAGTTGAGGCGCTACATCCATGGGATTATCGCCCCCTATTTTTGCCTATGCGTTTTTTGGTTTAGATGCATTGAATGAAGAACTGGAGGAGCCTTTTGCCCTTTCAGCTAACGATTTAGCGTTAAGTGTTATGGCGCGATCTGTTGAGATTAGTATATTAGAGAGGTTGAGGGAAACTGAGTTCCACTCCCTTATTCAGCCGACAAATTACCGTCTTGAATAAAGTCTTATCAGGATCGTTGGCAGGAAAAACATTTGAATTCTTTAGTATGCACATATATGCCTTCAGCTCACAATTAGCATAATCAATCAGCAGCGTTGTCAGTTTTTCAGGCTTGATAGCTTCATCAATCCAGCTTTGTGGGGTTTAGCATTGGAGGAAAGTATTGATAGGCAGTAAGAGTTGTTTATTTACATTTAAATCTCTGCTCATTGGTTAAAAACCTTCAATCAACAGATCGATACCTGCTTTAATTTCGGCACTGTATGGTTGAATACTAACCTCTAATATTGGCTTTAGCTGTTTTTAGAAACTGTCGCAATATCCAACAAATCAACGTAACAAATCTCATTATTAATATTTACAGATATTTGCAAGCCTGAAATCAATAAGTGATCATTTTGTATTTGCACTGGAGCCACCAAAATACTGTCAACTTCATTAAACAATGCGTTAGTGAGGATAACTACTCTTTGATTGTGTGATTTACAAACTAAAAACTGTTCAATATGCACCGACGGGTTCATAGCTGCGTGATTATCATAGCTGCGCAACTTTTTCTGAAAATGTGCCCTGCTCTTCAATTTTACGATTGTACTGGGCTATCGCTTGCTTGTTCTTATGACTCCAGCGCTCATACTTAGCTGCTTTTACTGCGTTGCAAAAAGCCTCTTCCAAAACCGTAGAAGGGCTTAGATTTAGTGCTCTCGCTTCATTAATCACCGCGGCATCGATAGAAGAACATTTGGTTTAACATTTACGTAGTGCGATGCTGCCAGAAGAAAAATTTATATAATTCGTTTTCTGCAAATTGTCATCAATAAAAAACCAAAAGCAATTAAAGAAAATGAGTTAGGTGCAGGTACAGAAGTAACTGCATTAGCTGAAAATATCTTACCTTCAGAGCCAACAATCATGGCATCATTAATCACGTTCATATTGCTATCATAGGCAGTGAATTGTCCGAATTTCATGGTATTCAAAAAATCAATCGAGCCACTAATATTATCCAATAATGAATCTAGCTCTATCTCAAGATCAAGATACCATTCAAGTTCTAATCTCGCCTCGCCATTTATTACGTCAATAAAAAAACTATGACTTTCATCGGCATATATATTATTGACAGAGCCAAGTGGATTTAGTCCAAAAACGTTGTTCCAATCTCCGTCACTAACCACATCTATACTAGAGCTCGCTAGCGCATTATTTTCATTGATCCAACCGTCAATTGAAAAATCAACTTTTAAACGACTTACCTCACTGGCTGATTGAATATTTAGGTCATTACGATAATAGGTATAAGAAGCAGCATAAAGAAATGATGGTAATCCATTTGGATCGACACTGTGCTCGTCGAAATTATCATCTAATACATAGGGAGAATTCTGCACATTGTAGAATGGATTGTCCACAGACAAAGAAACACCTGCTTTAAACTCACCTTGCTCGGTGATCCTATTCTGAGCGCCGTAATTTACTGTCATGGTATCGTTTTCGTCGCTAGCATTGAGACCAGAATATTGTAGGGTGTCAGAAATAGTTGCAAAGACGGCACTGCCGTCAATTGAGGAATCTTGGTCACCTGCAGAATACATACTACAACATGTTCCTCCGTCAATGCGATTCCCGCCACCAAATAATACTGTGACATCATTGACGATCACGCCAGCATAGGCAATGTGAGATAACAAGCTAAGTGAGATGACAAAACAGCCAATACACATTTTCAAAACGTTTAACATTTCAATTTCTCCATTTTTAAAATAATTTTTATTAAGTCATATTGCAGTTGGTGAGCTTGCTTAAACTTAAACGACAAAGACACCAAACATCATCGTTCCTAGTTACTACCTCACTTTTTCACCACATTAATGTGCAAAATTTAGACAGATTTAATTCCCCAAAAAACAAGAAACTAAAACTTAGCTACTCTAAAAATTTACTTTCAAATCCATTACTTAGAGTTAACTAATAACCAATTTCACTTTTGCAGAAATAGTATTAAATACAAGGCTATATTAAATTTGTGCTTTTTATCTGCGACTAATTGGGCTTAAATGAGTTAACTGAAACATTTAATTATTGTCGAATTGATAGTGGCAATTAATTATTAGCGATAGTGACTAGTGCAATCTGCAGAAAACCAAGGGAAAAGGTTTAAAAACAACACCATGACGAAAATAAGTAACAGTCAATCTTCCCGCCAAAGAGGGGTTAGAGCTTCTCTCATAAAGATCCATGCTGCGATGGTAAATGCGGGTCTGCACTCACAAGCAGATATTGCCAAAAAAATTCAGGATTTAGAGCAAACCCCTTCGACACCTCGTTCATTGGTCAGCCGTGTCTGCAGAAGCGAGTCAGTAGACCCTGTTTCTATAGAACGTGTTGCCGCAGCCTTGGGTATACCGGGCTGGCAATTGTATTTGAATTCGACAGAACAAAATATTGAAGACTTGGAACATGACGATTTAACGATCCCAACCGATACCCCACTTGAAGCTGACCTACAACTTAAATCACGACAAAAGATTCCAACTTTACTAGTTGTAATCTCAGTGATGGTTATAATTTTAGTTATGGTTTTCCGTTCATTTAATAATGTTAATCCAGATGCTAATGCATTCCCCTTGGCTAATATTCTCAATCAAGCTCATAAATCAATAGTGAGTTTGGTTATATGGCCTAAAGACATATTGAGTGAAACGACGGCATCAAACCTTAACCAAAGTTCATCCATAACAAATATCAATCCATCTTTGTTAGACAGCCAACTTGATAGTTCTCTGCAATCTATAGATTTAGCCAGGCAATATGAATCTGATGTCGTGGTAACGCTGTCGACGAAACAAAAAGGTCGGTATATTGTGCAGCAAGCGCAAATGTATTTTGATGGCGTAGAGCGAGTCATTGGATATTATGTTTTTCCATTAGCCAATCAAAATATGTATGCAACAATTATTGCGGCGAAATTACAGGCAACCATAGATCAACTATTGTCCCATCCGCAGCAGTCACTTATTTTTGACACTTCGTATATGTACGCTATGGATGTATTGTTGGATGCTAGAATTTTGCTAGACACTCGGGATATGCAAAAGGAAGGAGATAAAGTTACCGCGATGCTGCTCTCAGCTATTCTTGAGCATGATGACATTGCCGACTTGAAAGGTGCACTTTGTCAGACGTATATACTGAAAAGCTGGCAAGATGAAGAAAAACATCATCTAGATCAGGCTGCTTCAGCATGCAGTGAGGCTATACTTTTGGATCCTGACTCCCCATACATCCAAGCATTGAATGCGGAACTGGACACACTGACCGGACAAACTGATAGCGCACTCAATTCCTATAAAAAGACACTTAAAATTTGGCCCAATCATTTAAAGTCGCTCAGCGGTTTAGCCGAAACTTATCTCCATAAGGCCAACCAATCACCCACTGAATCAGATACAGCATTGGCACTGGCAGAACAAAATCTGTTGCGAGCAATAAACTTGGAAGATGATTATTGGTATTACTATGAAACGTTAGGGACTATATACTTCAATCTTCAACAACCTAGCAGGAGTCTGGCTTATTTCCAACTTTCTGCCAATCTCAGCCAAAATCCGGTGTCCTTAACCAATGTTGGCATATTAACCCTTTGTAGCGGAGATTTTCCAAAAGCAGAGGAACAGTTCCACAATGTTATACAAGCAGCTCCTCAGTCTCACTTGGGTTATCAGTTTTTAGGTTTACTCTATTCGTATCAAAACAAAAGCGCCGAGGCAATTGCCCAAATTAAGGTGGCTTTGGATAAATTAGGTAATCAGGAAGGGGCAAATATCTACAATTACTGGGGTTATCTGGCGGATGTGTATCGTTGGTCTGGGGAGCAAGATTTGGCTATCAGTGCTTATAAACAGGCGATAAAAGCTCTGCAACATTATAAATTAAGAGGGGTTAATGGAATAAGTGAAGACGTATCGCAGCTCTATTATGAGGTTCAAATTAGCAATATTTCCCATAACTTAGGGCTGAATAAGCAACAATTAATAACCCGATTCGATCTTCTAAAGGATCAGGAGGCAGGAATGGCTTCGGATCTAAAAATGTCCCAAATAGAGCTCAACATTGGCAATCAGGCTGAATCTATTGAGCGTTGGACAAGCATATCAGGCCAGTGCAAATTCTATCAGATCAATCCAGATTTTAATGACGTTGCTAAGAGCAATAAACTCTGACATTGGTCAAAGTTTAAAAATTATCGCTAATATTGTTTAACGAAATGCACATTTGGTAGGACTCAATAATACTAGGTCCAACAATTATGAGTATCTAGAATGATATGAACAGACTCGCATTCCGATCAGATTTAGCATAATCCAGCAGTGTTGGTACGCTTTATTTAAAAGCATGCCCTTTTTAGCTTTTAAAGTAATTAACACTTAATCCAACCACTCCAACTTCTGCAACGGGTAACCTAAATACCACTTTGAGCGCTCCAAAATAATACGTGTTTTGACTTTTTGAATGCCCAATTTGGAGTTGCCATTCACTGTGTCGCATAATGCGTTGAGAGCTTGAGTGTCGGAGCAGCAAGTAAAGCAGATGTAATCTACGTCTCCGGTTATACGCAAACAATCCATAAATTCAGGCCTTGCGTTAATAGCATCTTCAAATATTTTCCTGGCTTTTGGATTATTAGACTCCAAAGTGAATTCAACATAAGCCAATACATTTTTGGCGATACGGTTTAAATCCAAATCAGTATGAAAACCAATAAAATAACCTGCTTCTTTAAGAGCTTTGGTACGCTGAAAACAGGCACTGTTTGACAAACCAACTCGCTCACTGAGTTCTTGATTAGAAATATCTGACTGAGTGTGAACAATCGTTATTATTTTTCTGTTGATCTGGTCTAGCTTAATGCTTTTCTTACTACTCATTGGTAACCCATATACAGTTAAAAAACGATTGTTTTGTGAAAACGGCTTTGACCTAAAGATTATCCGTTTGTGTGCAGTGTCTTCAACAGAAAATTTTCATTCTTTAGTAATATACTATGAAGACAAATAAATAAGAAAATTGCTAACCGAAGCATTAATGGGAACCAACACCATGTCTAAGCGCCGAACTCAGCTTGTAAATAATAACCCCCTAAGCAAAATAGCAGCCGCAATAATATTGCCAAGTACATTAATGTTTGGCGTTTCTTTTCCCCTTATTGCAGCTGAAGAACAGTCATTGCTTCAAACCGATATTGAAAAAATAGTCGTTACCTCCCGTGGACGTGCAGAAAACCTCCAAAATATTCCTGAGTCGATTACTTCTTTTAATGCTGAACAAATTGAGCGAGCTGGCATAAAGAGCTTTCGTGATGTGGCAGACCTAACGCCAAACCTTAGCCAGTTAGATAATTTTCGTCCAGGTTTAGCGCGCATTCAAATTCGTGGATTAATCACTCCGCAGGTCGGTGATGCTCCCTTAGCTTTTGTTGTTGATGGTATTACAGCCTCTGATTTAGAGTTTATGAATCAACAGTTGTTTGATATTGAAAGAATCGAAATACTCCGTGGTGCCCAAGGCGCTCTGTATGGCCGTGGTGCAATTGGAGGCGCAGTTAACATTACCACCCGTAAACCAACTAACGATTTTGAAGCGAAAGTAAGCACGTCCATTGCCAGTGGCAGTGATTTGCGTTTGTCAGGTGTAGCCTCAGGAGCCGCAGTCGAAGACCAAGTCTACTTTAGAGTCGGTGCTTACAGACGAGATTATGATGGACAGCTCGACAATACATTCTTAAATCAAAAAGTGGATTTTCATGAAGAGAATTCCGTTTTTGGTAAATTAAGTATTGATGTGACTGACGACTCTATCTTAGATTTAAATGCACGTTTAACTAATACGGAATCAGGTATTGGTTACTATCAACCCGTTGATGCTAACACTGTAGAAGATTTTTCGCTGCAGGTTGAACATAATGTGCCGGGGTTAGATACCCGTGATTTAGCGGAGTTTAGCGCACGCTATTCACATGATTTTGAAGCCTCTACACTTGAATTAGTTGCTGGTTATAGTGAATCGGATCAAAGCGGATTTTCTGATGGTGACTTTTCAAATAAAGAAAGTGATTTTGACGGCTTTTATTATGCGGGCGCCCAAGAAAATATTTTGAAAGTAGAGTCAACTACCTTTGAGGCACGTCTAAAGTCTAGTGGTGACACTCGACTGCGCTGGGCATTTGCCGCTTTTGCCCAAGAGCGCACGCGCGACAGCGAATTTCACAGCTATGATGATATAGCGGGCAATCAGCCGCAAACCCGTGCAGACTTTGACGATAGTTTACTTGTTTTTAGTATACTAGATGATAACAGTAGCAGCGCATGGGCCTTATCTACCCAGTTAAATTACGATTTCACCGATAAACTTGAGTTAACTGCAGCAATTCGTTACGACAACGATGACAGAGAATCTTTTGATCAACGTTTTGTTGAAGACACCTTTGAGAAAAAGAATTTTTCTGAGCTTCAGCCGAAATTTTCAGTCGCCTATCAAATGAATCCAGAAACCCTTATTTATGGTGGCTATTCACGAGGTTTCCGCAGTGGAGGGTTTAACGAACCTCATCCAGATATTAGCCGCACCTTCGATAAAGAAGTCTCTGATAGCTTTGAACTAGGCTTTAAAACCAGTGTGCTAGAGGGTAATGGTACCTTTAACTTTGCTTTATTTCGAATTGATCAAGAAGATGCACAAATAACTCGTTTTAATGGCGAGACTTTTACCTTAGAAAACATCTCTGTTGATGATGTGAGTACCCAAGGTATTGAGTTTGAGTTATCAGTTAATGCTAGCGATAATTTAACCTTGAAGGCTAATGGCGGAATTATTGACTCAGACATTCAAACCTTTACTGAGCGTCCAGATTTAATAGGTTCATCGTTGCCCCACGTAGCTGAATACAACTTCAACTTGGTATCTGAATACGAATATGAGATGTCATCGGACATGGATTTAATTTTACGCGCCGATTTGAACCACAATGGTCCTAGAATATTTAGTTTTGATATACCCGATATTGAATCATCTAAGCAAACCTTTATCAATTTAAGGGCGACCCTTGAATCCGATGTATGGTCAGTAACAGCTTATGCAGACAACCTAACGGATGAACGTCAAATAGAAGATTTAGTCTTGTTAGGCAATAGTGTAGTGTCGTTAGGACGTTTCCCTAACATAGGCTCAAGCTTTGGTGTGCAACTCAACTATAACTTCTAAATGGTACTACTTTCGTGAGCCCTTACTAAATAAGGGCTTGTTGTTACAGAGTTTACACAACTATGAGTTACCAAAATGAAGCCAGAACTAAATGAATTTTCCGCGGTAAAGATTACGGACAGTCAACTCGTCCCTTGGCCTCGTGTTGCAGCAGTAGGTGCCATGGTCGCGTTTTCATTACCCACTTTTATTACGGGTCTTGAAGTCTATCAGGCCCTTGAACCTATACAGGCTGCTTTGGCCTTATTTATAGGTTCTGTGATTATTTTCGCCATTGGTGGAATAATGGGTGTTATTGGTGCTAAAACACGCATGAGCTCTTATTTACTGGTGCGTATTGCTTTTGGAGACAAAGGGGCGAGCATAGTCAATATTGCTTTTGCAATATCGTTGCTAGGTTGGTTTGGAGTTAATATTAACTTGTTTGGCGAAGCAGTGTCTCGTCTTGCTTTAGACGTTTTTAATATCAATATCGCCCCTTTAACCTTGGCTATTATTGCCAGTTTTTGTATGACTTTGACTACTGTGATTGGTTTTAAAGCCATTAATTGGCTAGCAACAATAATGGTGCCTGTATTGGCTGGCGTGACTTTTTTATTGGCTAGTTCTGCCCTCAGTGAAAAATCATTGGAACAAATTCTAACCACCAATAAAGTCGCCACATTATCACTTGGAGAAGGCATTTCAGCGGTAGTGGGTGCCATCATTATTGGCGCGATAATTTTACCCGATATTACCCGCTTCGTTAAACACTGGTCGAATGCTATTTATATCGCTTTTATCTCCTATATTGTTGTGCAGTTGTTGGTGATGGGAGCTGCAGGTTTAGCTGGCGCATCTTCAGGAAAAGCAGACATACTAGATATTATGATTGATCTGGGCTTAGGCATAGGCGCATCAATTATAGTCATTGCCGGAAGTTGGGTGCTTAATTCTTTGAATTTATACAGTGCTGTACTCAGCACAACCGCGACTTTCCCTAAGTTGAATACCACTTGGGTAACGATATGTTTAGGTTTAGTAGGGGTTTTTGTTGCCTTATTAAACCTGCTCGACAACTTTATTACCTTTATCTTTTATCTATCGGTTATTTTTGTTCCTGTTGCTGGGATCATCATTAGCGATTATTTGTTTATTCGCCCTCATGCCTACAACATTGAATCTTTGAACAACAATAGAACAATCGCTCCGAAAGGTTTTATAGCTTGGTTGCTCAGCGCTATTTTTGCAATTTTAAGCACTGAAGCTTTAATTCCATCACCGTCAGGAATAGCCGCCATTGATGCTATTTTTCTTGCTGGCATTGTATACACCGCATTATCTTGGAATGAACGTCATTCCAATCACCGTACCGAAAGTTAGAGGCAAAACACAATGAGAATTGGAATAGATGTAGGCGGCACTCATACAGATGCTGTGATTATGCAAGGTGATGAAGTATTAGCATCCACCAAAGCCCTAACTTCCGCAGATGTTATTTCGGGAATTACTAATGCACTAGACGTCATTTTAGGCGAAAGCGGCATTTCACAGTCTGAAATTGAAACGGTAATGATTGGCACCACCCAATTTACTAATGCCATTATTGAACGACGTGAGCTAGCGCAAGTAGCAGCCGTTAGGATTGGTTTGCCTTCAGGTAACGGCATGCCTCCAATGTTGGACTGGCCACAAGATCTAAAAGACGCCCTTGATAGCGAATATTATATGCTCCATGGCGGCTATTTATATGATGGTTGGTCGTTGGCTGATATCAAGCCAGAAGAAATTACCAATATGATTAACAGCATGTTGAAAAGCGGCGTTAAAAATATTGCGATAGCGTCTGCGTTTTCGCCCATAAATTCGGCACCTGAAGAACAAGTGGCTAACGAAATACGCAAAGCAATCCCTGATGCTAAAATTACGCTCTCTCATAGTTTTGGTCGCTTGGGTTTAATGGAACGAGAAAATGCGGCAATTTTAAATACCACTTTATTACCATTTGCCGACAAAGTGGTTAGTTCGTTTTTAGGTGCATTAAAACAACGCGGTCTTGATTGTCCAGTATACATTAGTCAAAACGACGGCACCCTTATGAGCGCTGATTTTGTGCGCTCCTACCCTGCCCTAACATTTGCCTCAGGCCCCACTAACTCGTTACGAGGCGCCTACAAACTAACAGGTTTAAAAGACGCCATTGTTGTTGATATTGGCGGTACCACTTCTGATATTGGTGTACTGCAAAATGGATTCCCTCGGGAATCTAACGTCATTATCAAAATTGGTGGCGTGCGGACGAATTTTAGAATGCCTGATATTTTAGCCATTGGCTTAGGTGGCGGCAGCATTGTTTCAGACGACGGCAAGGCTATTGGACCGCGTTCAGTTGGTCACAAACTAGTTACTGAAGGATTAGTCTTTGGGGGGAATACTCTGACCACCAGCGATATTTTAGTGGCTAGCGGTGGTGCGAATATTGGCGACAAAACAAAAGTAGCACATATCACGCAGCAAACCATTAGTAACGCAAAACAAACCCTGCATTCTTTGCTTGATAACAATATAGATATGATGAAACCGGGGGGTAAATCAATGCCCGTAATACTCGTAGGTGGCGGCGCAATTTTGGTGACTGACGGCTTAGAAGCAGCATCGGATATTCATCGTCCTGAACATGCTGGTGTGGCTAATGCAATAGGTGCCGCTATTGCGCAAATTGGCGGTGAAGCTGAACATATGGTGTCTTATCGCACCTTGCCACGTGAAGAGGCGATAAAACAAGTGACTAAAGATGCCATACAGCGTGCAATTGATGCAGGCGCAGCAGCAGAAACCTTACGTACCGTGGATATCGAAGAAACCCCGGTTCCTTACATGGATGAGTCTAGCACCTGTATTCGCGTCAAAGTAATAGGTGAATTAGCAGCCTTACCGACTAATACTTCTGAAAAAATACAAGAGTCCACATTATGAAAATTGAACATAAACATTTAGAAGATTTAGCACTGGGTTCTGTTTTTTTAGCAACTGGCGGAGGCGGTGATCCCTATGTTCCGCGTTTAATAGCTGAGCAGGCAATTAAACAATTTGGAGCAGTCGAAGTAATTGACCCTAGTGAGCTTGACGACGATGCCTATGTGGTGGCGATAGGCTCAGTAGGCGCGCCTACGGTAAGCCTTGAGTTACTTCCTTCGGTTGAAGATGCAGCGAGAACTTTAGAAGCATTTGAAAAACACGTTGGAGTAGCCGTTGATGCGGTTGCTTCTTTTGAAATTGGTGGCGGGAATTCATTGATCCCCATTGTTGCTGCAGCTGGCAGAGGCCTACCCGTTATTGACGGCGACGGCATGGGCAGGGCTTTGCCAGAAGCGCAAATGATGAGTTATGCCATTGCAGGAGTGAAACCCACGCCAGCAGTTGCTTACGACTACGCAGGTAATGTTGTTACTTTCTCGACCAATAGCACTGAAGTGTATGAACGTCATATTCGTAGTCTTGCAATGGCTGCAGGTGGCATGATTACTACTGCTGAACATCCCATGACTGGCCGTGAATTAAAAAACTCTATCATTCCGGGCACGCTCTCATTCTCAATTAAACTTGGGCAAACTCTGCGCGAGAATCGCGGCTTAGCTACCGATATGCTTGCACCTTTACAGGCACTTTTTAAAGATTCAATTTATGGTGAGTGTCGCTTAATTTTTACTGGAAAAGTAATAGATAAAGCCACTCGAATTGTCGGCGGCTATGACATTGGCGAAGCGACTATTGAATCTTTTGAGAACAACAACTCATCTCTTACTGTAAGCATAAAGAATGAATACTTACTTGCCCGCAAAGGCGATAAAGTGGTTGCTAGCGTGCCTGATTTGATCGTAATTGTTGACTATGAAAGCTCTACACCAATAAATGCAGAACGTTTACGCTACGGCCAACGAGTGGCAGTATTTGCGGTAGGCTGTCCACAGTTCTATCGCTCGGAAAATGCCCTTAAAGTAGTGTCTCCTCGAAATTTCGGCTTTGATTTAGATTATATTGCGTTAGAGGATATTACATAATTAGCCCAATCTTGTTAGTGAAACCTTTTACTTGTGAATGAATAGACATGCCATTAACTCGAATAGGATTACCATGATTAAATCGAAAATCAGTGAACAATCACACGCAGATTAGCGCAACAATTCACTAAGGCTTGCAGACGTTTTTCGAATTGCTGCAACTCATATTGGGCGAAACGGATCTGTTGAAGTTGTTTGGAAATCAAACTCACCACTCTCTTCATAATAACGAGTAGTATTTGTACTCACCCTTGTGAGCTAATTGATTTATTTTCATTTGAGATTGACCTTACTGTTACTGGAAGGTTTATTCTATCTTTAACAAACACTATCAATCCCTATTTTTAGCGAGGTTCGCATGAGTGAATGCTGCGGTGTAAATGCTCAAGATAAACAGCAACGTACTTTATTGTGGACGGTGTTATTACTTAATGGTGCAATGTTTTTTGTAGAGTTTATTGCTGGGTGGTTAGCACAATCAAGTGGCTTAATGGCCGATTCACTGGATATGTTAGCAGATGCGATGGTGTATATGGTTGGCTTATATGCAGTAGGAAAAGCCATACAACACAAGGCTAAAGCAGCATTATTTAACGGTAGTTTACAATTGTTTCTTGCAGCACTGATTTTACTGGATGTACTGCAGCGTTTAATTTTTGGTAGTGAGCCACAAACCCACATAATGTTGTGGATTTCACTTTTAGCATTCGCAGTTAATTTATTCTGTTTTATTTTGCTGTCACGTTACCGTTCTGGGGATATCAATATGCGCGCCAGTTGGATTTGCTCGCGTAACGACATGGTAGCGAACCTTGGTGTAATGGTATCAGCGGGCTTAGTCATATGGCTAGATTCAGCGATCCCTGATTTAGTTATCGCAATCATTATTGCTGTGGTGATAATACAGTCATCATTAAAAATAGTGAAAGAATCTAGAGGCATACTCAAGGATCACAAAAAACCTAAACCTTCTTGTTGTGGCTAGAGGAATAGTTAACAGCATTTAAGTCAAATTGCTGTGGCTCTATAGCACTAGGGCAAGTGATAGAAAAACCGTATCGAATGGAAAAGTTTGCGAATCAAAACATCTCACTGTTGCTCACAAGTGTCAATGAGAGGATCTACATCTGAACTTTTTGATCACTATCTATTTCAAAGAGTAAGTGGTTTAGCTGATCCCAATGGGTAATTGTATGCACATCATCATGATAACTGTGATGAATCAAATGACTCGCACCCGCATACCTAATGACTCGCATATTGGCAGCCTTTGCACCTTGAATACCCGCTTGCGAATCTTCAATTACCAAACAATGTTCAGCTGCCACCCCCATCTTATTTGCTGCATGTAAAAATAAGTCTGGCGCTGGTTTGCCATTTTTCACTTCGGAAGCCGTAAAGACATTACCAGAAAAATACTCATTTAAAGCAGTGGCTTGCAGTGCATGGCCCACCTTAGCAGGGCTACTACTGGTTGCAACGCAAGACTTCACAGATAATTTTTCTAACATGCTATCCAACTTAACAGTAGGCTTTAACTCTGTAGTAAAGACTGCTAACAATGCATCTCTGTATGCAAAGCGAAATTCGTCAGTCAACACAAGTGAAAAATCCGCTAAGACTTTTGCGGTAACATGCTCAAAGTTATATCCTAAAAAATGAGTGTAAAAGTACTCATCAGATACATTGGCACCTAAGTCGTTGAGCATCTTAAGCAAGGTTTGTTTACTTAAAATTTCACTATCAACTAACACACCATCACAATCAAATATGATTAACTCGATGGGATTACCTAGCAAATAATTAGCCAAAGTCATAATAATAAAAACCTATTTGTGTTTACTGATGAGCGTTCGATTTTATATATAAGGACACTAAAAATCAGAATAAATTAACAGCGACTTGTAGCGCACCGTGATTTAACGCAGGATTCCACATTGCCGTTGCTGAAACAGGTAAACTATATCCAGCAACTTTAAGTTGCTTTTTATAGGTCAAACCGAGGTTGTTAATATTCGCATTGTCAGAATAGAAGTTTTTTTCTTGCATTGGAGAAAAAGCGCCGCCTATAAACACATCAACCGTTTCACCGTCTTTACCTTTCCAAACGGGTGCATTGATTTCTATATAGTTAGTGTAAGCACGTTCCTTTTTACCCGAATCAGCATCCACAAAAGAATCAACGCCTTGCACAATAACCGAATAATAAACTGAAATAGGCATATCGCCTTCAAAGGTATAACCAAGACCTATATCAATAAAATTACCGGTTTTTAAAGGATCTGAAGAATAATCAAATATGTCCACATCACTGTCAGGGATAGATGAATGGTTACCATGATTAACAATTTCAACAAACAGCTGATCAGAAAATTGGTGGGAAGCAAAATAAGTAAACTCTTTGAACTCACCATTAAAAGAACCTCCGCCCCATAAGCCAAAAGTGGATTTATTGTCGGCAGTTTTATAGGTCAATTCACCAGCAGTCATTACACCGTCAGTGACTATAAATCCATGCCAAAGGTGATTAGTTTTAAGGTCGAAACTTAAATCCCACCTCGCTGTATTTTCATTCGCAAAGCTTAGAGAGCTGAAACTAAATAAACAGTATGTCGCTATTAAAAAAATTGATTTCACGGGGTTGATTAACATTTTACTCTCTCCAAAAACAGTGGCTTTAGTGAATGATGATTGATTGGATTTAGCTAAATGCATCGTCAATTCTTTGAAAAATTTTATGACCGACAATCACGCTGAGCATATGCCCAACTGGCGGGCATTTTCCACATTACGGATATTCAGGTCAATCTATTTATTTACAAAAATTTAATATAACCTTCGATTATTTTTAATAACTTAAATATATTCAATGACTTACAAGAACAACTAAAATTATAAAATCCCCTTTTAGCTTTATAACTCTGGCATTAAGTCAAACCAGCAGATCAAGCATTGTTATTATTTTGTTTGTTTTTTGTATAAAAAAGACACTATAAAATGTTGACATACTAACAAACAACTGAGAATATGCCCCGCAGTTGAGCATAAGCTCAAACCTATTAACATTTGTTTTTAGACGCAAGTAGCAATAAAAAAGGCATCCTTATGGATAACAGATCAACAACTGAATTAAAACGTTTAGAAGACGCCGCTCGCGCAGCATGGTTATATTATGTGGCCAAAAATACACAAGATGAAATCGCCCAAAAATTAGAAGTGTCTCGCCAATCTGCGCAACGATTAGTTGCCCTTGCTGTAACTGAAGGATTGATAAAAGTGCGTCTGGACCATCCGATTGCACAATGTATGGAGTTAGCGCAACAGTTAAAAGATAAATTTGCTTTACTGGATTGCGAAATAGTTCCTAGCGATCCAGCCACTCCTGACGCAAATCACGGTTTAGCACAATGCAGTGCCGCAATTCTAGAGCGTTACTTAAAATCAGAAACGCCAAAAACATTGGCCTTTGGCACAGGTAGAGCCCTAAAAGCCTGTATCGATGAATTGCCTTCCATGCAATGCCAACAACACAAAATTGTGTCCCTTGTAGGTAATATGATGGCAGATGGCTCGGCCTCAGCCTTTGATATTGTGGTAACCATGGCAAATCGTATCAACGCTAAACATTTCCCAATGCCCCTTCCCGTCATTGCATCTAGCGTCTCTGAAAAAAACACTTTGCAAAACCTGCAGCCAGTTAAAAGCATTTTTAGCTTAATTGAACAAGCCGACGCCACTTTTGTGGGCATAGGTCAAATTACCGACAATTCACCTTTGTTATTAGACGGCTTCATTACTGATTCTGAATTGAGTCATTTGAAAAATGATGGCGCTTATGGAGAAATTGTGAGTTGGCTGTATGACAAAAATGGTCAGCTTCTTTCTAATGCTACTAATGATCGCGTAGTCAGCGCGCCATTAACCATTAATGCGTCTAAACCTGTTTATGGTATTGCCGCGGGTACTGACAAAGTGCTAGCAATTTATGCTGCCCTTAAAGGTAAATTAATTAATTCGCTTATTACAAACGAGTATACCGCCCAGGCCATACTCGCATTGTCATCAAAGTAAACATTCTAAATTCTAGTTTAAAAATACTATCGCTTATCTGCATGTTTACACAACGATGGTGATAATGAGGAAAATAAAAATGGCTAATACTCAAACAGATAACGCTTTTCATGAAATAAATGAAGAACAAATGCCAGTCGCAAAAAATAAATTGCATGGCTGGAAACATTTTGCTGGTTTATATGCAGGTGAGCATGTTGCTGCCACAGAATTTGTTATCGGTGCCACCTTTGTCGCGTTAGGTGCATCCACCAGAGATATTTTATTAGGTTTGTTAATTGGCAATCTATTAGCCATGTGTTCATGGTGGTTATTAACGGCGCCCATAGCCGTTGAAACACGTTTAAGTTTATATAATTACCTCAATAAAATTGCCGGTAATTCCATGACCAAACTTTATAATTGGGCGAATGTGGTGATATTTTCGGTGATCTCCGCAGCCATGATTACAGTGTCCTCCACCGCAGTCAGGTTTGTGTTTGATATCCCTGCGCAACTCAATTGGTATCCTAATAGTTTTTGGTTTGTTGCCATTGTACTGGCAGTAGGATCTATAGTGGTGTTGGTTGCTATGTATGGTTTTTCAACCGTAGCTGATTTTTCGAAAATTTGTGCGCCTTGGCTGTTTGTTATCTTTATTGCAGGCTCATTTACTTTATTTCCAGCCCTATCACATCATGTATTAGGCGCTACCACGCTGACTGGTTGGGGCGACTTTATCACTATTGGAGATCACTCCATTTGGACAGGTTTTACCGGTGATGGTGAAAAAGGCATAGGGTTGATAGAAGTCATAGGCTTTGCCTGGGCAGCTAACTCTATCACTCACTTTGGCTTAATTGACATGGCTATATTTCGTTTCGCTAAAAAGAAAAGTTACGGCTTATTTTCCGGTGTCGGCATGTTCTTTGGACATTATTTAGCGTGGATCTCAGCCGGGATTATGGGTGCAGGTGCCGCAGTTTTACTTAAAACCACTATTACCTCACTAGATCCAGGTGATGTGGCTTATCACGCATTAGGCTTAACAGGCTTTGTGATTATTATTATTGCTGGATGGACCACCGCAAACGCTAACTTGTATCGTGCTGGTTTAGCTGCTCAGTCTATTTTTGTTAATCAATCACGTGAAAGAACGACCGCTGTAGTGGGTGTGGTGACAGTAATCATTGCTTGTTTTCCTTTTGTGTTTTCACAAATGTTGCCGCTACTTACTTATGCAGGTTTACTTGTTGTGCCCGTTGGCGGCATTGTATTTGCTGAACATACTATATTTCCCAAAATCGGCTTAACGCGATATTGGGCTAAGTATCAAAATATCTCTCGGAGTATTCCAGCCATTGCCACTTGGGCGTTAGCCTTGACATTTGGCTTTGGATTAAATGCATTAGATGTGATGTCTTTTTATTACTTATTCATTCCTACTTGGATATTCAGCATCGTTGTTTACACCTTGCTAGCAAAAAAATATGGCGCTGATAAAGATTACACCCAAGAAATTGCAGCTGAAGTACTGGAACAACAACAAATTGTTGCTTTTCAAACCGACCAAGCTATTGATGATAAACCTTTTATTCATGATACCAGTGGCATAAGCAAACTACTCAATGCAGTATCGGTTATCTCCTTGTTGATCATTACTGGCTTTGCTTGTCAGGTTATGTTTTTCAGCGAAAGCATGCATATTTATGATGTCAATAAGGCGCAGTTCGAACTGTACTGCTTCATCTTTACCATCACCTATTTTGGCAGTGCCTATATGTCACTTAAACGTCAAAAAGCACTGAATAGCTAGTTAACAAATAAACACCTAAGGTGTCACTTCAGTCGTTGTTGCAATGAAATAAAACAACGGTTGTAGTGACAAAAACAATCGTAAAACTGATTAGTCTGCAGCATCACTCGTCAGAATATATTGTGGGTAGAATCCTACATTGAAAGGCAAAACACATGAGTAACAATCAATTAAAGCAAGCAAATTTAGCTAATTTACCCAGCCATATCGATATTCCTAGGTATGACCGCAGCCAACTTAAAGCGGGAATTGTGCATATAGGTGTGGGCGGATTTCATCGTGCACACCAAGCAATGTATATTAACGAGCTTTTACAAACCCCTGGATCAGAACAATGGGCAATTTGTGGTATAGGATTATTAGAAAACAATCGTAGCTTACGAGACATTTTAGTTAAGCAAGACTACCTATATTCCTTGGTGGTCCGTCATCCCAATGGGCAAATCGATAATAAAATCATTGGGTCAATGATCGATTTCATTTTTGCACCAGACAACAAACAAAAGGTGATTGATAAACTAGCTAATATCGACACCAAAATTGTATCTTTAACCATTACCGAAGGGGGTTACAACATTGACCCTTTAACAGGTGATCTTGATTTAGATAATCCAGATATTGCGCATGACATTGCTCATCCCAATGATCCTAAAACGGCATTTGGTTACATTGCAGCAGCATTAAAAATACGCAAAGCTAATAATAGCCAAGCCTTTACCGTGCAATCTTGTGACAACATTCAACACAATGGTGTGGTAACAAGAAAAATGTTACTGAGCTTCACTGCGCAACTAGATCCTGAATTAAGCCAATGGATAGCCCAATATGTTGCGTTCCCCAATGCCATGGTTGATCGCATCACCCCCGTCACCACAAAAGATGATATTGATTATGTTGCACAACATTTTGGTTTAACAGATGAATGGCCTATTACTTGTGAATCATTTGCACAATGGGTAATTGAAGATAACTTTAGTGATGGCCGTCCTAATTGGGATTTAGCGGGTGCGCAATTTGTCACTGATGTCACGCCATTTGAGAAAATGAAAATTCGCCTATTAAACGCCGGTCATTCAGTATTAGGATTACTCGGTTCAATTCATGGTTATGGAACCATAGATGAAACCATATCTGACAAAGGCTTTTCCGATTATCTCCGTGCTTTTATGGACTTAGAAGTCACACCTTTATTAGACGAATTAGACGGCATTAATTTAGAACAATACAAAGACACCCTAATTGAGCGTTTTTCCAATCCGAATATAAAAGACAGTTTGGTGCGAATTTGTTCTGAAAGTTCAGCCAAATTACCCAAGTTTATTATTGCCACTGTTCACGAAAACTTAGCTGCGGGTCGCGATTGTTCGTTAGCCGCTTTAGTCATTGCCACCTGGTGTTTATACAGTGATAAACAAGTGAATCAGCAACAAGAAGCAATAGATATTCAAGACGTAATGGGAGACGAACTCGCAGAATATGCTCACCAAACAACCAACCACAAACTCTCTTTCTTAAAACTAGAAGGGTTATTTGGTGACTTAATGTCACAAGCTGCGTTTAGCCAAGTATACGCTGATGCTATTGAGGCACTGTACTCACCAACAAGTAATATTAAAAATATTATGAAAAATACCCTTGAGAACAAGCAACATGCCCTTGCCCTGGAGACTAAATAATGAGCGGCGTATTGATTAATCATAAAGCAACCAGTGATATCTCTATCAATTGTTTTGGTGAAATATTATGGGACTGTTTTGCCAGTGATAAGCGTTTAGGCGGCGCACCATTAAATGTTTGCTTACGATTAAATGGACTAGGAATCCGGGCTAAAATATTAAGTGCTGTTGGTGAAGATACGTTAGGTAAAGAGCTACTCGAGGAGTTAGATAAACGCCACATCAATACCGACTTTATTGCGATTAATCCTGATAAAAAAACCAGTACAGTTGAAGTTAAATTAGACGCTCAAGGTTCAGCTTCCTACGAAATTGTAGCGGATACAGCTTGGGACAATATTGGATTAACAGCTGCGCTATTAGAGCAGGTGAGTTCGTCAGACATTTTTGTATTTGGCAGTCTAGTAGGTCGCCAACAAGTGTCATTAAACACTTTAAAACAGTTGCTCGAAGTCGCAGACTTTAAAATTTTTGATGTGAACTTACGCAAGCCACACTATGACATTAAAACACTAGTGGAGCTGATGCACTGTGCTGACTTCATTAAACTTAACGACGATGAATTATATGAAATAGCTCAGGCTATGGGTTCTAAATTTCACTCTTTAGAGCAAAACCTTGAGTTTATCGCCGATAAAACCAACACTGCAAATATGTGTGTTACAAAAGGCTTTCATGGGGCATTACTGAGAATTAATGGCGTAAATTATTATAATTCTGGCTACTTAGTAAAGGTGGTGGATACGGTTGGTGCGGGAGACTCATTTTTAGCTTCATTAATCTATCAATTGTGTCATACAACAAACCCTCAATACGCTATAAACTTTGCTTGTGCGGTGGGTGCTATGGTGGCACAACACAAGGGTGCGACTCCCGAATTGTCTATTGCTGAAATTGAAAAGTTTATTGATCCTGTTTAATTAAAGGTGTGCATGGACAAATACTAGAGCATCAACTCGATTACATCATCCTGTACCGCTGCACCCCAAGCATAATAAACATCACAGGGCTTGTACTTGTTGAATACAAGCCCTAGATTTATGCTATTAATGTTCTACTTTGAGCTGCAGATTAAGACTCGCACTTAATGATAGCTCACAACCACCATCACTTAGTTTATGCCTACAATTGACTCGAAATACAGTTGCAAAAACCTATCACAAAAACGCATCCCATTTAGATTAAAGGCAATATTGCCGCTTATCCTTTACGTTCAGAAAGGCCATACCTTGCAAGACTATCAAACACAACTAACGCTAAGGCTTACGTCCTAGAAATATTGTGTGCCTACTACCCTTTCCTGGACGTGCTCGAACAATACGAGTATCAGCTTGAAAACCGGCATTTTTTAAGCGAACAGTGAATAAATAGTCGGGACCAGCTGACCATACGGCCAACATACCTTTAGGTCTAAGTGTATCGTATATTTCTTGCAAACCTTGGGGCGAATAAATACTACTATTGTCCTTATGTGTCAGTCCCTCAGGGCCATTATCCACATCCAACAAAATAGCATCAAAAGTAGGTTTGCTAACTTTTAGTAATTCTCTTACATCACCTATATGTACTTTAGCACGGGGATCTTGCAGGGGGTGTTTAGCGCAGTTGCCTAATGGTCCTTGATTCCAAACAACCACCTCCGGAATAAGTTCTGCCACTGTCACTTGAGAGTGTTCATTTACTGCTTTCAGTGCGGCTGCCAAGGTATACCCCATACCTAAGCCCCCTACTAATACCTGCGCATTATCTACAGATTTAAGATGGGCACAGCCTAGTTCAGCCAATACTTTTTCTGAATTATATAAACGGCTATTCATTAGTTCACCGCGTATACCGGACAAACGAATAGAAAATTCGTCCCCCCTCTGGGAAAACTTTAATACGCCACCATTATTCGGAATTTGTGCGCTGCCAAGTTCAGTCCAAGGATTCATATAATTGCCTAATAAAAATGTCTATAAATTGAATTTTAGACAGGTACTTTACCATAAATGAATCGGCAAAATTTATTCATCGCAAGTATCTTAGAGATAAGTTGGGTTGACTAAAATGACTCCATCAAGGACCAACGATAACAACTATAAAAGGCTCACAATCTAAGAGATTGTGAGCCACAAGATTGCCTAACTAATAAGCGCCAGCAGCATAGGTTAATTCGTAGCTATGGCTGTATATTTCCAAAATATTTCCAAAAGGGTCTTCCATGTAAATCATGCGATAGGGTTTTTCACCAGGGTAGTAATATCGAGGTGCCTGCATACGTTTCTTGCCACCTGCAGCCACAATTTTTTCGGCTAAGCCTTCTACATCAGGATCTTGAACACAAAAATGAAAGACCCCAGTTTTCCAATATTCGAAGTTATCTTCTGGGTTTTCTTGCCCCTTAAATTCAAATAACTCCACACCTATCCTGTCGCCAGTAGATAGATGTGCAATACGAAAATGCTCCCAGCCAGCACCAAAAACATCGGTACACATTTCACCAATGGCGGAATCATCTTCAGTGATTTCTGTGGGTTTCATAATAAGATACCAACCAAGTACTTCTGTATAAAATTTTACTGCCGCTTCTAAGTCAGGCACAGAAATACCAATGTGAGAAAAAGTACGTGGATAAGTTTTGTTCATTTTATTTACTCCGTTTTGTTAATGATAAAAGTATACACCCCAGAATTAATCACATAAAATTATCATTTATTATCAACATAAGTACACTTTGTAATGATAAATCACCTTTGGTTAAAAACGTTTTGTACCCTAGTAGAGGTGACACACTTCACACAAACAGCTGAAAAGTTGTTTATGACTCAGTCAGGTGTAAGCCAACACATTAAAAAATTAGAAAAACAGCTGGATAGGCAATTATTAATCAGAGAAGGCAAGACCTTTTCATTAACCGCAGCGGGACAACAGCTGTATCAAAAAGGTATTGAGTTGTTACGTGCGAGTGATGAGTTGGAGACTTTGGTTAGACAAGATGAAGCCACTATCGGCACAGTAAAAATTGCCTCCCCCGGAAGTGTTGGCCTAAAGCTTTACCCCCACTTGCTTGATATACAACAAGCTCACCCCGCATTGGTTATAGACTATAATTTTGCGCCAAATAAAAATATTGAACAAGAACTGGTCAATCGTAATATAGATTTGGGCCTGATCACCCAGTTGAGTCAACTGGGCAGTCTGACTAGTCTTAAAGTTGCCGATGAACCTCTAGTGTTAGTGACGCCTTCAGAGGTAAAGTCCATTCAATGGTCAAACCTAGTTGCACTGGGTTTTATCTCGCATCCTGATGCAGCACATCATGGTCAACTGTTACTTGGTGAAAATTTCTCAGAATTTGAGCACATAGAGCAACTGCCCCATAAGGGCTTTTCTAATCAGATTAGTTTAATTTTAACCCCTGTTAGTAAGGGCTTAGGTTTTACCGTATTACCATTGTATGCAGCAAGGGCATTTGCGGCGCAAAACCTGATAAGGATCCATCGCTTAGAAAAATCAGTCTGTGAAAGTCTGTATTTATGTTTCAATCGCCGCACTCCTCTGAGCAATAGAAGCAAGTTTATAAAATCTACCCTGCTTAGCTTTCTGACTTAAGTAAGGAAGCTCAATCATGACCCACAATTCAAATGTAAAAGGAGGGCTCAAGCTCACTTACCCTTAATCCCCACCTGGTATTCACCTATCATTTTTACTCAGAAATTTCCCCGCACTATGGAGTATTCCTGTACAAAACTACCCTAGGTTTCCTCATTTTTTGCACATTCATTACACTTTTGTTGCACTTTTATTTCATAGCATAAATAAAACTTTTCTTTCCGATGAGAATTATTATGACCCGTAACTTACTTTATACGTTTCCGATAGTCGTTTTTGCCGTCTTGATGCTCAGCTGCGGTGGTTCAAGTGATGACTCGGTTACAACAGATGTATCAAATGACGATGACACTACAGTTGTCGATCACTCATCTAATGCCTTAGTGATTAATGAAATAGTTGCCTCTGCGACAGACGATGGAAATGACTGGATTGAATTTTATGCCATCTCTGATATCGCTGACTTATCCATTTATAGCATTGTTGATGACAGTAGCGATCGCGAAGCACAAGCTCTTCCAGCCATCGCCTTAAATGCCGGAGAGTTTATTGTTGTTCAAGCAATTGATGAAGACGACACGCCACCTGAAGACCAATATTATGTGACCTTCAAACTAGGCGGTGACGACGCTGTAACTCTTTATGAAAATGCCCTACAAATAGATCTGTTAGATTGGGAAGAAGGCGATGCGGCAAAGGGCTACAGCTATGGTTTATATGTAGACGGCACAGGTACAGCACAAACCATGTTACCTACAGCAGGTGCAGCTAATGAAAAATTAACTACAGAAGTGGTGGTATACGACAGTATCACCAACAATGATGCCCAATTACGAGTGAACGAAGTTGTTGCCAAAGATGCAAGTGACGGCTACGACTGGATAGAGTTTTACGCCTCTGGTAACACGTCCGTTTTTCTCGGTGATTACTCAGTAGCAGATGAAGACGGCGAGCTTTTTGCTTTACCTTCGCAGACCCTATCTCCCGGTGAATTTTATCGTGTTTATGCCAGCGGAGAAGCGGTAGACGGTTTAGATACTGTGAATTTCAAATTGGGATCATCAGATCAAGTAAGTTTGTTTTTAGGTGCAGATTTAATAGACCAATTAAGTTGGAAAAAACAACAGGCTTTGTTGGGAACCAGCTTTGGTCGCTACCCTGATGGCAGTGATCGTATTGCTACATTACTCCCTACAGCTACAACAGCCAATGTGCTTGCCACGCACGGCCCATTAGTGATCAATGAAGTTGTTGCTTCACAAACCGATGACAGTAACGATTGGTTTGAATTATACAACAACAGCGACAACGCAATTGTGCTGAGTGACTATCAAATCATTGATAGCAGCGATGATATCGAACCTGTTACTTTACCTGAAATAATATTAGCAGCAGGTAGTTACGCTGTTATTTACGCCGTTGATGAAGACCCAGGCAGTAATTTTGTACCTTTTAAGCTAGGTAAAGAAGATGAATTGAGCTTAATGCACAATGGCGAAACGGTTGATTATATTGACTGGCAAGAAAGTGATGTGTCAGCAGGTTACAGTTATGGTTTAAGCACCGATGGGGGCTGGGCATTCAACACCCTAACGCCTACCCCAGGAACGACTAACAAACTACCAGAGGTTTATGCCCAAGACACAGTTGAATCGATCTATTTTGAAATTGATGCAGACCAATGGCAGGACCTATTAGATAACGCCACCGATGAGGAATACCATTTAACCGCGGTTACCTACAAAGGCGTAACCTTAGATGAAGTCGCAATTAGAACTAAAGGCAACTCTAGCTTAAGTTCTGTAGCCAGATCTGGAGGTGAACGTTATAGCTTTAATATTGATGTGAATGAATATGTTGACGGACAAAAGTTACTCGGCATGAAGAAATTTGTGCTCAATAATATGTTCAACGACCCTTCCTACATGCGTGAGTATATTGCCTATGAATTATTAGATGAAATGGGCGTTGCGACACCACAACATAGTTACGTGAATGTTTATGTTAATGACGAATTAAAAGGTTTGTATTTATTAGTTGAATTCATCAACGGCGACTTTGTTGAAAAACACTTTGATAACGCGGAAGGTGATTTGTACAAGCCAGATGGTGTTGGCAGTGATTTACAATGGATAGATGACGATTTTGCTAGTTACAGCGATGTCGAATTAAAAACCAACGAAGACTCGTCTGATAATGGCGCCTTTATGAATTTCGTTTATGAAATGGAATTTGGTGATGGCGAAAGTGTGATAGATCACGATTCTGTGTTGCGCTATATGTCGGTTAGTGTCGCCCTATCAAACCTCGATAGTTATCACGGCGCACTTGACCATAACTATTACATTTACGAACAAGATAATGTGTTTTCTATGTTGCCTTGGGACTTAAACGAATCCTTTGGTTCATTCAGCATGGGCTGTAATCGCGCTGATATTAGGGAGTTATATATAGATGAACCTACAGACGGTGCTTTAGCAAATAAACCACTGATTGCCCATGTATTCGGTAACGCTGAGCATTTAGAGACTTATCATGGTTATTTAAACGAGTTGATTGATGGCTCCTTGTCAAGTAGTGCCTTTGCAGCTCGGGTGGCGAGTATTGCCGACTTAATTAGTGAACATGTTGCCAATGACCCCAGCGCTTTTTATTCCTATTCACAATTTGTACAAAACCAAACAACGACCGTTAGTGGTTTTTATGGGCTGACATCCTTTATTGAATATCGGGTTGCTAATATGAAGCAGCAACTTGATGGAACCATTCCTTCAGCGGGTAATGGCAGCGGATTCTGTAATTAATACCAAGTTTAAATGTAACGAGTCGAACGCGGTTAAAACCTAGTGAGCTGATCCAAGAAGTTTTGCATCAGCTCAACTATCCCGCTCCAACAATTCAGTATTACAATAACAGAGAGCACTCATTATGCTTAATGCACCAATCGATGACCCACAGCTATCCCTAAACAATCTATGGTTAGGATCAAAGTCTGCAATTCCCCCCCAAAAAGTGAATCACAATGACGAGCTGATTGAAATCCTCAATGGATTTCACAGCCATCAACTTGCCGATTTGGACAAAGCGAATTTAATGGACAGAGTGGACGTGAAATTCATGCTACCTATGGCCTTTTTGCCAGCTTTGTTAAAACAACTGCAAACTTATTACAGCGTTTTAGAAATTAACAACAATCGAATATCAGAGTATTACAACCAATATTTTGATACCCGAAACATGGACTTTTACCAACACCATCACAATGGCAAACTGAATCGTTTTAAAGTTCGCCAAAGAACCTATCTCGACACAGATACCAGATTCTTAGAAGTGAAATTTAAGAATAATAGAAAACGCACCCTCAAGACGCGTATTAGTTGCAGTGATAACGCAAAAAGTGATGACAACTGTCACCACTTTATTCATCAACAAATGGGTACTACTTTTGATAATTTAGTGGTGAGCCAACAAAGCGGCTATCAACGTATTGCTTTAGCAAATGAAGCCAGTGCCGAACGCTTAACCCTTGATTTTAACCTTTGGTATCAATTAGCTGACGCCTCCAAAAAAGTGACTCCTAGAGGCTTTTTTATTGCTGAATTAAAACAACATAAGCGTTCCAAACTTTCCCCATTTTTTCAATTAATGTCCAAAAACAGTATTTATCCTGCTGCATTTAGCAAATATTGCATAGGCTGTGCTTTGTTATACAACAACACCCTTAAAACCAACCAATTCAAAACTGTATTAAGGCAAATAGAAAAATATTCATTATCCAATCATCACCCCATTCAGTTGAGTAGCTAACATGACCGAACTAGACTTTGCTTTTATTTTAAAACTTTTTATCAACATTATTTCTATCGCTACTTTATGTTATGGCTGTTATTACCGCCTGAACAAAAACTCCAATGTAGCTGGCTCATTTTTATTATTTGGTGTGGGTATTTTTATCATTACCAACTTATTACATGGCGTAGATATGTCCATGGAATTTGCCTTCGGCTTATTCGCCGTTTTTACCATGTTAAGGTATCGAACAGACGCCATTTCAATCAAAGAAATGACCTACCTTTTTCTGGTCACCGCCATAGCGTTATTAACTGCAGTCAGTCGTTTAGATATTGTTGAATTATTGGCACTCAATGGCCTAATTTGTTTCATTGCTTTTATAGTCGACACTCGATTTTTGCGCAGCCCTTACAGTACGCAAAGTATCTCCTATGAACGTATCAACAACATTAAGCCTGAAAACAGCGTAAGTTTAATTGAAGACCTGCGTAACAGAACAGGTCTCCATGTAGTGTCAGTGGAAATAATGCACATAGATTTTTTAAAGGATACCGTTGAACTCAATGTGAAATACCTCCCTAAAAAAACTGAAAGCTACGCCTGCGAAATTCCGTCAGAGTCAATTTTATGAGACTAAACACCTCCCCATTATTATGCGCGTTAATAGGCTTTACCAGTCTAGCGGCTATGTCTAACGCTACGTCTAACGACTACCCTAGCTTTAGCTACAGTGGCAATGTGAGATTAAATTACGACCAGTTTGATGGGCTTTTTCTAGAGGCTTCAGAAGAAGCTGATGATATATTCGAAGTTAACCGTGTTCGTTTAAGTTTACGGTCCGATTTAAGTTCTGATTGGTCAGCCAAGCTGAAGTTTGATGTACAAGATGGTTTTGAATTAAAAGACGCTTACCTCAAATATACGGCTTGGGATTGGGCCAATATCACTATTGGCAAACAAAAAGAGCCTTTTGGTTTGGAAAAACTTATGAGTTCCAAAAACCTATCCTTTATTGAACGCAGCATGATGAGCGGCGCAATATCGCCCTCTCGCACCTATGGCGTCAATCTTTCTGGTACGCAAGACTCAGTTAATTGGCAACTAGGTTATTTTCAGGACGACAATGCAGAAAAAGGCAATGCAGTAACAGGTCGCCTTACTTGGGCACCTTGGTATATTAACAGAAACCTGATCCACCTTGGCGCAGCGTATAGCCAACGCAGTCTACATGGCGAAAGTTATCGAATAAATGAAACCTTGGAAGTCAACGGCTCAGATTCACTTATTGAAGGAGACAAAATTAGTGCCGATTCTATGACCCAATCTGGAATCGAGTTTATGTGGCAATACAATGGTCTAGTCAATATGGCAGAGTGGCAGCAATCCAATGTTAGCGCCGTCGATGGCAGCGAATATAGTTATGAAGGCGGCTACTATCAAGTGAGTTATTTGTTTTCTGGAAAAAATCGCAAGTACAAAAATGGCATGCTTGGCAACGTAAAGACCCAAAATGACTGGGAGGTATCTTTACGCTATAGCCAATTAAAATTACACCAAGAAAACAGCCAAGCCAAAGTGTTGTCATTAGGGGTTAACTACTTGTTCGACAATGACCTTAAATTTATGGCAAATTTCCGCAACGCAGATTACCTTGATGAAGGCATAGATTTAGGCTCAGGTAATGCATTGTCATTAAGAGTGATATATCAGTTTTAATTGACATAAAAAGTGAGACTTAATTCAAAGCAAATATAAACACTAATGTGTGTCTCACAACCCAGCCTGCATTCACATTTGCAGCAAGCAGGCTAGATTGTGAGCTTATTATAGATACTAAAGGGCGAGAGCAATTCTAGGTATCCACATAACCAATATGGCAGCTAAAACACCCACTAAAGTGATTAACATGCCTATGGTCATGAGTAATACAACCATCCAAATACGCGCCGCCTGCTTTTGCCTTTTTGCCCAAAAATAACTTTCAGCAATCAACATTGGGATCCCATAACAAGCAAAAGATAAAAAGATATCCGTTGGGCCATCTATATTAGCTGTATTACCATTAGGACCTTGATTCGCCATATACCATGCCATTAAATATAACCTGAAAAACCATACCCCATTCACTAATATAAAAGCATGAATTGCCCAGCGCATATGTAAATCAAACTGTCTTGCTCTGGCGTAACGCCATGCAAAACCCACTGCAACAACAATTAATATGCCATTCAAAGTAATCCCCAAAGCCCCTACATCACTGAGGCGAGCACCACGTATCCAAGTCAGATATAGACCTGATATTGCTCCCATCAGTCCTAACGTTAAGAACATTCGGCCGTTCCAGCGATGCACAGCAGCAAACTTTCTACGCACAATAGGGACTAACTGAATAATGCCGCCTACACTGAGTAACGCAGCCGGAATAACATGTGAAAATAACGCGGCATTACCAAAGTGATCGCCTTTTACATAACCAATTATTGGTTGACTCAAGTTAACCAACTCTAAATCTCCCGTGACTATTGGAAACACGTAAATAACAAAAACATAAGTGCCAAAAAACCATTGCCCTATTAAGGCTATGACGACCCAAGTACTGACACTGATTTGTAGAAATTGCTTAGCACTTTGTACGGCGCTAATGGAAACAGCCAAAGAATTAGTGGTTGTACTATTCATTAATTTACCTGTGAAGTTTAAATACAAGGTTTAACAATGGGCAAAGTGAGCAGTTGAGTCGCACCGAATTTCAAATTCGGCGCATAAAATGATAGAAATATTGAGAAACATTTCTTCTTTTTATAATAATCGGTCACAGGCTAGTATAGAGAGATGTTATTAAGGAGTACGTTGCCTTGGAATTCTTAAACATCCATAGCGCTTTGTTAGCGGTTAGTTTAAGCACTTTATTACTGCAGCTTTTAGTGCGTCAAAAACAAACCATTCATATAGTGTTCGCTATTTTTTGTGGCTCGATTGCAATGTTTGCCGCCAAACAAATGGGTGATGAGCAAATGGGCGTGTATAAATATTTAATAGGTATGGGAGCATGTGCCACCTGCAACGGTTTTTGGCTTGTGGCTAGGGCTTTATTTCGAGAATCCAATCCTATTTCTACGAAACACATTCTAATTGCAGGTGGTTTAGCTTTTCTGCTAATCGCTGGTCAAGGACTTGGATTGATACAAAGTATAAACCAAAGTGAGTGGGCGGTTTTACAACAAAGTAGAGTCGCACTATATGAGATAGTAAACTTACTTTCTTCGTGTTTGCTAGTGTTAGCAGCATGGGAGGGCTGCAGAGGATTGTCAAAAGCTCAAGGTCAGCAACTATGGCAACGATTGCTATTTCTAGGTAGTTATTGCTCAGCCGTTCTCGCTTGTACTGTTCTCGCCAATTTCGCGAGTACTCCAGAATCAATGGCTGAATTCAGTAAAGTGATCGCAACAATTTGTGCGATTCAAATCATCATTGTGACTCAAATCATTATCTATTGGCGCTTTCATCGCAAAATTGCGCTAAGCCATGCTATTTCACCGCTTTCTTTAAAAGACTCGGCCCCTAAACAAACCAACCTTTGTGCAAGCAACAACATGGCCGATAACGAAGCAGATCACTTATTAGCCAAACAAATACAACAAGTGTTAGAGCAAGAACGTTTGTACCTGCAGGCAAACCTTAAAGTCGCTGATATAGCGAGGCATTTAAATGTTTCAGAATATAGGATAAGCCGAATATTTCGTCACCATTTTAATGCACGAAACTTCAACCAGTTTATAAATGAAAAGCGTATCAGTCACGCTAAGAAGCTATTGAAGAAAACTGAAAATATACACTGGCCAATACTAGTAGTGGGGTTAGAAAGTGGATTTGCTTCAGTGGGGCCTTTTACCCGCGCCTTTAAATCGATTTGTGACATGACTCCAAATCAATACAGAATGTTACATCAATCGTGCGGCCGCAATTTACCTGCCACTAGCACAACAAAAAATTCTCAAATGACTTCGGCATAACTATGCTTAAAGGTGGTCAATTAACAAATAGCCTTAAGTGGGTATGACAGCAGATAGCATGGCCTCACGCAAACGTCCTTGGATTGGTGTGGGCTTATGGGTGTCTCGGTCTACAAAAACATGAGTTAGACAACCTACCGCTGATGCATTCTCTTGATTTTCTTTAAAAATAGCGACGACATATTCGACTGAACTGTTACCTATCTTATCAACACGCAGTGCACCTATTAACTTTTGTGGATAAGACACAGGACTTATATAACTGCAGCTAGATTTTACGATAAACCCAATTTGCTGACTTTTTTGCGGCACAAAATCACCTTGCTCAATGAGAAACTGATTAATAACAGTGTCAAAATATGAATAATAATTAACATTATTCACATGACCAAACATGTCGTTATCCATCCACCTTGTAGTGATTGGATAATAAAATACAAAATTACGCTTTGATTGCCCGTCCATCACTCACCACACCGAATTTTCAACAGTTTCATCTATACTTAATATTTAACCATAGTTTTAACATCACGGGTTAATCTTTGGTGAAGATCAAAAAGCTCACATATCTGATAAAAAGGTTGACGCTTGCAACTTACTCACACACAATAAATGTTAATTATATGTATATATTTGATTAACAAAACGTATTTTTAACCACAGAAGAGACCGAATTGTATGATTTTAAATCACCTATGGGGTTTATATACACACCCAAAAGAAGAGTGGCATTCAATTGACGAGCGTCATGAAAGTTATTTTTATAGCTTAAGCCATATCGCGATCATTTCTTTAATACCCGTATTGATGAGTTATTATTCAGCCGCTCATCTTGGCTGGAGCATAGGTGTAGGCGACATCATTAAGTTAACCCCTAATAGTGCTATGCTCATGAGTGTTGGTATGTATTTTGGTCTAATGATAGGTGTGATTGCCTTGGCTATATTAATTCATGAGTTAGCCAAAGCATTCGATTCATCTCCTACTTATACTCAATCTCTTGAACTGGCTGCTTATACTGCCACACCTTTGTTCATGGTTGGTTTTGCGGCATTCTATCCTGTGCTGTGGTTTGTGATGTTTATTGGCCTAATTGGCTTGACCTATTCGGTTTATTTACTCTACGCGGGTACCCCAATATTAATGCATATTCCAGAAGAAAAAGGGTTTATTTATGCAAGTACTGTGGTCACATGTGGACTGGTATTACTCGCAATATTAATGGCGGCATCAGTAATATTGTGGAGTATGGGAATGGGACCTGTTTACGTGGGATAACATCTTTGATGCCTACACAAAAAAGCCACGGTTTGAGTCAAACCGTGGCTTTTTTTATGGTTAAGCGTTTTTGTACTCAACTAGACTCGGGTAATCGCTCTAATTTTGACTCATATTATGCATTTCTAAATTATTCAACTCAGCCTGCACACCCTCGTTTTTTGTCCCTTCGTTGCGCATGTTGTCGATTCGCTGCAAATACGCATTGTCTATATCTGCGGTAATGTAATTGCCATCAAATACTGACGTTTCAAACCGTTTGATCTCAGGATTTAACTCACGCACTGCATCAATCAAGTCAGAAATGTCTTGAAAAATCAAACCATCAGCACGGATCAAATCGCTAATTTGTTCAATCTCACGACCATAGGCAATCAGTTCGTTAGCCGATGGCATATCAATTCCATATACATTCGGAAAACGAATTTCAGGAGCAGCAGAAGCAAAGTAAACCTTCTTAGCGCCCGACTCTCGTGCCATTTCAATAATTTGCTCTGAGGTTGTTCCCCTTACTATTGAATCATCAACCAAAAGTACACTTTTATCTTTAAATTCTGAAGGAATAGCATTCAGTTTACGGCGCACCGACTTACGGCGCATGGTTTGCCCGGGCATAATAAAGGTACGCCCAATATAGCGATTTTTAACAAACCCTTGACGATAAGGTCTATCTAACTCGAGGGCAATTTGTAATGCCACATCAGTGGACGTTTCTGGAATTGGAATGACCACATCGATATCGATATCTGCCCATTCTTTGGCTATTTTTTGCCCCAATTTACGGCCCATATTCACTCTTGAGGCATACACTGAAATACCATCGATAAAAGAATCTGGTCGCGCAAAATAAACAAACTCAAATATACAGGGAGCATTAATAGGTTGATGAGCACATTGTTGGGTATGTAACTCCCCTGACTCAGTTACATAAATCGCTTCGCCGGGCGCCACATCTCGAATAAAGGTAAAACCAACCGCATCTAGCGCCACACTTTCAGAGGCCACCATATACTCATTACCGAACTCGGTTTTGCGTTTACCTAAGGCCAATGGACGGATCCCAAATGGGTCTCGAAATGCCAACATACCATTACCAATAATTGCCGCTACAACCGCATAGGCACCACGAATTTTTGAATGTACTTTGGAGACTGCTTTAAACACTTCATCAGGCGTTAAATGCAAGCCTTCACAATTTTGTAATTCGTGAGCAATAATGTTTAACAACAGCTCTGAATCAGAAGTGGTGTTAATGTGTCTTCTGGCGACTTTCGATACTTCATCTTGTAGCTCATGGGCGTTAGTTAAATTACCATTGTGAGCAAATGCTATCCCGTAGGGTGAGTTAACATAAAAAGGCTGTGCTTCTGCCGAACTCGAACTGCCAGCAGTTGGATAACGTACGTGACCTATACCAAATTGCCCCGTTAGCCTCTTCATATGGCGAGTATGAAACACATCCCTCACTAGGCCATTATCTTTCCGTAGGTGAATAACATCATTATCTACAGTTACTATACCAGCAGCGTCTTGACCTCTATGCTGGAGCACAGTCAGGGCATCATATAAAGCTTGATTGACTGGGCTTTTACCCACTATTCCAACAATACCACACATGCGATTTACCTTTTTAAACGGGCTTTATAAAACTTGAGTTATTTTGCAAGTATTCAAAAAACCACTCTATGATTAAACTAAATTCTGGAATAAGTACTGACGTTCCCCACCATGCTGATGACGAAAATGGGGTAAAAGTATCTAAGAAAAATAACAAGGCGCTGACCACTAATATACCGCGCAAGGCACCAAAGACTAACCCTAACGCGCGATCTGTTCCGGTCAGCCCTGTAAACTGTACCAACTGGGAAATAAGATAATTGACTAAGCCACCAATGATCAAAGTCGCGATAAATAGTATAGCGATGGCGACACCATTACGTATCATCAAATCATCAAGTTTAGTCAGATAAACGGCAAGATCTTCATAAAACTGACTAGCAATAAAAAACCCACTGAACCAAATCGCCAATGAGATCGCTTCCTTTACAAAGCCTCTAATTAAGCTGATAACGGCAGAAAACAAAATAACAACCAGTATGGCGTAGTCAATCCAATTCATAAGACTCGTTTTTTACCGCTTAAATGGCGTGATGTTAAGCTGTTTTAGCCTTTTTAACATAACGGAATTAAAATCGCGCGCATTCTATCAAAATGGCTGGCGAAAATCCTGAAAATTTTCGTAGAAAATAGAACCATTCAACACTGCCTGCAGACACAATTATTGAACTGTGAAAGGGGTCACCCTACCCTGTAATTGAGTTAATTCTTTAAGGTGGGAAAGTGCGTTATCTAAATTACTTTTTTGCAAATCGGGACCAACAAAGACTTTTGTTAAAGTGCCAGAGTTAGTCTTTACTGGACGGCTAAATGCACGATAGCCCGCTTTTTCTAGGCGATTTAACAGCTCTTGCACATTCTTCTGATGGCGAAAGCTGCCTAATTGCACCACCCAACCAGCGCTCGCTAACAAGGTATCAACATCTTGCTCAACCACAGTTTGTTGCTGCAAACTGCTGACCTTAGGTACTGCTTTTACAACTTCTTCCTTAACCGCAACTGATTTTTCTTCTTCATAAATATCAGCCACTTGAACATCTTCGGTGCGGCTTTCAAGTTTTGTATCAGCAGATTTGTTTGCGCTGGGACTATCATCCAATGCTTGTTCTGAAATGACTTCAACTTTACGGGTCGCCGCCTCTTCCACTTTATCAGTATCAAACGGAGCGGGAGATTTTACCGTTTTCATTGCCGGTTTTTGTGGCAATTCAACAAATAAGTTACGTTTTGATTCTTGTTTCCCGTCCAACAAATCAGGTAAAAAAATCACTACTATAGCAACAACTATGGCGGTTCCTACCAAACGGTTTTGTAATGCGGATGACACTCTACGACACCTTTTCGTTAGGGGGTAACAACCCCATTTTTAATACATTTGTGACTGTAAAAAAAGAACCAAATACGATCACTAGATCTTCCTTATCAGCCTTTTCTAATGCAGATGTATATGCAATTTCAACTGAGTCATAGTCTAACACTTTTTGCCCAGAGGGTAATACAGCAGCCACCAATGTACTTGCTTTTGCCCCTCTAGGTACATCTAAACTAGCACAATACCAAGTCGATACAATGGGCAACATTGGAGCAAGTGTGGCATGGATATCTTTGTCAGCTAACATGGCCACAACCCCGATAACACTGCGGTATTGCATGTTTTTAATATCACTAGCCAGTAGCCGAGTCGCTTGGGGATTATGTGCGACATCCAAGATGACCTTAGGACTGTTTTGAATAATTTGTCTTCGTCCAGGCAAACTGGTTTGCTCAAAGACTTGGGCCATTAACGTGTTATCTAACTGCAAATCCAAAATTTCAATGACTTGCAACGCTGTAGATGCATTTTGAGCGGGAATATGAGGCAAAGGTAAACTGTCAAAACGACAATTAGCGCCTTGCCAATGAAATCCCTTAGCATCTGTTTGAAAGTAAAAATCTTTACCTTGCCATAAAGGTGTAACTTGGTATTTCAAAGTGGCTTCAAGCAATGTAGAGGGCGGGTTAGGCTCGCCAATTACAGCTGGAATATTAGCTCGAAAAATACCTGCTTTTTCAATTGCTATTAATTCTCTAGTATTACCAAGCCAATCTTGATGGTCTAAATCGATACTAGTGATCACAGCTATATTGGGGTCAATAATATTAATTGCATCCAATCGCCCACCTAAACCAACTTCTAATATTAAATACTTGGCGTTCGAATCTGCCATAAGCTGAAGTGCCGCCAATGTTCCAAACTCAAAATAGGTAAGAGAAATATCGCCCCGTGCCTGCTCTATTTTTAAAAACGCCTGACAATGGGCTTTTTCAGGCAACATAGCGCCTGCGACTCTAACGCGTTCACGGTAATCTAATAGATGTGGTGAGCTAAATACAGCGACTGACTGTTGTGAGGTTAAAACGGCTTGTTCAATTAAAGCACAGGTAGTGCCTTTACCATTAGTACCGGCAACAGTGACAATAACTCGCTGACTGAGGTCAAGCTGTAATTTAGCAAAAACCTTAGCAACTCGTTCTAAGCCTAATTCAATATTACTTGGATGAATCTGCTCAAGATAAATCAACCATTGGTCTAGGCACCAAGCCTCTTGGTCAGACGCTTGGTGTGTTGAGATAGGTGACATTAATTAATGATGTTGATGGTGCAGTTTTGACAATAAACTAAATAATTTATCACGCATTTCACGGCGATCAACAATGATGTCAATTGCGCCTTTTTCTAACAAAAATTCGCTGCGTTGAAAACCTTCAGGAAGGGTTTCACGAACAGTTTGTTCAATCACTCTTGGGCCAGCAAATCCGATCAAGGCTTTAGGCTCAGCAACGTTCACATCACCCAACATAGCCAAACTCGCTGAGACTCCGCCCATAGTGGGATCGGTCAGTACAGAAATATACGGCAAGCCTTTTTCACTCATCTTGGCTAATGCCGCACTGGTTTTAGCCATCTGCATCAGTGACAAAAGCGCTTCTTGCATACGTGCCCCACCACTAGTTGAGAAACACACCAGCGGCATATTAAGTTCCAAACAAGCATTCACTGCTTTGACAAATCTAGCGCCCACCACCGATGCCATTGAGCCGCCCATAAAAGCAAATTCAAAAGCAGCGACCACTACAGGCATACCGTTCAACTTACCTTGCATTACCACTAACGCGTCTTTTTCATTAGTGGCTTTTTGAGCACTAACCAATCTATCTTTGTATTTTTTCGAGTCTTTAAATTTGAGTAAATCTTGCGGCTCTAAATCTGCGCCTAATTCTACTCTTTCACCTTTGTCTAAAAAGTGATTGATGCGCGCTCGAGCACCAATACGCATGTGATGGTCACATTTAGGGCAAACACCTAATTGTTTTTCTAATTCTGTTTTATACAGTACGGCGGCACATTCACCACATTTAGTCCAAATTCCCTCTGGCACATTACTCTTAGTCGATGACTTAGTGCGCGGTAGTATTTTTTCAATCCAACTCATATAAAATCCTGTTATGCAATTTGCCAAACTTAACAAATTGACAATATTCAACGGTTTGTTTAGTGCCCGTTTTAAGCCTTATAGGCCGAAAGAAAGACTATTAAATCACATCATGCATACATCACGAAATCAAAACTGGTCTTAGAAGTATCAATCAGGTAAAAATAATGGTCCTAATGGTGTTTTAGGCAATTCAAATTGTTCAGGGTACGTCACATGTACCAAATATAACCCATTGGGCTTAGCAGTGGCAGCTGCTTTAGTGCGATCTTTCTCTTGCAGCAGGGTTTTTATCCACGATACGGGCTTTTCCTTGCTGCCCACTTTCACTAATGATCCGGTAATATTGCGCACCATATGATGCAAAAATGCATTTGCAGTTACATCAATCATAATGAAATCACCAAATCGAGTCACATTAATACGACTCATATTCCGCACTGGGGTGTTCGCCTGACAATTCACCGCTCTAAATGCACTAAAATCATGTCGCCCTACCAAGTGCTGCGCTGCTTGATGCATCAATTCATGATCAAGATAACCACTATGGATATGGGTCACCCCTTTAGGAAGAATACTATTACGCAAGCGATGATTATAAATGATATACCGGTATCGTCTTGCCGTTGCAGAAAAACGCGCATGAAACTCATCGTCCATGCTTTTTACCCACTTCACTGCAATCGATTTAGGTAAAAATCGATTCATACCAATAGTCCAAGCACGATCAGGGCGCTGGCTATTGGTGTCAAAATGTACCACTTGGCAAGTAGCATGCACCCCAGCGTCGGTTCGTCCAGCACAAGTTACATTGATAGCTTCATTGGCTATTTTAGCTAACGCCTCTTCGACGTGCTGCTGCACGCTTGCTACCGTTTGTTGACGCTGCCAACCATGGTAAAGCGCGCCGTTATATTCAATGCCTAGGGCTAATCGCATTCGTCTAATTTTGCCATTCAAAAAATTCGCGGTATTGTAAGGAACTTAGATGTAAATAACAGAGGTTTTTAGTTAAACCTGATTAATGTTTCAATTTAATGATGCATTAAACTGGTTAATCCGGCTTAAAATCTGACGAATGCAGGTCATGCTTTTTCATTAGCTTATGCATATCGGTACGATTTCTACCTGCTAACTCTGCTGCTCTTGTCACATTACCGTCTGTCATTTTAAGTAATTTTAATAAATACTTTTGCTCAAAGGCATCTCTTGCTTCCGTTAAGGTTGGCCATTTTTGCTCTGAAGCCGACAAGGCTTGTTCAACTAGATGAGAAGCGACAACAGGTGTTTGCGTCAAAGCAACACATTGCTCTACTACGTTGACAAGTTGTCTGACGTTACCTGGCCATAAACAAGTGGTTAATAATTGCATTGCATCATCAGAAAATCGACTAACCTTAACTTGATGACGTTCTGCACTGCTTTTTAACAAGTGCCGCGCCAAAAGCGGAATATCTTCAGATCGCTCTCTTAAAGTGGGTAAGGTAATATTCACCACATTCAGCCGGTAATATAAATCTTCTCTAAAGTTTCCTTCTTGCATTTCCTTACTAAGGTTTTTATGGGTAGCCGAAATAATTCTTACATCAATAGGGATCTGTTTACTACTACCAACAGGACGAATGGTTTGCTCTTGAAGGGCCCTGAGTAATTTGACCTGAAGTGATACTGGCATATCGCCAATTTCATCCAAAAATAACGTCCCCCCATCCGCTTCTCTAAACAAGCCCTGATGCTCATTGACCGCGCCTGTAAAAGAGCCTTTAGCATGACCAAAAAGTTCAGACTCAAGCAAGTTTTCTGGTAACGCCCCACAATTAATTGCTACAAAAGCCTTGTCCGCTCTTTTACTGGCTTTATGAATAGCACTGGCTAACAGCTCCTTCCCTGTGCCACTTGCACCACTAATTAAAACACTGACGTCACGCTTAGCTACACGATAAGCTTGATCAAGAAGCTGCTCCATGTGCATCGAACGAGTAATGATCTTTTCACACCATAATCCCCTTTGTGCTCCTTGACTTTGACTCACTGCTTTTTCCATTAAACTGCGCAATTCATCATGATCTATAGGTTTAGTCAAAAATCCAAACACACCTCTTTGGGTTGCTTCAACCGCGTCTTGGATAGTCCCATGTGCCGTCATCAATATGACGGGTACGTCCTTTCTAAGTGCCATTATTTCTTCAAAAAGGCTTAGACCGTCTAATCCCGGCATACGTAAATCACTTAGCACCACATCAAAGTTTTGGGAATTGATCAGCTTTAATGCCTCTTTGCCCCCACCTGCACTTTGAACATTATATCCTTCCCCTTTTAACCTGATGGTCATTAAGCGTAGTAAACTTTCGTCATCATCCACCAACAACACATTGGGATCTGATACATTCGACTGACTCATTCTTTTTCCTCTTCGATACTTTCCATAATTGACGCTTCAATGTTAAGCAACTGGTCAATTTGACTTTGTTGTTTTTTTAACTGTATTTGTTGTTCTTCAATATTGAACGATTGATGTGTATTAATTTTACTCAAAGTCACCAAAGCAGACTCCATTTCCAACAAGTCCTGACTAGGGTAATAGAGTGCCACAGTAATAAAACGGCGCATCCGTTGACTTAACTTAGGTAAAATTAATTCCACCCAACCTTGTGCTCTTAATCTCGCTTGATAGGGTGTGCTTTTGCCCTGGCTAAGAAATACCTTTTTCAAAACATCAACGTCTTGGTCTGATAAAGCCTCTATTTGGCTTTTACGTTCTGGCCAAGGCATATCTTCAATCTGATACCAATATTGCAACCAATATTCTATTTTACAGTTATTCTCGTCCGAAGAGACTTCCCACACACAAATAGGCTGTTCTTCTTTTGATTCTGCTAACTCTGCTGACTCTGTTGATGCTTCAGTGTCTTTTGTCATTGTTTCGGGTGAGTTTAAAACTGGCAACAACTCACAACTGCTAAACAAAATGAAGGCGCTAAACAGGATTATTAATTTCAAATTCATATACTCGCTTCTTTACATGGGATACAGACACGCACACACACGTCAGCATAATCTACCTCAACAAATTCAGCCTTTCCAAACATCATTCTGGCACAATCAGCCACTATGGATAATCCAAGTCCTGAGCCTGTTACTCTATCATTTCGTACGCCTTCACCACGACTAAAAGGTTGAAATAACACATTACGTTGCTCAGCAGCAACTTTCTGCCCTCGATTCGCAAAATCTAGGACTTGCATGTCACCTTGTTGATAGAGTTTTATACTAATGGGTCGACCTTTACTGCCATGAGCAATGGCATTAGACACCAGATTATCCAATATTCTCCTAAACAACTTTTTATCAGCGAAAATACTAGGTAGATCAATTTGCATATCAATTTGGTTGTCATGTTGTTTAATTGCTAAACTGTTTTCGGTCACAAATTCTTCAAAAAAACTTTCAGTCCTAATCTTCGAAAATACAGGTTTAGCTTGTTGCAACAATAAATTGTAATCAAGCAACTGCACAATCAGTAAATTTAACCTGTCAGTACTGCTGTTTAAAAGTGATAACACTTCTTCTTGATCTGCATTCAAAGGCCCCACAACTTGCTCAGTTAACAAAGAGCAGCCTTCTTTGATACTTGCCAATGGCGTTTTTAACTCATGGGAGGCATGACGCAACAATGCATGGCGTAAATTTTCCAATTGAATTAAACGACCTGCTAATCGATGCAATTTCTGCTCTAGTACAATTAACTCCTTTGGACCAGAAGTGGAAATAGCAGGTAAGGTATTTTCTTGGCGAGAAATGGCAGTGATCACCCGCTCAAGTCTTGAAACTGGTTTTAATATGGCTTTGGAACCTAGCGCAATGAGTAAAAAAGACGTCCCTAATAACCAAGCCGTTAACCAAAATTGTGTTTGTTGCACTGAGCTTACATAAATTTGTTGATCTTGGATCCTCTTATCCAGACTGCTATCAACCTGTGTCGCTAAATCATATAAATTTTGCTTAAACTCAGCTAATTGAGCGTCTAGCAGTAATTGGTCTTCCGTACCTGAATACTGTTTAATCCACACAACACGTTCAGTTAAACTGCTACAATTTTGTTTTTCTAAAAGTTGTTCACATACAGGTAATTGGTATTCAGAAAATCGTTGAGTTGATTTTTCAATCAGTGGTTTCAACGCGTCCTTTTTAACAATATGGTACTGGCGCACCAGCCGCTCAATATCCACCGCCAAACCTTCCATCCTACTCACTCGGCGAACAGTATTGACTGAGTATTCAGCTTCATTTGTGGCAATTTGCGCAATTTCGCTTAACTTAACTTGGCTGTAGCCAACCAATAATGCCAAGGGCACAAGAACAACGACAAAACTAACCAATGTTAGTTGCCGCAATGAGCCTAGTTGCATGGCAACTCCCATTAATTTTTTCATTTTATCGAGTTGTCAGCATAATAAAAAAAGATCGAACAAGTCGATCTTTTCTCATAATATTTTCTAAATTCTTTTTTCAGATTTATGATTATTTTTGTCTTTGACTAAGATCACTTCTGTTTTCGCCAACTCAATTGAACTAATTTTTCCATCGCCATTGGTATCAATTTTTCCAAATGAGGCGAGAACAGCCGGGTTTGCAACCGCTTCTTTAATTGTAATTTGCCCGTCTTTATCCAAATCAAGCTTTTCTATCAGTTCACCATCCGCCCATGCTGATACAGTAATAAACATCTGAACTATAGTGACTAGACTCAAAAACGAAATAATATAATTGGTCTTTTTCATATCATTACCATCCTTTGCTAATGCAATATGCGATTTGATAAACACTCAGAAAAATTATCAAACCAATTAAAAATAAGGCATCCATGCCAACAATAACGCGAAATTTTATTCGCATTAAGGCTATAAGTACTAATTAGTTGCAAACGCCATTGCAGCCAATAATAAACAATAACGCACCTATATCCTTCACCACATTCACAATCCATTAATAACACTCGAGGAACCAGTCGAGAGGAATGTGATTACTAACGGACTTATTACACAGTTCGTGCCAACAATATATTTCTTATATAATTCAAACAGTTAAAGTAAATTACGGGTTTAATTTAAGAAAACACAACAAATCCCACCACAAAATGTCGCAAATTTGAGACACTCATGTTATCAAGATTAATTATGTATATGAAATCATACAGTTAGCGCGTCTATTATTTAAGACACCATCAAAAATGCGACTAAATTCAGCAATAGTAAGACAGAAATTATTTTTTGTTTGAAAGCTTACTCTGAATAAATTGGCTGTGAGGTATGTACAATAAATCCGCTATTTTTCTGATGGTGTATTCTTCATGGGGACTTAATTCGTGATCAGCGTAAGCCAAAGACCACAAAGAATCAATTACCGCCCTCTTTTCCGTGAGTCCATATGATTCATTGATAACACTAGTAAATTGCTGATAGTCAGTTGCGTCGTCTGCATGTGACTGGCTCAATTCACAAAGCGTGTTGAGTTCCTCACCTGTCAAAGAAAAGTGCTTTTCAAGTTGTTTACGATAGTTATCATGTTCTAGTTGCTCAAACTTATTGTCAGCACGCATAACTTCATATAATAAAACCGCAGTGGCCAATTCGATAGTATGTTGGCTATTGTTGGTATCTGCTTGTATATGACTTTTAAACCATTCTTGAATACTTGAAATCATTGTATTTTACACACCTGTTTTAATTAATTGACTCAATGCTAAAGACCCTTCGTAGGCGGACTCAATAGAAGCACCAAAACTCCAATCCCCCCCAACATAAACACCAAGTTCATGGTTAGACAATATACCTAAAGGTTTTTGCCCAGCGCTGGGTCTGGCATACCGCCAGTAATGCCCGTAGGTATTCGACACGGCTTTATCAGGTAAATCAAAGAATTCGCATAACCCCTTTGTGGCAATAGAGATAGCCTGGTCTCTTTCCTGACTTCCTAAGCTATCTGATAACTTATTGCTAAGCTGGGCAATCCAAATTTCGCTTTTTTGGTCTGTTTGTGACGTAACAACTAGTGGCCGTTGAGGTTTGCCAGAATCCCGCACTAGGGTCTGGATAGGGTGATTTTTCAGATAAATCAAATCAACGTCAGTAGCAACTAATCGCTCTAATTTTACCGCTATCGACCAACAACTGGTCCATGATTGTGAAAAATTTGGCAGCCTTAGAGACAACTCAGATTGTTCAATTATTGCCTGACTTTGGGGCCAAGGGGCGGTGACGACCACTTTATCAAACCACTCTGTCTGCCACGCATCATTTAGTTTTAGTTGCCATCCTTTACCAACACAGTAACGTATTTGGCTTATTAAGCTATTTGTGTGTAAGTGAGAGTTTCGCGCCCAATGACGACATGCAGCGTTCATTTTTTCATTAAAAACGTAATACTCTCTGTCACTGATAAAACGTTCCAAGGCATGTTTATTACCCTTTATTTGATCTGCAACATATACATTTTGTGGCCATTTACTAGCAAGGTTTTGATTACACAGTTGTTGCATAAAATTTGCAAATTCGACTTTTAGTGCGGGAACAATAGTCGCCCCTATATCACACTGCCCAAAATCGGTTTGTTTGGTACTCGCTCTGCCTCCACAGCCACGAGACTTCTCGAAAATACTCACATCTAGGTTTTCAGAATCAAGGGCGTTTGCTAATAAACACCCTGTTATTCCGGCTCCTACAATGGCAATTTTCATATCATGTCACCGTTATCTGAAAACACTATCAGATGTTCTAAGTCTAAACGTATGCCTATCAATTCGTTCATTTGGTGATCATGATGACTAGGCGCTAAGCACAATACCCGCGCATGATTTACCTGTTGTAATTCTAGTTGATACAAAATATGTGAGCCCTGAAAAGACCTATCAACAATCTTGGCTAAATTTTCACTTTTATCATCATGTATGATGTCGTCTGGACGAACCAAAAACATCACTTTATCACCTTGCTTAAAACCACTGTCAGGATGAATAGGGAAAATACCTAAACCACTGTTTAGTTTATTGTTGTTATCGATAGTAGCAGACAAGAATACGCCGTCCCCCACAAAAGAAGCCACAAAGCGGTTTACTGGTCGATGATAAAGCGCGTATGCATCTGACCACTGTAATAAACGGCCTTTATTCATCACACCTATCACATCGGCCATTGCAAAGGCTTCATGTTGATCATGTGTCACCATAAGCGCAGTGGTTTTTTCGTGTTTCAAAATAGCTCGCAACTCTTTAGCAAGCTCATCTCTTAATTCTGCGTCCAAACTAGAAAAAGGCTCATCTAATAATAATAAATCAGGTTTAGATGCCATTGCTCTCGCCAAGGCAACACGCTGCTGTTGACCTCCTGACAAAGCATGGGGATACCTGCTGCCATACCCCGGAAGTCCTACAAGTTGCAGCAACTCTGTTACTCGCTGATGTTTTTGTACGCTGTTTTGTTGTTGTAAACCAAAGGCAATATTTTGTGCAACCGTTAAATGTGGAAACAAAGCATAATCTTGAAACACTACAGCTATGTGGCGTTTTTCAGGTTCAAGGTGCTTATTCTTAGCAGCAACCAATTGATCACGTAAGCTGATTTGCCCGTCCTTTAACTTTTCAAAACCAGCGATAGCACGTAAAACAGAGGTTTTACCACATCCAGATGGACCTAATAAACAACCTATTTGCCCAGCAGATAATTCAAAGGTCACCTGTTGCACGGCTTTTACGTTTTGGTAACCAACAGAGACATGATTGAGACTTAACATAAGCGCCTTATTTGACTGGTGAACTGAGTTGGTTGGGTCTATCCATTAACATAGTCAATAAAATAACCGGTAATATACCTACACTCACTATAGCGAGAGCAGGCAAAGCAGCGTCCATTAAACGTTCATCTGAAGCCAATTCAAATGCTTTTACCGCCAAGGTATTAAAATTAAACGGCCTTAATATTAAGGTCGCAGGGAGTTCTTTTAACACATCGACAAAGACTAATAACAAGGCACTTAAGACACTGGTTTTCATTAAAGGTACATGAATGCTTCTGAGAATTTGTAAAGGTTTGTACCCTAAAGACCGAGCAGCATCATCCATACTGGGTTTGACTCGAGCCAATCCCGTATCAACGTTATGCATAGCTACGGCGAGAAAGCGACTACTGTAAACCAAAATTAAGGCAAATAATGAACCTGAAAAGACTAAACCGACGCTAAAATCAAACCAAGTTTCAGTGAACAGATTAACTTTAATATCAATCCAACTTAGTGAAATCATCGCCCCTATCGCTATCACAGTACCCGGAATGGCATACCCTAGATTGACAATGCCGACTAAAATTCGAATGGGTTTAATGGGATTAAGGCGTTTTCCATATGCAAACAGCAGCGCTAACATCACAGCGGTAACCGCAGCGATTGCGGCCAAATAAAAACTATTCCACAATAATAACCAAAATTCACTGGTCACTTGTTTGGAGTAGGTTTTTAATGCCCAGAGAAACAATTGTAAAACAGGTAAAATAAAGCCTAAAAATACAGGGATCACACACATAAATGGCACCCAAAACGTTTTTCTACCCGTTAATTTTTGTCTCGTGACTTGTTGTGCTTTTTGACCTTGAAAATAATAGCGAATTTTGCGCCTAGATAGAAATTCAAGGATCAACAATAACACAACAAAACTGGTTAACATCGCCGCCAACTGTGCTGCTGCAAGGCCATTTCCCAATCCAAACCAAGTTCTAAATATCCCTGTCGTAAAAGTACTCAAGCCAAAGTATTGCACAGTACCATAATCAGCAAACGCTTCCATCATGGCCAACGCAGCCCCCATCAGAATAGCTGGGCGGGCTAAAGGTAAGACTACTTTAATTAGGTGTTGTCTGGAGGACACACCTAAACTTCGTGAGACTTCTTCAAGGCTGGCTGGTTGTTCACTAAACGCGGTTCTAGCTAACATATAAACGTAGGGATAAAGCACCAAAGACAACATAATGATCGCACCAGGTAAGGAGCGAACTTCAGGAAAATAATAATCCCCATATTGCCAGTTAAACGTTTCTCTGAGCAAGGTTTGTATTGGACCTGCAAAGTCCAATAATCCTGTGTACGTATAGGCAATAATGTAGGCTGGCATTGCCATGGGCAAAAGTATCAACCATTGCAGTTGTTTACGACCGGCAAACTCGTATCTTGCGATACACCAGGCTAAAACGGTGCCTATCACTATAACTATGACACCGACACCAAAAGCCAAGACCAGCGAATTAACAATATAATCAGTTAAAACAGTTGAATAAAGATGTTGCCATATTTCAGTTTGCGGGAAAAAAACACTGAAAAACACCAGGCCTATCGGTGCTGCAAGAATGAAACAGCCTAGTGCAATAGTAACTAACCAAAGATTGAACCGGCCAAAGAACCAGTTTATTTGTTTCATAAACAAACTTAAATTAATTCAAACTGATCACAACCAATACATTTACTTCCACCCAGCACGATCCATCATTTGCACTGCAGCCGAGTTCAATTCACCAAGTTTGCCTAAAGGCACTTGTTCGGTTTTGAAAGTGCCAAATGACTGCAGTAAATCACTCCAAGGGATAGCGGCCAAAACAGGGTATTCATGGTTCGTTTTTGCGTACCACATTTGAGACTCATCACTGAGTAAAAACTCTATTAACTTCACTGCAGCTACTTTGTTAGGTGCATTTTTAGCTAAGGCCACACCAGATATATTGATGTGGGCCCCTCGGTCACCTTGATTTGGCCAAACAACTTTTACCTTTTTACCTTGCTGTTTTGTAGTTTCATCTTCAGAACTCAACATGCCTGCTAGATAATAAGTATTAGCGATAGCCACATCACATAATCCTGAAGCCACCGCTTTAATTTGATCTCTGTCACCGCCTTGTGGAGGACGAGCAAAATTCTTAACAAGGCCATTAACCCACTCTTCAGTTGCAGATTCACCTTGTTGCGCAATTAACGAGGCCACCATAGACTGATTATAAATATTACTAGAACTGCGAATACAGATACGCCCTTTCCATTCTGGAGCGGTTAAATCTTCTAATTTAGTAATTGATTGCCCATTAACTCTTTCAGCCGACACCATTAAAGGTCTGGCTCGCAACGACAAACCTAACCAGTGTCCCTGCTCATCACGAAAATTATTAGGTAACTTAGAGATTGCCTCAGTTTCAGCTATTTCCTGAGTTAAACCTTGCTGTTTGGCGCGGTATAAGCGACCAACATCTGTGGTTAACAATAGATCTGCGGGGCTATATTTACCTTCACTTTTTAAGCGCGTAATTAAATTATCAGCATTACCCGTAACTAAATTGACTGAAATACCCGTTTGTTGAGTAAACTTATCTAATAAGGGTTTGATCAAAGCTTCTTTGCGCGCTGAATACAAGTTGACCTGTTCGGCCATAACCAATGGAGGTAATAAAGAGACGATAATAAACATACAAGTGATGATTTTTTTCAAGAGGCATTCCTACTTTCAAAAGGCAAAACAACGATAGAACTGGATGGTAATCTAATTGAGAATTATTCTCAATATCAATTTATTCTTCATACATCAAATAATGGCTTTCTTGCATACCCAAAGATTCATAAGTTTTCTGAGCAATACTATTTTCTTTTTCTACATATAACCTAAAACCGCACACGTCTTGTTGCTGCGCTGCTAAGGCTTTTACTTGAGCATATAACTGGCCGTAGATCCCTTGACGGCGATAGTCGGGAGTAATATACACACTCTGGATCCACCAAAATACCCCATTACGCCAATCACTCCACTCTGTGGTCACCATTAAACTGCCCACAACTTGGTCATTTTGTTCTGCCACTAAATAAAAACCTTTATTCTCATCAGAAACTAAGGCTGAGACCCCTTTAGACAGCGTGTCTTGGTCCAATTCTTTTTGTTCGGTTTCCCATGCCATTAATTGATTGAATTTCACTAATGCGCCAACATCACTATGCGTTGCAACGCGAATTTTGATCGTTTTTAACATTCTATACACCCTAGTTAAATTTTAAACACCACATCTACTGTGTTGCCTTTATTTGTATATTCCACAGATTCGCACAACTCTTTTACTAAGGAAATCCCGCGACCATAGCTTTTCTCTAAATTTTCAAGTTTTGACATAGGTTGCTGTTTAAAGCCTTTACCAGAATCTTTAATTTGAATGGCCAAGGCGTTTTCATCTGGTAAATATTCGGCGCTGATAACAATACTAGCCACTTCAAGGTTTGAAAGTTTTTCTTCACGCAACTTAAAGTAGGCAAAAAATCCTGAGTCTGATTGTTTTAATTCTGAATCAAGTTCTAAAACACCATGTTCAAGGGCATTATTGTAGAGCTCACTCAACACGGTAAAGAGTTCAGAATGAATACCAAATAAACTCAACTGGTTAGTGACAACACTCACTAAATCCACAACAGGATCAGTAGACTTGATATGCTTAGCATCCAATTCTATTACAATTTTAAGTGGAACTTTGGAAGCCACCCCCTTGTTTTTAACCTGTTCTAAAGGCTGGCTAGTGAAAATAATTAGGGTTACATCGTCCTTGCGCTGCATTGCGCCTAAATACTCTTTAGCGTTACTTATTATGCCCTCAACATTGATGTCGGGCTGAGCCTTTAACCAGCTTTCAAGGCCCTCACTTCCGAGCATTTCATATTGTTCATTTTCAAGCTCAACTATACCGTCACTAAAGGCCACCAACCTGTCACCAAATTGCATTTCATAACGTTCTACGTCTGCTTCAAATTCATGGTTTTCTAATATACCCAGAGCCATATGACGTGAATCAAAACGCTTGACTATTTTTCCGCTTGGATCTTGCAATAACAGGCTCGGCATTCCACCGTTCCAAATATCAAGCTGCTTCCCTGTGTTATTAATTTCCACAATTGCTGCGGCAAAAAACATATCATCTGGCAGCAACATTAATAGCGTCTGGTTTATGGTTTCAGCCATCTCCATTAATGAAAGTCCTTTTCTCGACATAGTTTGAAATGCCTGTGACACTGGCAGTGCACCAATCGCCGAGGCTAAACCATGACCAGTAAAATCTCCAATTAAAAAATACATTCCACCGGTTGGACTCGCACTCGCTATAAACAAATCACCATTAAAATCACTGGCTGGATTGAGGCAATAATCAAGGTATCGGGTAAAAGATTTATTAACAGACAACGCATTGGCAAAGATGTGTTCAACAATTTTATGTTCACGCTCTATCGCATTACGATAAAAGGTCAATTGTTTATTTTGCTCAAACGCTTTTTTACTGAGTAACCGAGTACGTGCATGGGCACGTATTTTTGCCGCCAATACAACCTTGTCAAAAGGTTTAGCGACAAAATCATCACCGCCTACTTCTAAACATCTAGCCAGTGTTTTTTCATCATCAAGGGCGGTGATAAAAATGATAGGTAAATAAATATCACCAGCCATTTTTTTTAGTTGTGTAGCAACTTCAAATCCATCCAATTCAGGCATCACTACATCAAGCAACACTAAGTCTGGATTGATTCGCTTTGCCAATTCAATAGCCACCCCTCCGTCCTCAGCTTCAAAGGTATCCAAATACCCTTGCTGCTCAAGCATATGTACTAGTAGGAATCGATTAAGGGTGTCGTCGTCTACAACCAGAATACGCATGACTATTTATAAACAGTTAAACAATAAGGAATTTTTTATCGAAACGGGCAATCTGCAGAATTTTTAAAACTTGCGGGCGGCAATGGGTGATTTTGAATGACTTCACTGAGTCACTTAGACTCTTTTGCATGTTTAACAACATTCCTAATGCTGAGCTATCCATATATTCAGTTTTCTGTAAATTAATCACAATACTAGTTACGTCTTCGGTATGCTCTGAGTAGGCCATTCGAAAGTCTTTAACTTTCCCAAAATCGAATTTTTCTTCAAGAAAGATAGTTAACTCAGTACCGTCTTCAGAAAATTCTCTGTCTAAACTCATTCATTTCCCCTATTCGAAAAGCAAAGCATTATAACAAACCACTCTAAGTTGATGTTATTAAATAATAGTTTTACAGCTTTGCCTACAAAGAATCACATTTTTTTATTAGAATGAGCGCCCTTCCCGATCAGAAACAAAATGGTTAGAGATAAATATGAGTGACAATAGACTGGTATACAGCACACAAACTGGCCGCATTCAAAATAAAGAACCCAATAAACCACTTATAAAAACGGATGGAATAGTTCGTATCCGCCGTGAAACCAAAGGTCGCAAGGGTAAAGGCATGACAACAATCACAGGTTTAGCCCTACCAGACAAAGAACTAAAAGACTTATGTAGCCAATTAAAAAAAATGTGCGGAACAGGTGGCGCATTAAAAGATGGGGTAATTGAAATTCAGGGAGACAACCGCGATAAAATCAAAGCAACACTAGAGCAACTAGGCCATAATGTGAAATTAGCAGGTGGTTAATAGCCTGTAGCACTACAGTTAGGAGTAGCAATGCATCATCTCTCTTTGTCAGAAATTAGTATCATCTTAGTTGAACCTTCAGATACACAAAGGAAAATCATAATTAAACAATTAGCTGCTGCGGATATTAATCACGTAGAAGCAGTGGGCAGTGTCAAGCAAGCTATTGAAACTATTACTAAACAAGGTGCGGATTTAGTTGTCAGTGCCATGTATTTCGAAGATGGAACCGGCTTAGATATCATTAAACAACTAAAAAATAACCAAGCCCTTGCCGCCACTCCTTTTATGTTAATTTCCAGCGAAAATCGAGTTGAAAAGCTTGAAGAATTTAAGCAATCCGGTGTAGCCGCAATATTGCCCAAACCTTTTACCCCTGAAAATTTGTCTAAAGCGTTAAAAGCGTCTTTGGATTTAATCAATTCTGATGAACTGGATCTAGAATTATTTGATGTGCATGACGTCAGAGTATTGTTGGTTGACGATAGCAAACTCGCACGAAACCATATTCGCCGAGTTCTCACTGGCCTAGGATTACAAAAAATCCTAGAGGCTGAAAATGGCGCTGAAGCTTTGACATTGCTAAAAGACAAAACCTTTGATCTGGTGGTCACCGATTATAATATGCCTGAAATGGATGGCAGAGAACTTTCAGAATTTATTCGCTTTAATCCTGAAACGTCACACATACCTATTATTATGGTCACCAGTGAATCAAGCTCAAGCTTACATATGGCTAATATTCATCAAACCGGTGTTAACGCCTTGTGTGACAAACCTTTTGAGGTAAACGAAGTACGCAAAATGTTAGTCTCATTACTTGGCCAATGATGATAACAATAAGGTGTTATTCATTATTCTTTAGAAACTAGAAAATTGTGCTTAAGCAATCGTTGACATATAGGTAGCCGCTTTATAAATTCAGGCACACACCAGCATATTTTGAACCTACCCTTATCCTAGGTTTTTATTAACTTTATTAAACCTCCCAAGTTGGGAGTTACTTTTGAAATTACAAGTGAAGACCATGTCATCAACAGAATTAGAAGAACTTAGAGTAAAAATCACTGAACTTGACACACACCTACTGACTTTTTTAGCTCAAAGACAGCAATATACTAACCAAGTAGCTGAAACAAAGATAAAAAACCATATTCCAGTACGCGATCAAAAACGTGAAGAGCAATTATTAATAAGGTTGATAAAAGAAGGCAGTAAACACGGATTAGACGCCCATTATGTGACGCAACTATTTCATGTCATCATTGAAGACTCAGTATTAAATCAACAAGCATTGTTAGCGGCTAGAGCTAACCCAGGTAGCAGTCTGCCGCTGAATCGCGTAGCGTTTTTAGGTGACAAAGGTTCTTATAGTTATTTGGCCACACAAAAATATTTCGCTAGGCGCCCAGGTGAACTACTTGAAATAGGCTGCCAAAGCTTTTTAGAAATCATACAAAAAGTAGAGACTAACGAAGCAGACTACGCCGTATTACCAATTGAAAACACCTCATCAGGTAGCATTAATGAGGTATACGACCAACTACAACATACCCATCTTTCTATCATTGGTGAACTCACTTATCCCATTAAACATGCGTTATTGGTAAGTCGAGAAACCGATGTAAGCAAAATAAAAACCTTATACGCCCACCCTCAAGTTTTTGCTCAGTGTAGCCATTTTCTAGCTGAGTTAGGTAATGTTGAGGTTAAGCCTTGTGATAGTACTTCTGCGGCAATGTTAAAAGTGGCCGAATTAGACACTGATGAGGTAGCCGCTATGGGCAGTGAATCAGGTGGCAGTTTATATGGTTTACATGCGATAAAATCAAATTTGGCCAATCAAAAAGAAAATCACAGTCGCTTTTTTGTAGTGGCCCGTAAGCCTGTCAACGTGCCATTACAAGTGCCAGCCAAAACAACCTTAGTCATGTCTACAGTACAGAAACCTGGGGCTTTGGTGGAAGCATTAATGGTACTGCGCGACAACAAAATTAATATGACTAAGCTTGAATCTAGGCCTATTACCGGTAACCCTTGGGAAGAAATGTTTTATCTTGATGTAGAGGGTAACGTGCAAGATGGCCCTATGCAGCAAGCTCTAGAAGAATTACAAGCTATCACTCGATATTTTAAAGTGTTAGGTTGCTATCCAAATGAAGAAATAAACCCAACAAAAGTAGCAGCCGTGAGTGCTTTAGCCAAATAATAGTAACAAGACCCTATTTAACTGATAGATACAAAAAAACGGGGCAGCCAAAACTGCACCCGTTTTTTTTAGTCTTTTAAGCGACAATGACGTTAGAAACACCTGTTAAAAGTATTATTTATCAACACAATAAAAATGTATTCACTTTAAGCTTAACTATCCTCACTTAACGAACGATCATCATCTGCCTTTAATAAAAGTTTTCTACTATCAACTAAACATTGCTTGGCATAATCACCAAACCAAGCACCTATGTTAAGAAACAGCTTAATAAACTCACCTTTATTGTTGCTTTCAACCAAGCTCAAAGCCTGATTAAATTTCACGCTAAATTCAGTTAATATTGCCAAACTGTCCTTATTATCAAAAATGATATCGGCGTATAACACAGGGTCCTGCGCAAATAGGCGGCCAACCATGGCCAACTCTAAACGGTATATAGGCGAACTTAAGGAAACTAATTGTTGTAGATCTGGGTTTTCACCGGCCAAATGTGAGCCAAATACAAAACTACAAAAATGCCGCATAACCTGTATAAACACCATGGCATCATCATGCTCTTTAGCTGTGGTCTGCTGTAAAATTCCGCCCCAAATACGAATTTGCTGTAATAGCCATTCATACTCCTCAGCATGACGTCCATGGCACACCACTACTACCTGTTTAACCAAGCTAGGTACATCAGGTCCAAACATAGGGTGTAGGCCCAATACCGGCCCTTTGTGCGCCGCCATCATGGCCGCCAAAGGTTTTTGTTTAGTACTGGTTATATCAACTAATATGCAGTCTTCTGGTAAATTTGTAAGCTGCGATATAACACTTTCAGTTAACTTAATGGGCACTGCCACTAAGACTAGGCCAGCATCACTAAGGATAGAATCAGCCCTTTCCCAGTCATTTTTTTCAAGTAACTGAACCGGATAGCCGCTGCGTTTAAACATATCAACAAAAACCCGACCTAAGGCCCCCGCCCCACCAATCACCACAATTTTTTGAATCTTGGGATTGGTACACAAATAGTTAACATTTTGCGTATGGTAAGACTCTCGCATGATCCGGCGTAATAAGTCTTCAACTAAAACGGGAGATACATTTAACAGCTCTGCTTCTGCTCGTCTCTTGGCTATGAGTTCAGCTTCACGTTCAGGTACATAAATAGGTAAGCCAACCTGACTCTTGTACTTGCCCACTTGAGCAGTAATCTTTGCCCGTTTAGCCAATAACTCAACTAACTGGTTATCAATTTCATCTATTTGCTGTCGCAGTTGGTTAAGATCATCTGGGGATACGGGCATTACTTTTCCTAGTTTTCAGCGTCAATAAACTTATTTAACCGCATAGGTAACACAGTTATCAACTTATCTCGCATATGATTGATTAAATCTTCTGTAGTTTGCCAATTTATACATCCATCTGTAATTGACACGCCATATTCTAAATCAGCAGGTGTTTTACCTGAACTACTTTGATTACCATGATTCAAATGACTTTCTAACATGATCCCAATAACAGATTGATTGCCTTCAAGAATTTGGTTAACGACATTTTTCGCCACCAAAGGTTGTCTGTTGAAATCTTTACTAGAGTTTGCGTGGCTACAATCAATCACTAAACCTGCACTCAATTTCGCTTTTTCTAATTCAACTTCGCAATCTGCCACACAAACCGAGTCATAATTTGGTTGTTTTCCGCCTCTTAAAATAATATGCCCATCTGGATTTCCCTGAGTAGTTACGACACTCACTTGCCCTTCGCCGTTAATACCCATAAAACTATGACCAGACGCAGCCGATTGCAGCGCATTAATGGCTATGCCCAAACTACCATCGGTACCATTTTTAAATCCAACGGGCATTGACAATCCACTGGCCATTTCGCGATGGGTTTGCGATTCAGAGGTACGTGCCCCTATTGCAGACCAGCTAAACAATTCAGCCAAGTATTGAGGGCTGATTGGATCGAGGGCTTCAGTGGCTACCGGCAATTCTAATTCTGCCAACCAAATCAATAATTCTCTGGCTTTACGTAAACCGGTCTCAATATCAAAAGTATCGTTAATGTGGGGATCATTGATCAAACCTTTCCAACCGACTGTGGTGCGAGGCTTTTCAAAATATACGCGCATCACAATATACAGAGTGTCCTTACAGCTCTCGTGTAATTCTTTTAATTTAAGGGCATATTCTTTAGCAGCATCAATGTCATGTATGGAGCAAGGACCACATATCAGTAAAAACCTGTGATCTTTACGATGTAAAATATCACTAATAACTTGCCTAGACGTTTGCACGACTTGCAAAACTGAATCGCTCACTGGCAATTCAGACTTTAACGCTTGGGGTGTTACTAATATTTTCTCTGAAGAAATATTAATATTGTTGTTGCTGTCACGTAACATGATTTAACTCTTTTTAAATGAACTGAAATTTGGCATTGGGTCAACAAATTAAATGACCTATAGAATCTAGTTTTCTACAACACCCTGAGATGTAACGATTTCGGTACACCGTGAATTTTATTATTTTCTGCAATTTGATTGACTTTTTACCAGCTATTAAAATCAACAACAAGTTTTAATTACTTTTATTGGCTCAGTTGGCTAGTTTTCAAGCGATACAACAAGATTGAGCAGTTAAGCAATATAACAGAATGGCCTTGCAGATTTATATCTACCTAAAATAAATACTTTAGAACTGTGTCACCAAAAAAGCGAAACAGATTTTTTATTCAACAACTTGACATGCAACCATTTGGTTGCTCATTATAATCTGACTAACAACAATGGATCCGCGATGGATATTTTTACTGCCTTGGCAGACCCGCAACGCCGCAACATAATTGAAGCTCTGCATAGTCGCGGCAAACTATCAATCAAACAATTGACGATGGACTCAGCGGTGACTAGGCAAGCCATCACCAAACATCTCAATATTTTGATTAAAGCCAAAATTGTTCAGGCAGACTTTATTGGTAAAGAGCGTATCCATAAACTAAACCCTAAGGCTATGCAAAGTTTGTTTAACTGGTTAGCGCCCTTTGCCCAAAAGTGGGACGACAGACTCAACAATTTAGCCAAATATATTGGAGATCAAGATGAAAACACAAAGTGATATTGATTCAATTGTCAGAGAAGTCACTTTTAACGCTCCTATTGAGAAAGTGTGGAATGCCATTACCTGTCCCAAAGCAATTCAACAGTGGTTTGGCTCTGCCGCTAGTTTTGAATTAAAACAAGGACAGCTGGGATACTTTGAGTGGGAACAGGAATGTGAAGGTAGGTTTGCAATGCGTATTGAAACAATAACCCCACCTCATTACTTTGCCTGGCGATGGATGTTTCAGCAAGACGCTGTATTTGATGAGGCAACCTCTACCTTAGTTGAGTGGTCACTTACGGCTACTGAAAAAGGTGGCACTCATTTGTTATTAACCGAATCTGGATTTTTACAGCCTAATCACAAACAAGCCAATATAAAAGGTTGGACTCAAGAAATAGCCGATCTACAAAGGTATCTTGACAACTAATGATTGGCAATCTAGCTAAAATTGTTTCTAAGGTTAGCTAGGTTGAAATAGTTTTGATTACTCGCGCTGGCACACCGCCTACTAGGGTCTTGGGTGCCACGTTTTTATTCACTACAGCGCCCGCTGCGATAACGGCTTGGTCACCAATAGTCACACCTTCTAATATCTTAGCGCCCATACCAATCCAGACGCTATTTCCGATTGTGATGGGTTTGGCTGTTTCGATGCCTTTATTGCGTTTAGTCACATCTAAAGGATGCGTAGCAGTTGAAATCAATACGCCTGGAGCAAGCATCACATCGTCACCAAAAGTAACTGGTGCAGCGTCTAAAATCACTAACCCATGATTGGCATAGAAATTTTTACCGGTTGAAATGTTATAGCCGTAATCACAATAAAGATTAGGCTCTATCCACGCACCTGCGCAGTGGCCAAATAATGTTTTAATAATTTTTCGACTGCCTTTTCTATCATCAATATCAAACTGATTAAACTGCTGACAGAGCCTTTTTGCATTGGCTCTATCTAGCTGTAACGATTTGTCACTGGGGAAGTATTCTAGACCTTTCAGCATTTTTTGTTTTTCAGTTAAATCGCCCATAAAGGCCCCTATTCCCTATTAAGATTCATTTAAAAGCGCCACGCCACAAAACGACTGACTTTTTGTCCTTGTGACATCTCGACTGTTTTAGCCTCAGCCACACCTTGTTTTTGCAAACTTTTATTAATTTGAGTTAGGTTGTCTTTTTTCGACACTAAGCTGCTAAACCATCTAATTTGCTCTGCATAGTCTTTGCTCTCGAGGATCATCTGCTTGATAAAAGCCAACTCACCACCTTCACACCAAAGCTCGTTTGATTGGCCCGCAAAATTGAGAGAGGAATTTGAGCTAGATGAAGGCTGCTGTGAACCTCGTTTTGACTTATTTTTGGCAAGGTTCTTAATTTTACGTTGTGAACCCGCTTTGGCCTCTGCAGCTGATTGATGAAAGGGCGGATTACACATACTAAATGCAAAGTGTTCATCAGCCTTTACCACACCAGCAAAAATCTTTTTTGGATCGGCTTGCTGCCTAAGCGCAATCTTGCCCTTTAAAACAGAGTTCGCAGCAATAATAGTATTAGCCGACTGAATGGAAACGGCATCAATATCGGTACCCAGCATTTTCCAACCGTAAGATCTGTGGGCAATTATGGGGTAAATCACATTTGCCCCCGTCCCAATGTCTAGACCTTTAATTGAAGTTCCCATGGGAACTACTCCGTCGTTATCATTCGCCAATAAATCAGCCAAGTGATGGACATAATCTGCTCGACCTGGAATCGGTGGACATAAATAACCATTTGGAATATCCCAAAATTCAACCTGATAATAATGGGCTAACAAGGCTGCGTTAAGTGCTTTCACCCCGTTGGCATTGGCAAAGTTTATGGTTTTATCGCCATCAGGCTTAGTGATGATATAGGGCTGCAATGCAGGATAACTTTGTATTAGCTCGGCTAACGGATAGCTATCTTGATGTAAATTTCTAGGATGTTTCACTGTCAGACATCAATTAATTTGCATTTGGGCTAACATATCCAAGGCTAACGCCTCGGCGACTTTGATCCCATCTATACCAGCAGACCAAATGCCACCGGCATATCCGGCTCCTTCACCCGCTGGATATAAGCCACGGGTATTAATACTGTTTAAGTCTTTGCCTCGTTTGATACAAATAGGTGACGAAGTACGCGTTTCCACACCTGTCAAAAGTCCATCCGCTTTAGCAAACCCCCTAATTTTTTTATTAAAAGCAGGAATTGCCTCACGAATAGCTTCAATCACATAGGGTGGCACAACTTTCGCTAAGTCTGTTAACTGGATACCGGGCGTATAAGATGGTTGAACATCGCCTAGCTGTTCACTGGATTGACCTTTTAAAAAGTCTCCAATGAGCTGCGCCGGCGCATGATAGTTTTCACCACCCACTTTATAAGCCAGTTCTTCGAGTTGTCGCTGCAGAGCAATGCCTGCCAATGGATGATCTGGATAATCTTTTTCTGGGGTAATACCTACTACTATGGCGCTATTGGCGTTACGTTCATGACGGGAATATTGACTCATGCCATTAGTCACCACTCTTCCCTGTTCCGACGCTGCAGCCACAACTGTGCCGCCAGGGCACATACAAAAGCTGTACACCGAACGACCATTTTTACAATGATGCACTAACTTGTAATCAGCCGCACCTAAAATGGGGTTACCGGCATTTTCACCAAAGCGACATTCGTCTATCATGGATTGTTCGTGCTCTATTCTAAAGCCCACTGAAAACGGCTTGGCTTCAATATAAACCCCTTGTTCATATAACATTTCAAAGGTATCGCGAGCGCTATGCCCCACAGCCAAAATAGCATGTTCGCATGGTAAATATTCGTCGTTAGACAAGTGTAGGCCTTTAAGTTGCCCTTCTTGAATGTCGAGCTTATCGACCCTAGTACTAAATCTTATTTCACCGCCCAATTCAATAATTTGCGCACGCATTTTTTCCACCATATTGACTAACTTAAAGGTGCCAATATGTGGCTTACTTACATATAAAATTTCATCAGGTGCGCCAGCGGCTACAAATTCATTTAACACCTTGCGGCCATAATGTTTACGGTCTTTGATTTGGCTGTATAACTTACCATCAGAAAAGGTCCCTGCTCCACCTTCACCAAACTGCACGTTTGACTCAGTATCAAGAGGCTTTTTTCGCCAGAAGCCAAACACATCTTTGGTGCGCTCTCGCACTGCTTTACCGCGCTCTAACACTATGGGCTTAAACCCCATTTGCGCCAATATTAAGGCAGCAAATAAACCGCATGGTCCCAGTCCAATAACTACAGGACGAGCACTCAAGTTGTGCGGTGCCTTAGCGACAAATTGATAAGTCATATCAGGTGTTTCACGAACATGAGGATCATTGGCAAATTGTGCCAGTAGTTCAGCTTGATTAACCACTTCCACATCTAGTGTATAAATCAGTAAAATATCCGTTTTATTACGGGCATCATAAGCACGTTTAAACACGTCAAAAGACAAGATGTCATCTGAGCTAACACCCAACTTCTGCAAAATCGCAGCGGATAAAGCGTCTGCATCATGATTTAGCGGTAATTTTACTTCGTTTAAACGCAACATAAGGTTTCCAGTGATCAAACATAAACAATTCACCTAAATTCGGCGAAGCCATCATTTTCTTAGGCTGCGCATTTTATGACAGATAGAATACATAACCTAGGTAAATTCAACATTGAATTACCGATCCAGTTCTTGTTTTTTACCTGAGCTACTTTATGATCGCCCTAATGAAAAACTTAAATCAAGATATCCACCACTATGACCTTTGTTGTTACTGATAGCTGCATCAAATGCAAATTTACCGACTGTGTACCTGTATGCCCAGTGGATGCATTTTATGAAGGTGAAAATTTTTTAGTTATTCATCCAGATATCTGTATTGATTGTGGTCTTTGTTTACCGGAGTGCCCTGTTGAAGCGATTTTTCAAGATACTCACTTACCCGAAGAACAAAAACATTACCTTAAAATAAATGCCGATTTAGCAGAGAAATGGCCCAATATAACAGAACTAAAGTCTGCGCCAGACGATGCTGAAAAATGGATTGATGTTGAAAACAAGCTTCCTTTACTGGTGGAATAAAGAGTTTCTACTTCAATTTCTGACCACTACTACCCAATATCCTGAACACTTATTTATAACCAGTAATGGTTCGTTAATCTAGTCATTCCAATCTGATGTGTGAGGTGCAAAGGTTATGTCATTTAGCTAGACATTCCTCTGTGTAATGAAGCGCTCTGTGTGTCTCTGTTGTAGAAATGTTATAACGCAGAAAGTCAAAGAAAAAGATGTTTTGAACCACAGAGAAAAGCCAAGACAAGTGCGACTAGTTCTTCTTTTATAATGTGAAGATTTTAACTCCTCGCTATAACTTTCCTGCCAAACAATTAACAATTACGGCAATTCAATTTTATGTAAAAAGTGCTAATAACGGCTTTACCTCAAGTTAACCTGAGGTATTAAAGTAATGTTCAAGTTAACTATTGCTACATCACACAAAGGAAAATCTTATGCCAAGCAAACTTGAACATATCAACCTCACGGTCAGCGACACAGATGTTACCGCCAATATTATTGGGAAAATATTTAATTGGAAGGTCCGCTGGTCTGGGCCTGCAAAAGACAATGGTCGGACGATCCATTTAGGCGAAGAAGAGACTTACCTAGCGCTCTATAGCCACACTGATAAACATCTCGCCGATACATCACACAAAACCATCAAACAACTGAATCATATTGGCATAGTGGTAGATGATTTAGATGCGACAGAAGAGAAAGTCAAAGCAGCAGGTTTTGTAACCCACAATCACGGCGATTATGAACCAGGAAAACGTTTCTATTTTAATTTAGACGACGGATTGGAAATAGAAGTGGTGTGTTATCAATAATCGCCTCAGCAAAACGTAATCCACATCAAGCCACTTAGTGTGGCTTGATTGTATCTGCTACAAGCAAATTATCCGATAAAAACAACCGCAATAGATTGTGCATCTACACTGCAATAACTTCAAACAATACAAAGGCTGACCGTTATCAGTCGACGTTGGCCACCATAATTTGCTGATCTTCCATGGGTTGTTGTGAAACTTTAAAGGATAATTTTCGCGCCAAGTGACGATAGATTTGTTGAATAGTAGAATCGGCCTGCTCACTGAACATAAACTGACTACCGCTATCTGCTAACTCTCTTATTTGTATGTTTAGAGGCAATTGAGCTAACAATTCAGTTTGATATTTTTGTGCAATACGTTGCCCGCCCTCCGCACCAAAAGTATGTTCTTTATGGCCACATTGAGAACAAAGGTGATAACTCATATTTTCAACTATGCCTAAGACGTTGATATCCACTTTGTTAAACATCGCAATGCCTTTTATGGCATCTGCTAAGGCTAAGTCCTGGGGCGTGGTGACAATGACTGCCGCTGCTACGGGCATATTTTGCGCCAGTGTTAACTGAATATCACCAGTACCAGGTGGCATATCTACAATAAGATAATCCAATTCATCCCACAAGGTTTCGTTATAGAGTTGCTGAAACGCTTTGCTTGCCATCGGTCCACGCCAGATGGTGGCCGAATTATCATCCACTAAATACCCAATCGACATGGTCTGTATGTCGTTAATAACAATAGGATACATACGTTTATTATCAGGTGATCCAGGTTGCTCACCTTTAGTGCCAAGCAAGGTAGGTAAAGAGGGGCCGTATATGTCCGCATCCAAAATACCTACCCTCGCCCCTTCTAGCCTTAGTGCTGCAGCTAAATTAATCGCTGTAGTTGATTTACCCACACCGCCTTTTCCTGAAGCCACCGCAATCACATTTTTTACTACTTTTGGGTTTTGACCTTTGATAGAGGATATGTGGTAACTCAGTTTAATCGTGACTTTATGGGTCGCGGCAAAACCTTCAAGGTGATGACTGAACTCCCCTTTTGCCCCCAATAAACCGTTGCACACAAAAGGTAAACTCAGATTAACTGTTTTACCTTCGGTAACTATGTAACCAGCTGTAGATTGACTATCTGGGAAAAAATCAGGAAGAATGTTTTGCAAAAGAGAAGCGAGACTAGATTGTATATCTGACATAGTGGCTCATATTTTATTTAAATAGGTTCTGGCGAACAAAATGTTGATTGATATTAACATTCCTCAGTACAGGTCACACTGAGTGATTATCCAAATGTTAACTACCACAGCCGTTAAATTCACAAGAAACGAGTGTGCTAAGTCACTTTAATAAAGATATTAATACAATCAAAGGTATTTGTGGTCATAAATTCAACAATATCAATATATTAATGGATAACGACAGACAACAAATTTTGCATTTAGAAGAATGTTTGTTAAATTCAATTTTTATAAATCTTAGTTAAGTAATTACTTAACAAATAGCCAACTAAAATTCAATATGCCAAATAAAAAGAAACTTGTTTCCCAACTGAGTAATTTTGATATCCGCCTGTTAAAAATTTTCAGATCAGTAGTGGAATGTGGAGGGTTTTCAGCGGCCGAAGTCGAACTCAATATCAGTAGATCGGCCATCAGTATCAGTATGTCTGACCTTGAAGCTAGACTTGGTTTACATCTATGCCAAAGAGGACGAGCCGGCTTTTCACTAACGGATGAAGGCACACAAGTGTATCAAGCGAGCTTGCAGCTTATGGCTTCTTTAGAAAATTTTCGAACTCAAGTAAATAGTATTCATGCAGAATTAACCGGCGAACTTAACATTGGCATAACGGATAACTTAGTCACCTTAGAGCATATGTCGATTTCTAAGGCACTCAAAGCGTTAAAAACTAAAGGGCCGGAAATTGTCATCAACATAAGAATGATCCCGCCTAATGAAATTGAGCGATATGTGTTAGATGGGGCGTTACATGTGGGTGTAGTCCCTAATTTAAGGCCTTTACAAGGCTTAGAGTACTCGCGACTCTATGAAGAAAAATATTTACTGTATTGCAATTATCAGCACCCACTGTTCAATATCCCCGATGAAAACCTTACCCCTCAGCAAATTTACGATTGTGAAGCTGTTTCACCAAGCTATGCGCAAACGGCACAAACTCGAAGTCACTATCAAAACTTACACACCACAGCCACCGCCACTGATCGCGAGGGTGTGGCATTTCTGATATTAACGGGGTGTTTTATCGGCTATTTACCTACCCATTATGCCAAGCGCTGGGTGGTATCAGGAGAGATGCGTGCCTTATATCTAGAAAAATTCCATTTTAATACTGAATACCAAACTGTATTGCGTAAGGGCTCTAAACCTAATCAAGTAGTAGAGACATTTTTAGAAGAAATTAAAGTTCACCCAATCAAAACCTAGCCACAATCAAGACAAACATTTACCTACCAGAACCATTCAATTTCATCTGAACCTGAGAATAAAGTGCTTGAGTTGAGGTTGTGATGTCCCCTTTCACTATCTCAAAAACCACACGCCAATCTTTCAGAATTGCTGCGACACTTTGCACTGCGTTATAGGGAACTTCTTCCCCTCTTTCCTTTAGGTATTTTTAAAGCTCTTCTTTGTTTAGTAATCACTTATCTAAACATTAATTATATTAAATTTAATATCCTGTAAAAACTGAAATACTAAACTTAGCTGAACTCGTCCTATTCAAAAATAGAGGCGCTGAAGTTTGGCAAACCACTAAATGTCTAGCATGGCATTACCTACTTATCTGATTACCTAGTCGCATAAGTTTTTTTGATAAATGCAGGCTAAGTAAAACGATTCACGGGTAGCCTCTTAAAGACATAAAAATTAATAACAATAGAAGGGAACATATAGTGAACACACCTAATCTGTACAAATATAACCCCATTCTTACGGTTATTTCTTTAGCACTAACATTATCAGTGCCACAAGTAGCAAGTGCCGCCGAAAAAGTATGGGAAACCATTGAAGTCAGCGCTCAAAAACGTAACGAAAACATTAGTGATGTGGGTATTGCCATCACAGCGTTCAGTGGAGAGCAATTAAAAGCACTGGGTTTAGAGAGCAGTACCGAGTTAATTGCGTTTACTCCAGGTGTTTCTTTAGCAGGCGATATAGGTGGCCAAAGAGCAATCTTCAATATACGTGGCGTTGTACAAAATGACTATGCCGATTTAGCCGAAGCACCAGTAGCAGTTTATGTAGATGGCGGATACTTAGCCAGTACCCAGGCTCAGACTTTTGGCCTATTTGATATTCAACGAATCGAAATATTAAAAGGCCCACAAGGCACCCTATTTGGACGAAATGCGACCGGTGGTTTAGTCAACACTATTACTGCCAAGCCAACTGAAGAATTTGAAGGTTACGCTGAATTGTCCATCGCAACTTTTGACCAATTTCGTTTTGAAGGCGCGGTTTCAGGCGCCTTATCCGATGGTATTACTGGACGTTTATCAGCTTACTCTAATATCCAAGGTGAAATCTTAGAAAATATCTATGAAGACGGTGCGTCACCAGATACTCGCCCTGGCTCAGTTGGTGGCGGACAAGATGGCTATAACGATGATACACAAGCGCTACGTGCCCAACTGGATTTTGATTTAGGTACAGACGGCTCACTGTTATTGAGCGCGAATTGGGCCGACACCACAAAAAGTGAAGGGCCTTATCAGTTCGTCAATACCACCGAAATCAAAGATGCCAATGGCAACGTGATTGACGTTATCTTTGCTGCGGATGATCCTTTAGGCTGTGATGCCATTCAACTTGGCGTATGTATCGATGGAAACTTTAACGGTGATCCGATTCGACCCGTGCAAGGTGGCGACTTTAACGGCAACATCGACCCCGATGGTTCTGGACCTAAGGTCAATAAAGATTTCGCCTTTGATGATCAAAATAAGATCCAATCTCAAGGGTTTTCAGCTGAACTCGATTATAGCTTTGATACTTTCGATCTATTTTCTTTAACCGATTACAAAAAATTCGACCGCACTGTGGGTTTGGATTCAGATCAAACTGCCTCTCCTGAATTAATCTTTCAATCTAACAGTACCATTGACCAATTTAGTCAAGAAGTTAGATTGTCTGGGGAAGCCGACAGCTTTAAATGGGTCACTGGATTTTATTACCTCAATGTTGAAACAGATTACAGCCAAGGGCTTGCCGCCTCGCCCACTGCATATTTCTTGGGTGGTGAAGAAAACAATACCCTAGTTGAACTTGAAACCCAATCTTACTCAATATTTGCTCAAGTGGACTACGAGTTACAAGACCAGTTGGTATTAGTCACTGGCTTACGCTATACCAAAGAAGACAAACATTTTGTGGGTGATGTGTACCAAAACACCAATACAAATGACAGAGTAATTGAAATTGATCTCAATAGTGCATCTTTGGAACACCTTGATACTGATAATGATCAAAACCTGTGGTCGGCTAAAGTGCAACTTGAGTACTCCACCGACAGCGACTTATATTATGTAGGTATCAATAGAGGCGTAAAGGCGGGTAGTTTTAACGCACCTTTATTTGGTGGATTTAGTAGCTATAAGCCAGAAGAATTGACCTCTTATGAAGCCGGTATGAAATTAAACTTATTGGATGAATTTGCGTTATTTAACGCCAATATTTTCTACTATGACTACAGTGATTATCAATCATTTTCATGGGTGAATAATTCAGGCTTAGTAGAGAATCAAGACGCCACTTTTACGGGGTTAGAGTTGGAACTATTCTTAACGCCAAGTGATGGACTAGATGTGATATTAAACACTTCTTACACTGATGCCAAAGTAGAAAATCTTGAAGTCGCTTCAGGGATATTTGCAGATACAACACCAGCATTCACCCCTGAATATCAAGCTTCTGCAATGGTCCGATATAATTGGGATTGGAACGAAAATAATATTGCTGTTCAGCTTAGCGCCAATTATCAAAGTGAAACTTTTCATAATGCGCGGAATTTCACAGCTCATGAAATAGATTCGTACGTAGCTGCAAATGCTAGGCTGACCTGGAGTGATTCTTCACAGTTATGGTCTGCAGCTGCTTACGTAGACAATATGTTTAACTCTGAACATGAAATCATAGGCTTTGACGTAACAGGATTTTACGGCACAACGCAAATTTCCTATGCAAAACCTAGAGTCTATGGAATAACAGTTAAACGTAATTTTTAATTATCGTTATATAGCGATAAATTGGCATAAGTTATGAAGCCGTTTTGTTAAAAGGTTCGCTGCGTTTCCGCAGTTAACAAAACGGTTTCAATTAATGAGGTACAGCATGAGTACAACAGGAACAGTTACTATTGATGATATTAATGCAGGTTTTGCCGACCTACACAAACCCTATAATAAATCACAGGCTTTGCTTGAAGCGTCGCGCTGTACTTATTGTTACGACGCACCTTGTATAAAGGCATGCCCTACTGGAATTGATATTCCTACCTTTATCCACCAAATACGCACACAAAACGTCAAGGGGGCGGCAAAAACAATTTTATCTGAAAATATCATGGGTGGCACTTGCGCTAGGGCCTGCCCCACTGAAGTCTTATGTGAAAGAGCTTGTGTGCGTCATCATGATCAAGGCAAACCGGTAGAAATTGGATTGTTACAGCGCTATGCGGTCGACCATCTACTCGAATCAACAGATGAGCACCCTTTTGTGAGAGCGGCTGAAACAGGCAAAAATATCGCCGTAGTCGGAGCGGGACCTGCTGGGCTATCTTGTGCCCATCGCGCCGCATTGCTTGGTCATAAGGTCACAGTATTTGAAGCCAAAACTAAACCTGGCGGCTTAAACGAATATGGCCTTGCCGCTTATAAAATGGTCGATGACTTTGCCCAAAAAGAAGTTGATTTTCTGCTAGGTATAGGTGGGATTGAAATTATCTATGAGCAATATCTGGGTAAAAATCTCAGCTTAGACACGCTGCGCTCTGAGTATGACGCTGTTTTCCTGAGTATTGGGTTAGGTTTATGTAATAAACTCGGATTAGAAGGAGAAAACCTAAGTGGTGTATATGACGCTTTAGACTTTATCGAACAATTACGACAAACAACTGATAAATCAACTATGCCAGTCGGACAAAATGTGGTGGTAATAGGCGGCGGCAACACGGCCATAGATGCCGCTATTCAGGCCAAGCGCCTCGGGGCCAAAAAAGTCACCTTAGCCTACCGTCGTAGTGAAGAAAATATGACAGCAACTGACTGGGAAATAGAATTAGCCCGTAAAAATGGCGTGGATGTTCGTTTGTGGTTATCCCCTGTCAAATTATCTGGCGAAGCACATATTAGTACTATCACTTTTGAACAAACTGCCATAGAGGCAGGACGATTAGTTGGTACCGGTGTACGCGAACAAATATCAACGGACATGGTACTCAAAGCGGTGGGTCAAAAACTCGACGCATCTGTGCTATCAGGTATGTTGATTGAACACGGTAAAATTAAAATTAACGACAAGTATCAAACCAGTATTCCAGGTGTTTATGCCGGTGGTGACTGCATCGATACAGGTGAAGATTTAACAGTGCAATCTGTAGAAGATGGTAAACGTGCCGCTCATGCAATGGGTCACACTTTGTTCGGCATTGACTTTAAGGAGGTCTAACATGAGTAAATTAGCCTGCAATATCGCTGGGATCGACAGTATTAATCCTTTCTGGCTTGCATCAGCTCCCCCCACAGATAAATACACTAATGTAGTACGTGCTTTTGAAGCCGGTTGGGGTGGCGTGGTTTGGAAAACCTTAGGGATTGATCCTCCGGTCATCAATATGTCTAGCCGTTATGGTGTTCATCATGACCGCTCACGTAACGTCATTGGTATCAACAATATTGAATTAATTACCGACCGACCATTAGAAACCAATTTACGGGAGATAGAACAAATCCGTAAAGAGTGGCCAGACAGAGTCATTATCGGCTCTATGATGGCGCCTTTAGATGAAAAAACCTGGAAAGAACTGGCTATTAAAATCGCCAAATCTGGCGTACATGGCATAGAACTCAATTTAGGTTGCCCACACGGCATGTGTGAACGAGGCATGGGCTCTGCCATAGGACAAGTGCCAGAATTAGTCGAACAAACCACTCGCTGGGTTAAAGAAGTGGTGGATATTCCAGTCTTTACCAAGCTGACGCCTAATATCACCGATATTTTAGTGGCCGCTGAAGCAGCACTAAGAGGCGGTGCTGATGCTGTGTCGCTTATCAATACAGTCAACTCTATCGCAACAGTGGACTTAGACTTAATGGCGCCCACTCCCACTGTAGATGGCAAAGGCACCCATGGTGGCTACTGTGGTGCAGCAGTCAAACCTATTGCCTTACATATGGTGGGTGAAATCGCTAGAAATCCTGAGACACGCAATTTACAAATATCCGCAATAGGTGGTATTGAAACCTGGCGAGACGCGGCTGAATTTATTGCTCTGGGAGCCAGTGGTGTTCAAGTCTGTACCGCTGCAATGTTATACGGTTTCCGTATTGTTGATGACATGATTGCTGGGCTAGAAAACTTTTTAGACGAAAAAGGCTATGCCTCTCTATCCGCATTTCAAGGTAAAGCCATACCCAATGTTGTTAATTGGAATGAGCTAAACATGAATTTTGATACTAAAGCCTTTATTAACAAAGACTCATGTATTGAATGTGGACGCTGTCATATTGCCTGTGAAGACACCTCACACCAAGCCATTACTATGCAAGAAAATGCCAGTGGTGGTCGGGACTTTGTTGTGGTTGATGATGAATGTGTTGGCTGTAATTTGTGCAAACACGTATGTCCAGTACCTGAGTGTATTGAAATGCGCCCAGTAGACAATGGACTGCCAGTACTGACATGGCCAGAGCATCCCAAAAATCCGCAACGTATTGACGTTGTTTCCCTTGAAAGTTCCCTAGTAGAGACGGGAGAAAATCATGACTAATGCTCATAATTTAACGCCTGAACAACTTCAGGCCAACTGGATGCCATTTACTTGTAATAGGCAATACAAGGCCAACCCGCGTTTAGTCGTGGGAGCAGATCGTATGCATTTTACTTTGTCTGATGGTAGACAATTACTAGACGGTATTGCTGGCCTATGGTGTTGCAATGCAGGGCATAACCGGCCTCGCATAGTTGAAGCAATACAAAAACAAGTGGCAACACTGGATTATTCACCGGCGTTCCAAATGGGGCACCCATTACAATTTGAGCTTGCCGATCGGCTAGCCAACATGGTGCCTGGTGATCTAAATAAGGTGTTTTTTACCAACTCTGGATCTGAATCCTGTGAAACCGCCTTAAAGATGGCCATTGCTTACCACAACGCTCGAGGTGAAGGTAATAGGACAAAACTAATCGGTCGAGAGAAAGGTTATCACGGAGTCAACTTTGGTGGCCTGTCTGTGGGCGGAATGTCTGCCAACCGTAAAATGTTTGGTAATTTACTCAACGGTGTCGATCACATGCGCCATACACATGGCATCGAAGCAAACCTCTTTAGTAAAGGCCAACCTGAGCATGGCGTGGAATTGGCTGATGATTTAATTCGACTCTGTGAATTACATGATCCGTCCACCATTGCAGCAGTGATTGTCGAACCCTTAGCAGGCTCAGCTGGTGTATTATTGCCCCCTAAAGGGTATCTAGAAAAACTTCGTCAAATATGCGATCAACATGGAATATTGTTAATTTTTGACGAGGTGATTACTGGTTTTGGTCGTATGGGTGCACCTTTTGCAACTGAATATTTTGGCATTGAACCTGACATTATTTGCACCGCTAAGGGCTTGGCAAATGGTGTAATCCCTATGGGTGCAGTCATAGCGCAAGATAAAATATATGATGCATTTATGCATGGCCCTAAAGATATGGTTGAATTTTTCCATGGATACACTTTTTCAGGTAACCCTATGGCGTGTGCAGCCGCGATGGCAACCTTAGATACCTATGAGGAAGAAGGATTATTAACCCGAGGAGCAGAACTCAGTGATTATTGGCAAGATGCGGCCCACTCTCTGGCGGACTTACCTTTGGTTAAAGACATTCGCAATATTGGATTAATTGCCGGCATAGAGTTACACCCCACTCCAGCCACACCAAGCAAGCGTGTATTTACTGCTTTCTTAAAAGCCTATGAGGCCGGTTTACTGATCCGCACCACTGGAGACACTATTGCATTGTCGCCACCGCTTATCATAGAAAAGTCACAAATAGATTTTGCCTTTAGTACCTTACGCGAAATTATCAAATCACTGGATTAAAAAATTATTATGCAACTGATACAACACATAATTAATGGTCAGCACACCTCAGGTGTGAGTAGCCAAACAACTGCAGTGTACAACCCTGCTTTAGGCCAACAGAGTGCTGAAGTTGTGACAGCGGTAGTTGAAGATGTCAACACTGCTGTGGCGGCTGCCAAAGCGGCTTTTCCAGCTTGGTCTAAAACGCCATCGAGTAAACGTGCCAATATCATGTTTAATATGCGTACTTTGCTGATAGCCCGTCAAGATGAAGTCGCAGAAACGATTTCTAAAGAGCATGGAAAAACCCATGATGATGCTTTAGGTGAAGTCACCCGTGCATTAGAAGTTATTGAATTTGCCTGTGGAATGGCTGACAAACTAAAGGGTAATTTTAGTCGAGATGTGGCTGTTGGTATCGATGTCACCGACGAGCGTCAAGCCTTAGGTGTGGTTGCGGGGATCACGCCCTTTAACTTCCCAGCTATGGTGCCCTTATGGATGATCCCTATGGCATTAGCCTGTGGTAATACATTCATACTCAAACCGTCAGAGAGAGATCCCTCTAGTGCAAATTTGATCCATCAACTTTTTGCTGAAGCAGGCTTACCGGCAGGTGTATTAAACATAGTACATGGTGACAAAGTAGCAGTTGATGCACTATTAGATCACCGCGACGTTAAAGCTATTAGTTTTGTAGGCTCAACGCCAATCGCTGAATACATTTATCAACGTGGCAGCGCCAATGGCAAAAGAGTTCAAGCGTTAGGTGGTGCCAAAAATCATATGGTGATTATGCCAGATGCCGATCTTGATCAAGCAGCCGATGCGCTTATGGGAGCGGGTTTTGGCTCTGCCGGTGAACGTTGTATGGCCATCAGTGTCGCCGTACCTATTGGTCAAGAAACTGCAGACAAGTTAGTCGCTAAATTGATACCTCGAATTGAGGCCTTAAAAGTCGGTCCATATAATCAAACGGGTAACGAGATGGGGCCGGTGATTTCTGCCGATGCACAAAAACGCATTAAAGGCTTAATCGACCAAGGCGAAGCTGAAGGCGCCGAGGTGTTAGTCGACGGCCGACACTTATCAGTCGCTGGCTGTGAAGCGGGTTTCTGGGTAGGCGGTACCTTACTCGACAAGGTGACTAAAGACATGTCTGTGTACCAACAAGAGATTTTTGGACCGGTATTATCTATATTACGTGCTAATACCTATGCTGAAGCAACGAACTTAATTAATGCCCATGAATACGGTAATGGTACCGCTATATTTACCCGCGACGGGGATGCAGCCAGAGACTTCGCTGCTAACATTGAAGTCGGTATGGTAGGCATTAATGTGCCTATACCTGTTCCTGTCGCCTACCACAGCTTTGGCGGCTGGAAACGTTCAATCTTTGGTGCCCATGGGATTTATGGACCGGAAGCCGTACACTTTTATACAAAATTAAAAACCGTTACTTCACGTTGGCCAACAGGAATACGTGCCGGTGCGGAATTTACTTTCCCAACTAATTAATAAGAAAAACCAACTATAGATGGAGTAATTATGTCTACAACACGTCAAACTTTACGAGGTGGCTTGATCCAAATGGGTTTAAAGTCTTCTACCGATAATGATCCCGAAACCATTCGCAAAGCCATGATAGAGGCACACTTGCCTTTGATCGATGAGGCAGGTGCCGCTGGTGTGCAAGTCTTATGTTTTCAAGAAGTATTTACTCAACCTTACTTCTGCCCCAGTCAAGATCCCAAATGGTACGAAAGCGCCGAGAGCATTCCAAGCGGCCCTACTGTTACCCTAATGCAGGAATATGCCAAAAAATATAAAATGGTCATTGTGGTTCCAATTTATGAAAAAGACGACGTGACCGGTGTTTACTACAACACATGCGCAGTTATCGATGCAGATGGCAGTTATTTAGGAAAATACCGTAAAACCCATATTCCTCAAGTGGCGGGTTTTTGGGAGAAGTTTTACTTTAAACCTGGTGCGTCGGACTGGCCTGTTTTTGAAACCCAATATTGCAAACTTGGCGTTTATATTTGTTATGACCGTCATTTCCCTGAAGGCTGGCGAGCATTGGCATTAAATGGCGCTGAATACATTGTTAACCCATCCGCCACTGTTGCAGGTTTATCAGAATACTTGTGGAAACTGGAACAACCCGCGTCAGCCGCCGCAAATGGTTGTTGGATTGGAGCCATCAACCGTGTGGGTATTGAAGAACCTTGGAATATTGGCGAGTTTTATGGTCAAAGCTACTTTGTTAACCCTAGAGGTCAAATTGAAAAAGAAGCAAGCAGAGATCAAGACGAGTTAATCATCCATGATATGGATATGGATATGATCAAAGAAGTGCGAAATAATTGGCAGTTCTTCCGTGATCGTCGCCCAAGCACCTATACAAAATTGACCGATGGTGAATAATAATACCTGCCGTTAAATGTGTTTGGTAACCCTGACATTTTTAACGGTATTGTCACTCGCTACCCACAATGGCAGTACATGTAGCGCAAAAAAGTGAATGAGTTTCTGCTCATTCACTTGATTTTTAAGGGAAATTTGGTTGTATTTTAAAGGTGGTGTGGTATTTAAAAATACTTAAGTATTTCATTACACATCATTTTATAACGGAGCATGTCATGGAAAATAATAATAACAGCGTGAAACCAACGCACTTTGATGCCGATCTGTGGAACCCAGACCTAGCGCCAACTACTGAGGCAACCCGTACTTGGAATTGGATCCACTTTGCCTCTTTGTGGGTAGCTATGGTGGTATGTGTTCCCACTTACATGTTAGCCGCAGGTTTAGTTTCCGAAGGCATGACCTGGTACCAAGCGATAATTACAGTACTATTGGGCAACGCTATAGTGTTGGTACCTATGCTTCTAATAGGCCATGCTGGCGCTAAATACGGGGTCCCTTTTCCTGTGTTATTACGCAGTGCATTTGGAACCAAAGGTGCCAAAATTCCTGCTCTTGCTAGAGGGCTAGTAGCTTGTGGCTGGTTTGGGATCCAAACATGGGTCGGAGGGAGTGCTATTTATGTTATTTTAAATAGCCTTACAAATAACAGCTTTCAAGGTTCCCCTTTGCCTTTTCTTGGCATAGATATTAGCCAAACCTTATGTTTCTTTGCCTTTTGGGCATTACATTTAGTCTTTATTCATTTTGGAACTGGCTCTATTCGCTGGTTGGAAAGTTATGCCGCACCTTTTCTTATTGCCATGGGATTAGCCTTATTATATTGGGCATACGATACTGCAGGCGGCTTTGGTGAAATGCTTTCCGCTCCTTCACAATTTGGTCCTGGCGCAGCAAAAGAAGGCTTGTTTTTGCCCACCTTTATCGCTGGGTTAACCGCTATGGTGGGTTTTTGGGCAACAATGGCATTGAATATTCCCGATTTCACCCGCTTTGCTAAATCGCAAAAAGATCAGATGTTAGGTCAAGCCATAGGTTTACCTATTCCCATGGCCTTATTTGCGTTTATTGGTGTTGCGGTCACCTCTGCAACTGTGACTATATATGGCGAAGCCATTTGGGATCCTGTGAAGCTCGCTGGTAAAATGGGGGGAATGGGGATAATTGTCGCCCTAGGTACACTTGCATTAGCCACGCTTACCACTAACTTGGCCGCAAACGTGGTGGCTCCAGCCTATGGTTTTTCAAATCTCAACCCAAGTAAAATAAACTTCAAAATGGGTGGCTATATTACCGCCGGAATTGGTGTGGCAATATTTCCTTGGAAATTATTAGAAAGTGCTGGCGGTTACATCTTTACTTGGTTGATAGGGTATTCGGCACTTCTCGGTCCAATTGCAGGTATTCTGATAGCAGATTATTTTATCTTACGTAAATGCAAATTAAACATAGACGCTCTGTTTCAGCATAATGGTGAATATGGCGCTACAAATGGCTGGAATGTAGCCGGAATGGTGTCTTTAGTGGTGGGGATATTACCCAACTTACCTGGATTTTTACACGCTGCAGGAATTGTCGAATCTGTGCCTGAAATTTTTGATACTGTATATAATTATGCTTGGTTTGTAGGTTGTTTTGTTGCAGGCATACTTTATTTAATAATGGCAAAGAGAGGAAACTAACATGTCAATTCTTATCAAAGGTGGAACAGTTGTCACCGCTGATCTTAGCTACAGAGCCGATGTTTATTGTGAAGAAGGCAAAATTCAAGCTATCGGTGAAAATCTTGATGTTCCAGCTGGTTGCCAAGTAGTGGATGCGGGTGACTTACTAGTCATGCCTGGCGGAATCGATCCTCATACTCATATGCAACTGCCTTTTATGGGCACAGTGGCCAGTGAAGATTTTTTTACAGGCACTAGTGCGGGTGCCGCTGGCGGCACGACTTCAATTATAGATTTTGTGATCCCTAGCCCACAGCAACCTATAATAGATGCGTATCATCAATGGATGGATTGGGCACAGAAATCAGCCACTGACTATAGCTTTCACGTGGCTATAACCTGGTGGGATGACTCTGTTTACAAAGACATGGGCACTTTAGTACATGAACATGGGATCAACAGTTTTAAACATTTTATGGCCTACAAAAACGCCATCATGTGTGAGGACGAAACCCTAGTGAACAGCTTTTCTCGCTGCCTAGAGTTAGGCGCTATGCCTACAGTGCATGCAGAAAATGGCGATTTAGTGTTTCACTTACAGAAAAAAATCCTAGAACGCGGCATCACCGGCCCGGAAGGCCATCCTCTTTCTCGCCCCCCTGAAGTGGAAGGTGAAGCCGCCAACCGCGCCATTCGTATCGCTCAGGCCCTAGAAGTGCCGCTTTATTGTGTACATGTGTCTTGTGAAGAATCATTACAAGCCATCACACGCGCCCGCAACGAAGGGCAAAGAGTCTATGGCGAAGTATTAGCCGGGCATCTGGAAATTGATGAATCTGTGTATCAAAGTGAAAATTGGGAATATGCGGCGGCCCATGTGATGAGCCCACCATTCCGCTCCAAAAAACATCAAGATGCCCTATGGAAAGGCTTGCAATCAGGTAACTTGCAAACGACTGCTACAGACCACTGCTGCTTCTGCGCCGATCAAAAAGCCATGGGTAAAAAAGACTTTAGCATGATCCCTAATGGTACTGCGGGCATAGAAGACAGGATGTCAGTGTTATGGGATTCAGGCGTGGCCTCGGGCAAACTCACGCCTAACGAGTTTGTGGGTGTCACCTCCACCAATGCGGCAAAAATCTTTAATATCTACCCACGCAAAGGGTCCATCTCAGTAGGCGCAGATGCGGATATAGTTTTGTGGGATCCTGAAGGCACACGCACAATTTCAGTGAAAACCCATCATCAAAATATTGATTTTAATATCTTTGAAGGACGCACTGTACAAGGTGTGGCTGTACATACCTTAAGTCAAGGTAATTTGGTATGGACTAATGGCGAGTTACGCACAGTCAAAGGTGCTGGCAAAAATGTGAAACGCCCTGCTTACGGCAGTACTTTTGATGCGATTCAAAAACACACTGCGTTGAATCAACCCCAAGCTGTGGTTCGCAACTAATAATACTGAGATCAGTTAAGATTTTCTTAATCAAGTGGCTTAGCCTTTCTCTGTGATATCTGCGCCCTCTGTGGTGCAATATTTTTTTCTTTGCCTGCTATAACATGAAATGCTTTTCAGCATATAGAACACGGGGCACCGAGCCACGGCCGCTTCACTACACAGAGCAAAAATGCGGATAAAGCTAGGCGAACAGAAATTAAAATGAATTGGTATAGTTTACGCTGATTTATTTAAGTCTTAGATAGCAAAAACCCGCCAAAAGGCGGGTTTTCTTATAAGTTAACGGTAACGCAAAAATTAAATTAACCTAGCTTCTCTTTAATACGTGCAGAACGACCAGAGCGTTCACGCAAGTAGTAAAGTTTAGCGCGACGAACAGCACCACGACGTTTCACTTCAATAGAACTGATTGCCGGGCTGTGTGTTTGGAATATACGCTCAACACCTTCGCCGTTAGAAATCTTACGAACTGTAAAAGCAGAGTGTAGGCCACGGTTACGTTTAGCGATTACAACGCCTTCGTAAGCCTGAAGACGTTCTTTTTCGCCTTCCTTAACGCGTACTTGCACAACAACTGTGTCACCAGCACCGAATGCTGGAACGTCAGTTTTTAGCTGCGCTTCTTCAATTTTCTTGATGATGTCTTGATTTACTTTACTCATCATATCCTCTCATACTAGATTAACTGTCATTATGCTGCGGCAAAGATTGTAGATATAAATCTAACAACTTTTGCTGCTCCTCAGTCAGAGCTAGATCGTTTATTAATTCAGGGCGTCGTTGCCAGGTTCTACCTAACGACTGTTGTAACCGCCACTGCCTGATTTTGTCGTGATCACCACTTAACAACACCTTAGGAACCAGCTCACCGTCCAAGTTTTCTGGCCGAGTGTAGTGCGGACAATCCAACAAGCCATGACTAAAAGAGTCTTGCTCGGCAGATTGTTGATGCCCTAACACACCGGGAACAAACCTTGAAACTGCATCCATTAAGACCATAGCAGGGAGTTCGCCGCCACTTAACACGTAATCACCAATTGACCATTCCTCGTCAACCTGTGTTTGTATTACCCGTTCATCGATACCTTCATACCGACCGGCTACTAGGATCATACTTTCATTTTCAGAAAGCTGTTTCACCCCTGCTTGATCCAGCTTTTTCCCTTGGGGAGAAAGGTAAATCACTTTTGTTTTTCTTCCGGCCGCTTTTTTAGCTGCCAAAATAGCGTCTTTTAATGGCTGAACCATCATCAGCATGCCAGGTCCACCACCGTATGGCCGGTCGTCAACAGTGCGATGTTTGTCGTGGGTAAAGTCTCTTGGATTAAAACACTCTACTTGTAACAAACCGGTTTTCACCGCTCGCCCTACTACTCCCTGCTGGGTAAAAGTCTCAAACATTTCTGGAAAAAGACTAATCACCCCAAACCAACGCTTGTGTGCCTGACTAGGTTCTTGCATTAAAATGCAGGATCCCAATCCACTGTGACCGTTTTCGCCTGCCGGTCCACTTGTTTAACCACTTGGTCTAACAAGTAAGGAACCATGCGTTCTTTCTGACCAAAAGCGTCATTCAAATTGGCTTTGACTAACATAACGTCATTAGCACCAGTTTCGAATAACTCTTTAATTACACCCAAGTTGTAACCTTTATCGGTGACTACTTGCATGCCGACTAACTCACGCCAATAAACATCGTTGTCATCTAATTCAGGTAGCATCTCTGCTTTAATGGAAATCTCAAGATTTTTGATACTTTCAGCATCGTCTCGATTATCCACCCCAACCAGTTTGGCAACTAAACCTTTATTGTGGGTTCGCCATTGGTCTACGACATACTCATTGCCTTCTTGCACTTGACCCAAAAGCCAAGGAGTGTAGGCAAACACGCCGTCTAAATCATGGGTATAAGAGGTGATTTTGACCCAACCTTTGACACCATAAGGTGCTCCGATTATGCCAATCACTAATGTGTCAGACGCAACACTCATTTTTTAAACCCTTTGTTGCAACTGCAATTAAGCAGCTGCCTTTTGTGCATCTTTTACCAAGCGTGCAACACGGTCAGATAAGCCTGCGCCTACCCCAACCCAATGCTCAACACGGCCCAAGTCTAAGCGTAAACGCTCTTCTTGACCCATTGCAGTTGGATTGAAAAAACCAATGTTTTCAATAAAACGGCCATCGCGTGAACGACGACTGTCTGCAACCACTACTTGATAAAATGGACGCTTTTTAGCGCCACCACGCTGTAAACGAATAGTAACCATATATGCCTCAGACTCGTTGTAGCGTTAACGTTAACTTAATTTACCTTAAATTCTGACTGTTTTTAGCCAGATAAAAGGCCGCCGTATTTTACGGATCTGCAGCAGTTATGCAAGTTTAATTACCATTAGAAGTAAGATAATTTAGTCTGAGTGAAAGATGTGATGTATAAGTAAATTTTTACGAAGTAATTTTGCATATTGATATTCAATAATTTGGATTATTTATTCCATAAGCAAAACTATAATTTATGGATACTTTTATTAGAGTTTAGTGAGGGCTTCTTCATAATTTTGCGCTGCCAATACTCTCCAATCAGGTGATTTAATTGCTTGGCTAAAAGCACTAATACGGGCAAAACCTTGAGGTGTTCTTGGAATAATCATCATTTTCGCTTTTTCTGTGAAGTTAGATTCCAAATTAGACATCAGGGCAATCTCTTGCATATCCTCAACGCCTAAAGATACCTCGTCACAAAATGAAAAATCATGGATCACGTTCTGTAAACGCCTCATGTTATTGATAAAGTTTTCATCCGCTGTGATTTGTACCATATCCAAGCCATCGATTACGCCTGCATATTTAACGTAAATATGGTTTTCTTTAATTAATGCTAAATAACTCATTAAACGAACCTGTTATTTTTTCTGCGCAAGATAATACAGACAAATGACACTTTTTGCTTGAGGAATATAAGAATAATAATGATTAAGCACACCAATATTTAGAATATGAATACTCCAATTATTTTTGTTGCTATCCACTAATTGCAGATTAACATCATGAAGTTAAACCACTTTTTAATCTGCTTAAAACCAATTAAGGCAATTGAATAGTTCTGGATTGTTGTCTACTTTTACTACACTAAGAAGAAATTTAGGGAGTTCTCTATGGCTGTATCAGTGACTGAATTGTGGCTGGCTATAGTACTGGCTGGTTTGTTAACTTGGGTCGCAAGTGCCTTAGTTCATATGCTTATTAAGTATCACAACGCCGATTATAAAGCCCTTGCTAATGAGGAGGATGTGTCAGCTGCACTGGCCGAAAAACATCTAAAGCCTGCACTCTATACCCTTCCATATTGTAGTGACATGAAAACAATGGGCGAAGCCCATATGCAAAAAAAGTTTAATGACGGTCCTGTCGCTATGATTACAATTATGCCTAATGGCATGCCTCCAATGGGCAAACTGTTAACACAACAAATACTCTTTTTTATCTTCGGCTCATTCTTAATTGGATACTTGGCAAGCTTATCTATTGTAGTCAACGCTGAATTTATGACTGTGTTCAGACACGTATTCATCGCCTCATTCCTAACTTACGGCTGGGCTCAAATTCCCTACAGTATTTGGATGGGCCCCCCCTGGTCAAACTGCATTAGGTATATGCTTGACGCATTAATTTATGCCGCAGTCACTGCTGGTACCTTTTCCTATTTATAGCCAAGTGTGCTCTAGAATGGGCAAAAAAAGTCACATTTTTTTGTAGTAACCATTTGGCTAACTATTGCTAATGTCTTCTAGAAAAGAAGACATTAATCCATTCAATTAGCTGCAATGACAAATCAAATATTATCAACCTCCCCTACGGCTCGATAATTTGCTGTAAAAACAATCACTTTAGCTACTACTCCCAAATAGTTAAAAGACGGGATCACACTAACTGCTCAATATTTTAAGAGGCAATGACAACGCACCGTTATCAGTTTGACCTACAAACCAAATAATCGCACTTAAGCCACCCAAAGTGAGCACATACCACAAAATCGATATGACTTGAGCGTAACGGTTAAGAGGCAATAGCTGACTTAAGTGGCGGCGTTTGTATTCAAAGAATATTTCTACACTACCAATGGCAAGTAAAAAACCTAACAAAGCCAAACCAAAGTGATAACTGACATACACACCTAAGATGGCGCCCAAAACGCAGGCTGCTATACCTACCCGGGAGTTAATGGAAAAAGCGATACTTTTTAATACATGCCCACCATCTAAAGGCAATACAGGTAACATATTAAATAAATTCAGCAGCGCATTAAATACCGCTAAGCCTGCGAGTACTTCTATATCGGTAAGCCAATACCCTATTAAACAAACAATAGACAATATCAAGCCAAAAAATGGCCCCATGATTGAAATCACAATATCTTGCCAGCGAGTATTAATTTTATCGTCGCTGAGGGCCAAACCACCCACAAAAGGAATAAGGTAAATACCTTTGGTTTTTAAACCAAAGTACTTCATCGCCTTAATATGACCATATTCATGAAACACCAGACACAATATCAGGGCAATCGCAAACTCAATTGAAAACAACCAGCTATAAGCCGCTAAACTGCCTGCAGCAAACAGCACTTTAATTACCTTGGCGCTTTTAAACAGTTTTAACCCCAGACCCGCCATACCAATGAAACTAAACTTCATAGGTTGCTTATCACCTTGAATGACTTGCCTTTGCTCTATGTCTTTTTCAGTAAGGGTGTTTTCATGCAATAGCTCATCATTAACTAAAAGCTTGAATTGCAGTTCAAAAGGCTGCCATTGCAAAGAGCCATCTAGCTCCACTTGAAGATCGCCCTGCTCACTTTGTAGGGTAAATTGATGTAAAAAATTACTACTGTCGGTATTGGCACTAATTTGCGAAACGCAGTCATCCCCCCAAAATAGTCGTTGCCACCCAGCCATTGATCCTTCTAATTTAAGTGTTTTACCCAAACACTCTACTGCTAATAATTGCACTATTTAAACTCTACAAAAAAACCACGCACGATTATTACTATATTTTTTGATGGGACAAGGTTTATCGACAATAAAGATTAAAAATAGCTAGAGCTAAGAAAAACAGAATACTGCAGGTTGAGCAGAATGAGGCAGTTAATAGAGGAAAAATAAACGTGATTCACCAAATGGGCACACAGAACAGAGAGAAAAGATAGTAAAACAGCTTGGTTTAATATACATGGCTAGAGCATGCATATTGTCTTCTTGATAATTGAAAAAGGACTTTGCTGTTATAAACACAGATATTGGTTGCTGGCAAAGAAGCTGCCCCAATAGTTCGTCACCTAACAATTTACATTATTTTGCTCCACATATTTTAGAAAATCAGCTGAAGACTGAGGTTTGGCCCAGTAATAACCTTGAGCAAATTCGCAGCCTAGTTGGGTTAGTTTTTCTAGGGTTTCTGCAGATTCAATTCCTTCAGCGACAACGGTCAAATCAAGACTTTTTGCAATATTAATAATGGCAATAATAATATTCAGGTTTTGCTTTGATTCAAGCATTTTAAATACGAAAGATTGATCAATCTTTAACGCATCTAAGTTGTATTTACTCAGATAACTCAGGTTAGAATACCCCGTACCAAAATCGTCTATAGAAAAACTTACGCCGAGATTTTTGATGTTACTCAGTTGCGTTAGAATATGCTCCCCCTCACCGAGTAAAAGAGACTCAGTCAATTCCAACTCCAGATATTTACCCGCAAGTCCCGATTGACTTAGCGCTTTTTCAACTTGTTCGGTGAGGTTACCTCTGGCAAATTGTACCGATGAAAGATTGACCGCGACTTCAAAATCGGGATAGCCCGCCTCATGCCAAGACCGGCATTGTCGGCAGGCTTCTTCTAATACCCAATCGCCAATCTCCACGATCAAGCCGGTTTCTTCCGCTAACTCAATAAACTGCCTTGGGGCAATCAAACCACGCTCTGGATGTTGCCAGCGTATTAGTGCTTCCGCTCCCACTAGTCTAGCTGTGCGCAAATCGACTTTAGGTTGATAAAAAAGGGTTAACTGGTTTTGTTTCAGTGCATCGCGTAAGTCTTTAATCAACACAAAACGCTCTTGGCTAACGGTATTCATGCTTGCATCAAAAAAGCGGAATAAGTTTTTGCCATCGGCTTTGGCTTGATACATAGCAATGTCAGCTTTTTTGCAATAACTGTCGAAGTCAGCCCCATCCTTTGGCGCCATGGCAATGCCTATAGAGGCGGATGTTTGAATTGAGTAACTATCCAAAACGATATTCTGGTTCACTGCATTGAGAATTTTATTACAAGTCTTTTGAACATCTCTTATGTGATTTACTTCAGTCAACAAGACGATAAATTCGTCTCCGCCAAAACGTCCAGCCGTGTCGACTTTACGTAGGCATTGGGCAAGATTGCCTGCTACTGTTTTTAACACTTGATCACCCACTGAGTGACCTAGAGAGTCATTAATAGTTTTGAAGTTGTCCAAGTCAATAAATAAAAGCGCAATTTGACCACCATGACGTTGTATGAGCTTCATTTGATAATTAAACCTATCTTGACATAAAGAACGGTTTGGCAGCCCCGTCAATTCATCATACTGCGCCATGTATTGCGCCTTTGCTTTGGAAATTTTGAGTTGGCGGTTGCCTTTTTCTAGTTTACTCAGTGCACTGCGCAAATCATGAGAAATAGTTCTAATACTCAAACTCGCAGCCGTCAATATCAGTAAAATAATGGCTATATTAGGAATATTTACTGGATCGTATCCTTCATTTCTTAAACCGCTCAAGTGGGTCAGGCCGATCAACACAGTCGCTGTACAAAAATAAACATACAAAAGTGTGAACTCTCGACGAGAACACATTAATGCAGCAAAAAAAAGTATGGCAGGAAATGAAAGGATAGCGGGATCTCGCAGTCCAGAATTTAACAGCACCGCGATTGTCAACCCTACTGATATAGACCACAGCAAAATGGAAGCGGCTTTGTCAACTTTATTGAGCAACAGAGTGTGAAGGGCATATAACATCATGATATCGCACCCAACAAGCGTCAATAAAGTCGGCAAGTGATATGCAAAAATATAGATAAGCGCAACCCCCAAATTCAAGCAAGCCAGTGTGATATACAGCAGTTGCCGTAAACGCTTAGCGCGAAAATTTGTTATTTCATCGATTGCAGATGGATCTTCTGTATCTGACATATCTAGTACCGCTTAATCTTAGCCTCTAGATTAACAGCGAAATAGACAAGCAACAATATAAGTCCTGCATATTGCGCTATAGAACGGCACATTTTCAGGCAATGATTCGGGACAAATTAATATTAACTTGATTCAACAACCGCTTTAATGCCAATGAGTTGTTTGACATTTTTGGAATGACTTCGGTTGATTCCGAGAAGTACAACAAACACAAAGCAGCCTCACTTTGATCCATACTAAAATCGAAGTTCTGTTCGGCCTTCCGGTATTGCAAATACGTTTCCGTGTTTCGAAGCGTCGCGACCAAGCTGAAAGCCCCATGGCCACCAATATTGCAGGAGTAACCTAAAACAGCTTTATCTACCCAGAGCAACAGATGAAGCACAGGGATGATTAGATGGACGCTCTTTAGTAATTAACTGTTGTTTGCACATTCAGTTTGGCGTATTTTGACCCCATTACTACTCTGGAGCGCCCATGTTAAAAACTCATTGTCTGCCAGCAAAACCCAACACGGTTCTTTGACTTTACTGAAGATTGAGTTGCCCCTGCTCTTCCTGATAAACAACTTCTTTTTTGAAATAGCTTAACCCATAAGAAATATGCACTGTATCGCCGCTATTAACCTGAACAATCCCGTCATTAGCCACTGCAGCAGAATTGGCTAAACTAATGAGTCCTCGGAATTTATCTGCATTTTGGCTCATTTCTGTTACTTCGAGCACTTCTCTATCGCCACCAGAAGTTTCAATTACAACCTTACCGGTTTCGGCCTGAACGTAATTGAAATTAAGCGGAGCTACCAGCTCAATACCAATTTGCTGAGTTAAATTAGTAATAGTTGATAGTTCACTGATGAAATTCTGATCCAACACCTTGATAGTGGTTTTATCAAAAGCACTATAAGCTAAACTGGAATTCCAAGCGGTATTAAACGCAATCCATCCTTCAGTCCAGCCCACATTACCCGCATCAGGATTATAGGGATAATGCTGTGGTTTCGGCGAGCCATCTATTACCGCAATTACATCGTTAAGTTTTCCAAAGCCATCATGTTGACTATACCAACCAAATTCCACACCTTGAAACTCGTTGGGTCCTTTATACGAAAAGTGCAACCCAGTTGGATTTCGCCCAAACATCGCATCAAAATGTGCAGTGGCAATTTCGCGCAGTCGCGTTATTTTAGAGGCATCATCTAACACCTGTATCGCGGCATAAATTGCCGCTGGCAAGCCAACAACATTGCCAGGCTCATTAAATTCTGGGATCACCCATTCATTTGCCCCATCACCGTATTTTCTAAAATCCCAGAGATTGGAAGACCGCGATATAACAACGTCAGACCATTGCTCAATTTTTTGCTGCAGGCCTGCGGGAGCAAACTGAGGATACACTCGCATAAAATAGGCTAACCCTTCCATGGTGACATGTTCGCTCATTCGTTGCCCCTTGGTTGTAGTTGGATCTAGCCAGTCTACGTTGTTAATAATCTCATTTGTTTGCGCAATTGCAGCATTAAGAAAACGCTGTACTGTTACCGCAGGCATACCTTCTCTAAGCGCCACTTGATACATTAATAAATTCGGCATAATTGAATGCCCTGGCGGAAACGAGCCTTTTCCCGATCCAACTTGTGTATAAGTTTGAAATAGGTCTCCGGTATAAGTTGGAACCGTATTTTCGTACCAACCTTTATTGCTACGGCTTGGATTACTCCATAGATCTTCAGTTAGATAATTTAGCATAACCTGATAATCAGCTACCGAAATATAGTCCGCAATATCGGGATAGGCATGTAAGAAAAAGGCAATTTGTTCTTTAAACAGAGGATGATTTACCCCAGTTTTTTTGTAAAAGTTAATCGCAAAATGCACTAACTTAACCACATCAGGTGCATTAATGTCGGGGGTTCCTATCTCACTACTTCCATAATCGGTGCCATTATATACTGTTTGGTAATCGACCTTATGTGGCATGCGCTCATAAGCTGAAGGATTAGATAGGTACTGAGCGACCAATGTTGGTATTTCAAAGCTGAACTGATGAGCATCACGCCAGGCTATACCAGTGTTACAGCTCGGATGGCTACCAAAGTAACAGCGGGATGAAGCCATAAAATCAACAGCATTCTGGTACGACACTTTTTCATTCCAGAAATACCCCATGGAAAAGTTAACCGAACGAATGTCATTAATCTGAATGTAATATTCCGTACCAGGGGTCATTAGGTTAACACTACTAAAGTCACCAATGTTATTTTGCACTGTACCACTAAATACAATTTGATCATCACTAGCATTAAGCAGATTAAAGGCGGTCCCGTTGTCCACAGTGGGTGCTGTAAAACGTTTGCTTTCATTAATATTAAATCCACTTTGATTAAGGTAAATCTCAGGTGGACCAGCTATCTGGCTACTTAATGGGCATGGACCGGAGTTATTATAAATTTCAATTTCTTTTATCTTTAGGCGCTGAGTATCAGTCGACATCAAACGCACTTTTGACGTAGTAATAATATTGTCAAATTCTATCATCACCACGTTGTTGTCATTACCCGAAACGCTAGCTCCAGGGATATCCAACCAACTTCCAGAAGATTGGTATTGCAACGAGAAGTTATAAATACCAGGTTCATTGTGATAACCATTATGTATGGCAGCGCATTGAATAATAAAAGTGTCTTTCAAGTCGATCTCTAACCAATGCTGGCTAGCACTAGTATCACTTAGCCATCGCGAGTCATTTGAAACGACGCCGTCAACTGCATTAATTGCAGCGTAGGGTTCAGTAACAGAGTCAGCCGTAGTATTTGCGTTGAGCGCAACATTAAAGGCAGCCTCATTGACACTTAACAAATCAAATCGAAATGCGTCAGCTATTGCATTTTTAGACCCGGAGGAATTATCATTGTTAAGCGTAACTGAACCAGACAACCCACCCAGAAACTGATGGGTACCTAATGTAAGCCATTGCCCTTGGTTCGTAAGTGTTTGGTCGACGGTATACTGCGTTTCACCAGCTGCATGCTTAACGGTGATTTTTGCGTCTGACATTCTAGTGCTGTCACCATCAGGCAGCCAATAAAGTACTTGGTAATCTCCGGTAGCCGGCATATTAGGTTGCCATACACTATTTGCCGTTCCCCCCAACGCTGTGGAGATATATTCGTAATCCTCACCGTAATAATTATTTTTAGCGGTAGAAGAATGCCAATTGCCCGACTTTATGCTTTGGGTATTGTCGATAATATTTTGTACCGGGGCGATGCGAATCGCGTCAGCGATGAAAAACGAGTTTGAGTTAGAAGCTGAACTGGTATTACTTAGGGTGACAGATCCTCCTATTTGTTGCTCAAAATATTCGGTGCCAAGGTAATGCCACTTCCCTCCCTCTTCGATGGTTTGATCTACAAAATACTCATCCGTCCCTTGAGAATGTTGAACCACATATTTGGCATCAGTCACTCGCTGCGTGCCGCTATCCGGTAACAAAGTATAAATTCGATAATCTCCCGAATGAGGCACGTTCAAATTCCATTTAATTGACGCTTCACCACCGTTGCCTTGTACAAAGGCGTAGTTATTATGGTAATAATTACTTTCCCAGGATGAAAACGCCCAGCCCCCAACAAGCTCAGCGTCTTCATTATCGATGACATAACCTTGAAATTGGCTCACAAACGGGTCATCGTCATTTAACAACATGGACGCTGATCGATTAGCACTTACCGCATAATCTTCGGAATCGGCAAGGCTAAGTTCGATTGACTTAACTCCTCTCCCCTCTTCATCATTAATTGGCGTTACCCGCAGATAATAGTTATTTTGATTAGCCGCGAAAGTAATGGAAGTTGGTAGGGGGTTAATGTACGGATCGATATTAACCGCACTTTGGTGCACTAAGTTAACGGTTAATGCTTGGGCCAGACTGCCACTTCTAAATAGTTTAAAAATACCATAGGGTCTGCCGGTACATTGGGCATTTTTGGCTGCCACATTCTCACACACTTCAGGGGTCATCGAAGTAATAGAGACTACATCATCAGACATTGCCTGATAACTGACAAGATAAGTTGAAAATAGGCCCAGCAACATTTTATTTGATAGTCGTTTCATTAAAAACTCTCCGTTGAATTTTATGGATAAAATTGGCACTACATATGAGAGCTTATTTAGCTACAAAGCCATTTAACTTTGAACGATTAACGCCGCAAACCTTATTGTGTTGAAACATTCCAAATACCGTGAATAAACCAACTATAAAAGTGGCCAATGATAAGGCTTCTGGAACCTGTATTGATTGTTCAAGTCTTGGTGGACTGAAAGACAATGTACCCAAGTGGTCAAAGGAGCTGTTATGGATAGTGGTCGCGTTAATTTGGAATTCACCACTCCAAAACAGTATGCCTGTAACGCCTTTGGCGATATCGGTGACATCAAAGAAAAAGGTGAAAAATAAATCGTCTAAAGAGGATTGAAAAACACCATCAATAGTAAATTCAATATTGGCAAGCGGATCTTCGTATAAGCTAGTCAATCCTAAAGTATGATCAATTGCCAACTCGTCATACTCAACTAGTCCGATTGTTTCGCCACCTAATTCAATATTTTGATATAACAAACCAGCCTTTGCGATATTGCTCGAACTAAAGTAACTCACAAAAATAACAACTAGGACGACGGTTAAATTTTTCCAATAACTCATTCTTACTCTCCCTTATGATTACGATTAAATAAATACTGCGTATTAAAAAGTGTACTTCAGACATTGTTATAATTTGGCATATGAAGTACTGAATCCACACAGCAATTGTTTCTCATAAAGATACGCATGTAAACATATTTTTTTACATAAAAATAACATACTAACGAATAATAGCCTTTCCCAAATGTATTTACAGTAGAAAAGAAACCACTCGTATCTAAATTAGATACAGATGGTTTTGTGAAACACCTATTATTCAGAACTTGATTAAAAACATTAACAGGCAATGTCGACGCAAGCGATGTATGAAAAACTAATGCCAACGATTCGAATAACAGTGAAATAAGCAAATTACTCCACGAGTGATATTGGCACCGCTTTGGGCGAAACTGATAAATCAGAGTATGAATAAGCCCTAGTTTTTACTAGAAGTTACAAATACTGGATGATTGTCTTTGGAGATCTATAATTAAAATGGAATGCCTTACAACACAGGGCTACTCGTTTTCAAAATTTCAAAAACGAAATTACTTGGATTGTTATGTTTAGTGCTCATCACTAGTGAATATAAAGATGTTTTTTCTAAAACCTGTTTCTTGTTTCTACTAGCGCGCTAGATATTATTCCCTATATACTGAGTACACAGGCAAATATTAATCCCCATACCTCATCCAATATGTTCTATGCTAAAGGCTGCCTAACCACCATTTGTGACCCATCCTTATGTATCAAACACTTGTTCGAGCTAGTAGTTTATTTAGTCTATTTATCTTAATTAGTGCCTGTAATGTCAGGTGGGTCAGCGAATACGATGCGCAAATAGATCAAGGAATAACGCAATTACATCGTGAGATGGAAACCTTTTTAACAGCGTTAGAGCAACAACAGGTACCAGAGTGTTTATCAACTGAGCATGGTTTGTTTTATCAACAAAGTTTAGTGGATGTGCGGGCGTTAAAGGTACGCGCTAAAGCCATTCCCAATAATGACATAACCTTACAACAACTGAATTTGTTAGAAGAAAACTTATCACTGATGTTGACACTCCACCAAACACAAGACAGATCTAATAGCTGCATGGCACCTGGAATGATCACCTTTAACCGTTCGAATTTTGAAAGTATATTCATCGCCATTTTAAAATTTGAACTCGCCAAAAAACGCCAAGTTAAATAACGAGGAATACCATGTCGCTAAATCTAGAACAACTCAGCCAAGCTATGGTGAATGCTGCAAAAGGTCAAGTAGCCGATAAATGGCCACAAATTAAGGATTACGCAAAACAAGAAGCCAAAAAATTGGCTGAAAATTTTGTTCTCATAGAAAAGCTCAAACTCACTCAACAGATCACCGAAGAACAAGCCGTCATCATGCACAAAATGCAAAATAATGCGACTAAAGCAGTACTCTTATCAGTGCAAGGCATGACCACACTCATGGCCGAACAAGCACTCAATGCTGCTCTAGATGCAGTGAAAGAAACGGTGAACACTGCTCTTAATTTTACTTTGCTATAGCTACAAAAACACTAAGCGGGCTCTAGCTTCTAGCTACAAAAAATTTAATCCCCCGCTTTTACATGCCCATAAAAAAAGGCCTTGGTATAACCCAAGACCTTTTTTTCAAAATTGGTGCGGATGGGGAGACTCGAACTCCCACGGCCTAAGCCACAGCCCCCTCAAGGCTGCGTGTCTACCAATTCCACCACATCCGCAAATTCGTTTTAATTAGGTATGTCTTCTTTAGGCGTTTCTGTTGCTGGTACATCAGAATCTGTCGCCGCTTCTTGCAAAGCCTGTTCTGTCACTGGTACGTCAGAATCAACAGCTTGTTCAACAACTGGTACTTCAATGTTTTGCCAATCATCTACGGCTTTTTCTTTGTCGGCTGTTTGGTTACCCAAAATCAGACTAATAACAAAAAATAACGTCGCAAGTATCGCAGTTGTTCTAGTTAAAAAGTTACCTGAACCTGTTGAACCGAATACAGTATTTGAGCCACCACTACCAAAAGAGGCTCCCATACCGGCGCCTTTACCTTGTTGGATAAGAACAAATCCAATCAACATAACCGCTACAATCAAATAAACAATAACTAATATTTCGTAAAAAACCATGTGCTGCCTCTACTGATTTGCCGCTTGGCAAATACTTAAAAAATCTTCTGGATTTAAACTGGCACCGCCAATCAAACCACCGTCTACATCTGCCTGAGAAAACAACTCTTGGGCATTATTACCTTTAACACTACCGCCATATAAAATCACTATATTGGCCGCAATCTTGTCATCTTGTTTTGCCAAATGCCCACGTATAAAAGCATGCACTTCTTGTGCTTGCGCTGGGCTAGCAGTTTTACCTGTGCCTATTGCCCAAATCGGCTCATAGGCTAATACAATATTTGCAAATTGACTGACGCCAACTTTACCTAACACTGCATCTAACTGTGCGGCGATATAATCGAATAATGTGCCGTCTTCTCGCACACTTTCTGGTTCACCTACACATAAAATAGGGGTTAAATTAGCCTTTAAAACCTGTTCAACTTTACTCGCGACTAAGTCATCAGATTCAAAATTGTCTGCACGACGTTCAGAATGTCCAAGTATCACATAATCACAGTTAAATTCTTTCAGCATGGACACAGATACTTCACCAGTATGTGCCCCCGAATCAAATTGGCTGATGTTTTGCGAGCCTAATTTTAATTTGCTGTCAAACAGTGAAAAATAAGGAAAAGGTGGACAAATCACCACATCCATATTATCCAGACTAGCAGCACACAACTGCTTCTGCATTTGTTCAACTAGTGCTTTGTCACCATTCATTTTCCAATTTCCGGCAACTAACTGTCTACGACTATTTGCTTGCACTTTCTGCTCCTTGTCGCACCAATAAAAAAGCGCGCGAGATATTAACTAACCCTATAACAATATACAAGTGGCTTCACTTAATATTGCCCTGTAAACCTGACTAATCGGTTACTTTACGCACAGCTGCTGCAATATATTCGGCCCAGGTGCTAGAATCTTGTGCATCATTGGCTTCTACCATTACTCTAATAAGGGGTTCAGTGCCACTTTTACGTAACAATACTCGCCCTCTATCATCCAATGCTTTTTCTGCATCAATCACCGCTTGTTTAACGCCTGCATCTTCAAGTGGATTGGAGCCTTCAGAAAACCGTACATTAATTAGAGTTTGTGGGTATTTAGTCATGCCACGGCTCAACTCATTTAAGGTCATATCAGCATTTAACATTGCCGCTAAAACCTGCAACCCAGCTACTATACCATCACCTGTAGAGGCTGCGGCTAAGTTCAAGACATGGCCAGAGCCTTCGCCACCGATTGACCAACCTTTTTTCTTGAGTAACTCCATAACATGGCGATCACCTACTTTACTCCGTAAGAAAGGTACGCCTAAGGTTCCAAGTGCCACCTCTAAGCCTAAGTTACTCATTACTGTGCCTACTACGCCGCCCTGCAAACGACCACTTTTAAGGGCATCTCTGGCAATAATATACACGATTTGATCACCGTCAATCACATTACCTTTGTGATCAACTAACATTAAGCGGTCGCCATCGCCATCAAGGGCAAAACCTAAATCAGCTTTATTTTCGAGCACACTCTCAGTAACCGCCTTCATTGAGGTGGCACCGACTTTACGGTTGATGTTCAAACCGTCAGGTTCAGTACCAATCTCTATCACGTCGGCACCTAATTCACTGAGGACATTTGGCGCAATGTGATAGGTTGCGCCATGAGCGCAGTCGACTACTATCTTTAATCCTTTTAGAGACAATGCAGAAGGGAAATTGCCTTTACAAAATTCTATATATCGACCTGCAGCATCACCAATGCGCACTGCTTTACCCAGTTTATCTGAAGCAACACACTCCATGGGTTTATCCATTTGTTCTTCAATAGCTATTTCAATGGCATCGTCTAACTTCATGCCATCGGCTGAGAAAAATTTGATGCCATTATCGTAGTAAGGATTATGTGAAGCACTGATAACTATACCGGCTTCAGAGCGAAATGTTTTAGTCAGATAAGCAATTGCGGGAGTTGGCATGGGGCCAAGTAAACCGATATTAATACCCGCAGCTGATAAACCGGCTTCTAACGCCGACTCCAACATATAACCTGAAATACGGGTATCTTTTCCAATCAATACTTTATTTGTTCCCTGACCAGCCAGAACCTTTCCTGCGGCCCAACCTAGTTTCATCACAAATTCGGGATTAATGATGGTTTCACCCACTTTTCCACGGATCCCATCTGTTCCAAAATATTTTCTATCGCTCATTGCTACTCCTGTAAGCGTTAATTATATTGACTACTTTAACAGCATCTACTGTCTCTTTTACATCATGTACTCTAATTATTTGCGCCCCCTTTTGGGCCGCGATAGTGGCAACAGCAACATTACCCGCCAAGCGCTGTCCTATATCCCGTTGCAACAAATTACCAATCATAGATTTACGTGACATGCCTGCCAAAACAGGCACACCTAATTGCTGAAACACTTCAAAGTTCGCTAACATTTGGTAATTGTGTTCAAGTGATTTACCAAAACCAAAACCTGGATCAACAATAATTTGTTCTATAGCCATACCCGCGTTAATGCATATTGAAATACGTTGTTGTAAAAAAGCCATCACTTCTTTTACAACGTCTTCATAATGTGGATTCTGTTGCATCACTCGAGGTTGCCCTTGCATGTGCATCAAACAAACGGGCACCTTAGCAGTAACTGCCGCTTCTAAAGCGCCAGTTTCTTGCAAAGCACGTACATCATTAATTAACCTAGCCCCTGCATCTACTGCTGCTGTCATCACTTGGGCTTTGCTGGTGTCTATGGAGATTAAGGTATCAAAACGCTGAGATATTGCTTCAATCACTGGGATAACGCGGTCTAATTCTTGCTGCACAGACACATCTTGAGCACCTGGCCTAGTGGACTCTCCACCTATATCAATAATGTCAGCGCCTTCCTTTAACATTAAAGCGGTTTGAGTCATCCCATTTTCGAGCATGTTAAACGCCCCACCGTCGGAAAATGAATCCGGAGTGACATTTAATATCCCCATTACTTTAGGTGTGGATAAATCTAAACACTTATCTTTAAACTGCATAGGCGCTCAATATTTTTATGCTGTGCTCAACAAGCCATTATAAAAAAACGCCTTGCTGAACAATCAACAAAGCGTTTTCATTACAACCAATTAATCTAGCTGGTTGCGTCACCAGGCGTGCCGACTTTAGGCTTCACTGGTTTATCGTCTTTTTTGTCGTCCGTTACAGGCGCACCACCCGAAGGTTTGCCGCCATCATCTTTATTATCACGCTCCCAATCAGCTGGGGGTCTGGGGTCTATTCTAGCCATTAAATCATCAATCTGTTTGGCATCAATGGTTTCATATTTCATTAAACAATCTTTCATTGCTTCCAACACATCGCGGTTATCAGCGAGTATTTTTTCAGCACGCTCATAATTGCGGTCAATGATAGATTTGATTTCAGCATCTATTGCTCGAGCAGTATCGTCAGACATATTTTTCGATTTTGACATACTGCGACCTAAGAATACCTCACCTTCTTCTTCGGCGTATAACATAGGCCCCATTTTCGAGGATAAACCCCACTGAGTCACCATCTTACGAGCAATTTCGGTCGCTCGTTCTATATCGTTCGAGGCTCCAGTGGTGACGCCCTCTTCACCTAAGGTCATGCTTTCAGCAATTCGTCCACCAAACAAACTAGAGATCATACTTTCTAGGTGCTGCTTACTGTGACTGTACCTGTCTTGCTCCGGCAGATACATAGTCACACCTAAGGCTCTACCACGAGGAATAATCGATACTTTATAAACAGGATCATGTTCAGGCACCATACGGCCGACTATTGCGTGTCCAGCTTCATGATAGGCAGTATTGGTCTTTTCTTCTTCAGACATCACCATGCCTTTACGTTCAGAACCCATCATGATTTTGTCTTTGGCTTTATCAAACTCTTCCATCGACACCACTTTTTTGCCAGTACGAGCGGCAAACAAAGCGGCTTCGTTGACCAAGTTAGCCAAATCAGCACCAGAAAATCCAGGGGTACCACGGGCAATCAAGCTGGCTTCAACATTGTCGCCTAAAGGCACTTTACGCATATGCACTTTAACGATTTGTTCACGGCCACGAATATCCGGTAAACCAACTGTTACTTGGCGGTCAAAACGACCAGGGCGCAATAGTGCAGGGTCTAAAACGTCGGGACGGTTAGTAGCGGCAATAACGATAATCCCTTCATTACCCTCAAAGCCATCCATCTCAACTAACATTTGGTTAAGGGTTTGCTCTCTTTCATCATGGCCACCACCTACTCCAGCACCACGTTGACGGCCTACGGCATCAATTTCATCGATAAAAATAATACAAGGCGCAGACTTTTTAGCCTGATCAAACATATCTCTAACCCGGGAAGCACCCACACCCACAAACATTTCTACAAAGTCAGAGCCTGAAATCGTAAAGAAAGGTACTTTTGCTTCGCCAGCTATCGCTTTGGCTAACAAGGTTTTACCGGTTCCAGGAGGACCTACCATTAAGATACCTGTAGGGATCCTACCGCCTAATTTTTGAAATTTACTTGGGTCACGAAGAAAATCTACTAATTCAGATACATCTTCTTTCGCTTCATCACAACCTGCCACATCGGCAAAAGTGGTTTTAATTTGGTCTTCACCTAACAAGCGCGCTTTGCTTTTGCCAAAAGACATGGCGCCTTTACCGCCACCACCTTGCATTTGGCGCATAAAGAAAATCCACACACCTATCAGCAATAACATTGGGAACCAAGATATAAATATCGAAGTTAACAAAGATGACTCTTCTGGCTCTTTACCAAAAACCGCTACATTGTTTTCGATTAACTCGTCCATCAACGCAAGGTCAGTGTAGGGAATGATAGTGGTAAATGACTCACCATTACGTTTCACACCATTAATTTGCCCTGTATTTCTGTCAATTGTGGCACTGCTAACCACACCATTACTCACATCACGCAAGAATAACGTGTAATCAGTGTTGGATGATTTAGATTCGTTGCCCGAAAAATTTTGGAAAACCGACATCAATACGACAGCGATAACCAGCCATAAGATTAAATTTTTTGCCATGTCGCTCAAGTTGTTAAACCTCTGTTGTTGCTAAAGTCAATGTGACTCTATGATTTGCGTCTTGCGCCCTATTACTAAGTGACGTTGAGACTACTATAATTTGTATCCTGTCGCCACCAGATAAACCTCTCTTGAGCGTGCTCGGGATGATTCAGGCTTACGAGTCTTGACTGTTTTAAAAGCAGCTTGCAACGCTTTCATAAACGGTTCGAACCCCTCCCCCATAAATACTTTGATCACAAAACTGCCATTTTTCTTCAAAACTTGGTGACACATGTCTAAAGCTAATTCACTCAAATACATTGATTTAGCTTGGTCTATGGCATCGTTACCACTCATGTTAGGCGCCATATCAGACATAACTACGTCTACGTTTTTGCCGCCTATTTTGTTCAATAATTCGTTTAAAACATTTTCTTCACGAAAATCACCTTGAAGAAACGACACCCCCATCAAAGGATCCATAGGTAAAATGTCACAAGCTATGACTAGACCATCATCACCCACCACTTTAGCCACGTATTGAGACCAACCACCGGGCGCAGCACCTAAATCCACCACTGTCATTGAAGGTTTAATCAAACCGTCTTTTTGTTGAATTTCTTCAATCTTAAAGCCAGCTCTAGATCTTAGACCCTGTTTTTGCGCTTTTTGCACAAATTTATCGTCAAAATGTTCTTTTAACCAACGCTGGCTACTAACAGATTGTTTATTTTTACTCATCGACCTGTAAAAAACACTGTATTCAAATTAGGAATAAATGGGAGATGGCGCTAGAATAGCGCTTTTCAACCATTCATCCTCAATATATTTGTAAGAAAAACTAATCAATGACATTATCAAACAAACAAAAACAATACCTTAAGGGCTTAGCCCATTCTCTTAAACCAGTGGTGCAGTTAGGCAATAACGGCCTTACCGAAGGCGTTTTAGCAGAAATAGATGGCGCGATTAATCACCATGAATTAATCAAAGTTAAAATTCCCACTGATGATAAGGAAGAAAAATCCCTCATTATAGATGCCATTGTCAGAGAGACTGGCGCATTCAAATTACAAACAATTGGCCATGTATTGGTATTGTTTAAACAAAGTGATGAGAAAAAGATCGAGCTTCCTAAAAAATAAAGTCTTGAATGAAAGAAACTTAACTTGGGTATCTTGTGGTTGCCGATTTGTTGTAAACAGGTTTTATGTCTTTCTATTGATAAAAATAATAGCCGTAAGTGAACGCAATGAAAGAAGTCGAAAAAGTTGGCAGTATCGTTTGTGTTGGCACAGGTATGACACTTGGTGCACATATCACCCCCATTTGTAGAAGCCATATTGAACAAGCCGACGTAGTGTTTACTAGTGCCCATCCTATGATAGAGCAATGGGTACAAACTATGAACGCTAATGTCCGTACTCTGCAAAGATTATACGCGGAAGGAAAAGACCGACGTATTACTTACCGTGAAATGGTTGATGCGATGATGACCGAAGTGAGAGCGGGTAAAAAAGTAGTAGGTGCTTTTTATGGTCACCCTGGTGTATTTGCTTGGTCTCCCCATAAAGTCATCGAAGAAGCCAGAGCGGAAGGTTACTCAGCCCATATGGAGGCAGGCGTTTCTGCTGAAGATTGTTTGTATGCCCACCTGGGAATCGATCCCGGTAGAGTGGGCAGTCAAAATTTTGAAGCCAGCCAATTTATGTTTTACCAGCGTAATATCGATCCTTCAGCTTATTTAATATTATGGCAAATAGCTATTGCAGGTGATAAATCCATTAAGCGCTTTAGTACGGGTAAGGCTTATCGGCAATTATTGGTTGAATTACTAAACGAATATTACCCACTAGAGCATAAAGTCGCGTTATACGAATGCCCTACTTTAGCTGTAGAGCCTCCAAGGATAGATTGGATACCACTTAAAGACTTTGCAGAGGCTGATATTTCACTTATTACCACTATGGTTATCCCTCCGGTTAAAAAAATGCTTAAAAACCAACAAATTTTAGATAGACTATCGGCGCTAGATAAAAAACTTCAATAACCTAAAGGAAATACGATGACTGCAATTCAAATATTAGAAAAGCTTGGAGCTGATGCTTCGTTTAATCCTAATAATTTAACGGACTTAAACAAATCAGAGATTATTCAGCTTTCTGAGACAAGTGAACATTTCAATGCAGCGCTTCACCACTCTCCTGCCGAAGAAGATGATGAATCTGAAGATAAAGAACAAGAGGCTGAAGATGATAAATCTGCAAGTTAAATTGTAAATTGAGACTTTGATTGCCTTGAAAAAAAAAGCCTTAGTTGTCTTTTTTTGTTTCTGTACCTTTGCTGTTTGCGCACAAGAAAATGCAACGTCTGTACTAAACCATGCAGATAAAATTCGCAGTTCTGACCCAGAAAGACTAAGAAGCATATTAAAAACAATTACACCCAATACCTTGAGTAAGTCAGACAGAGAGTTGTTTGAATACCTTTCAGCGTACAGTTTATCTATGTCGGGTAAACTTACAGATGCTATTTTGTTATTTGAACAATTAGAAAAAAACGCAGATTTAAATATACGACATAGATCTATTGCGTCACTTATTACAATGTACGCTGGTGTTGGAAAATGGACTGAGGGCTTAGAAAAATTAGTAAATATAAAAGCAAACTTTGAGAAAGTACAGTCACAAGAAACTCGTGAAAATTTACTTTCTACCTTTATTGTTTTTTACAATCATTTAGGTGAGTACAAGTTGGCTCAAAGTTTTGCGAATGATCTCCTAGCAATCACCCAAAATCAAAGATACAAATGTTTTGCTATGGCGGAGTCACTCTATTCAAAATTGCAGTCTGGACAAAGCCTAACGCAATCAAATTTCGATAGCGCAATTGAAGATTGCAAAGATGCAAACGAAAAGATTTTGGAGAAGGGAATCATCTCTTTTCTAGCAGAATATTTTATTAAAAACCGACAGTATTCAGAGGCAATCGAGCTTTTAGAAAATAAGATTGCGGATGTTGAAGCGATTAAATATGCACCTATGCTAGCAGCCTATTATGAGTTGCTAGCACAAAGTTATCTTGAATACGGTGATTATGAAAATGCAGAATATAATGCCAACATTATTCTTGAAACTAAAGATCAGCATCAATACCAGCAATCTATTACGACCGCTTTTAAGGTACTAGCAGCCACATCTGAAAAACAGGGAAGTTATGAAAAAGCTTACTACTTTTATAAAGAATACACAGAAGCGCTCAATGTTCAGCTTGATGATAAACTGGCTAAGAACTTAGCCATTCAAAAAGCTGAATTTGATGCAGCAGAGAAAAATGTACAAATTGCTCTGCTTGATAAAGAGAATATGCTTTTAAGGACCCAAGCACTCTTAGATAGCGAGTCAGCCCAAAACAAACGCCTAGCCTTAGCCTTAATGACAATGGTGTTAGTCATGTTCGTATTATGGACCTATAAAAACCGCAGAAACTACCTGCGAATGCAACACAACGCCCAAACAGATGAACTCACTGGTATTGCCAACCGCCACTATTTTACTCAGCAAGCCAATACCGCTATTCAATACTGCAGACGCACTAATCAGCCGGTTAGCTTTATCATATTTGACCTAGATTATTTTAAACGTATTAACGATAAGTTTGGTCACCAAACTGGCGATATAGCATTAAAAATTGCAGTAGAAGCCGCTAAATCAGCCTGTCGTAAAAACGATATTGTAGGGCGTTTAGGTGGTGAAGAATTTGGGATTTTGTTGCCAGGTTGTGCGAGCCATTTAGCCTCATTTATTGCTGAAAAATGTCGTAAAGCTATCGAACGTGCTGATTTCAGCTGTTCTGGCCATGACTTAGAGGTGACTGCTAGTTTTGGTATCGCTGATTCTAGCAATTGCGACTACAATTTCGAAAAACTCTTTGCAGGTGCTGATTTTGCATTATATCAATCTAAAGATATGGGGCGAAACAGGGTGGTGCAATATCAGAAAGAAACCGCTAGTTTTCAAATCTAATATTGCAGCCTATAAACCCATTATTACTTAGTGGTGATGGCCACCCACACCATGGGCATGACCATGTTCAATTTCTTCGTCACTAGCGGCGCGCACATCTTCTACCTGAAATTCAAACTGTAAGGTTTTACCGGCTAAAGGATGATTGGTGTCTATGGTGACCATAAACTTGCCCACTTTAACAATTGTGACTTCACGTTGACCTTGCTCAGTGTTCACTACCGCTGTCATACCCACTTTCCATTTTGGTTTTTTTTCAGCACTGGCCAAGTGTTTAACGGATATTCGTTGTTCACTGTCTGCTTGGATTTCACCAAACGTTTCTGCCGCTTCTAATTCAGCTTCGAGTACATCACCCTTTGACATAGACTCTAAAGACTTTTCGATACCCGGCATCATATTGTTATAACCATGCAAATAAGCTACCGCTTGATCGCCAAAATTAGATTCTAACTCTTTGCCATCTAAATCTTTGATTCGATAGTGAAATTGTACAACTGTACCTTTTGAAATTTTCATAAACTGATCTTAATAAGCAAATAATGACAAGATCGTAACAGAAACTTGTTTTACTGTTGAGAATTAAAACTCAATATATTTGAAAAGCGTTTAAACCACAGTGAACACGGAGCGCCGAACGTCAAGCATGAACCGCTTCGCTACACACAGAGGTTATCAATGTTTTTCCTCTGTGCTCCCTGTGTCCTCTGTGGTTCAACATATTTTGCTTTATCTATTCCCCAAAACTAAGACAATTTGAAACACACCTTTTGAGCTGTTATGAACTTAATCATCATCTTCACCCGCCACTATATTGGCAATATTCAGCAAACTAGACACGGCCATATAATTAACTGAACCTTTTGGATAACGGCCTTTGGTATTGTGAGCGCCTGCCTCTTTATCCATCAACAAGGTTAAGGCATCATCTACTGTTTCAACCACACATATATGGAATTTTTGCGCTTTCACCGCCGCTAATACTTCTTTATCCAGCATCAGATTCACTTGATTAGACTTAGGAATAATCACCCCTTGTGTACCAGTTAAACCTCGATGTTGACACAGCTTAAAGAAACCCTCGATTTTTTCATTCACACCACCTACAGACTGCACTTGTCCGTATTGGTTGATTGAACCGGTTATGGCTAAATCTTGACGAACAGGTATTTTAGTAAGAGCCGAAATTAGCGCTACCAATTCTGCTAATGACGCACTGTCTCCGTCTATGTGTCCGTAAGACTGCTCAATGGCAATGTTAGCTGACAAGGTTAATGGAAATAACTGTGCATATTTGTGACCCAAGTACCCAGTTAATAACATCACTCCTTTTGAGTGACTAGGCTGGCCAAGTTCTACTTCTCGCTCAATATCTACTACACCATTAGCGCCTGCGTACACGGTAGAGGTAATACGTGCAGGTGTACCGAACATACTGTCGCCGATTTCCAGTACAGTTAAACCGTTCACTTTACCTACATCGACCCCTTGTGTTGCAATCAAGATCTGGCCTTGTTTGATATCATCTAAAACAGCCTCACTTACGCGGCCAGTACGATGGGTTTTCGCTGCCAAAGCCGATTCAATGTGAGTGACATCAAGTTCTTGTGACAGTTGTTGTCTGCAAAAATATTCGGACTCATGAAGTAACTCGAGTACATCAGAAAAACGCGCTGAGAGTCGCTGTTGATGTTCTGCAAGTCGTAAACTGTATTCGACTAATCGGTACATGGCTTTTGCTGAAATACTTTGCAAACCAAGCTCTTTGACTTGAACTCGCACTCGACCAACAAAATCAAATAGTGTTTTTTTATCTAATGGGATTTCATGGTCAAAATCCACTAATACTCTAAACAATTCATAAAATTCGTCGTCGTAATCTTGCAAGGTGTAGTAAAGGTCACGAGACCCCAACAAAATGACTTTTACATCTATTGGTATCTGCTGTGGATTAAGGGTAATAGAATTCACCATACCCACATCATGCTGGGGCAAATCCATTTTTAAAGAACCAAATTTAAGCACTAATTTGAGTGTTTCCCATGCATAAGGTTGCTCAATCAGTTTGTCTACATCAAGCAGTAAATAGCCACCATTGGCTTTATGCATAGCACCCGGGCGGATCATACGATAGTTAGTAAAAACCGATCCTTGGATATTGGTATATTCAACTCTACCAAACAAATTTTGATGGGTTGGGTTAGGTTCATAAATAACTGGAGAGCCGCTGTTTAACTCATGAGATACAATAATATTCGGTAAATACTGTTCTTCTAAAATAGAACGTTTGTCGTATTCGTCGTGTTTGTCGTCTTTCTTTTCGTCAGCTAATACTTCTACTACTGTTTCTACCAAGTGTGGTTTCAGCTGTCTTAAAAATTTTAAAATCGCCAGATCAGAGGAGTACTTATGCTCTAAATCCTTTAACAAGGGTTTAATGCCCTGCTCCGCCGTTTCTTTCTTCAAGGTTCTGAGCTTTTCAGCGGTCGCTCGTTTCCATTTAGGCAATTCTATTAAGGCTTCACTTAGTTTGTCTTCAAGCTCATCAATTAATTGATAATAGTTTAGGCGCTGCTCGTCTGAAACGTTTGAAAACTCAGCATCAGTCACTGCTTTGCCGTCAATAATCGGCGAAAAGGTAATGGTGCCGCCGTCTTCACACAGGGAAACGCTCTGTTGTAGTGCTTGTTGTTCAACTGCATCAATGGCCTTGTCGTAGCCTTGGTCAAACTCCCGAGTGATAGCGGCTTTTTTACGCTGATATCCAGGGTTATCAAATGCCGCAGGAAAAGTGTCTAATAATTCATCAATTAGATTTTCCATATCTTTGACCAATTTTTTACTTTCGCCAGCTGGTAATTTTAATGAATAGGGTTCTCGCTCATCTTCAAAATTATTGATATAACACCAATCATCAGGTGTGAAGGTTTTACTGACATATTTATCTATAAATTCATGTACTAAAGTAAAACGCCCAGTGGCTTGTTCCCCCATGACATATAAATTATAACCTCGCGCTTCTATACCTAAACCAAAAGATAATGCGTCACGCGCCCTATCCTGACCGATAAAAGTGGAATTTAACGCATGCTGATCTTTTAACGCTTGATTAATCAAGCGCCTACTAGGTTTTGCAGTCAACTGCTGCAGATGTAAGGCATATTGGCTTTGCATGTTAAAAGGCTTAATGACAACAAATTAGGAATATATCAATTAGTGAAACCTGTATTCAGCAAGCTGTCAAACGGATACGGAAAGAATGTGGCAAAGTGACTATTTTTAATACAATTACAGCGAATAAGTGATTCACACCGTGGAAGATTTAAATCGTACAATTTTCGTTCATTTGGAAATAAATGAGTTAATACACTCAAAAACTTCAGATTAAGCGCGATAAATCACGCATTTACTATTGTTTGCATGGGATGCGCTAAGGTATTCTAACAAGCTAATTTTTATATCATTGTGTAAGGTCGTGTTGACCTTATCCCTCTAGTCACGGAAATCTTTGTTAATGGCCGAAAAACAATATCAACCTCAAGAAATAGAAAAAGAGGTTCAAGCCTATTGGGAAACTCAGCAAACCTTTAAAGCAACTGAAGATGCTGATAAAGAAAAGTTTTATTGTCTCTCTATGTTTCCATACCCTAGTGGCCGTTTGCACATGGGTCATGTTCGCAATTACACCATAGGCGATGTAATTAGCCGTTATCAAAGAATGTTAGGCAAAAACGTGCTGCAACCTATGGGTTGGGACGCTTTTGGTCTTCCAGCTGAAAACGCGGCAATCAACAACAACACAGCTCCGGCCAATTGGACCTACTCAAATATTGAGTATATGAAAACCCAATTAAAAACCTTAGGGTTTGGCTACGATTGGGATCGCGAAATTGCCACCTGTAAAAAAGACTATTACCGCTGGGAACAATGGTTTTTTACGCGTTTGTTCGAAAAAGGTTTAGTGTATAAAAAGAACGCCACTGTTAATTGGGATCCAGTTGATCATACGGTTCTGGCTAACGAACAAGTCATTGATGGTCGCGGCTGGCGCTCTGGTGCCTTAGTTGAACAAAAAGAGATCCCACAGTGGTTTGTAAAAATCACTGATTATGCGGAAGAACTGGTCAACGACTTAGAACAACTAGAAGAATGGCCAGAGCAAGTTCGCGCCATGCAGAAAAACTGGATTGGTCGTTCAGAAGGTGTAGAAATAACCTTTGAACTTGAACATAGAGTTGCAGAGCAAAGCAGTTTTGATGTGTATACCACACGCCCAGATACACTATTAGGTGTGACCTATGTAGCCGTTGCGGCTCAACACCCCATCGCATTAGAAGCCGCCGCAACTAACAGTGAGTTAGCTGAATTTATTGAAGAGTGTAAAACCACTAAAGTCGCAGAAGCCGACATGGCCACCATGGAAAAGAAAGGTTGTGCAACTGGTTATTACGCTATCCACCCTTTAACCGGCGACAAAGTACCAGTATGGGTAGCTAACTTTGTCTTGATGGGTTACGGATCAGGCGCAGTGATGGCGGTACCAGGCCACGATCAACGTGACTGGGAATTTGCCACTAAATACGGCCTTGACATAAAACAAGTTATTCAAGGTGACGCACAAAACACTATTGAGTGTGATTTAAGCCAAGCAGCCTTTACCGAAAAAGGGGTATTGGTTAACTCAGGTGAATTTGATGGGCTAACATCGCAGCAAGCCTTCGAACAAATTGCACAAGCCTTGAGTGAACAAGGCAAAGGTAAAAAGAAAGTCAATTACCGTTTACGAGATTGGGGAGTATCAAGGCAACGTTATTGGGGCAGCCCAATCCCAATGTTAAATTTAGAAAATGGTGAGTCGGTGCCTGTTCCTAGTGAACAATTACCCGTGGAATTACCAGAAGACGTAACGATGAACGGGGTCATTTCGCCCATAAAAGCCGACCCTGAATGGGCAAAAACAGACTATAACGGACAACCTGCATTACGTGAAACGGATACCTTTGATACTTTTATGGAATCTTCGTGGTATTACGCCCGTTATTGTAGCGCACAAAATGACCAAGCCATGTTGGATCCGGCACAAGCCAATTACTGGTTACCTGTTGACCAATATGTAGGTGGCATTGAACATGCCATATTACATTTATTGTACTCACGCTTTTTCCACAAATTAATGCGAGATGAAGGATTAGTACAATCTGATGAGCCGTACAAACGCTTGTTATGTCAAGGTATGGTGTTAGCCGATTCATTCTATCGTGAAGACCAAGCAGGTAAAAAGGTGTGGTACTCTCCTGCCGATGTCATCAGTGAAAAAGACGATAAAGGTAGGATTATAAAATCAGTACTTGAGTCTGACGGCAAAGACGTGATTCATCACGGCATGATCAAAATGTCCAAATCGAAAAATAACGGCATCGATCCGCAGCAAGTTATTGATTTGTATGGTGCTGATACCATTCGAGTTTTTACTATGTTTGCGGCTCCACCTGAACAAACTTTAGAGTGGATAGACTCAGGTGTGGAAGGGGCACATAGATTTGTAAAACGTCTTTGGACCTTAGTACAAGAACACATTGAAGCGGGTGAAATTGCCCCGCTAGATAAAACCAGTTTATCTAGCGAGCAGAAAAACCTTAGACGTTTGATCCACAAGACCATTGAAAAAGTCAGTGATGATATTGGTCGTCGTCAGACATTTAATACCGCTGTTGCCGCCACAATGGAATTACTCAACAACTTACAAAAAGCGGAAAAAACATCACCACAAGATTTGGCCATTATGCGTGAAGGTATTGATGCAATAGTATTGTTACTTGCACCTATCGCCCCACACATTTGTCATGTTATGTGGAGAGATTTAGGTCACAAAGATCAAGTTGAAACCGCACCATGGCCAATAGCTGAAGCAGACGCTATGGTTGAAGATGAAAAGCTGGTTGTAGTACAAGTCAACGGCAAAGTCAGGGCTAAAATGACTGTCTCTGCTGACGCCACTAAAGAGCAGGTTGAAGCCTTAGGATTGGCCGAACAAAATGTGCAACAACATATAGACGGCAAAACTATCCGAAAAGTGATTTACATTCCCGGTAAATTGCTCAACATAGTGGCAAATTAAGGTGTTAAAACCTCTAAGCTTAAAAATATGCATCCTCACTATTGTGTTAACAATAGTGGGATGTGGCTTTAAGCTACGTGGCGACTATGGGCTACCGGTGGGTATTGAACAACTGCAACTACTGGCATCGCAAAAAAACACTCCGCTGTATCGAATTTTGTGGAAACAACTGCAAGGGTTCAACATAGAGGTGTTAGATAACACCGCGAGTTCGAGCCAAATCGCCGCAAAAATTGACGCCATTGTTTATTTAACCTCAGACAAACTTGAAAGACGTTTATTATCATTGTTTTCAACGGGACAAGTGGCAGAATACGAATTGGTGTATACCATAAGGTATCAAATCCAATTTCCCGGTCAGGATGCCCAAGAAATCGAGTTTGATGTCACTAGGGAATACCAAGACGACCCAAATGCGGTATTAGCTAAGTCTCGAGAATTAGACTTAATTCAAAATGAAATGCGTCAAGAAGCAGCGAATCGCATCATTCGTCAGATTGCCAGTTCCCATAGTAGTTGGCAACAGACTGCAGGTGGCTAATGCAGGTTTATCCAAACCGATTTAATGTTGATGCTTCCTCAGAACTAAAACCTTTTTATCTGATTTTTGGTGATGAGCCACAACAAAAACTCGCCTCTATTGAGTTAATCAGAGTGGCTGCCTTAGCCCAAGGTTTTGATGAACGCCAATCTTTGGTTGCGGATCCACAATTTAGTTGGGACACCCTGATTGAAGCCACCCAAACCTTATCTTTGTTTTCTAGCAAACAAATTATCGAACTCGAATTACCAACAGGAAAACCTGGCGCTGAAGGTAGCAAAGTATTAACTGCCATAGCACAAAAGGTGAATCCCGATGTACTGATAGTGATACACGGCGGTAAAATTGGTAAAGATGTTCAAAACACCAAATGGTTTAAAGCTGTGGATAAACACGGCGTATATGTACCTTGTTATCCGCTGGAAGGTAATGCCTTATATCAATGGTTAAACAACCAAATGCGCCTTGCAGGCATGCAAGCCTCGCAACCCATTGTACAGTTGCTGGTCGACTATTGTGAAGGTAATTTACTTGCAGCCAAACAAGAAATTCAAAAGTTAATATTGCTCTACCCACAAGGCAATCCGAGCCTCGAACAGGTAGAAGAAGCGGTAGTGGATCAATCCAGATTCACTGTGTTTCATTTAATCGATGTGTTACTCAGCGGTGAGGCGCAAAAAGCGGTCAAAATGCTTTATCGCTTAGAAAGCGAAGGCGTTGAACCCAATATAATTGTCTGGGCATTGACACGGGAGTGGCAAACCCTGCAATCCCTATTATTTGATCGCCAACAAGGCAAATCAATTAACTGGAATCAACACCGCATTTGGAAAAGTAGGCAGTCCTTCTATCAATCGGCATTGCAACGTTTATCTCTAGAACATATGCGCGACTTGCAGCAAAAACTAACTGAATTCGATAACGCCATTAAACAATCCCAAGTGGTTCGTCCTTATGTGGAATTATGCCATTTATGTCTACTTTTTATCCCCTGTTCACTTAATAACCTGCCTTTAGATTATGGCATTTTAGACTAGGGCTGTTATGCAACTCGCTCCTCCCTTAGGTATTTTAGGTGGTACTTTTGACCCCATTCACAATGGGCATATATTACCCGTGCTAGAGGGCGCAAATAAAGCCAATATCAAAAAAGTAGCGTTAATGCCTTGTTATATACCAAGCCATAAAGATCCTGCCACAGCATCGAGTAACGACAGGCTAAAGATGGTAGAACTGGTTTGTGCTGAGCATCCATTATTTTATGCTGACGCAAGAGACATTCATCGCCAAAAGCCTACCTTTAGCGTCGACTCTTTAACTGAAATGCGCCAAGCAATGCCCACTACCCCCCTGTGTTTTTTCATAGGTACAGACTCGTTACAAAATTTGTTTACATGGCACAACTGGGAAAAACTGTTTTCTCTATGTCATTTTGTAGTATGCACAAGAGAAGGTGATTCGGTAACAAACCTAAAAGGGCGTTCTGAGAATCTGCAAGCACTGCTAAACAAAAGGCAAATTATTGATCCAATGGCTCTGCATAATAGTCTCGCAGGGCATATTTACCTTGCCAATACGCAAACTTTTACGGTGTCATCCACTGAAATCAGAAAGCAACTTCTTAATAATCAGTCGGTTAAAGATTTTTTACCGCCTCAAATAATAGATTATATTCATCAGCATAAGCTCTATCAGCCTAGTGCTGATTTCTGTTAAACTATGGCAAATTCATATCGTATAAATTTCAACCAAAAGGAAAACCTTTGGATCACCAACAATTAAAAGCGTTTGTAATAGAAAAAGTCGAAGACTTAAAAGGTCGTGACATTATTGATTTAGATGTTGCAGAAAAATCTTCGGTTACCGAAACCATGCTAATTTGCTCAGGTAACTCTAAACGTCATGTTATTTCAATTGCCGAAAATGTGGTAGTTGAAGCCAAACAAGCAGGTAACGCACCTTTGAGTATTGAAGGACGTGAAACTGGAGATTGGGTGCTAGTTGACTTAGGCGACGTGGTCTTGCATGTGATGCAAGAGGAAGCCCGAGATTTCTATCAGCTGGAAAAGCTCTGGGGCTAAACCAGTGCGTATTCAAATGATTGCAGTGGGCATGAAAATGCCCAAATGGGTTGAGCAGGGTTTTTCAGAATATTGCAGACGTTTTCCTGCCGATATGCCTTTACAGCTAACTGAAATCAATGCGGGTAAACGTGGCAAAAATGCCGATATTAAACGTATCTTACAAAAAGAAGGTGAATTGACTCTAGCTGCCATTCCTAAAGGCAATAGAGTAGTAACCTTAGAAGTAACAGGCGCACCTTGGGACACACCTAAATTAGCGAAAACCATGGAAGCTTGGCTGATGGACGGCAGAGACGTCAGCTTGTTAATTGGCGGCCCAGAAGGTTTAGCACCTGAATGTATAAAAATTGCGGAACAAAAGTGGTCATTATCGAGTCTTACACTACCACATCCATTAGTACGCATAATTGTAGCAGAGAGCCTTTATCGGGCTTGGTCAATTAATAATAATCATCCTTACCATAGAGAATAAATTTGCCAACTCCGCGTATCCTCATAAAAGACCATTCAGCGGAAGCCAACCTTTTTGCAAGGCGCACTTTTATTGGGCTGTTAGTGGTATTTTTAATGATCGCCATGGTATTGACCAATTTATATTATTTGCAAGTCAGTCGCTTCGAAGATTATCAAACACGGGCAAACGGTAACCGCATAAAAGTTTTACCTGTAGCACCGAATCGTGGATTAATTTACGACAGAAATGGCATATTGTTAGCAGAAAATCGCCCGGTTTTCAGTTTACAAATTATTCCAGAAGAAATTGATGACTTAGAAGTCACCATCAACGAACTCAGCCATTTATTAGAAATTGATGAAGAAGATGTCAGTGACTTTTATAAAGACTTAAAAGGTAATAGACGTTTTAAGCCTGTTAATTTAGTCAACCGTTTAACGCCTAAAGAAGTCGCGCTATTTTCTGCTAAACAACATAAGTATCCAGGTGTGTCTGTCGAAGCGAGGTTGGCACGCTATTACCCCTATGGCAGTGCGCTGACTCATGTATTAGGTTATGTTGCCAAGATAAATAAAAAAGACTTACAGAAACTCAGTGAAGCAGGGGTTGAAGCCAACTACGCGGCCACCTATGACATTGGTAAAAGGGGCATAGAAAAATACCATGAAGAGAAGCTACACGGCGCGGTAGGTTTTCAAGAAGTAGAAGTGAATAATCAGGGTAGAATTATTCGTATATTAAACTTCAGCCCACCCACTCCTGGTCAAGATATAGTCCTAAATATAGACATGAACTTGCAACTTGAAGCTGAAAAGGCTTTCAATGGTAAAAAAGGAACGGTAGTCGCCATCGATCCTAATGACGGTGGTGTACTCGCCTTATATAGCAGTCCAAGCTACGATCCCAACCTATTTGTGCATGGTATCAGCAGTAAGAATTATAAAAAACTACTCACCTCTGACCGGCCTTTATTTAACCGTGCCACTCAGGGGCAATACCCTCCTGCGTCAACAATTAAACCTCTTTTGGCATTAGCTGGACTTGAAGAGAAAGTAATTACACCCGAAAGCCGAGTTTATGACGTGGGTAAATACCAGTTAAAAAATGTTGAACGTATATGGCGAGATCATAATCCATGGGGTCATGGATGGGTGGATGTCACAAAGGCGATTGAAGTATCCTGTGATATTTTTTTCTATGACATGGCCTATAAACTAGGCATAGATCGTATCAGTGAAAGCATGAACGAATTTGGCTTTGGTGACTATACAGGTATTGACTTGCATGAAGAAGCGGATGGCATTATGCCCAGCAGAGGCATAGTGAAAGCCTTGTTTAATCGCCCTTGGTACATAGGTGATACTATCAACATTGGCATTGGACAAAGTTACTGGACTGCAACACCTGTTCAGCTGGCCCAAGCAGTGGTTACTTTAGTCAATAAAGGTAAACGAATTATCCCGCAAATTATTCGAGGTAATATGCAAAATGACGCCATAGTATTACAAGGCATAAGAGAGAGGCGCCCTATTGCTATTAAAGACGAATACAACTGGGATATTGTATTAGATGCCATGTACGGTACCGTCAATCGAAAAGGCTCTGCCCGTGCAGCATTCAAAGGTGCGCATTACATATCAGCAGGAAAAACCGGTACTGCGCAATTAGTGACTATCGCACAAGACGAAAAATATGATGCTGAAAAGCTCTCCAAGAAAAACCGCGATAATGCGATGTATGTAGGATATGCTCCCTATGACAAGCCGCAAATTGCTGTCACAGTTGTATTAGAAAATGCAGGCCATGGCGGTGCAGAGGCGGCACCTATCGCCCGCAAAATGATGGATAATTATTTTAGAGATCAAACGTTTCCACCACATGAAGTGATTGAACATTTTGGCCAAACACCACAGAGTACCGAGCTCACTCAAACCGAACTTAAACCTGAGGTGGAACAACCTTGATGCTAAGAACTAAACTGGCGCCTAACAGCCGCTCTTTTTGGGATCGGATACATTGTGATGGTTTGTTATTATTAGGCTTATTAGTGCTAATGGCAGTGGGACTCGTGACTATTTATTCTGCCGGAGGCCAAGATTTAGCCCTCATTCAAAGACAATTAACACGCCTTGCACTGGCTTTGGGCGTTATGTTAGTGGTGGCACAAATCCCTCCCATGGCCTATCAAAAATTGTCGGTTTATTTTTACGTCATTGGCGTGGCAATGTTAGTTGCTGTATTAGTAATAGGCGTGTCCAGTAAAGGAGCACAGCGCTGGTTAGATTTAGGCGTATTTCGCTTTCAGCCTTCTGAAATAATGAAACTAGCCGTACCTATGATGGTAGCTTGGTATATCAGTCGATTTAATTTGCCACCAAAAACGTGGCATATACTCGTTGGTTTTGTATTAGTCGCCATACCCACCTTGTTAATTGCTCGTCAGCCAGACTTAGGCACCTCGCTACTCATCGCAAGCTCAGGTGTGTTTGCTCTGTTTCTAGCGGGCATGAGCTGGCGCTTTATCTCTTTTGTAGCGGTAGCGGCCTCAGCTTTTACACCTATTATGTGGATTTTTTTGATGAAGGATTATCAAAAACAACGAGTACTCACCTTTCTTAATCCAGAAAGTGATCCCCTAGGCTCGGGTTATCATATTATTCAGTCACAAATTGCTATTGGCTCAGGCGGATCCCAAGGCAAAGGTTGGTTGCAAGGCACACAATCACAACTCGAGTTTTTACCCGAACGTCACACCGATTTTATCTTTGCTGTGTTCAGCGAAGAATTTGGTTTTTGGGGTGTGGTCGCATTGTTGTCAATCTACGCCTTTATTGTTATTCGAGGCATGTTGATAGCGGTAAAAGCGCAAGATGCATTTAGTAAAATTTTAGCCGGTAGCATTACCCTTACTTTTTTTGTTTATGTATTTGTGAATATGGGCATGGTCTCTGGTATTTTACCTGTGGTGGGTGTGCCTTTACCCTTAGTCAGTTACGGGGGAACCTCAATGGTGACTCTGTTGGCTGGTTTTGGCATTTTGATGGCAATAAGCACTCAAAAAAGAATCATGTCCCGAGAATAATGGGGTTTGCTGTCCCTAGATACTGAGTTAAGTAAAAACTTAACTTACAAGGAGAAACCATGCAGTTGTTTAGATCATTTTTAGTATTGAGCTTGTGTATTAGCGGCTTTAGCGCTCACGCGACCCCTTTGGGATTGCAACAGCAATTTATAGATTTAATGGTCGAAAAACATCAATTTGATCGAGAAGTGATTGAGTCAACTTTAGCAAAAGCCAACAAAAATGAAGCCATACTTAAGTCCATTTCCAAGCCTTGGGAAGCGAAACCATGGCACCAATATTACCCGATATTTTTAACCGAAAAACGTTTAACCAAAGGTATAGAATTCTGGCAAACTCACCAAAAAACCTTAGCTCGCGCTGAACAGGAAAGTGGTGTACCAGCAGAAATTATCGTTGCCATCATAGGTGTTGAAACGTTTTATGGTACTTATATTGGCAAATACTCAGTTCTCGATGCACTGGTGACCTTAGGATTTCATTATCCGCCGCGAGCAAAGTTTTTTCGCAGTGAATTAGAACAATTATTTTTATTAGCCCAAGAAGAAAAGTTTGAGATCACCGAGCTTAAAGGGTCTTATGCTGGGGCTATGGGTTGGGGCCAATTTATCTCCTCTAGTTATCGTCATTATGGGGTAGATTTTGATGGCGACGGTATCAGGGACCTTTTAAACAATCCTGAGGACGCCATTGGCAGTGTTGCGAATTATTTTAAAAAACATCATTGGAAAGCTGATTCCGATATTGCTTTTAAAGCACAAGTTAGTGGCACTGAACATACAAAATTGCTGTCAAAATCTTTGAAATACTCCCATCAGTGGGCGCAATTGCAACAAGCTGGGGTCAGTATTGATGAACCCTACTTGAGCGAAGATATGAAGGTTAAGCTGTTCGAATTTTCACAACCAAACAAAAAAGAATATTGGGTAGGCTTACCAAATTTTTACGTGATCACTCGCTACAATCACAGTCCCTTATACGCCATGGCAGTATTTCAATTTAGCCAACAACTTAAAGAAGGTTTTAACACAGCAATAACAGCGAAAGTGGGCAATTAGTGCTGCCATGATAAATTCCGCTCGTTATCTTAGTTTAGCCATTATATTCCTTACTTTAGTGGGGTGTGCGCCCAAAGGTCGTTATTATCAGCATCAAGACTCGGCACCTAAAGTGGTGCCGAGCAAAGTTACAAGCCATGATGCCGTTGCTAAATACGAGTCTTACGCAAAAGCCAACATGCGTCCTTATATCGTTAGAGGAATACGATACCAACCACTCAGCACAGGCAAAGGTTTCAGTGATAAAGGTCACGCCAGTTGGTATGGACAGAAGTTTCATGGTCACCAGACCGCTAACGGTGAAATTTACGATATGTACCAAATGTCAGGCGCACACAAAACCTTGCCATTACCCTCTTTTGTACGTGTCACTAACTTAAAAAATGGCAAACAAGTTGTCGTTAGAGTGAACGACAGAGGACCTTTTCACAGAGGTCGAGTAATAGACTTATCATACGCTGCAGCATTAAAGCTTGATATGTTAAAGACAGGGGTGGCAGAGGTAAAAATCGACGTCGTCCATGTAGATCAGACGGGAAATATCACAGTAGGTCGTAATCCAATCATCCAAGATGCCCCTAATACAAATGACCAACGGCTGTTTATTCAAGTGGCGGCCTTACAAAACAAAACCCAAATAGATAAATTGGCCAAAACTTTAACCTCTTTGTATCAACGCCCACACAAAACCAGACTCGAAAAAGGCATTTATAAATTACACCTTGGACCTCTATCAAACGAGTTTGAAGCAGATAAATTGCTCAACGTGCTTAAAAGTAACGACTACCCAGGTGCCTATAAAGTTTACGCTGATTAAAGCCTCTTCATGGATAAACTTAAACTTTTTGTATAAATTTAAGTCTCACATCATTGAAGCTGACAAAAATCTCCATATTATTGAGGATTAGTTAGTAGTAGAGCAGCAATTTAACACGCAAAGTGCTATATTGCTGGGCAAAATTTGAGGTCATAAATTATGTCGAATAAGGCGTAACTAAGACATCTATTCTTACAACATTTTCAAAAACGGTAGTTTAATGCTTAAACCAAAAACGTATTTCGGATCTCTCATAAACAGCTTAGTCCTGTGTATATGCACTTTTTCAGTTTCTGCTGCTGTGGTAATCCCACCTGCGCCAAGTGTCGCAGCCAAAGGTTTCATATTAATGGACTTCCAAACCGGTAATGTCATCGCAGAGCAAAACGCCGACATTCAGATACCGCCTGCAAGCTTGACGAAAATGATGACAAGTTATGTGATTGGCATAGAGCTCGCCAACGGTAATATCAAAGAAACCGATATGGTCACTATTTCTGAAAATGCGTGGGCCAAAAATTTTCCAGACTCTTCAAAAATGTTTATTGAAGTAGGCAAAAAGATATCCGTTGCTGATCTAAATCGCGGTATTATTGTGCAATCAGGTAACGATGCGTGTGTCGCAATGGCAGAACATATAGCAGGTAGCGAAGATGCCTTTGCTAGTATGATGAATATGCATGCATCTAAACTCGGCATGACCTCAACTTATTTTGTGAATAGTCATGGCTTACATGATGCTCAGCACTACACCACACCTAGAGACATGGCAATTTTGTCAGCGGCACTGATACGTGACGTTCCACAAGAATATGCCATTTATGCTGAAAAAGAATTTACCTTCAACGATATTAAACAATATAACCGTAATGGCTTATTGTGGGATAAAAGCCTGAATGTTGATGGGATAAAAACCGGCCATACTTCGGATGCGGGTTATAGCTTGATTACTTCTGCTTACCAAGGTGATATGCGTTTAATATCAGTTGTAATGGGTACAGACAGTGAACGGGCTCGTAAAGTTGAAAACAAAAAGTTACTGAAATACGGTTTCCGCTTTTTTGAAACTATCACGCCTTATAAAGCCGGAGATAGTTTTGTGTCCCATCGTATTTTTATGGGTGACAAAGAAACTGTCGACCTTGGTATTTTACAAGATACCCCAATTAATATTCCTCGAGGCCAAAGTAAAAATTTGAAAGCTAACTTTAAGTTAGATAAGAACTTACAAGCCCCCCTTTCCAAAGGTGAAGTTGTTGGCAAACTCTACTTGCAAATTGAAGGCGAGGATATTGCTGAATATCCCTTGGTTGCTTTACAGGAAGTAAAAGAAGGTGGTTTCATCGACCGCATGGTTGATTTTGTCAAATTACAACTTGGCTTTGACAGTTAATTAATACACTGCCCTTTTATTCAATATTCGAGAGAGAGATGGATACACAATTTGATCAACTGCTGGACTTCCCGTGCCAGCAAACCTTTAAAATCATGGGGATAGCCCATGAACGATTACCAGAAGATGTCATTTCTTGTCTACAAGCCCATGCACCTGGTGACTATATGCCTAAGGTAAAACCCAGTTCGAAAGGCACTTATCACTCCATTTCACTGAGTGTTACCGTGACCAGCAAAGAACACATGGAAACCCTTTATGTTGAACTAGCAAAATTAGAGCTAGTGAAAGTGGTACTGTAGAAAGCATTTGCCTCATATAATGTCACCTACATTAATCGTCAGGCAATTAGGCCTTCAGGAATACTTGCCTACTTGGCAAGCAATGCAAGACTTCACCAATAGTAGAGACGCTGCCACAGCCGACGAATTGTGGTTAGTGGAGCATCCAGCGGTCTTCACTCAAGGACAAGCGGGTAAAGAAGAACATTTGCTTATGCCCGGCGATATTCCGGTGGTCAAAGTGGATAGAGGTGGTCAAGTCACCTACCATGGACCCGGACAACAAATGTTGTACGTTTTGCTAAACCTTAAACGTAATCAACTAGGTGTAAGAGACTTAGTCACTGCACTGGAAGAGTCTGTGGTTAACACACTTAAAGAATATTCAATAAGTGCCTACCCTAAAGCAGATGCCCCAGGTGTATATGTTAATGGTAAAAAAGTGTGTTCTATTGGTTTAAGAATTCGCAAAGGTTGTTCTTTTCATGGACTGGCCTTAAACGTCAATATGGATTTAAGCCCCTTTAAACGCATAAATCCCTGTGGTTATGCCGGCCTGGAAATGGTAGATTGCGCACAACTTAACGGTCCTGATTCGCTTGATGCAGCAGGCACTAAACTGATTGAAAATTTATCTGCCTTATTAGGCATAAAAAATCCAGAATACAGAGAAGGCTTCAATGACTAACGCACGCCCGCAGGCCGGAGTAAAACTTCGGGATGACGAAAAAGTTAAACATATTCCTATCACAATAATGCCTACTGAAAAGGCAGAGATGTTGCGTAAACCTGAGTGGATCAAAATAAAGCTGCCACGTAACACAGATAAAATTGATCATATCAAAAAGACTTTGCGCAAAAACAATTTACATTCTGTGTGTGAAGAAGCCAGTTGCCCTAACCTAGCCGAATGTTTTAATCATGGCACTGCAACCTTTATGATTTTGGGTGATATCTGTACCCGTCGTTGCCCATTTTGTGATGTGGCTCACGGTAAACCTTTACCACCAAGTGCAGAAGAGCCAATCAAGTTAGCGAAAACGATAGCCGAAATGAAGTTAAAGTATGTGGTGATCACATCAGTAGATCGTGACGATTTGCGCGACGGTGGCGCTCAGCACTTTGTTGATTGTATTAGCGCTATCCGCGAACACAGCCCTGCCACCAAAATTGAAGTTTTAGTGCCCGATTTCAGAGGTCGTATGGACAGAGCCCTTGAAATACTCAAGCAAAGCCCACCCGATGTGTTTAATCACAACCTTGAAACCATTCCACGTTTATACCGAGAATGCCGCCCCGGGGCGAATTATCAATGGTCACTAGACCTATTGAAAAAATTCAAACTGCAACATCCGGATATTCCTACCAAATCAGGCTTAATGATGGGTATGGGCGAAGACAAACACGAAATAACCGAGGTATTAAAAGATTTACGCTCACACGATGTGGAAATGCTGACCCTAGGCCAATATTTACAGCCCAGTAAACACCACTTCCCATTAAAGCGTTATGTACACCCAGACGAGTTTAACGAGCTAGGTGATGTTGCAAAAGAATTAGGCTTCAGTCACGCAGCTTCTGGCCCAATGGTGCGATCCAGTTACCATGCAGATAAACAAGCTGCGGGTGAGGAAGTGAAATAAGTTTTGTTTAGCCTAGTGTAAAACAGACATTAAAAAGCCCAGTCAATTAGCTGGGCTTTTAGTTTTTAGAATGATGATTTACTTCAACAAGGCCAACAACTCAGCTGTTTTTTCTTGCATCAATGCAATATCGCCCCTAGATTCAACATTAAGTCTCACAACAGGCTCAGTATTAGACTTACGTAAATTAAAGCGCCAATTGCCAAACTCTAAACCAATACCATCGGTGTAATCCACCACTGTGGCACTTGCTTCATATTTATCCAGTACGGCCTTTATAGAGGCGTCTGGATCAGCCAATGTACTGTTGATTTCACCTGAAGATGGAAAAGCCGCAATGCGTTCTTTCACTAACTGCGACAAAGGTTTTTGCGTGGTGCATAACAATTCTGCCACTAAAAGCCATGGGATCATGCCCGAATCACAATAAGCAAAGTCACGGAAATAATGATGCGCACTCATTTCGCCGCCATAGATCGCATCATCAGCGCGCATACGCTCTTTGATAAAGGCATGGCCAGTTTTGCTTTTGATAGGCACCCCACCAGCAGATAACACAATATCTTCGGTATTCCAGTAAACTCTTGGGTCATAAATGATCTTAGAGCCTGGTTTTTTATCCAAAAAGGCTTTCGCTAACAAACCAACAATATAATAACCTTCAACAAAATCGCCTTTCTCATCGAATAAGAAACAGCGGTCGAAATCACCATCCCAAGCAATCCCCATATCGGCATTATTCTCGATAACGGCATTGGCTGTATCTGCCCTACTCTCTGGCAATAATGGATTAGGAATCCCATTTGGGAATGAACCATCGGGCTTATGATGCACTTTAATAAACTCTACAGGCACTTTGACCGCTTCTAACGCACTTTGTATCGCATCTAATGCGTCACCTGCCGCACCATTACCAGCATTAACAACCAACTTTAAAGGAGTGATGTTATCAGTCTCAATATACGACAACATATGGTCCACATACGCCTGCATATTATCCAAAACACTATATTGTGATGTGGACGTGAGTTTATCCACTGCCACTGAGGCTTCGCCTTGAATAAAGGCTTGTTCAGTTACCAAACCATTAGAATAAAACTCAAGTCTTGCTTGAACATCGTCATCTGCGTATGTTTCGGCCAAATCACGAATTGCAAACAAGCCAGTATCGCCACTGACAGGTTTTGAGTCAGTTTTAACTAACTTCATGCCATTATAATCAATAGGGTTGTGACTGGCAGTCACTTCAATACCACCATCAACCTTGAGATGTTTAGTGGCAAAATAAATCTCTTCAGTGCCTGTCATCCCTAAATCTGTGACTGTTGCTCCACCATCAATCAAACCTGCCGACAATGCTAATTTCAGTGGCTTGGAAGTTAATCTTACGTCACCACCCACCACAACCGTTTTAGCCTGCATAAATTCTGCAAAAGCACGGCCAATACGATAGGCTACTTTTTCATCAAGCTGCGCCACTAACTTGCCACGTATGTCATAGGCTTTAAAACATGTAATCTTCATAAAATCTCTTATTTAGCGAGGAGTATCAGTAAGCCTACTTGGCTTCAACACGACCATATCGGTCAGAAAAGCGCACAATATCATCTTCACCTAAATAGGTGCCAGATTGCACTTCGATAAGTTCTAGCGGAATACGACCAGGATTTTCCAATGCATGCACAACACCAATTGGAATATAAGTTGATTGATTCTCGGACAACAATAAGGTCTGGTCACCATTAGTGACTTTTGCAGTACCTGAAACAACTATCCAATGCTCAGCTCTGTGATGATGCATTTGCACTGAGAGTTTTTCGCCAGGTTTTACCGTGATACGTTTTACTTGGAATCTTTCGCCGTTATCAATAGAATCATAACTGCCCCAAGGTCTAAACACTTCGCGATGGAATTCCCATTCTGGGCGCTGTTCTGTCTTAAGTTGATTCACCACATTTTTGATGTCTTGCACTTTATCTTTGTGTGCGACCAATACTGCATCTTTAGTTTCTACCACCACTATATTGTCTAAGCCCACCACTGATATCAGCCGTTGTTCAGAGTTGATATAACTATTGGTTACACCATCAAGAATAGCGTCGCCTATGACTACATTGTTTTGGGTATCCTTTTGCTTAGCTGTTTCCCATAATGAAGACCAACTGCCCACATCACTCCAACCAGCATCGAGAGGCACCACACAAGCCGAGTCGGTTTTTTCCATCACGGCATAATCGATAGAATCATCAGGACAAGTCACAAAAACGTCGGCATCAACTCGCACAAATTCTAAATCGGCAGATTCAGTTGCGATTGCCTTCTTACAAATCTCCAACATCTCAGGTGCGTATTTTTCTAACTCTTGCAAGTAACGACTGGCTTTAAACATAAACATGCCGCTGTTCCAGTAAAATTCTCCTGAATCAACATATTGTTGTGCCGTGGCTAAATCTGGCTTTTCAACGAAGCTAGCCACATCGAAACCCACATCTACATTGCTAACCTTGTCGCCACGTTTGATGTATCCATAACCCGTATGCGCTGAATCTGGCACTATGCCAAAAGTGACTAATTTACCTTGTTTAGCTAACACTTCTGCCTGTGAGATGGCTTTATGAAATTCAGGCGCGTCATTGATTAAATGGTCGGCAGCTAAAATAAGTAAAACCGGATCTTCACCATTTAAAGAAGCATGTAATGCTGCTAAAGCAATTGCCGGCGCGGTATTACGACCCATGGGTTCGAGTAAAATACCACCATGCTGGATATCTTGTTGACGAAGTTGCTCTGCGACTAAAAATCGATGGGCATCATTACAAATTACTATGGGTTGGTCCGCTTCCGTGCCGGCTAGTCTGACAATAGTGTCTTGCAACATAGTCAGATCACTTGTCAAACTTAGAAACTGCTTAGGTAACGCAGCTCTTGATTTTGGCCATAAACGACTTCCACTTCCTCCAGCTAAAACAACAGGTTTCATCACACCTTCCTTTTTGATTATTTTTATTTCACAAAACAACGTTGTTGTTGCTAAATTATCTTCATGAATAGTATTAAAGCTTGGCGGCTTATTCAATCAAGAACAGCAAACAAGGTAACTTTATTGGCAATTTAATAAAAAAAGGATACCTCTAAAAAGTTAACAGACTCTAATGGAGTTATATGCCACGCCACTGATACAATACCCTTCAGTATAAAATGTATTAGAAATGTGAGTTTATGGATCAGCAGCAAGTATCTGAGCAACGATTTGGTGGCACCCAACGCCTATATGGATTATCAGGAACCGATATTTTACGGCAATCCCATGTGTGTGTTGTTGGTATTGGTGGCGTAGGTTCGTGGGTTGCTGAAAGTTTAGCCAGAACGGCAGTTGGTAAAATCACTTTAATTGACCTAGATGACATCTGCGTAACCAACACCAACAGACAAATCCATGCACTTCAGGACACTGTTGGTGAAGCAAAGGTAGAAGCGATGGCGAAACGAATTTCACAGATTAATCCCAGCTGTGATGTTTCCATAATTGAAGACTTTGTGACCCCCGACAATGTCTCAGACCTGATCAATAATGCCTTTGATTATGTAGTAGACGCGACCGACAGCATCAAAGCAAAAGCCGCCATGGTAGCCCATTGCAAGCGTAATAAAATCCCCATCATTACCATAGGTGGAGCGGGAGGACAGATCGACCCCACTCAAGTCGCCGTCTCTGATTTGAGTAAAACCATTCAAGATCCTCTAGCAGCAAAATTACGTTCAGAACTACGTAGATTCTATCACTTCAGTACCAACCCCAAACGTCGTTTTGGCATTGATTGTGTATTTTCAACTGAACAACTTCGTTACCCGCAGCCAGATGGCAGTGTGTGTATGAACAAAACACTCACAGATGGCAGTGTTAAGTTAGATTGCAACAATGGTTTTGGCGCTGCAGTAGCTGTTACAGCCACATTTGGTTTTGTTGCATCAGCAAGGGTGATAGACAAGTTGATTAGTAAACATTCTCAAAGTAATCAAACACGCTAACTCGTGGTTCGATACTTTTTGTAGTCCAAAAACAAAGCGACAGCTAACCAAGTGCTCACCGCTATGGCTAAAAACCAAGTGTTTTCTGCTAACTGCATGACTTGTTCACTTAATACTGAAGTGCCCCAAATGAGCAGCAAATAATAGGGTAAGTTAAGGAACCCGGCCCAGAATATCACTTTGGGGGATTGCCGGTTTGCCCCTTGAGCAAACATAAAAAATGCCAAAGAATTGATGTGAATCATCGCCACTAACAAACTTTTCACTGATAACTTTGGCTGTCTTTTTTTTACCTCACCGAAATTTCTACCTAAAAAATAATTAATACTCGAACCTAAGGTTGCTGCAACTACCATGGCTAGTGTTAAAAACACTATAGCCTGCGGTTCGGGTTTATTTAAGACAACCAACACCACGGCAAAAAACTGTCCTGGGAAATAAAAGCCAACGTAGACAATAGATTCCAACAAAATGATTAATAGAATCAGTAGATAAAAATACCCCTCAAAATTCGACTCTAAACTCTGCAACTGTTCTAAACCAGAAGGGATCACCTCATAACTGACTAACGCTGATAATACACACAGCGCTATGAGCGCTGATAAGGGTAAAACAAATGAATACTTCAAAAATATCAACACCTATCTTAATGGTTATTATTATATACGGATTTAAACGCCAACAGATCATCCACTCACAAACCGTTTATGTAAATCAAGAATCACTTTACACAAATTACATTTCTAATCGACAAACTAGTCAATAAGCAACACAATAGTCACATAAAAAGCAGACAGAGATAAACTATGCAAATGACATCAGCAGAACTCACAGATTTAATGATAGATAGCGCACAAAATGCAGTTACCACCACAGAAGAAGAATTTAATCTTACCTTGGATGGCTCTGATGAAAGTATCGATTTAGTGGATGATGTTATTTTAAGCTGGTTGGGGCGCTATAAAGATCAAGCATTAGAAGCAAACGCCGTCTTTACCATTTGTAATATTTACGGGGCTTACGTTGGTGAAATTTTCCGCAATAAGATCGGTGGAAACTGGACTTATGACGAATCCGATCCAGACGCACCTTACGTGGTACTAAACTATGCGGGCGCCACTTATGCATTTGCAGGTATTTGTTACCAAAGATTGGTTAACGATAGCCAAATCAGTGTAAGGAGTTATTTCGACCAAGCTCTGGCAAACAATTTACAATAACCCAGTTTCCCCTTGCTTAAACAATTGGTTTTGCAGTTGCAGTGTTTGGTATCGTTTTTTTCCAGTCCTTGAGCATCAGCTGGGTATGTTTGTCTCTTAACAAAAAAAACAATAATAACGAATCAAGTATCAATGTAACGGCAATGACCCATGAAAATTGCCAATGTTTCGTGGTTGCCAGCACTATATGTAACGCTAAATCCGCTAAAACAGAAAATATCAATAACGGCTTAATATATGAAAACATCCAACACCTATCTGCTTTCCAAATTTTTTCTCTAAAGCCTAAAAGCAACAATGTTAAAAAAGCCGGGATCGCAATAGCGAGACTAATATAGAGATAGTGTTTGTTCGAATAAAACAATGCCAACAATTGTTCGGCATTATCGCGAACCGTAACTGAACCAATTAATACCAGCAAACTTCTGCATAAAAATCCAATACAAATATAGAGCGTGACAGCTGGTTTTACTCTGCCAGCTTCATCGTAATATTTTAGGGGCAGTAATATTTTCATTGAAAATGTTTGGTTAACTTATAGATAGTAAGAAAAGAAAATTGCTTATGCCTTACGCAAAACACTACGAATTTCAGCTAACACTTCATCGGCATCGGATAGACTGGTAACTGAGCTATATATGTGCATATTAACGCAAACATTCACCTTTTCGCCACTTCCAACTTTAAAGGTGATGTCGGTTAAAACATTTTGAACTCTTGAAAATAACTCTTCGGCAATCACGTCTTCAATATTCACTAAACACACAATAAACTGGTCGGCCCCAACCCGTCCAACTATGTCTTTTTCTCTGGTGACCTGTTTTAGAGATTCCGCAACTTGTTTTAGAGCCAATTCACCGGCCTTGTAACCATACTTTGCGTTAACAGCAGTAAAGTTACTGACATCCACTAGGGCTAGAGCGTTAACTTTGTCATCTATAGGTGCCTTTACTTTTTTAATTTTTGCCAAAACTGAATGTTCATTTGCCAGTCCCGTGAGTGGATCAGCGGCTAATTTGCGCAGATAGTTTCTACCTAAGGTTAAATAACCTAAACCAATTAAGCCCAAAAGAATCAATAACACCAACAATATAATCTGTAAGCGTTGCTCTTGTGCTTTGGCCAAGTTCAATTCTAGACCACTAATTTCATTGTGTAGGTTAGCTACCCCCAAAACACGGGCAGAGGTTTGTTGATTTTTAATCTTTTCTAGTGCGATGGCCGAGTAATTATCAAAACTCCTTTTTGCCGCTTCAACGTCTCCCAAAAACAAGTGCGCTTTTACTAAAAAACCTGTGTAATAAATATGCTTAGATAGCCTGGAGGGCATAGCAAGATTAGCATCACTCTGTTTTTCTAAAAAATCGCTAACACAAGTCCTGTCTTTATCATGTAAACAAAGCGCAGCAACATACCACTCGTATAACATACGCATAGTTTGATCAGAAATTTGTTCAAGGAAAACATCCCAACTCCGCAAACTTTTGCGTAACGCCTCATAGTCTTCGGTGCGGTAAGCTTGACGACTTTGGGCAAAATGGTACCAACTATTGGTTAAGGGAGTATTCACTTTTAAGTTGCGCCTACCCAACTCTTCAATCATCAGGTTCGCTTTCTCATAATCACCACTTCCGGTATAAGCAGTAATAAGACTGATCAACGGAGCCAGTTGGTTTTTCTCTTCATAGACATTTAAACCAATTTCATAGGTTTTTTCGTACTGCTCAGCTGCAAGTGCGCGCTGACCAATAGAGCCATACAGCAAGCCAATATTATTATGAATGTGCGCTAAAGATTCTAAATCCGAGCCATCAGAATAAGATTTAAGCAACGCAAACAAACGCCCTAGCTTAATTCCAATATCTTGCTTATCTTGATCGCAAACTGTAATGAGGCCAAGTTGCGAACTTAAATGGATATCATTAAATTTACCTTTAGACAATTGTTCTGATTGGCGATAATAATCACATTTTTGGGGCTTATCCTGCACATCAAAAATAAACCCTAAATGATACTGAACACTGGCATAACTCTGAGAATTCTCATTCATAGCGGGGGCTAACAACAGCTTTTCAAGCATCACTTGTGCTTCGTCATACTTACCCACACATGTTAACCATTGCGCCTTATGGATTTTTAACTTAACAAGCTGTAACGGTAAAACACTGGACCGCTTAATATATTCATCCACTTGTGGCATATATTTATCATCGGGACAGTTATAGGGCGCAACGTGAATACTTTGAATAAAATCGTCTACTTTGTCAGCCAAAACACTTTGTGAATAGGTAACAAAAAACAAGCCCAGAAAAGAGACTTTAAAAATAACAGGGAAAGAAAATCTTTGCATATGCGTCATAGGCGCTAACCTTAATTGTTACTACTGTTTTTTTCCAGTTCAATTCTCTGTAAAACACACATAAAGGCAATTTTTATACAGCAAATGTAAGAATCTGAAAAGTTACCGCGGCAAACTATGACTGGATAATTTTGTAATTAACATCTGGCAATCATCTGTAGTTTTGTCTATTGAACACTGTAATTTTTTATCATTAGGTTCAACCACATTGGCACTCGTTACTATATTTTTTGAATACGCAATTTGGCCAAATTCGCAACATGATAAAATAAAAAACGCAATCCAAAATAACTTCTTGTTAGACATGCCCTACTCCTTGTTGATAAATACACTATTAATATTTTATCTCTCTAGAGCAAAACTAAAGCCAAAATTTTTAATCAATATTTTCAATAAGTTACGATGTAGGTTGCTATGGTCATTTAAGAAAAGCGCCAATTAGTGTGTCATTTAACTAAATTTTGCGTTTTCGCAAAAATCTAGATAAACGAACTAAGAAGCGCCCTTTTGCAGTTAAAACACGATAGATTTTCCCCGTCCATTAGCTTCAGAAGCGGCTTCAATTTTACCGTCTTTATTTAACACAACATGCATATCTCCAAAACGGCGATTACTCATGGTGTAGCCCATCTTTTCTAATTCACTGATCACGGCAGGATCTATTCCATCATGGTAACGAATAACATCTTTTGGCAATAGTTGATGATGGAACCTAGGCTGGTTTACTACGTCTTCAGCGCTCATGGAAAATTCTAATGCATTTAGAATAGACAAATAAACCGAACTGATAATAGTGGTACCGCCTGGCGAGCCTGTTACAAAAACCACTTCACCGTCTTTTAACACCATACTCGGCGTCATAGAAGACAACATACGTTTTTTAGGTTGGATTTCGTTGGCTTCACCACCTACAGCACCAAACACATTGGCCACGCCAGGTTTTGAACTAAAGTCATCCATTTCATCGTTCAATAAAAACCCTGCACCTTCGACCACCACACTGCTGCCGTATCCAAGATTAATAGTGGTGGTATTCGATACAGCATTTCCCCACTTATCCATCACTGAAAAATGTGTGGTTTCTTCGCTTTCTTTTAATCCCGGTTTAACTGATTCAGTGACTGAAATTTTGTCCATCATAACTGACTGACTGCGCCTTGTTAGATAGTCATCCGCAATTAAGCTTGCCATTGGCACTTCAATAAAATCGGGATCGCCAAGATATTCTGCTCGGTCCGCAAACACTCGTTTACCAATTTCCGCTAATAAATGTAGGTAAGCCGCAGAGTTATGGGTCAGTTTTTGTTGCTCTCGCGTCAACAGATCGTACATTTTCAACCATTGAATAATAGCGATGCCTCCCGAACTTGGTGGTGGGGATGTAAGCAACTGATATTCACGCCATTGTGCATCCAAAGGCTGGCGAGACTTAGCTTCATAAGACAATAAATCTTGCTCAGTCACTAAGCCCTTTTCTTGACGCATAAAATCACTGATGATTTGCGCTGTTTGGCCTTTATAAAAACCGTCTCGTCCTTGATCTCGAATACGTTTTAAGGTCTCTGCCAACTCTAATTGCTGAAAGATCTCATCTGCTTTTGCGGCGGCGAAATACTCTTTGAAGTTCAAATCAAAACCGCGTTTTTCCAATCTAGCAATATGCCTTTCAATTGATGACGCTAGTTTGGGATGCACCTTAAATCCCTGCTCTGCCAAAGTGACTGCCGGCTGTACTAATTCTTTCCAAGGTAAACTGCCATGCTTTTCATGGGCTAACCACATACCAGCTACTGTGCCTGGCACGCCAGATGACAAAATACCTATTACGGATTGATAAGGAATAACATCACCGTTTTCATCCAAATACATATCTCTATGTGCAGACAAAGGGGCTTGTTCGCGGTAATCGATAAAATCACTTTTTTTATCTTTGTATACCAACATAAACCCGCCGCCTCCAATATTGCCAGCTTCGGGTAGGGTTACTGCTAAAACAAATTGCGCTGCAATGGCGGCATCGACGGCATTGCCTCCCTTTTGTAAAACATCTCTAGCTACGTCTGCACTGTAGCTATCAGGCATAGCCACAGCTGCTTGCTTTTCTGGTGCTGCAGCTGTGAGTTGCTTTTGTTCAACCTGACCCGTACACGCCAAAAGACACATACTAATTAACGAGAGAAAGACCAACCCCCAGCTTTTATTTCTTATTGTTCTTATAGGCATCAATATTTTCTCCTTCATATTTAAATCATTATTAGACTAGCAATAAAATATCCAACAAACGCTAACACACCACCAAACAGCGCATAAGGCATTTGAGTACGTACATGTGTCAATAAATCGCAACCTGATGCAATAGAAGAGACAGCTGTGGTGTCAGAAATAGGCGAACAGTGATCACCAAACACTCCCCCACCTAAAATAGCGGCTATCACCAATGAGGGTGGCAATCCAATGGTTTGAATTAGTGGAACCCCAATTGGAATAAGTATCGCAAAGGTGCCCCAAGACGTGCCTGTACTAAATGACATCATTGCCCCTGCCAAAAACAGCACGGGTACAATTAAACTAATAGGCAAATAGTCACCTACCATGCCAGCAACAAATAACCCGGTGCCAAGTTCTTTTAAACTTGCTCCTAGGGTCAATGAAAACAACACTATAGTCACCAAAGGCAGTATTTCACCCATACCTTTGAAGCCAGTATCGACCAACTCTTTATGGGAAAACTGTTTCGAAGTTAACATTAAAACATAGGCAACAAAACAGGCAAAAAGCGTGGCATACAGAACCGATTTACTACCATTTCCGCTGGCTAAGTCACCGTTTCCGGTCCACAACATAAAGCCAACCATAGATAAAATCATACTTGCCAAAGGCAGCAACATAAAACGCGCTTTAGAGGCAGGAACCGCAACCTGCTCCCCTTCCATAGTGGCGAGTTCTTGCTCAGCGTCTTTCATTGGCCCATGAACTTTGTCAGCCAATATTGTATATAACACTATTACTAGGGCAATAATGGCATAAAAATTAAGAGGGATAGTCCCCCATAAAATAGACACTGCGCTTTGTTCAAATTCGTAGTTACTCAACAGAGCCAGAATAAATGCGCCCCAACCATTGAGCAAAATAAGAATACAAATAGGCGCGCTAGTGCTATCGATAACGTAAGCCAACCTAGCGCGACTCATTTTAAATTTATCAAATAACCCCCGAGCCAAAATACCTGAGGCTAATACACTGAGATTTGATTCAATGAACACCACAATGCCTGTAAACATTGTCAGTAAACCAACCTGCTTTTTACTTTTTGCCACCCCTTTGTTGATTAGCATTTCCACTGTGGCGGTGACGCCACCTGAGTAACGCATGTAAGCTAATAAAGCTCCAATCAAAAGACTAAACAGCAATATACGACTATTACCCGCCGAAACCACGATTTCAACCACTCGCTCGATTGAGCCTATAGTGCCGGTAAATAATACTTCAGTTTTATTTTGATAGGCGAGCAACCACTCAGCAGACAAAATTGCAGCAATTAATGCCAAAATAACTTCTTTGCGCCAAAACACGATAATGATGGCAATAACGGGGGGGAGTATGGAATACCAATGCATAAACAAACCTTATTTTGATGACACTTTTTTTATTTAGATGGAGCTGCAGGACTATCAGTCAGTCTTAAACAGGCAGTGCGGTAGTATATTTAATTTGTTCCATGGCGAAACTCGATGTCACGTCCGACAAATCAATTCCGTCTACCAGTCTCTTATAAAATACATCAAAGGCTTGCATGTCTGCTACTACTACTTTGAGCATATAGTCATATTCACCGCTCATTCGATAAAATTCGACTATTTGTTCGATATTTATGGCGTGTTCCGCAAACTTTTTTAGCCAAACAGAATTATGCTTCGATGCCTTTACTTGTACAAAAACGGTCATGCCTAGGCCAATTTTTTCGGGATTCAGTAGTGCAACCCGTTTGTCTATGATGCCTTGTTTTTCCAAAGACTGAATTCTGCGCCAACAAGGCGTAGTGCTTAAACCTATTTGTTCAGCAATATCTGCTACGGATTGTGTAGCGTCTTTTTGCAACAACCGTAGTATTTCACAATCTAATCTGTCCATAATTTTAAATATCACCCCAAAAGCACTAAATAGAATATTTTTCTAACATATCAAAGTTATAAGAAATAATATGCAATTTTATTCCAAGCACCCCATGGCACACTACTCAACAGACAATTTACTGTGAGTATTAACCTATGAATGCACAAACTAATGCCTTATCTGACAATATTTCAGCTATTGAGACCAGCGGCCCTGCAGCTATTTTTGCTCCTAGAATATATGACAATATCACCCAAACAATAGGTAATACTCCTTTGGTACGCCTAAGTCGATTAGCTGAAAAATATGCCTTAAAGGCTAATATTCTGGCCAAAATGGAATACTTTAATCCAGCAGGTTCAATTAAAGATCGTCCTGCCATGGCAATGATCGAAGCACTGATAAACTCAAAGGACTTTCACAGCCAAATCGAAATAATTGAACCCACATCTGGCAATAATGGGGTGGCCTGTGCGTGGATATGCGCCATGAAAGGCATTAAATTGACCATAGTCATTCCAGAACATATGTCGATTGAGCGCCAAAAATTAATCAAACATTACGGCGCCCAACTTGTTACCACCGCCAAAGAATTAGGCACTAAGGGAGCAATAGACAAAGCCCGTTCAATGGTATTGGAAAATCCTAATGCTGTGATGTTGGATCAATTTGCCAATCAAGCTAATCCTGATATGCATTTTAATAGCACCGCACAAGAAATATGGCGTGACTCGGCTGGCAAGGTGGATATTTTAATTGCTGGCGTTGGCACGGGTGGCACTATCACAGGGATCGCAAAGGCATTAAAAATACGTAACCCCAACATTCAAATAATTGCTGTTGAACCGGCTTCATGCCCGGTCTTAAGCAAAGGATTAAAAGGTGTACATAAAATTCAGGGCTTAAGTTCGGGTCACATTCCCGATGTTTTATGCTTAGAGTTGTTAGACGAAATCATCCCGGTCTCAGACCAAGACTCTATTCACTACGCGCGTATGTTGGCACAAGTTGAAGGTTTGCCCGTTGGAATTTCATCAGGCGCTGCAGCTTGGGCCGCTATCAAGGTTGGGCAAAGAATACAAAACCAAGGAAAAAATATTGTGACTATTTTTGCAGATAATGCCGAGCGTTACTTTAGCACCGAATTATTTTTGGATTAATACGACTGAATAATAAATTCATGACAAATGTCATTTAAAAACAATGATTTTTATCCATTACATTACATCTAGCTGTTCCTTACACTTTTCCTACATTCAAAGATGAGGATTCAGCATGACTCAACACAACACTCAAACACTAGAAGAACAGCGTCGCGCTTTTAGCAAAAAACGTTTCTTAGCGATGCCTTTAGCTGGCAGCATAGTCTGGACTATCATAGGTATAATAGGCGCGACTATGCCGCCCATTTGGCAGATTTGGTCAGTATGGATAGGCTGCGGCAGCATTGTTTATTTGGGCATGGCTCTTGCCCAAGTTTTGGGAGAAGACTTTTTTAATAAACACACACCTAATAATGCTTTTAATCACCTATTTATGGTCGGACTGGTAATGGCTCTATTGGTATTTTCCCTAGCCATTCCATTCGCGATGCAAGATTACACCTCCATTCCACTGACTGTAGGTATATTAAGTGGATTAATGTGGATGCCTTTTTCATGGGCGATACAACACTGGGCCGGTTACTTTCATACTATTAGTCGCACCCTTTTGGTTTTGGCTGTTTGGTTTCTCTTTCCAGAACATAGATTTGTAGCAATACCTGTGGTTATAGTCAGTCTCTACATCATCACTATGCTGGCACTTGAACGCCGATATAAGGTGGTCAACAGTCTACACAATTGAATCTATGTTAAATATGGGAGGTAAATACATGTTGAATTTTTCGCTGGGAACAAGGGCTTAAAAAGTGTTGCATACGCTTAAACAAGTCCACCAGCTCCACCCCATGTTGAGTAACAAAGTCTGGATTGTTTATGGCAATTTCAGTTTCGTTGGCGGCAGTCAGTTCACAGAGTTGTTGTAATAGGGTATTCGATACAAGGGATTTTTTATTGGATATGCGATCATAAAACAATGGTTTATCCACTTGCCCAAACTGCGAGAAGAAAGCGTCTCTATCGCAGGCACAATAATGGTAAACGATGTTTTCTGCCGCACTGCCAATAACAGCTGCGACTTCGTCTCTTTGAGTTAGATCAAATACCTTGGGTGTAAAAGCAGAGGTGCCATAGGCCGCATGGTACAAACCTGCGTCTTGCAAAACATCAGCTGCGTTCCACTCTTTCAATAAACACCTGGTGCCTTCTAAGTGGGCAATAAGTGAACCATCGACATGTTCAAACTCCCCGGCACCTAGCTCTATCAATTGCCTGAATTTTTCATCCATAACGACTCCAATTTTCAAGTCACCTAAGGAAAACTAAACCTATACTTACTTATATAATCGGCTAGTGCAAGGACTACACTTAGCCAAATTTATTGGCTTAAAAGCACAATTGGCATTTTTAGAAATGAATATGTTAGGCTAAATTTTGCAATTTTGGATGCTGCATTATAAAAGCGAAAATCAAACATTGGATATAAGTGTAACCACCTCATAGCATCACTCACTTATGGGCCAATGTAGTCAACTATTGAGGTGACAATGAACGGACATTTGTATTTAAACGGAAACCTAACCCTTAGAAACGAATTTGAAATCAACGCTAAAAAATTAGCCCGTCTCTTACAAAATCAGGGAATTGGGTCAAACGATACCGTTGCCATATTAATGCGTAATGACGTTCAATACTTAGCGGTTATTCAAGCTTGTCGCTACTTAGGTTGTTACTTCGTGCCACTAAACTGGCATTCTGTTACAACAGAAATTGAACACATAGTGCAAGATTCCAAAGCAAAAATATTGATAACTCATAAAGACTTAATACATCAACTTGACCCGCAAAAGTTACCCGATCTGTTGTTCGCCACTATAGCCACACCAACACAAGTGGCTGAAAGTTATCTTTTGGATTTGGACATACAAAGTCAAACAGCTGACATGGCCATAGACATAGGGTTGTCATTGCAAACAACCGAACCAATCGATTCCCAGCCCAAACCATTTAGAGGAATGTTTGCCTATACCTCTGGCAGCACTGGCAGGCCTAAAGGTATAAAACGCAAAGCAGATGATAACGACGCCGATAAATACACTGTGTATCAAGGGTTAGCAAAATCCTTAATGCAATTGACCAAAAACGACAGATTCTATGTGGCCGCACCAATTTACCACAGCGCACCAAATACATTGAGTATCTGTGCCCTAGCGGCATCTGATGTTGACCTGTACCTTGCCACTAAGTTTGATCCTGAAGAATTTTTAGCCACTATAGACAAAAACCAAATAACCCATATTTATATAGTGCCGACCATGATGATTAGGTTATTAAAGTTACCGCACAGTATCCGTGAAAAATATGACATCAGTTCACTAAAATATGCGATATCCACAGGCTCTGCCTGTCCAGCCGATATTAAATTGGCGATGATTGATTGGTTTGGCGCAATATTTTATGAATCCTACGGTGCCAGTGAAATTGGCTTTATGACCTTAATTTCTTCTGCAGAGGCCAAAAACAAACCTGGCTCTGTAGGTAAGATAGTGCCAGGCGGTGCCATAAAAATATTGGATGAAACAAAACAAGAATTAGGCCCACTGCATTCAGGGCTAATTTATGTCAACCTCCCCATCTTCGGTGAATTTGAATATACCAATTTTGATGGCGAAAACAGTGCCTACACTTATGAAAATTACATTTCAGTGGGTGACATTGGTTTTTTAGATCACGAAGGTTATTTGTTTATTAATGATCGTCAGAAAGACATGATTATTTCAGGAGGCGCTAATATATTTCCCCTTGAAATTGAGTCTGTGCTAATTCAAATGGACGACATCATTGACTGTGCTATTTTTGGCAAGCCCGATCCTGAATATGGCGAAATGGTTGTAGCGGCTGTCCAATGTAAGCCAGCAACAACTATCACCCTTGAGCAAATACACAACTATTTAGACGGCAAATTAGCCCGCTTTAAGTATCCCCGTAAACTGGCTATACATAAAAAACTTCCCCGGGAAGACAGCGGCAAAATTTTCAAACACAAACTGCGCGCCACATAAAGTCAAGGTCACTCTATAACCAGTTTTTTGTAGCTTACTTTCTCAATATCTGACACTTCAACAGAAATCGAAATAGGAGGCTGACTATCGTTTTTAAGTTTATCCAGCACTAAAGTGGTGAGGTCTTTTTTCTGTTGATGATTTCTACCATATAAAATTTTCAATGTAAGGTGAATAAAAGGCATATCGGATAAACCCGTTTGAAAGTGTGTATATTCAATCGCCCGTGTTTTAATCGAAGACTCTTCAAACAACCCCGACGAAAATACGTAACTATGCACAGCCCCTACTAACTCTTTAATAGATAAGCTTTGCTCTAGATTTTTAGAATACTCAATAATACAGTGAGGCATTACAAGTCCTAGCTTTAAGTGGAATTATCAATGAAAATAAGAGCTTATCACTTTGGTGAAGAACATGAAATATGGCAGCTTTTCTATCAAACAATCCATTATGTCAATGTTAAGGATTATTCTCAAAAACAATTAGACGCATGGGCACCCCGCTCCTTCGAGCAACTCTTATGGAGAGATAAGCTCGCTAAACTAGGGTCTTTTGTTTGTGTGAATTCCCAACAAATAATCGGCTATAGCGACCTACAAAACAATGGCTATATCGACCATTTTTTCTGTCATTCACAATATCAAGGTGTTGGAGTGGGAACCGCTTTAATGGCGTATATCCACACTTTAGCTGAACAACGAAGCATTACCCATCTATCAGCTGACGTTAGTATTACAGCCATGCCGTTTTTCGAAAACAAAGGTTTTAAAATAGTGAAACAGCAAGCTGTGCAAATCAGAGGGCAAATATTGGGTAACTATAAGATGATAAAATCTTTGTAATCATAGGGGCGCAGTATACTCAAAGTATAAGATAATAAGGCTAGACACTGCGGTCAACAGCAACACATAACCATTAATTCCAAAATGATCACTATCACGGCGATTTCGACGGCGCTTCATAATTAAGACTGTCACACTTAGAAGTAAACACAGCGACAACAGCCCAGCCAAATACAAAGTCAGCGTTTGAGACCAGCCCTGACGCGCTTCTATACCCCAAAATGCTTGCATCCCAGAGGTAAATTCGGGTCGGGCATCATGAAATACTAATAGCGCACCTATAAACACAAACCAACCCAAAACGTTGATAAATACCATACATTGGAAAAATTTATCTTTTTCCCTAGGCGTCTTTCTTCTGTTTGGAACTGATTTAGGGTCTTTGTTTTTCATATGCTTAATAATACTAGCTTTATTGTCGATTTTTCTTGAGTCTAAGCGCTACCTGAGTAAGATTACACACCTTAAGAGATTAGCCAAGTAAACTGTATCGAGAAATACAGTCAATTTGTGTTTGTTTTCGGCTGTATTCAAAGTTTCAAGAGTATTTTTTTGTCTCCATACGTGGCTTCCAGCAAAATTCAGTCAATGCATTTATATAGATTGTGCTTTTATTTGTGCTTTGAAAAACAGTTTACACATTAAATGATGACGGGAACAATATCCCAATAATTGGAGAGAAGTAGATGGCGCACGCCCCGGTGGCAGACATTTTTGCCGGTAAATATGCAGTTGGTGACCAAGTTACAGTTAAAGGGTGGGTACGAACTCGCCGCGATTCAAAAGCAGGTTTGTCTTTTATTGCCTTACACGACGGTAGTTGTTTTGATCCTATACAAGTGATTGCACTGAGTAGCATTGAAAATTATAGCGATATCCAAAAACTCACTACTAGTTGTTCATTGGTGGTAACAGGCTCATTGAAAGAATCCCAAGGTCAGGGACAATCATTAGAAATTGAAGCTGAAACAGTTGAAATTATTGGTTGGGTAGAAAATCCAGATACCTTTCCCATGGCGCCAAAACGCCACAGTATGGAATACTTGCGTGAACACGCTCATTTACGTGCTCGTACCAATGTGGGCGGCGCAGTGACTCGTGTACGTAACTGTTTATCTCAAGCCATTCATCGCTTTTTCTATGAACAAGGATATTGCTGGGTAAGTACCCCAATTTTGACTGCAAGTGATACAGAAGGCGCTGGCGAGATGTTCAGGGTGTCGACCTTAGATATGCTGAATATCCCCAAAACTGAAAAAGGCGAAGTCGATTACAGCCAAGACTTTTTTGGAAAAGAGACATTTTTAACTGTTTCAGGCCAGTTAAACGGTGAAACATACGCCACAGCTATGTCAAAAATTTATACTTTTGGCCCTACTTTCAGAGCTGAAAACTCTAACACTAGTCGCCATTTGGCGGAGTTTTGGATGATCGAACCTGAAGTTGCCTTTGCTGATTTAGCCGACATAGCACAACTATCCGAAGACCTTTTGAAGTATGTTTTCAAAGCAGTATTAGCTGAGCGTCCAGACGATATGGCCTTTTTTGCACAGCGCATTAACAAAGATGCGATTTCTCGTTTAGAGAAAGTCATCAACCAAGATTTTGTGCGTATGGACTACACCGACGCTATCGAAATTTTGCAAAACTGTGGTAAAAAGTTTGAATTCCCAGTGAGTTGGGGCGTGGACTTATCCTCTGAGCATGAGCGTTACTTAGCTGAAGAACATGTAGGTGCACCAATCATCATGCAAAACTACCCTAAAGACATTAAAGCGTTTTACATGCGCATTAATGACGATGGTAAAACCGTAGCGGCTATGGATGTATTAGCACCAGGCATTGGTGAAATAATTGGTGGCTCACAACGTGAAGAACGTCTTGATGTGTTCGACCGTCGTTTAGCAGAAATGAACCTTAGTCAAGAAGATTACAGCTGGTACCGCGATTTACGTAAATACGGCACTGTGCCCCACTCTGGCTTTGGTTTAGGTTTTGAGCGTTTAGTTGCTTATGTAACAGGCATGCAAAACGTCCGAGATGTGATTGCCTTCCCAAGAACACCAGGTAATGCGAGTTATTAGGTAGCCATGTAACCCACCCTTTTTTATGCGTTACCTTTTTGGGTACTCGCTAAAATAAAATCCCTGCGAGGAAACAAGCAGGGATTTTTTTTGAAATGATTTAAGTTGTGTTGCGCAAAACATACAACACAACTTAAAAAATGAAATGGTGCCCCAGAATGATTATCTGAATATACAAATGAAACGGAAAAACATCGCACTTTTTGCTTAGACTATGTGGGGGGCGCCAACTTAATCAATACTACTTTGGGTAGTCATAATGAGTCTGCTAAAGCGGCGTAGTGCTCACGACGAATAGTGGCAAACTCCTGATTGGCAATTGCCGCTCTGACAGCAGCCTCAAATTGAGGTTTTTTATGAATAAGCGTCGAATTTCGACTGATAGTCACATAATAATAATCCACTTCAATTGGTTGATAATCGGCTATAACTATCTCATTTTGCAATTCCATAACAGAAATGCGTGACATTGCACTTTCTTCAAAATGCACAAAAGTGTTTATTCTGTCTTTTATCAACAACTCAATTTTTTGTCTTAGTCTCGATACAGGCACCATTATAAGGTTGGATTCTTGATTAAATTTCTTAAAATATTTTGCATGCCGAGTAACACCGATACTCAACTTTTTTAAATCATTAAAACTCTGCAACTTATGTTTATTTTCTTTTTTTATAAAAAAGGTATGCCGCAAAGCTTCATAACTTGGGGTGATATAAAGCACCTCATCTTGACGGTCATCTTCTCGATTCAAGCCAACCAAGATATCTAAATTACCTTGACGAAATTCCTTTATTCTTCTCGCAAAAGGCATAGGAATAATTTCAATGGGCATATTCATACGTTTCGCAATATTTCTAAGATATTTAGCTTGTAGACCATCGAGAAACTCTTCGGATACTGAGCTGCGTATAATTTCCTGCCCCCATACAGCAACAGGAAAAAAGGTTAACAGCAGAGTAAATACCAGAACGTATAATCGCATAACAAAACCTAGAAAAATCAACAGTCTATTATTACCTACAGCCCCAATTAAGCCAACAGTGAATTATCACACTCTAAGGATAGTTGACAACTATGAACATACATATGAATTATCTAGATATGTTCACTAATAAAATGATGCAACATCTTGGTATAGGTTAATGTTGAACCCATACTAAATTTTGTAACACAAGGCTAAGGACTTTGTTAAATCGACCTGAGTAAACAACTTAGCAATCCGCACCAATGTGCATAGTTGTGGATAATTTTTATTTTATTGGAGAATCATTGCAGTGAACAAATCAAAGCAACTTTTTACCCAGATCACCTCTAATGGTCAGCTGGAAGTGTCCTTAAAGGAATTAGATGTAGCAACGCCCAAACCCCACGAGGTCATTGTGCGAATCGAAGCAGCACCTATTAACCCCTCGGATATGTGGCCAATGTTTGGTCCCGCTGATTTAACTGAAGCCAGTTACGATGCCACCAAAAAAGTCATGACAGCACCTGTTCACAAAGGCATGCTGCCACGTATTAAATCGCGCTTAGATCAAGTGTTACCCATTGGTAATGAAGGTGCTGGTACAGTAGTGGCTACTGGCGATCATCCTGCCGCAAAGGCGTTAATGGGTAAAACTGTAGGTGTTTTATCTGGTGCTGTGTATAGCGAATATTGTTGTGTGCCTATGCAAGCATGTATAGTGCATAACGAAGGCACAACAGCAAAGCAAGCTGCGTCGTCTTTTGTGAATCCTTTAACAGCATTGGGCATGGTCGAGACTATGCGAATGGAAGGTCATACTGGCTTGGTGCATACTGCTGCAGCATCAGCGCTAGGTCAAATGCTCAACAAGATATGCCTAGCTGAAAACGTACCTTTAGTGAATATAGTGCGAAATCAACAACAGACAGATATTTTAACCGCTATTGGTGCTAAACATATTTGCGATTCGTCTAGCGAAACGTTTAAAGTTGATTTATACAAGGCTATTGAAGAAACAAGTGCAACCCTTGCCTTTGACGCTATTGGTGGTGGTGAGTTGGTGAGCGATATTTTAACCGCAATGGAAGCGGTTGGTAGTAAAGATGCCGTTGGTTTTAATACCTACGGCTCTGAAGCGAACAAACAAGTTTACATCTATGGTGGTTTAGATTTTGCCCCTACAGTACTTAACCGTGCTTATGGTATGACATGGGGAATAGGTGGATGGTTATTAATGCGCTTCTTAGGCAAATTACAACCCCAGCAAGTGGCGCAGCTACACAAAAGAGTAGCAGATGAAATTAATACAACTTTTGCTTCTACTTTTACTGAAGAACTCAGTTTAGAAGACGTTATGCAGCCGCAAACCGTTCTCAAATATAATGCTAAAAAGACCGGTGAAAAGTACTTAGTCAACCCAACTAAAGCATAATCAAAACACTAAAAATAAAAACGGGCGCCAGTGGCGCCCGTTTTTCATCTAGTTGCACTTGAGTTTACCAAATGCGCACACGATCTTCAGGGGCTAAATAAAGTGCATCTTCAGGCTGCACGTTAAAGGCTTTATACCAGGCATCATGATTACGAGGTGCTAAGGCTCGATAACGACCCGGGGCATGTGTCCCTCCTTTTAACTGAGATAACATACTTTGCTCGGTGCGTTTTTCACGCCATACTTGCGCCCAAGCTAAAAAGAAACGTTGGTCACCGGTGACACCATCAATGACTGGGGCTTCCTTGCCATTTAAACTCAGTTGATAAGCATGGTAAGCCATAGCTAACCCTCCTACGTCCCCGATGTTCTCACCTAAGCTATTACGACCATTAACAAAATTTCCTTCGATTGGTTCGTAAGCACTATATTGTGCTGCCAAAGCGTCGGCTTTGCTCTCAAATGCAGCTCGGTCTTGATCCGTCCACCAGTTTTGTTGGATACCATTAGCATCAGACTTAGAGCCTTGATCATCAAAACCATGCCCCATTTCATGGCCTATTACTGCTCCTATTCCCCCATAGTTAACGGCGGGATCGGCATTGGGATCAAAAAATGGCGGTTGTAATATTGCGGCGGGAAAAACAATTTCGTTGAACGAACTGTTATAATACGCATTCACTCGTTGTGGTGCCATACCCCAACGGTTTCGGTCGGTTTTTTGTAACTCTTTATTGGCACTATCGGCGCGGAAGAACTCTCGCATACGTACAACATTACCTACCAAATCGTCGGCTTTAATGTCTAAACCAGTAAAATCCTGCCATACATCTGGGTAACCAATTTTAGGGACAAAAGAAGCAAGTTTTGCTTGAGCGTTCACTTTAGTTTCTTGGCCCATCCAGTCTAAACCATCGATACGTTCGCCCAGTGCTTTGCGAAGATTTTCAACTAAATCAGCCATTTGTGATTTTGAACTCGCAGGAAAATGTTTCTCAACATAGGTTTTACCAATAGCGAAACCTAGTGATTGAGTTCCAGACATTGCTGCAATAGCCCTTTTCCAACGGGGGCGAGGTTCTTGTTGTCCACTTAAAGTTTTACCAAAAAAATCAAAGTTTGCAGCAAAGATTTCATCTGACAAAAATGACGCGTGATTAGAGATCGTATGGTAAGTCATATAATCTTTCCACACCGCTATCGGTTGCTCCTTTATTACTCTAATGACGTCTTTTACAGGTTGAGGTTGCGATACATTAAGGTGAGGTACTTGGTATTCAGTCTGGGCGAAGTATGTATCCCAATCAAAACCGTTGTAGGTATCTGTTAAATATTCCCGCTGTAACTGATTAAGAGACAAGTCTCTATCACGCCTTTTCTCACGTGGCCATTGTACCTCAGCAATTTTAGTTTCGAGTGCGAGTATTTGTTGAGCCTTTTGGGCTGGGTCTGCAATCTTAGCAAAACCTAACATTTGTTCGATGTGTGCAAGGTAAGCCTTACGAATTTCCACAAAACGATCAGTGTCTTCTAAATAGTAGGAACGATCGGGTAAACCTAGCCCACCTACACCAACGGACATTTGGTATTGATTAGGATCCAGACGGTTAAAGCCCATGCTCGCAACAATAGGGCTAATAGAGCCGTCGCGCCACGCGCTACCAAATGCTGCTGTTAGGCTACGCTTATTGTTTATACCCCTGATTTTTTCTAGTATAGAGGAGATAGGTTTGAGGTCTTTTGCGTTCGCTGCATCGACGTCCATGTAAGCGGAGTAAAAATCTGCAATCATTTGCTGTTCAGGATTTAAGTTTTTGCCATTGCTGATGTCTTCTATCAGTTCTTTAATTTGCGTTTCGCTGCGCTCTGCTAATTTATCAAATGCACCATACCGGGTTTTGTCACTTGGCATCTCAAAGTTGTCGTACCATGTGCCACCAGCATATTTAAAGAAATCGTCACCCGGTTGAATGGATTCATCTCTTGCATCAAGCTCAACGCCAAAGCTACCCAATTCAGCGGAACCTCTTGGTACCTCCGCAACTGTCTCATTGATTTGTTGTTGCTCTCCCTGCTTACTACACGCACTCATTAAAAATATTGATGCCATTGCAGCACTTATAATAGTCTTTTTCATTCTTATTCCGTCTGTTGTTAAACATTTTTGCATTATTAAGAACGTTGATAACCTAAATTAAGCTCAGTGAAAAGTGAATTAATCGATAACCAGCGTCTGTTAATGTAAAGGTAATTGTCCACATCCTTAGTTTGATTTTAAAGAGTAAACTGTATAGCTCGAATAAAAACAATCTGTGTCTATTAGTTTAAGGTCGTAAACATAATAATGGATAACCAGATTATGGAGATGTCATGAAGCAACTACAACAAGCATTGTTTAAACAACAAAAAAGTAAATCACTTCTAAAACAAGCACAACAGGCAGCCTTTGACTACATAGACAATGTACCTAAACAGCGTGTATTCCCAGATCAACAAAGTCTTCAAAAACTCGCAGTCTTTGAAGAGCCTTTACCCGAGGCAAGCAGTGAGCCTGCTTTACTATTAGAATTACTCGACACTGTCGGCTCTATAAATACAGTGGCTCAAACTGGGGGCCGTTATTTTGGATTTGTGAATGGTAATGCCCTACCTGTTACTTTAGCCGCAAAATGGTTGTCAGACGTATGGGATCAAAATGCAGCTTTATATGTGATATCTCCCATTTCTTCAAAATTAGAGAGTATTTGTGAAACTTGGCTCAAGCAACTTTTCAACTTACCAGAATCTACTGTGGCGGGCTTTGTAAGCGGCACATCAATTGCGACGTTATCGGGACTTGCTGCAGCAAGGTTTCGTCAGCTACAAAAATTAGGTTGGGACGTTAATCAACATGGGTTGTTTGGTGCGCCAAAAATTCGCCTAATACTAGGTAAACAAACTCACGGCACTGTAGCGAAAGCCATCAGTTTATTAGGCTTTGGACAGGCATCTATCGAGTGGGTAGATTGCGATAAACAAGGCCGAATGATTGTGGAAAAACTGCCATATTTAGATACCAGTTGTATTTTAGTGTTACAAGCAGGTAACGTAAATTCAGGTGCTTTCGATGATTTTAGTCAAATATGCCACTTGGCAAACAAAGCTCAAGCTTGGGTCCATATTGATGGCGCATTCGGATTATGGGCAAAAGCGTCTAAGGTGTTTGCCAGTCAAACACATGGTATGGAGTTAGGCGATTCGTGGTCAGTAGATGCCCACAAAACACTGAACACACCCTATGATTGTGGCGTTGTTTTATGTAAAGACGCCGAAGCCCTGACAAGTGCCCTGCATCAACAAGGCAGTTATATTCAACTCAGTGAGCATCGGGATGGTTTATTGTATACTCCGGAAATGTCAAAACGTGCCAGAGCTATCGAACTCTGGGCGGCTATGAAGTACCTAGGGCGTTCGGGCATAGCCGAGTTAGTTGAACAACTGCATCACCATGCACAATTGTTTGCCACTTTATTATCTGAAAATGGTTTTACAGTTTTAAATGATGTGGCTTTTAATCAAGTGCTCATTAGCTGTAAAACCGAGCAGCTAACTCAAACAACCCTAACGTTATTGCAGCAATCTGGTGAATGTTGGTGCGGTGGTTCAATCTGGCAAGAGAAAAAAGTTATACGTATTAGCCTATGTTCATGGGCTACAACCGAACAAGATATAAGACATTCAGTCAACGCATTCATTGAGGCGAGAAGCCAAGCATTAAAAACATAGTTATCAAATAGTTATCAATTAGTTATCTAATTGCTGAATTTTGTGTGGAATTGATGTTTAATGAAGTTGTAAATATTTATGACATCTACGATGTGAACCAAGTTAAAACAACAAACAAGTCCATAATGTCGAAGCCACACACTATTCTGTGCCATGAATGTCACTATAAAGTTACTCTGCCTGCATTGTCCCATAAGCAAGCCGCTGTGTGTCCTCGATGTGGATTGCAGCTAACTGTTTTCCATAACAATGCATCGCAGCGTATTATTGCGTTAGCGACGACTTCACTTATATTTTTGTTTGCATCCCTACCATTTAAATTTCTGTCTTTCAGCGTCAATGGTCAAACCCAATCCATTGATATTATGGGTAGCCTATGGATTTTAGTAGAAAAAGATTATGGGCTAATTGCTTTGATACAAGCGGTTGCAGTGTTAATACTTCCCGCTTTTGTATTGATAAGTTTGTTATATTTACTGGTACCTCTGAGTTTAGGTTTTCATCCAAAAAATCAACAATGGCTTTTAAAGACTTTATTTAGGTTACTTCCTTGGACCATGGCTGAAATATTTTTAATTGGGGTGTTAGTTAGCTTAATTAAAATTATGTCCATGGCAGACATAGGAATAGGTTTGTCGTTTTACGCTTACCTACTTTTTACTCTTTTTATGACCATTACCCTGTTGTATGTAGACAAATACCAGCTTCAACAATTGCTAATTGGCAATATAGAAGATGAGTACATTGCCATTGATCCCACCCGCAGTATTCAAACAACATGGGCTTGGTTATTCACCTCAGCTTTGTTATACATTCCAGCCAATATTTTACCGATAATGCATACCAGTGTGTTAGGCAACGACGACCCAAGTACAATATTGGGAGGTGTAATAATTCTCTGGAAAATGGGGTCATACCCTATTGCAATTATTATCTTTATAGCCAGTGTGTTTATCCCAGTGGCAAAAATAATTATTTTGTGTTGGTTAAATTATTCAGTTCAAACTAATCAGCAGCACGCATTTAGTGAAAGAATGTTTTGGTATCGGTTCACCGAATTTGTGGGTCGCTGGTCAATGATAGATGTGTTTGTGGTCGCTGTATTGGTAAGCTTAATACAATTAGGCAACGTAATGAATATATTACCAGGTCACGCAGCACTGGCATTTTGTGGCGTAGTGATTAGCACCATGCTTGCGGCAATGTCGTTTGATTCAAGACTCATATGGTATGAGCCAGAAAAATTAACAGGAAGAGAGAAACCAATATGAGCCAGGAACAGCAGCACCCTTCTCTGCCTGAAGAAGCCTTAGTGAAGCCTGTTAGAACCGTTTCAAAAATTTGGCTGGTACCTATTGTTGCCTTGTTTATCGGTATTTGGATGGTGTATTACCAATGGAGTAATCAAGGTCAACTTATCACTATCCAATTTAAAACAGCCACTGGATTAGAAGCTGGGAAAACTAAAATAAAAACCCGCGATGTGGACATTGGTTTGGTCAGAGACATAGAGCTTTCTGAAGATTTAAGTGGGGTCATAGTTACAGTTAGAATGCATAAAAAGGTTGCACCAATAATGCATTCTGACAATCAATTCTGGATAGTTTCTCCTAATGTGTCACTCAATGGCATATCAGGCCTAGGCACAATATTGTCTGGCCCTTACATCAATATGGCACCTGGGATCGAAAAACAAATGAGTGACAACTTTGTTGCCCTAGAGGCGCCGCCAGTCACTCCAGCCGGTACGCCAGGTCTGCATGTCACCTTAAACAGCGAAAGTGAATTTGCATATAAAAAAGGCGACCCGGTGATTTATAAAGGCATTAAAGTGGGGGAATTTGAAGACATCCATTTTAACTTTAAAGAACGAATCGTGTATTACAACACCTTTATTGAAGCGCCTTATCACAAGCTAATTACCTCAAACACCACGTTTTGGGATATCAGTGGTATACAAATGGAGTTAGGTGCCAGTGGCGTAAAAGTCAGTACTGGCAGCTTAGAAACACTGCTTACCAATGGCGTGACATTCGGTATTCCTGAAGGTATGCCAATAGGTGAACCCATACAGGGACGTAGTTTTTTTGATATTCATCCAAGTTACGCCTCAGCTTCAGAGGAACGTTTTAAGCAAAACGCTGAGTACCTAATCCTTGTAAAGGACACCATACGGGGACTCCAAATAGGCGCCCCTGTTGAATATAGAGGTGTAGTGGTCGGTAAAGTATTGTCAATAAATTCACTCGAAAACACCCAAGATGACATGCTGAAACAAGGTTTTGATATACCAGTAGTTATCAGTATTCAACCTGGTCGAGTACAACAACCAGATAATGAAATAGGCCTAGCTTTTATACGCAAACAAACCAGCCTTTGGATAGAAAAGGGCTTAAGGGCAACCTTAAAAACGGGCAACCTATTGACTGGAGCCTTGTTTGTAGACTTACAGCATTACCCAGATGCACCACTTTTTGAAGCTCAACATCAAAACGGATATGAAGTCATACCGACCATTACGGGAGAATTTTCAGAAATAACGTCCAAAGTGACTGCCATCTTGGACAACATCAATGAAATTAAATTAAAAGAAATTTCTGAGAATGCCAATAATATGTTGTCGCAAATATCTCAATCAGCACAAGCACTGCAAGCTACTGCTAGCTCTGTGGAGCGCCTGCTGAATACTCTACAAGAAGACAAAATCAGCAGTACCTTATCAAACACCTTAGAAAACATATCCAATTTAAGTCAAGATTATTCAGCTGATTCAGACACTTACAAAGAACTCAATCACACCATGAAGTCATTGCAAGCTACCTTAAATGAATTACAACCTTTGTTAATGCAGCTTAATAGTAAACCAAATAGTTTAATTTTCACTAATGGTAATGACACAAGGTTAATTCCCAAAGCTAAGGTAAACAGCAAAGTCGGAGCAACAAACTAAAATGAAATTACTCACCCTTTGTTTATGTATATTGTTGGTCAGTTGCACCTCAGAGCCTTTAAATGTGCGCTACTATTTATTACATACTCCACAGAATACAGTGGATATCAAAAGTGACATTGCAAAACCTATAGTGGTTGTGCAGTCGCTTAAAATTGCCGACTATCTACGTCAGTCGAATTTAGTCATGCAGTTAGGTGAATACGAACTACATTACTCTCGTCAAGATGTATGGGCTGAAGAATTAGAATCCTCTTTTTACAACGCTTTACTGCAAGATTTGAATTCCTATGGCAAACGAAACTATGTCGTTTCGTCATCCCCTGACGCGACAGGTGCAACTACAATCATTAATATAAAACTTGAGCATTTTCATGCCACAGATGCATCAACTGTTGTCAGTTCTGGCCATTATTGGTTGTCAGTAGATGACATTAAAGTAGGTAAAAATAAAGGGCTTACTACATCTAGTCATTCCTTCTATTTAGAATCGGAATTAAAGCAGGATGGGTATTCTCATGCAGTTGAAAAACTGAGAATGTTAGTTGAAAATTTAGCGAATAAAATTGAAAAGGATATTTCGGCTTTGCCGAATAATTAGACAGATTTTATGGATTTTAAAAGGTTTGTTCAAAATCATTTAAATGCTGGCGTGGTGCAAACCGACGATCCAGAAAAAAGCCAGCAAATTTTTGTTGCCAATTTATTTAGTTTTATTGGTTACGCTGTTTCCTTTTTAATGAGTGTAGGTGCATATATAAGACAAGACTGGTTGCTTGGTACAGTATTATTAATAGCTTGCTGCATTTTTTTTAGTTCACATTTAATCCTTCGCTCCAAGCGTCTTGCTAATCCTTACAAAGCATCAGCCAATTTAGTGACCACTTCACTTATGTTGCTTATGGTGTACCTAGTCTTTACCGGAGGTGTCAATGGCACAGGTCCACTGTGGATTTATATTGTACCGCCGGTAGCGTTATTTTTTGGGGGTATGCGTAAGGGCACACGCAACCTTGGGTTATTTTTTATAGTCATCAGCGCGTTGATGTTTTATCCAAATGATGCATGGATTGGCACCTCATACACTTTTGAATTTAAGTCTAGATTAATCTTTTCGTTTCTAACTGTTTCATGTTTATTTGCACTCTATGAATATGTAAGACAAAGCTCTTTTCAGCGCATAAAAGAGATGAGTCAAACATTCGAGAAACAAGCCATGTGTGATCCGTTATCTGGATTATTAAACCGCCGAGGAATGCGAGAAAAATTACAAAATGAGTTTGATCGCAGTCAGCGTTATAAAAATGTTTTAACCTTGATGATGTGTGATATCGACCACTTTAAAGTGGTTAATGACAAATACGGCCACGATAAAGGCGATGAAGTGATAAAAAGCTTAGGGCATATTTTTAAATCTGGTTTACGAAAACAAGACTCACTGGCAAGATGGGGAGGCGAAGAGTATTTATTTTTACTGCCAGAAACCAATGGTGAACAGGCAATGCAATTGGCTGAAAAGTTACGTAGTAAAATTGCAGACACGCAATACAAACACGAAGATAAAGTCTTTAGTGTGACTATTAGTATTGGATTACATCAAATTACCAGCACTGAAACTATCAATCAAGCAATTACAAAAGCAGACACCAACCTTTACAAAGCGAAGGAACAAGGCCGAAATCGCTGCATTATTGATTAACCTAAGCGATGAGAAAACCCTCATTCTGAATATAAACCTTAAGGTAAAACACCCAACTCATGCGTCACAACCGTTCTCCCATTAATGACGACACACCAATAAACTGGCGTATCTTTTCCCAGCTGTGGCCCTATTTGACAGAGTTTAAACTCCGAGTAGGTCTAGCATTACTGTGTTTAATTGCCGCCAAAACAGCCAGTATTTATCTACCTTTTATCCTTAAATATACAGTTGATGAGCTTAATGCAACTGCATCAGCCAACACCATAATACTGGTACCCTTTGGCTTAATTGCCGCCTATGGGCTATTGCGCTTGGCAAATGTGTTATTTGGGGAAATACGCGATACTTTATTTGGCAGGGTCACTGAGCGCGCCATGCGCCGCTTAGGTTTACAAGTATTTCGCCATTTACATAGCTTAGACTTAGAATTTCACCTGAACAGACAAACAGGTGGATTATCTCGAGACATAGAACGCGGTACCAGTGGTATCAGTTTTTTAATGCGCTTTTTAGTGTTTAACATTGTCCCCACTTTATTTGAAATCGCCGTGGTGGTTGGCGTGTTGTTCTACAACTATGGGATCAGTTTTGCCCTGATAATTTTAGTTTCAGTGGTCTTGTATGTAGGATTTTCGGTGAAAGCAACTGACTGGCGTACTAAGTATGTGCGCGAAGTGAACCAAGCCGACTCAAGTAGCAGCTCAAGAGCCATTGACAGCCTACTGAACTACGAAACAGTTAAATATTTTAATAACGAAAACTACGAAGCCAACAGATATGATGCAGACTTAGCCAACTGGGAAACAGCCAGGCGTAAGAACCGATTATCCTTGTTTGCTTTAAATGGTGGGCAGGCCTCTATTATCGCCATTGCAATGACCAGCATGATGGCATTAGCGGCCTATAACGTGGCACAAGGCCATATGACTATTGGTGACTTTGTGTTGATCAACGCATTTACCATGCAGATTTTTATGCCATTAAACTTCTTAGGATTTGTGTATCGAGAGATACGTGGTTCATTAGCAAATATTGAAAATCTATTTAACCTTCTCGATAAACAGCCCAATGTGCCAATAGATGCAAGCGCCAAAGCGTTAATTATTAGCCAAGGACAAATTTCTTTCAAACAAGTACAGTTTAGTTATCGCCCGGATCGTACTATTTTGCATGATATTAGTTTTGATATTCTGCCTGGGCAAAAAGTGGCAGTGGTAGGAGAAAGTGGCTCGGGCAAATCAACCCTAGTAAAATTGTTATTTAGATTTTACGATGCCAGCAAAGGTACTATCAGCATAGACGGGCAAGATATCAGTGAGGTTAATCAGCATTCTTTACGCAAGGCTATAGGCATAGTGCCGCAAGATACAGTGTTATTCAACGACACTATTTTAGAGAATATTCGTTATGGCCGTCCAGATGCAACTGATGGCGAAGTACAACAAGCCATCGACTTAGCCCACCTTCGCGCCTTTATCACATCACTGCCAAAGGGTGATAAAACCCCTGTTGGTGAACGAGGCCTTAAGTTGTCAGGTGGCGAAAAGCAGCGCGTGGCCATTGCCAGAACCATTTTAAAACGGCCACCTATCATGGTATTTGATGAAGCCACCTCTTCTCTTGATAGCCAATCTGAGCAAGCAATTTTATCCGCTATTAAAGAGATATCACAAGGTCATACAAGTTTAGTGATAGCGCACAGGTTGTCTACTATAGTCGATGCGGATAAAATTGTGGTCATGGGTCAAGGTCAAATTCTTGAACAAGGCAATCATAACGAATTATTACTTATCAACGGGGCCTATAAAAAACTCTGGGACACCCAACAAAATAACCATGATAGCGAGACAAACCTTGGATAATCAAGCTTTACTAGATGCCATAAACCAAACCATGCCCTTCGGAAAATATGCCGGCAGAAAACTACTGCATTTACCTGAACCCTATTTAGTTTGGTTTAATAACAAAGGCTTTCCAGAAGGCAAGTTAGGCCAACAACTGGCGTTAATGCACGAAGTGAAAGTGAATGGTCTAGAGTCTATGTTGGCACCACTGTTACGAGATGATTAATGGGTTATCAGCCAACACGAAACCGGGTCAGAAATCGCCCTAAAACTGCTCAGCAAGATAATATTGATAAACAAATTCTCTTTTTACATCAAGCCATGGGCGAAAAACTCATCGCTAACCATGACTATCTCACACAAGTTGCTGAGACAATACAGGCTCGCTACGAGTGCGGACAAATGCGCCAAGGCGCCTATTTATTTTGGTCTAGTTTATTGGAGTATGTTGAACAACCCGTACTTTTTATGGCTACCCTGTTAGAAGATTCACCACAAATTACCCAATATCGGCGTCAAACGCCTTTAGTGGGCATTCTTACTGAAGAAGAACGCCAAAAGGTGTTAGATCAATTAACTTTTTAAACTCGCAGCTACCTGCCGATAGTTTTTGGCTAGTTGTGTGTTTCCATTACCATTTTAGAAGGTGTGTGTAGTGAGATTTTCACGTGTTTTTACTTTACTCAGTTTATTGATGTCCCAAGCAAGTTTTGCTGAATCACAATGGCGAACACCTCAATCTGAGAACCTTGTTTATCTTCAACTAGAGTCAGGAACCGTGATCATTGAGTTAGCCCCATTTATGGCCCCAAAACATGTTTCACAATTTAAGGCTCTGATTGCGGAAGGGTTTTATGACGGTTTAGATTTTTATCGGGTGATTGACGGTTTTGTTGCTCAGGCGGGGGATGTATCAGAACAAAAACCAAGTATAAACAAAGCACTATTAAACCCTGAGTTTAGCCGCCCTACTCCAGCTACATCAGACTTTATGCTGGTGCAATCACCAGACTTTATCGCCCCACAAACCGGCTACATACAAGGTTTTGCAGCAGGACGAGATCCTCAAGCAAAACAAGAATGGTTGTTGCATTGCCCAGGGGCAGTCGCCTTTGCCAGAGATGTTGACGCAAATTCCGCCACTACCGAATTTTATATAGTGATAGGTCAAGCTACGCGTCATCTTGACAGAAACATGACTACCCTAGGCCGAGTAATATATGGCATGCCCACTGTCCAAGCGCTCAACCGAGCTCACATTAACAATACCAGCGGTGTTATCGAAGATGCTAGTAAACGCAGCAAGATACTTTGGGCAAAACTAGCGAAAGATGTCAGCCCAAAAGAACAACTAAACATTCAAGTTCAACAACAAGATTCTGACCAAGTGAAGCAACGTTTATCCAGTGCTAAAACATTAAATAATGCGTTCTTTCATTTTAAAGGTAATGGTAATTTAGATCTGTGTTACTACCAATTGAAATCACGGTTGGTCGAATGATTTCATCTTCCTACAAGAGAGATAGATGTGCGCATATGATTGTATGTTTTGATTAGAAGTAAAGTCACTTTATTTAAACTAACAACGTTAAATTTCCCGATAAAAGATAACTCAATGGATTTACATTTTGACAAGAACGATTAAACACCTTGGTTTTGTATTATTAGTAATTAAATTATCAATATCGTTGGTCTTTGCTTCTGGACCATCGGTTCGTTTTGAACATTTATCTATCGAAAATGGCTTACCGCAGAACAGTGCCAAAACCCTTCTACAAGACCAACAAGGCTTTTTATGGGTAGGGACAGAAGAAGGATTAGCACGTTACGATGGTTATGAATTTAAGATCTTCAAAAAGAATTTGAAGAATTTACACTCACTGTCAAATAACTATGTCACTGTTATTTTTGAAGATCGACAAGGCAATCTTTGGGTGGGGACGCGGGGCGGCGGTCTTAACCGCTTTAACACAACAACCGAGCAGTTTACTCATTTCCTTCATAACCCTACAGATCCCAACAGTTTGAGTCTTGATTTTGTTAATACTGTGACACAGGATAAGCAGGGAAATATTTGGGTGGGGACTGATGGGGCTGGTCTTAATCGTTTTAACCCTATTACTGAACAATTTACCCATTTCCGACACTCTAAAACAGATCCCACTAGCCTAAGTGATGATGCGGTTAGCGTCATAATTGAAGACAAACAGGGTACACTTTGGGTGGGCACTTGGACCGGTGGTCTTAATCGATTTGATCCAATTACCGAAAACTTTACCCGTTACCTTCATCAAACAAAAAATCCCAACAGTTTAAGTAATAATGCAGTTAGCACCATTGTTGAAGGCAAACAAGGCAACCTTTGGCTGGGTACTAAGGGAGGTGGCCTTAATTATTTCAACCCAACCACCGAACAATTTACTCATTATCGTCATGATGCAAACGACCCCAACAGTTTAAGTAATGCTCAAATCAACGCCATTATTGCAGATAAAAAGGGCAACCTTTGGTTAGGGACTCTGGGTGGTGGCCTTAATTATTTAGACCTTGTCACCAAAAAATTCACCCATTACCAGCATCAAACTACAAATCTCAATAGTTTAAGTAATGATAGTGTGCGAGCGATTATCTATGACAAGCAGGAAAACCTTTGGGTAGGAACGGATGGCGGAGGACTTAATCGCTTAAACTCACTCACTGAGCAATTTACCCATTATCATCATCAGGACAAACAGCCCTTTAGTTTAAGTAATAATATAGTACGAGCTATAACCCAAGACCAACAAGGCACTCTCTGGGTGGGCACTTGGGGCGGAGGCCTTAATCGTTTTAACTCCACTAGCAAACAATTTACGCATTATCGGCATGAGGCAAATAACCCAAACAGTTTAAGTGATGATAAAGTCTATGTAATCACTGAAGATAGGCACAATAATCTTTGGATAGGTACTGATAGCAGTGGTCTTAATCGTTTTAACCCAACCACAGAGCAATTCACTCATTACAGTCATGACGCAACAAACCCCAATAGTTTGAGTGAAAATGCCGTTAGCGTGATAACTGAAGATCGACAGGGTGTTCTTTGGTTAGGCACGTGGAAAGGTCTTAATCGCTTTAACCCTGACACGGAACAATTTACACATTACCGCCATCAGGAATCAAACCCCAATAGTTTGAGTAATGATAGCGTCCGAGTCATTACTGAAGACCAACATGGTAATCTTTGGATAGGCACTTGGGATGGGCTCAATCATTTTAATCCAAACACCGAACAATTTACCCATTACAAACATCAGGCCACAGATCCTAATAGTTTGAGCAATGATACCGTTTATTCCATCACCGAAGACAGTTTGGGTAATCTATGGGTGGGGACAGCGGGTGGACTAAACTTATTCAACAATACAACCAAAAGTTTTACCCATTTCTTTGAACAGGACGGACTAGCGAACAATGTGGTTTATCGCATTGAGGAAGATAACAACGGTGAGATTTGGCTAAGTACAAACCAGGGTTTATCCAATTTTAACCCCAATACAAAAACCTTCATGAATTACAATATGGACGACGGTTTGCAGAGTAATGAATTTAACGCCGACGCTTCCTTTAAAAGTAAAGACGGTGAATTGTTTTTTGGGGGTATTAATGGTTTTAACCGCTTTTTCCCAGATAAAATAGTTGAGGATAACCAACAGCCAAAGGTGATTTTTACCGATATGTTGTTATCAAATCAATCGGTGCCAGTGCGCAATGCAACACTATTAGCAGATAATAAGCCGAACGTAATGAGCGGTGAATCAAACACTAAATATACACTAACAAAAGCGATTCATTCGACTTCAGGTATCACCCTAACCCATCAACAAAATTTAGTTACCTTTGAATTTAGTGCATTGCATTTTTCCAATCCTAAAAAGAATCAATATGCTTATAAAATGCAGGGGTTCGATGATGAATGGATTAGCACTGATTATAAAAATCGCCGCGCAACCTATACTAATTTACCAACAGGTAATTATGTTTTACGTGTTAAAGCGAGTAATCCATATGGCATTTGGAATGAATCAGGCATATCCCTGAACATCACTGTATTGCCCCCCCCCTGGTTATCATGGTGGGCATACTCGTTATATTGTGTGTTTTTGATCCTCATAATCGGATTATTTGTTCGCTCACAGCACAAGAAAATGCTTTTTATAAAGCAAGTCAATGAATCGTTAGAATTTAAAGTCGCTGAACGTACGTTAGGCTTACATAAAGCCAATGAAAAGTTAGAAAAAATCAATATCACTGATGATCTAACGGGCTTAAATAACAGACGTTTTATCACCAATAATTTGAAAAATGATATCGACTTAGTATTAAGAAAACATCGCGATAAAAGTGCCGTTAGCAACAAAGAACAGAATAATGACTCAGACTTGATCTTTTTCTTAATCGACCTTGACCACTTTAAGCGGGTTAATGATGTTTATGGTCACACTGCAGGTGATGCCGTATTAATGCAAATCAAATCGATTTTTACGAAAGTGTTTAGGGAAACAGACTACTTTGTCAGATGGGGGGGAGAAGAGTTTTTAGTTGTGGCTCGTTTTACAGACCGAAAAATTGCTCCGGTTCTTGCAGAAAAATTAAGAAAGACAGTTGAACGCTATGACTTTGTCATTGGCGACGGAAATGTTATCAAGAAAACATGTTCTATTGGCTACGCAAGTTTTCCTTTCATTAAAGAGTCTCCAGAAATTTTGGACTGGGAGCATGTGTTAGATATTGCCGATCACTGTTTGTACGCCGCTAAAAACTCAGCGAGAAACTCATGGATAGGCCTTGAAGACATAAGTTGTAAAGATGAAAATTTATTTACCACTATTACTGAAAAAACTGAAATGTTAATTAACTTAAAACAATTAAAAGTGGCATGCTCTTTAGCAAAATCAGATGAGATAAAATGGGATTAGTATAATTTGTTCGATAAAATTCAGTTAATTTAACAACTGATAAAATCTCTCTGTGCATTAACCCATAATAATACATTCAAGTGTTTTATCTACGGCAGTCTGTTTTCAAGTATTTAAACAGACTTTACCGACTCTTGTTTTTATCGGAAAGTCGTATCGAATTAGATGAAAAGCAAAGTTACTAACGCAATTTAGTTCACGGCTAACCTACGCTTCCAATCCCCACTATGTTGCAACAAACAGGCTTCTTCGGTATCAAAAAACACATGTCGCCTAATATCTTTAAGCAAAATTCCAGCTTTTAAAAGCTGCTGTTGAATTTGTTTGCGAAGAACAATGTCTTGTTCACTGAGCAACATAACATCTACAGATTGGGAGTTATCCAATACACAGGTGATCACTAAACTACCGGGGAAATTAGCATAATTGGCTGAGTGGGTTAACCACTCAAAACCAACTATGTCGTGTTTAGCCATCTCGCAGACAATCGTCAGTGCTTTCACTAGGTTATTATCTAACTTTTTGACGGTTTTGTTCATGCTAAATTTAACCCTAGAAACAGCAACAAATGATTAGCCATAGGTACATAAATATGCGGTATTGCTTTTCACTTGCACTTTAAAACGTTGGTCTGCTTCAATAGTAAACTGCTCTTTGGCTTCAAAGGTTTGCCACTTGTCGCTACCAGGCAATTGCACTGTCATTGCACCGCTGACGACTGTCATGGTTTCAAATTGACTAGTCGCAAACTCATAGTCACCTATCGCCATCACACCCATAGTGGCGGGTAAGGTATCAGTATCAAAAGCAATAGATTTCACTTTGCCATCAAAATATTCATTTACTGCAAACATGCACTTTCTCATTTAATAGTTAAATAAACTTGGTGTCTAACTTAACAGTTTTTTAGACAGTTATAAGCCACCAACATCTGCTAAATTAGAAGCAAAAGTACTAGGTTTTATCCTCGTCCTTTGGTTCTGTGTCTCCCTCTTGTTGTTTCTTAACTTCTTGTTTGCGTTCTGCCACTGCCTGTATCGTTTTCTCTGCACTAGGATCAGGCAGGATCATTTGAAAAAACAAACCAAAAGCAATCGCCCCAGCCTTGCGATTTTTGGCCCAGCCGATCATTTTTATACACAGGTAAATAAAAACAACAAAACACACCCAAGGCTTCAACAAATGCCATAAAATAATTAAACTATCCATCATGTCTCTCAATAAATGATTTGCCGAACCGCTGCAAATCCAAAAAATTAAATCCTTGGCAAAACACTGTTTGCCGATTATTCATTTTTAACTAAGAGAAAAGGAAGTCAGATTCATCGCCATGAATCTGCATATTATAAGTCAGTAGAATAGAACTGGGGTCAAAGGAAAGCGCAAGCTTCTGTTGAGTGTCAAAGCTGGTAGTTAACTTTGCTTGGTAATCCAAACAAAAGGCGGCAAGACACCCTTGCATAAACTGTCGAAACCCATGTTCTGCGAGACGCTCAAGGGCCCCTATAAATTGACGCTGCTGTTTAAGTGTGTTTTTTTGTTGAGATAAATAGTCATGTTTTGATAAGAAAACATCAGAGTAGATAAATTTAGTATCAATAGACTTATCTATAACACTTGAACTGGCTTCTTCAATATGAAAGATTCGTTTAACACTTTGCTGTAATTGAGTATCACCAATAGAATGAAACTGTAGAGCCAAAAAACAGGCAGCAAAAAATATCGCCAAAAGTTTGCCGAACCCGTTCTTCATAGCGTACTGAAATTTACGACTTTCATATTAGGTTAAATGTAGTCGGGTTAATAAAATACAAGCAATAGAATTTAATTTAATCGGGTCTACTTTAAAACTGGCCTGAATTTGTTAGACATATTTAAGGAAAAGCATGATTATTCAGCATCATATTAATGATATCCAAACAAAAACAGGTCTAATGCGTACATCGGTATTTCGTCCAGAAAAGGAAGGTAACTTTCCAGCGATTATCTTCTACTCTGAAATATTCCAACAAACCAGCCCCATTACCCGTAGTGCACAAATATTAGCGGGTCATGGTTTTGTAGTATTAGTGCCTGAAATCTTCCACGAACTCAATCCCCTGGGAACAGTACTGGCCTATGACGATGCCGGAAAAGACAAAGGCAACGCTGACAAATTTGCTAAGCCACTGGAAGATCACGACACGGACACCCAAGCCATGGTTGAGTTTGTTGAGCAACAGCCTTATTGCACAGGAAAAGTTGGCGTGATGGGGGTCTGTATTGGTGGTCACCTTGCCTTTAGAGCAGCCTTGAATCCGCAAGTGTCTGGCGCATTTTGTTTATACCCAACCGATATACACTCAAATACCCTGCCATGCGAAGACGGCAACGACTCACTTACCAGAAGTGGCGATATCAAGTGCCCAATGGTACTAATATTTGGTAAACAAGACCCTCACGTTTCAGCGCAAGGTCGAATACTGATTCACCAAACACTGAGTCAAAATGAATGCGACTTTAGTTGGCATGAAGTGAACGCGCAGCATGCTTTTATGCGTGATGAGGGCGAAAGGTACGACGCAGCACTAGCCATACAAATGTATAAAATGGCGATTGATTTTTTTCACGATACGCTGCGCTCTTAGGCTCACTATGAACCAACCCTTGGCATTAAAATGGATTAAATTAAACCTCTGCTTATTGTTAGTACTCAACGCGATGCAAAGCAGAGCGGTCACCACTGATCAATTTAGTGTCCATGGATTAGCAGCCTTTAACGAAGAACAAGCCAATATGCTGCAAAGCTGGCTGAGCCAAGGTGTCAATGCCACTCGTGCAACACTAGGCATTTACCCCACACCTTTAAGGTTACATGTCTACCCCAGAAAATCCAATCAACCTGTACCTTGGGCATATACCCGGCGAGACAAAAAAGGCAGCGTACACTTTCATGTAGACACCCGCTTTGGGCTGACAAAATTTGTCGATGACTGGACTATTTATCATGAGCTCGCCCACATGGCGCTACCTTATTTGGGATCAGAATATCGCTGGTTATCAGAAGGTTTTGCCAGTTATATGCAATATCAAATTATGGCGCAAGCAGGGATATTAAAAGGGACGTTGGAAGAACGTTATAGTAGCAAAATCAATCCACATCTACGTTGGTTTAACAGTGATTTAACGGCCGCTTCTATTGCCAGAAGGTTAATGGACAACAAACAATACCCCGCCGCCTATTGGGGCAGCGCCTATTTTTTTGTGTTAGCAGATAGCAAACTACAGCAACAACATAACATCGGCCTGACTCAATTGATTAGCCTCTATCAAGACTGTTGTCGTGCTAACGACAACAACTTAGAAGAAGTGCTTACCTCACTTGATGGCATGATAGAGGGCAAGCTGTTTAACCAATTGATAAAAGAATTCGAAAACCGCCCGGCCAGAAAGTTGTACCCTGAGGTTCTTAATCAATAAACAAGAAATGCTTGAAAAACTGGTTCGATCCTTAGTACCAATACCTATCATTCCGAAGATTGTTTAAAGTAAAAAAGAATGAAACCACAGAGATCAGGGAGAAAAAGCACATATAAATATAGTTATTATTGGGGAAAGGAACCAGAACAAATAGGTTTACTTTAATATCTATCATGTTAAATCTTTAGGGCATCCTATGGATGTCCAGATACATTCCGGATGAATTTGTTATGGTGTCTTTGCACTAAACGGTCGGCACCGCGTGACAATAACACCAACCCCAAAAAAAAGACTAAACAGCTGGATAGTGCTGCCCGAAGGATAAGGCACAGGGATGTGGCAAATGAACATCCATTTGTGTTCCAAAAGATACTCAGTCACCTAAATACAAAAAATGACGAAGTCGTTGAATTTTTTCCCTTCAAAGTCGAGCATCGCCTCAGATAAGTCTGTTTAAATAAAAACCGTTCATCATAATGAGCAAAACTGGTTTGCATAACAGCTGGAGGCGCTTGTCTTGAATTCTGAATTAAGAAGAAACAATTTTTTAATAGACGAAAAATCACCGACTTTCATTCCCTTAAGAATATGAAATAGATGTCAATATGGAAAATATACGGAATCATGGATTTTGAATTTAGGAAAAATGACCTTTTATTTTACCTATACTCACTGAGTAAATTTAATGACTAGCCTGTCCCCTTGAAAATGCAGAAGGTGCCATACCATATTGCTCTTGAAAACGGCGATTGAAGTGACTTAAATTAGCAAATCCTAACGAAAAGCAAACATCACTTACTGAAGAACCTGTTCTAAGCAACTTTGCGGCAGTCTCTACACGTAAATACTGTTGTAAATTAAGAGGCGAGCAGCCGACTTTTTGTTTAAAGGCTCGATAAAATCGTGAACGACTCATGCAAGCAATTTTGCATAAACAATCAATATCTAAAGGCTCAGCTAAATGGGTTTTGATATGATGAATACTGGCCTGCAAGCCGTTTTTATCTGAATTTTCTTGGCTGTCACTTAATAAAAAGTCTCGGGCTTGATGCTTAAAAATACGTGTGACCAATTCTGAAACGCCAAAATCTATGGCTATATCTCGCTCGCTGTCGTCTTCAACAAAACTATTAAATAACCGCTCGAGTAATAACTGAGTGCCTTGTGAATGTTGCGTATGTAAGTGATTTCCTGACAACACCCGCCAACTATCTAAGGTTAAAGGCGCGCCCAATTGTTGATCAAGTCTATCAGTGATCATAGCAATACGTTCGGGGCTTATTTCAACGGTTAAACAACGGGTGGGAGTATCGATTTTGGCTTCGGGAAAATCAATCGCAACAGATGAACTTGGCGCCATAACAAAGGATTGATTTGGCACGAAATCCATAGACTCAGCCCCTCCAATAACAGGATGGGCACTATGTAATACTTTTTTACCTTGGATCATACCGCAATATAACAAGCCAGAAGAATGCAGTAAGACTTTTTCAACGGGTAAATAAGTATCGTAAATACTCAATTCAGAATGGGGCCCAGCAAAACTAACTCTGTTTTCGACTAATTTCTGTGGGCGATCTAATCCAATCTTGCCCGCTAGAGCATTATTACGCATATAACATCCCTTGGTTAAACAATTTAGGATTGTCATACAAGCAAAATGGACTCTCAGACAACTCACTTTTTAACTTACGTAATATATTAACAGTTGAAAATCATTTAATTAAACTTTTTTTAACAACCGGAAATTATCGTATTAAAGAGGCATTCCTATGATTTATTCACAACCAGGCACAACAGATTCATTAATCACCTTTAAAAAACAATATCAAAATTTTATTGGAGGGCAATGGATAGCACCAGTTAAAGGGCAATACTTTGATAACATCAGCCCTGTAAATGGCGAAAAATTTTGTGAGATCCCAAGATCGACAGAAGAAGACATCAATTTAGCATTAGACGCGGCCCATCGGGCCAAAACTGCATGGGGTTTAACCTCAATCACTGACCGTTCAAATATTTTGTTAAAAATTGCCGATCGTATAGAGCAAAATTTAGAATTATTAGCCGTGGCTGAAACCTGGGACAATGGTAAAGCCGTTCGTGAAACACTCAATGCAGATATTCCCTTAGCCGCCGATCACTTTAGATACTTTGCCGGTTGTATGCGCGCAGAAGAAAGTTGTTTAGGTGAAATAGACAGCAATACTGTTTCTTATCATTTTCATGAACCTTTAGGGGTTGTGGGTCAAATCATTCCTTGGAATTTTCCTATTTTAATGGCTGCTTGGAAACTCGCCCCAGCTTTAGTAACAGGTAACTGTGTCGTATTAAAACCGGCGGAACAAACGCCCGCTTCTATTTTAGTACTGATGGAATTAATAGGTGATTTATTACCTGAAGGAGTATTAAACATAGTCAATGGTTTTGGTGCAGAAGCCGGTCAAGCATTAGCCAGTAGTACTCGAATTGCTAAAATCGCTTTCACTGGCTCGACCCCTGTAGGGATCCAAATATTAAAATGTGCAGCTGAAAATATTATTCCTTCCACTGTAGAGTTAGGCGGAAAATCGCCTAACTTATACTTTAACGACATTCTAAATTATGAAGATAGCTACTTAAGTAAATGTGTAGAAGGACTAGTATTGGCTTTCTTTAACCAAGGCGAAGTCTGTACTTGTCCCTCTAGAGCGTTAATTCAGCAAGATATCTACGAACCTTTTATGGAAATGGTAATTGAACGTACCAATAGTATTGTTCGTGGCAACCCGTTAGATGTAAATACCCAAGTAGGCGCTCAAGTATCAAACGAACAATATGAAAAAATCTTAAACTATATTGATATTGGCCGTAAAGAAGGAGCACAAGTACTAACTGGTGGAGGCAGTGCCAACTTAACCAGTCCTTATAGTAAAGGCTTTTATGTCCAACCCACACTGCTTAAAGGCTCTAATAACATGCGTGTTTTCCAAGAAGAAATTTTTGGACCTGTTGTGGGAGTCACTACTTTTAAAACTGAAGACGAAGCGCTAGCAATTGCTAACGATAGTATGTTTGGCTTGGGTGCAGGTTTATGGACACGTGACATGAACCGCGCCTATCACCTAGCAAGAAAAATAGAAGCAGGCCGTATTTGGACAAACTGTTACCATGCATACCCTGCTCATGCAGCCTTTGGTGGTTATAAAAAGTCTGGTGTAGGTCGAGAAACTCATAAAATGGCTATTGGAAACTACCAACAAACCAAAAATGTATTGGTTAGCTATGACACCAATCCTTTAGGTTTTTTCTAAAAACAGTATGGGGTAAGCACTCCTCTTTGGTAGTGCTTACCTTTTTCTATTATTTCTCCTAAACAGGGAACTAAATTAGCGCCCTTACAAAATGAGGGTCCATACGTGTATATTGATTTAAAGATGCACAGTGATTTGTGAAAGCCAATATTATCTACAATTCAACACTAGTCTGGTTTGCAAAATAGCTGGAGGCGCTAGTCTTGTATTCTGACTTACGTGGAAACAGGTGATTAATAGTCGAAAAATGACATTTTATTTTACCTAAACTAAGGCATAAACCAACGATTGCCATGTAATTTAAATGCGTACAATGACTAATTTAAATGAGACATGCCAATGCCATTAAGTTATCGGCTTAAGAGCGCTATGATCTTATTCATAACACCAAAAGCCAAATCGAAATTCACTAAATCAGTACGTGCGGCTTGTATATTTCCTGATTGATATTGGCGCTGCATTTGTTGAGCAATAGTATGGATATCATGATGAGCATGTTTAAGTTGCAACATAAATTCCTTTTCAAATAATTGTTCTTGTGTTTTCAAACGGATCCAGTTGCCACAATGACACACCTTGCTATCAATGATAGGCCAAGGCTTAACATCATCTTGTGGCGCTGCAATTTTTGAACTGATACATTGTTGCCAATGGGAAGTAATTAGTTTGAATATTTCGAGGCTACTTTCTTTGTTATTAAAATCCTTATTACCACAAAGAAGCCATTGTTCATTAGGAATATAGTTATTTAGCCACCGACATAAATCTGCTGCAGACATAGGCTTTGCTATTCCATAACCTTGAGCTAGTTCACAGCCCATAAGGATTAGCATGAGACCATGATTAGTTGTTTCTACGCCTTCCGCAATAACTTTACGGTTAAATGATTTTGTCAAAGAAATCACCCCATCAATGATGGAATAGTCACTTGGATCATCAAGCATGTCTCTAACAAAACTTTGATCAATTTTAATTGTATTAACGGGTAAACTTCTTAGATGGGTCAACGAAGAATAACCCGTACCAAAATCATCCAAAGAAGCATTAACGCCTAATAGGTTTTGGCATGTTTCGATAATATGCGTAATTGCATTTAGATCACCTAAAGCAGAGCTTTCCAATATTTCTAATTGTAAATATCGAGGAGCAATATTTGGATGTGCAGCTAAGGACTTTTCAAGGGATACAAAAAATGAAGATAAGAGTAAATGGTTTGATGAAATATTCACACTCACTTCAATTTCAATACCTTGTCGTTGCCAATTATCAAGTTGTTGTAAGGCCTCATTGATAACCCATTCCCCAATTTTACTCTCTAATGGTGTGCCATCGATATAGGGTAAGAAATCTAGTGGGGGTATCAATCCTTTTTCAGGATGGAACCAACGTATTAAGGCTTCAACCCCAAACACCTCTCCAGTTATCATGTTAACTTTAGGTTGATAGTAGAGTCGAAATTCACTATTCACTAAAGCCTGCTCAATTTCTTCTAATTGTAGATTCTTTTGAATAATACGTTTGTCTGAATCAGGGTTATACAATTGAGAACGATGTTTCCCCGCCAATTTAGATTGATACATGGCGTGGTCAGCGTGACGTAACAGGGTATCTATATCGGCATTATCTGATGGGTATAAAGTCACACCACTAGAAGCAGTAATATTATGTTGAACACCATTAATAAAATAAGGTAGCGCTAACGCTTGATGAATACGCTGCATAGTTGTTTCATATTGTGATGCTGATTCAATATCATTAAGTAATATTGCAAACTCATCCCCACCTTGGCGAGACAGCGTATCTTCTTCCCTAATACAGCCAATGATACGCTCTGCCACTTCAATTAATAAACGATCTCCAGCCTCATGACCATAGGTATCATTTAAGGGTTTAAAATCATCTAAGTCAAGAAAACACACCGCGAGTTTATGCCCGGTACGTTTACTATGGGCAATAGCTTGATGAAAGCGGTCTATAAATAAAGTCCTATTCGGCAAATTAGTGAGTACATCATAATGAGCCATCAAATTTAGTTTATCTTGTTGATGCTTGATACTGGTTATGTCAGAAAAAACAGCGACATAATGAGTGACTTCATCATGCTCATTGGTCAATGAGGATATGTTGAGTAATTCAGAATACAATTCGCCCTGCTTAGTCCTATTCCATACTTCGCCTTGCCAATGACCTTGTTCAGTGATTGACTTCCACATCTGTGCATAAAACTGCGGACTTTGTTTGCCAGAACTTAAAATTCTAGGTGATTCCCCAATAACTTCATCATGGCTATAACCGGTTATTTTGACAAAGGCAGGGTTAACATCGACAATAACCTGTTGTGCGTCGGTAATCATGATCCCTTCATGGGTATCACTAAATACTCGAGAGGATAATTTAAGCGTTTCTTCAGCCTTCTTACGTAGACTAATATCCTGAACAACCACTATATAGTTCTGAGGATGCTCTCCAATCTTCCAAGTAGGAGACATGGTCAGTTTAACCCAAACAGTATGACCATATTTATGCAGATACCGCTTTTCTATGGTGACTTCACGTTGTTGACCACTGAGTATTTTTTCACGATTATCAACACTCTTTAATAAGTCATCTGGATGGGTAAATACTTTAAAGTGCGTTTCATTTAACATCTCTTCCACACTATAGCCGAGCATGTCACAAAACCGTTGATTGATGCGAATGAACGTACCTTTGGTAACACTTACCAAGCCAACGCCAATTGCCGCTTGTTCAAAAATACTACGAAATAATTGCTCACTGGCTACCAAAGATTCTTTTGATTCTGCTTCTTTTGTTACATCTCGAATAACACAAATCAGCTGATCATTATGAGGGATTTTATTGAGACGTGCGTCAAAATGCATGACTTTAGTATTAATAATCAGCTGGTATTTAAAAACAATTGTTTTTTCTGAGACTACTACCTCATCTACTTTTGATTGATATAACTGGGCAATATTTTTGGGAAAAACACCTTGAACTTTTTTACCAATATAATCTTTGGTTTTTGTATATTGGTCATCTTCAATTGGCGCGCGATAATCTAGAATGGTTCCATCCAGAGTCATCCGAAAATAAACATCGGGTAAGGCATTAAACAAACTTTCAAGCTCTGCGCTGTGGCGTAATTTATTTAACTCAGATTGTTTTAGTTCAGTAATATCTTGTATTGTTCCTGCTCTTAAATTAGCGCGCCCTGTTAAATCAGTCGCATGGCCGCTTGAAGCTAAAATCCAACGTATTTCACCGTCATTACGACGAATTTGACACTCAATATTACAATCTGTTTTATTCTTTATTGCTTGTTGAAACTTGTTATCGACAGCGGTTCGTTCTTCGGGGATGACATGTTCAAGAAACATCTCGTAGTTCCACTCAGGGATCAATGAATCGTAACCAAATATTTGATCATGTGTCAGGGAGCGATGAGAAGAGTTGTCAATATGATTATAATCCCAGATACCGATATGGCACTGTTCCAGAACACGTTCTAATCGGCTGGCACTTTCTTGTATCTTTTTTTCTTTGAGGCGACGTTTTGTCGTATCTATATACTGAATAATATAGCCTGATAGATCACTCTTATTGGATGCGTAGTTGGCAGTGGTAGATGTGTCTAGATAATGAATCGTGCCCCCCTCAGCTTGAAAAACATCTTCAGTTATTAAAGCTTCTTGCTGCTTTGAAGCGTCATCTAATCGTTGTTTCCAAATATCGCTCGATTCAGAAAAATCACACCATGGTGGCAAATGCCAGAATAGCTTTCCGATACAATCCTCTCGGGTAATACCTTGAGATGTTAACGCAAATTCATTTACCTCTAGTACTATACCTTCAGGAGTCAGTAGCACCATAAATTGCGATTGCTGGTTAAAAACTATTTTAAATAGCTGTTCAAAGTCATTAAAAGCGTGATATGTGGATGAATTTAAAGCGTTTAATTTCATCCTGTTCCTAATGCAAAAGTATAGTTATCTAAAGTCACTTTGGAGTATTTTGGTTTTTTCATTCTGGTTGGGAATATATACTATTAAATAGGACATATACAACAGCGCTAGTGCACAAACACAGGGTTTTGACAGGGTATTAACGGGGGGTTAACAATTTTTTTGTATTAGATATGAAAACTGATTTTTCCATATAAATTTAATATCTATATAACTAAGCTAATTGATATCTGAATGGTGATTGGGGTCATAATAACTGTTGATAACTACAAGACAGGATCCCGTCCACTTTATCGTAGAAATTATCACTAGAAAATAAAACGGTTTTATAAATATAAAAAACATCTACCGATATTGATAGGTGTTTCTATTTGGTTACTAAAACTTTCTTCAGATTAGAGTATCAGTCAGAATAAAAGAGTTTGTTAAATTTATTCTGTTGAAAACCTGCATCGCCCAAAGTAGTGTTGATCATCATTAAACGCTTCACGTAATGACCTTCATCAAGCCCGTCTGTCAAACCTATGCCATGATTCAGCTAACTGGCAGACCCCAAACATAATGGAATTATTGGTTAATATCGAGAGCAAGAGTTACAGTAGTTAAAAATAATAATAATTTAAGGTGTATTTGTTACTTATATGAAAAAACATATTTATATTGCGTACACAGGCGGCACTATTGGTATGCGCCCTTCTTCTCAGGGTTTTATTCCTGCGGCAGGTTTTTTATCTGAAACCTTGGCGAATATGCCTGAGTTTCACCGCAGTGAAATGCCTAATTTTACCATCCACGAATACAATCACCTGATTGACTCCTCTGATATGAGCCCTTCTGATTGGCAGCAGATAGCTAATGATATTCATCAAAACTACCATAACTATGATGGTTTTATTATTTTGCATGGCACAGATACCATGGCCTATACAGCCTCAGCCTTGTCTTTCATGCTTGAGGACTTAGGTAAACCCGTCATAGTAACAGGTTCACAAATACCACTTGCTCAATTGCGATCTGACGGTCAAGTGAATCTATTAAATGCCTTGTATATAGCCGCTAACTATCCTATTGCAGAGGTCACTTTATATTTTAACAATCAGTTATTTAGAGGTAATCGCAGCCGCAAACTTGATGCCGATGGTTTTAACGCTTTTGATTCTCCAAATTTTCCGCCTTTACTCAAAGCGGGCATTAATATTGAAGTAAACAAAAATATTCTTGGAATAAATTCCAGTAAAGACCTTCATGTGAGCCAAATTGAATCTCAACCTATCGGCATAGTGACTTTGTATCCAGGTATCAGCACAGACGTGATTAAAAACACCTTACAGCAACCAGTAAAAGCACTGATCCTTCTTAGCTTTGGTGTAGGCAATGCGCCTCAGAATGCCAGCCTATTGAATCAATTATCTGTTGCAGATCAGCAAGGCATAATTGTATTAAATTGCACTCAGTGTGTGCGCGGTAAAGTCAATATGAGTGGTTATGCGAATGGTCACGTATTACGAGAAGTCGGTGTAGTTTCTGGGCAAGACATGACACCAGAAGCGGCCTTGGCTAAATTACATTATTTGCTCAGTAAAAATTTACCAGCAAACCATATCAAACGTCAGTTAGTTGCAAACTTACGCGGAGAGTTGACAGAATAATTATAGGATTAACAAAAGACTAAAAATTTAACCACAGAGCGCTGCACAGAGTAGAAGAAAAGCATATTATTATGTTTTTCCTCTGAGGTTCAAATTCTTTTTATGCTCAAAGCCGCTTTTCTCCAGGCATAAAAAAAGCAAACCCTAAGGTTTGCTTTTTTTGTAGAATTCTAATTAGTTGATAATTAAAGTACTACGATGTTCTCAGCTTGAGGACCTTTTTGGCCTTGAGTTACAGTGAACTCAACTTTTTGACCTTCGGCCAAAGTTTTAAAGCCAGTACCTGTGATAGCACGGAAGTGAGCAAAAACATCAGGGCCGTTTTCTTGTTGAATGAAACCGAAACCTTTAGATTCGTTAAACCATTTTACTGTACCAGTAGTTGCAGACATAGTCTTTCCTATATTTTTCAAGAGTAATTGTGTCCCCTAAGAGACGTTAGTTGTGCTGAAGTGTGTTGCAATTACTTATGAGCTACGAGACCGGGTACTACAATGGAACGTCGAAACAATGTACATAAATATCAAACTTACTTTCAAGCATTGCTAGTATATATCTAACATACGACAGGTCAACAACTATTAATAAAAAAACTGGTCCAACAAGGCTTTTTGTTTCAACAAGTTAGTCACAAATTTGTCATATTTTAGACAACTATACTGCAACAAATTACACTTAGATAACTGTTTATATATCAATCAATCTAGTAAAAACATCCATGCCTAGTGGTTAACACTTGAAATAATTCAATTTTATACGTCAGTTGTGAACAGTTTACATACGTTTAGAAGAAACAATTAATAAGCTGGCAGCAGACAACACAGCCGCTGCAGCCGCCAAGATAAAAGTAAGTTCAGCACCTTGCCCTTGTTGCCAAAAATAACCGGCTCCATAACCACCAACTGCGCCACCTATACCAAAACCAATACTGATATAAATCGCTTGGCCCTGACTTTGAAACTTATGACCAAAATAGTGATGAATAAAATGCATAGATGCGGCGTGAGTCATGCCAAAACTAAAGGCATGTAACATTTGACTGAACACTAATATTACAGGGTAGTTTGCCGCTACGGCCAACAAATACCAGCGTAGCGCTGTGAGTAAAACACTGATCACTAAAATCCACTTTACACCAAATAAAGTAATCAATTTACCCGCTTGTAAAAATATAATGACTTCCGCCAACACACCTAAGGCAATAAGCCACCCAGTTGCTTGGCCGCTGTAACCTAAATCAAGAAGGTATAAGGCAAAAAAACCATAATAGGCACCGAAGCTAAGCTGTAACAATGCAACTGAAAGTAAAAAAGCATAAAACACCGGAGTATTAATTTTATGCCAAATCGAGACATGTTGAAGGTTGTCTGCTTTTTCTTGTGGGGGCGCTTTTAACAATAAGGTAATGACAAACAAGCTAAACAACACTAACGCCCCTACGTAAATAGGCGCTTCGCTAGAAAATACATCAATCATTTTTCCAGTGAGGATAGTCAGCAAAATATAGCCGATGCTGCCCCATAACCGAATTCGACCGTAACGACTGGCATGACCAAACACACAATTTAAGGTTAACCCCTCAATTTGCGGCAAAATTGCTGTCCAAAACATCATCATTAGAGCGAGGCTAAGAGTGAGTGCCCAAAAACCATCCACAAAAAAGACCAAACAAAACGTACCGAAGGTTAACAGAGCGCCAAGTTGCAATACCCTTAGCGCCCTGCCCGATTTATCAGCAAGCACTGCCCATAAATTGGGGCCCGCTATACGAGCAACGGTGATTAACGCAAATAACTCACCAATTTCACTGGAAGTAAATCCTCTGCCATCAAGGAACACCCCAAGATAGGGCATCAACACGCCAAACTGCCCATAATAAAATAAATATGTGGTAGCCAGTAATATGAGATTTGTATTGGAAAATGCAGATTTAGACAATTATACGACTTAAGTTAAAGAATAAAACAGCAAGCTTGGCCTAATAAGGCCAAAGTTGAAAGGCAAGTTTTACCTTACCTAAAGGTTATACAGTGAAGTCCGACTGGGCAATGTACGACCGATCGAGGCCCGACCTACCGAGGCCCGACCTACCGAGGCCCGACCTACCGAGGCCCGACCTACCGAGGCCCGACCTTCGCAGCAATGACAGGGGTCGTACAATGCACATCAGCATTTTGTCCGCGATCTCTTAATAAATGATCCATCACCACCAAGGCCATCATAGCCTCAGCGATAGGCACGGCTCTGATCCCCACGCAAGGATCATGTCTACCTTTAGTGATCACTTCTGCAGTTTTACCATGTATATCAATAGTTTCGCCTGGCACACTGATACTAGACGTGGGTTTGAGTGCCATATGTACTACTAAATCTTGACCAGTAGAAATACCACCTAACACCCCACCGGAACGGTTTGAGGCAAAACCTTCTGGCGTCAACGCGTCGCGGTGTTCACTGCCTTTTTGTTCGACTGTAGCAAAACCATCTCCCACTTCTACACCTTTAACTGCGTTAATGCCCATCATGGCATGGGCTAAATCGGCATCCAATCGATCAAAAATCGGCTCACCTAGACCCACAGGCATATTAGTGGCAACTACCGACACTTTTGCGCCAATAGAATCACCTTGTTTTTTAAGGTCTCGCATATAAGCATCAAGGGCTTCGAGTTTGCTTGGATCTGGGCAGAAAAAAGCATTAGTGTTGGTCACACTATGATCAACAGTTTCAACTTTGATGGGTCCTAACTGCGATAAATACCCATGAATCTCCACACCATGATGTTCTTTAAGATATTTTTTAGCCACGCCACCAGCGGCAACACGAATCGCGGTTTCACGAGCTGAAGAGCGGCCACCACCACGATAATCTCGTAGTCCATATTTTTGCTGATAGGTGTAATCGGCATGACCAGGGCGGAAAGTGTCTTTAATTTTTGAATAATCATTACTGCGTTGATCTGTATTGTTAATCAACAAACCAATACTGGTACCTGTAGTTTTACCTTCAAATACACCAGACAAAATTTTCACTTCGTCTTCTTCGCGTCTGGCCGTTGTGTAACGGGACGTGCCAGGCTTGCGCCTGTCTAGATCAACTTGTAAATCTGCTTCAGATAACTCTAAACCAGGAGGACATCCATCGATAATGCCACCAATAGCAATCCCATGGCTTTCGCCAAAGGTGGTGACGGTGAATAATTTACCGAAAGTGTTACCTGCCATAATATTAAAATCCTATTATTTTTTAACTACGTATCTTGAAATGGGCCGAATACCGCAATGCTATTCTAAACATAATTTGTTTAGTTTAATGGTCAACCGAGCGCCAGTACTCAACTAAATCGTTCTTGCTTATAGCAAATACACCGTGACCACCATTTTCAAATTCTACCCACTGAATAGGTAATTCTGGGTAGCGGCTAAACATATGCACTTCGCTATTACCCACTTCAACAAATAACCAACCATTATCAGTTAAATGAAGAGGTGCCTGACGTAAAATATTGTCGACTAAATCCAGACCATCTGTACCAGCAGCCAAAGCCAATTCTGGTTCGTGGTGAAATTCTTCTGGTAAATCCTCCATATCCTCAGCATCCACGTAAGGTGGATTACTCACAATCAAATCATATTGTTGACCTTGCAAGGCCCCCATTAAATCAGATTGAATCGGGTAGACTCTGTGATTCAATTCATGTTCAGTGATATTGATTTCTGCTACATCAAGGGCATCTTGGCTAATATCTACAGCATCGACCTGAGCCTCTTCGAACGCATATGCCAAAGCGATAGCAATACAACCTCCGCCTGTACACAAATCCAATATATGTTGCGGTTCACTGTCTCCAATCCATTCTTCGAAGTGATTTTTGATCAGTTCTGCAAAGGGTGATCTAGGGATAAGTACACGCTCATCCACGAAAAAAGGTAAATCACAGAACCACGCTTGATTTGTTAAATAAGGAACCGGAATACGTTCTTCTGCACGGCGTTTAACTATTGCGATAATATTTAACTTTTCAGGTAAGGTTAAACGGCTATGGAATAACTGGTCACCGGTTTGCAATGGCAAATTTTGATCTAAATGTAATAGCTGTAACACTAAACTCACCGCTTCATCCCAAGGGTTATCTGTGCCATGGCCATAGAACAATCCAGCCTGATTAAAACAGGTCACTGACCACCTCACCATATCTAACATAGTGTGCAAGTCTTCAGCTATCTGCTGGGCTTCTAATTCTGTAAAAGTATCTTTGGTCATCTTGTCGCTTAATAAATCTAGGTTCGTTAACCTTGAATACATATGCGCTTGTAGCAAATTTTGTTATGCTAGAGCCATAGCAAATATGTACTTGTAATGAATGAAAAACACGCCATATCACCGCAAAACTCAATCAGATATTGATGAACCTGACCTATTTAAAAATGAGTTCAAAGATGTAGCGCCAATAAAGCAGGACAAAATACCGCCTCAGCGCTTTTCCAGCAAGCAGAATTCGGGACTTAAGCAAAAAAACAACGCAGATCTAGCAGAAATCAAACAAGTTGCCGCTGCATTTGAGTTTTCAGACGGTTTTGAAGGCTATTTTGATATCGGACAACCTCTCAAATATGTCAAACCTGAAACCGACAGCCATGAAGTCAAACGCTTAAGTCGTGGCGATTATCCACCCGATTTTATACTCGACTTGCACGGTATAAATAAAGATGAGGCCAAACACGAAATAGCCGCACTTATTCATGCCGCACAAAAACAACATGTCTATTGTGTATCTATTATGCATGGCAAAGGAACTTATGCCCTGAAAAAGTCTATTCCCAATTGGCTAATACAACATCCTGCAGTAAAAGGTTTTCATCAGGCTCCCAAAGAATGGGGAGGACAATCGGCCTTGCTTGTATTAATAGACTTGCCATTACATCAGGCTAAATATTAATTTAAATACTCTATCTAAATAAAACCCGTGATAACACTGAAGAGATTGTTGGCCTTATAGTGTCGAAGAATTTGTGCTGATATTGCCTTTATCAATAACATTGGCGCTAGAAGCGATAACCTAAAAGGTTACTTATCCCACTCCTTACCTGTGCAGCATCCGTTACCAATATTTCAACAACAAGTGAAACTGGCCAATAATACCTAAATGCTATTATACAATTTGGATCCCTATTCGAAGCTGGTATTATGCAGTTATTCAAAAGTTCAGAGGTGATATATGAACCGTCGTAAAAAAGGTAATCAAATTTTAAAAGCTCGAGCCAAAAAGGCCAATGCCAAATTGTCTTCCAGTAATAAACCTAAATACATAAGCAAAGCCGACCGAGCGGCAATGGCCGCTGAGTCTACTGAAGATACCGTGCCCAATGATGACTGATTTTTCAGGTACTTATTAAATAACAGTCAATCTTAATATTCCCATTTTACAACCATCCTAACGAGTGTAAGAGGCTTAAGTTAAAACAATAGTTTTTCAAAATAGAGTTAGATAATCAGTATCTCTCTTGGGTTAATGAAATGTCGCTATTTTGAAACACATAAGTCAATATTTCACACTGGCTTAGTAAAAAAAACCACCAAAAACACAGTAACACATTGATTTATAAGCATTTATAAAAATTGGAACAATAACTGCTTTATCTCACCTAAATTAATAAAAACTAACAACTCGACTCCTAAGGTTGTTATAAATAAAGTGAGTAAATTCTATGTTTGAACAGACTTCTGCGTCCCCTTATGAATCTAATTCCCCAGTGTTGGCCCACAACTCATCGACCCAATCCGACCACTATGGCCTGTCTAAGATTGTAGCTATAGGTTACGGTCAAAATAAAAAACAGCGTTTACCTCTAAGTCGTTATAGCTTGAATATTAATGTAATTGGGCTAGGTACAATGGGCACAGTCACTGGAATAGGATTAGCCGCTTTAGGCCACAAAGTGATAGCAATTGATCATGATCAACGTAAGGTTAATGCTATAAATCAAGGTCGAGTCTCGCCTACCGATTTAAAGTTGAAAGCCCTTGTCAAACAAGTACGTAGACTGAATAATTTAATTGCATCTGGAGACTTACATCACGCCATATTAAACACAGAGTTAACTATGGTCTGCATCGGAAACAGTCGCCAGCAAAATAACACCACACACTCAGATACTATGACCACAGTAGTAGCACAAATATCGGCGACTTTACGCTGCAAACGTAATTTCCATCTCATTGTTATTTGCCAACCCACAGCGAGTGCAGACCTGCAAAACGCCATTGGCACTGACATCGAAAACAGAACAGGTAAAACCCTAGGCAGGGACTTTGGCTTATGTTTTGTGCCTCTAAAACTTACTGAAGATCAAGCGTTAAGTGACTTCTACGCATTACCTAAGATGACTATTGCGGCGAGTGATACCAAGAGTGAACGCTTAGCAGAGCAGCTTTTTGATGGGTTCAATAATAAAATCAAATTCTTTAGGTATAATAAAAACAGTACAGAGCTGTGAATGGTCCGTACTGTTTTACAAGTTGTTAGCTGAACAATCTCCAAAACCAACCTTTAGATAACTCTTCTTCACAGGTTTTTAACTGAGTCGCATACCTTAATGCTCGTGCGTTAACGGTTTTTGCGACATCTTTTAGCCATGCTTTATTATTATAACTACCTCGGCTATAGCCGCCCCAGCCCTCGTGATAATTAAGATACTGCAATTGGGCATCCCATTTAGATACCCCGTTTATTTCATTGGTTTTATTAATAAACCAGCCCATAAAATCCATTGCATCACTAAAATCCGAACGATCGGCCCAAGAATTATCTGTTTCCCTTTTATAGTCATCCCAAGTGGGTGTTTTTGCCTGAGAGTATCCATAAGCACTGCTGACCCGTCCCCAAGGTATCAAACCAAAAAAGAAATAATCCTTAGGTGGGCGAGCTTTCGCCTTAAAGGAACTTTCCTGATACATGATAGACATTGGCACGTGAATGGGCACTCCCCACTTATTTTTCATGTCGTTAGCTGTCTCAAACCAGTCCCGCTTTTCAGTAAAAATATCACAAATATTACTAATGTTTTGTGGAGGAGTGGTAGTGCAAGCCCCTAAAAATAGGGTACTCGCCATAGTTATTATAAAAACTATAAAAATTTGATGTTTTTTTGTGAACTTTTGATCCATAACCTACTCTTAATTAGCGTGTTCTAGTTATTATGTGTTTTCCCTGGTAGTAGCTTTGAAGCCTGATATTTATCAGGCTTTTTTTTTGCTCTAAATCAGTTGATTTCTGCAACCGAAAAATAACCACTTAGAAAATCATCGAAAGAAATAGTGTCTTGCTGCTCTATAATATGCTGCTTCTCAATGGATAGCCTGGCATGCTCTGCTAATACATCCGCATTCATAAATTCATAATCAGACTCGAGCAATTGTTTTTTGTAATCTTCAGCCAATGCCAAGCCCAATGAGCCATTGTCACATTGTTGACTGACTAATTTATGTAAAATTTTGGCTGACGGAGTCAAACTAGGATCTAGAACTTTCTGTTTTTCTTGCTCTAACGCCGTTGAATACTTTGTGGTGTTGTTTGCTTCGTCGAGCACTAAAGCCACTTTTTGCATATCAGCAAATAATTGTAAGGCCCAAGTAGATAATGCTATGGATTGATGCTCATTTGAGAGCATAATTTCTGGGTCTCGCCCGTGATCCACAACCGCACGTAAATTAAGTTCGGTTTCATGATATTGCTGTGCATCCATCATTTCACTTGGATGGGTTACACAATACAACAAAAACACATCAAGAAAATAAAACTGATTTTCCTCAATACCAATGGCACTAAATGGATTAACGTCTAGCGCCCGCACTTCTATGTAGCTCACGCCCCTTTTGTCTAGCGCCTCTGACGGTTTTTCCAAGGGCTGAGTGGGTTGTTTGGGTCTAATGGGCGAATACAGTTCATTTTCTATTTGCAACACGTTGGCATTTAACTGTTGATACTCGCCTGATTTCTTTCCAGCAAATTTTTGATAAACCGAAGAAGGTTGATTAATGGCAGCTCTTAACGATTCAATATAGCTATCTACTTGGTTATAACAAATATTTAAACCAGACTGCGCGCTATTAGTATACCCCAAATCACTCATTCTTAGAGAGGTGGCATAAGGTAAATAATAGGTGCCTTTACCCAATTTCTTAAAAGGTAAGTGAGTTTCTTTACCTTTGATAAATGAACCACAAATGGCCGGAGACGCGCCATACAAAAAGGGAATTAACCAGCAAAAGCGGCGGTAATTTCTGATCAACGCAAAATATCCTGCGGAGATGGCATCTTTATCAGCAGGCACCCCGTCAGTTTTATCTAGCCACTGTTGCCAGAACTCATCAGGAAGAGAAAAATTAAAATGCACACCAGAAATGGCCTGCATCATACTACCGTAGCGGTTTTTTAGGCCAACTCGATATAGAGTTTTCATTTTTCCTACATTGGAAGAGCCAAAGTTAGCGATAGGAATCGCGTCTTGACTCTCAATAAAGCAAGGCATACTCATAGGCCATAAACGTTCATCACCTATATTTGATACTGTAAATTTGTGCACGTCAGTTAACTGAGCAATCGTTTTTTGCACAGATACTTCAGGTGGTGTAATAAATTCCAACAAAGACTCAGAAAAATCGGTAGTGATAAAATCATGGGTTAAAGCCGCCCCTAAAGCCGGCTGATGAGGACTCTGCGCCAAACCACCGTCAGGATTAATACGTAAGGTTTCCCGCTCTACCCCGTGACGTATTCCAGTTAAGGTTTGTGCAACCGCTTGGTCTTGTAATACATTTAAACGCTCTACAAAAGATGTTTGTTTTACTTGCAAAATACCATCCAACTAAAAATAAAAAACTACTTATGGGTTCTAGTCTACCTGCAGTTTATAAATAAAGTAACTAGGGACTGTTTAACTTCCAAATATCGCTACTAAATGGAAAGTAAACAGACCCGTTATTTGACTATTATATTTCGAGTATCTAATACACCAATTTCTTTGCTAGAATAGGGTTTAATTTTTTAAATACCTCATTACATTGAAGGAAACGCTATTTTGTCAGGCTCTGTTATAAGTATTTTTGATGCCAAATTTGCCATAAATCAATTTAGTGGTAATCAATCGTTATTGGTACAAATCTTAGAAAAATTCATCAAACAATATCAACATTTTGATAAGTTACTTTTAGAGTGTTTGCAGCAAGACAATTTTAATACCGCCAAACAAGAAGTGCATACCATAAAGGGTGTCAGTGGAAATTTAGGTATGAAGGCCTTGCACAATGCCTGTAAAGAACTTGAGGATAATTTAGCAAGCCAAACAACTGATGCTTCTTTAAAGAGCTTTTTAGACGTGCTTGAGCAAACGTTGACCCAAATACAACTCTATTCAACAGAGAATGATGTGGAAGTCAGTCCTAAAGTTGCACCTGAACAAGATGACAAAGCCTTACTAATCGCAGCTTTAAAACGCAGTGAATTTATTTCCGATAGTAAAATGCAAAGTTTTGGACCATCTTTAAATTTGTCTCCTGAAAAACTGGATGAACTGAAACAAGCCATAGATAATTTGGATTATGTTAGTGCCTTACAATTGCTGGAGTAACAATAGGTTTTGTTAGAATCCATAGACGTTTTGTTTGATCACCCAGATTTTATAGTAGTCAACAAACCCAGCGCGATATCGGTGCAAAATGAATCTCAGCAATCAGGTATTTTACCAATACTTTGCCAACAACTTAAGGTTGAACAATTATGGTTGGTGCATAGATTAGACAAGATCACCTCGGGTATTTTAATTCTCGCCAAACATCCAAAAGCAGCGGCAGTGTTTGGCCAGCTGTTTGAACAAAAACAAATAGAAAAATACTATCTGGCTATCTCAGCTAAAAAACCTAAGAAAAAACAAGGTACAGTCAAAGGTGGTATGAAAAAAGTCCGAGACGGAAAATGGATCTTGGATAACAGCAATACTGCTGTTGCCAGTAGCCAATTCTTTAGCTTTTCTACCTCCCCAGGCCTTAGACTATTTTTGGTTAAACCTCTTACCGGTAAGACCCATCAAATTCGAGTGGCGTTAAAAAGTATCGGCAGTCCAATTTTAGGTGATGATTTATATAAGGGCGAAAGCTCAGACCGAACTTATCTTCATGCTTATTGCATTCGTTTTACCTATCAACAGCAACTCATTTGTATCCTCTGTCCACCTAATAAAGGTACTGTGTTTTTATCAGATGAGACTCAACAACAAGTGGCTCATTTAACTACACCTTGGACTCTCCCTTGGCCAAATAATAAATTGTCTCAAACCATACATGCTAAATAAGGTGCAAAGTCATGTCCCGAAATTAACTATTGTGGGTCAAGGAGCAATAGGCGGATTGCTGGGTTTTAAATGTCAGCAACTCGGCTATGAATATCAGCATTTAGTAAAAACACCCCAGCAGTCATTGCAGGTAACTGATATTTCAGGGAGGGCTTATTGTTTACCTCCTAGCCTGGCACTCATATCTAAACCTGCACCATTTGATTTACTGATATTACCTGTTAAAGCTTATCAAGTGCTTCCCGTGCTAGTGCAATTACAACCTTATATACAGCCAAAAAATATCATAGTGTTGCTACACAACGGCATGGGAACTATTGATCAAGTTAGAAGATTGCTACCAAACAATCCATTGATCGCTGCCACCACCAGTTACGGGGCTTTTAAACCGGATGCAAACACTTTAATTGAAACGGGTTTAGGTCAGACTCATCTTGGCTGGATAGATAAAGTTGATGCAACATTAAAACAAACAATTGAACCTATACTGTCAGCACTGTTGCCACCCAGTCAATGGCATCAAGATATCAGTTTAGCCTTGTGGAAGAAGTTAGCGGTTAATGCTGTGATTAATCCACTTACAGCGATCCATAATGTCAAAAATGGTGGACTTGCACAGCGCAGCTTTAAAACCAAGATCGTTAATATTTGTGATGAAATTTCTAAGGTGATGAATGCACTAGGTTATGCTATTGAGACCACTGAACTCATTGAGAATGTGCAACAAGTCATTACCGCTACGGCTAATAATTATTCCTCGATGCATCAAGATATTAAGTTTAAACGTCAAACTGAAATTGCCTTTATAAATGGTTATATCACCTCACAAGCAGCAGAATTAAAAATCAAGGTGCCATATAACCAAGAATTATTTGCGCAAATAAGCCATAGAGAATAACCAGATAAACCCAAATCATGCAGTTGTTGTCACTTCCCCTCTACCACTGACATAGCCATCTCAGCCACTTTTGAATGGTAAACGGGAAGATAGTGTGATTAATTTTGATATCCCATTCATCTATACCCCTTGTAGAATACCCTTAGACTTTCTGAAATGTTCTAGTCGCAACAATCAAAAAAGGACGCCTAAGCGTCCTTTTTAAAACTCAACTTATAGTTGTTATTCAGCTGAAGTTTCAGGCTTCATATGTGGGAACAAAATCACATCTTTAATGGTAGGGCTATCCGTAAATAACATTACCAAACGATCGATACCTATGCCCTCACCTGCTGTTGGCGGCAAGCCGTATTCCAAAGCACGAATATAATCATCGTCAAAGTGCATAGCTTCATCGTCACCCGCATCTTTTTCTTCTACTTGTTTGCGAAAACGAGCTGCTTGATCTTCGGCATCATTTAACTCCGAGAAACCATTAGCTAACTCACGGCCACCAACAAAAAACTCAAAACGGTCAGTCACAAAACTATCGTCATCATTTCGGCGTGCTAGTGGAGACACTTCCCAAGGATAAGCGGTAATAAAAGTCGGTTGATCGAGCTTTTCTTCGGCAGTCGCTTCAAAAATTTCACACAAATATTTACCTGGCCCCCAAATACCATCAACTTCAGGCTCTTTAATATGCAGCTGTTTTGCCATGGCTTTTAACTCAGGCAAATGGTTTTCAGGATCGTTAATCGCATCAACATTGGCTTCTGGCCAGTATTTGATGACAGCCTCATTCATAGTTAAGCGAGCAAAAGGCTGACCAAAATCATAATTGACTTCACTGACTACATTGCCTTCAGCATCTTTAGTGGTGTTTTTGATGATGGTTGTGCCCAACACGTCTTGCGCCACTTTACGTAACATTTCTTCGGTTAGATTCATTAAATCATGATAATCAGCGTAAGACTGATAAAACTCTAACATAGTAAATTCGGGGTTATGCCTAGTAGACAAACCTTCATTTCTGAAGTTACGGTTAATTTCAAACACACGCTCAAAACCACCAACAACTAAACGTTTAAGGTACAGTTCAGGAGCTACCCGTAAATACATTTCTATATCAAGGGCATTATGATGAGTAGTAAAAGGTTTGGCTGTTGCACCGCCTGGTATGACTTGCAACATGGGCGTTTCTACTTCCATAAAGTTACGTTCGGTCAAAAAGTTACGAATACCACTGACCACTTTACTACGGATCATAAAAGTATCGCGCGTTTGTTGGTTAGTGATCAAATCCACATAACGCTGACGATATTTGGTTTCTTGATCGGCCAAACCATGGAATTTTTCTGGAAGCGGACGTAGTGACTTAGTCAAGAGTTGGTATTCAGACATATTCACATACAAATCACCTTTTCCTGATTTGTGTAACTCGCCTTTTACCCCAATAATGTCGCCAATGTCCAAGCTACCGTAACGTTCTTTAATATCTTTTTGAATGTCTTTCGAAGCATAAGACTGTATTCGGCCAGTCATATCTTGCAACGACAAAAAGGGACCACGCTTAGCTAAAATACGCCCTGCAATACTCACTACTTTGCCTAACTCTTCTAACGCGGGTTTCTCATGGTCACCAAAGGCTTTCTGTAATTCATCACTGTAAAATTCACGACGAAAGGAATTGGGAAAACCATTGGATTGACAGTTTTCTCTTATTTGAGAAAGTTTTGCGCGGCGCTCTGCAATCAATTTATTTTCATCTTGTGTTTGTTCGGTCATCAACTTTCCTGATATTTCTTTGCTGAGTATGTATTACAGACCAGATTTTAAACTGGCTTGAATAAATTTGTCTAAATCGCCGTCTAAAACGGCTTGTGTATTTCGGGTTTCTACCCCAGTTCGTAAATCTTTAATGCGTGAATCGTCCAATACATATGAGCGTATTTGACTTCCCCAACCTATGTCAGACTTGCCGTCTTCCATACTTTGTTTTTCTTCATTCTGTTTGTGCATTTCGTGTTCATATAGCTTGGCCTTTAACTGTTTCATGGCCTGCGCTTTGTTTTTGTGTTGCGAACGATCATTCTGACACTGCACCACTATATTGGTGGGTTCGTGGGTAATTCGTACCGCCGAATCTGTGCGGTTAACGTGTTGACCACCTGCACCAGAAGCACGATAGGTATCAATGCGTAAGTCTGAGGGATCTATTTCTATCTCAATATCATCATCCACTTCAGGATACGCAAAAGCAGAGGCAAATGATGTATGCCTACGACTACCTGAATCAAATGGTGATTTTCTAACTAATCGATGTACCCCAGTCTCAGTGCGTATCCAACCAAATGCATAATCACCGCTAAATTTAATAGTGGCACTTTTGATACCCGCCACATCACCGTCTGACACTTCAATTAATTCTGTTTTAAATCCGTGGGCTTCGCCCCAACGTAAATACATGCGTAACAGCATATTGGCCCAGTCTTGTGCCTCAGTGCCGCCAGAACCTGATTGAATATCAATATAACCATCATTGGCGTCATTAGGACCAGAGAACATACGTCTGAATTCGAGTGCTTCAAGCTTTTTTATCAACTCAGCTAATTCAGATTCGGCCTCATCAAAGGTTTCTTGATCTTCAGCTTCAATTGCCAGCTCAAGCAAACCTTCAACGTCCTCAGTTCCCTGCGCCAGTAATTCAATGGTTTCGACAACCAATTCAAGGGCAACTTTTTCTTTACCTAAGGCTTGGGCAACCTCAGGTTGATTCCACACATCTGGGCTTTCTAATTCGCGATTGACTTCTTCAAGACGTTCTTTCTTTTGATCATAGTCAAAGATACCCCCGAAGCGAATCGGCGCGTAGTCTTATATCCGCTAACGCATTATGTACTGGGTTGATTTCAAACATAAATAACTGGGTTGCACTCGAAATTAAAGGACGCGGATTTTAACGGATTTTATACCTAAATGACAGTATATGACCCGCAACTAGCCAATAAATTAATGGTTTAAAGCATGCTTATATAAGTCTTAGCCTAATATTTTTATTAGCTCCACAAGTTTTAGCTGCATTGTCTTTTGACGCTGGATTATTACTTTGCACCGATATCCCCAAAATTCAATAGATAAAACTATGGATATTATGCATTTTGGCTAGAAAAATAATTACTTACAATCCCCCTACAAAACAAGGAATGATTCAAGTTAACTTTGTTTTAGTTTGTTTTTTTCTGCATACCAGTAACGCATAAAATCTTTAGTTATCGCTTGTTGAATTTCTATGGCTCGTTCTGTAGGACAAAAAATTGTGACCTCTACTACGTTATCGCCAATCTCAGTTGTGGATACTTTTATTTGAGGTTCGGGGCCGGCAATTTTTACATCCAATCGTCTTTCTAACATATGATTATAACGTACCGCCACATCATGAAAGTCAGCGCAGTAAGCATTGGCATTTTTAATCACCTTTTGAATAATGCCGTAAGGATTAACACTTTGATCACGAACAATTTCAAAATGGTGAGTCGCATAACGTTTCAAAAAATTTAAGTTTTTAATAGGGCTGGTCATCAACTTATTATTAGGAATAAACAGTGTTTTTCCAGTGTACTCGTAGGTTTTTATGTCTACTTCTAATAAGGTACTTTTGATCCAATCTGTTGCTGAAACTTCTCCAACAAATTGTTCAACTTCAATCCAATCCCCAATTCGAAATGGCCGAGTTGACACCAAATAGAAAAATCCAATTATACAATTTATAAACTCTCTTGTAGCCAATACAATGGCCACTGAAAAAGCAGCGATTGAAAATGCAAATTTTTGCATCTCTTGGGCCCAAAGACTAAATAAACTCACTATGAGTACAAAATTCAGAAAGTTCTTTACGTTGTTAACTAAGTCTCGTCGATCTTCCCCTTTATTTTTGGCTTGTTTACGCACCAACTTTACCAAGATGTACTTGGTAAGCAGTGCTAAAAACGTGATGGAAAAGGTTAAAATGAGTTTATTTTCAAAAATATTCTTTATAAATTCCATAGGGGATCTTTGGATTGCAAAAGCGCTAAAAACGCAGAGTATACACAACAATGGAGTCCAGCTTAATTTGATTCGTATCCTAAGCAAAATAACACTTTACGTTCAGCTACAGCTGCAAGTAATATGCAAAACCAAGAAATTTGCGAGGTGCAGCTGTAATTAGTCATACAAAAGAAAGTGACGGGCATTATCATTCCGTATCCCACAAAATGCCAAACCTAATAAAACTAGAGGACAAGGCCAAATGAAAGAGCTTGTAATTGGTGGAGAAATCATAAAACGTGGTGAGACCAAACGTATCGAATTGCCTATGCCACCTTTGTATACTGATACTAGAATGTCAATGCCAGTTCATGTGCAACGCGGCAAGCGTGATGGACCCACAATGTTCGTCAGTGGCGCTGTACATGGTGATGAATTAAATGGCATCGAAATCGTCAATCGTTTACTCAAAAATAAATCACTAAAGTATTTAAAAGGCACACTTATCGCCGTACCTATAGTAAATGGTTATGGGGTGTTAAATCAGAGCCGTTATTTACCCGACAGACGAGATCTTAATCGCAGTTTCCCAGGTAGCGCAAAAGGCTCCATTGCAGGAAGACTTGCGCACCTATTTGTAAATGAAATAGTCTCGAAATGCGATGTTGGCATTGACTTGCACACTGGCGCTATTCATCGCAGTAACCTCCCTCAAATTCGTGCCAATTTGGACGACGCAGAAACATTAGCGATGGCGGAGTCTTTTGGATTGCCAGTTTTACTCAATGCCGACATTAGGCCAGGTACTCTCAGGCAAGCAGCTGGAGACTTAGGAGTCAAAGTGCTGCTCTACGAAGCGGGAGAAGCCCTCAGATATGATGAGTTCTCCATACGCGCTGGAGTCAAAGGCGTCATTAATGTAATGCGTGAAATCGGCATGTTAAGCAAGCGGCAGCGTAAAGGTCATAAAATATCTAAATTTGTTGCACGCCAAAGTGGCTGGGTACGCGCCACAGAAAGTGGTTTTGTTAACCATGCTGCGCAACTAGGCGATCACGTCAATAAAGGAGGCGTATTGGCCATAATTGCTGATCCATATGGAACTGAATTAAGCAAAGTACTCTGCCCTGAAGAAGGTGTGGTAATTGGCAAACAAAATATCCCGTTAACTCAAGAAGGTGAAGCCATGTATCACATTGCTTATTTTAGAAAACCAGATTCAGTCGCCGAGCACCTAGGACTGTTACAAGACAATTTGCAAGACGACTTGGTTTTAGATGACCCTACTATTATCGATTAAAGAGTAATTTAGATGAATGAAAAACATTTAGTTGGTGCACTTGAATTATGTGATTTACCGCAACTTAAACTAAGCAGCTTAGAAGCAAGAGTTGACACAGGGGCAACCACATCCTCACTGCATGTGGACAATATTGTTAAATTTAAAAAAGAAAATGAAAAATGGGTGCGATTTGATATTCATCCTGACTCACATGATGTGAACAAATTGATGGTAAGAGAAGCTAAGGTTAAAAGTGTACGTAAAGTTAAGAGTTCTAACGCTACACATCAAAGCCGCTACGTCATCGAAACCGATATATTAATCGCCGGTATGCAGTGGGGTATTGAGCTTACACTGACTGATCGTTCTGAAATGAAATACCTAATGTTGCTTGGTAGAGAAGCCATGTCTGGGCGTTTAATTGTTGACCCAGAACATGAGTTCTTGCTGACTGAATAGTCCAATAAATTCGTATTACTCATTTATTGGCTAACAAAGATTGAAACCCTCACTAAGCTTAACCTTTTAACTTAGTGAGAGTTTCGACCAACTCTTTACCCAAAGACCTTAATGCTTTTTCGGTTTTTTCGTCAGTAATATTGCCTTGTTCATCAAACAACTTAAATGCACCACCCACAGCTTTTTGTGATGGCAAAACCATTGTCCCAATATTTTCCAATAACATACGTAAAGTCACTAGCACTCGCATACCACCTAACACACCTGGAGACGCAGCCATTATGGCGGCCACTTTACCTCGATAAGCAGCCATGGGAGCTTCATCTCCGGTTTTTCTAGAGGCCCAATCAATCGCATTTTTAAATAAACCACTGTATGAGCTGTTGTATTCGGGAGATGATATTAAAAAGCCGTCATGGCTAATGAGTAATTCTTTGAAGGCTTGAGCTTTTATGGGCATGCCCTGCTCCGCTTCTAAATCTTCATTAAAAATAGGCATATCAAAATCTTCTAAATTGACGATAGTGACCTCAGCGCCTGCCTCTTGTGCTCCTTTAGCGGCAATTGCCACTACTTTTTTATTGACTGAGTCTTTTCTGCCACTGCCAGCAAAAGCTAGAATTTTAACCATAGTGTCTGTCTCACCTTTTATTAAGATTATTACTAAGCAGATAGGAATATATCAGCATTTAGGTCAAATTTAGTTTCTAAGTTTATAAAAACCAATAACCCGCCAAATAGCGGGTTATTTATACATATAAGCTAGGCTAGAAGCTAAAGACATTACATCTTATTCATAGTCTCAATACCTAACAAGTCCAAAGCTGATTGCAAAGTGTTAGCAGTCAATTGCGCTAACATTAAACGACTATTTTTGGTTTTCTCATCAATGCCCTCTTTTAATATTGGGCAAGCTTCGTAGAAACTCATAAATAAACTGGCTAACTCATAAATATAACTACACAACACATGCGGAGTAGCGTCGTTTGCTACTTGTTGAATTGCTTCAACGTATTGCATTAGCTTAACTGCCAGTAGTTGCTCCTGCACCTCATCTAGCTGTATATCTGCCTGTAAGTTCACGTCATCTAAATGTGCTTTTCTGAAAATACTTTGAATTCGGGCGTAGGCATATTGTAAATAAGGTGCAGTATTGCCTTCAAAACTGAGCATACTATCCCAATTAAAGATGTAATCTGTCGTACGATTTTTACTTAGATCGGCATATTTCACTGCGCCAATACCTACTTTGTCAGCAATGATTTTGCGCTCTTGTGGTGTTAAATCGGATTCACGTTTGTTGATCAGTTCTTCAGCTCGCTCTATGGCTTCGTCCAATAGTTCGGCTAGCTTAACTGTACCACCTGTGCGCGTTTTAAAAGGTTTACCATCGCTACCCAACATCATACCAAATGGGCAGTGTTCGTAACTTTGGTTGGGTTGTATAAACCCTGCTTTACGGGCAACCAATTCTGTTTGTCTAAAATGTAATGCTTGCCTGACGTCAGTAAAAATCAGGGTACGATCTGCACCTAACACTCCATTTCGATAACGTATAGCCGCCTGATCTGTGGTGGCATACAAATACCCTCCACCAGATTTTTGTACTATATAAGCGGCGGGGTTCCCCTCTTTATCGGCCATTTCCTGCAGGAACGCCACTTGTGCACCTTGGCTTTCGACCACTATACCAGTAGATTTAAGTTCGGCGACTGTTGCCGCTAAATCTTTGTTGTAGGCACTTTCACCCATTATATCGCTAGGTTTGAGGCTAACATTCAGTTTGTCATACACCTGCTCACTATGAGCAATTGATATGGTGACAAAGGTTTGCCATAAAGTTAAACACTCAGAGTCACCACTTTGTAATTTGACTACGTTTTCACGGGCTCTATCTGCAAAACCTTCCTCATTATCAAAACGCACTTTGGCAGCACGATAAAAATCTTCTAAATCAGACAAGGCAGTTTCTGCAACACCATCGGCAGCCAATTTATCATTGAGGTGAGTGATTAACATTCCAAACTGTGTGCCCCAGTCGCCCATGTGATTTTGACGTATAACCTTATGCCCCAAAAATTCAAGGGTTTTAGCCACTGCGTCACCAATAATGGTGCTACGCAAATGGCCAACATGCATTTCTTTAGCGAGATTTGGCGCAGAATAATCGATTACTACTGTTTGTTGCTGCTCGGTTTCGATACCAAGACGATCATCAGCATTTGCCAGCTGTAACTGTTGGGCTAACCACTGCGGTCTTAAGTAGATATTAATGAACCCAGGACCGGCAACTTCAAGCTTTTCGGCTTCATCATTTAGGTCAACGACATCTACAATTTTTTGTGCAATATCTCTTGGGTTTTGCTTCAACACTTTTGACAATGCCATCGCCCCATTAAACTGATAATGTCCAAACCCCACACGAGTACTGCGACTAAGTGGCGCTGGAGTACCTTCAGGTGCGCCAATAGCAATGAGCGCGGCTTTAAATTTTGCTAATAAAAATGTCTGTAAGTTCATGTCTGCTCTTGTATATAAAATGCTTCAGGCGAAAGATAAAAGCCTGTTAGTGTTCTCTGGTCGTGTGAAACTCAATTTCAGGGTAGCGTTCTTTGGCTAGCGCCAAATTCACTCTTGTAGGCGCAATATAAGCTAAGTTATCACCTCCATCCAATGATAAGTTGGCTTCTGCTTTGCGTCTAAATTCGTCGAGTTTTCTAGGGTCTTTAGATGTCACCCATTGTGCGGTATAGACGTTAATATGTTCATACATTGCTTCAACATTATATTCACCTTTTAAGCGTGCTACGACCACATCAAACTGCAGCACACCTACGGCCCCAACTATCAAGTCGTTATTTTGTAACGGCCTAAATACCTGTACCGCCCCTTCTTCAGATAATTGAATCAAACCTTTTTGCAATTGTTTTTGTTTAAGAGGATCTTTTAATCGAATACGTTTAAACAATTCAGGGGCAAAATTAGGAATACCTGCAAAACGGAATTTTTCACCTGACGTAAAAGTATCGCCAATTTGCATAGACCCGTGATTGTGTAAACCAATAATATCACCGGCGTAGGCTTCTTCTAATAATTCCCGATCACTGGCTAAAAAAGTGACCGCATCAGAAATTCGAATATCCTTACCAGTGCGACTTTGGTGCATTTTCATGCCTTTTTCGTATTTACCCGAAACTATGCGGCAAAACGCGATACGGTCACGGTGTTTAGGATCCATATTGGCTTGGATCTTAAACACAAAACCACTGAATTTCTGTTCGCTTGACTCGACTTTTCTGTCGCTGGTATCACGACCTTGAGGTAATGGTGCCCATTCAACTAAACCATCCAGCATATGATCGACACCAAAGTTCCCCATGGCTGTACCAAAAAATACTGGGGTTAATTCACCGGCTAAAAATTCATTATGGTTAAACTCATGAGACGCACCTTTCACAAGCTCAAGCATCTCACGTATTTCTTCAGCATAACTCCCAATGGCTTCATCTAATTCAGGATTGTTGATACCTTTGATAATACGTACGTCTTGGATTAAGTGCCCTAAACCTGACTGATAAAGATAAGTTTCGTCCCTTATTAAGTGATACACACCTTTAAACTCTTTGCCCATACCAATTGGCCAAGTAATGGGTGCACATTTAATATTGAGTACGTCTTCAACTTCATCTAATAAATCAATAGGATCTCGAGTATCCCTATCAAGCTTATTCATAAAGGTAATAATAGGGGTGTCACGCAATCGTGTTACTTCCATCAATTTTATGGTTCGCGCTTCAACACCTTTTGCGGCGTCTATTACCATCAAACAAGAATCAACGGCCGTTAAGGTACGATAAGTATCTTCTGAGAAATCCTCATGGCCTGGGGTATCTAATAAATTAACTGTACAGTCACCATAGGGAAATTGCATAACGGAAGTCGTAACAGAAATACCCCGCTCTTTTTCCATTTCCATCCAATCAGATTTAGCATGTTGGCCTGACTTTTTACCTTTTACCGTACCTGCTTTTTGTAAGGCTTGGCCAAACAACAATACTTTTTCGGTAATGGTGGTTTTCCCCGCATCGGGGTGAGAGATAATCGCAAAAGTGCGGCGTTTATCAACTTCTTGTTGGAAAGACATGGAATACTCTTAAGTGAACGTGTTACTAAATAATTTGGCCGCGCATTGTATATGACTCCGATAAAAAAGTCGCTGATCTGATGGAATTTAGTAGCCTTAAACAATCATAATAAATCATCGTTACCATACTTTTGACTATAAGAAAGTTGAAATCTGTTACTATTTGTTATTAACCTAGCTATATACTAAATGTCCTGTTTAAATTATATTTGTCTTAGGTAAATTTTTTGCCGCAAAAAATTAAATAGTAAATTTTCACAGTTAACATCAGGATCGACTTAACATGTCACGTAGAAAAATGTTTAGTGGTGCTCAACTTAGGTCTTTGCGTAAAGAAGCCGGCTACACCCAAGAAGAACTTGCACATCGAGTGGGTATTAGCCGTGAAACTGTCTCTGCCATCGAAAATGACAAGCCAGAAACCATGGACAATATTGGTGTTGGGGTAGTGAACAAGTGGTGGTCTATCTGTCGTCAAACTGCATCAGAACAAACTCGCGAATCTTTCTTCTCTACTGTTATGGACTATTTTGGCTTTAACTTAAGTTAATCTTGTTTTAGTCTAGGGCGCATGATTTTACGCGCCTATCTTCCTAAATTCTTGACAGCTCTCTTTGGAGGGCTTTTTGTCGCTGCAAGTATTTTTACTTTTGGAAATGCTTTGGTTTTCGACAGACTCTTTCTAGGTGTTATTCTTTTCACCGCAATTTTATGTAGAAAGGACGTCAATGTATTAAGTGTTATCGCAATCATTTTTTTGCAGCACATTATCGAAGAGTTCGCTTGGTTATATTTACCCAGTAGTTACCTGATAAAAGGCCTTGTTTACATTACTGGTTTTTGGCTTGTTTATTACTTTTGGTATGACTGGACCTCAAAAATACTTTTATTGTGTCTTATTTTAGGTATCTCAACAGAAGTCTATTGGTATGTAATTGGCTACGAACCACCACAAACATTTTGGTATGTTTGTATCATTATGATTTGTATTTCTATCAGGCACTTGGTTTTTCTTAGAGTAAGCATGGTGGAGAGTTATATATCGCCTAAAGCCAAATCAATAAATCTAGACTGGGTACTATATAAGATTAATGCGGTGATCATCATTGCCCAAACAACAGTCTTATTCGAGTATTACCTAAGACATATATTCGGTTTTAAAAATGCTTTATTTGCCTATGAAGCATTGCCTTACATCATACATGCACTCTCTACTTTATTGATTTGGACAACTTTTAACGAAAGTTACAAACAATTATTTCCACAGTTAATTAAAGCTTAAGGCTCTACATTCCATTTTAAAACCTTCATAATTGTTTTTAGACAATTTTGTCTAAGTCAACAAGGGGTTTTATCATGAAAAATTTGTATTTTAATATGTTTCTTTTGATTGTCGGAACAGCAGTATCTAACAGTTCTCTTGCAGCAATTGGCGCCAAAACCAAACCACCGGTTAACAACACTGCCGTCATTGCGGCCATAGGTGCTAAAACCAAGCCGCCGGTTAACAACACTGCGATTATTGCGGCCATAGGTGCTAAAACCAAGCCACCGGTTAACAACACTGCGATTATTGCTGCCATTG
>NZ_CAXBNC010000004.1:0-346286 GCF_963977085.1 uncultured Paraglaciecola sp. | reverse complement strand
CTAGCTTCTAGCTTCTAGCTTCTAGCTTCTAGCTTCTAGCTTCTAGCTTCTAGCTTCTAGAAAAATTTAAAAGGCGGTTGATAGTGATATCAACCGCCTTTTTTGATACTGCGTAATATTACGCTTTGCGGCGTAAACTAACCAATCCAGTTAAAGCAAGAGCTAACAAACCTAAAGTAGCAGGTGCAGACACTTCACTAACAGTGATGTTGAGGGCTGTACTGTCAAATGGAATAAAACTAAAGGCACTAAATTCCCCTGCATTTAGATCAAGTACTAAATCACCAGCTGTAGCTGCAGTAAAAGTTAAGGTGGCTAATAAAATATTTGTACCATATAAGGCGACAGGGAAGCTATTAGCAAAACCAGCAACATCATTGAAAAATGAAGGTGGAGCGGAAAAATCGCTACCTAATGCAATACTATCTGCGTCCAAATTAAAACCAATATCAAATGCTACAAATGCATCGGCTAAGTCGGCCGTCGCTAAAACATCAACCGTAAAAGTATCACCTACAGAAATATCCGTAGTCGATGGGTCGAAGGTCACAACAATATTAGCATGTGCTGCAGACGCAGTTAGCATGAGTGCAGCAAAGGTTGTTTTAATTATATTCATTAATTTCATTTCTTTATCTCATATATTGAGCCTACTCAAAACCTTGAGTAGGCATGGGTTAATTTAAATTATTGTGCTAAAAAAGCTTGGTACCAAAGTTGGAAATCAGTCATATCGATAATGCCATTACTGTTCATGTCGGCCGCAGCGTTATATGCCGCATCACCTTCAGAACTGCCGTAGGCACCAATAAAGCCGTAATAGTCATTCATATCAAGGTTACCATCACCGTTTACGTCACCTTCGACAACCACTACAGCGGCTTCGAAGTCAAAACCAATAATCACCGGATCATGGTCTGACATACGATACGCATCAGGCGAATACCATGTGGCAATCTGATCTGCTGATCTATAGTCGGTGTTGTAATCGAACGCATCAGGTTCATCAGAATTAATATGCCATTCTGTTACCCCAGTCACTTGTTCAGTTAGCGAAGCACTCGCTAACGCGTGATCTAAATACCCAAGTTCACCATCAAATACATAAGAGTATGCTTCAGGCCCACCAAATGCAGAGATTAGATTGGTATAGCCAGCGTCAGTAAGATTAGTAATAGCGTCTTCCATGGCATAGGCATTTAAATCACCTAAGATTAGAAAATCGTCGTCACCGCTTGAGGTTGGATCGGTTGCTAACCAATTAACCAAGGCTGTAGCTGCATTAGCACGGATGCCAGCACAATTACCTTGACCGTCATTAGCATCATAGTCTCCGTCGGAATCACAAGCAGAACCTTTCGATTTTAAGTGATTAACCGCAACAGTAAATACTTCACCACTGGTGGTAGTAAATGATTGCGCTAATACTGGGCGATTCTTATTATCTAAGAATAGTGGATCAACCGAGCTATCAAGTATGGCAAATGCACCTTTTGGCGTAGCTGAGGCTGGTTTATAAATCACCCCTACTTTTATGGCGTCAGTACCAATTGTGCCGGTATTAACATAAGCGTAAGTTCCTGCACCAACCACATCGTTTAAGCCACTAACAAGATCACTTAGAGATTCTGTTGCATTGTTCTCAATCTCAACTAACCCAAGTACGTCTGCATCCATAATACTGATAGCAGCAATTGTTTTATCTCTTTGACGAGTAAACTCTTCAGCATTTTCTGCACCACGACAATCAAGGTTGCTAGGTCCACATTTATTTGAACCTGCATCTAAGGTAGTAAAGTAATTCAGTACGTTAATACCTGCTACTTTGAAGTTACCGTCTAATTCAGCTGGTGCTTCAGTGCGTGGCGATACATCGGTAAACACTATTTCGTCAACCGGCTGTATAGCGTACGCACCAAACGAATAACTCATCACACCTGTAATGTTGGCAATACTGCCTCCACGAAGGGTATTACTAGCACTTGAAGTAGGGGCAAAATAACTAATTGTTTCAGGGTTTTGCAAAGTACTTCCATCATCAAGTAGGATTTGATTCAAAGGTTTATTTGCAAGGTGTTGAGCATACCCAGTCGCATCCGGCAGGCTGTTGTGAGTAAACTGAAAGGTTCTTTCATCCGAAAGCATTATTTGACCATAACGATCAAGGTTAAAATACTCTGTAACCGTTAGAGGTTGTGAAAAGGCAACTGACATCCCTTCCACTTGCTCATACTCATCAAGAGAATTAAGTGGCAAAGTTAAAATTGACGCACTTACACTTGAACCAGCAGGACCACAATTTAGTAAAGCGGTGACATCTTGCACTTGTGTCATTTCATAATATTCAGCAACACTACCTTGCAATCGAACCAAATCGTTGATTTCAACAAGGTTAGAAGTGTCGTATACAAAAACACCTTCTGAAGTAGTTGGGTCTGCATCAACTTGATTATCTTCTTCTTGAATGAAGAATCCACCAAGCTGTCCAGAGCCTTGGAAAACAGCAGTCACAACACCTTCAATGACAACCGTGTTACCAAGCATAGGGCTTGCAGCGCCACTACCTTGAACTTCATGGATAAACGTTGCTGTATCTAAACAAGCACCAATATCAATTGGTTCAGGCTCTTCACCGCCACCGTCACCGCCACCGTCACCGCCACCGTCACCGTCTCCGTCAACAGTACCAAATGTTTGGTCATTATTGATTGCATCAAAAGTACTGGTGGCTGGGTCGTTCCAAACAAAATCACTATATTGCACACCGGTGCCAGTTAATTGCAACGAAGAACCAACAGATGTTGAAGAAGTTTCTGCTACACCAATATCAGTACTTTGTAAGCCAACTGCCGGACCGTCTGTGCCCGTCAGCGTCCCTTCATAGCTTAAGAATTGTAAGACCACACCTTGTGCATCTACTAACGCAATAGCGTCTGGGGCACCATTTTGAATACCACTAATGGCAAAAGACAGGGTACCAAACCCATTTTCTTGGTCTGCGAACACACCAGACAAAGCAACCGTGTTATAGACCGTTCCGTTCGAACCATTGTACAAAGCTAGGGTCATTCCAGATAAATCAATACCCGCTAAACCAGCTAATTCGATACCTTCATCAACATCTGTACCAGCATTGTCATAATGAATTTCGTTTATGAATGGCACTGGTAGTACAAAAACTTGTTCGGCATTAATCTCATCAAAAGTTTCACTACTTGCTTCAGCCCAAGTGAAATCCTCGTAGTTGAAGCCTGTACCAGTCAATTGTAACGAATGTCCAATTGATGTAGATGAGGTTTGCTCAACACCAATATCAGTGCTTTCTAGGGTATCTGCTGGTCCATCGGTGGCTGTCAGAGTCCCTTCATAACTTAAGAATTGTAATACCCCACCCTCAGAATCTATTAATGCAATTCCGTCTGGTGAACCATTTTGAATACCACTAATAGCAAAAGACAGGGTACCAAAACCATTTGCTTGGTCTGTCAACACGCCAGACAAGGCAATAGTGTTATAACTCGTTCCGTTCGAACCGTTGTACAAAACTAGGCTCATACCAGATAAATCAGTACCCGCAATACCGGCAACTTCAATCGCCTCACCAACATCGGCCCCAGCATTGTCATAATGTATTTCATTTATAATAACAAATGCTTGTCCCGTAGTACCTGTATCGCCTTCCTCACCGCCATCGCCAGGATCAGTGTCGCCCGGGTCTGTTTCACCACCCGTTCCATTATCAACAAAAGTTTGGCCATTATTAAGCGCACCTGCAGTTGCAATTGCAGGTACTTGCCAAGTAAAGTCTGAATATTGACTACCCAAAGTACCGGCTAGTTGCAAAGAATAACCTACTTCTGTAGAGCTAGTTTCAACCACACCGATGTCTTCACTAGTCAAGCCTGTAGCATTACCAGCCGTTGCTGTCATGCTACCTTCATAACTTAAAAATTGAATAACCGTACCATCAGGCTTAGACAATGCCATACCATCAGGGGCCCCATTTTGGATTCCAGAGTGAGCCAAAGTAGCATAGCGATAACCATCACTCACAGTTTGTGCGCTAATGGTCAGGGTCGCGTACACAGTGCCATTACTGCCGTTATAAAGTTCGACTTGATAACCCGTTAAATCGATATTTTCTGGCGCCACCACTTCAACAAATTCGCTAGAGTCTGCACCCGCATTATCGTAGTGAATTTCATTTATGAAGACTTCTGTGGCCTGAGCCGTCGAAGCACAGAGAGCCGCCAGCAGGGCTGGGTATTTTAATTTCATGTTTTCTCCTGGATTTTTTAATGTCGGTTTACCGACTTTTAATAAATTATTTTTGTTGCGAGCGATGTTCTAATACTTCTGTGACATCCGTATGACAGAGAGCGGGATAATGCTACTTCAACAGGCAAACTTGACCTATTGGTCATACACTAAGCAAGTTCTGCACCAAAAAAATTTCTTAATAAAAAACAATTAATTAGAAAATTGCAAAAAAAACATTTTAGACAATGTGTTAAAAAACCTGACAAATTCCTAATAATTTCAAGTGGATAAGCACATATGCCTAGAATTAGGCATTCACGAGAATACTTTTTTATCCGAAAATTGAAGTTAAATTAGTGTCTTATAAATCCATTTGCTTTTTTAATCAAATAGAATTAACCTCATAACAATATCATAATGATATCACTTAGGAGTTCGCAATGATTACAGAGAAAAAAGGCTTTTCTATTAACGGGTACTTGGCTTTTTTTGTGGCTTTACCCTTACTACAAGTTAGCTTCGGCATCATGGTAGTAAACGAAATTTTACTTCCAGTGAGTATCCTTTGCTCCATTATTGTACTTATTTGTTGGGCTGGCTTCTTTATGGTGCAACCCAACCAAGCTAAAGTCATGACCTTATTTGGCAGTTATGTGGGTACCGAAAAACGCAATGGCCTTCGCTGGACTATTCCATTTTTTATACGCAAAACGGTCTCACTACGGATCCGCAACTTCGAATCGGCTAAAATAAAGGTTAACGATAACTTAGGTAACCCCATAGAAATCGCGACCATAGTGGTATGGTCTGTTACAGACTCGGCAGAAGCCTCGTTTGAAGTAGATGACTATGAAAGTTACGTGACTATTCAAACTGAATCAGCGCTGCGAAATATGGCCAGTAGTTACTGCTATGATCCCCAAGATGATGACAGTGCCGATATTGCCCTGCGTAGTCACCCTCAACATATTTCTGAAATTTTAAAGCAAGAAATTCAAGAGCGTTTAGGTAAAGCCGGATTAACTGTGCATGAGTCTAAAATCAGTCATTTGGCCTACTCAGCAGAAATAGCCAGCGCCATGCTGCAACGTCAACAAGCAACCGCTATCATTGCCGCTCGTAGCAAAATTGTGGAAGGCGCGGTGGGTATGGTTGAAATGGCATTAGACAGATTAAAGGCACAACATGTGGTTGAACTTGATGAAGAGCGCAAAGCCATGATGGTAAGCAATTTGTTAGTGGTGTTGTGCGGCGACAAAAACGCCCAACCCATTATTAATAGCGGCAGTTTATATTAGGATTAAGCACAAGGAATACCATGTCTAAAAAAGCATTTCCTCTGAGAATAAATGCTGACGTATTGGCCGCCATGCAGCGCTGGGCAGATGATGATTTACGCAGCGTTAATGCCCAAATCGAATATGTGCTTAGAGACACTCTGGTTAAACACGGCAGGGTAAAATTGGTTCAGAAGGTGACCACCGAAGTGGTCGATACCAACGAACCAGAAGACACATAGGCTGACTTCAATAAAAGCCAGCCTTTTTTCAAAGCAAGTTTTTGATTGATTATTTTCGAGTGATTATTATGCTGTCTTTTTAAAACGTCTCACCCATATCAAGGGTATAAGAAACAATCCCAATAAACTCAAACTTCCACCGTGTTCACGCACCACTACAACTTGAACAGTTTCGAATTCGTTGCTTTCTAGAGGTAATAAATACAAATCCGCATCATTATAACCATCGTAAACCGCCACTAACTCGTCGCTGTAAGCGTCGTACAACTCAATTAATACTTCATAATCAGCAGAAGCAAAACCATTTAATAATTCGCTTTCAACAACAAAACTGTCGGTGTTCGTGTCAGAATAGATATTGAAGTTAGAAGTGGCATGATACTCCTTGAACACCTCATCCTTACCTAAATATAATCTGGCGTAAACAGTTGCGGAGTTAAAATCTGTATCAGCATCAAACTCAACGGAAAAATGGTTAAAATACCCATCTCTATCATCATCACTGTAAAATTCGACCCAAGCATCATATATCCAAAATTCTTGATATATTGCCTTAACATCAGGTCTCGCTGTTAATATTTTGGCTTGTGCCTGAGTTTTTTTCGCATTGCTTGAGGCTATTTTTGATTGAGCATCGGGTGTCAATACCAAAGCATTTTTATGCTCACCTTCAGATGATTTTACTATCACCTGACTAGTTTTATCGAACTGCTTTTCAGTAGACTGGGCACTCCAGCTATCGCTTTGTGCGCCCAAAACTGAACTCGACAATAGTAAACTGCTTAAAATTAGTAAACTTGAATTTTTCATTTCACTTTCCTTTTCAAACCTGCTGTTAGTGTGGAATGAAAAGCATGAACAAAAACTGAAGAATAACTTAATCAGCTCTGAGTTTACCTAAAGCCGCGTTTCTCCTTAATCAATTCATAAGCAGACTGAATATCTTGGGTTTTATTCTTTGCCAGCTCTAGCGCTTGTTTGGGTAAGCCTTTAGACACTAATTTGTCGGGGTGATGTTCGCTCATCAATTTGCGGTAGGCTTTTTTGATGCTTTTATCGTCGTCGGATGTTTTCACACCTAGAATTTTATAAGCGTCATCTAACGATTGTTGCGAAGAATATTTTTGCCCATTCGCATTTTGTTTACCACCTGCACCTTGTCTAAAGCGCATTTCTGCTTCAAATGCTGACATTAAATAAAGTAAATCGTGCTGGCTAAAGCCTAAGTATTGGGACACTGTCTCTAAAATAACTTGTTCAGATTTATCCAGTTTTCCGTCTACATAGGCCGCTTGAATGAGGATTTCTAAATACACCTGCAAAATATCTCGGCGACCATGACAAGACTCTTTGAATTCTTGCACGGTTTGTTTCAGAGCAAAATCTGCGGCTTTGCCATCCCTAAAAGCTTGTTGCGCCTCTTTGCGCATATCGCCTTCAAGATTCATCTGATCCATCAGGGCACTCGCCATGCGTATTTCAATATCACTGACCTTACCATCAGCTTTGGCAACATGTCCCATGACTGAAAACAAACAATGGAAAAAAACAGCCTGACTTTTGAAGTCATCCTGACTGGCAAAAAAGCGGTTAAAACCACCACTTTGATTAAAATTTTTGCTGTATCCTTTGTCGAACATATGCCCAACAAAAAAACCTAAAACCGCGCCTGGGATACGCCCAAACATAAATCCAAATATGGTACCTAATATTTTGCCTATCATCTGATTCCGCTAACTGTTTGTATTATTCAATTCGATTAAACGCTGAGGGGTTCCCACATCTGTCCATTGCCCTGTAAAATATTGCGCACCTATTGCCCCCTCGTCAATGCCTTTACGCCACATAGGAGCCAAACGGTTAACGCCCGAACTACCCTGTTCAAAAAAGAACTTAGAATAAACGGCTATGCCACTGCAGGTCAGTTTCTTTCCTTGTTTTGAGTGTAATTTATCGCCACTAAAACAAAAATCCCCTTGGGGATTGTGGTCTGGATTATCGACCATCACTAAATGGGCTTCAACCCCTTCCGGTAAATGGCTAGGTAAAGTATCAAAGTCAAAATCAGTGAAAATATCGCCGTTTACCACCGTAAAAAGTTCATCCTGACTATCGGGACAAAGCAATGGCAAAGCATTAAAGATCCCACCAGCTGTTTCTAATGCTTGCACCTCGGCAGAATAGAGTATCTCTAAACCAAAACGTTCACCTGAACCTAAAAACCTTTCTATCTGTTCACCTAACCATGCATGATTAATAACAACTCGCTGATATCCGCAGCACTTTAGCGCTTCAAGATGATATTCAATCAACGCTTTGCCTTGTACTTTCAGCAAAGGTTTTGGCACTTTATCCGTCAGCGGGCGCATTCGCTCCCCTCTTCCTGCCGCTAAAATCATCGCAGTTTTAAGCTTCATGTTTCTTTAACTTTAGGTTTTGTAACACATTCGGCAATACTCGCTCACGAACAAAACAAGCAAACTCTAAATAATCTGGATACTGACTGGCAACATCAATCAAATAATTCAAAGTGTGCGGAATATCAGCTAAGAAACTTGGTTTATTATCCCGTATACACAAACGTGCAAAGATCCCTGCAATTTTAATTTGCCTTTGCATACCCGCACAATCGAACCACATTTTAAATTCAGCCCATGGATACTGCGAATAGTATTCTGCATGCCAATTTTTTAACCATTGCTGAACTTTTACTTTTGGCCAGTCTTGATAACTATCTCTTAGCAAGGAAACCGCATCATAAGTAATAGGTCCCACTACCGCATCTTGAAAATCAATCACACCAATTTCATCATCCTCAAGCAACATCAAGTTACGAGAGTGATAGTCTCTATGCATACCTACAGAAGGCTGCATCAAACACACCTTTTTCACATCACCAAAGACTTTAGCAAGCATTTTTGCTTCGGTTTCAGTGACACTAAACTGAAGATATTTATCTAATAACCAATCATTAAAAAGCCCCAACTCTCTATCGATGAATGCTTCATCATGCGCCGGCAATGGACCTTTTGCAGTAGATAAACAATTTTGGATGACCGGAATATTAGCGAGTGCTTTAGGATAAAGTTCGTCACAGGAGTCCACAGTCAAACATTCACTAAAAAGTCGATTTCCGAAATCTTGCTGTAGGTAAAATCCCTGTTCAAGATCGTAGGCGTATATTTCTGGCACCTTTAAGCCTTTTTCCCTATAACTTTGTCCCACGGCAATATATTGGCTGGTGTCCTCACTTTTTGGTGGCGCATCTACAGCAATGATCGATTTTCCCCCTTGAACAAATCGATAGTACCGACGAAAACCTGCATCACCAGATACGATATCCAAGGATTCACACTCAAACTCAGTGTTGTGATTGATCCAAGAGTGTAATTGTTGTTTTCGAAGTTGCTTGAAAGATAACGGTGATTTCAATGGTTTCTCTTATCGTGGCGCAAAGTTGGCTGCTGGATGAGGGCCAAGAATGGCGAAATATAGCTTTTTTTGCAAGTTTACTGGTAAATCCCATTGAAACCTTTAAAATTACGCATTAACTCGCTGTTTTAAATGCAACTTTAGGTCACTTTGTACTTGTCTAGTATACAAAACAAACAATTCTTATTTTTCAGTCTGCTATTGATGTCGATTGGGCTAGCTGACGCTGAAGAAGTCTGTTTTATTCCTTTGGCCGGACCTAATCTCGAAAATTCGTTACTTGATGGTCAAATTCAAGTTAAGTCTGAAGATAGTGAAATCAATCAAGATACTTTTGCGCAATTCAAAGGCAAAGTTGAAATCGATAGTTCCCAAGTTAAAATCAAAGCTGACGAAGCGATCCTCAATCGCCAGACCCAAACCCTCAAGGCGACAGGCAACGTCAGTTTTCAAGATAGTAACATCACTGTATCCAGTGAAAATGTACAGCTAAATAGAATTTCAAATGAATTGCTCATTGAGGATTCTTTGTATCAGCTAAATAAGGTACAAGGCCACGGTAAAGCAGAAAAAATAGGCCTTGGAGAAAAAACGGGTATTAATCTTATTGAGTCCAGTTTTACCACTTGCCCTGTGGATGATGAAGTGTGGCGTATTCAAGCCAGCAATATAAAAATCACCCCTAATCAATCTAGAGGTGTAATTAAGCACGCTCGATTTTATATTAAAGATGTGCCAGTACTGTATTTACCGTATTTTTCTTTCCCAATAAACGATGAAAGGCAATCTGGTATTTTGTATCCAAACATTGCCAGTAATAGCTCTACTGGGGTCAGTATTGAACAACCTGTTTATTGGAACATTGCCCCCAACTACGACCTAACCTTTAGTCCAAGGTTAATGTCAGAACGTGGATTGCAGCTTAAAACCGAGTTTAGATATTTAACTGAAAAACATACTGGTCAGGCAAATATCGAATATTTACCTAACGACCAAGATCTTGACGATGACTCAGAGCGTTATTTTTATCGATTAGTTCACAGCGGCCAAATTAACAAAAATTGGCGAGTCAATGCCGACATTAATGGTTTAAGCGACGACAACTATATTGTTGACTTAGGTTCTGATTATTATAATCGAGCGGATACCCACTTATATAAAACTCTAGGAGTGAGTTACTTTTCTCAAGACTTAGAGCTCACAGCGCAATTTAGAGACTTCGAAGTATTAGGGAACCATCCTAATAGTTATCGTGCCTTACCGGAAATCAGACTCAACTACTTAACACCAATGGGATTAGGCGCCGAATTTCAAATCAACTCAGAGTTAGCCTACTTCGAAAACGGCGAAATTGACGACCCAACAGCAACACGTTTCCATATTGCACCTACAGTGCGCTATCCATTTAAAAATCAATGGAGCGAATTTGTAGCGGAAGCAACGGTTTTACATACTAGGTATATTCAGGAAAACATCGAAAATTCAACTCTCGATGAAAATATTTCTCGTACTTTAGGTCAAGTGAAAGTGTTTGGTTCTTTAGCGTTTGAAAGGCCTGCAAGTTGGTTTGGCTCAGAGGCAACCCAAACATTTGAACCTAAAGTGCAATATTTGTATACCAGCTTCGAAGATCAACAAAATATTGGATTATATGACACCACCCGACTTTTTAATGACTCAGCTGGATTATTCAGAGGGCAAGAATTTACAGGCCTTGACCGTATCAGCGACAACAATCAAATTACATTGGGTATGACATCAAGGTTTGTAGACAATAATAACCAAGAGCGATTTAAACTCAGCCTAGGACAAATTTTCTATTTACAAGATAACCAAGTGGACGATGCATCCAAAGAAGATGATAGATCCGCATTAGCAGCTGAACTCGATTGGCAAATAGGCAGTAAATGGTATGTGCATACTCAAGCTCAGGTTTCAACTATTACCGATAAGGTAGAACGTAGTAGTGTATCCTTGGAGTATCAGCTAGCTGAAAATAAAATAATGCAAATCAACCATCGTTACGTACGAGACTTATCTTCTGAAGAAATTAATCAAGTTGGGATTACCGCAAGTTGGCCTTTAGCTAAAAATTGGCAGTGGGTTGGTCGCTGGTATCACGACTTAAAACTTAGCAGAACCGTAGAAAGTTATGCTGGGTTGCAATATGAATCATGTTGCTGGACCGTCAGTTTTGTTGCTCAACGTAACCTAAGTAACCGATTTGATGATGATGGAGCACAAAGTACCGATGAATTTGAATCAGGCTTTAATGTATACTTCACCACTCGAAATTTATTAAGAGAGGGCTTGTTTGGATATAGACGCCCTTATCTATTGAACTAAATAGCAGCGCGGATTGAATTGACGCTCTTGTATTGAACTGAATTAAGGAGCGGTTTGAATTGACGCTCTTGTATTGAACTGAATTAAGGAGCGGTTTGAATTGATGCTCTTGTATTGAACTAATTGGGGTTTAAACTCACTAATTGTAGCTAACCTTTTGACATACCCAACGCGCGTCATCAAACAACGCCTTTAACTAAAAAAGTAAAGATAACCATGAAAGTAATAGTAGTCGCCCTTTTAATTAGCTCTTTCTTATCACTTAGAACTGAAGCCGCACCAGAACTCTTAGACAGCGTATCTGTCATTGTTGATCAAGGTGTAGTGTTAGAGAGTCAAATATCTGAATTAATTACAGTGGTAAAACGTAATGCCGCAGCTAACGACCAGACCTTGCCATCAGATCGCGTTTTACGTACTCAAGCGATTGAAAAACTCATTTTAGATAACTTACAAATGCAGTTGGCAGAACGTATGGGTATCCAAATCAGTGACCCACAGCTAGAGCAAACGATCACCAATATAGCCCAAGGTGAAAAAATGAGTATTGCCCAGTTTCGTGAGAAAGTCGCTCAAGAGGGAGTGACTTACGACACATACCGGGAAGAAGTTCGTAAAGAACTCATTCTAGGGGAAGTGCGTCGTGCCAACGTTCGCCGCCGTGTTTACATAACTCAACAAGAAATCGATAACTTGGTGAAATTGATAGATGAACAAGGTGATCAACAAGCAGAATACAACTTGGGGCATATCCTAATAGAGTTTCCACCAGAACCAACTGATGCTGACATAGAGGCAGCTAAAGTACGAGCAGACAAAGTGCTTGAACTACTTAACAAGGGCTCTGATTTTGCTAAAATTGCCACGGCGTCTTCAGGTGGCTCTCGCGCACTGGAAGGGGGAGATTTGGGATGGATGAATATTAACTCCATGCCAACCTTGTTTGCCGAAGCAGTACAAAAAAAGGATAAAGACGACTTAATCGGCCCTATCCGCAGTGGCGCCGGTTTTCATATTTTGAAAGTCAAAGATCTTCGTGGTATTGAAAAAGTAGAAATAGAAGAAATAAATGCTCGTCATATACTGATCACTCCCTCCATTATTTTAAGTGACGAGAAAGCCGTAAAATTACTTAAAGAGTTTCGCGAACAAATATTAGCGGGCGAAGCCGAATTTTCTGAACTTGCTAAGGAACATTCTGCAGATCCAGGGTCTGCGCTAAAGGGTGGGGAATTAGGCTGGGCTGAACCCAGCAAGTATGTCGCTGATTTTCGCGACGCGTTAGCAAATTTAGAAATTAATGAAATCAGCCAACCGGTTAAAACTCAATTTGGCTGGCATATTATGCAATTATTAGAAAAACGTGTAGGCGATGCAACTGAAAAACGTAAAGAAGACAAAGCTTATCAGTTGTTATTTCAACGTAAATTTGCTGAAGAATCAGATGTTTGGTTACGTGAAATACGCGCCAGTGCTTATATTGAAGTATTACCGCAGCAAGGCGAATAATTGAAACCACTAAAATTAGCCATTACCCCAGGCGAACCTGCGGGTATTGGTCCAGATTTACTCTTGGGTATTGCACAAAAAGAATGGCCAGTACAATTGGTGGCTTTCGCTGACGGCGATATGCTTAGGCAGCGTGCTCAACAACTCAACTTAGCTATTACCTTAGTACCCTATGATGCAAGAGCTGAGCATACCTTACCTGCTGGGCAGTTATTTTTTGTAGACATCAAAACTAAGGTCGCAGTGCAAAGCGGAAAGCTTGATAGCGAAAACGGCCATTATGTAGTGGAAACCTTGCGACAGGCATGCAAAAAGAATCTAGATGGTGAATTTGATGCCGTGGTAACAGGCCCAGTTCACAAAGGCATTATAAATGACGCTGGGATCTCTTTTAGTGGCCACACTGAATTTTTTGCTCACGAGTCTAACACTAATGACGTAGTTATGATGTTAGCCACAGAGGGTCTTAGAGTGGTACTTGCTACTACGCATATTCCTCTAGCTTACGTATCTAAAGCGATTACCTTTGAGCGATTGCATAAAGTGCTGCATATAGTCAATACCGACCTAATGTTGAAATTTGGTATTAAAAAACCGCATATTTTTGTTTGTGGTTTAAATCCCCATGCTGGAGAAAACGGGCATCTGGGCAAAGAAGAAATATTGGTGATTACACCAGCCTTAGATGTTTTGCGTGCAGAGGGGTTGAATATCACAGGGCCGCTGCCAGCCGATACTATCTTTAATCCTAAATATTTAGAACAAGCTGACGCTGTGTTAGCCATGTATCATGATCAAGGCCTGCCAGTACTAAAATACAAAGGTTTTGGGGCTTCAGTTAATATCACTTTGGGCTTGCCCTTTATCCGTACCTCTGTCGATCATGGAACCGCATTGGATTTAGCAGGTACCGGTCAAGCAGACGCAGGCAGTTTCAACCTTGCCATCGAACAAGCCATATCAATAGCAGCGCAAACAGAATGAGCAAACAACATTTAGGACATACAGCCAGAAAACGTTTTGGTCAGAATTTTTTACATGACAACTACGTAATTGACCAAATAGTCACAGCTATAGGGCCGAAAAAAGATCAACATATGGTTGAAATTGGTCCTGGACTAGGGGCACTCACCGAGCCAGTTTGTGAATTAATCGATGCTCTCACTGTAATTGAGCTGGATAGAGATCTTGCAGCTAGGTTAAGAACCCATCCTTTTATAGCCAGCAAGCTAAACATAGTTGAAGCTGACGCACTAAAATACGATTTCTCGCAACTATTATCAGATGACAAACCTTTACGTATTTTTGGTAACTTACCTTACAATATTTCAACACCCTTGATGTTCCACTTGTTCTCTTTTGCAAATAAAGTACAAGACATGCACTTTATGCTGCAAAAGGAGGTAGTGAATCGTTTAGCTGCCTCACCAGGTAATAAAAGTTATGGGCGTCTATCCGTTATGGCCCAATATCATTGCCAGATAATACCTGTGTTACAGGTACCACCAGGAGCCTTTAATCCCCCACCTAAAGTCGACTCTGCAGTAGTCAGACTGATACCCCATCAGCAAAAACCAGTGTCTTTAATCAATGAAGAAACCTTGCATAAAGTCTGCGCTCAAGCATTTAACCAAAGACGCAAAACTATTCGTAATAGCTTGAAAGAGAGTCTTAGCGAACAACAACTTATCGATTTAGATATTAATCCAGAATTACGTGCAGAAAATTTATCGCTTGAGCAGTATGCAAAAATTGCCAATGCGGTAGACTCGTTAGCATAACAAGCAAAGTGTATGGCAGTGTCAAAAAACAAATGAAACAAGTTAATGAAATTGATATTAAAGTTGAAACTCAGTATCTAAAAAATCAGATCCCCGATAAAGATAAATATGTTTTTGCATATAAAATTTCTATTCAAAATAATGGCCAACAACCGGTACAACTTATCAATCGTTATTGGCTTATCACCGATGGCAATGGTGAAAAAACCGAGGTTCAAGGTGAAGGGGTTATTGGGAAACAGCCACACATTCAAATTGGCGATTCATTTCAATATACTAGTGGTGCAGTATTAGATACGCCAGTTGGCACAATGCAAGGTTACTATGAAATGCAACGAGAAGATGGCGAGCGCTTCAAAGCAGCAATCAATGTTTTTAGCTTAGCTGTTCCTAACGCAGTCAACTAAATATTATGGCCACTTATATTGTCGGCGATATTCAAGGTTGTTTTGAGGGCTTACAGAGACTGCTTAAACAAGTTGATTTTTCACCTGCAAATGACCACTTGATTGCAGTTGGAGATTTAATTGGTCGCGGTTCTCACCCACTTGAAACCCTAAATTATCTTCACTCCCTTGAAGAAAGTTTTGATACAGTTTTAGGCAATCATGATTTACATTTGTTGGCCATTTACTCAGGCATTCGCAAGGCCAAGCCTAATGATAACTTAGATACTTTGCTTACCAGTCCAACATTGAAAACCCATATTAATTGGCTAAGGCGCAAACCACTGGCACTTATGGCTGACCCAGATACCTTGGTTAGTCATGCAGGACTCTACCCCAACTGGTCTGTAAAAAAAGCACTTAAACTTAGCAGCGAAGTGAGTGAGCAATTACAAAGTAAAAATTGGAAGGGGTTTCTAGCTGAAATGTACGGCAATCAACCTTCGATATGGCAAAAGTCGTTACAAGGCACAGAACGATTCCGCTTTATTGTTAATGCCATGACCCGAATGCGTTTTATTAAAAATAAAGACGAGCTTGATTTCAATTGCAAAATGTCACCAGAAACTGCACCTATTGAATTTACACCTTGGTTTAACGTACCCAATAAAAAGCTAAAACCTCACCAAAAAGTGGTCTTTGGGCATTGGGCTGCGCTGAATGGTAACACCCAACTAACACAATTTTTAGGCTTAGACACCGGTTACGTTTGGGGGCAGAATATGACAATGCTAAAACTATCGAGTGGCGAATTATTTTCGGTACAATATCAAGATTAATTGAACTCAGCCGATACTTAATATCAGGCTGACGTCAATGAAAAATAGCACTAGCACTATAAATTTTTACTCAGTCGGGTATAGTCGTATTTGAATAAGAATAGGTTGCATCAAGCAATCATTATGAAAATTAGTTAAAGCCAGTATGGACACTGCCAACTTGATTTAGGGCAATTCAATGAAAATAACAGTAGCTACTCGTGTCGTCGGTGGATTTGCGATAATTACACTCTTATTAGTTATATTGGGCGGTGTTGCAGTATCCAGTTTATCAAGTATAGATAGTGCCACTGAAGAGGTTAATACCTTAGCCTTGCCAACTGTAAGTGGTAGTAGTCAATTAAAAGTATCTTTTCTAAACATGGGCCGTCTCACCACTGGTGCTTATTATGAAACAACACTAGGTGCCTTGGCTGATAAAAAGACGGCCTTCGAAGATAGCCAAGCCAATTTTGATAATGAATTACGCATCCTGACAAGTGTAGTGAGTGCAGAACAAGATTTGCGAGAATCTTTGATTGAAACCGAAAATATTTATCGTTTGTACATTGAAAATGTCAACGCTATTTTTGACAATAAAAAAGCCGATCTAGAATACGGTAATAAAGTATTGGATGTTCTTAGCAATATCGAAGATAACGCTGATGACGGTTCAACCTTAATTGTAGACTTCGCTGATATGGATGAGGTGCAAAATAATCGTCAATTAAGCCAAGCTGCTGATATTGCCAATGGCCTTGAATCTAGTCTTACCTCTCTTCTTACAGTAGGTGCTGAATACGTTAAGACACAAACCTTGGTGAGAGCCGATACTATTGGTAATGAAGTTAAATTAGTTGTTGACCAAATCAAAGATAAATCAAGCCAAATTCAAGCCACAGCTGGAGACAGAGACAACAGTGGCACCTTGAGTGAATTGTATGAATTAATTGAAGGAGTCACCGATTCCATTTCTTCACCTAACGGTTTGATACAATCCCAAATCAAACGCTTAAACAGTCGCCAAGAGGCTATCGCGGCATACACTGCCTCTGAACAAAATATTAAAAATGCGATTCAAAAGCTAAATGACTTATTAAAACTTGCCGACGCCAAAGCCAAATTCGCTAAAGAAGATGTTGCCGACTCTGTCAGTACAGGTAAAACTATTACCATAGTGATTGGTTTGATCTCGGTACTGATCGCTGCAGGTATCGCATACAGAACCGTACTCGCTATTATTAAACCATTACATAAAGTCAATGAAATGCTGCATGTTGTTTCTACAGGGGATCTCACTCGCAAGCTTGATGATTCTGCCCAAGACGAATTTGGTGACTTAGCCAAAAACTGCAACAATTTGATAGACAGTTTGAAAACCTTGATATCAGGGATCAGTTCCCGCGCCGCTCAATTAGCCGCAGCCGCTGAGCAAACATCTGCGGTTACTGCACAAACCACTAAGTCTATCCAAAATCAAAAATCACAAGTTGCACAAGTTGCAGCTGCAACAACCGAAATGCACAGCACCTCGCAACTCGTCACTAAGAGTGCAGAGGATACTTTGAGTCAGATTAAACATGCTGATTCTGAAGCAGAAAAAGTTAAGGCGATTTCAGACGAAAACAAAAATACCATTCTGATCCTAGCTAAAGATGTAGATGAAGCGGCTATGGTTATTAATAAGTTGCATCAAGACAGTGCTAGCATAGGCGGCATATTAGAAGTTATTAGGGGTGTTGCTGACCAAACCAACCTGCTTGCATTAAACGCTGCGATAGAAGCAGCTCGTGCTGGAGAACATGGTCGTGGTTTTGCTGTAGTAGCAGATGAAGTTAGAACATTAGCCAGCCGCACTCAACAGTCCACTCAAGAAATCAACTCAATGATTGAAGTTTTGCAGGCAGGAGCTGAAAAAGCAGTAGCCGTAATGAATCAAGGCAAAGAGCAAACCACAGTCTGCGTAGCGCAGGCCGAAAATGCCACTATTGCCCTTGAGTTAATTACCGATGCCGTACATAAAGCCCATGACGTAAGTAGCCAAATTGAGCAATCTGCGCGGGAACAAAACATAGTGTCACAAGAGATAAGTGAAAAACTTGAGAATATTGTCAATATTGCTGAAGAAACCACTGTTGGCGCTAGTCAAACATCTGAATCAAGTCACGAGGTCGCTAAGCTTGCTGAGGAATTACAAAACTCGGTGCAGCAGTTTAGGGTGTAGACTACGAACTTTTTTAAGGAGTATTCAAGAACCGGCGAAAGCCGGTTTTTTTATCGCCGCTTTTTAGAGAATTCATATACACTATTTGCCCGACAATTAGCTTAGGGAGTGAATCATCAAATATTTTTCTACTACAGCTACTGCCAAACGCCTTGGCCTGGAAGCTAAAGTGCTTTTTGCCAAGCTACAAGAAGTGAATTATATAGTTCGAGAGTCTGAAAAATGGACATTAACTGCAAAGGGTAAATTGGCTGGCGGCAGAATTAAAACGTCAATAAAATTGGGGGATTACATCGAATGGCCCGAAAGTTTTGATGTGGTTCAATTACCTGTACATCAAAGTCCTGACATCCCAATTGAACTGGTCAGCTCGACTAAAATAGGTAAACAATTTGACATTTCAGCTAATAAATTAAACCATTTGTTTTCAGAGCTCGGCTGGATAGATAAAAGTTTGAAGGGCTGGGTTGTGACTGTCCAAGGGCTTAAACAAGGTGCGCTTCAGAGTGAGGATAGCCGATCGGGCGTGCCTTATGTGAGATGGCCAGAGACGATAATCCAATCCAAACTATTGCTCAGTTCCATAAAGGATATTACGGGATCAAGTATCCCAGTCACTGCTACTTGCATTGATACCTCTAGTTTATCACCTCAAATAGACGTTAAAGATCCTACTGACACTAAACATAGAGCCACAGACGGGCACTTTGTTCGCTCGAAAGCTGAAATGATGATTGATAACTGGTTATATATGGCTGAAATAGTCCACGCCTATGAGCGTAAATTGCCTATTGAAGAAAAAGTATATTGCGACTTCTACCTCCCAACCTGCAAAGTCTATATCGAATTCTGGGATGACAATAGCGATCCTAAGTATTTAGCTCACAAAGAAAAGAAGTTAGCTGTCTACCAAAAATATGCCTTTAAACTTATTCAGCTAGAGAAAACAGATGTGCAAAATTTGGATGATATTTTACCAAGGTTATTATTGAAGTTTGGGGTGCAAGCTTATTGAAGATGAGGACCGTTGTCGCATCCCGTGTAAACGCCCCCATGCACTACAAACACCGCCAGCCTAAGAAAATTATTGGCCGGTACGGCACTGCTTAAATTCCTCTAGGATAGCTAGAAGATCCGTTTACGGCGCCCTGCGGATTTCTAAAGCTAGACTGATAAGCGCTATACAGTAAATCTAATTGTACAGAGTGCAACTTGTACATACCGGTAATAGTGCACTCAGTATATTTGTCACCTACTCTGGCAACTTTACCATTATTGACTTTAACCATAGCTTTATCCTCACTTAAAAGAATAATCTTTTTTGCAGAATACATGTTTTTGCAATTATCAGGCGTGGTGAGCAAATAGGATTTATTATTCTGGGTTATAAGCCCGATATGTTGGTCATTTAATACAAAAAGATTCACCGCTTTTAATGAATCAATACTGTCTAAGGGAGATAAATCTTCATCTTCAATGAAGGTATTCACAAAATTTTCATAATTATTGATATTACTACTGCAACCGACTAAAAAAATTGCCGCAATAGACAATATGATAGTGCTTATATAATTTTTCATTTGTTTTCCTTGATGCTTGAATATGTATACTAAGTAATCAAAAAAACTATAATGCACAAACTATCATAGGAAAAATTTGCTCACAACAGATTATGATTCACCTCTTAGTCAACATGAATATTGGAAATCTAACAAAAGTTCAGTGTCTTCTTTAAAAGAAGACTACTCTCTTTTCTTGTATTCTTAAAACCGAATTAATGACTTCTATCTGGGAGATAAAAAAGTGAATACCCTGTCAAAAATTTTGATATTACTAATTTTTTTCTGCTTTTGTAGCTCAGTCTTTGCTCAGAGCGAGTCAACCTCTGCATTTGAAGAACAAGGTAATCAGCTGTTACACCAACAATGTACCTTGTGCCATCAACTAAACAAAATTACTGGCAGCTCTGGCTATACTAATGAACAGTGGAAAGAATTAATTAGTAGTATGACGGATTTGTCTAGTCATCCAAAACGAGAACAACTCACAGCCTATCTTGCCGCGAAGTTTCCACCGAACTTGAAACACAGCCCCAAGTTACTCTCTGGCAAAACATCTATAAGTTTCAAAGAGTGGGTGGTGCCTACTCTGGGTCAACGTTCAAGGGATCCTATCCAAGCTTCAGATGGGACCATTTGGTGGGCTGGACAGTGGGGTAATTTAATTGGAAAGATCAATCCTAAAACAGGCGAGATGAAAGAATATCCGTTACCAACAGGGTCAATGCCCCACTCAGTAACCTTAGATCAAAAGGGTAATATTTGGTACACAGGAAACAAAAATGCCACTTTAGGCAAGCTTAACCCGCAAACTGAAGAAATGACCTTTTACAAAATGCCGGATCCAAAAGCGAAAGATCCTCACACCGCAATATTCGATAAAAATGGCACCATGTGGTTTACCTTACAACACAGTAATATGCTCGGTAGACTGATTCCGGCGACCGGCGAAATCAAGTTAGTCACTATGCCCACCCCTAACTCTCGCCCTTACGGGATCAAGTTAGATGCACAGGGTCATCCTTGGGTAGCCTGCAATGGTAGTAACTGTTTAGTCAAAGTAGATCCAGCAACCTTTACCCTTAGTGAGTACAAACTTCCTGATCCCAAAACCAAGGTGCGGCGTCTTGACTTTGCTAGCGATGGAAAACTTTGGTATGTGAATTCTTCTCAAGGGCGCTTAGGCAGATTTGACCCTAAAAGCGGCGACGCCAAAGAGTGGCCTTCACCTAGCGGGCCAAAATCTCACCCCTATGCCATTGCGGTTGTAAATGACGTTGTGTGGTACAACGAATCAGGTATGCGCCCAGATGCACTGGTACGTTTTGATCCTAAAGATGAAAGCTTCCAGAGTTGGGCAATTCCTTCTGGTAATGTCTATGCAGGTATTATTAGACACATGCGCGCAACAGCTGAAGGAAACCTACTAATCCACCAAAGCAGTACTAATAGGATCATTCTGGTTACCATTGATGCTGATAAAGCAAAGGTCAACTAACCCTAAGAGGTTTTTTACTCGAATAATGGCCCTGCCAATTTAATTCCTAGTTGAGGCAATTTTTGCTCTTGGTACTCAAATTGCTATCAAAAGTCACAATATAATGAAAACCCAAGAACAAAATAAACGCTTAGTCATGTTAACCGACAAACTGGAGAAAATGGTGCAAGAAGTCGCTAAACGAACTGCAGAGCAAGAGGCTAAACGCGAACCGGACAATAGGCTTCAAACATACCAAGATATAAGCTCAATGGCATCATTAAAAAAGAGCCTGTGACTAGTGTTGTGGCATTTTTAGTCATCAAAATTTTAACTGAGTTGTAATAGCTCAGACCTGATCTGCCAGCTACCCATTTTTCAAAGGGTGTTGTCGGTTTGGATTTGAGCTAAATTTTTTTCCTTTAATCATTAAAAACAAAAAAGCCAGTTGATATTTAACTGGCTTTTAAACATATCATTTGTGCGAATCTCAAATCTGAGTTTACTTTTCGTTCGATAAGAATATGAGTAAATCAATCATATCATCTTGGTCCATATCACTGGTAAAGGTAGCTTGATACTTGCCGTTAACAATAAAGTTGGGCACACCACTAACAAATTCCCGGTATTGTTCAACAATATTGTTATTCATTTCTAGTCGGCTATTCACGCCAATGCTAGTTATCATTTCGTCAAACACTGCTGATTCAACGCCATTTACCACAAAAAGATCCTTTAAGTCATTCATTCCTGTTATGGACGAACGGGATTCGTGTATATAACTAAATATAGCTTGATTGAGCTCATTTTCTTTTTCTAACTCTCTAGCGACCATCATTGCTTTTGTAGTATCGTCTTGAATAGTAGCACTGGTAAATCCCATAAAGTTTACATGTATTTTTTTGAATTCAACGTCAGCTGGCAATTTACTTTTTAGGTCTTCAATTATGGGTTCAAAATTAAAGCAATGGGGGCACCAAAATGAAAAGAACTCCATCACTTCTTTTATTTCATTGGCTTTATCTGAAATGACTTTATAGTGCGTGTTTTCAAGCCACTTTTCTTGAGCGATTGTCTCATCTACTTCTTCTTCAAATTTCCAGCTTACTGTGCCATTCATAGTCAATGATTCACCTGTATCAACGTTAAGGGCAACAGCATTACTAAAAGTAACTATTTGATTTTCAGTATTGATAACAACACTACAAAATTCATCACAAACATATTTGTACTCTCCACTTGAGTCAACAATTGTCATAGAAATGACATGATCAAAAAGTGTCGTATCACCAATCACAATGACAAAACCTGCGTTCGCGTCTACAACTTCAAAAGGTTCGATGTCATCGCGACTGTTAATAGTGATCCCTCTTCCAGTTAAAACGACGGAGGTAACTAACCCCGTAAGATCATCGCGCCCATAAACAGCAGATTCTACATCAAGAGACACACCATAATTTTGAGTGTCCTCTCCTGACATTGTTATTATTCCGTAACTTTCTTCTTCATTTTCTCCACCTTCATTTCCTTCTTCTCCCTCTTCTTCATCAACAGGCTCTTCTACCACTATGCCCAAACTAGCACGCAGATGCACTAAAGCGTCTTCGGCAGAGGTTAAGGCTCGGGGGCCAGCTAGGGTTATCGATGTTAAAATACTCACTACATTTTGTACGTCAGCATCGAATTCAAAATCAAAAACACTTTGTTGAAAATTAATGCTTAAATCAGACGCCTCAGCTTGTTGCGTTGAAGTAATGGTAATACCATTTTCAGGATCTCCATCATCGTCAAGTGTTTGCAAGAAAGCGGCTATATTGACTACTGTAGGATCTGTTTCATCCGCAGCGTCTGCGACTAAAGACAAAGGTGATAAGATCGCGGCACCTGTAGCACTGCCAATAACTATACCCCCTAAACTAAAGGTTACCTCAGTGCCCACTTCATAAGTAAAAGTGCCATTTACATCGGTGACACCTTCGACACTCCCTGATTTAAAACTTAACCCCTCTACCGGACTATCTATGAATACCCCCTCAGCGGTCACAACATTGTTTGTAGGCTCTTTTGTTTCATTATTATTTGACGAGCCACCACCGCCACAGGCAACCATCAAATAAAAGAGGGGCAGGGTAAATACAACGCGGATATTCATATTGTTCTCCTTTTGATATAGTTAACATTCCATTCTTTTAAATAACAACACACTTTTTAAGCAAATAAATAAAAGAAAAGTTGATATTTGTTGTTTCTAAAACTGTTTCACAAATCTATAGATCTTACTGTTCAATTTATATACGTTTTTAACACTTGTCTAGGGCCTTTTTATGACAATCCTAGGATAAAAAAGCACTCGCAAGGATAATTTCAGTCTAAACAAAAATTTATAAAAAATATTTTAAAAAAAATTGAACTTATCGGGCGACGCCCCCTCTGACTATATAGTTTTTGTGTGTGTTCTCTTTTAAGCCTGATTATATATCAGGCTTTTTTTTTACCCCAACTAAGCCAACAACGCCCGAAATAATTGTCGCGCCTACCCCAGTTATATTGTGAGTTTACTAAGGTTATTTTAGTAACCTTTGCTCGGTTCAAAGCTTAACGATTATTTTCTATGGCCAGCTTTTCACGACATCCACAAAAGTGTGAATCTAAGGATTTATTTGAAAAGTGCAGTTAATAAATTCACCCACAAGGACTTAAACTTGTAACTCTGCTTTCAACCAATCGGTAAAAACTTTGATCCGCGCTATCCTCGGCGACTCTTGGTCATACAACAATGAAAACTTCAAACCGGGTTCAATTTGAATATCAAAAGGTTTCACCAAGGCCCCAGACTCGATCAAATCTTTGGCCATACAACCTGAGGTTAAAAAGACGCCATGCCCACTCAATACGGCATTAATGCCCATTTCCCAAGTGGTCACCTCCATCCAATTGTTACATTGTGAATCGAGAGGCACACCTGCAAGCTTAAACCAGTCTTTCCAGCTAAACCCCCACCGCCCTGCACCAATTGCCTCTACTAACCAGCATTGATTGATCTTTTCAGGACTGGTTAGCTGTTCATCTTGAAACACTCTAGGAGAACAAATAGGAAACACTGGATCCAGTAACAGAGTTTCTTGATGCACATTATCCACCTGCATTTCACCTTGACGAATTGCCACATCAATATCCGAGTGGCGCACATCTTCATATTGGGCAGACGCTAAGGCTCTAACGTGAACATCAGGAAATAAAGCCGATAACTTCCAGAGTCTAGGTACCAACCACCGCGAACAAAAAGAAGGAGACGCTGTTACCGTCAACACTCCCTCTTGAGGTTCAACTTGAATTCGGTCAAAGCCCAAGGATAATTCACCAAAGGCCTTTGCAACTGAACTTGAAAGCGTTATTCCCTGCTTAGTCAAACGCATAACACGGCCTTCTCGAACAAAAAGTTTTACCTGTAAATTTTCTTCAAGACTTCTGATTTGTTGACTCACCGCAGCCTGAGTAATAGATAACTCCTGTGCCGCTATGCTGTAACTCTGATTCCTAGCCGCGGCATCAAAGCAGCGTAATAAAGCCAGATGCCTCAGACGCCTATCCATTAGTTAAACTTATATTACTAACAACTATTGATTGTTCGATTTCTATATGTACAGAAGCCATTATATGCCCACCACAACAAATTATTGGAAGTTCACTATGCAACACGTTATCAACAAGGTAGACATAAATAAAGACGCTGATAAAAAACATTTAAAACAAAAGGCGTCAGATTGGCTTAACCTTTGGCTAGACAGAATCGGTCAAACATTACATACATCACACCTATCAAACTATAAGTAGTACTTTATTCATTTTGTGTAAATTAAGGACAGACCAAGATGTAAGGGAACCGCTACAAAATAAAGCATTTTCTGTTATCACAGATTAATCCGCCCCTACAAAATACCATGCATTTGTAATAGTCTGTCTATTCAAGTTAGTACGACTCATTTCCACAGGGCTTAAATATGGAATTAACCAAACGGCAATTTTTAGTCGCCAGTGCCACCGCTCTTGCAGCATTACCCCTAAGTAGTACGGCAAATGCATCCACAACAATCGCCAAGAGTGTGGCGACGAGTGAGTTAAAAAGCTTGCTCAATGGCGTTGTACCTATCTCGGTTCAAGAACGTAAAACCCGTATAACAAAAGCGCAACGGTTAATGCGTAAGTACAATATCGCCGCCATGATACTGGAACCCGGCGCCGCTATGGACTATTTCAGCGGCATACAATGGTGGCGTAGTGAACGCCTTACAGCAGTAGTTATTCCCAAAGAAGGCGAAATAGCCGTTGTCTGTCCATTTTTCGAAGAGCCTAGTATTCGCGAAAGCCTAGCAGTCGGTGAGGACGTACGCGTTTGGCAAGAACATGAAAGTCCTTTTGAACGAGTCAAACAAATACTTAACGACAGAAAAATTACCCAAGGCACACTCGCTTTTGAAGATTCAGTTCGCTATTTTGTGCAACGTGGGATCATGTCGCTTATACCCACAATGCAAAACACTAGTGCTGCGCCTATCACCTTAGGTTGCCGCATGTTCAAAGACACTCACGAATTACAATTGATGCATAAAGCCAACGAAATCACACTCACCGCTTATGCCCATGTTTGGTCAAAACTAGAGTTAGGCATGAGCCAGTCAGAAGTCAAAGGTTTGATGTCCTCAGCTCAATCTGCATTAGGCGGCAGCAACATTTGGAATATGGCCTTGTTTAACGAAGCCAGCGCCTACCCTCATGGCACCAAGCAACAGCAAACTATTCGCGAGGGTTCAATAGTGTTGATGGATTGTGGCTGCAGTGTTGAGGGTTATCAGTCTGATATTAGCCGTACTTTTGTGTTTGGTGAGCCGAGTAAAAAACAACAAAAAATTTGGCATACCGTACGAGAAGGCCAACGAATCGCTTTTGAAACGGCCACTCTTGGTACACCTGCTGGCAAAGTTGATGATGCAGTTCGCGCTTATTACGTGCAACAAGGATTAGGACCTGATTACAGACTACCGGGGCTTTCTCATAGAACAGGCCACGGCATAGGTATGCAAGGCCATGAGCCTGTTAACTTTGTCCATGGCGAAACCGAAACTTTAAAAGCCGGCATGTGTTTTTCGAACGAGCCAGGCATTTACTTACCAGGAGAGTTTGGTGTGCGTTTAGAAGATTGTGTCTACATGACAAACAAAGGTATTCAGTGGTTCACAGTGCCACCAGACTCGTTAGCCGAACCTATTGGTAAACTGGCTACCCTTGCTATTTAATATATAAAAAAACAAGAGAACATTATGTTTAATAAACTCCTAGCCTTAGTCACTTTTTCTACCCTTAGCTGGAACACATTAGCTGACTCAAATACGGATCTTACCCAAATCATCGAGCAACATTGGCAAAATTCTCAGCAGGAAAAGGTATTTTTTCGTACTGATCCTGATGGGTGGAAACCCAATGGAAAATTAGCCGAATTGACGCCAAAAGCATTATCTAGGCGAGAAAAATACAACCGTCAGGTATTAGACATGCTTGAAACGCTGGATATCAAAACCTTAAGCCCAGAGCAATTAATGAATTACCGTTTATTTAAATATGAGCGGGAAACTGAAGCCCAAAGTTACCAATTCCAAGATAAGTATTTCCCCGTTAATTTTTTAAGTGGCTGGCATACTTATTTTGCTGAAGCGCCCGCCAACATGGCATTTTTAACAAGCAAAGACTACGACAATTTCCTAATAAGCTTGGCAGACTATCCCCGCTTTAACCAAGAAAATATCAATCTAATGAAAGCGGGGTTAGCCGCTGGTTATGTACATCATTGTGAGAGTTTCAAGCATTACCATAAAAGCATCAGCCAACATATAGTGACAGATGCCACCAAAAGTGCTTTATATGAGCCATTTACCCGCTTTCCTAATACTTTTAATCAGCAACAAACAACTGACTACCGCGCCCAAGCGGTGAAATTAATTCAAAGTTCGGTTGTCCCAGCTTACCAAAACTTCTACGATTTTTTTGTTAACGAGTACATGCCTAATTGCCGTAAAGAGCCAGGGATCGCCAGCGTAAAAGGGGGCTTAGATTATTATGCCTACACTGCTAATTACTACACCACTACAGATGCTACACCTCAACAAATACATGATTTAGGTTTAAGCGAAGTGAAGCGAATTCGTGTTGAAATGCAGGCCATAATTGACCAAGTAGGCTTTACAGGCAGTTATGGAGAATTTTTAGACTTTCTGGCCACTGACCCTCAGTTTTATGCCGCAGACAGACAAGATGTCCTCGAAAAAACGGCTTTTATCACTATGAAAATGTATGGCAAGTTACCCACATTTTTTGGTCACCTGCCTCGCAATACCTTTACCATAAAAGGCTCAGCGACTAGAGGTGCGTTTTATATGCCACCTCCCGATAGTCGCACACCTGGAACTTACTTTTTAACCTCTGAGCCCTCACAACAACCCCTTTACAATCTAGAGGCCCTCAGTCTGCATGAAGCCGTACCTGGACATCATCTACAAAACGCTGTTGCAATGGAGTTAGATGTGCCTAAATTTAGGCGCACACTTAGCCATTCAGCCTTTGGCGAAGGCTGGGGATTGTATTCCGAGCGTTTAGGGAAAGAAGCGGGGTTCTACCAAGACCCTTATAGCGATTTTGGGCGCTTAGGTTACGAAATGTGGCGCGCGGTGCGATTAGTTGTAGATACGGGCATACACGCTTTTGGTTGGAGTCGCCAACAAGCAATCGATTATTTAGCTGGACACACAGCACTTACGAAAAAATCCGTTGAAGACCAAATCGACCGTTATATCTCATGGCCGGGTCAGGCCTTGTCTTATAAAATGGGCGAGATCAAAATTCGAGAGTTGCGGGCCAAGGCCGAAAAACAACTCGGTGCCAAATTCGATATTCGCAGCTTTCACGACACTGTCATTGGGCAAGGTTCTTTGCCCATGGCGGTTTTGGAAAATGTGATTAATGATTGGATTGTTGCTCAAAAAGCCAGATAAACGTGATGCCGCCATTATCTGTTATTCCATCAGAGCGCCAGGAAGACTGGTGGCAGCAACGCCACCAGCAAAAACTTGCTGAGATCCAAGGAAGAAAGGATCCCATCGAACTGTTATTTCTGGGCGACTCTATCACTCACGAGTGGGAAGTAGAGGGAGAACAATTTTGGCAACAACACTTTGCTCCTCGCAATGCATTCAATCTTGGATTCGCTGGAGACAGAACCGAGCACTTGTTGTGGCGGATACAAAACGGTGAGTTAGAGCAACTGTTGCCGCAATGGATGGTTTTGTTAATTGGCACAAATAACGCCGGACATAGGCTAGATCCTCCAGAAGATATTGCTATAGGTGTTCAAGCTATTTTAGAGGAGTTGCAGCATCGACTACCTACCAGCAAAGTATTACTGATGGCCATCTTCCCTCGCAGTAGAAATACCAATAAACCGATGCGCCAGCGTATAGTTGCAACTAATACCTTGATTAAAGAATTTGCAGATGGCAAACAAGTACATTGGTTGGATATAAATAATCAATTTTTAACACAAGATGGTGTATTACTGGAATCTGTGATGCCAGACTTGTTACATATCAACGCTGCTCAATATGAAAAATGGGCGCAGGCTGTTTTGCACTACATCGACCAGAAATCCCATCAATAAGGGTTATGGAATTTACAGCAACTTTAGGAGTTCATTTGAGTCAGCCCCCCTACCATAATATTTCATCATGATACGGTTGTAATCACCCTTTTCTTTCATTAAATCCACCGCTTTTTGTAGCTTAGGAATATGCTCTAAATTGGCTGATAATCTAGAAAATTGTAACCATTTTTCACGGCTGCCAAGAACAAACTTTTCACCAACTTCGATATCTTTTTTGTTTTTTTTAAGTTTGGCTAGATTATAAAAAATAGGCTCTGCGCTACCAGCAACCACATCAATATGACCAAGCCTTAGCATATTCAGTAACTGGCCATAGTTAGTGACTTCTACGACATTTACCTTGTTCTCTATATCAAAACGTTTGTTAAGGGGAGTGCCCCTTGTTTTTGCTATAGAAAATTTATGGAGTTGCTCATAACTGTCTATTTTTAGACCTTTTCTGGGAAGTGCAATAATTTCAGCATGTCTAATAAAGGCGGCATAGACCACTAAAGGATCGCGGTTAGCGGATCTAAACACTAATCCACCATCATGTTGGCCTTGTTCAATGCTTTTCCAAATTCTTGCAATAGGCATTAAGCGTTTAGCCATACAAACACCAGAGTACGTTTCTAACTGTTGCAATACCTCAAAATCTATACCTACAATATTTCGTTTTTCGTCCAGAAAACCTTGAGGAACACTCTGAATGACATGCATTTCTAAACAAGTTTCATTTGCTAACGTCCCCGAGGAACAAAACAACATAGTCAGCGTGAATATTTGTATCTGCAAATAACGAAAAGTAGTGAATTCAAACAAACTCATCCCCTAAAGTTTTGCACAGCAATCAAAACATGTAACGACTATACCCTTCAGCCAATACACCATTAACATTACTGACTTATCAGCAATGTTAATGGTAATGCTCACACGGGCAAACCTTGTTTACAATTAGACTTTTGGTTAATGTAGAGCTTTGGATAAGCAATGATTTTGCGGGAAATACTTTAGCACTGAGCCGTTCAATTGCTACTTCAACCTTAAATAGCAAGGTCAATCAAGATAAGTAAAGATTCACTAAACGGCTATTGAGGTAATAGCGACGTTTAGTGAAATTATTAATGGCTAGACCAAACCCACCACTCTTTTAACTAACCAAAAGTGGTACCTAAAGCGTTAAGGGCCTTTGCTCGAATTTCGATATTGCTTGATTCCTGCGCCACAATATCGGCTTGTTGTAAGTTATTAGTAGATGCATCACTCAAATTGACAATATTGCTACTTATCTCTTTCGAGACCACACTTTGTTCCTCCGAGGCGACGGATATTTGGTTAGCTAAATCTGATATCTCAGAGACCTGCTCATATACCTTAAAGACTATATCTTGGGTGCTTTTTGTATCTTCAACACATTCTTCCGCAGACTCTTTACCTTTAGACATAGTTTTTGACCATGCAAGTAAGGTAGTTTGAATGTCTCCAACGGATGATTGTATTTGTTCTGTTGCAGCATGGGTGCGACTAGAAAGAGTGCGCACTTCATCAGCCACCACGGCAAAACCACGCCCGTATTCTCCAGCCCTTGCGGCTTCAATAGCAGCATTCAGTGCCAAAAGATTAGTTTGATCGGCAATTCCTTGAATTTCTTGCATGATACTACTTATTTTATTTGCCTCTTGCGCTAACTCCCCTGCCGTCTTTGCAGACTCTGCTACTTCAGTCGCTAGGTTAGAGACTTTATCCATGGTAGTGCTCATTGAATTAGTGGCGAGTTTGCAATCTTGATGCACTGAGTCAACTTTTGTAGACGTTAATGCCGTATTACTTGCCACTTCAGCGTTGGTTGCAACCATCTCCTCTATTGCAACAGAGATTTGATGTAACTCACTAGTTTGACGCTCCACCCCTCGCTTAGCTTGATAAGAAGATTCTTTGAGTATTTCCCCTCCTTCAGTTAACGAGTGTGTACTGTCGATCACTCGGCCAATAATCGTTTTGATTTTGCCTTCTTGCATTTTTTTAGAAAAATCGACAATGCTACGATTCCCGCGACCGGAAAAGACAAAACGAGATACGCTATCGTACTCTTCGTTTTGTGCAATGATATAAGAACGCACACCAAAAAGTTCATCTCTAAAAACCAAAAAAGGTAACAGAACCAGCAAGAATGCGAGAAAGGGATAGACCAGCGCAGTTGCAGCTAAAATGAGTCCTAACAAGACAAAATACACATCCTTTTTTCGACCTGAAAAAAACGATGAACCGACACTTTTTCCATTGTTTAATTCTGCATATAAGGATTCTGCTCTAGCCCTGTATTCAGGTTTTAGTACTGTACGTACCGATTGATAACCAGTTAATTCCCCACCTTCGAATCTAGGGGTAACAAAGGCATCGACCCAGTAATAGCGGCCATCTTTACAGCGATTTTTTACCGCTCCACGCCAAGGCTGTTTAGATTTTAACTTACTCCACATATCAGCAAAGGCTTGTTTAGGCATGTCTGGATGCCTAACAATATTATGGTGTTGCCCTACCAACTCTTCAAATTCGAACCCTGCAACTCGACAAAAACTGTCGTTGGCATATTGCACTACGCCCTGAGTATCTGTAACAGAAACAAGCTCTTCATCAGTACTAAATTTGACTTCTTCATTGATTATATTTTTTTGTACGCTTGCCACTTCAACTCTCCCTCGGTTTTACTGCAAATTTTCTTAAGTATTAATCGACCTCATGATACAAAGCTTTATCAAATTGGCATTATCTTTGTTGCTTGGTGTTAATGAACTGAATAAAAAAATTACCCCTTAAAATTTTAAGTAAATAGAAAATGTTAGCAGTTGGCAAGCATGACTTTTAGAAATCCACCGTTCAATACTCAAATACAACAAAGAACCATATCTTTTAAAGCAACATCAAAATTGCCGCAGCACCTGTCATGGCAATCACCAGCCAGCGATAATGTTGTTCTGGAATGCGTTTTACAAGCCAAATGCCACCCCAAGCGCCTAATGCTATAAAGGGTAAACAGATAAGATTGAGCAGAAATGAATTCATATCAATACTCTGCCAACTGAATATATGAAAAGGCACTTTAAACAGATTAATAGCCAGAAAGAACCAGGCGGCGGTACCAATATATTCATTTTTAGGTAAACGCATACTCAATAAATACAGTGCCATAACCGAGCCCGCTAGATTGCCAATCATAGTTGTGATACCACCCAGAAGGCCCATTAATAATGCAAACCAAAGGTAATCAGGAATCTCCCCCTTATTACCTTTTTCCATCCACACCATTATGGCTAAACTCACAAATATAATAAGGCTCATGACCAATCTAAAAACTTGGTCATCAATCACACTACCAAGCCAAGTCCCCACTAAGACACCTATTGCAGCAGACGGAAATAGTTTGATTAAATATCCCCAGTTGGCGTGTCGGTGATAATACTTAACAGCAAAAAGATCCGCCATAACCAACATAGGTAACATCAGACCAGAAGAGGCTTTGCCGCCAAACAAAATCGCTAATAAGGGCACCGCAAACATGGAAATACCATGCACACCTGTTTTGGCCATACCAATAAAAAACGCCACTAAAAACAGCAGCGCCAAACTTGAATAACTAAGGGAATATCCAAATAGCTCCAACATAATTACAGAGGTTTTTCCCAAAATAACGCTTTGCCCATTTGCGGATCCAGTTCGTAACCAGAAAAGCCAAATTTCAAATAAGCATTTTTAGCAATGTGGTTACCTTCCAATACTTCCAAGGTCACTTTACAGCAGCCTTTTTGCTCGGCGATATGTTCAATATGTTGTAATATTTTTTGGCTAACCCCTAAACCTCTGAATTCACTTAAAACAACTAAATCATGTATATTAATCAAGGGTTGGCATTTAAACGTTGAAAAAGCCTCAAAACAATTTGCCAACCCAGCCGGTTGACCATCAACGTAACAGATAACACTAAAAGCATGGGGAAGTTTGCTTAATTCTATTGCTAGATTTTCCTTTACCGTTTGAATCAAGGCGTTTGCCCCACCCATAGGATCTAATGCGTAATTTTCGAGTAAAAACAACATATCTTGGGCATGTTGTGTGTCCTGATAATTCAGGATAAAAACATCTATTTTCATTTTGACCTGTAAGAAAAGTTACTGTGTGAGTGGCGCAAATGTTGCCAATGTTAGGTTTTGTAAGTCTAGGGCATTTAACTCAATTTCTAACCCTCTACGACCACCACTCACATAGATAGTGGCATAGTCCTGAGCAGACTGATCGATGACTGTTTTTAAAGATTTTTTTTGCCCCAGAGGGCTCACTCCGCCTAAAACATAACCTGTACTGCGTTGTACTTCGAGTTTATCAGCCATTTCAGCCTTTCTTCCACCACACGCCTTAGCAACAGCTTTCATACTCAACAAAGTGCTAACGGGCAAAATGGCCACAACAAGTTGTTGGCCATCCAATTTAACCACTAAGGTTTTAAATACACGTTCGGCTTCTACTAACAGCTTTTCGGCCGCTTCCAATCCAAAGGAAGTATGGCCATTATCATGGTCGTACTGGTGAACCTTAAATTCGATTTTCGCTTTCTTAGCGCTATTGACTGCTGGGGTCAAAACATAAACCTATTTTTCAATGACGCAATTTTTTTGTACCCGAGCTTTGACTTGACGGATCATATTGATATCCCCTTCAGCCTCGGCATCCACCAAATCTAACCGCGCATCTTGGCACTTAGCTAATCTTGCTTGATTGTTTAAATAAATTTGGTCTTTTTGTTTTTGCATAACACCTTCTATACCAGAATACTGCTCACGATCTTCTGGACGCTTATCTTTATCATAAGGTGGCGCTTGATGAGAGCTACACGCAACAAGTGTTAGGGTGAATACACTAACCATTAAAATTTTATTCACAGAATATTCCTTTTAAATATAAATCACGGCTGTTGACACTTTAAAGTACTATTTCTTAATCTAAATGTACTTTTGCTAGTTCGGGCAGTTCGCCTTTAAGGCCCATAGCATGCTGAATAATTTGTTGTTTCGCAAAGGACGAATGATTCACCAAACTTAACCCAGTATCCCTGATTAATTTTTTAACGGGTTGATCTCCAGCAAACAAACGCTTAAAACCTTCCATAGCTGCGACCATTTTAACCGCTTCAGTTTTTCGCCAGCGCTCAAAAGGTCGTAAATTTTTAGCTAAGCCAAAATCCTTATTTTGTGCGACTAACTTAATGATCTGTTCAGCCAACGCTGCTCCATCAAGTATGCCTAAATTAGCCCCCTGACCTGCCAAGGGATGAATAGTATGCGCGGCATCACCAATAATAGCGACTCTGTTAGCCACCCATTGGCGCGAATAGCGCATTTTAAGGGGATAACTTTGTCTATCACTCACAAGTTCACATAAGCCTAAAGTGCAATCAAAGGCGGCAGTCAAGGCTTGATTAAATTTGTCATTTGAAAGTTCAAGTAACTCAGCTGCTTTAGGTTCATCTTGTGACCATACAATTGAACAATAATGGGCATCCCATAAAGGCAAAAATGCCAGCGGCCCAGTGGCGCTGAAAATTTGCCTAGCGGTGTTTTGGTGTGGCATTGCGGTTTTAACCGTCGCGACTATGGCGTGTTGATCATAATCCCAAAATGTTTGTACTAAATTTGCGTGTTTTTTTACCACTGAGTTGGCCCCATCAGCCCCTATGACTAATTTGGCGGTTAACTGACTACTATCATCTAAGGTAATGAAACACTCTTGTTGACCAAAAACCAATTGTACGATTTGTCTAGGCGCTAATAACTCAATATGGTCGCTGTTTTGGGCTTGAATCCATAAGCTATGCCGAATGGCTTGGTTTTCCACTATATGACCTAACTGCGGCTTTTGCACTTGATCTGCAGAAAAGTTAATTTTACCAAAACTGTCATGATCCCAAACCTGCATATCCATATAACTGCATAATCTTTTAGGGTCTAAATGTTGCCAAACACCTAAATTATGCAAAATATTCTCTGATGCTAACGTCAGCGCACTGACTCGTATTTCTGGCTCACCCCTTGGTAAGCCCTGGCTTACATGACTGTCTACAACTGCCACCGAAAGTCCAGCATTTTTTAGCGCTAAGGCTTGGGTCAGGCCTACTATGCCGCCGCCAACAACAACAATATCGAATCCACGCATTCTGTTAACCGCTCTTTGTAAGCATTAGTGCTTCTATGTCGTTAATGGTTTTAGGTGCCGCTAAGGTGAGGTTTTCGTAACCACTTGTGGTGATTAATAAATTATCTTCAATACGAATACCTATGCCTCGCCATTTATTATCAACTTTTGCATCAGGAGCGATGTAAATACCGGGTTCTACCGTTAATACCATGCCGGGTTTCAGCGGTCGGTCTTGGCCATCAATTTTATAATTTCCAACATCGTGTACATCTAAACCAAGCCAATGACTAAGTCCATGCATGTAAAATTCACGATAATTTTGTTGTTTAATATTGTCTGTTAAGTCGCCCTTTAAAATATCTAAATCAAGTAACCCTTGGGTAATCACTGCCACTGCCACATCACTGGCTTGTTTAATAGTATTGTTAGGTTTTATCTGCTCAAAGGCAGCAAGTTGTGCCCTCAAAACCAATTCGTATAGTTGTTTTTGCTGCTCTGAAAACTGCCCCGAAACCGGAAAAGTACGAGTAATATCCGCTGCATACCCTTGCCATTCGCACCCCGCATCAATTAGCACCAAATCACCGTCTTTTAGGACTTGATTATTTTCGGTGTAATGTAAGATACACGCATTATCCCCCGCGCCAACTATAGTGCCGTAGGCTGGATACTTAGCACCTTGCATGGCAAATTCATGATGAATTTCTGCTTCAAGGTGATATTCATTTTTATCGGCCGCAACAAATCGCATTGCTCGCATATGGGCTTGGGTAGCGATAGCCGCAGCTTTGCGCATCAGCTCAATTTCAGTTGTTGATTTAAATAAACGCATCTCATCAAGGATAATGCGACTATCAATCAAACTAGCAGGCGCTTGTCTACTTTGTTTTGGAGCATCTCGCAATGCTTGTAATAGTGAAAAAACCAGCTCATCTGCGTTTGGATTATGGCCTTGTGCAAAATACAAATTTTGGTGACCGTCAATTAAATCGAGTAACCTTTCACCTAATTCGTCTTCAGCAAAAGCCATATTAACTGGGTATTGCTGTTTGGCTTGCTTGGGACCCACTCGGCGCCCGTGCCAAATTTCCATTGTAGGGTCTTTGTCTAAGCAGAAAAGTACACTCATCCCCTTTGAATACTCTTGATGGTTAGATAACACTAGCCAAGCGTCGGGCTCTGGAAAACCACACAAATAGTGAAAATAACTGTCTTGGCGAAAGGGGAATTCAGTATCACGACTACGAGTCACTAAGCCAGACGCTGGCAGCAAACAAATACTGTTAGGCTGCATTTTATGTAACAAATGCGTTTGACGGCTTAAAAATTCACTATTATCCATGGCTAATGCGGTGACTCACTTCTTTGTTTTAAAAAGGAAAAACTCAACAGGTTAATGAACTGTTTTAGGCTCACTTTGCTGTTGTTCTGGAGACTTACCTAGCTCGTTAAAACACAACATAGCGGTAACACGCACATATTCCATCACTTCAAACAATGCCTGCTCCGATTCTTCATCTTCATTCATTTCATCGTCCATTCGCGCAATTTCAGCAAAGTCTTCGAGTCCTTCTTTGACATCCGCAGAACACCCTGTTAAATCATCCTGATGCAAACCAAACCCCAGCATAAATCCCTGCACCCAACTCAACAACGCTTGCCCCCGCTCATTAATAGGTGACGAATCTTCCGGCAAACAAAGTACCAGAGCAAAGTCACTTTCAACCAATTGCTGACAGGTATTGTCATAAAGGTTTTTAAAGGCTTCGACGACTTCTTTAGAAAATGACTCACCTTGATGAATAAAATCAGCGAGTGGCTCTAACCAGTCTTGGCATTCTAATGGCATCCCCCCTCCTAACATGCCACAAAACATACCTTGTACTTCAGCGGCTGAGGTTAAAATATCGTTGCGTTCAAGTAACGCTGTTATGGTATCGAAAAGATTAGTTGACGTATTCAAAGTGCACTCTCAATTATTGGACAAAACAATGCTAACACTCTCGAGAAAGCAAATACACGATAGAGGGAGCAATAGCACTAGTATATCAGGCTAGTAACAGATTATAATGGCAGTGTTTGTTGGACAGCTAGTTGTTTATTAGCAGAATAACAAGCGGTTTTCTATGCCTCCTGGGGTGTTTGCCAGTTTAGTTATGTCCCTGGCCGATGCTTTTTACCAAGGGAGATGATTCCACTACTATTGCGCAAGCTCGGCTCGTATCGAGAAGCCTAAGGTAGCGATGACTTTTCCGCCCTGAACTTTCGGTTCACGGGCTTACACCGAACAGCGGCATTTTGGGAGGCGTCCAAAACTATCTATAACGGATTGAGATCATGAATCAAGAAGAAAAAATTCAAACTTACGGAAAAGACGTGTTAGAAGCCTTGTCTTCTATAGTGAAGTGGAAATATGATGATTTTCACAAAGTGATGCTCGCAGAGTTCTCTGTAGATAAACAAGACCAAGTATTATTTACCTTACAACAGTCATTACCTGTATGTTGGGATAGAAAAACCATTAAAAAAGCACCAGACCAAGTGAAACATTATGCCGGTGAATTTTCGAAACTGGTGAAACAACAAAAACTCTTTAGTAGCAATATTGAGCGCCAACCCAAAGTGATGGCAGCTTGGTGGCCATGGGGTCATGGGGCTACGGTTTCAGTAAGATTGTTTTTAACCGACACTTCCCCTTATGTCGCAAAAACAGGGATCATTCATAAGCTGTCACGCCTTTTTGCCTAGGCACCCTTTAGATAAATTTGCTGCCAGAGAAAAAATCAATATACTAACGCCTAGACCAAATGGTCAACTTTTTAATTAATGGTTAATTTATGTTTTTATTCGGCTAGAATAAATTCCAAACTAGAACTTTAAAACAAGAGGCACAGTAACGCATTATGGCCGTTATCAATTTTGGTTCAATCAATATCGATCATGTCTACCAGGTAGATCACTTTGTTCAACCTGGTGAAACTATTGCTTCAAGTCATTACCAATGTTTATTGGGTGGAAAAGGAGCTAATCAGTCTATTGCCCTAGCCAGAGCAGGTTCAGAAGTACGACATGTGGGTAAGATTAACGAAGCTGATGTCTCATTCAAGCAAACCATGATCCGCGATGGTATTGATTGTAAACATGTATCTTGCACTGAAACAGCCTCTGGACATGCGATAATACAAGTTACTCCTTCGGCAGAAAACGCCATAGTGTTGTTTGGCGGCGCTAATCAAGAAATGACATCTAAAGACATTATGTATGCGTTGGATTCAGTTACCTCTGCCGATTGGGTTTTGACACAAAATGAAACCAGCAGCATCGACCAAGTGCTACTTCAGGCAAAAGAGAAGGGCTTACGCGTAGCCTTTAATCCCGCACCTATGACTGAGTCAGTTAAGCATCTTCCTCATGAATGTATTGATTTATTAATTGTTAATGAAGTAGAGGCTGAAGAAATCTCGGGTCGTCAAGATTTAGACAAAATTGAAGAATATTTTCGCCAAGACTGGCCCCATGCCGAAGTCCTGATTACTTTAGGTAAAGCGGGGGTACGTATGTTAAAGAAAGACAAAACAATTAACGTTCCCGCTTTTGAAGTAGAAGCGGTAGATACCACTGCCGCAGGCGATACTTTTATCGGCTACTTTTTATCTGCTTACAGTAACCATACCGATTCAACTGTTGCGTTAAAACGCGCCTGCGCAGCATCAGCTTTGGCTGTTATGCAAGTGGGTGCTGCTCAATCTATACCTAACGAAGAAGACGTAAATCGTTTTCTTGCTAAACAATAATATTACGGGAGACAATTAATGAGCCACAAAATTATACTAGATACTGATCCGGGTATTGATGATGCAATGGCAATTTTCTTTGCCTTTCAACACCCCGAAATCGATGTATTAGGGCTGACTACCGTTTATGGTAATGTACCAGTAGAGATGGCAGCTAAAAATGCGATTACCTTGTGTGCTTTGGCCGATAAAAATATCCCCGTATGCAAAGGTGTAGGTATGCCTTGGGTCGGTAAAGAGTCTGGCTACGCCCATTTTGTGCACGGTGATGATGGTTTTGGAAATATCAATTTCCCTGCTGCTAAGGGCGAATTAGACCCACGTAGCTCAGCACAGTTTATTGTTGATAAAGCACGTGAATTTCCAGGTGAAATCACAGTAGTGGCCATTGGCCCATTAGGTAATTTAGCCTTGGCATTACGTCTAGAGCCCGAACTTCCTAAATTGCTAAAAGCAGTGTCGATTATGGGTGGAGCAGCTTTTGTGCGAGGCAATGTTACCCCTGTAGCAGAAGCCAATATTTGGAACGACGCTTTCGCCGCCGAGATTGTGTTTGGCGCGTCATGGGAACTCAACATGTTTGGTCTAGATGTCACTAACTCTTGTCCTTTTACTCCTGACTTTTTGACACAACTGAAACAAAACAATCCAAAATTAGGAGGTTTTGTTCACGACGCAGCACAGTTTTATGTGAAATTTTACTCACAAAACAGAGATGAAGATGTGTGTTTTTTCCACGACGCTATGCCCATCGCACATTTAATTGACCCTAGTTTGTTCGAGTTACAAACTGGCCATGCAAGAGTTTCAACTGATCCTTTAAATATTGGTCAAACGTCCGTTGCACTACCTAATACTACTGCGAGCCCAGATTGGCTCAACGCTCAGCAAATTAATGTAGCGACTAAAGTTGACAATGCACGTTTGACTCAGTTGTATCTTGATACTTACAGCCTGTAACTTGGCTTACGGATACCTTAAGCATGTCTCATTCAGATGTACTAGATAGGCAACAAATCCGTCAAAAATTTCGCTCAGAACGTCAATTGTTATCGCCTCTGCTCCAAGCAGAGGCTGCAACCCAAATACTCTCAACTTGTTTAGAATCGACGCCTCTCTCTGAAGCGAAAACCATTGCCTGCTACCTAGCCAACGATGCTGAAATTAACCCTCAAAAGATTATCGAATATTGCTGGCAACAAGGTAAATGTGTGTTACTGCCAGTGCTACATCCTTTTTGTAAAGGGCATCTGCTGTTTGTGGAGCATCATCCTCGTTCGGCTACCCGTAAAAATATCTATGGCATTGATGAGCCTATTGTCACCAGCACAAACATTCACACCCTAGAGAATATTGAATTAATTTTTACGCCACTCGTAGCCTTTGATGCTAAAGGCAATAGATTAGGCATGGGTGGGGGATATTATGACCGAACCTTAGCACCTATTAGACGTGACTCCCTCGCCACCAAACTCATAGGATTGGCCCATACTTGCCAACAAACTGATAACTTACTCACCGATAGCTGGGATATTCCATTAGATGGTATTGCCACCCCAGATCAATTTTTTGATATAAGTTAACACTGTGCTTAGGTTACACTTTAAACAACCTAGCGTTTATTAAGATCAACAGGCTCTAAAAACTCATGACACAAGATCAAAAAAAGCAAGCCGCAGCCCAAGCAGCGTTAAAATATGTAAAAAATGACACTATTGTAGGTGTGGGCACAGGTTCAACAGTCAATTATTTTATCGATGCACTGGCCGCTGTAAAACATGATATTCAAGGAGCGGTGTCGAGTTCTGATGCTTCGACCAAACGTTTAGAAGCTTTGGGTATTGAGGTGTTCGACCTTAACTCAGTGGACAAATTTGATATTTATGTGGACGGTGCTGACGAAATCACCAAACACAAACACATGATTAAAGGTGGTGGTGCGGCCCTGACTAGAGAAAAAATTGTCGCTGCTGTGGCTGATAAGTTTGTTTGTATTATTGATGATACTAAACAAGTCCCTCTGTTAGGGCAGTTTCCTTTGCCCGTTGAAGTCATTCCTATGGCACGTTCTTATGTCGCCCGAGAAATAGTTAAACTAGGTGGTGATCCAGCATATCGCCAAGGTGTAATCACCGATAATGGTAATGTGATTTTGGACGTACATAATTTAAAAATTCTCAATCCTGTTGAATTAGAAAGACAACTTAACGCCATAGTGGGCGTGGTTACCAATGGTTTATTTGCTGATCGTGGTGCAGATGTGGTGCTAGTTGGTACTGATAGCGGCGTTGAAACGATAGAATAGCTCGAGCCGGTCGCCGCGCGATACCAGCTTATTTTGTAGATACAAGAGAACAGATCAAGAGTTATTTTTCAAATACCCCTTTTTTGTGCTTTGCTTCAAGCTAGTCTCTCGAAGCTTGCCACTTGCAGCTGTCTTTTCCCCATATATTCATCCCATGAAGCCTTACCAATTCGCGAAATAAAGTACTTTTGCAACAAACCAGCACCTAATATCCACTGAATACTTAGAAAGTCAGCATTCTTAACTATTGAGGGATATCATTATGTCGAACAAATTTGCAGGTAAAACAGCCATTATATCTGGCGGAGCAGGAGGCATTGGTTTTGCTCTTGCTGAAGAATTTGGACAATTGGGTATGAACATTGTCATTGCTGATATAGACCAAATCCAACTTGCAGAGGCGCAACAAAAATTACAGGCTGCTAATGTGCCAGTGTTAGCTTGTCCACTAGACGTAACTAATTATCAACAGTGGCAAGACACTGTTGCCGCTGCACACGCTAAATTTGGTAATATCCACATGTTGGTGAATAACGCTGGTGTCGGTGGCGTGCAAGGCTCAATTGAAGAAACCAAACTGGACACTTGGAAATGGGTTATGGATGTAAATGTAATGGGTGTAGTGAACGGTACACAAGCCGTCGCCCCAAGCATGAAAGACCATGGTCAAGGTGGTTGGATCATTAACGTCGCCTCTATGGCAGGTATGAATGGCGTGCCTTATTCCGGTGCTTATGCTGCTTCAAAAGCCGCGGTAGTTTCTATGTCAGAAAGTTGGGCCGGTGAATTGAAAAAGCATAATATTGCGGTATCGGCGCTGTGCCCTGCTTTTGTTAAAACTCGTATCCATGAGTCATTACGCAATCTTCAATCTGAATACAAAGAAGTGAAAAATCAGGGCGCCCATAAAACACAAGCTGCAAAAGGCAACAACAAGGCAAAAGAACTAGTGGAGTCTGGCATTCCTACTTCGGTCCTTGCAAAACGTGTAGTAGAAGCGTTGCTATCAGGGCAGTCATACATTTTTACTCACCCCAACTTCCGAGGACCCATAGCCTATAGATCGGCCCTTTTAGATGCGGCATTTGCTGATGCTGAGAACAGCCCTATTGTTAGTCATCTAAAAGATGATGAAATTAAAATGTTGTAGCAGTATCGAATCCACCAAGAACGCCAAAAGTGCTTGGTGGCTTACATGTGCCGGGTAATGACCCGCTATGCTGCAACAAGATCCTCTGCCAGTTTATTTACATCGGCAATGCTCTTATAAGACTGGCGGTTCAGCAACATCTTTGTTGCCATTTTAAGTGCCTGAGTTTCTAACTTAGCTCTAAGTTTTAGATCTTCAAATTGCATTAAGTCTGCTACTTTTGCCACCCCTAAGATTCTGCGTATCATCTTACAGGCTGCAAAACCTAAGCTATCCTTCAATACTTGTTGCAAAAATGCCTGCCTGAAGATTTGATGGCTATCTCCTGTAAGGTCTTTGCCCATAAAGGTACTTTGTGCCGACTGCTCATGCTCTGACCATAAAGACAAAAACTTAGCTTCAAATTTGTACCAAAGGTCGTCAATGGTCTGCAATAGCCATTGGCTATAATTCAGCGACTCTACCGATGTGTTATGTGCATGTGAAAAGTAGCTCAAATATAAATTTCCAATTAAGGCGCCAAGATCGAAGCCCATGGGACCCGCAAATGAAAACTCGGGATCAATTACAAAGGTTTCTAACTGGTTTACCATCACAGAACCAGTGTGTAAGTCACCGTGTAACAGTGCTTCTGGCTTATTCATAAACATATATTTCATTTCTGCAACATGCTTGCGAACATCAGGATCTTTTTGAATAGAATCGATAATAGCCTGGGATAGAGCTGGATTGTAGGCATTCATTTCATGATGTTCAAATGGGTAAGTAAACACAAAATCCTCGGTTATATTACACATATCATGATTATGACTGTTGCTGACCATGTTTTTTTTATCGATTGAGGACAACGCCAAACTAGAAGAGTAAAACAAGGTCTCTGCCAGAAAAGTCGATAAGTCTTCTGCCAATCTGGGTAAATATCGCCCTTGTATTAATTCACTGCGTAAAATGCCATGTTTACTGAGGTTTTGCATAATGACCACAGACAAAACTTCAGATTGATAATAAATTTCTGGCAGCATTTCAGGGCATACACTAGATTGATAATTTAAGGCATGAATTTCTGCGGTCATCCTTTGACGTGTCAATGGCCATTGCTCCCCCATCACTTTAATATAGGGCGGCGCTTGTTTAACAAATACCGACTGATTTGAATCTTGCTTGTTAGTTACCACAAACGCGAAATTCATATTGCCATCTTTTATTTCTTGCACCTCAAGGTCATCGAATGACGAAAACCTCAACAGAACTTCGGGCAAAGACTGCAAATAATCAATAAGGTTGCTGTGGTTAAGTTGATAGTATTCCATTTAGGGAGATTTACCTTTAATTACATTGTAATTGCGTTAATAAAGTGTGTGGGCGTGTTTAATCCGGTAAATGCACTTGCAAGTAGCGAAGCATATTAGCCCCCATTACTTGCTTAATCTGTCTCTCGCTAAGCCCCAAATCTAACAATGCTTGGGTTAAATAAATCAGCTCTGAAGTATCAAAAGGCACACTAGTGGCGCCGTCGTAATCTGACCCAAGGGCGATATGCTCACTACCGACTAATTCAATGCCATATTGAATCGCTTTAGCAATCTCAATGACGTTTGACTCGCACACTGCACCATCCCAATAACCCACTGCTATGAGACCGTCGTTAGCGGCAATCTGTTGCATCAATTCATCAGAGATATTTCTTGCTGATGGGCAATGTCCGTAAAACCCCGTATGACTAATTAATACAGGCTGATCGCTCAACGCTAAGACATCTTTGACCACTTGTTCTGATGAATGGGAAACATCCACCATAATCCCTAAAGACCGCATTTTTTGTAGTGCTTGTTTTCCAAACTCCGTCAATCCCTCTCCACTTACCCCGTGCAATGACCCACCTAACTTGTTATCAAAAAAGTGCTGTAAACTCATCATCCGAAAACCACTTTCAAATAAGCGCTGTATATTGCTTAACTCCCCATCTAGTGCATGGGAACCTTCGGTGCCTAACAACATACCTAATAATTTGGGATGAGCTTCTCGCTGCTCTAAAAATTGTGCGAGTTCTGATTTTGACCTAATAAGGGACACTTGCTCGGGAAATTCATTAGCTAACTCTTGAGCTTTACTCCCCTGAAACAGTGCGCGTTCAGCCAGACTATTCCATGTATTTGTAGGCCAGAGGTTAACTAACGCCAGTTTGGTAATATTGTCACTGGCATCAGTGCTATTTTCCTCATAATTGATGCCATCGGGTGACTTAGTGACTGTCGTAAACATTTGTAATGCCACATTCCCCTGCTGCAATCTCGGAATATCCACATGGCCATAATCATGCTTGTCGATCAAATCCCTTTTCCACATTAAAGAATCACTATGCCAGTCACCTATAAATAACTGCCCATGTAGGGTTCTGGCTTGCTCGGATATCACAGGTAAAGTCGAATCATGCAAACGGTTGGTTTGTTTATCTAATTGCGCAGGGAAAAACACAAAAAAGCCAACAACTACAAGAATGATTATAAAGGCGACAATTTTAAAGATAGCTTTTTTTGAGGGCATAAATAGTACGCTAAGTGTGGAGAAAATGATGATGTACGATCTTCGTTCGTAGAATAAATGTCAAATTAAATTCCGAATTGCGAATTCCGAATTCCGACAAAGTTGAGCCTTCACCCTAAATATTTAACATGGCGACACTTAATAGTGATATTCATCTTCCCCCATACTACAAACAGCAGGCTTACTTTTTGATTATCAAAAAGAAAATCAATAATAGGGTTTATCAAACCTGCCTAATAGTATCTAATATTCACTTTCCCCAATTCATAGTTTGATAAATAGGTATGGCATGAAGAACCCATTTAGCGCGTTATGGCTATTGAGTCTCCTTAGTATAGTGTCATCAAATGTTTCATTTGCTCAAACCAAGTCCAGCCTTAGATTTTTAACTGAACATAGCCCACCAGGTGAATATTTAAATGAAGAGGGTGTGGTTTCGGGCGTAACAGTCGAGCTGATCCGTATATTACAACAGCGTCTCGACGAACCGGGTGAGATAAACATATTGCCTTGGGGAAGAGCAATGAAAATAGCTAGGCAAGAAGCAGGACTCGCCTTATTTGAAACAGTGCGGACTGAAGAACGAGAGAAGTGGTTTAAATGGGTAGGACCGCTACAAAGTTATCATATTTCACTGTATGGTTTAAAAAAGCAGATACAGAATAAACCCGACATTAAGACCTCTCCCCAAAAATATATCGCCTGTGCCTATCGCAACTCAGCGATTATCGCTGAAATAGAAATATTAGGTTTTCACATAGGTAAAAACTTGATCCTCACCAATAAAGTAGGAGACTGCCAACAAATGTTATTGTTAGGACGCGCCGATGTAACACCGGTTAGCGAACTAAGAGTAGATGACTTTATTACCAAGGCTAAACAGATGGGAGACAAATTGGTGCCCGTTGCTTTTTTAACCCAACGCCAACGTTATCTCGCTTTTTCACTTGATGTTGACACTAAGCGTACAACCCGCTGGCAACAAGCGTTAGAACAAAGTTATCTCGATGGCACCATGCGGCAACTCTACCAATCGGTATATTCCGAATCAATCATTCAACGACTTGAGGATATGGCAAAAAAATAACTGTCAATGACTATTTCTTCACCCTTGCCACCAAAAAATCCACCACTGCTTTGACTTTAGGTACTAAGTATCTTTGTTTTTGGTATAACAAATACACGGCCATATCGTTATTTTGGTTAATTTGCACTTGTGGCTCTACCCTTAACTCTAGCAACTCACCACTTGCTAAGTAATGAGCCGTTGCCCAGCGTGGTGCCATCAATATGCCCTTGCCTTGAGCAGCCAATTCACCTAACCATTTCCCACTATTTGAAACAGCTACTTGCGGCGCAGAAACATCGTGCCACTGGTTATTGATATAGGTTAACCAAGGTGTTGGACCATTAGGCGTACGAAAATACAGCCCTTTGTGTTGTTTCAGTTCAATGGCGTGTGCCGGGTTTCCCATATCAGCTAAATAACTTGGTGCGGCTACGGGAATAAATTGATTACCCATAAGTTTAATGGCTAATACTCTTTCATTGGGTGCGTACCCACCGCGTATTGCTACATCCACATCATCACGACTCAAAGCAGATAACTCATCACTTAAACTAACATCTAATACTATCTCGGGATAAAGCTGACTAAATTCATCAAGTAGTGGTAACAAGATCCTTTCACCAAAGCCTACCATCGAACTAATGTGTAAATGCCCCATAGGTTTTGCTTGGTAGCTGCGAACCGCTTCATTACTTTGTTCAAGTTGATTAAGAATATCTAACACCTGACTATTATAACGCTGGCCAACTTCAGTTAATTTCACATCACGAGTCGAACGTTTTAACAGAGTTGCACCTAAACTGCTTTCTAAATCTGCCACTCGTCTTGATAGGGAAGAAGGTGGCACACCAAAAACAGCCGCGGCTTTAGTAAAACTGCCTGTTTCAGCAACTTTACTGAAATACCTTAATGCGCGAAATTGATCCATAACACTCTCAAATTTTTAACCTAATGACTCATTATTGTCTTTATAACAATAAAGATAGTGCTTTTCAGCTATATATCTAGCCATTTTATTTAGCAATACTAGCTTTACTTACAGAGTTACCTATTAGTAATCACACATTGGAGTTCTAAATATGAGTACATTTACCGCTATAAATCTTGTTGCCCGCCCTGCCCCTGGCCCTATTGGTGCGGAGCTCTTTGAAGTTGTACAAAAGCCAATGCCCAGTGCTGGTCCTGGGCAAATATTGGTGAAACAAACTCATATGTCTCTAGACCCTGCTATGGTGGGTTGGATGAGCCCGGATCCAGAAAGTTATATTCCACCTGTAGGTTTAGGCGAAGTCATGCGTTCTTCAGGCATAGGTGAAGTAATAGCAAGTAACCACCCTGACTTTGCTGTTGGTGAGCGTGTTATGGGTATGACTGGATGGACAGAGTATTTAGTTAGCACTGGTGAAGGTCTTAGAAAAGTCCAAGCTGGATTAGATCCAGAAATGGTGTTATCGGTCTTTGCACTTCCAGGCTTAACTGCAACCCAAGGTTTATTTGGCTTTGGTCACCCTAAAGCCGGTGAAACCATAGTGGTCAGTGGTGCTGCAGGTTCGGTTGGCTCAATAGTAGGACAGCTCGCTAAAGCCGAAGGATTAAACGTAATTGGCGTCGCCGGCTCCGACGAAAAGTGTGACTGGATAGTCAGTGACTTGGGTTTTGACGGCGCAATCAATTACAAAACAGACGATATTGATACAAAACTAACTGAGTTAGCACCTAAGGGAGTTGACATATACTTTGAAAATACCGGTGGCCCGATTCAACATCACGTAATTGAGCATATGAATGCACATGGCAGAGCAGTAGTGTGCGGCATGATATCTGACTACACTGCGGAAACACCTAGTGCAGGCCCTAACTGGATCCCCATTATCAAAAAACGTATTACTATCCAAGGTTTTGCTATGCCTGACCATTTTGGTCAATTACCAGAGTTAATTGATAAACTTACCCCCTATGTCATGCAAGGTAAAATAAAACACCGCGCTCATGTATTAAATGGATTGGAGTCAGCGATAGAAGGTCTCAATATGTTATTAACAGGTGCGAACAAAGGTAAATTAATCGTTAAATTGTAAAACCAATTAACAAAATACAAACTTAAATTGTTTAGCAAAATCACCTTAAAATTCTAATTTTGGGATGATTTTGCCTTTTAATTAGATGTAACACTGGCTACAGCATTAGCAAAATAGCAACTTTTCTAAGTATCACCCAAAAAAACTAGGCCAAATAATATAAAGTGTTTTTATCTATATTATTCCAATCCTACCTAACCAATTTTTCACCTAAGCATAGTCAATACGTGGCTATCAAAGCTGCTTAGGCAGCATTTACAAAGACTTCCAAGTTTTATACAACTAAAACACCAGCATTCAAAACAACCAGATGACATTACCAATACCAACACACAAAGCAAATATTGGTATGACAAAATATGTAACTTTTGACTATATTGGCATAACAAAACGTTGACATGCCATGCACTAATTGGTTAGTTTAGGCACATGCTTGAAACATTTTGTTTACAACCCAAACAAAACGTAAACAAGTTGTATGTCAGAGAACAATTAAAACTCATTACATAGTGAATGGAGAACGCATGAAAACTAAACTAAATAAAATAAGCTCTGTACTTAAAAGTACCAGAGCACATTCTGCGATATACAGCGCCGCTGTAGTCGCAATGTTGGCAGCTCCCACAGTTTCAGCGCAACAGGCTCAACCAGAAGAACAAAATCTAGAAGTTATTGAGGTTAGCGGAATACGCTCAGCCCTTAGCAGTGCACTTTTTGAAAAACGCGAATCAACTAACTTAATTGAAGTCATTCAGGCTGAAGATATTGGTAAGTTACCAGATCAAAACCTTGCAGAAGTACTAGAAAACGTAACCGGTGTACAAATCACTAGAACCGCTGGTGTGGGTACTGGTGTGCAAATTCGTGGTTCAAACTCAAACAATGTATTAATTAACGGTGTTGAAACTGTTGGTGCAGGTACAGGTCGAGGCGGTATTAGCTTTGAAGATATTTCAGCTTCAATCATTGCTGCTGTAGAAGTGACTAAAGCGTCTGAAGCTAAAACAATCGAAGGCTCAGTAGGTGGTACAGTTAACTTGCGAACTATTCGTCCTTTAGAGCTTAGTGAACAATTAATCAATGTGCGTGTGCAAGGTGAAGACAGCAGCTTAACCACTGATGGTATTCAGCCACGTTTCTCTGCAGTTTATGGCGACAACTGGGATACTGATAACGGTAAGTTCGGTTTTGTAATGAGTGGCAGTTTAACCAAGCAAGAATCTTCTTCTTTCCGTCCACGTGTTGACCGTGATGGTGGTTTAGTTGAAAACTGTGATGCCTCTGTAGTGCGAGCTGGTGGTGATCCTCAAGACGTAGCTGATCGTCCTGCTTGTCAAGATTTTGATTTTTTAGGTATTGGATTCTTAAACCAAGAATACGAAAACTTCGAATATGAAACAACGAACATTTCAACGACTTTTGAATTCGCGCCAAATGACAACATGAAGTTTTTCTTAGATGTTGTTTTGACTGACCAAGAACGTCGTCAAGATAGTACCCGTGTGCAAGGTTCTGGTCTAACCTCAGTACTTGACTATACCGTACCGACAGAATTTGAAACAGTCAACTATGGATCCTTGGACGGTGTGTCATTGGGAAGCATCCAAGCAGCCGTTCGCGGAACAATCGAGCCTATGCTTGGTGTTGATGACGATGATCCTAACTTACGTTTTAGTAGTGATAACGGAGCCCGCCTAACTGATACACAACTTTTCCGTTTAGGTGGTGAATGGCAAGGCGATAACTTGTTCGCTAGCTTTGAAATATCATCAGCGAGTTCTGATACAACTAACCCAAATCTAAGCTCTACTTTAAACTTCATTAACCCCCACGCTCCTTTAGATGGTTTAGATGAAGACGGCAATGTTACTTCAGATACCAGTAATGATAACTCTGTCCCATTTATATATGACCTAACTGGTGGCGCATTAACCTTTGGTATCAACTTTGATTCACCCTTCGCTCCAACTGTTGCTGAATTACTGGATCCTGCAAACGTTGTATTAGACCAAGTTCAAATAGGTCGTAATGAAACCAACAACTCATTAGATGCAGTACGCGCAGATTTCACTTATTACTTAGAAGACTCGCCTATTACTTCTGTTGATTTTGGTTTCCGTGTGAGCAAACGTGAAAGTACTTTTAACGATATAAGCGATAATATCGGTGGTTTCAGCAAGATGGTTGATAGCCCAAGCGGTTCATTATTCTCTGAGTTGTTAGTGCAGGGCCCTGATAACTTTGGTGACGCTGATGGTCGTGAGTTGGCAGTCCGTAACTTTATTATCATCGATCCAGATTTAGCATTTAACAACCCAGATTATGTATTAAGTACATTAGAAGCAGCACTGATTGAACATGATCCAACACCTGATTTATCAAATTTAACGCCTTCATCTTCAGCTTTCTTTAGTATTTCAGAGGAAACACAGGCGATATACGCACAAGCTAACTTCGAATTTGAAAATCTAGTAGGTAATTTTGGTGTAAGACACATAAAAACAACGGTTGATTCAACAGGTAATACTGTCACAGCTGATGGTTCATCGTTAACGACTATTTCTGGTGATTACAGCTTCACATTACCAAAAATCAACCTTGTTTATACGCCCCATGATGATGTTGTGTTGCGTTTAGGTTGGGGGCAAGATATTCGTCGTCCAGATTTCTCAGATTTAAATACCTCTGTTTCTTATGATCCGAATATCAACCAATCAGTGTCCATTGGTAATCCAGGTTTAGAGCCACAAGAAATCACTACTTTAGATATTGCTGCTGAATGGTATTTTGCTGAAGCGGCGGTTATAAGCATTGGTTACTTTGATAAAGAAATCGGTAACTTATTCGTTTCTACTTTAGATTCTGCATCAAGAGACGGTGATGGTTTCTTTGCTACCAATGACCCTTCATGTTCTGGTGGTGGTATATATAACCCAATTGCAGTAGGCGATGATTTCTTAGCCCCTATAGGCGTTGTCGGAGCATGTGTTGATAAAGCGACGCAAGTCAACGATTCAGCTAAAACAACTCAAACCGGTATCGAGATGGCCGTTCAGTATGATTTATCTAGCTTTGAAGATGATTTAGGTTGGGCATCTGGTTTTGGTTTTATGGCCAACTACACTATCCAAGAATATAAAGGTGGATCAGTGGTCAACTCTTCTGCGGGTCGTGGTACTGATATCTTCAATGCCATTAACGGCATTTATGATGATGCTGATTTTGTAACAGTGACTGCTGTACAAGGTCTTCTAGACTTCTCTGAAAATGCTTATAACGTTACTGCATACTATGAAAAGTTTGGTTTATCAGCACGTCTTCGTTACACATGGCGTGAAGCGTTCCGTACCGACGATACTGCCGGTGGTGCATCACGTAACTCTACTTTAGGTTTCCCAGTTTATACTCATGACCGTGGCCAGCTTAATGCAAGTGTTAGTTATGATGTGAACGAGCAACTAAACTTAGGTATAGAAGCGATTAACTTAAATAAATCAGGCGTTACTCAATCTTGTGTTAACGAAGGCGCAATCCTTTGTTTCCAAGGTTTAGCTGACCGTCGTATTACGTTTGGTGCTAGCTACCGTTTCTAAAACCTAGATAACAATAGCGACAACTCCAAACTAAGACGCCAGTCCTGGCGCCACGCTACCCCCATCTTTATGCTGGGGGTAGCTAATAACTACTATGAAGTTAGGTTCAAAATTGATTTCGAGCCAAATTGTAATCTAAACAAATCCACACTATTTTTTAAAACGTTACAGATTTACCGAAATTATTACCAGTGACATTACCAATAACACTACATATATTATTACCAATAGTATTACCAATAATGTTGCCAATAGTGTAAATTAAACAGATGCATACGCATTAGTCTAAATACGACTGGAAATTAACTCGTTGAGCATGTGATATACCAAAAGCACATAGCAAACTAAAATCACTATAAATAGGAATTATTTATGACAAAACCTACCATTGGCTTCATTGGCCTTGGCCTTATGGGCAGTAACATGGTTGAAAACCTTCAAAAGAAGGGCTTTGAACCCATTGTAATGGACCTTAATAAGGATGCAGTTGCGGCTGTAGTTGCTCGCGGTGCTACTGAGGCAACCTCTCCTGCCGAACTAGCAGCTGCATGTGACATTGTTATGCTTTGCTTAACAACTTCTAATGTGGTTGAAAAGTTAGTTTATGCTGACGATGGCATATTAGCCGGCATCAAAGAAGGTGCAGTATTGATTGATTTTGGTACATCAATACCAGCGTCAACGCGTAAAATTGGTGCTGACTTGGCTAACAAAGGTGCTGGTATGATCGATGCTGCCCTTGGACGCACCCCAGCTCATGCTAAAGATGGTCTTCTTAACATCATGGCTTCTGGCGACCAAACTACCTTCGATAAAGTTAAACCTATTCTTGATATGCAAGGTGAAAATGTCTTCTATCTTGGCGCGTTAGGTGCGGGACATACAACTAAACTCATCAACAACTTCATCGGCATGACCACTGTGACTGCTATGTCTCAGGCTTTTGCAGTTGCAGAACGCGCTGGTGTAGATCGCCAACAACTTTTCGATATTATGTCGACTGGCCCGTCTAATTCACCATTTATGGGTTTCTGTAAAAACTACGCGGTTGATGGTGTGAGTGACTTGGGCTTCTCTATCAATAATGCCAACAAAGATTTAGGTTATTTCCTTGAGATGGTCAAAGATTTAGGCACTACAGCTAAAATCGCCGAGGGCACCTCGGCTCACCTTCAGGCAGCTGTTGATGCAGGCATGGGGAACGGTAATGTGCCAGAAATCTACGATTATTTTCTTAAATTATAATTTTTGAATTGTTACCGTTGCGATGCTTAGACACAAGACTTGAGGTTTTTCCGGTAACAAAGATAGACATTATTTATAAATGATTGTATCGATTATTAAGCCTCTTAATTAGAGGCTTTTTAGTTCTGTTTACAAGCTGGTGTAACTTTTATTGGGCAGATTAAATCCCATTATTGACCGGCCACTGATTGCTAAAAGCTAGGAGTTAATTATGAGCCAAAGTGAACACTTTTTATTTGGTAACGAGACTGAAATTGAAGATATTGGCGGTGGTTTAAAACGCCAAATGTTGGGTTATAACCAAGAATTAATGGCAGTGAAAATTTGGTTTGAAAAAGGTGCGGTTGGCTACAATCATGCGCATAGACATTCACAAGTCACTTATGTTGTAGAAGGAGAATTCCATTTTAATATTGATGGTGTCACTAAAATATTAAAAGCCGGTGATAGCTGCTTTATGCCGCCATTTGCTGATCATGGTGCAACTTGCCCTACAGGTGGAATTCTAATTGATACCTTTAGCCCAGCAAGAGAAGACTTTGTTGAAGGGTTATCAGCACCTGCCCCCTAATTACAGTGACGAATAATTGCATACTTGAACACCATATGCGGCAAAAACATATGATTGAGTATGCAAGTATTCTCTATTTGGCTAAGCCCTTAAGATAATTATTACCACACAAATACTGAATGGGTGGCAACGGGCACATGCACTGACTAAAAATCATAATTTCGAGGCTGCCGAGCTACGAAATTGTTAGATTAAGGACACACTAAAATGCACCTAAGAAAAATCACTACACTCTTATTGCTTGTAGTCACAGTTGCCACTCCGCAATTATTACAAGCGCAACCACACCCAAACTTGATTATGACCAAGGCTGGGATAGAAAAAGTTAGGAAAAACTTAGGCAAAGTGCCTTTATTCGATGCCACAGTACAAAGTGTAAAGCAGCAAGTTGACGCTGAAATTGCATTTGGAATTGATACTCCGATTCCAAAAGATTTTTCAGGTGGTTATACCCACCAAAGACACAAGATAAATTTCCTTACCGCGCAAAAAGCTGGCGCGCTATATCAAATTTTGCAAGATGACAAATATGCAAAATATATACGAGATATGCTGTTTCAGTATGAAGCCATGTATCAAGACTTGCCCGTTCACCCCCAAGAGCGCTCTTATGCTCGTGGTAAATTATTCTGGCAATGCCTAAATGACAGCAACTGGTTGGTTTATATGAGCCAAGCTTATGACGCAATTTACGATACCCTGAGTAAACAAGAGCGTGACAAATTAGAAAATAACCTGTTTCGACCTTTTGCCGACTTTATCTCCATCGACAATCCACAATTTTATAACCGCGTACATAATCATAGTACATGGGGTAACGCAGCCGTTGGCATGATCGCCCTTGTGATGAATGACGAAGAGTTATTGCAACGTGCCCTATACGGTATCGAAGACGATGGACTTGAAATTGGCGGAAAGGACAATGATGGTGGCTTTATCAAAGTTGCAGGACAAAAGGCTGGGTTCTTGGCCAATTTAGAAGACCCTTTCTCACCCGATGGTTATTACACTGAAGGTCCCTATTACCAACGTTACGCTATGTATCCATTTTTGATTTTTGGATTAGCTATGCAAAACGCAAAACCTGAAATGCAAGTATTTGAACACAAAGACAATGTATTACTTAAAGGCGTGGATGCATTGCTTAATTTATCAGATGCAGACGGTGAGTTTTTCCCCTTAAATGATGGTCAAAAAGGCATGTCCTATTATACAGCATCCTTAGTGACAGCAGTTGATATTGCCTATCAATACGGCGCTCAAAATCCTCAATTGTTAAGTATTGCTGAAAAACAGAATGAGGTGCTGTTAGACCAGTCAGGTCTTGCGGTCGCCATTGGCATTCGTGATGGTAAAACGCAACCTTTTGTTAAACACTCTATTAATTTATCCGATGGCCCTAATGGTAAACAAGGTGGTGTTGGGGTACTTCGTTATGGCAATGAAGACTTAACATTAGTGTTTAAATATGCGGCTCAAGGTTTAAGTCATGGTCACTATGACAAACTTTCTTTTTCTCTGTATGAAAAAGGCGATGAAGTGCTGCAGGATTATGGGCTAGCGCGATTCGTAAACATTGGCCAAAAAGGTGGAGGCAACTATCTAAAAGAGAATAAAACTTGGGCAAAAACCACCATTGCACACAACACAATCTCGCAGAACGAAAGCATGCATTTTGACGGAAAATACGAAACTGCCAGTCAACATCACTCAGATTTGTATTTTTACGATGACAGCAATAGTGAAGTACAAGTGGTAAGTGCAACAGAAACCAATGCCTATCCAGGAACACAAATGCACCGAACTATGGCGGTGATAAAAAGCGCTGGTTTTGAGAAACCCTTTCTACTAGATATTATCAAAATAGACTCAGCTACTAAAAATCAGTATGACTTACCCTTCTATTATATGGGGCAAGTACTGAGTAATAATTTTGCCTATGACTCCCCTACTTCTTTACATCCTTTGGGTAAAAAGAACGGCTATCAGCATTTATACTTAGAAGGTAAAGGCAAACCTTCCACCGGCTCTACACAATTCTCTTGGTTGGGTAACGGTAAATACTACACTTTGACGTCAGCTACAGAGAAATCAGACGAATTGTTACTGACACGTTTAGGAGCCAATGATCCTGAATTTAACTTACGTAGAGATGCTGCTTTGATGATCCGCAGAAAAGACAGCGACAACACCACTTTTGCCTCTGTCATTGAGCCACACGGCAGTTATAGCCCGGTTTCAGAGTTGTCTGTGAATTCTAACAGTAACATTGCAGAGGTGAAGGTTGTGCTTGACGAAACTAACTACACTGCTGTTGTAATTACAGATGTAAATGGTGACTCCAGCCTGTTCATTTTGTCCAATGTAAATGCATCTGCTAAGCAACAACATCAGGTTAAAATAAACGGCAAGTTATATAGCTGGACAGGACCCTATCACTATACTGATAGCAAATAATATCTGCTTTATTTGATTATTGAGAGGTTGCCTTTTAGTGGCAACTTCTCGTACCCTGCTATCAAGAGTGAAAAGCCTGTTAATTTATTCTAGCGCTAGATATTAAACAGTTTGTAAACATCCCTTAAAGATGCCCCTTAAGCCCCTTCCCATAAATCAATTATGACTATTATTGTTCGACTCTCGAGCCTATAACCTAAGTGTTTCTAAAACAAATTTTACCTAGCCTCCCCTTGATTAAATATTGAATCGTTTTACCTAAGTATTTCTGGCTATATAGACCTTAGTAAATATCTTTATAGGCTGGGGAGTTTGAATAATAGTGCTTGCACCTTCATTTTTTGCCTTCGTAAGTTTGCCCAATACGACTGGGCTTAGAGCAGCGTTGCTCCAGAAGACAACTTTGAGCCAGTTTGAGATCTATTCTAGAAAATAAACCTTCCAAAAACCTTAGTAATATCCCGTCAAAATCCCTAAACAGATGAATGTTGACATTTTGTAATATTATGTTAATTTTAATTTAATAAACCGATTTAGTAAATCGATTTTGTTTTCATGCTTTTTCAATTACTTTAGTAACCGAATATGAGGCAAAACAGTTTGGCAATGTCGAATTCTGAATACCGAGTGAGCGTTGCTCATAAATATTACAAATTGGTTTGTTTACCGTACCCCTTGATGCAATTTTTTAACAAGGTGCCAAAACATAAACACAACACTACAAAGTAAATGGAGACCCCATGAAAACTAAATTGAATAAAATAAGCTCTGTATTAAAAAGTTGTAGATCAAATACAACAATTTCCAGTGCGGCTATAGTTGCGATATTGTCAGCCCCAACAATTTCGGCACAAGAAAATCCAGCCAATGAAGAGCTCGAGGTTATCCAAGTAAGTGGCATACGTAGTGCACTTTCTAGTGCACTTTTTGAAAAACGCGAATCAACTAACCTTATCGAAGTCATACAAGCTACAGATATTGGTAAGCTACCAGACCAAAACCTAGCTGAAGTACTTGAGAATGTAACTGGGATCCAAATTACTAGAACGGCCGGTGTAGGCACCGGGGTACAAATCCGTGGTACTAACGCAAACCGAACAGAAATTAATGGAGTTTCTACTGTAGGTTCTGGTACTGGTCGCAGCGGAATTAATTTTGAAGATGTGTCGGCTGGTATTATCGCTGCAGTAGAAGTCATTAAGGCACCTGAAGCAAAAACCATTGAAGGTTCAGTGGGTGGAACCATCAATTTAAGAACGATTCGTCCCCTGCAACTAGGCGAAACCTTAGCCACACTGAGAGTACAAGGCGAAAATAGTAGCCTTTCGACTGACGGAGGTTTACAGCCTAGATTATCGGGTACCTATGGCGATAACTGGGATACCGATTCAGGTAGATTTGGGGTAGTAATAAGTGCCAGTTACGCTGAGCAGGAAGCGACGGCATTTCGCCCTAGAACGGATCGAGATAACTCCGTTGCATCAGATAGCGGAGCAGCCAGTGCCCAATCATTCCATTTTTTACCTATACAATTTTTTGTCCAAGATTACGATAACTATGAATCTGAAACCATCAATATAGCCTCTTCATTTGAGTGGGCTCCGAACGACAATACTAAGTTCTATTTTGATGCCATCATCAACGATCAGGAACGCCGAGAAGAAAGTTCAAGGATTCAAGCATCGGGCGTAAGTGATTTGATAAATGTTTCGATTCCAACTGAATTTGAAACCGTTAATTTTGGTACTATAGATGGTCAAGATCTCGGCAGTATCCAAGCAGCGGTAAGGGGGGTTATTCCAGTTGAAGATGGTGATGCCGATCCAAACCTACGTTTTTCAGGTGATACAAATTCACGCCTAACAAAAAGCGAAATATTCAGAATTGGTGGCGAGTGGCAAGGTAATAACCTTAAAGTAAAAGTAGAAGCGTCATCGTCAAGTTCCGATACAACAACGCCTAGCTTTAACACTACCCTTAACTTTATCAATCCAAACGTGACATCTAACGATTCAAATGAAAATGGTACGCCTTTTGAGTACGACTTAACTGGTGGTGCAATGGCTTTTGGTATCGCCTCGGGTGAAGCAAATGCACCAACCAGTGCGCAATTACTTGATCCCGCAAACGTGGTGTTACGTGATGTCGCCATAGGTAATAGTTCAGCCGAAAACAGTGAAGACGCCTTTCGTATGGATTTTAATTATTACTTAGATACTTTTGTGACTTCGGTCGATTTTGGATATCGCTACAGTAAAACAACCAGTATACAAGATACAGTGACCAACAGCGTTGGTTTAAGAAATATGTCTGATAGCCCATCTGGTGACCTCTTCGCCGAACTGCTTGTACCTGGACCGACTAACTTCAATGAAGCGGATGGCAGAGAACTATATGTGCGCGATTATCTTCAGCTTAACCCAGAACTGGTCGCTTCTGATCCAGATGGTGCTTTGGCTATCATACAGGCGGCTATTGAGACCATTGGGGGTTCTGTAGCCATCGACGCACCAACATCAAGTTCCGACGGCTTCTTTGATATTTCAGAAGAGACAAATGCCCTTTATGCCCAAGCCAACTTTGAACAGGGTATATTCCGTGGCAACTTTGGACTGCGCTATTTAGAAACCGAAGTGAATTCAATTGGTAATTCCACAACCACAGATGCTGATGGCAATGACTTGGTGTCGCAGGTAACCACAACTGGTAGTTATGATTTCTTGTTACCACGCTTAAATTTAGTTGCAGACATAAGTGACGATTTGGTGGTACGGGCTGGTTGGGGCAAAGACATCCGCCGCCCTGATTTTGATGACCTGTCAACCTCATTTACATTTTCTACTAGCCCAAACCCTGCTGTTGCCATAGGTAATCCCAATTTGGTACCTGAAGAAGTGACTTCATTTGATCTCTCTGCTGAGTGGTATTTTGCTGAAGCGAGTGTGTTGAGTGTCGGTATTTTCCATAAAAAACGTAGCGACCTACATGTGACTCAACAAGAAGACCCCTTTGAAGATTCAGAAACGGGATATCGTGACGTAACCGATCCATGTGAGGGTGGTGGAATCTTTAACCCGATTGCAGATATCAATGTATTTGGACCGGATACTGGAGTGGGGGTATGTGTTCCTTTCTCCACAACTATCAATGATTCAGGGGAAACCACTCAAAAGGGGATTGAAATAGCGGTTCAATATGACCTTTCAGGCTTTGAAGATGACTTGGGTTGGGCATCTGGGTTTGGTGCAATTGTTAACTATACGAAACAAGAGTTCTCTGGTGGCGAGGCATTCGATACCGCGACTAGTCGCGCTAATGATATATTTGCTTTAACAACAGGCATCGAAGATATCAATGTCACTCGTGTACAGGGACTGACTGATTTGTCTGAAAATGCTTATAACTTTACACTTTACTATGAAAAATATGGTCTCTCAGCTCGTGCACGTTATACCTGGCGTGAAGCGTATCGCTCAGAAGATTTTGGTAGTACCACTAGCTTCCCATGGGGATTCCCAGTTGTTCAAGAGGATAGAGGTCAACTTAATGCCAGCGTTAGTTATGATGTGAATGAGCAATTGAATCTTGGAATTGAAGGTGTCAACCTCACCGAATCTGATATTACCCAATCCTGTGTGAATGAAGGAGGCTTGCTTTGTTACCAAGGTTTGACAGAACGCCGTATTACACTTGGTGCCAGCTACCGCTTCTAAAACCTAAAAAAATAAAGTGAAATACCCAATATTAGAACGCTAAACAGCTACCTCCGGTTTTATGCCGTGGGTAGCTAATATGCGGCGTGCCGATAGGGTTATTTTAATTGGGTAGGCATTTGTTACGTCAATAAAACAGAACATCTATTAGTCTCTAAACAAATTGGAAATACTCCGTTGTGTCGGTGATAAACCAAAGCACATAACGAACAGCAAACTAAAATCACTATAAATAGGAATTATTTATGACAAAACCTACCATTGGCTTCATTGGCCTTGGCCTTATGGGCAGTAACATGGTTGAAAACCTTCAAAAGAAGGGCTTTGAACCCATTGTAATGGACCTTAATAAGGATGCAGTTGCGGCTGTAGTTGCTCGCGGTGCTACTGAGGCAACCTCTCCTGCCGAACTAGCAGCTGCATGTGACATTGTTATGCTTTGCTTAACAACTTCTAATGTGGTTGAAAAGTTAGTTTATGCTGACGATGGCATATTAGCCGGCATCAAAGAAGGTGCAGTATTGATTGATTTTGGTACATCAATACCAGCGTCAACGCGTAAAATTGGTGCTGACTTGGCTAACAAAGGTGCTGGTATGATCGATGCTGCCCTTGGACGCACCCCAGCTCATGCTAAAGATGGTCTTCTTAACATCATGGCTTCTGGCGACCAAACTACCTTCGATAAAGTTAAACCTATTCTTGATATGCAAGGTGAAAATGTCTTCTATCTTGGCGCGTTAGGTGCGGGACATACAACTAAACTCATCAACAACTTCATCGGCATGACCACTGTGACTGCTATGTCTCAGGCTTTTGCAGTTGCAGAACGCGCTGGTGTAGATCGCCAACAACTTTTCGATATTATGTCGACTGGCCCGTCTAATTCACCATTTATGGGTTTCTGTAAAAACTACGCGGTTGATGGTGTGAGTGACTTGGGCTTCTCTATCAATAATGCCAACAAAGATTTAGGTTATTTCCTTGAGATGGTCAAAGATTTAGGCACTACAGCTAAAATCGCCGAGGGCACCTCGGCTCACCTTCAGGCAGCTGTTGATGCAGGCATGGGGAACGGTAATGTGCCAGAAATCTACGATTATTTTCTTAAATTATAATTTTTGAATTGTTACCGTTGCGATGCTTAGACACAAGACTTGAGGTTTTTCCGGTAACAAAGATAGACATTATTTATAGATGATTGTATCGATTATTAAGCCTCTTTTTTAGGGGCTTTTTAGTTCATTTTACAAGCGAATTTAACTTTTATTGGGTAGCTTAAATCCCAATAATACAGCTACAGATCCAGATTTTAGCTGGGAACAAATTTACCAATATAATCTATTTATACCAATACGTATAAAACAAAAAATCATCCTTGTGCCACCACTATTTTGTCCCAAGACGTCTTATATAGAGTTGTTTATATCGATTGAAAGGGATAGTTTTGAGTAATTCTTCTATTGGTATCATTGCGAATGCCCAAAAAATCGATACTTCAAATTGTAGGATCAGTAGTGCACAGATGGGCAGTGCTATGACCCATTGGGTCACAAAATGAATTTTCAGTACAAGATTACTATTACCAAGTGCTCGCAGAATGTTACCAGCGACTGTGTTATAGGCTCGGATAATGGGTAAAACGATGTAAAGTGGAGCAATGATCATTAATGCTGTAAGAGTGTCTGCTTCAATATCTGGATAGACAAATTCAATACATTGACTGAGTATAAAAAAAAGACCGGCAATAATGACTGACAATGTCATGCCCACTTGGGTGCAACTACTAATAAATGATTTAAGATCCCCTGTTTCCTTTTGGCCTAGTGCCTGACTGATACTAATTGCCGAGGCTTGAGCCCACGCATTAGGAAATTGTGTGCCCGCACGCACCCATGGAAAGATCAAGGTGATGGCAACAAATGAAAATAACTCCAGTTGCGCAAACAATAACTGATAGACAGTCGCCCCAATGGAGAGAAGGAAAAAATTAGCCGCTATGGGGTATATTTCAGCGTATTGAGGCCCAATTTCTTTCCAAAACCTTCTATTTGACGGGTAAGTGAGATCCACTTTATCGTCGCTCTTCAAGGCGAGATAAAGGAATACAGCTCTTAAAAATACCGCAATCAAACTCCCCCAAGCAGCTCCTTCAACCCCAAGTCCCTGAAATTCAGCAAATCCATTGATCAACAAATAACTGAGTAATGCATTAACAGGCAGCTCAATCATAAAACCTTTTAGAGGCACTTTGGAATGACCTCGACCATTACAAAACGCGGTACAGACCTGAGTGTAAGCGGTTAACAGCACAATATATTTGGTAATGGATATGTAAGTTTCGGCTAACTGCGCTAACTCACTATCATCAGTAATAGCGGCAACCAGTTCAGAACCCCAAAAAGCCAGAATAAATAGAAAAATCAATGAAGTTGATATATTAATTACTAGCCCAGACCAATAGGCGATCGCAAGGTTGGCTTGGCTGTTGGATCCAAATGCTCTACCTACTAACAATTGAATGCCATTACCAATCGCAATTTCAAGACCCAACACAAATGCCACTATTGTGGTTGCTATCCCCATAGCAGCAACCGGCAGCTCCCCAAGGGGAGCAACCAAAAGTGTATCTATCATTAACATAGACTGAACTAACAAGGCATTAAGAGCCAATGGCCATGCCAGCGCCAAATTCTTACGAATATAGGTATTGGAAATTATCAAGAAAGACCCTTTATTTTAAAACGCCCCCTACACTGTGTTAATCATTGCAGGCAAATATAACTATCTCCCCATCCACCCACCATCGACCAATAACACAGTACCGTTTACATAACTCGCTGCTTCAGAAGCCAAAAATACAGCAGGGCCTTTAAAGTCTTCAGGATCACCCCAACGACCTTGGGGTATGCGCGCTAAAATGGCAGCAGACCGCTCAGGGTCATTTCGCAAGGCTTCGGTGTTGTCAGTATTGATATATCCGGGTGCAATAGCATTAACATTCACACCTTTACCGGCCCATTCGTTTGACAACGCCATAACCAATTGCCCAATCGCTCCTTTGCTGGCGGCATAACCAGGCACGGTTACGCCACCTTGAAAGGTTAACAAAGAGGCTGTGAAAATAATTTTACCAGCACCACGGGCAATCATATCTTTGCCAATTTCACGACTAAGAATGAATTGGGCATTTAAGTTAACATCAATAACCTTATCCCAAAGTTCATCGCCGTGCTCAGCAGCAGGTGCCCGTAATATAGTGCCAGCATTATTCACTAAAATATCAATTTTCGAAAAGTCTGCTTTGACTTCTTTGATGAAGGAATACAAGGCATTGCGGTCAGAAAAGTCACACTGGTAACCTTTAAATCGTTGGCCCAATGCACTGACTTCTTTTTCAACTTCTGAGCCTTGTAACTCCAAATTAGCGGAAACACCAATGATGTCAGCGCCAGCTTCTGCAAGCCCCACAGCAATAGCTTTACCAATTCCACGTTTGCAGCCGGTAACCAAGGCCACGTTTCCTTCTAAACTAAATTTTTCTAACATGTTAATATTTTCCTATTAATCATCTGTGATTGCAGTGCCTATTTGCAACACAGCTGACATGTTATCAGTAACTAAGCCACACCTTCATAACTGGTTGTTTTGACGACTTTACCCGCCTTGTCTTTTAGTACCGAAACCCATTTTGATTGGGATTGAATGTCGCCAAAAGATATAGTGTTTTCACTAGAAAAAAGAAACGTTTCAACGTATTTTTGGGAGGTAATTTCAACCCCAATACAATTACCTTCATTGATTGCTTGTATTGAAATATCGTTACTCTTATTTTCTGGAAGTGCGTCTTTAGGTTGCAGAACGTTAAGAAAATAGCTGTTGTTACTTTTTACTGGGTTTTCAATCAGTAATGTCTTCAAACTTATACGACGAATGTCATCTGGACGTTGCGGTGTCATTATCTCTTCCACCAGCGTTTCATCAACTTTTGTAGACCGCGCTTCTGGAAACACAGTGAACACATTAAGTGCACCCTTACCGTTGACAATTTCAAACTGGTCTTTGTTCACTTGATTGGCATACCTTTCAGAGTGCATGCGCCAGGTATAGGTATGTTCAAGATGGCTTTCCAACTCATCTAAGAATATAAAATAACCACATTCACTATTAATAATATGCCGGGCATTACGGGTCATTTGCATTTCTGGGTAATACATTTGGCTTGATTCGCCCACCACATAGGTATAACCATTTTCGTTAGAAAAAGCTTCGACTTGGGCGATTGCACTTTCTGGCACATCTCGCCATACGTTATGTATGCCTTTACAATTTAAATCGAACAATTCAGGATCGCTCAAATCCCCTTCGTCCCATATTTTCTCACCCACGCAGCCTGTACCATCAACAGTAATCAAGTTATGAATTTCTGCTTTAGAGGTTCGATTGTAGCCTTCATCTATAGCTAAAGACGCATCATTATGTATCAATATAAAATGATTAAAATCAACATGGTAGTGAGTCAAACTACGAGTTTTCCAGGCATTTTTCTTATCGAGTTCCCAACTAAGTTTCCATTGTTTATGACCACCTGGAGGACTCGATTTAAACGAAAGATGAGTGGCGTCGGTGTCCCAACTTGAGCGCATGACCACTAAGCCTAAATCAGGAAAATATTTAGTTAATGGTAGGTTTTCAGGTGACTGTGACTCTATCTCAGGATTAAACCAAATCATTTCCAAAAAGGCTTCAGGTAAAATTCCTGGGAAAATTTTACTTTGGTAGGCTTCCCTGAATAAGCACTTATTACGCACTAATTCTCCTAACCATTGCGCCTGACCATTGTTATATTCAGAGGCTATTTTGTAATAAGCAGAGATAGAATGAGAGCTTCTTCTATCATGTACATCGGCAAAGTTAATGTTTTCTTCCCAATTGGGCGCACACTGATAAATACGGTAATCAAATGAATTTTTTAAGAATCCAGCTTCAAAGTAGTTTGGCCCGCCATCTTGACGAATATAATCAGCCGCAGAAAGAAAAAAGTTAATCGCATAGCGCCAATAACCGGTTCCTTCATAGTTAGAGCCATCTTCAGGTAGATATTCAAACACTTTTTCAAAATTGTCTTTGATTTCATCTATCCAAACTTGTGCGCCTTGATGTTCAGAGCGTATAGCATAGGCAGTTGTTAACAAACCCGAGTAATTAATCCAGTTATGATTTTGCCAATAATTAGTCGACCAACAATGTCCTAGGTTTTCCTGCCCATAATCAAAGATTTTGTTTCCTTGAAGAATTAACTTATTCAGAAACTTAGTACGTTCTTCATCTGTCAGGTGATCTTTCAACCAATCATAGGATAATCCCAAACCATATAAGAGCCAGGATGCACTGAGATCCACATCTACCAGAAATCCGAATCCCCACACATCATAATCAACCGCTGTAAAAATCCAACGTTTGGCTTCTTGAAGATAATAATCCTGCTCGGTTAACAGATACGCCAAACTCAAGTTGGCCGCAGCCATGCCCATATAGGTAATACTGGTGTGGGGGTGCTCTTTTGATAACACCTCTCCCTCATACAAACGGCATTGCTCAATTAGCCGGGTCAAGTGTTCCTTTCGCATCGTATTCAGCTGTGCTTTGAACACATCAAGTTGGTCGTTTATTAGTAAATAATTCATTGTTAATTCCAGTATTCAAAAATGATAGAAATAGATATGGAGCCGGTATTCAATTCAATCGCCTCAATCATTCAGCTCGATGCGCAGCAGCTTTAGCTACAGCAAGGGGTTGCTTGCCTGCTTTGAGCATTAATAGGCTGATTGCACCTATAGTCAAAGCGAGCACTAAAATGACAATTCTGCCTTCAAGTGGATTGGGAATAATCAGCATCAAGGCCACAAATCCTGCCACCGCTACGCCAAAACGCCCAATAGCGGTGAGTTGACTCAGGTCATTGCCTTCACCAATTTCTTTTTCAAAATCGATCGGTGTTTTCATCTTGGTAAAGAACTTATCTACCATTTGACGATGTGCTGAGTTTCGCTTGGGTGCAAAAATTGTCGACACTAAAAACCCAAATGTGCCAGTACCTAAGACACCGAAAAATTGCTGTTGGAAATTCCATTCAAAGGCGTCGCTGAATGCTTGGGAAAACCCAAGATTGACCAAAGGGACCTCAAAATAGGCTAGGCTTGAAAAAACCAGGGCACAGGCAATTGAAAGCAGTGCGGCCCACCAAGGTGTTTGCCTTATAAACATGCCTAATAGCAGTGGGATTGTGATGGGCATAGATAATAGCGTCCCCACTTGCAACATGATCTCAAATATCCCCGAGCCATCTTGTTGTGCAAAATAAAGCGCCAATAACACAATCAGGCATCCCATCATCCAAGTTAAAATACGTCCATAGTTCAATAATTCTGATTCCCCCTTAGATTTCCACTGTAACTTTCGGGCAATCTTGGGATAGATGTCTTTGATTAGAATGGCCACATTAGTATTAAGACCGGTATCCATTGAGCTCATAGTCGCAGCAAGAATGGCAACCACTATCAATCCTACCAAACCAACAGGTAACAGGCTGATACTGGCAACCGCATAACTCGCCTCAGCCGGCTTTGCTATGTCGAAGGCCATTACCAATTCAGGGTATAAAAGTCGCGCAGTTATAGGAGGTAAGAACCAAATAAAACTACCCAGCAGCATTAACACAGAACAAAGCAAAGCTGCTTTGCGGGCTTCTCGTCCGTCTTTGACAGAAAAGTAACGGGGCGCTGCATTCATAGAATTGAAGACTATAAATTGTTTAGCCATCATGGCGCTGGCCCAGCCCCATGTATAAGCACCGCCAAAGAGAGTGGCAGAATTGATCATGCTGTACTCTTCGGTTAAACCTTGATCCTCAATTTTTACAAATAAATTATCGATACCACCTAGTGCATCCAAACAGAGCCAAGCGACTAATAATGTTAGTGGTACCAAGATAAGGCCTTGCAAAAAATCAGTCGCCATTACAGCCCAACGACCACCGGTGGCAGAATAAAGGAGTACCACTATGCCGCAGACTACAATCACATAATTGATATCGTATCCAAACACCGCAGCACAAAAGATACCCAAGCCGTAAAGTGCCATTGCTGAATATAAAATACGAATGGGTACTTCATAATAGGCGTAGAAATCACGAGTGGTTTCGCCGAAGCGAGCGGCAATTGCTTCAGGGAATGTGGTCACTCTCATCTGGCGCAGCCATGGCCCCATAAAGAGAAAGTTCACAAAGAAGCCAAGCACGTTACCAAAAAAAATAAACATCGCCGAAAAGCCAGACTCATAAGCAATACCCGCCGCACCAGTAAAGGTCCACGCACTAAATGCACTCATGAAAGCGCTGCTTCCCACAAGCCACCAAGTGCCTTTACAGCCTCCCTTAAAATAGTCATCCGTATTCGAAGAGAATTTCTTAAAAACAAAGCCAACAACAATAATCAAAATTAGGTAGCCAATTATGACTAGGTACTCAATATTGGAAATTTGCACTTTTTCACCTCATGTTAGAGTGCCAAGACAATCAATATAGCGCGACACTAAAACGATTTACTAAATCGATTTAGTTGATTAAGTTAGCATACTACTGCAGAATGTCAATATTCAAGTATTTATACCTTTCACAGAAATATAACCATGGCAAAAATAAAGTTAAGTGATGTGGCTGAGCTAGCCGGCGTTTCAAAAAGCACCGTGTCTCAATATTTAAATGGCCGCTTTGACTACATGTCTGCAAAGACAAAAGAACGTGTAAGACTAGCTGTGAGTGAATTAGATTACGTCCCTAATCCTATCGCTCGTAGCCTGAAAATGGATAAAACCAAAACCATAGGTGTCATTGTTAGAGACATTACAGGCTTCTATACAAGCCGTACCATTAGAGGAATTGACGACTATTGTAAAACAAGCGAATACAACCTCTTAATATATAACACTGATGTTGATACTGATATCGAAGCAAGATCCTTAGAAGCACTGTACCAATTACGGGTCGATGGAATTATTATTGCTTCATCTGGTAAAAATACAGACCTAATTGAAAAGTATAGTAATAACGGTCTGCCAATAGTGCATTTTCAACTTGAGCACGATGGTAAAGAAAAAAATATCATTGTGTCTGATTATCGAAAATCCGCTTTTGAAGGTACTGAATATCTAATTAATTTAGGACATCGGCGTATTTGTTTTGTGACGCAAGATTTTGAAAGTGTTAAATCGAGAAAAGACCGTTATCTCGGTTACATCGATGCCTTGAATAAACATCAAATTTCTATTGATGAACAATTAATTCAATATTGGGATCGTGAATCAGGCTTTGCACACTCCCCCATAAGTATTCTTGAAACGCCTAATCCACCCAGCGCTTTTTTTACACAACACCTGGCGATTACCACTGAATTATTAACCGCCTTAAATAAAGAAAATATTTCGATACCCGACGATGTTTCATTATTAGGTTTTGACGATATTCCTATGGCCGAATTTTTTAAAGTGCCTATCACAGTTATCACCCAAAACCCTTATGAAATAGGTCGAGAAGCCACCAAGTTATTACTTGATAATATTAATGACAAGGGGGCGCCGCCGCAAAAAATTATGCTTCCTTGTACCTTGATTGAAAGGTTGTCTTGTAAAAACATAAAATAAAGCCTGTGTAACTAGTTCCCAATCTATCTGATTCAGAGCCGGGCAATATTCAGTATTCGATCAACTGTTGCCCGGTTAACATTCCACACTAAGTGAGCCTGAAAGCTGGGCAGCAAGTCATTTAAAAATTGAGTAATAATCTTCCAAAAATTAGGTGTTAATACTCAATGCCAATTAGCTAATTGTGCTTATTCTTAGGTCACTAAACTGTTTGACTATCTACGGAGGCACCATGTATGAATTATTGAAATACAAGACTGCAGATAAGAGTCCTTCCTTCTACAAACCCAAATTAACGAAGGTATATGTTTCAAGCTATAGTGTTGGTGGTTCTAGTGCCTCTATGCCTGGTTCAACAAGATTTGGAGCAGGCGGAAGAGGCAAACTAACCTTAATTAGGCCAGTCAACTCGAAGACATCGCTATTTCGCAAGTTAGCAACGACTGGTGCTAGGCTCATAGAGGTTAAATTAATCGGCAAGGCAAGTACAACCCATAATCATCAATGGTGTGTGTATTCATTAACTGGTACCAAAATCACTCAGAGCGGAACCACTTCAGATCCTTTACCAGTAGAAGAAATAACGCTTAATTATGAAGAAATTAAATGGACTTATAATAACACCGCAAATAGTCGCTCTGAATCATTTAACTTAGCCTACGTCGAAATTAAGTGGGATTATCCAAGTTCGGGACGTTAAAGTGGTCATTGACACTTAGTAACACCAATGACTTTTAAGGGTACCAAAGTCTTTTTGAAGTAGGAGCTTTAGTCCTTGATCAACTGTTGCCAGGATAACATTCTAAAATAGACATCCCCGAATCCGATTGATACTCAAATTCCTCAATCCCTGCAGGACAGAAAAAGCGATCCCAAGGTTTGAGTTGTGTGACTTCATCTGCAGTATTAAATGTCCCAGACCCAGCCGTCACAATGCCATAAAAAAAGGCCTTTTCTTTACGCTCAAAACTCCCATTAACCGCTGCTCGCTTTACAGTGAAACAAGCGGTTTTGTCGGCACCTATCAATTCTTCAAGACAGTTGCCATGGGCATCATTAGTCAGGATTTTAGGTTCACATCGAAATTCTGCATCTATTTCTTCAGGGGGAATAGGATCAAAATTAAATACGTCTAAAGCGGTTTCGATATCTCTTCCCATAAATCTAGCTTGCTCGGGGATCACATATCCACAACGTTCAAATTCAAATCTTACTGCTAGGTCCGAAGGCTCCATGATTTCAAGCATCAATATACCCTCACCCAAAGCGTGTGGGCGCCCACCTGGCAGTAGAAACACATCGCCAGGTTTAACTGGTATACGATCGAAACATTTTTCTATGGATGCAATATCTTGGGTTTCTATCCATTCTTTTAATTGTTCACGACTAGGTGAGCGTTGAAACCCTGCATAAATATAGGGATCACTCACCTCTTCCCGTGTTTCTAGGATCACATAAGCTTCGGTCTTGCCTCTAGGCATACCTAGGCGCTCTTGTGCAAACTCTCGGGTTGGATGAGCTTGAAAATGTAAACGTGTAGAACTGTCTAAATATTTAACCAGTGGAATGTCGTCCAACGAACGCATAGTGTCGCCCACTTTTCCTAAAAAATATGCTTGATTTTGCTGTAATAAATCACGAAAAGGTACTGACTGCCCTGCGTCATTCTCAACCATAGCCAAACCTTCCGACACATGTTCACGACCCACATTACGAGCCTCTACTGTTGAGCCAATCCAATCTTCGGGAAAACTTGAATCTTGAGGCACCTCTTTACCTTCAATGGTATCGAGCAACTTGCCACCTTGATAGGTTCGCCAAACACGATTGGAGCTGAACTTCATTATTTGATTCATCGTTTTATTTCCATTACTTCTAGCGGTGATAATTAGTGAAATAGCCAGCCAATTGTTTGGCCTTTTACAGTATTATTAAAGGGATTGCAGAGTAGCGAGAATGCCATTAAAGCTCATGTAACTCATGACTAAAGCAAACACAAAAATCAGCGCTAATATAAAGTTTATTATTGTTGAAAATTTATGTTCTCCCATTAAGCCTTTTTTATTGCCTATATAGGCGATACAAATAACAGTCGCTGGCAACACTAAGGCGCCAAACGCCTGAGAGCCCACCATAACCGCAATAGGCTTAGCATTAAAAATAGGCACAATTAAACCCAATGAGGATATAACTAAAGCCATCACTCTGTAGCTTGGTCTTTTAAGATTAGGTTTACGTTCATGAAAATCATCCAGTAACCAAGGCAGCAATGCGACGTTTGGAAACTGTGAAGACACCCCCGCTGCAATTAAGCCAATAGTAAAAATAGCCACTGCAGCGGATCCCGCTAAAGGCTCTAGTAGATAAATCATCTGGGTCACATTAACCAAACTTATCCCTTGTACAAACAAAGATCCCGCAGCCGCTGCCATTATCGAAGTGCTGACAATAAACATCAAAAATGCTGAAAACAGTGCGTCTCTATTTTGGGTTTTTAGGTCGGCTAATGTCCATCCTGCTTCTTTTACTAGAATGGTACGCAAAATAAATAATCCAGAAAAAATTGTGGTTCCCACCATTGAAGCGATCACCAAAAATGAACTTTTATCAGGTCCAGTGTCTGGCACATTAGGTACCATTCCCTTTAAAATCTCAATTGCAGGAGGCATCAAAATGAAGAAATTGATCAAAAAACATAAGGCCATGATGGCGACAAAAAAAGCTAATACTTTTTCAAAAACTTCGGTTTTACCAATTAGAAAAATAATATAAACAAAAGCGATAAAAAATACCGCGAAATAGAGAGGCGCGATACCGCCTTCAATAAAGTTTTTCGACCACTCAAAACATACATCTGCCAAAATTCCCATCACACCTATAACACTTCCGCATATTTGTGTCGTCAAGGCCACGATAAAAAATAGGCCGACAGCCGGATGAATATTTTTCTTAAAAGATTGCAGTGCAGTTTGCCCAGTGACTAGGGTAAATTTTCCAAATAGTTGGATCAAGAAATAGGTAATAGCGCAGGAAATAAATATGGTCCATAACAACGACATACCATAATCTGCGCCTGCTTTTGCCATGGCCGTCACACTGCCTGTACCCACAGTAAACCCAAATAAAAATATTCCCGGAAGCAGGGATTTAAAAAATGTCTTAATGTTATTCATTGTAGTTGTTACCGGAAGTTAGGTTGTGCAGAAAATTACCAACTAATAAGGCCAATTAGAAAGCATTATAATTTTGTAACTAAACCGATTTAGTTATTTACATATGGTAACCTTTGCCATTATTAGCTGTCAATAATTGACTAAGCTAATATTAGGGAAAGATATACTTTGGAATTAAAAAACCTTTCTACAAGACTGTCTTTCAGTAATAGAGCAAGGGATCATTATTTTTTGAGGCTGTTTATTTTTATCATTAATATTCTCTAACAATAATTTAGTCGCTTCTTTTCCAATAACATAGGACTGTTGCTTGACTACTGTAATGGGCACTTTGAAAAACTCAGCCATGGGGATTTCGTCGAAACCAATGAATGAAACATCATCGGGTATGGATATTTTTTCTTGATTTAAATGCGTCAGAAGCTCAGTGGTGATGGCTAAATGTTGGGTAAAGAAGGCAGTAGGGGCGGCGCTCGATTCAATGATACTTTTCGGTGAATGCTCAAATCCTGTTTCTCGATGCCAATACTGAATTAAATTTTCATCCAATAATATATGATGTTTTTTGAGGGCGGATAAATAACCAAGGTAGCGTTCATTTCTGGATTTCACATTTTTAAAATCTTGAGTGACAAAACATATTTTCTTATGCCCTAATTTGATCAAGTACTCAGTAGCGTCGAATGCGGCTTGACGATAATCTGATAGAATAAGATTTTTTTCATTGCCATCATGCTCTAACTGAAAATGAACAATAGGCATGCCCTTGTTTATATATTCGGATATCAGTTTATTATTTCCCCCTGACGAAACAATAATAATGCCGTCTACACGCAGTTGATACAAAGCTTCGAGGGATTTGGCTTCAGTCTCTGCATCAAAATCTGTATTGTAAATTAGCGCGTTATAACCACAGGTTTTGCAAAAATCATCGACTCCACGAATAGTATGACTGGTATCAAAACCGGTAATGTCTCTTACAATGACACCTATGGTTTTGGTTTTCTCTGCCTTTAAGTTTCTGGCAATTGGATTGGGAACATAGTCTAGTTCTTTAATCGCCGCTCTAATACGCTCCTGTGTGTCCTTTGACATATAATCAAAACGGCCATTAATGTATTGAGATGCGGTGCTTTTCGAAACACCCGCTAACTCAGCCACATCCACTAATTTTACTTTTGCCATGGTTATACTTCTGTAAAAAATCTAAATTCCTGAATATTGACATTCTGCAAGAGTATGCTAACTTAATCAACTAAACCGGTTTAGTAAACCGGTATTGTTAAGACTCAAAGAGAGAGCATTAGGTGAAAATTACAGAAATTAAAGTGTTTGTTTGTAGCCCTGGCAGAAACTTTGTCACCGTAAAAGTGACAACAGACTCAGGTATCTATGGCTTCGGAGATGCCACCCTCAATGGACGTGAAATGGCGGTAGTCACTTACCTAGAAGAGCACGTTGCGCCATGCCTTATTGGTCGTAATGCTCACGACATTGAAGATATTTGGCAATACCTCTACAGAGGCGTTTATTGGCGCAAAGGAGCAGTTAACATGGCAGCTATTGCTGCGATTGATATGGCCTTGTGGGATATTAAAGGCAAAGCAGCAGGCATGCCTGTTTATCAATTGTTAGGCGGCAAAAGTAGGCGCGCTGTGACTTTATACGCCCATGCCAGTGGTGAAACCATTGATGACACCCTAGATCAAACTGAAAATCATATAAAACAAGGCTTTAAGGCGATTCGATTGCAGTGCGCAGTACCGGGTCTAAACGTGACATACGGTGTATTGGGCGACAAAGCCGATTATTTTGAACTTCAGGGGAGTCGACCTTTACCACCTGAAGAAGAATGGTCCACACAAAAATATTTCAACATGGTGGTAGCACTTTTTCAAAAGGCACGAGAACGCTTTGGTAACAATGTACATCTATTACACGATGTGCACAGTCGTTTAACACCTATTGAGTCTGCGAGATTGGGCAAATTATTAGAGCCCTACAACTTATTATTTTTAGAAGATGCTTCTATTGCAGAAAACCAAGACAGTTATAAAGTGATACGTCAGCATACTACTACCCCCCTCGCTATAGGTGAGACCTATAACACCATATGGGACTGCAAAGAGCTGATTCAAAACCAACTCATCGATTACATCAGAGTCGCGGCCACTCACGCTGGGGGCATAACGGCGCTGCGACGCATTGCTGATTTTGCGAGTATTTATAATGTCAAAACGGCCCCTCATGGTGCCCCCGACCTATCCCCAATTTGTTTTGCTGCGCACATGCATTTAAACCTTTGGGCCCCTAACTTTGGTATTCAAGAATTTGTTGGTTTTGGTAATGACCATTCAAAGCGTATTTTTAAGCATGCTGCTGAAGTGAAAGAGGGTATGGCTTATCTGAGTGATGCCCCAGGCCTAGGAATTGAATTTGATGAAGAAGTAGCAAAAGAATACCCCTATAAGCGTTCTTACTTGCCAGTCAGCCGTTTGGAAGATGGCACAGTATGGAATTGGTAAGCACATAATTTTTATGATTAATTTGGTTTGTGATAAATCAGGAAAAATACAATGAATAAAAAGATACGAGTATTAGTACAAGGTACCGGATTCGCCGGTCAGGGACACACAGCAGCATTCAGAGATATGGGTGCTGAGGTTGTTGGCATAGTGGGCAGAACAGCAAGTGTCGTGCAGCAAGTTGCAAAAGAGTTAGATATTCCCTATGCCGGAACTGACTGGAAACAAGCCTTGATTGATTGTAGACCAGACGTAGTGTCAATTGGCACTCCCGGTGGCGTCCATGAAGAACCCATACGCCAAGCAATAGAATTTGGTTGCCATGTGTTTAGTGACAAACCCCTAACCCAAAGTGGTGAAACGGCTAAGAAGCTGTATGAACTAGCCGTTGAAAAGAAAGTGAAAACCGCCTTTGCTTCCAGTTTTAGGTATATGCCTGAAGTGATCCACGCCAAGAGATTAGTGGCTGCAGGTGCTATTGGTGAGCCGTTAGAAGTGGAATACATATCGCACTTCAACCTAGAACGAAATATTCCTTTTGGCTGGTCCCATAGAAAAGAAGATGGTGGCGGGCGTTTAAACAACAACTTCACCCATAAGTTATCAATTGTTACCTCAATCATAGGTGAAAAGATCTTATCTATTATGGGCGAAGTACGTGATGACTTAGGTCGAGCACCTATAGTCAAGGGTATCCATAACTTTAAAACACGACGTGATTTTATTCCTGACAATATTGATGACCCGACTCTAAAATGGGGCGAATCAAATGTGGAATGGTCCTATACAGTATTAGCACAACTAGAAAGTCCAATGGCTCAAAAACCCGTATCTGTGATGTTTAAACACGGTGGATTGCATCCACGTTTTAATGAAGATCATATAGTCATCTATGGTAGTAAGAGCGCCATATATATCAAAGGGCACTATGCCAGCGGACCGCTCTATATGTACGATGAAAATAATCAGTGGGTCGAAGTTCCGCTACCTGAAGATATTGCCAAAAATATTCCAAATGTTGAAGGCGATACAGAAAGAAACTGGCGTAATCTTATTAAAGAATTAATCAGTGATATTAAAGGGGAGGAAGTAGCCCCTTATCAAACCTTTAAAGAAGGCGCTCAGTACCAACAACTTATTGATCTTATTCGTAAAAATGACAATTGGGTTGACGTTAGTCATCTGCAATAAAAGGGTTACCCATGTTTTATGAATATTTAGTCATTGCAGGTTATTTTTTACTGATTATCGGTATTGGTTTTGCCTTTAAAAATATGGCGAAAAATTCTACCAGCGACTACTTCCGTGGCGGCGGTCGAATGTTGTGGTGGATGGTGGGCTCTACGGCATTTATGGCACAGTTTTCTGCTTGGACTTTCACCGGAGCGGCAGGTAAAGCATTTACTGACGGTTTCGCCATTACCTTGGTCTTTTTTGCCAACACCTTTGCGTATTTTTGTGGTTGGCTGTATTTCTCTGCACGCTTCAGGCAAATGCGTATTGATACACCCACAGAAGGCATCAAACGACGCTTTGGTAGTCAGAACGAAACATTCTTTTCATGGGCCCTGATTGTTTTCAGCTTTATTAACGCCGGTGTATGGCTTAATGCCTTAGGTGTGTTTGCCAGTGCCGTTTTTGAAGCAGATATTACTCTCACTATCATAGTGACTGGACTCACTGTTGTATTTGTATCAGTACTATCAGGGGCGTGGGGGGTGGTTGCCTCAGACTTTGTGCAAACCCTAATTGTGGCGGTTATTTCAATAGCTTGTGCCATTGTTGCCCTTGTTATGGTTGGTGGACCTATTGAGTTAGTGAATAACTTTCCAACAGATTTTGTGTTAGGTCCCGACATGAATTATGGCGTAATTTTAGTGGCCTCTTTTGTGTTCTTTTTAGCCAAACAAATGATCACTATCATGAACATGCACGACTCCTTCCGGTTTTTGAATGCCAAAGATTCAGCCAATGCTCGAAAAGCGTCGTTACTTGCCATGGTATTAATGGGCTTTGGCAGTATTATTTGGTTTATTCCACCATGGGCAGCTGCCACATTATACCCAGATGCTGCAGCGGCTTACCCCGAACTAGGTAATAAAGCGGCCGATGCGGTGTATTTGGTATTTACTCGTAATGCCATGCCGGTGGGCACAGTAGGCTTACTATTGGCAGGTTTGTTTGCCGCCACTATGTCCTCTATGGATTCTGCGTTAAATAAAAACGCTGGGATTTTTGTCAGAAGTCTTTATCAACCTATGCTGCTTAAAAAGAATAAAAGCGTAGATGATAAACACCTGCTTAAAGTCAGCCGTATTGTTAGTTTCGTTAGTGGTATTTTAGTGATAGTGGTGGCACTGTTTTTTAAATCGTTAAAAGAATTGAGCCTGTTCGAACTAATGATGAACATGTCGGTCATGATTCAAATGCCTTTACTTATCCCCTTGATTTTTGGCTTATTCATAAGAAAAACACCGCAGTGGGCGTCTTGGGTGACTGTTGCCATTGGCCTTTTTGTATCTTGGTTTACTGCCAATATATTTACCCCTGATGTGTTTGCAGATTATATTGGATTACAACAAGAATTCACGCGCCGCGAATATATAGATATCAATTTAATAATCACCATTGCAGCACACTTAGTGATAACCGCTGGATTCTTTTGTTCAACAACATTTTTCTATAAAGAAGATGATGACCAACATAGACAGGAAACTGATCGTTTCTTTGATGATCTAGACAAAGCTGTCGTTGCTGATTTTGAGCAAGATGAATATGACAAACAACAGCGTCACAAATTAGGCTCTATGGTTATTTTTATGGGTAGTGGTGTATTCGCCATGATGTTGATCCCTAACCCTATGTGGGGGCGAATGGTATTTGTACTGTGCGCATTAGCGATATTAACAGTTGGTTTTTTGCTTAAAAGAAGCGCCAAACCTTAGCGTCATTTGGCTAATGTAGTTTTAAAAACTTTGGGACAGTGACGTGCTGTCCCTTTTGTTATGGATAAATAAAATGTTTAGCAAAATAATTAGACACCTCCTTGTTTGGAGTTTTGTTAGCTTGAGCGTAGCTTGCAACATATTATCTGAACCTGACCAAGTCATCTTAAGCCATGGTATTGATGCGTCAGCAGGTGGAGTCTCGGCTTATGTCATTAAAATTTCCAATGCCACATTTTATCTTGAGAAAGAGGGCGGTGGCCTGTCCAGCATGCTCGACTCAGAGGGAGTCGATTGGATTGGCTTTAATGATACTAAAGGATCGGGTTGGAAAGGTGAATATAGAGGTTTCCCTAATGCGATACATAAACAGGACGGCAATTATTTCCACGCAATGAATTCAGGCACTGACAATTCTAGCGCCTATGTTTCAATTGAAACTGGCCAGCATGTGCAAATAATGTTTACTTCAGGCAATGGAAAATGGCAAGGACAGTGGGACTTCTACCCTGATAGATGCGATTTCACTATGACAAAAATCAGTCAAGACTACCATTATTGGGTGCAATATGAAGGTGTCCCTGGGGGCGAAATGGATGACGGTGATTTTTGGTATGCGTCAGTTGATGACAAGGCTCATCCCATTAAAGAAAGCTTTATCGGTGACTTACCTGCCCCTGAATGGTTTGCATTTGGTGATAACAAAACCTCTCGAATGATTTATTTACTCCACCATCAAGATGATAACTATCCTGACAACTACGTGAGTAGACCCTATATGACAGTATTAGGCTTTGGCCGTAGTGACAAAAATAAATACCTAAACACCACCGAAACATTTTCAATTGGTTTTGTGGAATCCTCTGACTATCAAGAAGTAGAACAGGCAATCAAAAAAATCATTGAATAGTTTGTCATTAATTGGGTTTTGCAGAAGTAGATTATCTGCTCTTTTCGTAGAAAATAGCCATAAACCTAAAGTGAGCCCTACTGGCTCGTTTTAGGTTTATTAATCACTAGTCGCTAATTTAGTAAGCTTATCGATAATCACTTTATTTGCATCTGGAAAAGTAAACTGAGTTAACTCATTAATCTCTACCCATTGGCTTAGTTGTCCTTCTTGGTGACTAGCCTCACCTTCAAAACCCTCCACTAGTCGCACATCTAAACGTACTTTTTTGTCACCATAATCGTGCTCGATCAGCATAAATGGGCTTTGCTGAGTAACCTGTATACCTATTTCTTCAGATAATTCTCTAACCAGCGCTTGCTCGATGGTTTCGTTCACTTCACGTTTACCACCAGGGAACTCCCATTTGCCACCTTGATGTAAAGCATCTGAGCGCTTGCTTATATAAATCTTATTTCCTGTTTTAATCACACCTACAGCGACTTCGACTATTTTCATTCGGGGTTCTCTTATCAACTAACCACAACCATTTTAAACAAAAAAGTCGGACATGAGCCCGACTTTTAATGGAAATTATTAGGTTAAATTAACTTAATTTGCCATGACACTGCTTATACTTTTTGCCTGAACCACAAGGGCATGGATCATTTCGGCCAACTTTTGGTCCCTGACGAATCCCCGTCTTAGTGGGCTCAGGTTCGCTGGCTGATTCGTGTTCAAATTTCTTTGGTGTTTCATCCGCTTGACGTCTTTGCTCTTCTACCGCTTCAACGTCTTCTTGAGCTTTAACCTGCACTTTACTTAAAATAGTCACCACTTCCACTTTGAGGGCTTCTAACATTTCAGAAAACAACTCAAAAGACTCACGTTTGTATTCTTGCTTAGGATTTTTCTGTGCATAACCACGTAAATGAATACCTTGGCGCAAATGATCCATAGCAGCTAAATGTTCTTTCCAATGGCTGTCTAGATTTTGAAGCATCACCGCTTTTTCAAATTGCCTAATGACCTCTGGACCAACAATCTCTTCTTTGGCTTTATATGCTGCGTTTACCTCAGCTAAAACACGTTCACGGAGTTTTTCTTCATATAGTTTATCGTCTTCATCTAGCCACTTTTGTACTGGCATTTCAGTTAAAAACTCAGCTTTGAAACGCTCTTCTAAGCCAGCTATATCCCACATTTCCTCTAAGGATTGTGGAGGAATATATTGATCTAGAATACCGTTGACTACATCTTCGCGAATGACTTCAATGGTTTCGCTGATTTCGCCTTCGTCTAATAATTCATTACGTTGCTCATAAATCACTTTACGTTGATCGTTGGCTACATCGTCATATTCAAGCAATTGTTTACGCATGTCGAAGTTACGGCCTTCAACTTTACGCTGGGCGTTTTCGATAGCGCGGGTTACCCAAGGGTGCTCGATTGCTTCACCACGTTCCATTCCCAATCGTTTCATCATATTGCCCATCTTTTCAGACGCAAAGATACGCATCAAGGCATCATCAAGTGACAAGTAAAAACGTGAAGAACCGGCATCCCCCTGACGTCCTGAACGGCCACGCAGCTGGTTATCGATACGGCGTGATTCATGGCGCTCTGTGCCTATAATGTGTAAACCACCTGAGGCCAAAACCGCATCATGGGCAATTTTCCACTCTTCCTTTATTTTTTCTACTTTACTTGGCTTGGGATCATGAATTTTTTCAATCTCAGCCTGCCAATTACCACCTAAAACGATATCGGTACCACGACCCGCCATATTAGTGGCGATTGTAATAGCGCCAGGTTTACCTGCTTGTGAAACAATATCTGCTTCTTGTTCATGAAACTTAGCGTTAAGTACTTTATGTGGGATTTTTGCTTTTTTCAAAATACCCGAAATCAATTCTGAGTTTTCTATTGATACTGTACCCACTAAGGCTGGTTGACCGCGTTTCACACAATCTTTGATGTCTTCGACTATGGCTTCGTATTTTTCCTCAGCAGTAAGGAAAATCAAATCCGCTTTGTCTTTACGTACCATTGGCTTGTTAGTTGGGATAACTACCGTATCTAAACCATATATACTTTGAAATTCAAAGGCTTCGGTATCGGCTGTACCCGTCATACCTGATAGCTTTTCGTATAAACGGAAATAATTCTGGAAAGTGATAGAGGCTAACGTTTGGTTTTCATTTTGAATGCGTACGCCTTCTTTGGCTTCTACTGCTTGGTGCAAACCTTCAGACCAACGACGCCCTTCCATAGTACGCCCAGTATGCTCGTCAACAATCACAATTTCGTTATCTTTAACGATGTAATCTACATCTCTGGAAAACAGTTTGTGTGCCCGCAATGCGGCATTAACGTGATGTAACAATGAAATATTCGCTGCAGCAAACAATGACTCTTCTGCGGCTAAAATACCTTCACGTTGTAAAATTTGCTCTACAAAAATTTGACCATTTTCAGTCAAATGTATTTGTTTGCCTTTCTCATCAATAGTGTAGTGTCCGTCACCTGTGACACCTTCTTCATCTTCTTTTTCTTGCTTAGTAAGCTCAGGGATAATGACATTTATTTTGCGATACAACTCAGAACTATCTTCGGCCTGCCCAGAAATAATAAGAGGCGTACGGGCTTCATCGATAAGAATCGAGTCAACTTCATCAATCACGGCAAAATGCAGTGCTTTTTGAACACGATCACCAGGGCTAAATGCCATGTTGTCCCGTAAATAGTCGAAACCAAATTCGTTGTTGGTTCCGTAAGTAATATCAGCCGCATAAGCTGCTTTCTTTTGCTGATGGTTCATACCAGGAATATTACAGCCTACTGTTAAACCTAAAAATTCAAACAGTGGTCGACTCCAATCAGCATCTCGACTCGCTAGATAGTCATTAACGGTAATAACATGCACGCCCTTACCTGATATTGCATTAAGATAGGTAGGTAAGGTAGAAGTTAATGTTTTACCTTCACCCGTACGCATTTCGGCTATTTCACCTTGGTGTAATACTTGGCCACCCAGCATTTGCACATCAAAATGACGCATACCATACACACGTTTACTCGCTTCACGGACTACCGCAAAGGCTTCAACCATAATGTCGTCTGTGGTTTCGTCTTTTTCTAAACGTTGTTTGAATTCGCTAGTTTTGTCTTTAAGCTGTTCGTCAGTTAAGGCTTCGAATTCTGTTTCTAGTTGATTAATAAGGTCAACAGACTTGCTTAACTTTTTTATTGTCCGGTCGTTTCGACTGCCGAATATTTTGGTGAAGATACTAGAAAACATCTATTTACAGCTTCCAATCTAAAAGATTTATAAATTAAATTGAGCACCAGTTGCGAACAACTTATGCACAAACCCTATACTAAAATAAAACAATCGGCTCATAGAGCCGATTGTTGATAATGATTTTGAGCCCTAGTTATGAACTAGGAACTTTTGCGATAGACGTAAGGTAATGGATCCTGCTGCTTACCTTTGCGTATCACTTCATAATGCACATGTGCTCCCGTAGAGCGACCTGTGTTTCCCATAACAGCAATGCTTTGCCCTTTAGTCACTACATCGCCAATCTTAACATTAAGTTCTTTATTGTGCCCGTAGCGTGTTACTAGGCCGTCACCATGATCGATTTCAACTAAATTGCCATAACCGTAACGAGAACCAGACCAAGTAATAATACCCGCTCCCGTAGCCAACACTGGCTCACCTTCTTTACCGGCGAAATCAAGTCCTTTGTGCATGGCTGGCAAGCCACTAAAAGGGTCTTTACGGATGCCATAATAGGAAGACAACCAACCAGATGAAATAGGTTTGCCCTCTAATCTCCTCTCTTGCTCTATATGGTGACTGAGCATGATAGATTCAAGGGCTGCCAGTTCTTGGGTTTTATTTTGGATGTTTTCAAGCATGCCCGTCATTTCCGTCAACAGCTCGTCTTGTACTTGAATGTCTACGGGGCTACCGTCCAAAGGACCGCCCATACTAGGCATTTGATTGAAACTAAACTCGTCAGGGTTAAGTTTTGCTCTTTCAACTAATCTTGAACCTAAAACATCTAAACGTTGGATTTGGCTTTGCATGTCCGCAAGCTTGAGCATCACACCTGTCAAACGTTGCTCAGTAGAAGACTTGAGCAGATTAACTTCATTAGCCTGTTGTTCTAGGCCAGCTTTTGCATGCTGGATCCTTGCAATATTTTCTTCTGGAGAATGGGTAGAGCGACTAGAAACAAAGAAAACGCCACTAACGACCAATAAAGCTAAAAGCAATTTGGGTTTATCGATGTTCAGCACAAAACGTGCTTTATTACTTTTAAAGAGTAACGTTAATTTCATTACTATTGACTGCCTTTCAACATGGACTCAATATATTTTTGAGTTTAATTCACCAAGCCATAAACTAACAGCATTTCAAGTTATACCAATTACAACATACAGTTAATTATCTATACCAACTGGCTATCCACTCGGAATACCTTTTATCAGTAAAGAATCAACATTGCAGCTACTATGTACAGGTATCTGATACTCTTCCAAGCACAATAACATACAGTTGACCGGAATATTATTGATAACTATATAAATATGTTATTCGGCTAGGCTATTGTCAACTAGTCAAATGAAACAAAAAAACAAATGTTTAGTTTGTCAATAATGCTGATGCAAAACTGATAGGCATCTCTTCTGGGGTGTTATAACCAACAAATTCCCAACACTCTTTATTTTGCAATAAGGCATTGAGTAGTTTGTTGTTCAATCCATGGCCTGTTTTATAAGCCACTAATTCACCAATAATACTATGACCACACAGATATAAGTCACCAATAGCATCCAGTATTTTGTGCTTTAAAAATTCATCAGGGTAGCGTAAACCTTCAGGATTAAGTACTCGATACTCGTCTAGGGCAACGGCATTTTCCATGCTGCCACCCAAAGCCAAGTTGTGTGAATTCATATATTCAAGATCTTTCATAAATCCAAATGTACGCGCACGACTGACTTCATCGACATAAGACGAAGAGTCAAAGTCTAACACCATATGTTGACGGGTTTGACTGATCACTGGATGTTCAAAATCAATTCTAAAATCAACTCTAAATCCATCATAAGGACGAAACTCGGCCCATTTATCACCGTCTTCTACTTTGATAGCTTTAGTGATTTTTATAAACTGTTTTGGTGCATTAATTTCTTCAATGCCGGCTGATTGTAGCAAAAAGATAAACGGACTAGCGCTACCATCCATGATAGGTAACTCATCACTGTCCACTTCTACAATTATATTGTCTATACCTAACCCTGCCAAAGCAGAGGCTAAATGTTCAACAGTAGAAATTTTCGCACCCGCGGCGTTACTGATACATGTACATAACATAGTATCGCCCACAGCTTCTGCGCGAGCGGGAATATCAGCATAAGGCTCAAGATCAACGCGGCGAAATACGATTCCAGTATTCGCAGGCGCTGGCCGGAGAGTCATAGTGACCTTGTCACCTTTATGCAGACCGATCCCAGTCTCTTGCACAGATTGTTTGATAGTGCGTTGTTTAATCATAACCTTTCAGCTCATCGATAGCTTAATAGAATAAAAAGCGGCACGCATAGTACTAAAAATACTTACTTTTGTCAAAATACTGTCATATTCAACGTGCTGGCTATACTAGCCAACGAATCAGACAGAGTTTTAACTAAATAATTCACTTTAATTACTAGTCAGCTTGTTTGCGCAAAAATGCCGGGATATCTAAATATTCCAAATCATTACCTTGCTCAGCTTTTTCTTCATTGACTACCGATTTTGCAGATTCAGGCATAACATTAGCGCTAGGCATCACATTTGATCCATTCGCTTGCAGTTTAAACTCATGAGCATCTGCAACCACTTTATTGGCTCTGTTGGACACTAAAGAAATGTCTGGTTTTCTTTCAGCGCCAATACCTGTTGCGACCACAGTTACTCGTAGTTCGTCGCTCATTTCCATATCGATAACAGTACCCACTACAACAGTAGCGTTTTCAGAAGCAAAAGCTTTAACCGCATTACCCACAGTTTCAAACTCATCAATTGAGAAGTCTGGACCTGCAGTAATATTCACCAAAATACCTCTTGCGCCAGATAAATCGATATCTTCCAATAATGGACACGCAATGGCACTTTCTGAGGCTTCTTCTGCACGGTCTTCACCAGACGCACTACCATGGCCCATCATTGCGGTACCCATTTCAGACATAACGGTTCTGACATCGGCGAAATCCACGTTGATCAAACCTGGACGGGTAATCAGTTCTGCGATGCCTTGTACCGCACCACTTAAAATATCGTTAGCCGCACTGAATGCTTGCAATAAAGGTGTACCTTTGCCCATGACTTTGAGTAACTTTTCATTGGGTATAGTGATCAATGAATCAACATATTTAGATAACTCTTCAATTCCTTGATCAGCAAAGTCTGTACGTTTTCTGCCTTCAAATGGAAAAGGTTTAGTCACAACAGCTACTGTCAAAATGCCTAATTCTTTGGCTACTTTGGCCACTTCTGGTGCCGCACCTGTACCTGTACCACCACCCATTCCGGCGGTGATAAATACCATATCAGCACCTTCAAGGCTCTGCCGTATGGTTTCTCTATCTTCTTCTGCAGCCTGACGACCAATATTTGGATTAGCACCTGCACCTAAACCTTTAGTAACCCCAGATCCAATTTGCAAGGTGACGTTTGCAGATGAACTACGTAACACTTGCGCATCCGTATTAATGGCGATAAATTCTACGCCTTCAATATTCTGCGCTACCATGTGCTCAATAGCATTTCCACCGCCGCCGCCAACGCCAATAACCTTAATTACTGCTTCTTCGCTATGACTATCCATTAACTCAAACATTTTTACTCTCCGGTTTTTACATAAAAGCAGTCGGATATTCGTCCTTGTCCGCTGCTCATTTTTTTATCGATCAAGAAGTCTGTTTAAAGATCATCTCTTAAAACTCACCCTTGAACCAACTTTGAATTCGTTGCCACATTCCGTCACTTGTTTTGCTTTTCATGGCAAGTTGACTAATGACATGTTCTTTTCCGTATTGCAGTAAACCTACCGCAGTCGCAAATTTTGCATCTTCGACATATTCAGACAAACCTTTCATTCCCAAAGGTTCACCAACACGAACTGGCATTTGGAAAATTTCTTCAGCAAATTCAACTGCCCCTTCCATTTTTGCCGTACCGCCAGTTAATACTATGCCTGCGGCAATTTGTTCTTCTAATCCACTGGCTCGAATTTCATCATGTACCAGTTCAAACAATTCTTGATATCGAGGTTCAATTACCTCTGCCAATGTATGTCTAGACATGGCTCTAGATGGCCTGCCCCCAACACTATGGACTTCAATATTTTCTTCCATGCTGACCATGTCTTTTAAGGCACAAGCATGTTTAATTTTAATCTCTTCAGCATGGCTTATAGGTGTACGGAATATCTTGGCAATATCACTGGTAATTTGATTGCCTGCTGCTGGGATGACGGCCGTATGGCGAATAGCGCCATCTGTGTAGATCACCATATCGATGGTACCCCCACCTATATCCACCACACATACACCTAATTCTTTTTCATCATCCGTTAATACTGCGTAACTAGAGGCCAAGGCTGAAAAAATCAGTTGGTCTGCGGTTAATTCACAGCGCTCCACACATTTGACTAAATTTTTGGCCATGTCATCAGCACAAGTAATAATATGTGCTTGCGCTTCCATTCTGACGCCTGACATACCAATTGGATTTTTAATACCTTCTTGCACATCTATGGTAAATTCTTGTGGCAATACGTGTAACAAACGACGCTCAGCCGCAATAGGCACAGAACGAGCCGCGTGAACCACATTGTCTACGTCTTCTTGGGTCACTTCCTGATTATTAATCGGCACCATGCCACTTTCGTTTTGACATTTTACGTGACGTCCTGAAATGGACATAAACACTGATGATACGCTGCAGTCAGCCATGAGTTCCATTTCGTGCACTGCACGTTTAACTGATTGCACCACTAGATTAAGGTCGTTCACGCCTCCCTTATCCATGCCTTTTGACGAATGGCTGCCTACACCCACAATGCTTATGGAGTTGTCATGTAACAACTCACCCACTACGGCTTTCACATTGCTGGTGCCTATGTCTAAGCCAACAATTAGCTTTCTTTCTGTACCCTTAGACATATTGCTCAACTCTGTCACTCATCACATTCACCACACTCACGTTAATTTAAACTCTTCTTATCCAGTTATTATGCTGGTTTAATTTATGCTGCTTTATCCAAGGCTTTCCAACCAACGGCTAAACCTGTGTCATAACGTAAATCGACATAATCCACTTGCCTTTCTTGTTGCGAAATAAGTGGTAATAAATCCACAAATCGCTGCAATCTGTCAATAAACTCAGTGCGTCCTAAATTCAACTTGATGCCATTGTTTAACTGTACATTCCAAGCAAAACGTTCACTTAAAAACATTTCTACAATATACAAATTCGAGGTTTCCAATAACGATTGCATATTACGGTAGCCTTGCAAGGCAGTTTGTTCACTTCCGCCTGGCCCGTACAAGTTAGGCAAGGTTATTTTAGCGTTCAAATCTGCACTACTAATTTGTGCATCAAATGCATCACCAAATTGATTAAGCAACATATCACCGTTCCAGATTGCCGCTGGTTGCTGCTCAACCACAAAAATCTCTAAACCATTAGGCCAACGTTTGCGAACTGAGGCGCGGTATACCCAAGGCATCGCTTCAACGGTTTGATGAGTTTGATTGACATCTAACTCAAAAAAACTGCCTGGCTGTGTTTTTTTAATCAACTTTTGTATTTTTTTGTCATCAATAAAGACTCTGTCTCCAGAAATGACAATATCTTGTACTGGCGCTTGTTGTTCATCTTCTAAAAACGCATTCAACTTAAGTAATCCAAACACCAACAACACCAACAAACAGATAAAAAACCCCAGCCCCATATAAAAATGAGCGCCTTTGCGGGGACTATCTAATGCTGGCAATTCAGTCACCTAGCAATCTCCGTTGTTTTAAGTACAGCTAAAGACAATTCTTCGAAGCTCATTCCTGATTGTTTTGCCGCCAGTGGCACTAAACTTTTCTCAGTCATACCAGGTACAGTATTCGCCTCTAATAAATAAAAGCGACCTAACTTATCTTGCATAAAATCAATACGTCCCCAGCCTGAGCCGGCCAAGGCATCAAATGCTTCCAAGGCTAGTTCGCCGAGTTGCTTTTCGACATCATCAGGCAGACCACTAGGACAGCTATACACAGTGCTGTCTGCTTGATATTTTGCAGCATAATCATAAAAAACGCGGGGAGTAGTCATACTGATAGAGGGCAACGCTTTGCCATTCAGTATGCTGACAGTATATTCAGAACCATGAACGAACTGCTCTATCAAGACTTTATCATCATATTTAAATGCGTCTTGTATGGCAGTTTCTAGTTGTAGTGCACTACTCACTTTAGCCATACCTATGCTGGACCCCTCCTGCGCAGGTTTGACCATGACCTCATTCCCCAAGTTGGCCATTATAGCCCCGCACGATCCTGCATCAAAGCATCTTTTATCAGCTATTTTATAATTGGCAGTGGGTAGCCCTAAACTCTGCCACACTTGTTTGCTGCGAATTTTATCCATGCATAATGCCGAGCCCAACACACCTGATCCAGAATAAGGTAAATTAAGCTGTTGTAGCGCCCCCTGCAGGGAGCCATCTTCACCGCCGCGGCCATGTAACATAATGACAACACGCTGAAATTTTTCGAGCAACAACTCGGTTAATGGACGCTCTGCTGGATCAAAAGCATGGGCATCGATACCCAATTCGAGCAACCCGCGCAATACTGCTTTACCCGAATTCAAAGACACCTCTCGTTCAGCAGAGGTACCACCAAACATTACCGCGACCTTTCCGTAATTATTGGCAGTAAGAATAGGAGAGGTTAACTGCTGCTCACTCACGACTTTAATCCTTTACTTAATACTGTTGGTTCTAATTTGCTTGCCTGTAAAAACTTGGCTATTTGACCAATATTGCCAGCACCTTGAGTCAAAACAATGTCTTGATCGTTAAGACTTTCCGCCAACAATTTAGGCAGTTCAGTTATGTCAGAGACATAAATTGGTTCGAGTTGTCCTCGCTGACGAATTGAACGGCACAACGAACGACTGTCTGCACCATCAATGGCTTCTTCACCGGCAGAGTAAACTTCAAGTAACAACAACACATCGACTTGAGACAACACTTTGACAAAGTCTTCGTATAGATCTCGCGTTCGCGTGTATCTGTGGGGTTGATAGGCCATAACTAAACGCCTATCTGGCCAGTTATTTCTTGCAACAGCAATAGTGGCGGCGACTTCTGTCGGATGATGACCATAGTCATCGATTAAAATAGCTTGGCCTTTAGAGGTTGCGTAATCCCCTAAAAATTCGAAGCGCCGACCTATACCTGAAAATCCTGCTAAAGCTTTCACAATATATTGATCTTCTAGTCCTTCATCAGTTGCCACAGCAATGGCCGCCAAAGAATTCAAAACGTTATGTTGCCCTGGAATATTGACGGTTATTGCCAGTGGCGGTAAGTTTGCCCGCAACACATCAAAAGAGCTTTGATTAAAGCCTAATTGAATATTCACTGCGCGCACATCGGCGTTTTCAGACACTCCATAAGTCAGGTATTGACGCCCTATTCGTGGTAGCAGTTTTTGAATCACAGGATCATCGATACATAGAACAGCCAAACCATAAAACGGCAAATTGTGCAAAAAATCGATATAGGTATCTTGCATCTTTTGGAAATCACCTTGGTAGGTTTCCATATGATCGGCTTCAATATTTGTTACCACAGACACCATAGGTTGGAGGTGTACAAAAGACGCATCGCTTTCATCCGCCTCAGCAATCAAATATTGACTATCACCTAGTCTGGCATTTGTGCCTGCACTATTAAGTAGCCCACCAATTACAAAAGTTGGATCAAGCTTTGCCTCAGCAAAAATAGTCGAAATAAGACTAGTAGTAGTGGTTTTCCCATGGGTACCTGCTATAGCAATGCCATGTCGAAAACGCATCAACTCCGCTAACATTTCGGCGCGACGTATTACTGGAATACGCTTTTCATTGGCGGCACTGATTTCTGGATTACTCAGGTCAATTGCGCTAGATACCACTACTACATTGGCCAACTCAATATTACTGGCAAGATGACCAAAATAGATGGTTGCTCCCAAGTTTTGCAACCTCTCTGTCATACCATTGGCTTGACGATCCGAACCGGATATTGCATAACCTTCGTTAAGCAATACTTCGGCAATGCCACCCATACCTGCACCACCGATACCCACAAAATGAATATGTTTGATTCTACGCATTTCTGGCACGTGGTAATGGGCTGGAGTATCTTTCTTCATGCTGCTCGCTCACTTAATTCAATACAACAATGCGCAACTTCTTTAGCGGCATCTAAGCGGGCAAAACGTTTAGCTCGTTTACCCATCTCAATTAATTTTTCTGGTGACAACACATAGTCCTGCAATAATTCGTGCAAACTTTGTGCTGTCAGCTCACTTTGGGGTAATAAATGTGCAGCCTGCGTCGCAACCAAAGTTTGTGCATTTTTTGTTTGATGATCATCTACTGCGTAGGGCAAAGGCACAAATATCGCAGCGACACCTGCAGCTGCGACTTCAGCCACAGTTAACGCCCCTGCGCGGCAAATCACTAAGTCTGACCAAGCATAAGCAGCGGGGATATCATCGATAAACTCAGTAATCTGATAACAATCCGGATCCATGTTTTGCTGAATGTAGGCCTGTTTCACTGTATCTAAATGCCCTGCCCCGGTTTGATGACGCACCTTGACTTGGTTAATATTCACCAGTGCCAGAGGTAAGGTTTCATTTAACACTTGGGCGCCTAAACTGCCGCCAATAACTAGTAAATTAAGAGGTAGCTTAACGCTACTTCTATCGGCAATTTCTGCAAACTCGCGGCGCACTGGGTTGCCCACCCAAGTAAATTTAGTGGTTTGTTTTAGCTTTTGCGCTGGAAAGGTATTATCGAATCCGGTTAACACTTTTTTAGCGATACGCGATAACAACTTGTTGGTCAGTCCAGGTACAGCATTTTGCTCATGTAAAATCAGAGGCAAACCATTTAACCAAGCCGCCACACCACCAGGGCCACTAGCAAAGCCCCCCATACCAATCACAACATCTGGCTTAAATTGTTGAATGACCTTATGAGCTTGGACAATGGCTTTAATAATTTTAAATGGCGCCATTAACAAAGTAAGCACTCCATTTTTGCGCACGCCCACTACGTCAATAAAACTGATAGGATAACCCGCTTGCGGTACAATCTGAGCTTCCATACGCCCTGCCGTTCCCATCCACTGGACTTGCCAGTTTTGCGCAGCCAATTCAGCAGCAACAGCTAAACCAGGGAAAACGTGCCCCCCAGTGCCACCTGCCATAACAAGTAAACGTTTAGTCATGGAGGCCTCCAGTTTTTGCGCTTTTAGCTGACGCGACTGGCAGGTCGTCAATAACCTCTTCAATAACAGAATTGACTTTTTGTTTGGCTTTTCTCACTAAAAGGCTTTTCTTACCTCTCGCCGCACTTGCTTTGTTGATCGCTTGAATACCGTCTACACGCATTTCAAAATCAATACGTACTAAAATGGCCACCGCTATCGACATGACTATCATGCTAGAGCCACCGTAACTCAATAACGGAAAAGTCAGTCCTTTAGTGGGCAAGATACCTGCGCTTGCTCCTACATTAACTGCGGTTTGCAAACTGAACCAAATGCCAATGGAATAAGCCAAATAAGCATCAAAGGGGCGTTCCTTACGTAAGGCTAAGTTACCCATTTTCATGGCTTTCATCACAATTACCAACATGATAACCAAAACTGTCAATACCCCAGCGAAACCTAACTCTTCAGCAAGAATGGCCATGATAAAATCGGTATGCGCTTCAGGTAAGTATTCGAGTTTCTGTAAACTATTGCCTAACCCTTGACCAAACACATCACCCCGACCATATGCCATCAATGATTGTGTCAATTGATAGCCGCTACCAAAAGGGTCAGCCCAAGGATCAAGGAAAGACGTGATGCGTCGCACGCGGTACTCTTCAAACACTATAAGTAGAACTACGGCTAAAGTACCGGCAATGGCCAAGCTGAAAAACTGCCATAGTTTAGCCCCAGCCAGAAACAATAAACCAATAGTGGTTAATAACATAACCACTACAGTGCCTAAATCAGGTTGTAACAAAAGTAATAAAGCAAGGGCAAAAAACACCACTAAAGGCTTAATAAAGCCTTTTAGATTCTCAGTCACTTCCTCGTAGCGGCGCACTAAATATCCGGCCAAATAACAAAAGAAAAACAATTTGGCGGGTTCTGCCGCTTGAATAGTAATAGGGCCAACGACTAACCAACGCGTACTGCCGTTAACACTACGTCCTATTAACAGCACAGCTATCAATAAAACCACGGCCAATAGCAACAACCAAACGTTACTCTTGCGCCACCAGCGCATAGGTATTTGCATGACAACCAATGCAGCGATCACTGCCAGCACGATATAAATGCCATGGCGAATGGCAAAGTGAAACGGATTACCAAATAACCTATCTGCTACTGGCATTGACGCCGAAGTCACCACAACCAATCCGATTGACAATAATGCGATGGCCAAAAGCAACAAGGAAAGGTCATAAGGTTTAACATCGGCCTTAGGGAGTGACTGGGCACTGTCATGCCTAGACATAAATAATTGTCTAAGTGAACTGACTTTATTTTCCATAATAACGCTCATGCCGTTAGCTCCTGCACAGCTTGGGCAAAACAATCACCTCTTTGCTGATAACTAACAAACATATCTAAGCTGGCACAAGCAGGTGATAGCAAAACAATATCACCTGATTGGCTATGTTTAGCCGCCACCAAAACGGCCTCTTCAATGGTCTGTACTTTTACATTGTTGCTGTGTAACACAGCAATTTTGTCACCGTCCTTACCGAGGGTGATAACTAAACCAACAAACTGCGTTAAGCAGTCTTTCAAAACTGAAAAATCTGCACCTTTGCCTTCGCCTCCGGCAATCAATATTAACTTGCCTTCAAGGTTTGTAACCAGTCCATTAATTGCGGCCAATGTCGCGCCAACATTGGTTGCTTTAGAATCATTGATCCAGCGGACATTATTGAACATTGATACGGTTTGACATCTATGGGGCAAGCCACCAAATTGTTGCGCACCTTGTCGAATACTGTGATCGTCAATACCAAATACTTTGGCCAAAGCGGCTGCGGCTTGAATATTCAACATATTATGCGCGCCAACCAATAAACAACTTTTGCTATCCAAAAATGTTTTGCCATCAAATAAAATACAAGCGTTTTCATTATCCCAAGAAAACCCCGAATTAGATGGAGACAAGCCGTAACTTAGGGACACTTTTAAGCGGTCTGGATAAGACAAAGGATCGTCTCTGTTGTACACCTTAAATTGACAACTTTGATAAATACTCAGCTTAATGCGTTGATAGGCGCTCAAATCGCCATGACGATCTAAGTGATCTTCGGTAATGTTTAATACTGTTGCCGCTAATGGCATCAAGGAGTAGGTTGTTTCCAATTGAAAACTGGACAGTTCAAGTACCACTAGATCGGCCTCTTGCTCTAGCAAGTCCAGTGCTGGCACACCAATATTGCCCCCCATCAACACTTTTTTACCTGCGGCCTTACACATATCTACAACTAAGTGCGTTACAGTCGACTTGCCATTAGATCCGGTAATCGCTATTACAGGGGCGCGGTTAAACTGCGCAAACAATTCAATATCCCCAATGACATGTACACCCGCTTCGACCGCTTTTTGAATAGCAGGAGTATAAAGATCGACACCAGGGCTTAGCACTATCAAGTCAGCCTGAATTAACCTGGCCACTTGTAACTCACCTAATATCAAAGGGATATCTAATTTAAGGGTCAATTCATTACGACTGTCCATGGCAATCACATTTGCACCTTTAGCTAATAAAAATCGCACACAAGATAAGCCTGTAAGGCCCATTCCTATTACGACTATGTTTTTATTAGTTAAAGTCAATTTTTGCACTTTTAGTTACTCTTCCTTAACGCAATTTCAAGGTGGCTAATCCCACCAACACTAACATCAAGGAAATGATCCAGAAACGCACTATTACACGGGGTTCTGGCCAGCCTTTTAGTTCGTAGTGATGATGAATGGGGGCCATTCTAAAAATACGTTTACCACGCATTTTGAATGATCCTACCTGCAAAATAACCGACAATGTTTCGGCAACAAAAATACCACCCATAATAAATAAAACGATCTCTTGGCGAACCAACACGGCCAAGATCCCTAAAGTGCCGCCTAATGCCAGAGACCCTACATCGCCCATAAAGACTTGGGCCGGATAAGTGTTGAACCATAAAAACCCTAATCCAGCGCCCACTATTGCAGTACACACAATAACTAACTCACTGGTGAGTGGCAGATAGGGAATATGAAGGTAAGCAGAAAAATTAATATTGCCTGTTGCATAAGCAAAGATGGCAAACGCACCGGCCACTAAAACAACAGGTACAATTGCAAGCCCGTCTAGTCCGTCAGTCAAGTTGACTGCATTGCTGGTCCCTACTATGACAAAGTAAGTGACAACAATAAAAAACATGCCCATTTGTGGCATAACGTCTTTAAAAAAGGGAACTAACAAGGCAGTTTCAGCTGGGTTTTGTTGACTTGCATACAAGTAAAATGCGACCGCAATGGCAATAACAGACTGCCAAAAATACTTCCACCTAGCGATTAAACCTTTTGCATCTTTACGGATCACCTTACGGTAATCATCTACAAAACCAATAATGCCGTAACTCACCAGAACAAATAGGGTGACCCATACATATCTATTGGTCAAATCACTCCATAACAACACACTGGATACTATCGCCGCCAAAATAAGCAAACCACCCATAGTGGGTGTGCCGGATTTGGCCAAATGCGATTCAGGTCCATCATCACGGATAGTTTGACCAATTTGCATTTTCTGCAAGAAGCGGATCATTTTAGGGCCAATAATCACCGCAATAAGCAAAGCAGTTAAGGTGCTTAATATAGCGCGCAAAGTTAAATACGAGAAAACTCGAAACCCGGCATCAAACTGTTGTAGCCAATCAGCTAACCAAATCAGCATGCAATTCTCTCCCTGAAACGTTCAAGCTTTCCCAATGGGGAGTCCTCCAACGCTTTTACCACTAATTCCATGCGTGCACTGCGCGAACCTTTTACCAAAATACTGACGTCACACTTTTCCGATAAGGTTTGTTGATTGATAAAGGTCACCATTTGCTCTAGTCGACTAAAATGACGACCTTGTTCCCCATATACATCACTAGCACTTTGACTTAATACACCTAAGGTATAGAGTTTATCGATACCTTTTTGTTTCGCGTATTCGCCTACTTGTTCATGGTAATAACGGGCTTTTTCGCCCAATTCAGCCATATCGCCAAGTATCAGTATTTTTCTCCCCGCAAAACTAGATAATAAATCAATGGCAGCATGCACAGAGCCTACGTTGGCATTATAAGTATCATCCAAAATTTTCACTTGATTAGTCAGCTGTTTAACGTGTAAGCGACCGGCTACATGGGGCATAGCGCGCAGTCCCTCACGCACGTCTTGCAAAGTTGCGCCAACTTGTAAAGACAATGCCGCTGCCACTAGGGCATTACTTACATTGTGGGCACCGGGTAAAGATAAGGTAATAGCGATGCGCCCTTTAGGGGTCACTAAATCAAATTGTGCACAGCCATCCAAACCAAGAATGATATCTTCTGCATACACATCTGCTGGATTTTCAACTGAGAAAGTTTGCACCTTGTTGTACTTGAGTTTTCCTAACCAAAAGTCGGCAAATTGGCTATCAGCGTTAACTATCGCTAAGCCATCTTTTTCTGATAACCCTTTAAATATTTCACTTTTTGCTCTGGCCACACCCAGTAAACTACCAAAGCCTTCTAAGTGTGCGGCAGCGGCATTGACTATAGTTGCCACATCAGGCTTAACTAAGTTGGTGGTGTAAGCAATTTCACCTAAATGGTTAGCGCCCATTTCAATTACAGCAAACTCATGTTGTTGCTCTAGCCTTAACAAGGTCATAGGCACGCCTAAGTCATTGTTAAAATTTCCTTTGGTTGCCAGCACCTTGCCACGACGAGATAAAATAGCCGCCACCATTTCTTTCACTGTTGTTTTACCACTGCTACCAGTAATACCCACAGTTTTGGGCGCTACTTTTGCTTTTACCGCAGCACCTAACAAACCCAAAGCTAGGGTAGTATCAGCAACTAAAATATAAGGAAGCTGGGTATCAACTACCTGAGACAAAATCAGCGCAATGGCGCCTTTTTCTTCGGCTTGCTGAACAAATTTGTGACCGTCAAAATTAGGGCCTTTTAGTGCCAAAAACAAATCCTTAGGCAGAATACTTCTGGTATCAGTGCTCACGCCTTCGATGACCAAATCCTGCTTATTTTGAGCTATTAACTGCCCATTAACTTGTTCCGCAACCCAGGAAAGTGAAACCGGGATCATACTGTTTTCCCCTTTTGAAGAAGTGCTACAAACTGGCGTTCGTCGTACGCCAGTGTTTTTGTGCCTATAATTTGATAATTTTCATGGCCTTTACCGGCTACTAGGATCATATCCCCTGCCTTAGCCTGCGCGACAGCCAACTTGATCGCCGTTTTTCTATCATGTTCCACTAAGATCTGTTCTGGATTGATACAGCCAGATAAAATGTCTTGAATGATGTCGTTTGGCACTTCACTGCGCACATTGTCATCTGTCAAAATAACCTTGTCAGATAATCTTTCGGCAATTTCGCCCATCAAAGAACGTTTACCTCTATCGCGATCACCACCACAACCAAACACACAGAATAATTTCCCATGACAATGTTGCTTAGTGGCTACTATGGCTTTTTCTAACGCGTCTGGAGTATGAGCGTAATCCACCACAATAGTGGCGTGGTTCTGACGGCTATACAGCTCCATTCTTCCGGCAACAGGTTTTAGCTTCTGAACAATGTAAGCAATCTGTTTTAGGCTTTTACCTAGACATAATTGACTACAAATTGCGGCTAACACATTGGCAACGTTAAAATCAGCCAATAGCGATAATCGCAGTTCACAGTCTCCCCAAGAGGTTTGCAACGAGAGTGCGATCCCTTCATTTGTGTATCGCACATTGTTCGCCACACAATATTGATAATCACTGGGCATATCCGATGTACTAACATTCTGCCCAAAAAGCACCACAGTGGTTTTTTCAGGAATATTGGCTAACCAATTTTTATGTTCAGGATCATTCACATTAAGCACAGCATACGCCAGCCCTGGTTGCTGCAATAATAGCCGTTTTGCTAAAGCGTAATCGGCCATGGTTCCGTGATAATCAAGGTGATCACGGCTTAAATTGGTAAACACTGCAATGTCCGTTTTAACCGCTTTGATACGGTTTTGTACTAAAGCATGTGACGAAGCTTCTAATGCGACTTGGAATGCGCCTTCGCTGACAAACTCGGCCAACAATCGTTGTATACTAATAGCATCAGGAGTGGTGTTAACTGTATTTTGGAATGCTTGAATTTTGGCAGACGATGAATACATGCCCGCACCTAAGGTACCAATAGAAGCCGCTTGCTCACCCATTAAGTGTGCTAATTGACTGGTTAACTGCACAGTAGACGTTTTACCGTTAGTGCCAGTCACTGCAATAATTGACATAGAATTAGCAGGGAATTGATAAAAATATCCTGCTAACTCTGAGAGGTTTTCAGCAAGTTGATAAAAGGACACAATAACGCTTTGTTCACGCATTTCAACATGGCCATGTTGGCTCTTATCATCACATTGCGCCACTATCACTTTGGCACCTAAACTAACCGCTTGAGGAATAAAATCTCGGCCATCTAAAGTGTGTCCGCTTAGCGCGATAAACGCTTTGTGAATTGCCACATCTCTGCTGTCTAAGACCAGCTCACTGATCATTATGTCAGGGGCGTCAATACCAAAATGCGCCAATAGAGGTTGAATACTTTGATCAAACACTTCAGGAAATTGCTTATTAATGCTAACCATATCAACCTGCATTGGCGGCCTCCCTGCTGGCTTCAGAGGAAGAAACGGCAATTGATGAAACTGTCTTATCATCAGGAGGGACATTCAACATTTGTAAACTGGCGGCCATAATTTTTGCAAAAACCGGTGCTGCAGTTTGCCCTGCATAATACAGCTCACCTTTAGGCTCATTAATTAAGATAACCACTGCTAATTGTGGGTTAGAGACAGGGGCAACCCCTGCAAAAATATTAACGTATTCTTCGCCATACCCATTGGCAATGGCTTTACGGCTCGTGCCTGTTTTACCTGCAACCCTATATCCTGGTATATTAGCTTGCTCTGCAGAACCATTTTTTTCGGTGACCGTCTCCATCATCTGCAAAATTTCTTGGGTAGCTTGGGCGCTGATAACGCGCTCACTTTCAACCGGGGTGTCAGGTTTGATAATACTCAATGGGCGACGAATACCACCATCACCCAAAATGCTATACATACGCGCCAACTGTAACGCGGTGACCGAAATACCGTACCCAAATGACAAGGTCGATAATTCAAAATCAGACCAACGAGGACGATCACTAAATATGCCGTTAATTTCGCCCAGTAAATTAGCGCCACTACCACTCATTAAACCGACGTTGTAAAACATATCCAACAAAAATTCTTTAGGTACCGACAAGGCCAACTTTGATGTGCCCATATTGCTGGACTTGCGAATAATTTCAGTTAAATCAATTTCGCCATAGTTGCGCGAATCCCTAACAATGTTGCCACCTAAGTGCATCCAACCAGGAGATGTATCAATTAAAGTGTCTACATCTGCCGATCCAAACTCTAATGCGCTTAACACCGCTAAAGGTTTAATTGAAGAGCCAGGTTCATAGGCATCAGTGACAGCGCGATTACGAATTCGATGGGCAGACACGCCAGCGCGGTTATTAGGATTGTAAGAGGGGCTATTCACTAGAGCCAGAATTTCCCCGGTGTTAACGGCCACCACAACTGCCGACCCCGAAGTTGCTTTGTAATATTGAACCGCTTGTTTTAATTCCTTGTAAGCCAAAGCTTGAATGCGTTGATCTATTGTTAACTGAATATTTTGGGGCTGTTTACCTTCTTCAGATTCAATTAGCTCGACCATTCGGCCTTTGCCATCACGGCGAATTTTCCGAGTGCCTTGAGAGCCAGCCAACCATTTATTGTATAATTTTTCGATGCCTTCGATGCCAGCATCGTCAACGTTAGTAAAGCCTACGACGTGAGCTGAGACTTCGCCACTTGGATAATACCGCCTTGACTCATCACGTAGATAGATTCCGGCCAGTTTTAATTCTTCAACATATTCGGCCATTGCCGGTGAAACTTGGCGCTGTATGTACACAAAACGTTTTTCAGGATCACTGACTTTGTCTTTTAGCTTAACCAAGTTTTGACCTAATACTTCAGCCAAAGCTTGCCAACGTTTCTTATTTTCACGCTGCTCTGCAAGTAAATCAAAACTAGGATCTTGCTTGGCTTTTTCTTCTGCTTCTTGTTCAGATTGAGCAATGGCTTTGGGATCCGCCCAAATGGCGCGAACCGGCACACTCACGGCCAACTGCTGACCATTACGGTCAACAATCAGTCCTCTATGCAATGGGTTAACTCGGGTACGCAAAGTGCGATTGTCACCTTGTTTTATCAATAAATCTGGTGATACTACTTGAATGTATGCGGCGCGAATGCCCAGACCAACAAAAACCAATGAAATAGCCACCACCACCACAACAAAGCGCCAATGTAAAAAACTCGGAGCACTGTTCACTTTTGCTTGATTGTTTCTACTTTTGTTTTTAGAAAGGCTGTTTAATCGGCTCATTTTATACGTACCACCACTTCTTCGCTGGGTACTGGGCGGTGCATATTCAGCTCACTTTTAACTAACGCTTCGATACGGTTATGTTCAGTCAAAGCGCTTTGTTCAAGTACTAGATGACGCCACTCCACATCGAGCTGATCTTTCTCTTGCATCAAGCGTTCTATGGCTATGGACATTTGCCTATTGTGGTGTGCACTGAGTATCACTAAACCGGCACTAACTAAGAGTGCTAGAAACAACAAAACCCGCACTGGATGGCGGGCTAAATCAGCAGCTACAAAACTGAATAGATTAAAGTTGGTGTTGTGACCACTCATAACTTTTCAGCCACTCTTAACACCGAGCTTCGAGCTCGCACATTTCTTTTTAATTCGTCGGCCGATGGCTTAATTGCTTTACCAATAGGTTTCATGGCTTTGGCGGCGTCTATTTCAGCCTGCATTATAGGCATGCCATGTGGTACGTCTAAACCTCGGCTTTGCTCCCTTACAAAACGTTTAACTAAGCGATCTTCTAGTGAATGAAAACTAATGACAGCCAAACGCCCTGTTGGCGCTAACGTGTTTAATGCCGCTTTTAGGCCTGTTTTAATTTCGTCCAGTTCACTGTTTACGTAAATACGAATAGCCTGGAAACTGCGAGTAGCAGGATGTTTAAACTTATCTTTAACGGGCACCGCTAAATCAATAATTTCGGCAAGTTGAGCAGTATCAGTTATAGGCGCAATTTGACGGGCATTCACAATGCCGTGAGCGATACGTTTACCAAATTTCTCTTCACCAAACTCCTTGATAACTTGGGTGATATCTTGCTCTTCTGCAACCGCTAACCACTGGGCAGCGCTTAAGCCTCTGGTTGTATCCATACGCATATCTAATGGTCCATTCCGCATAAAACTAAAACCACGGTCAGCATCATCAAGCTGCGGTGAAGACACCCCTAGATCCATTAAGATCCCATCAATTTTTCCGATTAAACCTAACTCTTCAGCAACAACTTGCAACTCTGAAAAAGGACGATGATGAATCGAAAAACGCGGATCCTCAGCGAAAGATTGCGCCGCTTCAATAGCAGTAAGATCACGATCTATGGCGATCAAACGACCTTTAGATGATAAAGCTTTTAATATTTGCCTAGAATGACCGCCACGCCCAAAAGTTGCGTCCATGTAGATGCCATCGGGCTTAATCGCCAAACCATCGATAGATTCTTGCAGTAATACAGATAAATGTGAAAAATCGTTTTCCATTAAAGTGAGAAATCCTGCAATCGTTCGGTCAATTCAAAATTCGCTTCTTGTTCAGTCGCCACATCCAAATTGATTTGTTGTTGCCAAATATCTGCATCCCAGATTTCAAATTTATTGAACTGGCCAACTAACATAATTTGTTTATCGAGCTTGGCATGTTGACGCAAAGGCGCGCCTAATAAAAAACGTCCATTTTTATCCATCTCTCCTTCATTGGCATAACCCAACAACAAACGCTGCATGCGACGTTCATGTGGGTTCATACTAGAGAGTCGGCTTAATTTAAGTTCAATTTCTTCCCATTCAGGAAGTGGGTAAAGCAGCAAACAAGGTTGTTGTGTGTCGATAGTACATACTAGCTGTCCCTGACAATCATCCAGCAAGGACTGCCTATACCTGGTAGGTATAGTGACTCGACCTTTCACATCTAGATTGATTGCATTAGCGCCGCGGAACATGATTCCCCTAACCTTTTTTATTTTTATCTATCGAAAATTAACCAGTAAAGACAACACTAAACAGAATCTGACGTTATTTTTTAGTTATTTTTTGGGAATTACTAACCCAATAGATCCACTTTATGCCACTTTTACCCACAATGGACAGTTTAGGTACCACCCGTCTATCATGTCAAGGACTAAAAGTAGCAATTTGATCGGATTCGAAGCCTTGTCACCACTGGATTTATAGAAGTGTATGAATTAGTAGATAAAACCCGCTGACTGACGCAATTTAGTAACAGCAAAAATAATTGCTTTACAATTTTTATAAGAAAGAAGCAGAGGACAAGGAGGGGTCTAATAAAAACAAACTTTGTCGTTTTTAATGTGGTGGCGAGATAATGTTTGGAACTCAAATGAAGAATTAAAAGTACTATGTCATGTTTAAGATGGAGTTAAATCCAATTTAACCTGAATAAAAAGGCCAGCGTATAAGCTGGCTTCTCTATCTAACAAGCATTTTACTACTGAGTATATTTTCGTCTTAAAACCAAACCAGAAACACCTAAGCAAAATATAGCAAAAATACTAGGCTCACTCACTTCTTGGGCAACAACAGATAATGATATGCCATCTACAGCAATACCCTCAGCAATATCAATATTGGTAAACCAAGCATAACGATTACCGCCCACTTCACTTGGGATCAAATTAGTTGCTGTTGTTCTTGTTTCCGTGAATAAGATATCTCCAAGTACATTCTTCAAATTTAAATCAACGGCCAATACACCATTGTCATCCCTGAATAAATGCTCAAACACATACCAACCACTATCAGCAATTGAAAAACTATTAAGAGATTCCAAGTCCTCACGAGGGTCGAAATTAGTGTTATTACTGCCGCCAACTAATAACTCACCAGTAGACGTATCTTTAGTCACGTGAAAGATAAAATCTTGAAGATGATTGCCACTTGTATCATTTGATGCAACCGAAAAATCAAACCCAGATCCATTGGCCCATGAAGTATCTAGATAAATCGCTGTTTGCAAAGAGTAGTCACCAGGGAAAACGTCATTGTAGCCACCAAGACGACTAAATGCTGCTGTTAAACCACCTGTATCATTGGTTTGTGTAAATTGAGCATAATAATTGCCTTCAAAGGCAGTAATGCCGCTAGTGCCTGAGAGTTGGCGTTCAACGTTACCGCTCCAGCTATCATCTTTATCAAACCAGCCATCAGTATCAGTTTCAAAACCTTGACTGAAAATAGGATCGGCGTTTACAGATAAAGGCAAAACCATGCAAGCGATAATAAAAATTGAACCTATAGTTTTTTTCATTTTTATTCCTTATTATTTCGATTTAACTCAAAGAATAAAAAGCAAATATAATACCAAAAGCAAAATCTTTTTACATTTCAGCAACATAAAACTCACAAGTCTATATTGATTTAATTTTCAATAAACATCTGTAAAAAAACATGACAGTAATAAAATTCCCCATTAATGAATAGTGTCGTAAAAGTTCAGTGTCTTATCCGAGAAATTTGTGGCTGATTTCATTTTTTAATATTCACTTGGCGCTTTATGGTTTAACCCGACTTTAACGATTAATCGAGAGAGTTACTTAAGTTAACATCGGTATTTTTACTCAGCAATCGACGAAAAACATAATCAACCATCTGCTGTTGTTCTTCTAAGTGATTTTCACCAAAGTTACCTGTGGCACGCTCTGCTTCAATATTGATATAGCGAATGCCTAACTTTTGGGCGTAAACCGATAAAGACCCATCGTCTTCGGTTGGATCAGTGACAACCTGAGGATGTTGTAATACTGCATTCCACCCATTTTGATCCATGGCATTAAAATCTTGCTGCTCGGTGACAAAAAACAAGTCATCTTCGTCGCCCTTGTGTAGACTCACGGCCTTAATAAATGCGGCACCTTCAGCCAATTTTTGCTGATACTGCACGATAGATATATTGCCTATCCCTTGTTTATTATCTCCTAAATATCCATGGGTATTGTTGTGTATAGCCACCCAAGTACGTGATGTGTCTGTTCCTCCCATAGTTTTAACTATGAAATTGGCAAGCGCTTCCGAAAGGCGCATAGCCCTATGAAATACATAGGTATTAGTACGTAACCTAGGATTGTGTTTGATAATGTTATTACGTCTGCCTTTTTTGGTAAAAATGCGATTAGGATCAATTTTGACCTCAAAAGGTTTAATATCCAGGCGTAACAAGCGCTTGCCTTTTTGGCGTAATATTACAAACACCCCACCACGTTCTAAAATTTGTTGGCTAACATAGTCATTGACCACGTTTTCATTTTCATGTGGCGCAAAAAAAGACCAGTTAGGCGCTTCAGAAGTGTGCCCGAGCACTTCAAGTTTAATATTATGCTGCGATGGGAAAACAACAACCTGGCTGAGAAGGAGAAAAATCAAGTTCACGTTAAGCTTATTTACTGACATAAAAACAGAGCGTTAAAATAACAAGCTTGATGATCTGATACAAAAGAAATTTATATCCTTACTATGATCTAATCAACCTAGTATCAGTGTCATAACTCACGCTGCACTTTAATAGCTTTATAGGGGCCGCTGGACGGTAAACATTAGGTAGAAAATTGGTTATGTTCTTGGCGTAAAAATATTATACTCGCCATCCGATGTTAAAAAGATGTTAGTGCTTAATTAAACATCTGAAACAATTGATTTTATTACTGATTTAACCAAAGGAGCTGCTATGCCGCTAGAAAACTGCATTCTGTCTATTGACCAAGGTACCACTTCTAGCAGGGCCATCATTTTTGCTCCAGATTCAAGCATTGTGGCTGTCGCTCAGCAAGAATTTTCCCAACATTATCCCAATGATGGCTGGGTAGAACATGATCCTGAAGATATTTGGTCATCAACCTTCAATGTATGTAAACAAGCCATAGCTAAAGCCACAGCAAAAGGCGCCAAGATTGCAGCCATAGGTGTCACAAACCAAAGAGAAACGACTTTGGTTTGGGATAAAAAAACCGGTAAAGCAATTTACAATGCCATAGTGTGGCAAGATGGGCGCACCGCTGAGCAATGCAGAGAGTTACAGAAAGCAGGGCATTTAACGGCGGTACAAGAACGAACTGGTTTGTTACTCGATCCTTATTTTTCAGCAACAAAGGTCGCTTGGATTCTAGATAATGTGGCAGGGGCAAGGCAAAAAGCGCAGGCCAACGAACTTGCTTTTGGTACTGTAGATAGTTTTCTGATTTGGCGCTTAACAGGCGGTAAAGTCCATGCCACTGATGTCACTAATGCCAGTCGTACTAATCTGTTTAACATTCATACATTATCTTGGGATGAGACATTACTCGACATCTTTAAGGTGCCTAAATCTATGTTACCAGAGGTGAAAGAATGCGCGGCTGATTTTGGCCATACAGCAGCAGAACTATTTGACTATTCAATCCCCATAGCGGGTGTAGCAGGTGATCAGCAAGCAGCCAGTATTGGTCAATGTTGTTTTAATCAGGGCGATATCAAAAGTACCTATGGAACCGGTTGTTTTATGTTGTTAAATACCGGAGAAAAAGCACTGCTATCTAAAAACAAATTGCTCACCACTGTGGCTTATACCATTAAAGGCCAAACACATTATGCCTTAGAAGGTTCTATATTTATCGCTGGTGCAGCCGTCCAATGGCTCAGAGACGGTTTAAAAATTATAGAAAGTGCCTCAGAAACAGAAGACATGGCTAAAAGTATTCCCGATGACCATGGTGTATTTTTGGTGCCCGCTTTTGCAGGATTAGGCACTCCCTATTGGGCGCCTGATGCCAGAGGAGCAATATTTGGTCTGACTCGAGCAACCACCAGTGCCCATCTTGCTAGAGCCGCACTCGAATCAGTATGTTTGCAAACCTCGGACTTACTTAAAGCCATGAGGGAAGACGGTGTAAACCCCCAAAAATTAAGAGTAGATGGCGGAATGGTAGCCAATAGCTGGGTCTGTCAATTTTTAGCTGGGGTACTCGATGTTACAGTTGAACGTCCCAAGGTTATGGAAACCACTGCCTTAGGGGTTGCCTATTTAGCCGGCTTACAACTGGGGATATACCAATCCACTGACGAGTTGGCCAGCATGAATCAAATCGATAGCCGTTTTGAACCTGAAATGGATGCTTCAAAACGCCAAAAGTTATTGAATGGATGGGCCAGTGCCATTCAAAGCACATTGGGGTTTCAAGCGTGATCACACAAGCAATCTTTGGAAAAATGCCAGATGGCACAGTAGTAGAGCAATTTTGTTTAAGCAACCTTAATGGTGTGAGCATTGAGATCCTTACTCTTGGTGGGATTATTCGTCGCTGGTTGGTACCCAACGACCAAAACGCACAGACTGACATAGTCTTAGGGTACGACACAGTAGAAGATTATTTAGCTGACGACAGTTATTTAGGGGCGTTAGTAGGCAGATATGCAAACCGCATTAATCAAGGGAAATTTAGCTTAGCAGATAAAAATTTTCAAACCGATATCAACCAAGCTGGCAACTGTTTACATGGCGGTAGCCAGGGGTTTAATAGCAAAGTATGGCAAAGTACAGTGTTGTCTAATACAGATAACCCATCCATTATGTTACAGCTTGCTAGCCCTGATGGTGATCAAGGCTTTCCAGGCGAAATAGCAGTAAAAGTGATATACACCTTAACTGAGCAAAACCGTTTAAAAATCGAATATTTTGCTACTGCCGAACAAACAACTTTATATAACCCTACAAACCACAGTTATTTTAATTTGTCAGGGCACAACAGCGGCTCAGTTGAAACTCATCAAATTCAGTTGCAAGCGAGTCATTACACACCCACTGACGATCGCGCTATACCTACAGGCGAGATTGCAGCGGTCGAAAACACACCTTTTGACCTCAGGACACTGACACCAATAAGTGAATCCTTAGCATCAAAACATCAACAAATTGCTTACGGTAACGGACTGGATCACAACTTATGTTTAGATGCATATGATCCCCAAGCCAAACTGGCTACTTTTGCCGCTAAAGCAATCACAACTGCAAATGATATCAGCTTGAATGTTTACACTACTATGCCGGGCATGCAGGTATTTACAGCCAATCACTTCGCTAATAAAAAAGGCAAAGAGGGAGCACTTTATCATGCCCACCAAGGAGTCTGTTTTGAATCCCAGTTCTACCCCGACACACCTAATCAGGCACATTTTCCAAGTGCTACATTGGAAGCGGGAACCGAGTTTTATTCTGTGACTGAGTATGAAGTGTTGTTTTAACTTTCCAAATCCTTGTGAGATGGTTGTTTTTTTATTCTCTAAAACTAAAAAAGCCCGTTACAACAAAGTTGGAACGGGCTTTTCATATTCAGCTAAATTATTTTTTAGCGGCTTTCTTCGCTTTAGGCTTTGCTTCTGGCGCGGCTGCAGCTTCTTCAGTAGCAGGCGGCTCAGCTTGAAGCTGTAATGCTTTTACTGGGTTTTCGCTAGTTTGCGTCAACTGCACTAAACGGTTCAACTGACCAAGGGACATCAACACAGCATACATTGCACCTAAGTAACCAGATTTGTGTAATTCTGCGACTGTTTCAGTATCCAACGCCTGAAGACGCTTTTCGCTAATAGTTTGCATTCCATTGATATTACGTTGTTGGCCGTTGGCGTATTGCACACGGATAACAACTGAATCGAGTAAATCGAGTTCTTTAATTTTGTTCACAAAATCACGTGTTGCCATTTCGCTGTTTGCTAAGTCAGACAATAATTTCTGACGATTATCTAAGAACGGGCTTGCTTCACTTTCTGTGAAAAGTGGCTCACCTTCTGTTCCAACTAAGTCAGAGTTTTCATCGATAAACACAGCTAACTTGTCGCCATCAGGACGTACATCAAAAGGATAACGTTGAATGTTAAGAGGCACCACATGACCAGACCATTTATCATCCTGCATAAACAAGTTCACACCTTGTTCAATGCCCAACATCGCAATACTATGAGTGGTGTCGCTATTAGGATCTTTGATAAATATGATTGGCATACAACTAGCAAGTTGTGCGTATTCACGAATTGACGCTGCAGCTAAATGTGTATCTTTAGCATGGGCAAAATTATTACTTATCTTTACACGTGTATCTTGGTGTTTCTTTTTATCTAGGGGGATGTAATTCATTGTCATTAAAAAATTCTCTATTATTTTTGGAAAAGCGGTTTTAGTAAGCCGTCTTGGTTTTAATAGCCAGCATAATCAAATATCTGGGGATCATTCAGTTTTTTACAAGTATAAAATAATAGAACTGTGATTATTTTGTTAATTTCGGTTGATATATATTCAACTTATGCCAAAAAGCACTCTCTATTTACACTATTCAGGCATTGCTAACCCTGGGGGCAGAGTCAAAATGACACTCACTCACAGAATCTACATACTCTTGTAACTTAGCATCAGCCTCTTCACCGAATAAAATTTCACAGGCTTCTCTTAACCCCGGCGCACTCAAAATGTCTTCTTTCCTGACTACGAGTGATATTTTAGAGCGACGGCGCAAAAAGTCTTCCAGTTTAGTGACCATTTCGCGCTCAGCGGCATGTTCAATTTCTACCCGTAAATATTCAGAGTTTTCGATCAACAATTCTGCCATTTCAGGGTTTTCACGGACTTTTTCCAACATATTAATCGCATTACGCCCGTAGCGTCGCCAAAATCTTTTAGTTAAAGGTTCTGAAGAGGTGCTGGGGGTTAGCGCATCAAAATCCATCAATCTTGCACGGTGAAAAAATTCATCTCGCACAGTATCATCAGGCTCGCCGTACCATTTGTAGGATTCAAAAGGTAGTGTAATTCCTAACCCTTTAACCAAATTTGCCACTTCGTCGCCAACGTTAATACAGTCTGTTAGTTTGCCTCCAAAAATGGACAAATATTTATCAACTTCGTTGGTGTCAATAGCATGTTTACGGGATAGTTGTACCCAATCAGCTTTACCGCCTTTACCTTTGATGGCTAAGGGTCGCACACCGCAGCGTTCAGCGATTATATCGTCTTGAGTTAAAGCTTTAGGTAAATCTAAAAGTTTATTGACATTGTCTAAAACAAATTGCCTGTCCTTTTCTGTGACTTTTGCATGGGGATCTTCAACTTGGGTATCAGTAGTACCTATGCAAGTCTTGGGGCCCATAGGAATAACAAAAAACAACCGACCATCATCAGCAAAAAAGGTTAACACTCTATTACTGTCTGTAATTTTATCCACAATCAGATGAATGCCTTTTGAGAATAAATGATGATGTTCAGTTGTCTGCTGATTGAGTTGATTCATAGGATCCACAAAAGGACCTGCCGAATTGATAATCACTTTTGAGCGAATGGTGAATTTTTCACCGCTGATAACATCCTCGGCCTGTGTTTTCCATTGCCCATCAACTCTTTGTGAACCATTGGCTTGTACATAGTTAGCGGCAATACAGCCATAACTCATACTGGAACGAATAAAATTAAATACAAAACGCGCATCGTTGTCATGCAAAAATGCATCTGAGTATTCAAAGCCACCATTGACCTTTTTGGTATTCACTACATTTTCAAGGGATTTGATTTTAGCCGCGGATAAATACTGCGGGCTTTGGGTGAAGAAACGCCCCATTAACCAATAGACAATAGTTCCCATAAAAACAAACAAAGGCGGAAATCGAAACCCTTTTTGGATGCTGGTAAAGAAACGAATTTCTTTTACCGTAGAGGGATAACTGCGCATCAAATGATTACGGCTTTTACAGAGTTTATTCACCAAGCCATACTCATGGCTTTCAAGGTATTTAATGCCACCCCAAGCTAAGTTCGATGAATTAGAGCTAGTGAAACCGGCAAAGTCTCCTTTATCAATCAAAGCGACTGACGCTCCTTTTGCAGCAAGAGAGGCTGCCGATACCGCACCATTAATACCCCCTCCAATGATCAATACATCGAAGTTTTTTTCAGGCAACTTTTGAATATTACTTTTTCTAAGATTGTTCACACTGTTTCCATTATTTTAGGATTCTTGAATGAGACCGTCATTACTACCCCAAGCCAGTTCAGCTGATTGTTTATAAATCACTTTATTGATAAACAACGCCATGCTTACACAAGATATAAGGGTAATAAACATTAAATGGATGTAGTGCAGTCCAAAAGGTGCATAGATAGGAGAAAACTCAAATGACAATGCGCCGTACAAAAACACCCCAAATATAACTGCAATAATACCTGCATTAGCATCTACGTTTCTAAATACTAAACCGACTATAAATATTGATAAAATCGGCATACTGAATAATCCCCAAAGCTGTTGCAATAGGTTAATTATACTGTCAGCTTGAGCGTAAACAGGGACCAAACATAAAGCAATCACTGTTAACGAAACTGTGATCCAAGCACTTAACTTAGCAACATTTTTAGGGTGACCAATAAAAGGTTCATGAAGATCACATACATAAAGTGCAGTAGCCGAATTTAAATTACTGTTAAAGGTAGATAAAACGGCTGCAGCCATAGCAGCAGCAAAGATACCCGATAACCAAGTTGGCAATATATCACCGACAATTTGACCATAAGCGGCGTCACCTATGTCGCCGTACAATTGAAAAGAAACAATACCCGGAATAACCACAATGGCTGGGACAATTAACAATCGTATTCCCACCGCAGCATATACGCCTTTTTGAGCTTCTTTCAAAGAAGGCGCGGCCATAGCCCGTTGGGTGATAACTTGATTGGTTCCCCAATAAAACATTTGAATAAATATCATGCCCGTTAACAAAGTGTGCCAAGGAATAGGTGATTCGCTGTCGCCAATCAAAGTTAGTCTGTCTGCAGGAATGGCAGAAAAATCATAATCAATGGCATTGAGGGCTAAAAACACTATGACAATGGCCATGGTCAAAAGTAACACCCCTGAGTATGTATCTGACACTGCCACTGCCCGCAAGCCACCAAAAATGGCATACATGGCACCAAGAGTGGCGAATGCAAATGCTATGTACATCAAAGGAATATCTAAACCAAACATGGTTTTCATAAATAAAGAGCCAGAATAGATGACCGCAGGGCAAAATATCAAGGCACTACTTAAAAAAAACAACGCCCCAATTACTGCGCGTATATTTTTGTTTTGGTAACGTTTTTCTAATAATTCTGTTGTGGTGGTGCACTGGTACTTGTAATAAAGCGGCAAAAATACTTTAGCCAAGATAAACAACCCCACCAAAGCAGCAAACTCCCACCATGCCAATAACGCCATTTGAGTGCCATTAGTGCCAACCAACTGGTCTGTACTTAAATTGGTTAAGGTAATAGAGCCTGCAATGAAATACCATTTCAGCCCACCACCAGCTAAGAATAGCTCCTTATTTTGTTGACCTTCAGTCGCATTTTGTAAACGACCTTTGCCCTTACACTGCAAGTAAGTTAACAAACCAATAAGTGCAGTAACGAATGCAAATATTGATACTTGGATCATGGTGTCTGACATCTAATTATTCCTCTGTGCTTACGCGCATTTGTACACCCAGAATGTTATTTTCTGAACAGTTATTATGTTGTTTAATCAGTCGATTGACTTGGATTAATGAAGAAGCAATTCCGTGTATTGGAAGTAAAAAATTAGCTTTATTTAATTCTAGAATTACTGGGTCTGGTAACTGCCGTAAAACCTCTTCATCTATAGTGTAAATACCTTTGATACCGGTCTTTTTGCCATCGGAAAATTCGATAAGCAGTTCAATTTCTTTCAATAACTTCAGTTTCAATAGTTGTTGGGTAAATTGATGAGTCAGTTGTTCTTGCTGATAGTAATCAGCCATTTTACTTTGTACTTGCTGTAAAAATTGACTTGGCTCGCCGTCTTGATACAAAGCTTCTCCTTCCAAGTCATTCACATAATCGCTTTGTTCATCAATATACAAAGTAAGCGTCTTTTCTTGATTAGGATCGGGGCCAAGTTCAAAAGGCGTTCGCAAAAATGCAGCAGGTAAATGCACGCCTTGCCACTCTTTATCGCTATAAAAGTGATTTTCACCGGCAATAAGACTTAACAGGGCCACAGCTCGAAATTGTCCCTGTTGTGGCTCTTTCATATAAACCACTGGAAAACTACTCGCCGCAGCCCCAAACTCATGAACCACTAACGACACTTGATGTTGATGTTTGCTAAAAGCAAAATTACTGTGGGCTTTTATTTTTATATCCTGATGCTTAGCAGGATCAAGTAATACATAATTAGGCATATTTATCTCTTGGTAACGGTCATTAAATAGTTGAAAAACCTAGGCTATTGACCTTGTTGATGAGCTCTCTGTGTTTCGGCAAGGTAAATTTCAACTGCTCAATTCTCTTTTGCGTCATTAACAACTGTTTTTGTGCTGACTGCCCTTGTGTATGGACGTGTTGCATTGCCTTGAAGTCTGATTTAAAGCCTGCACCGTAAAGAATATATTGGTAACTTGCGGCACTAAATGCTTCAACATTATCAGTAAAATCATATTCGCTAGGTGAATTATACCGCCACAGTTCTAGCAACTCTTTGAGTGAATCCGGAATACTCTGTGGCTGACGATGTTGTTGCCAAAAAGGCTCATTACGTTTACTTAACGCATAATGCAACTTAAGAAAGTCAATGACCCCACGCCATTTCTTCAACATCATAGTATTAAAACGTTTTGCTACTATCGGCATAATTGCAGTATTGGCTGGCAGTTGCTCAGCAATATAATTTGCCGAGGTTTCAATTAACATTAATGCCGAAGCTTCAAGTGGCTCTAAAAACCCTGCCGATAACCCCACAGCCACACAATTGTTTTTCCAGAAAACGTCTCTGTGCCCAGGTTTAAAGTGTATTTTTTTTGCACTTTCTAGGGTGTCACATCCTATGTATTGAGCCAAAGTAGTCCTTGCCTCGTCTTCACTACAATATTGACTTGAATATACGTAGCCCACCCCTCGACGCTCTTGCAAACCTATGTCCCAAATCCAACCAGCACTTTGTGCGGTTGCTATAGTTTGACAAGCTATGGGATCACTAGGTTGCACATAAGGCACTTGAGTGGCTAAAGCGGTATCAGCGATAAATACCTGGTCACAAGATTTAAAAGGCACCTTTAACGTTTCTGCTAACAGCAGACTGCGCATGCCTGAACAATCAACAAACAAATCGGCCTGCTGTTGACCGTTTGTTTTAGTTTGTAATGACTTAATATTCCCACTATCACACTGAATAACCTGTTCAACAGTATCGCAAATATGTTGCACACCAAGATGTGAAACACAATGTTCACGTAACAAGGTGATAAATTTAGCGGCATCTAAGTGATAACCATAATTCGCCACCACTTCATATTCTTTATTCGCAATAGTTTTAGGTGCGAGGTTATTTTCACATAAAAATTGTTGGAAGCTCACAGCTTCAGAAAAAGAACATTCCGGCGCTACAAATGACTGCCAATAAGGCGCCGGATCCACTTTATTAAAACCTTGAGGTTCAGTAAATGGATGGTAATACACATCATTTTTTTCGTGTATCCAATTAACAAATTTACTGGCTTGTTTAAATGTTGCACCACACTGACGCATAAATTGTGTTTCAGAAATACCAAGTTGCGCCAAGGTTTTACGCATAGTAGGCCAAGTGCCTTCACCTACCCCCACTACCGCTATATCAGGGGATTCAATTAAGCTGATTTGTATACCTTGATTTTCGATCTTTGAAGCATGTTTTTTGGCTAGAATGCCCGCGGTGATCCACCCAGCAGTGCCCCCCCCCAGTACAATAATTCGTTTTATATCGCCAGCCAAAGCTTCACCTTAGGTAATTGCGTTAAGTTACTCACAGTAAAAAGGGGAGCGAGTCCCCTTTACTTTTGCGGAGTGCTACTTTACTAGAATGAACCTCTCACACCAACAGCATATCGAGCTCCAGAGCGAACTTGCTCAGTGAAGTGACTCGAAATACGACCGCTTTTTGATGTGTATTCATCAGTTACGTTAATCCCTTCAAAAATCAAAGTGAAGTTTTCATTGATGTCGTAGCTGGCACTTAAGTCCCATTGCCCATAAGTATCAACATACTCTGGTTCGCCGGTGTCACCATTACGTAATGTCTGTAAAAACGACTCACGATTATTGAAAGCGATACGGGCTTGGAAACCATCTTTTTCATAAAAACCCACTATGTTTTGTGAATCACCTAAACCTTCTAACTGAAAGTCATCTTCACTTGTGCTATTAACAATAGTTGCGTTAGCTTGCACACCAAAACCATTTTCCCAGGTATGGGTCCAGGCCATTTCTAAACCTTGTACTGTGGCTTCCGCACCATTTCTTGGACGTGTTACTTGGAATTCATAACTGCCACTGGCTAAGTTAAAGGTTTCAGCAGCAGGAGTAGAACTAATAAATCCAACCGCCTCTTTACTGAACAAGCCAATAGATATGGCACTTGCATCATCATAATACCACTCATAAGACACATCCCAGTTTGTAGACAGGAATGGTGACAAGTAAGGGTTACCACCACTGGCCAATAATAGGTCAGGACGAGTAGTACCTATATTGGTAACAGGTCGCATGTCAGCCATTGTTGGACGAGTTAAGGTTTCCGAATAACCAAAACGCAGCAACATGTCTTCTTCAATTTCAAGCTTAACGTTTAAGCTAGGCAATAAATTGGTATAAGTATTCTTTAAAGAAATAGGTACTGAGACACGTTGACCATTCTCATCTACTTGATAGGTTTGGTCGAGTATTGTGCCGTCTAATGGATTTTGTGAAATGTCTAGCAAGGTTGCCTGATTACCTGAAGCAGTAGTAGTGGTTTCGCTGTATCTGAAGCCAACATTGACTGTCCAAGGCATGTCACTCAAATCACCTTGGAATACAAAATCTGCATAAGCGGCAATTATTTCTTCATCAATCTCAAAACTGGTTCCCAACTCAACAGGTGTATAGCCATCTAATGCAGCAAAAGCCGCAATATTATCTGCCGCATCTTCACCACGGTTAGCCGATTGGCCAGCAATAGCTTCGTCAGATTCTAAAAAGGCTAAATAGGCATCAACATCATAACCATAAAAAGAACTGGGAATACCTTCAAACCAGCCATTAGGGGTAACTAAATAGGCCAAGTCATCTGGTACATCTAATCCGTAACCACAATAGAAACAGTTAGGTAAGCTTGGAGATTGGAAAACTTTGGCAGACTTGGTTCTATCTTGTGAATACAAACCATATCTTAATTGGGTAAAGGTTTCGCTATCAGGTGTGTAGGTAAAATCAGCGCGCATTTCGGTAATATCGTCTTCACGCTCATCGCCACCACGTTCAACATAGTGAGCACGTAATTTACTGGCGTCAGATTCAGTAAAAGGACCGTCAATGCCATCAGATGAAAACGAAGGCAAATCGCCACCACCTGTAAAGTCATAGGTATAACCGTTGGCATAACCCATTACTGTGAACACTCGGCTTTGATCGCCACTTAAATCTTCTGCAGAAGAAGTAGAAATATCGATATTGACATTTAACTGTTCAGATAAATCCCAATCGGCATTAAAACCAAAACCTTGGATTTTCACGTTACGATCTAAACCTTGTTGTACAAAGTCAGTGGCACCCGAACCAGATCCCATAGGATCATTAAAGGCATTATGTGACCAGTAGGTAACCGTTTCTGTGGCGGCATCAACTTCAAAATCACGGAAGTTACCTGGAGTGAACCAGTTAGCATAGTTGCTTACTTGAGATTCAACTTCAAACTTAGAATACAAACCATCAAAAGTAATAGTTAACTCGTCAGTAGCTGCGTATTGCACCACTAAGGTACCACTAGTACGAGTGCGGTCTTCTTCATTGGAGGTTAAATCTAGGTTTCGGGGTACATAAACGTTAAAGGCTTCTTTACCCGTCCCAGCGGCCGCATCAAAATCATTGGTTGCGATACGGTCTACTCGATAAAAACCACGAGTGTCAGCTTGGTTAATTTGCGCATCACGTTGCTGTACTGATAACGAGGCTAGTACGCCCAATTTGTTGTCCATAAAGGTATTGCTGACTAAACCAGAAAATGCCGGTGTAGTACTTTCAGAAAGGCTATCGTATGTCGCTTTTGCACTGCCTACAGCTTTAAAACCATCTAAATCAAATGGTTTGGCTGTTTTCAAATTTATATAAGATCCAATACCACCTTCTTGATTCGATGCATTAGCAGTTTTATATACATCGGCTCCAGCAATCAATTCCGACGCCAAAGTATCAAAACTAAACTCACGCCCTGCTCTTTCAGAGGCCATCTGACGCCCATTAACCGTTACTAGGTTAAATTGCGGCCCAAAACCACGGACTGATATTAACTGTCCTTCACCACCACTGCGATCAATGGCTACACCCGTAATACGTTGCAGAGATTCAGCAACGTTTTGATCAGGAAATTTACCTAAATCTTCAGCGGCAATGCCATCAGAAACAATGAGTGCTTCTTTTTTATCAGAGAAGGCACGTTTAAGACTGCTAATTAAGCCTCTGACTTCGATAACTTCAACATCATCATTCGCCGATACTTCCTGAGCAACAGCTGACGACATACTCAAACTTGCGGTGGGTATGATTAAAGCGGCTTTTACGGCCGTCCAAAGATAATTTTTTTTCATGTGATGTGTCCTGTTTTTATCTAAATAATTTTTATTTTGTGGATGTAGGAAATTTTTTAACTTCTAGATCTTATTATTCTTATGATTTTTTTTGACCCAGAAAAACATAGTTAGCAACAGCTGATGAAGCAACAATTCACCAACATATTTACAACATAGAAAGATGACACTTAGTACTCCACATGGAATATCCAAGGCCAGATTTCAGTAGTAAAACCTTCTCTAGCGACTAACATAATTTGGAAAAGTCTTATTCCAGACATGTTAAAAGCTGCACTAACTTACACTTATATAAGACAGAAGAGTATTTTTTTCAATGATAGACTCTATGTAATTTTATTTATATTTTATTAACAAGTGCTTGTGCAGCAGCAAAAGACATTAACAATTAAGTTTTTGTTTTGTCTCAAAGCAACAAATTTTGGTAGTTTTAATTGCAAAAGATATTGTTCTCACGCTATAACTGCCCTCAATTTTTGCAGTCAGCTTGCTCAGTGACTTCCACAAGGTTAAATATTTAAACATGATCCAATCCTCGCAAAACTATATTTCACTGACCGGACGCAACAGCAGTTTGGTTATAGATTGCAATAATACAACACCACAAATTATGTACTGGCGTGAAAAACTCTCAGCACAAAGCAGCGGACAGATGATGAATCTATTACGCCTAAGGCAAGAGGCGCCCGCCTCACCGATGAACGAAATTGGACTTTCCTTAGCACCCACTACAGGTCAAGGGTATACAGGGCATCCAGGTTTAAGTTTGCACGGGGAAACAGATCAATGGTCAGTGGACACTGAGTTATCAAAAATTGAATCTATTGCAGCCAATCACTATAGCATCACTAGTTCTGACACCAGCCGACACCTAACAGTGATTCACACACTTAAAATGGATGCTGAGACTGACGTCCTAGAGATTTCAACCCAACTACTCAATAACAGTGACAGCGCGGTTCATTTGGATTGGTGCGCGGCAGCGACCTTCCCTATTCCAAGTTACTTCAAACATATAATGGGTTTTGAAGGACATTGGGCGGGAGAATTTCAAGAGCATCATCTAGAACAAAACTTTGGCTCATACGTAAGGGAAAATCGTCGTGGAAGAACCTCACATGATAGTTTCCCAGGACTTATCATGCGCACTAAGGCCACGGACCAATTACAAGGCGAAGCTTATGGATTTCATCTTGGCTGGAGTGGTAATCATAAAATTGTTGCTGAAAAAATGGCCGATGGACGTGCCTATGTGCAAATGGGTGAATTGTTGTTACCCGGTGAACTGATTCTACAAAAGGGACAGAGTTACCAGTCACCTACTTTGTATGCCAGTTATAGCAACCAAGGGTTATCAGCGCTTTCGCAACAATATCATCAATATGTGCGTAGCCACTTAATTCGTCAATCGGTTAAAAACAAAGCTCGCCCTGTGCATTACAATACGTGGGAAGGCATTTATTTTAATCACGACCTTGATATATTAAAAGACTTAGCTACCCGTGCTGGAAATTTAGGAGCAGAACGTTTTGTATTAGATGATGGTTGGTTTATTGGTCGTAATGATGACACCGCAGGTTTAGGTGATTGGTATGTCGAAAAAAAATACTATCCACAGGGATTAACTCCTCTTATCGACCATGTAAAAGCACAGGGCCTAGAATTTGGACTTTGGTTTGAACCGGAGATGATCAACCCAAATAGTGACTTATTTCGAGCGCATCCTGACTGGGTTTTAGGGACACCTCCCAACCCACAGCTCGGATTCCGCAATCAATTAGTATTAGATTTAAGCCGCCAAGAAGTATTCGATTACCTATTTGAACGTATTGATAGTTTATTAACTGAATACGACATTTCGTACATCAAATGGGATATGAACCGAGACATCAATCACCCCGGCGATGCACATGGCAAACCTGCAATTCATAATCAGACCCACGCTTTTTACAAATTGCTAGCCAAGTTAAAGGCCGCGCACCCCACAGTAGAGATTGAAAGCTGCGCATCGGGCGGCGGACGCGCGGATTATGGTGTATTAGCCCATACAGATCGAATTTGGACATCTGACTCAAACGATGCCTTAGAAAGACTCAAAATTCAAAAAGGCTTTTCTTATTTTTTCCCCGCAGAGTTAATGGGCACACATGTTGGACCCAGAGACTGTCATATCACCCATAGAAATATCAATATGGCGATGCGTGCATCGGTCACATTGTTTGGTCATATGGGCATGGAAATGGACTTACGTGAATTAACAGACGAAGAAACTGTCGAGTTAAAAGCAATGGTTGCCTTGTATAAAAAACACCGTCAACTGGTGCATTCTGGTGATTTGTTCCGTCTAGAGTTACCCGAATACATGCATGGCTTAGGCATAGTCGCACAAGATAAATCTGAAGCGTTGTTTTCGTGCAGCCTTATTGCCTGTAGTTCAGCGTCATTACCCGACCAATTCCATTTTGCCGGTTTAGAAAAACAAGCCATCTACCAATTGGATATCATTTGGCCAATAAAATCAGGAGATCACTGGCCAAAAGCTTCTGTATTTAATTTTAAAACTAATTTACCAGACATAGACGGTAAACAGTTTTCAGGTGAAGTGCTGATGCAACTGGGTATGCAATTACCCTTATTAACACCGCAAAATAGCTTAATATTTCATTTAACTAAGGTAAGCTGATAGCCACTTTTCAGATACCAGAGCGCTTCTAATCTATGAGGCGCTTTTACTTTACCTCATCAACCTATACACTGCTTACGGGGGAATTCTCCTCAACAATTATCATTAATTAATAACGAAATCTATTTCAATAGATGAAACGGACGATAGTTAAATAACGGAGACTATTATTGTGAACAAAATACCTAAAATCACTGCATTTTTTGCTTTAAGTGTATTGTGTGCCAACCATGTTGCAGCCATCACGGTCAGTGAAAAAGCCAACAAGCTAGCACAAGAAAACATCATTATAGACTCCCATATTGATGTGCCTTACCGTCTCGAAGAAAAATGGGTCGATGTCACAAAGGCAACAGCAGATGGTGATTTTGATTACCCTCGCGCCAAACAAGGTGGCCTCAATGCACCTTTTATGTCGATTTATATTCCAGCCAGCTTAGACAATTCGGCTAACTCAACAAAATTAGCCGACAAACTAATCGATTACGTTGAAGCGATAGTGGGGCGAGCCCCCGACAAATTTGCCATTGCGACTAGCACCGCAGAGGTAGAACAACAATTTGCAAAAGGGTTAATTTCATTGCCATTAGGTATGGAAAATGGCTCGCCTATTCAAGGTGATATGGCAAATTTAAAACATTTTTATGAAAGGGGGATTCGTTACATTACTTTGGCTCATTCCATGGCAAATCATATCTCTGATTCTTCTTACGATTTACGTCGCAAGTGGAAAGGTCTAAGCCCATTTGGCAAAGAATTAGTCAAAGAAATGAATAACCTAGGTATCTTAGTAGATATTTCCCATGTATCCGATGCGGCTTTTTACCAAGCCATAGAAATCAGTCAAACACCTGTCATTGCCTCGCATTCTTCGTTACGTGCTTTTACGCCTGGTTTTGAGCGCAACATGGACGACGCGATGATCAAAGCGTTAGGCGAAAATGGTGGTGTCATCCAAATTAACTTTGGCTCTACTTTTGTCACTAAACGCGCCAATGCTTGGAGCAAAAATCGCAGTGCTGAACAAAAAAAGGCAGAACAAAAATTTGGTAAAGACAGTGATGAATATAAAGCATTCAGAACTAAATATAGCGAAGAAAATCCTCTACCTTACGCCACATTGGACAGTGTATTAGATCACATCGATCATGTAGTAAAACTGATTGGTATCGATCATGTTGGTATTGGCTCTGATTATGACGGTGTGGGTGATTCACTCCCCACAGATCTGAAGGATGTATCGACTTATCCGAATTTAATCCAAGGTTTGTTAGATCGCGGCTACAGTGATAAAGACATAGTAAAAATACTTGCAGGCAACTTTATTCGTGTATGGAAAGCCAACGAGGAGTACGCGGCTAAACATTAATACACTCACTAATATAAACGAGCCATAACCTCTTTTTTAGCATGATTGTGGCTCTATTTTCTCTTCTTTACTACCTTTCATTCATTCAAATCGCCTAACGAATTATTATCCGCTCCTACTACTAAAGTTCAATTGTTGACTACACACCTTAGAGCTATGCTTTCACTCAATCAAGTTAACTCAAGTCTGTATATGGGTTTTAAGGAGAAAGAATATGCTAAAACAGACAATTGACTCATCTATGAAGGACATTGCCAATGCTATCATTTTACTGGTAGATGACGATCATATGAATACCGCTATTTTAAGCAAAGCGTTTGATCATTTCAAAAACGTGTATTCGGCACATTCCGGAGAAGAAGCCATTGAGTTTTGTCAGAAAAATTTGCCAGATCTAATTATATTAGACGTGATGATGCCAGGTTTAGATGGCCATACTACTTGCAAAATACTCAGAACCTTAGAGGGTATGGAAGACTGTCCAATTATATTCTCCACTTCATTAACGGGTATTGAAGACGAATTAAAATGTTGGGAAGCCGGAGGCACTGATTTTGTGTCTAAACCCGTTTCACCAAATACCTTGTTAATGCGTATAGAATCGCATATTCGACTAAAACTGCAATCGAATGAGCTAAAGTCTTTGGCCATTTATGATAGTTTAACTGGACTACGTAACCGCCGCTTTTTTAACGATTATTACAAACAACAGCTGCATGTATGTCAGCGCAATAATACTGACTTGTCTATAATTGTCTTAGACTTAGACCACTTTGAAGATTACCACAAATTTTATGGCGAAACTCAAGGTGACTTATGCATAAAATTATTGGCCAATACAGTATGCGAACTATTACATTATCCTACAGATGCGGCGATTCGTTATGACGAACATAAACTTGTTTTGGTGTTACCCAACACTGATATAAGAGGTGCAAAGTATATTGCTAACCAAGTTATCAATCAGTTTGAAAAACAAGCTATCCCAAACCCTCAATCATCACGAGGTATAGTGACAGTCAGTATCGGTTTGGCATCATTTGCGACGACTGTGGATGGCGAAGATGTTTTCAGTCTGGCTGAGAATCGCCTTTTTTCTCTTAAAAAGGTTTGCAACGAAATGTACGCCTAAAACAACAACTAGGCCATGATAAACCTATTTCGGCCGCCTTGCTTTGCTGCATATAAATGCTTGTCGGCCTGTGCAATTGCTTCCTCAGTTTTTAGCGAACCTTGTTCAACTAGGGCACCTCCCATGCTTATGGTTAACGTTTTTAACGGTGAGCCAGCATGAGCAAGTTTAAGAGAACGAATGATATCAATTAAGTGTTCTCCAACATGTTTAAGTCCTTTTTTATCCGTATTGGGTAACACCACAACAAATTCTTCTCCGCCGTAACGGGCCACACAATCTGTTGGCCTAACAAATGCCTGAGTGAGAGCCTCTGCCACTATTTTTAAGCACTCGTCACCCTTAATGTGACCATAGGTATCATTGTATTGTTTAAAAAAATCGATATCGATCATTAACAATCCTAATGGTTCCTGATTTCTAGCCGCAAGCTTAGATTGTGCTAAAAAAAACTCATCAAAAAAGCGCCTATTCCTAATATTGGTTAATCCATCTGACGTGGCTAGCCGCTTGAGTTCATCGGTTAGTATTTTGACTGATAAATGTGAGTTAACGCGATGCCGTAATGTTTTAACCGAAAAAGGTTTACTAATAAAATCGACACAACCTGCGTCCCAACATTCATCTTCAGACTGGGGATCGGACGCTGCTGTAATAAACATCACTGGAATATCTTTAGTCGCAACATTACGTTTCAAAATATCACAAGCTTCTAAACCACTTATTCCCGGCATATTAATATCCATAAGCACTAAGTCCGGTGGCGTAGCTTCGCAAAACGCCACTGCGGCCCGTCCGTCAGATACATGGTGTGTGATGTAAATATCTGCTAAAGCCTGAGTAGAAATAATGGCACTGATGGGATCGTCTTCAACAACCAATACTACCGCTTTTCTTGAAGAAAGTGTTTGGTTAACGAGAGTGTCTATCAAAACAATACGCTCCTAAAATCAGGGAAAAACTAAGCGTCAATATATGCAGTACACGCTACTATTAGGAACATATTCAGTTCATAACGTTGTAAAGGAAAAATCACGACTAGTTTAACGACACAACATAACAAGAATATGTTTGTGTTAGTTAACCTGATTTCGCAATACAACTCCGACTAAATATGCCCACTAAGAAACAGATGAACTAAATAATAACGATAACATCAAATGCTCTATTCGGTTGAATCGACTTTATCTTGAGTTTTATTCTCAAAATCACTGGCATCATTTCGTTGCAGTAACTGCCCAGCGGGATCACCCCAACTGCGATTCACCATTTTACCTCGTTTTACGGCTTCCCTAGCATCAATTTGTTTGGCCCAGCGCAGCAAGTGTTTATAGGAAGTCACATCTAAAAATTCGGCGGCTTCATATAACTTACCCAGGACCATGGCGCCATACCATGCCCAGATTGCTATATCTGCAATTGTATATTCATCACCACAAATATAGTCTTTATCTGCTAATTGAATATTGAGTACGTCAAGTTGACGCTTCACTTCCATTGCATAACGATCAATTGGATACTGATATTTTTCTGGCGCATAGGCGTAAAAATGTCCAAACCCACCACCTAACATAGGCGCACTGCCCATTTGCCAGAACAACCAAGACAGACATTCTGGCTTCTTGGCAGGATCACTAGGTAAAAAGGCATTAAACTTTTCTGCCAAATACAACAAAATAGCCCCTGACTCAAATACTCGAGTAGGTGGCTTGGTGCTGTTGTCCATTAACGCTGGAATTTTTGAATTAGGATTGATAGCCACAAAATCGCTACCAAACTGCTCACCTTCCATAATATTGACAATGTACGCATCATATTCAGCCTCAGTAAAACCAGCCGCCAGTAACTCTTCTAACATTACAGTCACTTTTACGCCGTTGGGCGTAGCCAATGAATGTAACTGCAAAGGATGTTTACCTACTGGTAAGGTTTTATCGTGGGTCGCGCCAGCTACAGGGCGATTGATATTGGCAAATTTTCCGCCACTTGCGGCGTCCCAAGTCCAGACTTTAGGTGGGACGTAAGTTGCATCTGTCATATTAAGGTTTCCAATTTAAGTAAGCTGAATAGCATTAGTAAGCGTAAACATTAAAAATCTTTCATTTTATATGGGGTTTAACCCCAAAAGATAAAGCACCACCACAAAAATCAGCCTTAAAAACTAAAAAGGGCTTCAACCACTTGAAACCCTTAATGTAAAACCTGGTCAAGCACTGACTATTAGTATTCCCACCAAGACTGTTGCCACCACTCTAAAAACTCTTCAAAGTCGATAGACCCATCGTGATTTTTATCAATTAAACCAAAGCCCTCTTCAACGTGACTCGCTTTGGTTTTTGGTGATAACACTGTTAACAACTCAATAAACTCTCTTAAGCCTATTTTTCCGCTGCCGTCAGCATCAAAGAAATCAAACTCTTTACGAGCTTCTGCAATTTGTTCTGGAGATAATGCTTTTTCAGACATAGTTTCTTCAACCTTTGTTGTAATGGGGTAAGTCTACCGCTTATAACAACAAGGTGTCTATGCGCTATTAGTATAAGAAGGCTTATTCGATTAATTTATCAACCGTTACTTTTACCCATGGCCGTTCTTTGAGCACGACGAGCCGCCGCCTTTTGCTGACGCCTTAACTTTATGGCTTTACGGGCTTCCAAACCTAAATGTTCTTCGTCACGCTCTCGGGCCAAATTCACTTGCTTTTCACGCTCTCTAAAACGCGCCAATTGTTCTTCACTATGTCTACCGTGGCACTTAGGACAACTCACCCCCGCTTCAAATACAGGACTCTGTTTATCTTCCTCAGTGATAGGCAAACGACAAGCATAACATTGGTCGTAATGGCTTTTTTCTAAATCATGATTTACCGCCACGCGATTATCAAACACAAAGCAATCGCCCTCCCAAAGAGTATTATCTTTAGGCACATCTTCTAAATATTTAAGAATGCCACCTTCAAGGTGATAGACCTCATCAAAGCCCTGCTCTTTTAAATAAGCAGTGGATTTTTCACAACGAATTCCACCGGTACAAAACATCGCCACTTTTTTGTTTTTATTAGGATCAAGGTTGTCTTTTACATACTGGGGAAACTCACGAAAAGACTCAGTGTTAGGATTCACCGCATGTTTAAAAGTGCCAATTTCAATTTCGTAATCATTACGGGTATCAATTAGCAATACATCAGGATCAGATATCAAAGCATTCCAATCAGCAGGCTTAACATAAGTACCCACTGTCTTGCGAGGGTCGATACCTTCGACGCCCATAGTCACAATTTCTTTCTTTAGTTTCACCTTAGTTCGATGAAAAGGCTGGGTTTCATCTAACGACTCTTTGACCGAAATAGGATTCAAACGCTCATCGGCATTCAGCCAACCAAGTAAAGCATCAATGGTTTTCCGAGAACCGGAAACCGTACCGTTAATGCCCTCTTCGGCTAATAACAAAGTGCCTTTAATATTATTCGATTCCATAAACTGAAGTAAGGGTTGACGAAGCGCTTTGAAGTTTTCAAGAAAGACAAATTTATATAACGCACAGACGACGTATTTTGGTGATTCAGACATAGCTACTACCTTGCGAGTTGGGGCGTAATCCCAGAGCAAAAAATTGGGGTGGGATGGTAGCAGATCGTGGGGTTTTGGGTCAATGCCATAACAAGTACATGTTATGGCATTCAGAATCAAAAGCATGCGCTGGCGCTTACTGCCTTCCCGCGCGGCGTCCGCCTGGCAGTTTTCACATCGAATCCCTTCGCTGCGATTTACTTTTTACCTACAGCCGCAAAAAGTAAACACAAATTTTTCTGGAAAAAATTTGAACATCATCAAGATGGACCTTTTTATGAGGGCAATGCTCTTCATCCACTTATTTACTCATTTTTGTAGGGTTCACTGGATTCTTTAGAAGCACGGCTTCACCCAATTGAACAACCTGACAAGGACGTCAGGTTTGGGTGCTGATCATCAAGGACATGTGATTGACTAACTTTGAAAGGGTTACAACAGGTTGGATAAGCACCGCTCAATCGCCTGTCCCGCGCGGCGTCCGCATGGCGATTGCCCTACAAAAATGAGTAAATAAGTGGCGAGCTTTGAGTCGAGGGTAGAGCAAGAGCATCGGCTTTGCCGATAATCTTTTTTGTGGCTCCGCCACTGGCTAGAAAAAATCAGTTATCTTTAATGTGCTGTTAATTGTTTCATACAGATTATTTGCCTAGTAGTAGATAAACTTCCGCATAACAGCAAGATCTAGGAAAAGTTCCGTTTTTCTCCAATCGCAACATTAGATAATGGTAATAAACTTAACCTGTACAATGGGTTAGTGGCTGTGGTAGAAATGGGTCATGTATAAAGCAGGAAAAAACCCGTGTTTAAACACGGAACTTTTCCGGCTATTAATATTGTTAGGGTAATCTCAAATATGGACGTTATTTCTCAATTATGAAGTTTAAATATTTTGGAGTTTTCTTATTAGCAATATTTTTTTTGTTATTATTCTTTTTTGTAAGTTTACTGGGTGAAAATCATCATATTGATGATTCAATTAATAATTACTTTACAAAATTAAAAGCGGAAGACTTTTCAGGAAAATGCATTCCTATTTCAATTCCCTCTAGTGCGGTAAGTAAGACAGAATGCTCAAATGATAATTTTATTTTTATCTTGAGTGTACTAAAGCACTTTGATTTACTTGGTTCTAAATCTTATACGGTACAGTTAAAGCGTAGCCATTTTTGGATACCTTATATCTCAAGTGACACTGTAGGGGTAAGTTTGTCGCTTTCTAACAATACTGAGGGTGGATTAGCTATATTTAGTAACTCTCAATATATTTCAGAACTTTTTGTTGTTAAACGAAACAATTTAAGCTGGAGTATTCATGAAATTCGTATAGATGATCCTCAATTAATTAAGGCTTTTTATCATTTTAAAAACACTCTAGATTTAGACAAATATATAACCAAAACTAAAACTGGCTATATTTTTAACCAAGTTGAAATAGATAACTCAACAACAACGGAAATTGACAAGATTTTGTTGAAATATAATCTTCAGAAAGTAAATGAGTTTTTAAAATAGGTGGGGACAATTACCCTAACAAGTGCATCATGGTGGGAATTTTACTCGCTGGAAAAGCGCTCCTAAAATCCCCATATATATTCAGCGAACTCTTTGGTTTGAGAGTGAGAAAGGCAATATTGAGCTAAGTCAGGAGCAACTTTCTACACGAAATGAATCACTAGTCATATTGGGTGATGCAGGAATGGGTAAAAGTGAGCTTTTAAAACAACTTGCACAATTATGGGGTTATGTTCATTGCACAGCGAGAAAATTAATTGCTAGCTCAAAACCCGAAAATATTTTGGATAGTGCAACAACTATAGTTATTGACGCCTTAGATGAGGTTAGTGCTAAAAATGAAGGTGGTGCAATTGACTTAGTGCTCGCTAAATTAGAGTCCCTAGGCAATCCCAGATTCATATTATCTTGTCGAGCAATTGATTGGCAAAATGCGACCGGTATATCGCTAATAGAAGAATTCTACGAAAAAAAACCTTTAGTACTACACCTCAGTCCATTTCAGGATGCAGAAATCTTAGATTTTTTGAAAGACAGTTTAGATGAAAACCGTGCCTATATCGTCATAGAACACTTCAACAGATTAGGCCTAAATCAATTACTGGGTAATCCACAAACTCTTAGTATGATCGCCCAAATAGGAAAAAATGAACGTTTACCTGAAAACAGGGCAAATGTTTATAGACTAGCGACAGAGAACTTGGCGGTAGAACATAACGATAAAAAAGCAATTACTCAAATATCACAGGATGCTGCACTCGACGCCGCGGGTTGCGCATTCGCTAGTCTTATTTTAACAGGTAAAGATGCCATTTCTCGCAGAGCCCTTGCTAACATTAATTTTGATGATTTAAGCCTAGCTGATTTACAAATTTTACCTCAAACCGAAAATATCTTGAAAGCTCTCGACTCTAGGTTGTTCATTTCACTAGGAAATGAGCGGTTTAGTTATGCACATAGAAGCATAGGTGAATATTTAGGTGCCAAGTGGATGGTAAAACAAGCGAATACACCTCGAAAAATACGTCGTTTACTGTCTGTATTTCAATCTTCCGGACTTGTTCCTACAAACCTACGTGGAATTCACGCTTGGTTATGCCAAGACGTGGAAGTTGCTACAAATGTTATTAAATTTGATCCAGTTGGTGTGATTGAACATTGCGGTACAGACAGTCTAAGTCTTATTCAAGCTAAAACGTTGTTGTCAACTTTAACTTATTTAGCAGAAGAAAATCCAGACTTTCTAGAACGAAAATCTTATTTTGCCCAAGGGCTTATTAAGCCTCAATTGCTGTCAGAAATATTTGCTTTAATTTTTAATAAAAACAAGTCTTGTTCATTACGAGTGCTACTCATTGCAGCATTTCAAGGTCAACCGATAGCAACTTCCTATGAGCGAGAGTTTAATCAATTACTAATGAATCCTCGACATTATTCTGCCATAAGGAATGAAGCGTCGAAGGTACTAAGTGAAATAACAAACGAGGATAAATGGGAATCGATTGTTAAAGCACTTTATGATTTAGGTGATAATGACTCTTTACGCTTAGCTGAAAAATTCATCAATGAAGTAAAGTTTGAGGGTATTAGCGACGACCTTATTACTAATTTAGTTATCAAGTATGCAGAGTCTAGCGATAATTATGTTGTGAAGTTTTATTCAATGGGAAGTAACTTACCAATTGAGCGAATTTCCAATATATTAAACATGTTTTCCACCAAATCACCCCCAGCAAAAAACAGGTTTGAACCAATTGCTAATGATGATATATCTGAATTGGTTTGTAATTTGGCCTATAGGCTACTCAATGAAAATGGTGTGGGCCCAGAAACGCTTTGGTATTGGCTCAGTACGATAAAACCTCAAACACATCAATTATCTGGCGCAGAAGGTAATCTGGGACAGTTAATGGACTCTTTAGGCTTGTGTCAACAAATCCAGCAATTAGTTTTATTATCAGAAAATACTTCAGATATTCGAAATAAGTACAGTGAATTACAAAGCGTCTGCCCGGTTTTAGCCTTGAATGAAGATAATATTATCAACCTGTTGCAACACCTCAATCCAGAAGATACTACTGACACTCGGTGGAAAGATATATTAGGTCTTTGTTACCACAATAAAGAACATGGTCTACGAGCACGATTGGCCGCAGAGAAATTTGCCAAACGGCATTCAAATGGATTAGTTTGGCTTGGTGCTCTTGCCAATCCCCTACCCAATAAATGGGAAGTCGAACTAGCAGAAAGAGTAAAAAAAGCTCAAATACGAAAAAAAGAAAAGTTCGACGAGCATCGAAATTCATATTTATTAAAAATAGATGACATTAGGATTGGCAAAACTAAATGGCTTGTTCAACCAACACTAGCTTATCTAAAGCAATTTAATGATGTTGGACAAAATCTACCTGCACATGAGCGCATAGCGGATTGGCTTGGCGAGCTGTTATCTGAAGCGGCTTTACTTGGCTTTGAAGCCTACCTTAAAAGTGAAGTAATAGATCCAGATGAAATTGCAAACTCCCATGCACAAGGAAGTTATAACTATACTGAATATATTCTTGTTAGCGCCATTGCTGAGCGCCTAAGGAAAAATATCAGTCTTGAAGACTTAAATAGTCAAACTATTCTTGCTTGTCTCTTTTCAATTTGGATGTTTACAGCCTTCCGGCAAGATCCCCAAATAGGTGATGTAAATAAGTTTGTTGAAAACGAGATTCAACAGAGGGGGCTTTTACTAGATGCCTATCGTCGCTATATAGAACCTCGCTTAGCTTTAAGTCAAGAAACAGTACTTGGCCTAAATACTCTAATGGCTGACACTCATAAATCATCTATTGCTTGTAAACTGGCAATAGATTGGTTGATTAAATTCCCCATTTTACCTCGTGTTATAGAACAGATGTTGTTAAATAAATTAATCCAATCAGGTAAGTTTGTAGAAGTTAAAGAATTTATATTAGATGCTAAGGCCGCTGATGATGATGCCCAAAATAGAAACAGAATTGCCGCTCACCTTATGGTTGATTTTGAACAAGCTAAATCGCAAATATCTAAAATGAAAGAAGCCAAACTCCTTTGGCACATTAGAGAGTTGTTACCAGAAAAATACGATATTTCGTTAATGAAATGGATTGTCTCGGAATTTCGAGAGTTATGGCCTTATTCAAGAAACCCAGACGAAGGATGGATGGGTAAAAATAACAGCTGGGATGCTAGTCAATTTATTTCTAGCTTAATTAAACAAATTGCATCTAATTCTACTGACGAAGCTGTTTTCGCACTAAATTATTTAAAAAACCAAGTTGAAGATGGTTACTCTTTTTTAATTAAAGGCGTTATTGCTGAACAACGGCAACGAGTCGTTGAACAAGGTTATCTGCCGCCGAAACTACAAACCATTAACGCAATTGTTAGAGATACAGTTCCAAACTCAATTGATGATTTACAAGCTTATATTCTTGAAGAGCTCACCGTCGCTCAAGCTAGAATCAAAGCAGATGATGTAGACTCATGGCGAGGTTTTTATGATAGCCAAATGAATCCAAACGATGAAGAGCGTTGCCGTGATCATCTACTAGGACTATTGCGACAAAATATTGTCGGCGGTATTGAGTTGCAGCCAGAAGCTCATGTTGCAGCGGACAAGAGAGTGGACTTTACTTGCTCCGTATCAGGCTTAAGACTGCCAATTGAAATTAAAGGCCAATGGCATTCTGACTTATGGACCGGCGCAGATAAACAGCTAACTAAACTGTATTCTTCTGACCATCTAGCACATGGTTACGGAATCTATTTAGTATTTTGGTTTGGCATCATTTCAGCTAAGAGACTAAAAAATAGAAAAAGAGGTAAAGAACAACCTAAAACGTCAGACGAATTATGCAATATGCTTATAGAAGACAGTCTCGCAGCCCAAAGTGGGCGTATCAAAATAGTAGTCATTGATATTGAGAGACAATTAACAGAACAGTCATCGTAAGAGAGTCAGAAAATCGGCTTTGCCGATACCCGCTTTGGTGGCTCCGCCATTGCATTTTCCGCATTTCAAGTTTCAGCTAAAAATGGCTTATTCTTGGGGCAAATGGCATGGACGCCATTTGAGTGGAGGTTGAAGGGATACATTCGGAACGACCCAAGAATAAGCCATTTTTTGCGGTTAAGAACTTTAGTAGCGAGCGGCGTTTTCTGGTTACTCTTTTTCGCTGTTGTAAAAGAGTAACTGGCTCGAAAGGACTCGAGACAAAAACCATCATGCGGACGCCGCGCGGGATGATGGCGCGAAGCGTGCTTTTGATTTTTTACAAAAAGTTAAAGCATGCGCTGGCGCTTACCGCCCTCCCTCGCGGCGTCCGCATGGCTTTTCTCACACCAAATCCCTTTCTGTGCGACCTGCAATAGAAGGCAGTAAGCGTTAGCGCATGCTCTTATTGTTGAAAACCTGTGGTTTTAAAGAACAACCCCATATCGCACGATTTAATTAAATTGATTATTTCACACGAAAAACTATAATCTTAGTATACGTTCAATAATGGAACTCAAACATGCTCACACTAACAGCCAATGATGCTAAACGAAATTTTGGTGAGTTACTTCTAAATGCTCAACGCGAACCAGTCAAAATCAGCAAGAACAGCAAAGATACCGTGGTCGTAATGTCGATCAGAGATTATGAAGAGATTGAAGCTATGAAGGCTGAATACCTTAAACACTGCTTCGAATCTGCTAAGCAAGACTTAGCTAATGGAAATGTCCTTGACGGTCAAAGCTTTTTAAATGCGCTATAACGATCGGTATGCATAAGAAACAATACAAACTGAGCAAGTTAGCTCAGGAGCATTTACGTAAAGTAAAAAGTTACACGATTGAAAACTTTTCTGAATTACAATGGCGAATCTATAAAGAAACGCTCTTAACTGGATTCCAGATGCTAGCTGATAATCCAGATGTGGGGAGAAGTTGCGATGAAATATACCCCCACGGATTTTATTTCCCAGTAGGTAAACATACAGCTTATTTCACCAAGGAAAATGGTTTCATCCTAGTTGTTGCAGTCTTAGGGCAATCACAGCTCCCACAAAAACACTTTAAATAGCTGCTAATTTTCAACCTAAGGCAAGCTGATAGGTCAGGTTCAATGAAAAACTCTTTAAAAAGATTAACAAGACTTTTTATTAGCTGTAGAAGAAAAAGTAACTGGCTCGAAGCGTGCTTTTGCTTTGCAAGTATTAACTGATAAAGGATAAAGGGGTCGTATTCCTTAAAAACGCGGTCATGGTAATTAACAGGACAGACATCGCAGCAATTCCAACTTCTCATATAGAAGCCTAAAACTATTGGTTAATAATTAGTGACAATGGAGCAAAAACCAACTGTTTTTTTGTCTTTGTTTAATTTCACTCAGTTTTAATGACTCACTGTCTTTGAGAATACATTTATAACTACAACACCAGCCAAAATTAATACCATACCGATAATTGCTGGTAAGTCTGGTATTTGTTTATACAAAACGGCACTAATTGATGCAATTAGGATAATTCCCATTCCAGCCCAAATTGCATAAGCGATACCTACGGGAATAGTTTTAAGGACTAAAGACAGAAAATAGAATGTAACTGCATAACCAATGACACAAATAGTGCTAGAAGTGGAATTAGAAAAACCGTTTGACGCCTTTAGGGCTAATGTTGCTATAACTTCTGCGCCAATTGCAATGGCTAAATACCAGTACCCCATACTCAAACCTTTTATAAAATGATAACAATATTAAACGCCAAAAAAGCTCTGAGTTTATAGATGATTTTTCGATGCTCTACATTTCTTACTGTTTTATCACAGCCATTCTCCCCTTGAAAGACCGGCTTTAATAAGACACCTAAAGTAATAAAACTCGCCAATCACAACCTATTCAAAGTGAATAAAGTGCTGCTGTAATTTGTATTCTGCAGTTTTAACGTTAACAACAAAAATTTTTAGGACTGAGGCTTCTTTACCTATTGGTTAGGACTCCGTAGGTTTGTGGGCAACATAGTAGCGATAGTAACCAATGCAACTGCTTCCAACAAAAATAACTTCTACTAGAATACCCACTGGCGTCCACAAAAGAAGGTTATGTAACAACCACACTGAGCCACCGGTAATCATCATCACACGTAAAAACCTGTCATTTTTACTAAATGATCCAATAGTAATAAAAACAGTCCCCAAAAATCCAATTATGCTCAAAATCCCTATATAAGTGGATACTGTAATGACTAAACTAACACACAGGGACGCCGCTGAAATCCATTGAAATTTCCACTTAATTGAAATCAAAAAACGAATACTTGAAAATAAAAATATATAGCCTGCCGTAGGTTGCTCAAGCAACAGGTAATGAAAGCCATTAAAAAAGCAACTAACTGATAACCCTGCCAAAATATAGTTTTTGTTTTTAAGTTGCATCGCAGCACATTCAATAATGAGTGTGACAGAAACCAGTAATTGTGAAAGTAAAAAGTCAGGCATTGTAGGTAGTCAACTTAAATGAAGAGGAGGCGCTGCAATATTTTTAGGCTCTGCCAATGAGCGATTAAAGTGATTCCTCTGTTTTATATTGGGAATGACAGTAATTAAAGGTAAATATTGTTTGCTGTTTTAAGAACACACCCAAAGTAATAAACGACCCACCCACAACGTTTAAACGCTTTTTAAAATGGCTGTGTTCTTTGTCCGCTTTGGATGTGTGGGCGCCTAAAACCTTTATATTTTACCTACTCATTCTCTGCCATTAAGCTGGTTAGCCTAGGCTCAATTGCCTCAGCCCAAACCTGATATTGGTCTTCATTAGGGTGCAGTAAATCCTTCATTACAGATTTGCTTAAATTACCTTTTTCATCCAGAAATATGTGATTAATGTCTAAATAGTGAACACGCTCGCCATCATCAAACTCTTTAATAATAAGATTAATATCATCATTGATTTTACGTAATGGATCATCAACCGTAGCGCCACGAGGAAATATTGCCAATAACAAAACTTTAGTGTTTGGTAACTGAGTCTCTAAGGACTCAATAATTTTTTTAATACCTAGCGCTGTATCTTTTGGAGCATCTTGCCTTTGCCCAGTGTTATTTGTACCTATCATTAATACCAATAATTTAGGATCAATATTGGCAACTTCACCATTTTGCAAACGCCACAAGACGTGTTCAGTTCTATCTGCACTAAAACCTATGTTTAGTGCATTATGCTTAGCATAATATTGTTGCCAAACCTGTTGCCCTTTAGTTTCCCAATAGTGCGTAATTGAATCCCCTAAAAAAACCAAATCAACTTTGCCCATTTGCTCTTTTAGTCGTAATTTTTCTTCATGGCGAGGCATCCACCATTCTTTTTCCGCTCTATCGACAGGTACGATGGACGCAGGTTCATTTACCGATATCGATGATGCACAACTCACAAGCATCAGCGCAAAAATTAAAACAATACTCTTCATAATATTCCCTATTTTTTGTTAAGTGTAATCTCAAAAGTCTGTGTTTAACCAGTAAAACTTTGAATGGTAATAGAAAAGCAAAACCAGATTGAACTGCGATGAGCATAATACAGCTACAAGATTTTCGAACTTATATAAAACTTATTAAGGCACCTTAGGTAAATCAACAATTGCAAGGATAGCCATCCTAAGAAGGCTAGCAAATCAGCTTTGCCTATGCCCTTTTGGAAGCTCCACTGCGGCTTTTTACTCAGAAAAAACCAAGCCATACAGTAGCGACTAGGCCTACTAATAAACAATAAATAATCATAGGGACTAAGGTCAGTCTTATCACTGCGCCTTCTTTTCCACTTAAGCCCACTACAGAACAAGCGGCAACTACGTTTACCACACAAATCATATTCCCAGCATTTGAGCCTAACATTTGTAACGCTAACACTAAGTGTTCGGCTATGCCTAGATTCTGGGCAGTCGCCTGTTGTAAATCTGCAAACATCATATTTGAGAAAGTGGCTGAACCTGAAATAAATGCCCCTAACGCCCCCACAAAAGAGGCAGCCATTGGCCACGCTTGCCCAAATAATTCAGCCATAGTCGCCGCTAACTCTTTCGGCATACTACCAAGCGTGGCGCCCTCCACTTTCGAATTAATAAATATTCTGACTAAAGGCACGGCTGTGGCTAAAGTCAACGCTGTGGGGACCAGTGTTTTTGCTGAGTTTGATATTGCTGACAACGCTTGTTTAGCTGACATCTTATGCAAAAAGAATGTAACAACGCAGACAATAATGAAAATAAAGCCTGGCAAGTACAAAGGGCTAATAGAGTTAGAAATATCCGTTCCCAGAATATGGGTAAATTCGATGTTAACCTTCCCAAGTAATGATTTAAAAGGCAGAGAATTAAGTCGAGTGACCACTAATAACACTGCTGCCAGTACATAGGGTGACCACGCCAAATAAAGAGATAATCTGGGATTGTTAGCCGTAATATGACTAGGGGGTGGTGCAGCTGTTTTTTGCAGTTGGTCTTGGGGAAACCGCCATACTTCTTTAGGCACTAAAAAATTCAACTTAACCGCAGTAATCACCACAATCAGGCCAACCAGTCCGCCGATAATAGAGGGGAACTCTGGACCCAAGGTATTGGCCACTAGCCAAGCAGGAAATAAAAATGCAAATCCAGAAAACAATGCAAAAGGCCACAATGCCAAACCTTCTTTGTAGCTATTATTTTGCCCCCAAAAGCGAGTTAAAATACTCACTAACATCAAGGGGATCAATACCCCCACAAACAGATCGATACTAATAGCGGTAGTGGAAATTTGCTGTAATTGCACAGCTGTCACATTGTCTAAACCTTTGCTAATACCCACCAGCACAGGCGTACCTACAGCACCAAATGATACTGAAGACGAATCTGCGATTAAGGCTAACGCCACAGCGGCTAAGGGATTAAAACCCAAGGCTAGCAGCAGAGGCGCACAAATAGCCGCTGGGGTACCAAATCCAGAAGCGCCTTCTAAAAAACTCCCAAATAACCAAGCAATTATAATTAATTGGATGCGGCGATCCGGAGTGATACCAATAAAACCGCTTCGCATAACGGCTATCGCGCCACTTTGAGTCAGAGTGTTGAGTAAAAATAGTGCGCCAAACACAATAATGAGAATGGATGCCGCAATAATCCAACCTTCAAGTACCGATGCAGATATTTGTATAACAGGCACCTGCCAAATAAAGGCCGTCATTAAAGCAGTGATGATTAAACTGATACTCATGGCCTTCATAGCGGGCCAGCGCAGAATCACTAAAAATATCAATACAGAAACCACAGGCATTAGCGCCGTTAAAATTTGTAGCAAGGTCATTTGAAATCCAATCTCAAAGCAAACTCAATTTAGATAAATCATAGGCATCTGCCTCGACTGTGCAGATTTCGTGGATTGACTTTTGCCTACACAGACTCAACTTGCAAGCTACTTTAGCTTGTCGGCAGAGAAAATACATGGACTAACCTTGCTAGAGCCATTTATAAAAGTAAGGCTGCCGTCAGAACGTAACCTAGATACCGCTAGAATGCTGACAAAAAGATTAATAAATGCCATTCAAGTAATCTGAGTATTTCTAGGATAAAAACCACTTTTACCTTTTCTTTCTGTGTATCCATGGCAAACTATTGCGGCGTATTGTCTTATCTAAGTTGTAAATGAAAGCTGTAACATTTTTTAGAGTTGTACCCGTTTCCTTGTTCCTTGTTCTCGCTGTATGTGTTGATACCATGGCGGCAAGGCCGTCTTTTGAGCCTAAGGTTAAACTCTCATCTTCTGGCATATGTCACGATCAAACGAGTGCCTCGTTCAACCGCACCAAGAAATACCAAGCCTTTGATTCTATTGCTGAGTGTATTGCACAAGGTGGACGCTTACCCAAAGCAAAAACCAACCCAATAGATAAAGCCACCGATGAAGCAATAGAGCAAGGTAGAGACTTTGCCACCCTTTACGACAGAAGTGATTGGCCGCACTGGTTAGACAGTGATAAAGATTGTCAGAATACCCGCCATGAAATGTTGCTCCAAACATCAACCAAAGCTGTAGCTTTTAAATCAGACAAAGAATGTAATGTGCTAACAGGTGAATGGTATGACCCCTATTCCAGTGAAACATTTACCGAATCCACTGATTTAGACTTAGATCATGTAGTGCCTTTAAAATTTGCTCATGGGCACGGTGCCAGCAGTTGGAGTAGAAATCAAAAAGCGCAATTTGCCAATGACAGTGAAAATTTAATTCTTGCTCAGGCCTCTTTAAATCGCCAAAAAGGCGCAAAGGGCATTTCTGATTGGCTGCCCCCAAACCATAGATATCGTTGCGAATATATCAGTCACTTTAACAAAGTCATGACTAAATATAATTTAACTTATGCCCCATCTGAACGACGCATAGTTAACCGCCTAGTCAAAGCCTGTAACAAGGCAGTTTAGCAAGATAATTGATACACATAAGGCTATTTTTACTGGGATTGTAAAAGCCAGTTCAACACCTTAACCTTGTCATTTATTGAATTGATAAAACAAAGTGAATATTAAATTGTAATAAATTTTGATTAACACGGTCTGTTGCAATGCCGAAGGTAAAAATTGTGTCTACCCTTTTTTATAGTGGCTTAAGACCATAGCTTTAATCCAACTAACGAACACCCGGGCTCTAACATTTGGATTTTAAAGCTATTACTAAATTAGCTGTAATCCATGTTAGCGTTCACCTATTTAAACTTACTAACAATGAGACAATCATGCAGCTTACACACCCCATTCGTTATTTAATTTTAACCAGTTTTTTTATTTTATTAAGTGGCCCTCATTTTATGACTCAAGCAGCCCCAAAACCTAAAGTACTTATATTCGACGTAAATGAAACTCTACTTGATCTAGATAGCATGCGCAGCTCCATTGGTCAGGCACTGGGTGGCAAGTCAGAACTGACTACCTTGTGGTTTTCTACTATGTTGCATCATTCTTTGGTGACCACTGTTACCGGTGATTATCACGACTTCGGTAAAATTGGTGTGGCGGCACTAATGATGGTGGCACAAAATAATGGAATACAGATCACTCCAGAACAAGCCGTGACAGCCATCAAAACCCCTTTATTATCACTACCGGCTCACCCAGATGTGAAAGCAGGTTTGTCGAGCTTAAAATCTTTAGGGTATAAAATTGTCAGTTTGACCAACTCATCAAATCAAGGCGTGAAAACACAATTCGCCAATGCGGGTTTAACGGAATACTTTGATAAGCGCATGAGCATTGAAGATATTAAAATATACAAACCTGACTTGCGGGCTTATGCCTGGGCATTAAAACAGTTAGGCGTTAAGCCAGAAGAAGCCTTAATGGTTGCCGCACACGGCTGGGATGTAGCAGGCGCTAAAGCAGCAGGCTTACAAACCGCATTTGTGGCACGCCCCGGCAAAGCCCTCTATCCTCTTGCAGCTGAGCCTGATTATATTGTTAAAGATCTCGCTGAATTAGTGTCTATTTTAAAATAAAAAAATTAGGTAAACCGTACTCTTTTGAGTATAGGTTTACCGTCTTTTAAACGAATGCTCAGCCTTGCTTGCCAATAAAACATTCCCTTTCTACCTTAATCTATTACTCAAAATGCAGGTCATAGCTAAATCAATTTCAAAGCAATGGTCTAAACACTTGCTCCCATAAGTTTTGGCAACTGGCTTTATGCCAGCCAATATGCCCAATACGATGCAGCCCTACCTCTTTAGGTTTGACAATTTTCTGGGTAATAGTCGCCCCAGTAAATTGCGCGTGTAACATATCGATATTTGTCATAGACATCATATCGTCATCACTAAAAGCCAGTGATGTAATAGGAAAGTTCACACTGGCAAAGCGCTCTTTCAACCATTGTCCCTCCCCTTCGACAGCGTAACCGTCTTTCAAACACCAGCGACGCCATTGCATCATGACACCTTTAGGTAAATCACACATGACTTTCAGTTTATCACCAGGAAAGTACCCCAACAGAGGCACAGTTACCGGCACTAACACATACCATAAAAACCAAGAAACACGCTTAGTACTAGGGGAATTATACCACCAGGTACCAGTCCCCACTGCCACTGTGATTGCACGGGAAATCTGCCCTGTATCAGGCATCATGCCTAACATATGACCGCCAACGCTGTGCCCAATCCAAATGCACTCTAAGTCACTAAACTGCTGTGCCACAGCGTCAAGCACTGCAGGGCAGTCATTATTTGCCCAACTAATTACATCACTTTTACAGTGTTTGACGTGTCCCTCTATGGATAAACCAATACCATCATAATCGAAAGTCACTGCATGATAGCCTAGGGCCGTTAGCCAAATGGCAAAATCTCGGTACAAACGCTGGGCGACACCTGTAGCAGCGGCAATAATACAGACTCCCTTCACCATCTCGATTTGGCTATGGAAAACCGTAGTAGCCACTGAGTGCCCCGCTTTAGTCGGCAAAGTATGTAGCTGCACCAAAGGACGGTTTAAGGTTTGATCACTTTGAGCCGTTGCCGATTTGTTGGTTGTGCTCATTTCACACCTCTTACTTAACGTTATTAATCATAAACATTTGTCCGATACTTTTGTTATAAAACCATCATTTATTTCGCATGTAAATTACTTTTATTTCTTATACGAAATAAACATCTATTCTTAACCCTTATTATGAGTAAGATTGCTTGCGAAGCTATTATTTATTTCGTATATTAAATAAATATTTTTCAAAGATTAATGCGATGAAAAAACACCTAAAAGTATTTCATTTATTGCAACTGGCCCATGGTGCGTTATTTAAAGCGGCCGATCGTAAGCTTAGAAATGACATGCAAATCAGTACCACCCAGTTAGCAGTACTTTTTTCATTATGTAAATATGACAACGCACCTATTACAGCCATTGCCGATCAACTTAACATGAGCTACTCAAGCATGTCTGGAGTAGTGGATAGAATGGCGGTAGCTAAACTGCTTAAGCGCGAAAAAGACGTTCATGATGCACGAGTGCAAAAAGTCATTTTACTCCCCAAAGGAAAAACCATAGCAGAGCAATCGACCCAAAAAGTCAGAAACATTAATCGCGCTTTGCTGGATGAATTTAGTCTTGCAGAACAAGAAACCATTGCGCGGTTTTTAGTACATGTATCAAAAAATGCTGAACACATAGTCAATAACGATAAATAGTCTCCCTAAAAAGGAAAATCTGATGTCCACCAGTCTTATTGTAGAAAAGAAAAACCGCGTCATGCGCCTCACCATCAATCGACCTGAGCTAAAAAATGCCCTTAATCGAGCTTTATATTCCGCTTTAGCCGATGCATTGGAAGAAAGCCAAGCAGACCCGCAAGTTCGAGCAGTATTGCTTACTGCCTCTGGGGATACCTTTACCGCGGGCAACGACTTAGACGACTTTATCAATCCCATTGAAGAAACTGGCACCCCTTCAGTCATTCGGTTCTTAAACGCAATTTCAGAGTGTGAAACCCCCATCATTGTGGCAGTGAATGGCCCTGCCATTGGTATTGGTCTCACCATGTTATTACATTGCGACATGGTTTACGCAGCCAAAAGTGCCAGCTTTCGCGCTCCTTTTACTCATGTGGGTGTAGTGCCTGAAGCGGCTTCAAGTCTATTGTTGCCTTTAGCTGTTGGGAACGCCTGGGCCAATGACTTAATGATAGCAGGACGCACCTTGAACGCTGAAGAAGCCTTAAGTGCGGGTTTAATCTCACGGGTATTTGAAGATGAAAGTCTGCTAACAGAAAGTCTCAAGGTCGCAGAACAAGTCGCTAGTTTGGCACCTAACTCGGTCAAACAATCTAAAGCGTTAATCCGTGGTATCAATAAAGAACAAGTAAAAGCACAAATGCAACGAGAAGGTGTAATATTCGCTGCACAGTTAGCCTCGGCCGAATTTAAGGAATCTGTGGCTGCGTTCTTTGAAAAACGAGCTCCTAGTTTTGACTAACGCTATGTAAATAACGGTATTTCAAAAAAGGTTTTTTATCCACTGCAGCGCATCACTGCCAAGTTATCTTTAAATCTAAGGATCGTATTGTTATGTCATTTGGTACTTTAGGTTTGTGTGATGCGCTGTTAAAAAGCGTCGCCGAGCAGGGTTACACCACTCCCTCCCCCATACAGATTGAAGCGATTCCCGCTGTACTTAAGCAGCGCGATCTAATGGCAGTTGCTCAGACCGGCACGGGTAAAACCGCTGCTTTACCCTGCCATTGCTGCAACTTTTATCCAAGGGAACAAGTACACAGGAAAAATCTATACGTGGCTTAATCATCACCCCTACCCGAGAGCTCGCGGCTCAAGTTGCCCAAAACGTAGAAAATTATAGTCGCCATCTTAATATTCGCTGTGCTGCAGTATTTGGTGGCGTGAGGATAGAGCCGCAAATAGCCAGACTATCTGTAGGCTTAGATATACTGGTTGCTACGCCGGGTCGTTTGCTTGATCTATATAATCAGCAGGCGGTTAATTTTGAGCAACTGGAAATAGTGGTATTGGATGAAGCTGATCGTATGTTGGATTTGGGTTTTATTGACGCTATTCATCAGATCCAAACACTGTTTCCAATTCAACCACAAACGTTATTGTTTTCAGCGACTTTTACCAATGAAATTAAATTGCTCGGACAAGGCATGTTAAAGACCCCACTTTTGATTGAAGTCACAACGGCAAACAGCACAGTCGACACCATTGAACAAAGAATACATCCTGTAGACAAAACACGTAAAACGGAGTTGTTGAACCACCTCATAAAAAAACACAAATGGCATCAGGTTTTGGTATTTATTGGTACCAAAGGTGGTGCCGATAATTTAGTCGCACAGTTGCAAAAATCAGGTATCAGCGCCGCCTCAATCCATGGTAACAGAACTCAACACGCACGCACTCATGCCTTAGATGGCTTCAAAAATGGCGACATTAAAGTATTAGTTGCTACCGATATCGCCTCTCGTGGTATTGATGTGAATCAATTACCCTGCGTAGTGAACTTTGATTTGCCCTATGTCACTGAAGACTACGTGCATAGAATAGGGCGTACCGGTCGTGTTGGTTCTAGCGGTTTAGCTATTTCATTGTTCAGTGAGGATGAATCTAAACAGCTCAAGTCTATTGAACGTGTGATTGGCCGTCAGTTTTTACATGAAGTCATTGCCGGCTTTGCGCCCACTAAGAAGCCTGAGGTTGCCACTCCGGATGATGATGAATACGGTAATTTTGAAGCTGATCCCAAACCACAAGGTCGAGGAAAATCTCAAGGACGTGGAAATCGCCCCCCTAAATCATCGAGTCGCTATCGTTATAAAACGTAAATAGTCCCTTTTAATGTGGCTATTTCTAAATTTATTCAGCTCGAATAAGTTTCTCCTTAGGCAATGATGTAATCTAAGTTATCGGTTATAAACAGCACCTATTATTTATGCAAAATCACCTTTCTATTCGCTCATACAACCGCCAACGTAAAGGGCATGTTCACAACTTCCAGCAATTGGTGTTGCCCCTGCGTGGGGTGATTAACATTGAACTAGAAGCATACTCTGGGAAAGTAGCGCCCGGTGAGTGTGTGGTTATCAAACAAGGTCAAATGCATCACTTTACGGCCAATCAAGAAGCCAAGTTTGTGGTCGCAGATTTGTTAGAGTTACCGGAGAGTTTTTTAAGCACAGACAACTTGGTTTTTTCCATTACGCCGCCACTCATTAGTTTTTTGGGTTTCATAGAAAAACAGCTCGAAAATCAGGTAAACCCTAAGCTTGAGCAGTCCATGTTCGACACCTTTGTTTTGTTATTAGAAGAACAGCAACAATTTAGGCAACTTGATCATCGTATACGTTTGGTTGTTGAATATGTACTTGAAAATATAGCCGAAAACCTATCAGTCGAAACCTTAGCGAAAGTCGCCTGTTTAAGCCAAACCCAGTTTAAAAAGGTATTTACACAACAGGTAGGGTTAAGCGTTTCGAAACACATTACTAAAGAACGCATGGAAAAAGCCAAAGCCCTTTTAATGCACACCGATTACTCAATTCAGATTATTGCTGAACAAGTAGGCTATGCAGATTTATCCGCCTTTAGTCGCCGCTTTTCACAGTATTATGGATTATCTCCTAGTGAGTTTTCTCAATAAAAAGCGGCTAACCTCCCCATAAAAACGTCTTTACTGCACAATTACTAATACTTTTTCACTTTATACTGGTTTTAGATTTTAGAATACATTTCGGAGTGGACAGTGTCTTTTAAAGAGCAAAAATTAAAAGCTAATGCCGCCATTATTTTTGCCTGTTTGTTATGGGGCACTACAGGCACAGCTGCGAGTTTCACTCCTAGTGTTAGTCCATTAGCCACAGGGGCATTTGCAATGGGGCTAGGTGGTTTATTACTTGTATTCACCTCACTTAAACATCTAAAAATAGACAGTGTGAAATTATTGTCTCATTACCCCTTATTAATAGTAGGAGGGTTATCGGTGGCGGTGTATCCATTAGCATTTTACAGTTCCATGCGTTTGTCTGGGGTCGCCATAGGCACAGTTGTATCACTTGCCAGCGCACCATTTTTTACCGTGCTATTGGAGTGTCTAATTAGCAATAAATCAGTGGCGAAGAAATGGTTCATCAGTTTTGCCATAGGCGCCCTAGGTATAGTGTTGTTATCAATGGGGAAACTAGATGATATCCAGCAGCAAACCCAAAACCTACATCATTATTTCGGCATAACACTGGGATTGTTGGCGGGCTTGAGTTATGCCCTCTACTCTTGGGTGGCAAAATCTATGATTGACAGAAATATCCATTCAAAATCCGCTATGGCGGCTATGTTTGGTTTAGCGGCTTTAATATTGCTGCCTTCTCTGTTTGTGACTGGAGACAATTTATTCGCATCAACATCAAATACATTTGTTGCATTTTATATGGCAATTATCCCGATGTTTTTGGGCTATGTGTTGTTTGGATATGGATTGAACTATGTTGAAGCAAGTCAGGCAACACTCTTGACCTTGCTCGAACCCGCACTTGCGACAATTATGGCGGTAGTCATTGTAGGAGAAAAATTCAGTGTCATCGGATGGCTAGGTATAGGGTTGATTTTACTGTGTTTGTTGCTGCAGCTAACAAACAAACCCAGTATTCCCCAACCGCAGGCAGCTATTTAGTGATTCATAACAACGGATGTTGTTTTACCTCAACATTGTCAAAAGTCCCCTTGTTGCCGAGTATTCACTTGGCATACTTGGCCTCAAAATTCGGCGTCCACCTTAAAGGTCATAGGGGTTTTGCTAACCGGGTGATTAATCTCTAATCGTTGCGCATGTAAATATAATCGCCTGCCTCGAGTGCCATACAGATCGTCCCCCACTATAGGCATATTTAAACCTTCGCCATGAGCACAATGCACTCGTAATTGGTGGGTACGGCCTGTGTGTGGTGTGAGCAGGACTCTGGTTTGATTTTTCTCGGGATAACGATCCAATACCTGCCAAAAAGTGTGAGCGGTTTTACCCTCTTGGTGGCACACAATTTGTTTGGGTCGGTCGTAATAGTCTCCTCTTAAAGGTAAGGTTATTTCGCCTTTATCTTGCAGCGGTATACCTTCAATCAATGCCACATATTGTTTGTGTACTTCCCTATGTATAAATTGTTTTTGCAAATATTTATTGGCCTGTGGATTAAGGGCCAATACCATCAAGCCTGAGGTAGACATATCTAGCCGATGCACAATCAAAGGCCCAGTTGCTTGTGGAAATTGTTGCTGTATACGCTGGAATACAGAGTCAGATATTTCTTTTCCGGGTACCGATAAAAACTCTGTGGGTTTATTGACTATTAAGATGTCATCGTCTTGGTAGATGATGTCTACACTTTTACTTTCACCATAATTAAATAGTAAGGGGTTTTCATCCAACGTCATGCCAGCCAACATATGTTTTAAAATGGGCTGACATTTACCTGTGCAAGCGGGATAAAACTGCTGATGTTTTTTTACCTCTGATTTGGGCGAGGCTCCCCACCAAAATTCCGCCATGGCTAAGGGCGTTAATTGATGCTTAAAGGCGTATTGCAAAAGTTTAGGTGCGGCACATTCCCCCGCGCCTGCTGGCGGGGTTTTTAGTGCGGTTTCGGCAAATATATCCAGCAAACTTTTAGGTTGTTGGGCTTGATTCAAAAACTGATATTGATTGAATATTCTATTTTGTAAATCCGCTGAGAGGGTTTTTCGTTGTAATTTTAACGCTGCTATTTGATCAGTGAACGCCTTTACCTGTAGCTGCAGTTTGCTGATGCTTTGTAGCCCATGTTCGCCTAATTCCTTTAAGCGCCATTTATCAAAAACACTTTGCTGTGCTAGCGCTTTTAAGCCAGTGTCTGTGACGTGTTTATCTGATTCATTCTGCAGAGCCAGTCGCTGTTTTTTGCGGTTTTTACGATTTTCTATCAGCTCGACCTTGAGTTCCGATAACTGCTGCTCATGCTTTGTTTCTAAGGCACTTAAGTCCTGTTGTAAGGTTAATAATTGCGGACTGTTTTCTAGGGTACTTATCTCTTGATTCAGATTATTAATCGCCACCTTTTCCGACAAAAAGAAACTGTCATCAGCTAATAAATCGAATACTGGTGGCACAAAACCTTGAATATGGTTTTGCTCAGCCAATTTGCCTGAAAAAGCCGAAATAAAGCCTATTTCTCCTTGCTCATTTTTGACCAACAACACACCAAACATTTTGCCTATCACATTCTTTGGGTCATCAGACAAACCAAAGTTGTGTTGCCATTGGTCTTGAGTCTTTAGCTGGTGTTGTAGTTGTGTTGCAGCCAAAATACATAATGGATGTGGCTGATAATAAAAAGGAAAAGTAAAACGACTAGGCAAGTCATACTCTTGTATAGGCGCGTTAAATTGGGTAAAACAGAAGTCTTCAAATTGCATGTCAGACAAGCCAAAATAGGTGGTCACGGATCAATCTCGTAAATAGTATTCTTATTGTATCACTGTCATCATTTTCAATTACCTATTATGTGTATGATGTTAGGCATTCACTTATAAACTCACCCATTATTGCCAGAACTTGAGAGAAAGTATGCATTTAGACCAGTTTCCAAAAACATCCTTAGGCTTTTTCCCTACCCCCTTAGTGGAATTACACAGGCTAAGCCAGGCGCTAGGTGGTCCAAAGATATTCATGAAAAGAGATGATCTTACGGGCTTAGCGTTAGGGGGGAATAAAACCAGAAAACTCGAATACATATTGGCTGACGCCTTAAAACAAGGCTGCGATACTATCATTACCGCGGGTGCTGCCCAATCTAACCATTGCCGCCAAACTGCCGCAGCAGCGGCTAAGCTTAATTTGGAATGTCATTTGTTACTTGGCGGTGAAGCACCACAACAAGCCCAAGGCAACTTACTCTTAGACCAACTATTTGCTTGTCACATTCATTGGACAGGCACTAATCGCAAAGGGCAGGATATCCCACGCATTTATGCACAACTTCAAACTGAAGGTAAAAGCCCTTATGTAGTGCCTTATGGTGGCTCTAATGAATTAGGCGCAGTGGCATTTATTGAGGCTGTAGCAGAGTTACAACAACAAAATAAAGAGGCTGAGTTTTCCCATGTGATATTTGCGTCAAGCTCAGGTGGCACGCATGCTGGATTAATTTTAGGCAAAAAAATTTACAAGCAAACCTTTGAATTAATAGGCATTAATATAGATAAAGAAGCCAATTCAGGATTGCCATTTGAGCAACAAATTACTCAGCTAGTCAACAGTACTGCAACACTTATCGGCCTTGATTATGCTTTCTCGCTAGATAAGTTAGTATTAAATTCTGATTATATAGGTGATGGATATGGCGTTGTAGGTCAAGCAGAAAAAGAAGCCATTGCCTTAACAGCAAAATATGAAGGCATATTATTAGATCCCGTTTATACCGCTAGAGCCATGAGTGGGCTGATTCACCATATTCGCTCAGGTAAACTTACAAAAGATGACAAGGTACTTTTTTGGCATACAGGTGGCGCTCCTGCATTATTTGCCTATGCAGATGATTTAGATTTTTTGCCATGATAACTTCGCCATAAAAAGTCCCTATATCTCATTTAGGCGTCAACGCCCTAACGAATAGACACCTAAGCTATTGCCACTCAGGTCCTTTACTATAAGATTAACACTTTGTTTTTTAATAAATTAATAGGTAGAACTTGATGGAAAAACCCCCAGCTGAGAGCTTTTTAGGCATAACCCCCATATTGTTATTTATGCTCTTAGTGATCGGCAGTGGGCTGTTGACACAAAATTTCTCAACTATGCCCATCTTAGTGGCTTTTGTGATGTCTGCAGGTTTTGCTTTATTGCTTAACAATAAAGCATCGAAATTATCAGTATCCGAAAAAGTTGATATTTTTTGTAAAGGTGGCGGTGACAAAACCATCATTTTATTAGCCATAATTTTTCTTTTAGCTGGGGCTTTTTATGCCGTCACTATCGATATTGGAGCCCGTGACGCCACAGTAAATTGGGCACTTAATTACGTGCCAACTGCCTATCTATTGCCCGGTCTATTTGTCATTGCTTGTTTTATTGCCTTCGCCATGGGCACTTCTATGGGCACTATTACTGCTGTTACACCTATTGGCATAGGTTTGGCCGAAAGCTTAGGCGTACCCGTGCCACTGGCTGTAGGCATTGTGATTGGCGGTGCAATGTTCGGTGACAACTTATCATTTATCTCTGATACCACTATTGCAGCCACTCGAACTCAAGGTGTACAGCTTAGAGATAAATTTAAGGCTAATTTACTGATAGTGTTACCTGCCGCAATTTTAACAGCAGTATTACTTATGTTTGTGGAAATTGATGGCAGTGCGGTTATCACCTCCAATGATTACGATCTTTGGCTAATTCTGCCCTACTTGTTGATTATTAGTTGCGCGTTATTGGGCGTTAACGTCATAGGAGTGTTAGGTGTGGGTATTGGCAGTGCCTGCGTGGTGGGTTTGTCAAAAGGCATATTTACCTACGCCACTATGTTACAAAGCCTGCAAAAAGGCATGGGATGGATGCAAGACATGGTCGCAATCGCATTGCTTATTGGTGGCATAGTGGCACTCATGAAAGCCTATGGCGGTATCCAGTGGTTAGTGAGTCATATCACTAAAGGTATTACCACTAAAAAAGGCGCGGAATACGGCACCGCCGCTTTAGTCAGCGCACTAGATATAGCCACCGCCAACAATACTATTGCCATAGTCACCACAGGCCCCATAGTGAAAGACTTAGGTAAAAAATACCAAATAGATCCAAGGCGCACCGCGAGTTTACTAGATATATTTTCATGTGGATTTCAGGGCTTAGTGCCCTATGGCGGTCAACTCTTAGCCGCAGCCAGTCTTGCCGGCGTCTCTCCCTTGGCACTCACCCCTTATTGCTGGTATCCCATGTTGATTTTAGTATTTGCAGTTTTAGCCATAGCTACGGGTTGGCCAACATTTAAAGACAAAGCAATAGACGATTTTAACTAAGTTGAAATTTGCTTAACTAAGCAGAAACAGGATCCAGTTGTTGCAAGATATCGTACAACCCCGTTTCATCTACCTGCAGCGCTTTTTGTTTGGTTTGCTCTAGCCGAGTTTGAGCAGCAAGGCTGCAGTTAGCGATAACCTCTGCATCTATATCATCGGCTTTATTATGTTGCGATAGAGGTTCAGGATGCATGGCCAACCAAAGATGGGCAGATTGAATTTGCCCTTTGTGTATTAAGTCACTGGTGTGTTGGCAGGTCTGCCAGTATGAATCATTAGCGCTTAAGGGACTGGAGCGGTAATAATTAAGGTCGGTTTTGCGCTCTGTATTTGCATTTATTTCTTGATTTTTTTGTATATGTGGCCGATGTGTGCAGTCTTGCTCAAGCATCGCCAGCAGTAACGCAAACTTTGCCCCTTCACCCGAAGCACGATTGATAGTACCGTTTAGTTCATAGTCACTCGACAATAACGCTTCGTTAGTTGTGTTGAGATCGGATTGACTTGTATTCACTGAGTCGAGCAAAACGGTTTTCGCTAAGAAAATAGAGGTACTTTAGTTATCGCGCTGATTAACAAAGACTTTAGGTATGAATACGCTTAATTGTCTGAATGACTGTTGATTACCAGCAACTTAGGCCAGCTTGTTAGCCATGACTTTTGTTGTATTCTTTGCCAAAAAATCTCTTCATCTGCTTTAGGGTTTACGGTAATAGATCCTTTAAACAGAGGCCTAAGACCAAAGGGCGCAGCAACAGAGATATCTCCTCTAGCATCTAGGGCCACCGCTACAGCGGTTTCTTGTTCTGGCCAAAATGTCATGGCATCAATACTGCTAAGATACTGATTATGCTGATTATGCTGATTTTTGTTATGCATCAATGCTTGGTTTTTGACTTGCCAGTTAACCTTAGGTAGTTTCTCATGTAACTGTTCGGTGGCGTTTATGGCTAACTGACCTTGGGTGTCAGATTGGCAGTAGTAAATAACATCCACATCATTCAACCTAGTGTTTTTATGATGTAAATGATCCCACACTAAATTACGCACAAAACCAGCAGCCACCCAACAATCAGGCAAATCTAAAGTCGATACGGCTCGCAAAATCTCCATTCGAAGTGGATCATTCTCAAGTAAAGTCTGAAGTCTGTGTTGATACTTATCAATCAATGTCGCTATGTCTCATACATTAAATAATATTTTTACCACTGAGAAAACAGAGCGTCGGGCGCCGACGCTTCGCTGCACAGAGAAACTAATAAGATGTTTTTTCTTTGAGTGTGAAACCTCTGTGGTTATTATCCTTGTACTTTTTTAAGACTACCCAAACAACTTAGGGATCAAAACGGGCGTACGTTTTTTGTACGCTTGATATTCAGGGTCATCGGCCCAACGCTCGTTGGCTTGCTCTTCTTGCAGGGAAATCCCGCTGATTTTAGTTAATAATAAAATCACAAATAATGGTGAAATAAGCGTCATAACTTGCCACTGGTATAAAGCGGGGTAAGCAATGATTGCCACACCAACCCACAATAATATTTCACCAAAATAATTGGGATGGCGCGACCGTGACCATAAACCTGATTGAATAAACTCTGTCTGGGTATCTTTTTGTTGTTTAAAAACTCGCTTTTGGTTATCGGCCACCGCTTCAATTGAAAAACCAATTAGCCACAACACTAGACCAACTGCTCCCACCCAACCAAAATCACTTTTATGGCTAGATGTAATCGCAGCAATTGCCGCACCGGCCGTTATTAAGACCCATAATCCTTGTACTGTCCATGCAATAGAAAAGCGCCAGAAGTTAAGTTTAATCTCATCGAAACGACTATCTGATCCTTGTTTACGCACTCTTAAAAACAAAAAACCAGCCAATCGCATAGCCCAAATAGCCACCAAACAAGTAAGGATTAACGAGCGAGTATCAGTTTGTTCACTTTGAGTGTAGGCAAAGATAATAACCGCTAAATAGGTGGCACCACCGGTCAAATCATAAAAGTGTTCTGTTTTAAGTAAGTACGCTGGGATCAGGGCGATCCATTGCACGATAAAAGCAATTAGGGCGCAGCTCGCAAAAATAGACACTCTATTGTCTAATCCCAGATTAAGTAATTGTCCACCATCACTGCCCGCCCAAACCATGGCAATGGCCAAAACAAAAACCACTAGATGAATACTCAAGGCTCGAAAAAATTGCATAGATAAATATCCTCAGTGTTTATAAGGGATAACAGTACAGAGTGCTTTTATACCGCTTCTACTCTTAAAAAGTTCTCTAAACTCATTTTATTTTGACAAATAGTTAAATTGATTGCATTCTGACAGCCTAATTTATAACCGAGTAAGCCAATGAACAATTCAATTGCCAGCATTACCATTGGGATTATTGACTCGGTTATGAAATCTGTGATTTCCCTCCAAGCATAATCTATCAGGGCTTAAAGCCCATATAAAGGCCTTTCAAGCCAAGAAAAAATTAAGTAATACGCTACACAACTATCTCTTTTTTGGTGCGCCAAATAACGTTTTAGATGTGCCAGGCATAGGGACACTATTATGAGAAATCACTCAAATACTCAATCAGAACAACCTAAACAATCTCTGTATAGCTTATTTAAGCAAGCATTAAGCAGTGATAATCAACAAGACTTAACCCAAGGGTCAATTGGCAAAGCGGCATTTTTACTGTCAGTGCCTATGGTGTTAGAAATGATGATGGAGTCGGTATTTGCCATAACCGATATCTTTTTTGTTTCGGCTTTGGGTCCTGCAGCTATTTCGGTTGTGGGTTTAACCGAAGCAGTCATTACTCTGTTATATGCAGTAGCGATAGGTTTAGGCATGGCAGTCACAGCAACTGTTGCTCGTCGCGTGGGAGAGAAAAATATTGCTGGGGCCAATCAAGTGGCGGTTCAAACTATCTGGATAGGCTTGGGTGTGGCTTTGGCGGTAGGTATTCCAGGTAGTATTTACGCAGTGGATATATTGCACCTTATGGGTGCCACCGAAGACGTGGCGATAATGGGCCATGGTTATACTGCCGTTATGTTAGGTGGTTGCGTCAGTATTTTATTTTTGTTTTTATTCAATGCTATTTTTCGTGGTGCAGGCGATGCAAAAATCGCTATGAAGTCTTTGTGGTTGGCTAGCGGCATTAACATTGTTCTCGACCCTATATTAATATTTGGATGGGGTCCCTTTCCTGAAATGGGCTTAACTGGCGCAGCCGTGGCCACTACTATTGGCCGCAGTATTGGGGTGATGTATCAGTTGTACCATTTGTTTTCTATCAGCGGAAAAATACAGCTATATATCCATAAACTACAGCTAGATTTGGCCGTTATCGTCGGCATATTAAAGGTGTCGTTGGGTGGTGTTTTACAATTTTTAATTGCCACTGCCAGTTGGGTGTTTTTAGTCAGGATAGTCTCCCATTTTGGAAGTGACGCCGTTGCTGGTTACACAATTGCGATTAGAATAGTGATGTTCACTATGTTACCCGCTTGGGGTTTAAGTAATGCCGCAGCCACTTTAGTAGGCCAAAACTTAGGGGCCAAACAAGCCACAAGGGCAGAAGTCTCTGTATGGACAATCACTAAATATAACCTTGCCTTTATGTTAACAGTGGCGCTGGCCTTCTATTTTTTCTCAGCCAATATCATCAGTTTATTTACCGATAGTAAAAGTGTGATTGAGTATGGCACGCAATGTTTACAATTTGTCGCTTATGGTTATGGATTTTATGCTGTAGGTATGACTTTGGTACAAGCCTTTAACGGCGCGGGTGATACTATGACACCCACTGTAATCAATTTTGTTTGTTATTGGTTATTACAGATACCAATGGCTTATTGGTTAGCGATTAGCTTAAAAATAGGCCCAGCCGGTGTATTTGCAGCCATTCCATTGGCTTCACTGTTTATTGCTTTTTTGGCATTCATTGTTTTCCGTAAAGGCCGCTGGAAAACCAAGCAAATTTAGCGGTTCATTGACATTTGAAAATAATCCACGAATATAGCGGTCTGTTGAAACTAAATGCGCAATACCATCGTAACAGCAGACCAAGAATTAAAATAAAATACCGGGAAATATCTATGAACAAGTTTTTATGTGCGGGCCTATCTGCCACGTCACTTTTGTTATCGAGCCATGTTTTGGCAGAAAAAGGGCCGCTACAAGCCACCATTAAGGCCAACAATCAACTCGCCGAAACTCGTATTGTTGGGGGTGAAGAAGCCGTTCAGGAAAATTGGCCCTGGATGACAGCCTATGTCTTCACCTTTGAAGATTTCTTAACCACTCTAAGTGTTAATAACATTATTTTCGAAACTAGGGCCTTTACTTCTGGCGCATCAGGTCAAGCAAGTGCCGAAATGGTTTCGTGCGGAATTGCCGACGCAGTCTGTGCAGATGCAACAAGTAAGGTGTGTTTGATTGAACGAGGCGAAGTAGATTTTTCCTTAAAAGTAGACAACTGTGAAGCCGGGGGGGGTATTGGTGCCATTATTTATAACAATGAAGAAGAAGGTAATATCTCAGGTACTTTAGGTGACGATTACACAGGTACCATTCCTGCTGTTGCAGTCACTCGAGAAGACGGTTTAACGCTTCTAGATCAAATCGGCAGCATTGCAACACTATCAGTCAGCGCCACCACTGAATTACAGCAAGACTCTACCTGTGGCGCATCATTTCTAGGCGATAAATGGGTTCTCACCGCAGCACATTGTGTGGATGACGGTAATCCATCTGGCTTTAAAATGAATGTAGGCGAGTACGACTTATCTGATGGCGCTGAAAATGCAATAGATATAGCCAATATCTTTATTCATCCTTTGTACGATGCAGATGAAATCAGTAACGATATCGCGGTTATTGAACTGGTCTCTTCAGTTGAAGCTGCAGCGGTGCAAATAGCAGATCCAGAAGATACCAACCTATGGGCAGTTGAAAATAGTTTAGTCACAGTAGCGGGTTGGGGTGGCCGTGAAGGTTATGCGCCAGGTGAAGGTCCAACATCTGATTTCCCAGATATCTTACACAAGGTTGACTTAAATCTATCCACTAATGCCCAATGTCAAGAAGTCTTAGCCAACACTTTTGGTACGTCAGCAGACAATGTAGGTGTCACCGATGTGATGATTTGTGCTTCCATCCCTGAAGGTGGCAAAGGTTCATGTCAGGGCGACAGTGGCGGCCCCTTGGTTGTAAATACTGGCTCTGGCGTACAACAAGTGGGCATAGTAAGTTGGGGATTTGGCTGCGCTGAAGCGGGCTACCCAGGTGTATACACTCGTGTATCTGAATTTAAAGGCTGGATAACGGCTATCACCGACGGAATTGCGGTACCACAACGCCTAGATTTTGGTTTAGGCCTTGAGGGCATTGCACAAACGACTGAACTGACTGTGACTAACAACAGTGAAATCAATGTTGGCCTGAGCTTTGCGCTTTCTAGTGATAGTGACAGTGACTTTAGCTTGGACACCAGTAATTGTGCCAACTTAGACGCAGCCAGTAGTTGTCAGCTTGGGGTAACTTATCTTCCAGCTACAGCTGACGCAGTCTCAGCTGAATTGATTATTACTACTGATAGCGACCAAGTCTCAACGAGTGCAACTGTGATTACGGGCACAACGCTAGGTTTAGCAGTGGATTTATCAGCAGTTGCTGGCACTGAATCTGACGCGGTCACCCTGTTTAGTGGCGGTTCAAACGGTGCGGCTGGGTGGCTAGCCAATGCAGTTGAAGGTATCGAAAGTGGGACTAATGGTGATTCTCAAGACAGTACATTAGTGGCGCAAATTGAAGGTGAAGGGGTGTTAACTTTTGATTGGTCGGTTTCTTCTGAAGAAAACACCGACTTAGAGGTCACTGATCCAGAATTTGAACCTTACGATGCACTTTACCTCTACGTAAACGGAGAGCTCATTGAATATATATCAGGAGAAGTGGCATTCACTGCAATGAGTATTGATCTAGCTGCAGGTACCAATATCATTAACTGGACCTATAGCAAAGATCCCGCTGTTTCGGTAGAAAACGAAGGAGGATTTATACGCAATTTGGTGTTTACTCCACCGGTAGTTGTAACGCCAACACCTACAACACCTGTAACATCAGGGTCATCAGGCGGTGGTAGTTTAGGATGGATGATACTGAGCTTATTGGCTTTAACATTTAGGTTGAGAACTAAACACTAGTCCTCATCAATCACCTCAAAAAGGCAGGATAAGCCTCACCTATCCTGCCTTTTTTGTATCTAAAATAAATACCTCAAAGTGCTGGGAATCGAATCGGGTAGCTTTTTTGTGTGTCGACTTCATCGAGGTTATCCATAGACGACAAGGTTGCTAAACTATCGCAGGTGCCCAAGTGTGGTGTGCTAGCAGATAGCAAAGTAATACAGCTGGCTAGCAACAAAAATGAACAACACCATAAGCCAATAAGCGCTTTTTTCATCAAGCACACCTAGTGTGTTTGTTTTAAAGATATAAATAGGTCGAAGCTCAAGCCAATAAAGTTTATAAAAGTCGAAAATAAACAGAAATAAAACTTAATAATTATTGGTTTTTAACCTGTTGCCAAGCGGCTTCCATCTGTTCAAGGTTAGCCGTTTCCATACTAAACCCTTGATTATCAATCACTTGCTCAACTTGCCGAAAACGTTTTTCGAATTTACGATTGGCTTTTAGTAATGCAGTTTCAGCATTGACCGAGGTATGTCGTGCTAAGTTAACCACTGCAAATAATAAGTCCCCCACTTCTTCTTCAATGGCCTCTTGATTGGGAGTTGGCTCATTAACTTCAGCTAACACCTCTGCAATTTCTTCATGAATTTTATCCACTATAAGCGGCAACTCAGTCCAGTCAAAACCTACTTTGGCACATTTTTTCTGAATTTTTTGTGCCCGCAACAGTGGTGTCATACCTTCGGGAATATTAGCCAACAAGCTGCGATCAATGGTTTTACCAGCCAAATCTCGTTCTTGTTGTTTAATGGCTTCCCATTGCAGGTGCAGTTCGTCATCGGTTTTTAAATTGCTAGTTTGAAAAACATGGGGATGACGCCTAACCAATTTGTCGCTAATGGCTTGTGCGATCGCCTCAAAATCAAAGGCGTTTTGCTCTTTAGCTAGTTGTGCATAAAACACAATTTGAAATAAAAGATCCCCCAGCTCGTCTTTAATGTCAGCCATATTGCCGCTCAAGATGGCGTCAGCGACTTCGTAGGTTTCCTCAATTGTGTGGGGCACTATAGTTGCAAAAGTTTGTTTTTGATCCCAAGGACAGCCACTTTTGGGGTCTCTTAATTGCTGCATAATTTTTAATAGACGACTAAGTTCAGTATTGGGGGTGTTAGTATCCTTGGGCACTTATTTATCAACCTTAAATACATCAGTGACACCTCTGATTAACTGCAGCCTGCTGATTGCTTTAGACAAGTATGCTAAATTTTTAACTTCTAGGCTTAACTCTATTTTTGCAGTGTTTAATTTGGTATCACTGGAGCTGTTGACCCCTAACAAGGTGACTTGTTCATTAGCAATCACAGTGGTTACATCCCGTAAAATACCGCTTCGGTCTTCGCTCAAAACCTGCACTTTAGTCTGAAACACTGCTTGTAAATTACTGGCCCAATTGACATCTATCTGTCTTTCAGGATGTTGATCGAGTAAATTACTAAGCTGTTCACAATCTTCTCTGTGTACACTCACTCCGCGCCCTTGAGTGATATAACCCATGATTGATTCACCTGGCAAAGGTTGACAACACCCCGCTATTTGATTCATTAGGTTACCCACACCTTCAACCACTACACTGTCTTTCTTAAACTTAGCGGATTGGGGCTTTTTCGCTTTAATTTTTAATTCGGGTTCAGGTGCAAACTTTTGTTGTAAAAAATGTACAACTTGCATAATGCGTATATCGCCGCCACCAATAGCGGCATACAAATCCTCAAGATTTTGCATGTTAAAACGTGAAACGGCATCAGCGGCTAGTTTTGATTCAAGGTTCACTTTACCCAGTTCTCTGTCTAGTAGCTCTTTACCAGCCACTTGATTTTTGTCTTTATCCTGCCTTTTAAAATAGGTTTGAATTTTGGCCCGAGCACGAGATGAATAGACATATCCTAAACCTGGATGCATCCAATCTCGACTGGGATTTGAACGTTTACCCGTAAGAATTTCGACTTGGTCGCCGGTTTGTAATTCATAAGTAAAAGGGACAATTCTGCCGGCAATTTTGGCTCCAATACATCTATGCCCCACATTACTATGAATGTAATAGGCAAAATCTAGCGGTGTTGAACCGAGTGGCAAGTCCACCACATCACCTATAGGGGTAAACACATACACCCGATCATCAAATACCTGACTGCGTAACTCTTCCACTAAATCGCCACTCTCGGCGACCTCTTCTTGCCAAAGTAGAATTTTACGCAACCAGTTTATACGTTCTTCATAACCTGAACGACTCGAGGTTGTGCCTTCTTTGTAGCGCCAATGTGCCGCCACACCTAACTCGGCGTCTTCGTGCATCTTGGCAGTACGTATTTGAATTTCGATGGTTTTACCTTGTTTTCCCAAGGTCACAGTATGAATAGATTGATAACCATTGGGTTTTGGGGTGGCGATATAATCATCAAATTCGTTAGGAATATGTTTCCAATTGGCGTGCACTACGCCCAATGCTGCATAACAATCCTGCAGGCGTTCGGCAATAATCCGCACCGCTCGTATGTCATAAAGTTGTTCAAAACTAAGTTGTTTTTTCTGCATCTTTTTCCAGATGCTGTAAATATGTTTAGGCCTGCCATAAACTTTAGCTTTGATATTTTGTGAATCTAATACAGCTTGTAATTCACTTACAAAGTCTTCGATATATTGCTGACGATCCGCTCGGCGTTCGTCTAATAACTTCGCAATTTGTTTATAGGTAACGGGATGCAAATAGCGAAAAGAGTGATCTTCTAGTTCCCACTTTAATTGTCCAATACCTAGACGGTTCGCTAAGGGTGCATAAATATTAGCGCATTCACGCGCCACCAACACTCGGGTTTCTTCATCTGCATGTTTGACTTTTTGTAAGGCACAAATACGCTCAGCAAGTTTAAGCACCACAGCGCGAACATCTTCAACCATGGCCAGCAACATTCGGCGCACGTTATCAATCTGCTCTTCATCGTTTTTCTTTTTACTGTTGGCTCGAGAATGCAACGACTTGATTGCATCCATGCGCCTCACACCCACAATTAACTTTTGAATTCCTTCGCCAAACTGCTCTTTAATCTGCTCTTCATCCAGTTTGTGCACTTCACAATAAGGATAAATCAGTGCCGCTTGCAAGGTTTCATCATCCATGTGCAATTCGTGCAGTATCTCTACCATTTCCTGGCCAATAAGCAGAATTTCTGGGGTGTCGGATACATCTCTGAGCTTTTGTTTGCTTGCCTCAGGCAGGTTTAAGCCTGCCAACCATTCATTAAAAGGTGGGCGGTGATCTTCATGTACTGTACGAATTGAAACCATATAAATCTGTCCTACTTCACCGAAATGTGATTCGCTAGGTAAAGCAATAATTGCCTGTTGTAAAATGTGCCAAGTTTATTTCATCAGGTTACTTGGGTATTAATTTCGTAATACATTCATTCTTTTATACTTTTTGCATGTAACTTTCATGCTACTTTCATATTACGAGCCAACATTTATTGCGTAAACCGCCCCAATTGCGAGGCATAAACCACTAGACTATTTTCAGATGCATCATGCTAGCGCTTAGTGGCACCAACTTTGTGCGTTTACCACTGATAATTTCATGTCGACTTAAATTTAACTAGACTCTAAGACAACAGTCGCCATAGCATAATGCTGCTCATCTGAAATTGAGATAAAACTACTGTTAATCGCACTTTTTTCGCAGAGTTCAGCAAATTTTCCTGAAAAAACAAGTGTAGGTTGACCTGATGTCAAACTCACCACTTCTACATCCTGAAAACTAACTCCGCTTCCTATACCTGTGCCCAAGGCCTTTACTGCTGCTTCTTTGGCGGCAAAACGTTTAGCCAAAAAACGTTCGGGAAATTTGTGAGCATTAAAGGTCAGCATCTCTGTTGCCGTTAATACTCGCTGTGCTAGACGATGTGACTTATTTAATTGCTTCGCAATTCTGGCAATCTCCACTACATCGGTTCCCAGCCCCATAATCGCCATAGCGCTTAAGCTCGCGCTTCTTGCATCAAGCGACGCATATCAGCCACAGCTTGATGCAAACCATCAAAGGCGGCACGGGCTATAATTGCATGGCCAATATTGAGTTCATACAACTCAGGAATAGCCGCAATAGCTTTGACATTATGGTAATGCAAACCATGACCAGCATTGACTTTCAGGCCTTTTGAATGGGCGTATTGAATACCTTCGATCAAAATAGCCAATTCTTTTTGTTGCTCGGCTTCATTTTTAGCTTCAGCGTATTGCCCAGTATGGATCTCAATATAAGGTGCATTGGCAGCAACTGCTGCATCAATTTGTTTTTTATCCGCATCAATAAATAACGAAACCAAAATTCCTGCTGCCGCTAAGCGCGAACAGGCAGCATTCATTCTCGATTGATTACCTGCCACATCTAAGCCGCCCTCTGTAGTTAACTCTTCGCGTTTTTCAGGGACCAAACAACAAAACTCTGGGCGTATTTGCTCTGCAATCAACAGCATTTCTTCCGTTACCGCCATCTCGAGATTCATGCGAGTCTGAATTGTTTGTTTTAGAATACGTACATCGCGGTCGGTAATATGTCGTCTGTCTTCACGCAAATGCACGGTTATGCCATCGGCACCAGCGCGTTCTGCCACTTCTGCAGCGTGAACTGGATCTGGGTAGGATGTACCTCTAGCATTGCGTAAGGTCGCTATGTGATCAATATTTACACCAAGTAACACTTCTTTCATTTCACATTTCCAATTTTGTTGCCAGCCGACCAAGTTTGTTGGAACAACTCTCGACTCTTTAAAGGTTTGTGGCCAAGTAATGGTGAGAGTGCCATTCTAGTAATTCGTTTTGCACATTGTAAACTGTTCGGCGTCCAAACATGATGACTTACTTGTAACAATGCTTCTCCAGAGAATCGATTGCTGCCTTGTGCCAAATTATCTATGCGTTTAATACCATTTTCTAGTACCAAACAATAATCAACATCGGCCTCTACAGGCTGACCATTTTCATAGTCGTGAGTTAAATCGAATCCATACCCCATATCATCCAACAGCAATAACTCAAACTGGCGTAAACAAGGCTCGATATCGCCATCATTCGCCAACCATCGCAGGCTTTGTTGATAACATTGAAATAACTCAGGGTGCGGCACTTCTTTAGGTAACAACCTATTAAGCAACTCGTTTAAATACATGGCTGAAAATAGTTGATGGCCAACAAGTTTCAGCATAGAACCGGTTGGCTCTAATTGATTGAGGTTGCGTAGCTCATGCTTACCTGAAATAGATAACAGCAAGGGTTGAAATGATTGCAATAAACTTTTTTTATCGCCTTTATTTCCCCTGACACCTCTGGCTACGGCACTCACCTTACCTAGTTCAAGGGTAAATAAGTCTGTTAAATAACTGGTTTCTCGATAGGAACGTCGATGTAACAAAAAGCCAGTAAGTTGCTCAGGTACCAACAGCAAATCCCTTATAAAAGGAGCTGAATGCTAACTTACTTTGATGCGCACAACTTTCATGGCTTCAAACTCCATGCCGGCAATTTCTTCGGTCATAGGGTAATAAGTTAAATTCACTCTAGCATCAGTCAGATTTTTATATACTTTCCTACGACGAAATTTAAAAGGCACGTCTGTACCTTCAACCATCAAAGTATTCAAAAACCAATCATCGTCTTTGCGTTGAACATGAGACACCACAACCAACTCCTCTGAATGAGTAAGGTTATCGTGTTTATCCAGTAATTTTTCTACATCGGATTTTTTTGCCATGATCACTAGTTAGTTATTAAAAAAGTAAGTCTAGCACTTTTCCTAATTTCACTAAAGAAGGTTAATGCTTAGAATCTCTGTTTCGGTATTTAATTCAAGGGTTCAGATGTTTTTGAAACCACTTTTGCCCTTAGGCCTAACACTTTTTCATCTGCTACGGACACCCTATCCGATACTTCAATGATTATATTGGTTTTTATATTAGAGATACCATTCTGACCTGATTGAGCAGGTTCATAACTGAATTCAAGATCTTCTGGGTAAAAATGTACTTCTATATCGGTATCGCTAAACGGCTTAGCATCAGGTAGCAGTTGTGCACCACTGCCGTTGTCCCTCGCCATGTAGACTAAACTGTTTTCAGAACAGTAAGCACTGTTACTAACACGTATGCGCTCAATCGGCATCACAGAAGGTAATTCAAATTGCTCTGCCAGTTTACAATCTTCTAAAGCTAGGGTGGCGTAGGTATCTTCACACTGCTTTTGCTCGAAGCGTGACTCAGCTTGCTTTAACTTACGCTGTGCTGGTTTACAGGTATCCTTAGGTTTAGCTGGTTTTTGTACTTTCTTTTTCCCACCCATTGCTTCTGACATAGCCGTTTTTAAGTAGGCAGAGGTTTCTTGTACACATGTTTGATAGGTTTGCATGTCAACACCCGGACCATAAGTACCGCAGGTTTCAGTGAGACAAGCTTGCATATCTTGAGCGAGGGTCGCTAAATTAATAGGATCGGGAAGCGAACATTGAGGTTCAATTGTGGGGTCGGGCTCCACTTCTACCACTTCAGTCAGCCCACAACTACTTGCTTGGGCCTGTTCGAGATCCGCTTTTGCCTGTTTAATATCTTCAGCATAACGGTCGCACCTATCTACTTTACTTTGGGCCTTGCGATTGTTGGATTCACATTGTCTGACCCGCTGTTTCGCTGCATTTTGCGCCATGGTTTTATTGCGTACGGGGGCGTCTTTAGGCATTTCAGGTGAGTAACAACTGCTTGCAAATCTAAGGGTGTCAGATTGATACCTAAGCTCAAGAGGAATATCAAAACGTGATGGTAATTGTTGCGATAACTTGACTATCCAGTTCTTGTAATCAACACGTAACCCTGACAGTTCGTCATAACTTGGGGTTCTGCGCTGGGCATTAAAAAATCGCCCTGCATAAGGACTTTCCGAATTTTTCTCGTAAATCCAGCGCGCACTTAACATTGCATCTAGCGTGCGGTCAGTTATTTTTTCAGGTGCAAATTTAACTAACAATAAATCCTCAATAAAAGGATTAAGCTTTACGGGTGAACTAAACTGATGTGCTTTGGGTGGCTGTAACGCTTTTATTTGAGTATAGCTCGCGGCGCCTTGCATTTGCGCACTGGTTTCGCTCCACCAAATGTTGTCATTTTGGTCAATAATCGACACTTTATTCACTTTTGCTAACAATAAAAAATCGATAAATTCTTGGCTTTTTCCCCGTTTAGTTTCTACTTGGTGTGTGGCGCGTAATGTCGGTGATTGTAATTCGATAACGACTCGCCAACCTGGATAAGTACTGGCTCGCACTAAAGCAACAGCTTGCTCAGAAGTTAAAGATGAGACATCTAAACTGTTGGGAATAGTAATTTGTTTGTTCAAGCCCAATAACTGCATCCTAGGGGTATAATTCAAATTCAACACGCTTCCCCAATGGATAACACAATCCTTAGATTTACGTTTAGCATTATTCGAACAACCACCTTTAGGGTTATTGGTTAAGTCTCCCACTTCTGACTCAGAAGTACGCAGGTAATACACGACATTATCGCCTATAGCCGTTGGTAATAATTCATTTCTTGTAACTGGAAACATCCCCGTTTTTTTATCAAATTCTAAGGTTTGAGTGTCCTGTTGATAACGCAACTCTTTCATTTGCAGGGTTAGGGTTAAATGCTCTATTTTTTGGGAATTGGCTAAATCTAATGCAAATTGTTTAATCAGGTTTTTATCTTCACCTTCAGCAGCTAAATGCATGGCTGCTTGACTCACTTGCAAATGCCCTTGCCTAAAAACTGTCGCAAGATTTAGCCCCCAAGGCACACTGGCAAGTGTGTCTGGCCACATAGGCTGTTTCTCAAGCATGTCGCCGTAACCCAAAATATAGTCGTAAAAAGCTTGGCGTTGCACTGCATTCATTTGCTGCTTATCTTGCCAACTAAATGTCGAAAATGTAGCTAGATCTTCGGCTCGTTTAACGTTAGAAACCAAATCTTTTTGCTTGTAGCTAGATTGGGACGCGGCATTTTGCTTGGCACGCTCAATGTTTTCTTGGCGCCTAATGTGATCTTCCCAAAAATTTCGCTCAGTGACGGGAATAATTCGCCACATGGACTCAAAATAACTATCTTTTAGCTCCTCCTGTTGCAAAAACATCAAGGGAATAATGCGGTTGTCCAATGGTTTTGTTTGCTTAACTGTTTGATACTTTGCCTTTGATATCGCTGCATCTAAAGGGTCTTGTTTATCTGTATAATTTTCAAGTGGTAAACTTGCCTCTGCCACTTTTTGTTGCAGTTCGAGATCTGCAAATATTTCTATTTTAGGGCTGGCAAAGCGATAAACCCACTCGCCAGTGTTGATGATATTTCTATGACCTTTGAAAGCAAAAGGTAAAATATCCAACTTAACTAAGGTATACAATTGCCGACTTCCGCCCCCTGCCACCAACTCTTTAGCCTGCTGGCGCCCCATAGCTAAAGTCACTTGATAACTTCTGGGGTATTGAATGTTTTTAAACTCCTCAGCTGTGCCTTGGGGCGCATACCTAACTGAATGTTGGAGTTTGCTTGAATTAAAAAGTTGCCGTTGCAAACCACTTTCATTGTAGGCTTTGGCATCATTATAGGGTGAATAAAAACTGTGCGGCAGATTAAAACGAAACGCGAAACTCCCTGTATCAAATTGATAATTGCCTAAATTCACTTTTGAAACCAACCACAGCTGGTTAAAAGTCTTGATATTTTTACGGTAGTTAACAAAGTCCTGATAATGTGAATTCATCAAATTATCAGTGATATCCCTTACTTCAAATTCATCGGGACGACGATATTCCGCCCCTGGTTTCGTAGTATTTTCAACCATGATTTGGTCGACACTTTTAGCCCCGCAGGGGGAGTTCATATTTAAGCAAAAAGTAGCTTGATGGGCTTTAGGACGCATTGAAAAGGCCATCATTTCGATATGCTGTGACCAAAATTGTGTTTGTTGACTATGTTCAATGAAGGTATTTTGGCACTGCTCGACTCTAACCTTATATCCTTTAAGATTATCGTAACAGTCAGAAAACTGCTGCATGTATTGAAGCTTACTGATTAACCCAATGGAATAGTTGTGCAATTCAATGTCACTCACCGACTGATTGCTGTTAGGCTCTCCTATTCGTGGCAGACCTTTATAAGTGTTTAGTTGGATGAGCCTATAATCATTGGTCCCAGGCGACAGGGTAATATTGCCGTAGACAGATAAGCTGAAAAAAAACCCACTCAATAAAAGGGTGAGAGTAAGGGGAGGAGCGGCGAACTTATTCAAAAACATGCTCTGTTCCTTGAAGACATTTTGGATTAGTTAGACTAACTATAATGCCAGAACAGTACAAAAAACAAACAACAAATTCACCCTTTTACTTATTTATAGGGCAATCATTCCTTCCACCAGCAACTGCAAGCTAGTTCTACCTCGGAATTCATTAATATCTAACTTGTAAGCCAAATTCACATGAGAACATTGCGCATTAGGCCAAAGATCTAAATCAATATTAAAAGCGATAGCGTCAATTAACACGCCACTTTCATGTTTCACCATCATTTTAAGGTGTTTACTGCCCACTAAACGTTGATCCATTAATTGAAACTCACCATCAAAAAGTGGCTCAGGAAACCCCTGCCCCCACGGACCTGCTTCTTGCAAACATTGGGCAAACGCTAATGTAAAATCTTCAGTCTGTAACTCACCATCAGAAATTAACTCACCTGCCAAAGGTTTATCTTTCAGGTTTTCTTCAGCAATTTGCTGAAACACTTGCTCGAATGCAGCAAGATTTTTTAATGGCAAACTCATTCCCGCAGCCATGGCATGCCCACCAAATTTGCCAATGATGTCGGGGTAACGATTATTGATCTCTTCTAATAAATCACGGATATGTAAGCCTGGAATCGAACGGGCCGAACCTTTTAAGGTGTCATCGTCTTGATGGGCAAAAGCGATGGTTGGGCGAAAATATTTATCTTTGATACGCCCCGCTAAAATGCCAATGACACCTTGATGATAATCGGCTTGGTACAACACTAACCCGTAAGGTAATTTATTGGCCTGAATATTCAGACCTTCTAAGACTTTTACGGCTTCTTGCTGCATTGATCCTTCTATTTCGCGCCTTTCTCGATTTAAACTATCAAGCTGCACAGCGATTTGCCTTGCACGTGCCGGATCATCCGTTAGCAAACATTCAATGCCCAAAGACATATCATCCAATCTACCCGCAGCATTGAGCCGTGGCCCTACTACAAAACCTAAATCAGAGGCCACCAAACGACTTTTTTCTCTGCCCGCTACTTCTATGATCGCCTGAATGCCGGGGCGGCACTTATCACTGCGGATCCGTTGCACTCCTTGGTGCACCAATATTCTATTGTTTTCATCTAATGGCACAACATCGGCCACTGTGCCTAAAGCCACTACATCTAATAGGTCCGCTAAATTTGGCACTGCTAACCCTTGTTGTTGCAGCCAGCCATTGGATTTTAACTCGGCCCGCAGCGCCAGCATTAAATAAAATGCTACCCCAACCCCCGCTAAGTTTTTAGACAAAAAACCACAGCCAGGTTGGTTTGGATTCACAATGGCATCGGCAATAGGTAAAGACTCAGCCGCTAAATGATGATCAGTCACTATGACAGTTATGCCCAAAGATTTGGCTCTTTCTACACCAGCAAAACAGGCAATACCATTGTCTACTGTCATGATCACGTCAGCTTGTTGCTGAGCAGCAACATCGACTATTTCAGGGCTTAAACCATAACCAAAATCAAAACGATTCGGTACAAGATAATCATGATTAGTCGAGCCCATCATACGCAGCGCCATTATACTTAAGGCAGTACTAGTGGCACCATCAGCATCAAAATCACCCACAATAATGATTTTTTTATGGGTGGCTATGGCCTCTGCCAAAAGACTAACGGCTTTATCAACACCTTGTAATTGATCGTAATGCAATAGTGCTTTTGCGCTGCGATTCAGTTGGGCTGCATTTTCTACACCTCTATCGGCATATATTTGTTTTAATCTTGGATGCAACTGTTGGGGAAGGTGTTGGCTATCTTTTTTTGGTCTGCGGCTGATTTGCACTTAACTAATTACCCAGTGGGGAAGTAAAAATAAAAAAGCCTGCAACAGACACTGATTGTCTTAATACAGGCTTATGAATGTAATGATTAAGGCAGGAAACTACATAAGCGCTTTTAGTGCTTGCTCGAGTTGTTTAGGCGGCTGGTAACCCGGTATCACTGAACCATTAGGCATGATGATGTTAGGCGTACCGTTTACTCCAATTTTTTGGCCAAATGCGTATTCCTCTGCCACTTGGGTTTGGCAGTTTTTAGTGGCTACTGTGCCACCCGCTTTCGCTTTATTCATGGCTTCTTGCTTATTATCCGCGCACCAAACTGAAACCATATCGGTATAAGAACTACTCTTTAATCCACCACGAGGAAAAGCGAGATATCTTACAGTTATGCCGAGGTCATTGTATTGATCCATTTCGTTATGCAACTTACGGCAATAACCACAGGTAATATCAGTAAATACATTAACTACATATTTTTCGTTATCTGCTTTATATTCGATAACATCATCTTTGAATTTTTTTAAACCATCTAAACGTATTGCTCCAAGAGCATCTTCGGTGACATTACGCATACCTTCATCAATATTATAAATACTTGCACGAAACAAATATTTACCGTCTTGGCTGGCGTAAAATAAACCTTTGTCTGATATGACTTGCAATAAGCCTGGCACTGGCGCATCGCCTATTGCACTTACAGAGGTACCAAGAATGGTTTGTAGTTTCGCTTTCACTTGGTCATAGTTACCTGTATCGCTCGAAGCAGATAAGTTAAAACTAAGGATTAAGATGAATCCGCTTAATACAGCGTTTATTTTTGTCCACTTTTTCATAGTGTTTTCCAATTAATAACATGACTTATATGACCCTAAATGCGGGAAATAATTTCAAATAGATACCGATACTAGTTTATCTGAACAGAAAATGGAAACCAATGGCTAATACGTATGTAAATGTAAACCAAGGCCTAGTATATCTTATGAGTTTCCCGTTATCCTCTTGGATGATGTTCTGCTACCAATTTTTGCAATCGCTCAGTCGCTACATGAGTGTATATTTGTGTGGTAGATAGATCACTGTGCCCCAACAACATTTGTACCACACGTAAATCTGCTCCGTGATTAAGTAAGTGGGTTGCAAAGGCATGGCGCAAAGTATGCGGAGATAAGTCAGTCTGAATATTAGCCATCTGGCTGTAAAGTTTAATACGATGCCAGAATGTTTGGCGGGTCATGGCCACGCCACGTTTGCTGGGGAAAACAATGTCACTTTCAGATTTAAGTAATGCACCACGCCCTTGTTTTAAAAACTTTGCTACCCAGTCAACCGCATCTTCACCTAAAGGCACTAACCTTTCCTTATTACCTTTTCCAATGATTCTCACTACACCTTGTTGCAGACTCAATTGATCTAATCGTAAGCTAACTAATTCTGTCACTCGCAAACCTGTGGCGTACAACACCTCTAACATAGCTTTATCACGTAGTTGAATGGGATCGTCGGTTTTAGGTGCATTGAGTAAGTCGATGACTTCAGTTTCGGTTAAGGTTTTAGGCAGAGATTGAGGAAGCTTGGGGTTTTGTAATAGGCTCACTGGATCATCACTGCGAATTTTTTGTCGCAGCATATATTGGCACAAACTTCGAAGGCTGCTTAAAAACCGCGAAGTGCTACGCTCAGATAATCCGCTGTCATATCGAGTGGCTAGATATTGATGTAGCTCGTTCTGGTTAAAATCAATCAATAACACTGGCCTGCCTTCGTCACCTTGCAGCGCCAAATACAGTGCAAACTTAGTTAAATCAGAGCGATATGCACTAAGGGTGTTTTCACTTAGTCCCTTTTCAAGCCACATAGCCTCAACAAACTCTTCGATTTGGCTAGCGTCGCCACTATTTAATGCCATAAAAACGAAGCTTTAGTGAGGTCGCCAAGACCATAGCTACTGAACATGATCTTCACCACACTGCCAACAAAGTTCAAAGTTTGCCGTATTAGTCTCGTGACATTTAGCACAAACCCAAGGGGATTGATCTAGAGGCTGAGACTCAAATGCCTCGATAAACTGTTGTGCTTTAGGCAACCATTGGGGATCACTAATCCACACCTCAGGCAATACATCCATAGGCGATAATTCACCCATTGCGCCTATGGCAAACTCATTTTTGACAAAATTTGGTATGCCTTTTTCATCAAGTAATTGTTTGATTTGAAAAACCATAAAGCGATCAAAATGACTATAAACTTTAATCAAAGCAGTACTTAATCCATATCTATAGACACGTTAGAAAGAGAACCAAGTTGATTACCTTCATCCGAGTCCAATTTAATCATCAAACGTAAATCATTCGGTGAATCAGCATGATGGATAGCATGTTCCAATGTGACTTTGCCTGCTTTGTATAAGTCATATAAAGCCATATCAAAACTTTGCATGCCTATTTCTTTGCCTTTTTTCATTGCCTCTTTCAAGCCACCAATTTCGTTTCTTTGAATAAGATCTGTGACTAGTGGTGAATTAAGCAATATTTCAATGGCTGCAACTCGCCCTGTACCATCTGGTGTGGGCACTAACTGCTGCGCTACTATCGCGCGCATATTCAAACTTAAATCAAAGCGAAGTTTTTCATGTTGATCCGGTGGCGCTAAATGCATGATACGTTCAATCGCTTGATTAGCATTGTTAGCATGCAAAGTCGCCACACATAAATGCCCAGTATCTGCAAAAGACATGGCGTATTCCATGGTTTCCATTGAACGAATTTCCCCAATCAAAATCACATCTGGGGCTTGGCGCAAAGAACTTTTTAAGGCGTCGTCAAAAGATTTAGTATCTATGCCCACTTCCCTCTGTGTGACCACACAATTGCCATGTTCATGGACAAACTCTATAGGATCCTCAATGGTTAGAATATGCCCTTTTGAATGTTGGTTTCTGTGTCCCATCAATGCGGCTAAGGAGGTTGATTTACCTGTACCTGTGGCACCTACAAATAACAACAAGCCGCGCTTAGACATAATCACGTCTTTTAATATTTCTGGTAAGCCAAGATCTGCCACTTGAGGAATTTGCGTCACAATACGCCTCACTACCATACCAGCCATATCTCGCTGCCAAAACGCACTACAACGAAATCGCCCTATGCCCTCGCGGGCGATAGCAAAGTTACACTCTTTGCTTTGTTCAAACTCATCCTTTTGTTTATCGCTCATAGCATCATGCACTAGGGCTAAGGCGTCTTCTTCGGTAAGGCAACTGCCACCAATTGGCGTCATCTGACCATTCACTTTGGCACTAACAGGAAAACCCACTGTGACAAATAAATCTGATGCGCCAAGGCCTTCCATCTCTTCCAAGTAAGGAGTGAGTTCCATATTAAATTCCTAAAAACTAGAGGTCGGTTTTTTATCAATAGATTTAGCCGCCGCATCTTGAGCTGTAATTAGGCCCTGTGCGACTAGTCTCTGCAGACACTGGTCCATAGTCTGCATCCCATGGGATTGACCGGTTTGAATCACTGAATACATTTGTGGCACTTTATCTTCACGGATGAGATTTCGAATCGCCGGGATACCCAGCATAATTTCATGTGCTGCCACCCTGCCGCCGCCGACTTTTTTCAACAAGGTTTGCGAAATAACCGCACGCAAGGATTCAGACAACATGGAACGTATCATGGATTTTTCGGCTGCTGGGAAAACATCAATTAATCTATCAATGGTTTTAGGTGCGGAGTTGGTGTGCAAGGTTCCGAATACCAAATGCCCTGTTTCAGCGGCTGAGATAGCTAAGCGGATAGTTTCTAAGTCTCGTAATTCGCCCACCAAAATAATATCGGGATCTTCACGCAATGCTGAACGCAGCGCATTATTGAAACTATGGGTATCCCTATGTACTTCACGCTGATTAAGCACACACAGTTTGTTTTCATGGACAAATTCGATGGGGTCTTCGATGGTTAAGATATGCTCACGTTTAGTTGAGTTAATATGATCAATCATAGCCGCTAAAGTGGTACTTTTACCCGAACCTGTGGCGCCCGTCACTAGAACGATGCCAGTAGGTTGATTGATAATGTCTTTGAATATTTGTGGCGCACCTAAGTCATCTAGACTTAAGATATCACTTGGAATGGTCCTTAACACTGCAGCCGCACCGCGGTTTTGCACAAAAGCATTCACCCTAAAACGCGACAGGTCTTTCACTTCAAATGAAAAATCGGTTTCGAGATTTTCTTCATATTCCTTACGTTGTTTATCATTCATGATTTCAAAAATTAACGCATGCACTTCTTTATGTTCAAGAGCAGGTATATTTAATTTTCGCATTTCACCGTCAACACGTATGATTGGCGGCAATCCAGCAGAAAGGTGTAAATCAGAAGCTTTATTTTTAACACTAAAGGCTAAAAGTTCGGTAATATCCAAGCAATATTCTCCGTATATCAAGTTGCAATATGGAAACCATAGCAGAACGGCTCAAAAGCGTACAAAATACTGTCGAGCAATCTACCTTAGATGCCCATCGTCCATCAAATTCGGTAAAATTGCTAGCAGTGAGTAAAACCAAACCCGTATCTAATATTGTGCAAGCGTATGAAGCTGGACAATATTGTTTCGGTGAAAACTATGTCCAAGAAGGCGTAGAAAAAATACAAGCCTTACAGGCACTTGATGATATTGAGTGGCATTTCATAGGCCCATTGCAATCGAATAAAACCCGTTTGGTGGCCGAACATTTTGATTGGGTACAAACAATCGACAGGCTCAAAATAGCGCAACGATTAAATGATCAAAGAAGTGCATACAAAAAATTAAATGTCTGTATCCAAGTGAATATTGACAACGACCATAATAAAGCGGGGATAAGTGCAGAACAACTCAATGACTTTGCAAAGGCCATTTCAGAGCTGCCTAATCTCACTCTGCGGGGACTTATGACTATCCCTAAGGCGAATCAAACTGAGAATAAACAAAGCGCAAGCTTTGCACAAATGACTGCACTGTTTGAAAATTTGCAAACTCTTTATCCATCAGTAGACACACTGTCTATGGGCATGTCGGGAGATATGCAAAACGCCATTAACAACGGTAGCACTATGGTAAGAGTAGGCACCGCGATTTTTGGCGAACGCAACCAGTAATTAACATAAGGAAAATCATGCAACACAGAAAAATAGCCTTTATTGGTGCAGGTAATATGACAAGAAGTATTATCAGTGGTTTAGTCAATAACGACTATCCTGCGCACTTGATAACAGCCAGTAACCCTTCAATTGGTAAGCTATCTGCACTGCAAGCAGATTTTGGCATCAACATTACTCAAGAAAATACGGAAGCTGTGAATGCAGCGGATGTGATTGTCCTTGCGGTCAAACCGCAACTGATGGAACAAGTGTGTGGAAAATTAACACAAGGTCAAAACCTAAGCGGCAAACTTTTTGTGTCTATTGCTGCAGGTATCACAACGAGTAGGTTACAGCAGATGCTTGGCGGAGACTTTGCCATTGTGCGCACAATGCCTAATACGCCAAGCGCCTTAGGTAAGGGTATGACAGGTTTATTTGCCGATACAAATGTAGGCGATAGTGATAAAAAATATGCCGCAGACTTAATGAATCAGATCGGTGCTATAGCCTGGGTTGAAAAAGAATCGATGATAGACGGTGTTATTGCCGCGGCTGGCAGCAGTCCTGCGTATTTCTTCTTATTTTTGGAAGCAATGCAAAAAGAATCTGAGCGTCAAGGGTTTGATCACCAAACAGCCAGGTTAATGGTACAACAAGCCATGTTAGGTGCAGCTGAAATGGTTTGTCACAATCCTCACCTTGAATTAAGTGAGTTGCGCACCCAAGTTACCTCTAAAGGTGGCACCACTGCCAAGGCTATAGAGTCGTTTCAGCAGCAAGGTATAGAACAAGTAGTCGCCAACGCCATGCAAGCCGCGGTTAAACGAGCCGAAGAAATGGCGCAACAATTTTAGACGACTTTTTGTAAAAACCGAGGAAAACCCAGAATATGAGTTCAGTACAGTTTTTAATTGATTTTGTTTTTAACATTTATTTAATGGTGGTGTTATTGCGCCTATGGTTGCAATTTGCCAGAGCTGATTTCTACAATCCCTTTAGCCAATTTGTGGTCAAAGCCACACAACCTATTGTGGCGCCTTTACGCAGAGTCATACCTGCAATTGGCCGCTTAGATACCGCAACCTTAGTGTTAGCGTTATTAGTGGCTGGATTAAAAATTGTCACTTTGAATTTAGTATTAGGGGGCACTGGTCTTAACATACTGTCGTTGGTCATAGTGTCCTTTGTCATAGTGATCAAAGAATCGCTGACATTAGTGATGTATGTACTGATTCTTCGCGCCATTATGAGCTGGGTAAGCCAAGGTAGAAATCCAATGGAAATGGTTTTGGGCCAGCTTACTGAACCTATGCTTGCACCTATTCGTAGAAGAATGCCTGATATGGGTGGATTAGACTTGTCGGTTATGGTTGTTATCGTACTGCTACTGTTTATTCAAAAGCTACTCGCTGATTTATTTGGAATATTTTAAGGTGAAGATTATCAAGCACTCTCAACTACTTATCTCGCTGGCTCTAGGGCTGTTATTTTGTTTTTCAGCAAACGCAGAACAAAAGCAAGAATTGGGCAGTTGGGACGTGCATTATATGGCTTTAAATAGCACCTTTTTAACACCCCAGGTTGCAAAAGAATACGGCATAGTACGTAGTAAGTTTAATGGATTAATTAACATTTCAGTACTCGACAGGCAAGACAAAACGGCACAATCCGTAGTCTTAACGGGCGAGGCTAAAAACTTGCTTGGGGTGGTTAAAGAGTTAAAATTTAAACAAGTAATAGAAGGTAAAGCCATTTATTATTTAGCTGTATTACCTTTTAGTGACCAAGAACAATACCGTATTTCTGTTGCCATTAATAACGGACTTGAGGTGAAAACGTTAAAATTTCAGCATAAATTTTATGCTGATTAACACCTAGCCTAGCGCGTTTAATTGCACCTCACTTACCCCTCAAAAATTATGATTTATTACAAGCACTATAGACTTTTGGCTAATTGCGGATAAATAGTTGATAGATTAAAGTCCTCGGGTTATTAAATTTTTAGCAACTTTTGAGATATGGCTTCAATTAATTTATCTGTAAAACCACCGACAAAAGTCACCCGCCGCCAAGCTTTAAAATCCATTAGCCAAGCAATAGTAGGTGCCACTGCAATAACCCAAGCACCTTATGTGTTTGCAAGGCAACGTACCCAACTGAGAGTGCTGGGTACTCACGTGACCTTACAAGAACAACTTCGCCAAAAAGCCATGGAAGACTTGGGTATCGATTTGATATTTGAGCCCAAAGGTAGCGCTGCTGTCATACAAAAAGCCTTAGTCAATCCAAATTCTTTCGATCTCTACGAACAGTGGTCTAATAGTATCAGGCCTTTATGGGCAAGTGGCTCGATACAAGCCATCGACAAAAATAGGCTGCAATATTGGGATGAGATTAACCCTTTATGCAAAACTGGCAAAGTCAGTCCTAATGCAAGTTATGGTGCCGGAGATGCCCCCTATAAAATTTTACATGTGCAGCCAGATGGCAAATTAGGCAAAACACATACAGACCAAATTAGCTTTTTACCTTATGTACATAATGTTGATTCTTTTGGTTATAACACTAATGCAATCACCAAAGGCGAAGCCTATAAAACTGAAAGTTGGGGCTGGTTACTCGAACCAAGGTTTACAGGAAAAGTAGGTATTGTGAATGCCCCTACCATTGGCCTTTTTGATTTAGCCCTGGCCACCCAAGCACAAGGATTAGTTAAATTTGAAGACATTGGAAACTTAACCAAAATAGATTTAGATCGGTTATTTAACGTTCTTATCGATTTTAAAAGGCAGAATCATTTCGGCGGTTTCTGGAATTCGGTACCAGAATCTGTAGATTATATGCGAACCGATCGCGTAGCAATTCAAAGCATGTTCTCTCCCGCAGTATCGGCTTTAAACGGGAGAAATATTCCAGTTAGATTTGCCGCTCCCAAAGAAGGTTATCGAGGTTGGCATGGGGTGATGTGCCTTTCTGCTGCCTCCCGAGGTAGGTCAAAAGACGCCGCCTATGATTATATGAATTGGTGGTTATCTGGCTGGCCCGGTGCTTTTGTTGCCAAGCAAGGATACTATATTTCTAATCCTCAACGCTCTACCTCATTTTTAAGTTCGGCAGAATGGGACTATTGGTATCAAGGAAAACAAGCCACACAAGCACTACGAGGCACAGACAACAAAATTTCGGTACTTCAGGGCGACATTCGCAGTGGCGGAAGTTATACCAAACGTTTTAGTAATGTAGCGGTATGGAATACAGCCATGCCAACCTACGATTACAGCGTGCAGAAGTGGTATGAGTTTATTAGTTCTTAATCAAATCAGGGGATAATGTGTTTAGAACAATTAAAGCTCAAATACTGCTGATTTCAGCAACTTTAGTGTTGTTGTTGTTATCTCAAGTTTATTTATCAAGAAACAGCCAATCTACCTTTGTCGACGTACTCGATTTAACACAACAAGCAGTGGTTAAGGTGAGTCTTGTTCGTGAGCTTGAAAGAGATGTTATCGATTTGCAGCGCAACGTACTCATCTATAAAGAATCTGCAAGTGAATCCGCAATTAGCCGATTTAATTTATTAATCGATCAAAACCAAAATAATCTAAAACGTTTAGAAGACCTTATTTCGCAAGAAGAAAATAATGCACTGTATTTCGATTACATAACACGAATGCGCACCCATTTAGATGATTATAAAGAAAATTTTAGTAGTGTAATTGAGGGCAGAAGCAAACAACAAACCCTATATAGTTCAGGGTTATCTAATGAACTTGAAACCTTATTTAATAACATCAGAGTGAATCAAAACCAGTCCCTTGCAGTGCAAGACAGTCTCGAAAATGCCAAGTACCATCTAGCTCGCGCTGAAAACTTTCTGTTGCAGTATTTACAAACGCCTGAACAACAACTCGTTGACCCCTTTCAGCAGCAAATTATGATGGCCAAAGTTCAGATTAATAAACAGCTAAGCACAAATAAAAATTATCAAACTGTGATTGATAGGCTGAATCAATTTGAAAGTGACTTTTTGCAACTCACTCAAATCACCCGAGGTTATTTGTTTTTGGTCAATGTTGTCATGGCAGGTTCGGCAAACGAATTTCTTTTCTTAGCCAGAGAGCTGAATAAAATGGTTACCGAGCAACTCATAGAAACCAATATGGGTGTTAAACTGACTCTCGACAAAACCAGTATCAGTAGTAACTTATTTTCAGCGGTAGGGATTATTTTGGCTACTGCCACAGCCCTATTTTTAATCTATAAGATAATGTTACCTATCAACACTATTACCAATGTTTTTCAACGATTAGCCAAGGGAAAAGATGTTACAAGTATTCCTAGCCTTCACCGTAAGGATGAAATAGGTCTGTTAGCCAAAGCAGCAGATGTTTTCCACAGAAAGAACAAACAAACCGCCACTTTGCTAAAACAATCACAATCCCTGAATGCGCAACAAGAAGCACTGAATACTCAATTGATCGCCTCCAATCAAAAGGTCGAACAAGCGACTGCGTCTAAAAGTATGTTTTTAGCTAATATGAGCCATGAAATTCGCACGCCAATGAACGGCATTATTGGTATGTTAGAAATAGTATTGCGTTCAGATTTAACCCCATCCCAAAGGGAGCAGCTGACTAAAGCCGCTCACTCCGGTCAAATACTGATGAGTCTAATTAATGACATTCTAGACTTTTCGAAAATTGAAGCGGGCAAGCTGGACATAGAAAGTACTGAATTTTCGGTGGAGTCATTATTCGCTAATATTTTAGCGAATATCGCAAATCGTGCCCAAGAAAAGAACCTAAACGTAAGGTTTAGCGCCAATCCAAATATGCCTGCGCATTTAATAGGCGATCCATTAAGGATCAGTCAAGTGCTAATAAATCTATGTAGTAACGCCATCAAGTTTACTCGAAATGGACATGTTTCCATTGATGTTGATTTCAAATTTCATAATGATACCCAGCTCCTTAGTTTATTTATTGACGTCACTGACAGCGGTATAGGTATGAGCGCCGCACAAGTCAGTAAAATATTTGATTCATTTACTCAAGCTGATGGCTCAACTAGTAGAAATTTTGGTGGTAGTGGACTAGGGCTTTCCATTGTTACCCAACTCGTTGAGCTGATGGGTGGTAGTGTGTCAGTTAAGTCTGAGGAGAACAAAGGCAGCACATTTAAAGTCGAGCTTTTATTAACTCAGTCCAAAAACCCTGACCAGATGATTTCAGCGCTGCCGCAGCCGAAAGGCAAGTTGTATTATTATAGCGCTAGCCGCAAAGGATTTCTAAACACTGAATACATCGAAAAAACCGGATTAAATTATCATCATATGCCCATGAGCCAGTTATCTGCAACGCTAAAAGAGATTGGCAGCGATGACACGGTTTTACTCGATATAGAAGATCAAGGGGTATTCAGAAGCGACTATGAATCCATTGACAAATTAGTCAGCAACGCTGTAAAAGTGGGTTTTATTACAAATTCTCAACCGAGTAATTTACCGAATCAATTGTTAGCTACCTGGCCAGCTAAGTGTTTATCGCACCCTTTTACGCCACAACAAGCCTTCAGCTTTTTACAGCACTTGATGTATACCGAATTACAAGTCAAATCTAGGGACGACATTTTTACTAACGAGCAGCCAACCTGTCACTCTCAATATGAAGGACACGTATTATTAGTCGAAGACAATAGTATCAATCAAGCTGTTGCCAGCGAAATGCTAAAATTACTGGGTTTGACCTATGATATTGCCGAAAATGGATATCAGGCAGTGACTAAGATAGTCAATTCACCACAATACGATTTAGTTTTGATGGACATTCAAATGCCGGTCATGGACGGCTACGAAGCAACGCGTACACTAAGAGAAAAAGGACATGACAAACTGATTATATGTGGTTTATCAGCCAATGCGATGAAGCAAGATTATGCCAAAGCGAAAGAGGCGGGAATGGACGATTACATAGTCAAGCCAATAAAACATAAGTTATTGGAAAATTTAGTGGCAAAATACCTTAAGACTAAATCCGTTTAACCACTACGCACCTAGTGTAAACCAACATTAACTCAACCACATAAAACTCACGCAATTCTATTATTTTCAATCACTTAAACAATATGACAAGCCTAGTGTCATATGCCAAAATATACGACTGTCGCACACTTGTCGTCGTAATAACTCAACTCAGATGATTGACTGGTTGCTCTTAAAAAAAACGAGCGTAATACGATGCATCACACTATAGCCGCAGTTCAAAAACCAACGGTAAACAACATGAGTAAAGTCACAATAAAAGAGGGGTTTTGGTTTTTCTTTGAAGATGAAGGAATTGAAATTACAGCGAATGCTTCAACATTCAGTGGCAAAGAAACCGTCTACGTAAATGATAATCCCGTTTCAGAGAAACGCAGTTATGGCACCTTGAGCCTACATAACTTTCAATATAATGGTAAACATTACCGCGTAAAATTTGATGTACTCAACATTTGGACTCAAAAAGTAGAATGCACCTTATCAATTGATGGAACAGTACAATTTACAGAAACCAAAGCTTATATTAACGGAGGTGTTTGGGGGTTTCTCAGGCAGTTGGGCGTTTGGATTGGAATAGGTGTGACATTGGGTTTAGTTGTTGGCTTCTTAGTTAGCTATTTTTTTGCCTGAATGAGATAAATCTTTCACATGGAAATTGATAGTAAGGTAATAAAGAAGCTGCGGATCCAGCGCAACTGGACGCAACAACATTTAGCTGATGCCTGTGATATTAGTTTGAGAACCGTACAACGAATAGAAAAACTCGGAAATGCTTCAAATGAGAGTGTAATGAGTTTGTGTGCTGTATTTGAGATTGCGAAAACAGATATTTGTGTGGTGCCAAAAAAATCAAACGCTAGACTTCAAAGCGCATCGTTTCGCGAGCATTATCTGATTATGTTTAGTGGGTTAATGATTGGGTTACTACTAGGCGCATCTATTATGTATTGGTGGGTCACTGGTTAAAGTGGCGAAGTAAAACCGTCCTTTAAACAGTTTTACTTCGCACTTTTCATTATCCTTGCATTTCTTCTAATTCTTTACCTTTGGTTTCATAAACAAACTTTGCCACAAAGAGGATTGAAAGCACTGCACATAAGGTATAAAAACCGTAAGCGCCAGCCAATCCAATACTAGCCAACATAATTGGGAAGGTCATAGTAATAGCAAAATTTGAAGTCCACTGGGCTAGCCCAGCCACAGCGAGTCCAGAACCACGAATTTGATTAGGGAACATCTCACCCAGCATGACCCACATTACCGGCCCCCAAGATAAATTAAAGAAAAACACATAAGCATTAGCGGCAACTAATGCTAAGGTCCCTAGCTCACCTAGATCTAAGTTGCCATTTGCATCTACAACAGCATTTCCAAAGGCATAAACCAACAAACCTAAGGTAACGGCCATACCAATTGAGCCAAGCATTAAGAAAGGTTTACGTCCGACTTTATCAATCAGATACATAGTAATCACAACTGCCGCAATACTCACCGCGCCACTGATAATATTAATAAGTAATGCATCGCCCTCTGAAAAACCTACGGCTTGCCATAAAACGGCACCGTAGTAAAACACCACATTAATACCCACTAGCTGCTGAAAGGTGGCTAAACCAATACCTACCCAAACTATTGTGCGCACCTTACCCGTGGTTTTTTCTTTTAAGTCAGCTAACCTAGGTTGATGGTTGTCGGCAGACAACGACTGCTGAATTTCAAGTAACTTTTGTTGGCCAGCAGCCTCACCATACAATTTCTCAAGCACAACTTCTGCTTCATCATTTCTAGCATCTAAGACTAAAAATCTGGGACTTTCTGGGATGAATATCAAAGTAACCAAAAACAATATTGCGGGTAACAACTCTATCCAAAACATCCATCGCCACGCTTCAAACTCCATCCAAAATGTAGCGGTGGACGCTCCTGCAAAATTAACGATCCAATAGTTGCTAACAAAAGCCGAAAACAATCCAATTACGATGGCAACTTGTTGAATTGATGCCAATCGCCCTCGCAACCTAGCAGGCGCAATTTCGCTTATATAAGCTGGGGCCATAACAGATGCGGCGCCCACTGCTAGGCCACCTAAAAAGCGGTATATAATAAACTCGGCAGAAGACTCGGAAACACCAGATCCCCAGGCGCTGATAATAAAGAAAACTGCTGTGGTCAATAATAACGATTTTCGCCCATATTTATCGGCTAATCTCCCAGCGGTAAACGCGCCAACGGCACAACCTAACAACATGCTAGACACATTAAAACCTGTGCCAATATCTTGTGAATTAAATGCAATTCTTAATCCATCAACCGTGCCATTAATCACACCACTATCAAAACCAAACAAAAATCCACCTATGGTGGCAACACAACTTATTAAAACAATAAACAGCATATTCTCGTTATTTTGCGCCAAAATCATTTCCCCAAGTGCTATTCGACATTTTTTCGGTGGCTATGGTGAACTAATAAGATATTAATGTAAACGTTTGCACATGCTTATGTTAAATTTTTGTGTTTATTGAAGGGGCAGACAATTAGACTTAATGAAGCACTTATCGATAAACGTCCTTTTGGCGTTTAACATTCATATAACACAATCGATATAAATCATGACACTTGAATATTGGTGATAGCTATCAATCACTTGTATTCTCGATAGTTCTTATTTTCACTTACTTTTGGCTCGAGAAAATCATGCATCCTAACCTGAAACCTAGCAACCCTAACTTTTCATCTGGCCCTTGCGCTAAACGCCCTGGTTACGATGTCAGCAAACTTGATTTATCTGTGTTGGGGCGATCTCACCGAGCGGCTATAGGTAAACAAGCACTTAAAAGCGCGTGTTTAGATACCGCCAAAATTTTGGGATTGCCTGAAGGATATCGCGTGGCCGTTGTGCCCGCCTCTGATACCGGTGCAATGGAAATGGCAATGTGGTCAATGTTAGGCGAACGCCCCGTTGATGTGGTGTATTGGGAATCCTTTGGTCAAGGTTGGGCCACCGACATAACCAAACAATTACAACTAGAAAACACTCGAGTATTCAGTGCCGACTATGGTCAATTACCTGAGTTATCAGAGGTAAACTGTGACAATGATGTGGTATTTACGTGGAACGGCACAACTTCTGGAGTCAAAGTACCTAACGCAGACTGGATTGACAAGAACCGCAAAGGGTTAACCTTTTGTGACGCCACGTCTGCGGTATTTGCGCAAAAAATGGATTGGGAAAAACTGGATGTAATCACCTACAGCTGGCAAAAAGTGCTAGGTGGAGAAGGTGGCCATGGCATGTTAATTCTAAGCCCTCGTGCAGTTGAGCGCCTTGAAAGTTATACGCCTCCTCGCCCATTACCTAAAATTTTCCGTATGACTAAAGGCGGTAAATTAATTGAAGACTTATTCACAGGTGCCACTATCAACACCCCTTCGATGTTATGTGTGGTGGATTATTTAGACGCGTTAAATTGGGTTGAATCACTAGGCGGCGTATCGGCCACTATCGCCCGCGCAGATAAAAACGTGGCCACCATTGAAACATTTGTCGAACAACATCCTTGGATTAAGTTTTTAGCACAAGACAATAATGTTCGCTCCAATACTAGCGTTTGTTTAACCCTTGATATGCCCCCTGAACAAGTTAAATCTGTGATCAAATTACTCGAAGAACATCAAGTAGCCTATGACATTGGGGCATATCGGGATGCACCTGCTGGATTAAGGATCTGGTGTGGCGCTACCATCGAAAACCATGATTTAGAGGCGCTATTGCCTTGGATTGAGTGGGCTTACCACAGTGTAAAAAAGCAAATTCTTTAAGTGATGCTTGTTGCCAATTTACGCCCTAAACTCGTTAAGGAACAAGATGTTTAAAATTAAGACCTTTAATCAAATATCCATCAAAGGACTAGACCGTTTTAGTCGTGAAAAATACGAAGTAAGCTCAGATATAGGGCATCCAGATGCCGTACTTTTGCGCAGTCATAAACTACACAATGAAGAGTTAGCTGATTCAGTGTTAGCGGTAGCAAGGGCCGGAGCTGGCGTAAACAATGTGCCGGTTGAAGACTACAGCAAAAAAGGCATAGTGGTATTTAATACGCCCGGCGCTAATGCTAATGCCGTAAAAGAATTGGTATTAGCGGGCTTACTTCTAGGCTCTCGCGGTATTAAGTCAGGTATAGATCATGTCACCACTTTACACGATATGCATGACGCCAGTGAATTACATAAAACCCTAGAAGCGCAGAAAAAACAATTTGCTGGCAATGAACTCAAAGGTAAAACCTTAGGTATTATTGGACTAGGCGCTATTGGCTCTTTGGTGGCTGATATGGCACTCGCACTGGGAATGAATGTGGTGGGTTTCGACCCTGCATTGTCAATTGAAGCCGCATGGCGTTTGTCCAGCGACGTACAAAAAGCTGAAAACATGCACGCCCTACTGGCGCGATGTGATTATGTGAGTTTACATGTACCTGCCATAAAGCCAACTCTTCACATGATCAACGACGAGGCACTTGCTCAAGCTAAACCAGGCATGCTTTTAGTCAACTTTGCTCGCGAGTCTATTGTTGACCCAGAAGCCATAGTCAAAGCCCTTGATAGCGGAAAATTACGAGGTTATGTATGTGACTTCCCCGAGCCGGTTTTTTACGGACGTGGTGATGTAATAGCCATGCCACATATTGGCGCATCCACAGCTGAAGCTGAAGAAAACTGTGCCATCATGGCTGCCGACCAAATTATGGATTTCCTTGAAAATGGCAATATCAAAAATTCAGTTAATTTTCCCGAAGTCAGCATGGCAAGATGTGAAGGTCAGCGTATAATTTTTACAAATGAGAACGTCCCAAAAGTACTTGGCAGCGTGTTATCAGTGCTTGCAGATCACAATGTGAATGTACTCGACATGATGAACAAAAGTCGTGGTGATTTAGCCTACAACATACTCGATGTCGAACTAATGGAAAACGGTCACGTGATTGAAGCCATTCGAAATATTGAACATGTCACTACAGTCAGGTTGATTGAATAATAGACCATACTGGTTAGCGTACTGTTGTGCGCTAACCGTTAAATTCTATTTTTTACCTACAGGTAGCTCCATTGCTGTATCAATCCAATCAAATGCACTAAACCAATCACTAAACAAATCACCGAGCTCCAAACCCAAAACTCTGGACTTCGCCCCATAGGGTGAGTCACAAAATAGAACCCAACGATCCCCCGTATAAAATATATAGTAGTAACGGCAATCAACACTAAGCGAATAAAAGGCAAGCGCACTACCATTCCTACGGCCGAAAATGCATAAAGCGACCAAGTAGATAACACAACAACAATAAACAAAGTAATGATCGTAGGCTTCAGCATTCCTTGTTCAGCCATTTTCGCCATTTGTTCACCAGCCCCAAAAAAGCGATACCAAGGTGCACCAAACACAATACAACCAAGATGCACTAAAGCTGCTAAGGCGCTCAAACAACCCGCGGCAACTAGATAATAATTCACGATATTTTCCATTTTAACTTTGTAATGCATTTGATCAGGTTACTATTAAAAGATCCAGCAATACTCCATAATCAGACAATACAATTTTAAAGGTAGCGCGTTTTGAAGCACTATATTATTAGAGTGACCCAGTCCATCAAGCGCCAAAACACTGTAATAAAACGCAAAGCGCTAATCCCTCTCAAACTTGGTTTGTTAGCGGTTAAACATGGTCTGGCCCAAGAAAGCCGTGAAACAAAGGTCATGCTAGTCACCTACAAACGCTTTACCAAAGGCCAAGCAAGCAAGTTAGAAATGCAAGAAGCTAATAGACAATTTGTTGATGTCATTCGAGGATTAGGTTTAGGTGTTCTCGCTATTTTGCCTTTCGCACCTATCACCTTACCTTTTGTAGTCAAATTAGGGGAAAAAATAGGTATCAATGTGTTACCCAGTGCGTTTATGAAAGACTTACAGGAAGAAGGCGCTGTTGAGATCCAGCAGGAAATTGAGGTGTTAGTTGAATCGGATGACGATGCCCCTTCTACTAGTAATAAAGCATAGACTTTCTTAAGCAGTGAAGTCTTAGCAAATTGCGCTGAATTCAGAAGGAGTAAAATGTATTAGTCGGTTGTTTGCCAATCACCATCTTTTCGGTAGTTAAAAGCATAAAGAATTTGAACCATAGAGAGCACGGAGGAAAAGTATGTGAACAAGAGAGTTGTTATTGAGCGAAGGAGTTAGCACTGACAGCGCTCGAGTGTGCCAATATCGACATTGTGTACCTTTAATAATAACTTCGGCTCCATGCCCAAAGCGGACGTTTCATTGGCTCTGCCCCCGCAGGTTTCTGGGTGAGGTATAAATTACATAGGGTAATATGGAGTCGAACCTAAGGATCAGTTATGTGCCATTATCAGGGCAGCTCGCAAAAAAATCTGGCTAAAACTAAAAATTCAATCCTATCCGATATGGCAAAAATAGCTGCCAACTGACCTGACTGACATTAATTCAACTAAACGACTCATGTATGATCTTAATTAACTATGTATATCTGGAGTCAGATACTTCAACCCTAGAAATTACTCGGGATGATTTTTATGACTGATATTCATAAGATACAGAGATGCGGCTAGCGCAAGAACAGACAATGCCAAGTAAATTGCATCTAGCGCCGTTGAAAATTTAATGTCTACAACAGCTCTAAAGAATTCAATAATTACCGCAAGAATGACTACTCGTACAATTTTATCTTTCAACTCATCAAAAGACTGAATGTTAAATGGATGTTTCATATCACTGGCTTCAGATTCATCAATCGGAGAGATAAATAGCCTGTATATACCTGCACCAAAGATAAGCAAAACAATGGCAACGAGATAAATATCTACAGCTAATATAATGTCAGTAACAATAAAATCATGAATATCTTGCGTTTCGCGGCCAAGGTAATAATTAATGCTTGTTAAGGTGACCTTTATAATATCCATAGTACCTACTATGAATAATATTAACGAACCAAGTAAACTTGAAATAACAGGGATAAGAACCAACAATCGAGAGTTCCATAAAAAGCGTTCGAAAACTGATTCTATTTTTTTCATTGCGTTAGGTTCCAATTAAAAACAAAAATCTCTAAATTACAGCTCTAAACTGTGTTGAAAATACCGTCATGCTAACTCATTTAAAATTCAATTCACAACCAGCCTTTTGTTAGCCATCGAATACAATAAAACTAAAACCTACATACACACCATAGGCGGTCAAAAGTACTCCCCCCTCCAATCGACTTAGACTGCGCCCAGAATACAAAAACAAAAATAATAAAAGCGACGATCCAAGCATGACCCATTGATCGAATTGCAAAATTCTCACATGGACTGGAAGCGGTTGAAGTAACGCTGAAACACCTAAAATTCCAAACAAATTAAATATATTGCTACCAAGTATGTTGCCAACAGCCACATCAGCGTGCCGACGTAGCGCAGCAATCACAGATATGGAAAGCTCTGGGAGCGAAGTGCCAACTGCGACTAATGTCAAGCCTATGACTGCCTCAGACACCCCTAAACTTTTAGCTATTCCAACAGCCCCAATAAGCAGTATCTGTGACCCTGAAATTAACAACAGTAGTCCAATTATCACAGCAGTTACAGTCCAACCTACTGACTTAGGTAATTCGTGTACTTCTTCAGCCTCGGCTTTGTTTAGTTGGGCAGAGGCTACGTTGTTGCGTTCACTCCAAAAAGCCCATACCAAGTATGCAATTAAGGCAATCAGTAAGAACACCCCATCCCCACGCCCCAGTGCACTTCCACCAACTAAAACCAAAAATAAAAAGCTAGCGGCAACTACAGTGAACGCATCTCTGCGTAATGCCAAAGGTTTGATTGTCATCGGCGCAATGAGGGCACATATCCCAAGTATTAGTAAAACGTTACCGATATTGCTGCCCACTACGTTTCCAATTGCAATATCAGGCTGTTGATTTAAAGCAGCATTTACAGAAACCACCAGTTCTGGCGCTGAAGTACCAAAACCTACGATAACCAGACCACTTAATAATGGCGATACCCCAAGACGCCGCGAGGCAGCTAATGAACCACGAATAAGTGCTTCACCACCTATGGTAAGTAATCCGACACCGAGTAATAAAAACAAAAAATTAATCATGATTCGTCGATTCCTGGTTTAAATTTGAATAAGCTTACTGAGAAAACTCACGCTACACTCAATGCCTAAGATCACTCCAGATTAACGGAGAGTAACATGCTGCTAAAGGTTTGGTTTAAGTCCTTTTAGCTGCAGCCAAATACTTTTTAAACACTTTTTCATTCCTGTCACAACATCGCTCAATAAGATATTTTCTAGCGGCTTAAATGACATAAACTTCTCATGCATTTTTAAGTAGCCAATGACTCATGTTACATGTGAGTTCAACCGGTCAATGCAAGGCTATACTTTTATTGAGTGTAGGCGTTACCATGAATCAGATAAGAAAAATTTACTATAAAACACAACAAACTGGCTCACCTCGCTTTGTTGTATAGACTCAAGATTGCGCTTATCCTTGCTGCACTCACAGGACTCGGATCGAGCAAATGCACGAAAACGTCAATAAACCTGGCCGTTGGCCACTCATTCGCCAAGGCATTGTTTTTCAATTTAAATTAGGCTTGGACGCGCTGCGGGATATTTTGATGAGCCCAGTGTCAATCGTTCTGATAATCGTTGATGTAGTAATGGCAAATAATCAACAGCAAAGTTACTTTAATCGCCTAATGCGACTTGGGAAAAAGAGTGATCATTGGATAAATTTATTTGCGGTTGACTCACCAAAGGGTAAGTCTGATGACATAAAAGAATCAGCAGACAGTAATGTGGACTATTGGATAACCAAGATTGAAACTGTGGTCAAAGAACAACAAGTAGATGGCAAACTGACCCAATCAGGTAAAGCAAAGCTTCAGCAATACTTTGGAAAAATCATGCAAAACAACAATAAACAAGAAAGTAAGGACTAACTTACAAAATCATTCATAATACTCAATCAGTTTGTCTTAAAATGCTCATCCAGAAATACAAAATGGTAATTAATAGAGTTCTGCCAGTACTCTAAAGTATGGCCTCCAGGCATTTCAAGGTAACTATGGGGGATTTGCATAGACAGCAAGCTCTGATGAAATTCTTTGTTGCCATTATAGAAAAAGTCATCCACACCAATATCAAAAAATAATGCTAGAGACTTTCCTTTAAGTAAACCTGCCATGTTGACCACTGAATAGTTCTCCCAATTTGCAGGGTATTCAGTTTGTTTACCGATCCGTTTTGCAATATCCCAATTATTTGGAAATGGCCTTAAATCAAAAGCGCCACTGGTACTTATTGCTGCGCTATAGACATTGCTGTTGCGAATGGCTAAATAAAACGCACCAAAGCCTCCCATACTCAATCCCATAATTGCCCTCGAAGCCTTATCGGTTTGGGTATTAAAAGTGTTATCCACATAATTAACTAATTCGCGACTGATGTAAGTTTCATATTGAAAACTTGGATCAAGAGGGCTGTCGATATACCAACTGGTTTTTGCGCCGTCAGGACAAACAACAATGATGCCATACTGATCTGCGAGCTCTTGGATTTTTGGGACTATTGTTGGCCAAAATGAATGATCGTCAGTCGCGCCATGTAACGCATATAAAACAGGTAGCGCCGCACCTTCAGCGTTATAACTTTTGGGTAAAATAATAGTATTAGGCACATCTTTTTTCATCGCCTGACTGTAGACATTGAATGTCTCTACACTGGCCGAATAAGCATACGCGGGTAACATGACTAAGGTAATAACTAACAGTAACCTAAACACTATGTTCTCCTTTAACGAATAGTTAGCACAGCTATCAATCATCGACCAACAGATAAATGGCAGCTGTTTCAACCAGTTTTTCGGCAATGATAGGTTAAGGCAAGAAAAATAAACTGTTTGATTGCATCAGTCTGTAGCGGTTTACTACTATCAAAAATCACCCCGCGATTTTTATCGTATTGGAAATCTGGAAACACCATCCGAAACTCTTCGATTAAAGACGTTTGGCAATGCACAAATAAACCAAATTCCGCAGGATTAGATTTAAGCTGCGATAGTCTTAATGTAGTGCCTGATTTAGGTGAACCAGTCACATAACTAGGCTCACCCCATTTTAGGCACTCTTCTATTTGACCTATTTCACTTGAGCTTTGGGCAATTTCAAAAATCCATTGCCTAATGGTTAATAAAGCCTGTTTGGTTTTAGGTTGGCAGTTATCAAATACTTGGCGTATCTCTGAATTTTGAAAGTCCATCACCTATGCTCTGCATTTTTTAATTTAATGACTCAACAATATTACGAGCAGAGATTGGATCCAAGTTATTTACTAGTAATCTATGGCCTATATAGGATCCACTTAATGCTGGTTAGTGGTGTTTTCATCTCGGCAAACTTCATCTGCAAACTCTAGTTCTATCGTAGTGTGGGAAAATTCAAACGCTTCCAGTTCTTTTTGCAGTGTAATCTTTAAGTTTTTCATTTGCATCACTGTCACTTCTTGACTTAACACAAGGTGCACTGTCATCACACTTTGCTCACCGTCCAATGACCAAATATGAAAGTGGTGGAGATCCTGTACCTCTGCCTTAGAAGTGAGAACATTAAGCACTTCATTCATCTGTTTATCATCCGGTGTCGCTTGTAAGAATAACAGTATGGTCTCTTTCAAGTTTCGACCAACATTAAACAAAATAAACAGAGTGAAACCAATTGATAATATGGGATCTAATATCGGCCAAGGCTTAAACATCAAAACAATTGAAACAATCAGCACTGCCACCCAACCTAAAACATCCTCGAGTAAATGCCAGTTGAGAACACGCTCGTTGAGTGAATGACCTTCGCTTAACTTATAGGCGGCAAATCCATTCACAGCGATACCAAATATAGACAGCAATAACATGCCCTCAACTTGCGGCATTTCAGGCTCGGCTAACCTAGGGATTGCTTCTATTAAGATCCAGATTGAGCCTAGTATCAGCACCATGCCGTTGATTAAGGCACCTAATAACGAAAAACGTTTGTAGCCATAGGAAAAAGTAGTATTGGCTTGTTTGTCACTGAGCTTGTTCAACACCCAAGCGCTGCCAATAGACAAACTATCGCCCAAATCATGCACGGCATCGGCCATGATGGCAGTACTGTTAGTCAACCAGCCACCGATAAATTCGATGATAGTAAATACAACATTAAGAAAAAACGCCCAACCAATTCTTCTAGAGGCATCGCTACCCTCTGCGGCACCATGATGGTGATTATGACTGTGCATATTTAATTTTTTCCAAAGGAATTGGTTTGAGATTTAGACGTAATGCTCAATTTAGGCTTCCTTAAGCCAACTAGTGATCTTTGTTGTATCTGGAATAGAACCGCTATGTACTAATTGTTCGTTAACGACAACGGCAGGGGTGCTCATAACGCCATATTTCATGATGACTTGAGGACTTGTCTCTTTGGAAACAGACACATTTACATCAAGTTCAGCTGCAATTTTTTCGATCACTTCAGCGGTTTTTTTGCATTTTGTGCAACCACTACCTAGTACTAATATATTTTTCATATGTGATACCTCAAATAATAAAGGGGATAAAAGCATTAAAGATCCAACCAACAAGGGTAAATGCGATCAATAACAGCGCAAACAAAATAGCCAATAATTTCCATTGCATAACTTGTTTTAAAAGGATGAATTCAGGAAAACTAGCCGCTACAGTACTCATGCAAAATGCCAAAGCGGTTCCCACTGGCAGCCCATTGGTTATCAAACTCTCCATAACAGGAATGACGCCAGTTGCATTTGAATATAATGGGATACCGAGCAAAACTGCAGCAGGTACAGACCACCATTGTCCTTCACCTAAGTGCGCACTGATCCATCCCTCTGGTACAAAGCCATGAAGCGCAGCACCAATACCCACGCCTATAATGACCCATATCCATACTCGAGCAAATATCTCCTTAGACTCAGTTATCGCAAAACTATGTCTATCGGAAAGAGTAAGAGTGACCTCATGCTCAGGTAAATTCGGTGAATCTGAACTAGTTTGTGCGCGCTTTAATGCATCAGCAGCAAAGGATTGCAGCCAACGTTCAGCCTTGATCGTATCGAGAAATAAACCACCTAATATACCTACAGACACACCAATAACCACATATAAAAGAGTGAACTTCCAACCCAGTAAACTCACCAGTAAAAGTACCGCCACTTCATTGATTAAAGGAGAAGTAATCAAAAATGCCATGGTGATCCCAACCGGGATCCCAGCAGAAGTAAAGCCAAGAAATATAGGGATACTCGAACAGGAACAAAAAGGCGTAATGGCACCAAAACCAGAGCCCATTAAATAGCCGACGCCTCGATGTTTGCCTGCAAGGTAATTACGAACTGCCTCAATATTCAGAGACGCACGTAAAAGAGCAATGACATAAATCATGACGATTAAAAGTACGTATATTTTGCTCACATCTTCGACGAAGAAATGCACTGCATCACCCAGCTTACTATCTGGGGATAAAGCCAATATTGTGTATGTAAGCCAATCGGCAAAATCGGTGAATATTTGAAACATTGTGTTTGTCCAAACCATTGGCGAGTTGTATTAGCAATAGCTGCTAACCTAAGCATTAATTAGTCATTTAGGTTGTATTTTGCCGTTTTAAAGCCCAGATAATAAATCATCTGATGGGCAGCATGTGGCAACAATGATGAATGTACATTTTTCTAAGATTTTTGTAGTGACCTAAATCAACATTTAGATAGAGAGCATGAAAATTGACATTTACGTCTATTATAGAAACCTCAAATAAGCCTATCTATTTCAAATTTGTATCAACTAATTTAACTGCTCAACAATATTATAAGCGTAAATAGGATCCAGTTTATTCGCAGCCAAACTATCGCTTAGCCCCATAGTGGATAATCCCGATAATACTGCTAATTTCGCTTGGTCTAGGGGCGAGATCATGTGATACAAACTGGCATTTTTGCGAGCGCCTAACTGAATTTCACGAGTGCGAGTTAAACGTTGTTCTTGATAGGTTTTTAGAGCGGATGCGGTATTGTTTTCAGTCGCTAAATAATGGGCCAAAACATAGCTGTCTTCTATTGCCATGGCAGCACCTTGAGCTAAAAAAGGCAACATAGGATGACAAGCATCACCCAAAAGTGCCACATTGTGATCTGTCCATTGACTCAGTGGTTGTCTGTCAAACAACGCCCAAAGAAAACAAGACTCTGTAGCGGCTAATAATTCAGTGACCTCGGGATGCCAGCCAGTAAATGTTTCTCGCAATTCGTGGATATCACCTGGCTCATTCCAGGATTCTTTTTGCCAATCAGTGCGTTCTTGCACAGCAACAAAATTCACTAGTTCTCCACCACGTAGGTAATAACTCACAAAATGTTTGCCCGGTCCTACCCATAAGTTGGCATTAGGCTTAATGAGTCCTTGGGGCAATTTATTGGCTGCAACTACACCGCGCCATGCCACTTGTCCTGTAAATTGCGCAGCTGTTTGACCTAACATACAGGCCTGTACTTTTGATTTGATTCCATCAGCACCTATTAACAAATCGGCGTCTAGGCTTACTCCATTTTCAAATTGTATACTGAGGTTTTGTGTGGTTTGACAGTAACCTTGAACACCTTGCCCTAAATAAATAGGTAACTGCAAGGCTTCGCAAGCCTGTTGTAAAATAGCGTGTAAATCCGCGCGATGAATATGTACATAGTCGATGCCATATTTTTGTGTGGCGAGGTCACCTAAAGGCACAGTAAAATAGGTTTTACCTGTGTGATAATGACGCATCACCGCAGATTTTGGGCGAAACCCTTTAGTTTTAACTTGCTCAGCTACACCCAGGGCTTGCAATACATGCATTGCATTGGGGCTAAGTTGTAAGCCTGCGCCGACTTCGCCAAGTTGTGGACTTTGTTCGTAAACAGCCACCTCAAAGCCACGTTTAGCGAATGCTAGGGCGGCACACAAACCACCAATACCTGCACCTGCAATAACAATTTTTTTGCTCAAAGCAACTATCCAGTGATTTAAACTCGTTTGCGCCAGATAGTAATATGGTTGTTAGCAGTTTGGCTAGTGCGTTGATCATATTCAAACTGACTAGTGACTTGGACTTCTTTTAATAAATCACACTCCGCCGACATGATCTCAAACAAATGGGCTTCACTACTTAGGTTTTCGCCATTACGTTTAAATCCACCTATCCAATGTTTTTTATCGGTTGTCGCCAGTTCCCATGAATAGCTGCTGCCCAAAACTATTATTCCGCCCGCTTTCACTCGTTCTCTAAGTTGTTGTAACACTACTTCTGGGTGATAACTGAATTCGATAACCCTATGACAAATAGCTAAGTCGTAATGCGTAAACTGCAGTTTAAGGTTATGCCCGTCACCTTGAGCAAAGTGCAGATTTTCAGGTGCTTGTGCAAAGCCTAAGCTTTCAAGGGTGACCTCATGAAAATCGACAATCTCCCCTTGCGTTGGCATAGCATAACGAAGTTGGCCTTGTTCTTTTAAATTAAGACAATGTTGTATGTGCCTAGCGGTAAAATCAATGCCATCCACATGCGCAGAGCTTTTGGCTAACTCAAAGGCTAAACGACCGGTACCACAACCTAAATCAAGTACTTTACTTTGGATAGTGAGATAGGGTTGCAGCAAGGCAAGAATTTGCTGCAAATCGTGCTGACTTTGGTTACTTGCTTGAGCATAATGATGATGTAATAAACGACTAATATCCCTTTGCATCTCGCATTGAGTGACCTCTGTAATTGGCACCTTGGCAACTTTGCTCGACACATATCGAAAACCTGCATGTTGGTAAAAATGTCGACGAAAGGCGTAGCGAGAATCACGGGTAGCTTCATTACCTGTTGAAATCCAACTGCCTCCTTTGATTAGGTTATGCTGCCCATCAAAGGTTGGCGTTGAAAAGTCATCATATAGAGGATGCACTTTAAAACCTTCATAGCCATCAATTGGGCTTTCGGTCCATTGCCATACGTTACCTATCACATCATAAAATTCAGTTTGTTTAAATGTGTCCACTGGGCACGAGGAAGCAAAATGTTCCAAGTTAATATTACCTGGCGCCTTACTCCAAAAGACGAGGTCAGTGTCGAGTTGGTCACGAAGCACTTGCCACTCGGCTTCGGTAGGTAGGCGAACATGATCATCACTAAGAGAGTCCTTCCAATTACAAAACGCCTTGGCTTCAAGGTAATTCACTTCAACCGGCCAATTCAAAGGCAGGGGTATTTCTTCAGTAAGATTACGCTGCCAGTATTGCGCATTTTTGTATCGCCAAAAACGAGGCATTTTAGCTTGAGTAAAGTTGAGCCAACTTTGGCCTTCTTCTGTCCAGTAAGCTGATTTTTGATACCCACCCGCGTTAACAAAGTCCATATACTCTTGGTTAGACACTAAATATTGCGAGGCCGAAAAATTATCCACCTTAATTGGCAGCTTTCCGTATTCGTTATCCCAACCGTAGGTCGCATTTGAATCAGGCTTACCTAAGACTAACTGCTGACCTGTAACATCGAGTAAAGTATTCCTTGGCGCTTTGCCAAAATCAGGACAATTTTTCCAAGCGTTAGATGGTGTCAAATATTCGGTATCAAGCATACGCATGATAACCGAAGAGGTTTCAATGTGAATGCGTTCATGTTCACAACCCATAAGGATCACCCAAGCCAAAGAGTCTTGAGTAATAGGCAAGGTAAGCGGCATGTTGTCAATCAAGTCCAAGAGGTGTTCTTTGACTTGGTCGCGGTATTCAGAAACGGCTTCAACACTTGGCCAGGTATAATTATCTTCAGAAAGGTCGTCCCATGACATCTCGTCAACACCCACAGCACACACTGACTCAATTTGATGATCCACCCGCCCTTGAATAAATTTACCTAAGAGCAATTTATTAACGTAAAAAACAGCCGTGTGGCCATAGTAAAAAATCAGCGGGTGACGCAATGATTCGGGACGTAAATAAAAGGCCTCGTCTTGATTAATCAACGCAAAAAGAGACTCGTAAAGCTCCCAAGTTTGCTCAAAGTAAGCTTTAAGCTCGGCTCGTTTTAGAGCAACATCATTGCCAATCAATAACGGGGGCTTATCTAATTTAATTAATTTTTGTTTAAGCAAAACGTGCTTTCCTACTTTATTCTTGTGCATTTGAACTAGGTTAATTGAGGTTTATGACATTTATGTAATAAGCGAACTTTGGTATTTACTCAGCGTCATTTCCTTAATTTTCACACCTAAATTTGTGCCATTGGTATGGGGCATGTTATGGCAGTAATAATCCATTTTGTTTACCAGCCAGCTATCGTTTTTAAATAAAGATAGTGCACCTAAATTTTCTTGGCCATCTTGTTGATTCTGATGATCGTACAGCGACACTGGTAATGCTTTATCCTCAAATTTTGGCAAAGGTAAGTCACTTTGCCATTTGTCGATCCCTTCAAGCACATTAATAAGAATAAATAACATATTCAAATAAGGATCATAATTTTTACTGGTTGCGCCAATTCTATGTTCAATTCGAGCCGTTTTTCGCCAATCCCCTGAATATTGCAATACAGAATTATCACTGGAAAAAAACAGCGGCTCTAAACCCATAGGCTGATTGTGTTTACCTTTTTCTTTATACAAGGCAATACTACCTTGATGACCGCCAGACAAGATTACCGGTGAACTGAGCTCTGCATCTAAACCATAATCCTGACGTAAAGCTAAACGTTTAAAAGCGTCTTCTTCCGGTAAAAACAACAGGCAACAATTATAACTATTGACCAACAACTCATATTGGATCCACTCGCCAAGTCCTTGCTGCGCAAATAAATTTTCCCCTTGCTGGTTTTCAACACTGACATTCATTTGAATCGCATTAGGAATATGCACAGACCGCGTATCCAATGAAAAAATTGCATCTGAGCCAAACACATACCTGCCTTTATCCGCTCCCCACGCAACGGGCACCATCATCACTTTAGACGCGCCATGTTGACACATTATGCTAGGCAATATTTGCATAGCCAAAGCAAGGTTTTGCGCCTCTTTTAAAGGAGATTGCCCATTAAAAAGTGACACAAACTCCCACTGATTTTTCCAATATTCAGACTTTAATTCACCGTCTATTCCCAGTAGTGCGAGTTTTTTATTGATACCTTGGTAGTCAAGTTTTGGCTGATTAAGCCGTAATTCACACACCCCTTCCAACTCAACATGCACCAAGGTTTTAAAGCCCTTAGCGGCAAGAGTAGTCAGTAAGTGTTGGATGATATCCTGTAACAACATAGGGTTAATTTTGAGTGCTTTTGGTATTAATTTTGTTTTAGTGTAAGGCGCACACAATAACAATCAACATTATTTACCACGACTATGTTTATATTGTGTTTTACAGTAACCACGCAAAATCCCCGCAGGCCTTAGGCTAAGATGTTTAGTTTGCCTGCCACCCATACGTTTTCGCCACACCTTAAACGAGCCAAGTTTCAATTCACTACGCATAAAGCTGACAAGTTGATTGGAATTCAAAGCAAATAAACGCTCTATGGCCTCAAAGGGCGTTCTGTCTTCCCACGCCATTTCAATGATCCGGGATTTTTCTGCTGTATTAAAACTGTGCCTATATTTTTTCATAGGTACTTTTACGGCCAGTTAAAATACTAAGTTCACTTTTATTGTTTACAAGGCAACAAAAAATAAAAACTTTAGATCTAGAAAGGGATTTTATGAGTAATATTTAATTCAACATTTGATTATTACAGGTTTTATATGAACGCCTCGACTTTAATGTGGTTTCGTCAGGATTTGCGGTTAAGAGATAATCCAGCGCTGCACTATGCCTGCGAGAATGGCGCGATTATTCCAATCTACATTTTTGATACTGATTGCCCTGAACAATTTATCCCTGGTGATGCCAGCAAGTGGTGGTTACATCAGTCCCTCAGTGCTTTAAATTTGTCGTTAGATAATCAGCTTCATTTTGCAAAGGGTGAAGCCATCAGGATAATCATGGCCTTAGTTCAAGCCCATAATATTAAAACTGTGGTGTGGAATCGAGGTTACGAACCTTGGCAAATAAAACGCGACACCCAGCTCAAACAACTGTTATCTGCAGCCGGAGTAGAGGTTAAAAGTTTCAATAGCCATTTATTGTGGGAACCTTGGCAAGTATTAAAAAAAGATGAGACTCCCTACAAAGTGTTTACACCTTATTATCGACGTGGTTGTTTATCTAAACCCTCACCGAGAATGCCCGTTGCGATACCGAAAGACATACAAATTGAATATAATCCGCAATGTGACAATGGTCTTGATTCTCTTGCATTGATGCCCAGGATTAATTGGTTTCACACTATGGACAAAATGTGGACGCCAGGGGAAGAAGGCGCAGCAAAACACCTCAGTGATTTTTTACCTGATGGCGCCAAAGCGTACAAAAACAAGCGAGACTTTCCTGACTTAGGCGCGACGTCTAAGTTATCACCGCACTTACATTTTGGTGAAATATCCCCTAATCAAATATGGTACGCCGCTATTCATGCCTTAGATGGCAACACTGAAGATGCCGGTTTAGATTGTTACCTAAGTGAATTAGGTTGGCGGGAATTTTCCCATTATTTGTTGTTTCATTTTCCACATATTCCACAAAAAAACTTCAGCCCTAAGTTTGAACACTTCCCTTGGCGCAGCGATCCCGACTCTTTGATAGCTTGGCAACAAGGTCAAACAGGTATCCCCATAGTTGATGCGGGTATGCGCGAACTGTGGCAAACCGGCACCATGCATAATCGTGTGCGTATGGTAGTGGGGTCATTTTTAGTCAAAAACCTGTTGATAGATTGGCGACAAGGTGAACGATGGTTTTGGGATTGTTTGTTAGATGCTGACCTCGCAGCAAATAGCGCCAGTTGGCAGTGGATAGCAGGCACGGGAGCAGATGCATCGCCTTATTTTAGAATATTTAACCCTGTTACTCAGGGGCAACGTTTTGATCCTCAGGGTGAATACGTTAAACGTTTTTGCCCAGAACTCAGCAAAATGCCAGACAAATACATCCATAACCCATGGGACGCACCACAAAATATTTTGGATTATGCCGGTATTAAATTAGGTTCGAACTACCCTGCCCCCTTAGTGGATTTAAAAGCCTCGCGACAGCGAGCACTCGATGCCTTAGCACAATCTAAACAACAACCAGATGAAGAACCTTCTTAGGCATGGGTGTATTACGACTGATATTAGGTGACCAACTGAGCCATTCATTGGCCAGTCTTCAAGACTGTGACCCAGAGAATGACTGGCTGTTAATGGCCGAAGTGCGAGAAGAAGCCAAATACGTTAAACATCATAAAAAGAAAATCGCTTTTTTATTTTCAGCCATGCGCCACTTTGCCCAGGAATTACATTCTCGCGGCTTCAATATTCATTACACTCAATACCAAGATCAACAAAACCAAGGTAGCTTGTACGGTGAAGTTGTACGGCTTTGCGAACAAAAAAATATTAATAAAATTGTGCTGACTCATCCCGGTGAATACCGTGTATTAGCTGAGATGCAAAGCTGGCAGGAAAAATTAACTATCCCTGTTGAAATTCGCCAAGATCAGCGTTTCTTAGCCAGCTTAGAAGAGTTCTCAGATTGGGCGCAAGGCCGCAAACAGTTACGCATGGAGTTTTTCTATCGCGAAATGCGCAAAGATTGGCATTTTTTGATGGATGGCAACAAACCAGTGGGCGACAAATGGAATTTTGATAGTGCTAATCGTAAAGCTTTACCAAAAGCAATGTCACCACCACAACCTACAAAATTCGAAACCGATTCTATTACCCAAGAGGTGCTGGAGTTAGTAGCAATAGAATTTAACGATCACTTTGGGCAACTGGAAAATTTTCACTTTGCTGTGACCCGTGAGCAAGCCTTAGTGGTGTTAGACGAATTTATCACCCAGCGCTTGGTTAACTTTGGCGATTACCAAGACGCCATGGTGCAAGGTGAACCTTGGATGTATCACTCTCATATTAGTTTTTATCTAAACTGCGGGTTATTAACCCCCAAAGAAGTGATTGAACAGGCCGAAAATGCCTACCGAAATGGCGATGTGCCATTAAACGCCGTTGAAGGTTTTATTCGTCAAGTATTAGGTTGGCGAGAATACGTACGGGGACTTTACTGGCTAAAAATGCCTGACTATAAAAGCGAGAACTTTTTTGAGGCGACTCGCGCACTACCCAATTTTTTTTGGGACAGCAATACCAAAATGAACTGCCTACATCAGTGCATCAAAGAAACCTCGGACAACGCTTATGCTCATCATATCCAGCGCTTAATGATATTAGGCAACTTTGCCTTATTAGCGGGTCTGCATCCTGATGAAGTCAACCAATGGTATTTAATTGTCTACGCCGACGCTTACGAATGGGTAGAAATGCCCAATGTTACTGGCATGATCTTATTTGCCGATGGCGGCCTACTGGCCAGCAAACCTTATGCCGCCAGCGGCAGCTATATCAACAAAATGTCCAACTATTGCAAAAGTTGCCAGTATAAGGTCAAACAAAAAAACGGCGCCCAAGCCTGCCCTTTCAATTATTTATACTGGGATTTTTTAGACAGAAACAAAGAAAAACTAGGCAATAATCCACGCTTAGGTATGCCTTACCGCACACTCAATAATATGTCTGACGAAAAACGCCAAACTATCCAACACGATAGTCAAATATTTTTCAAAGCATTAGAGAGCAATGAAGAAGTCTGAGTTACCCAGTAAAATTTGTCCGGTTTGCGAGCGCTCATTTACTTGGCGCAAAAAATGGCAAAGGTGCTGGAATGAAGTGAAGTATTGCTCGAAACGTTGTGGCCAAAAGAAACATGCCTAGTATTTTTAGTGGTTAGGGATCACACAGAAAGAGATTTGTACTAACCTTAACTGCATGTTCTCTTTTCACCCACAACCTCTCTCAACAGGATAACCATATGTACCCTCCTACTCATTCAATTCACTCCTTATTTGACCAGTTAGGTCTTGAAAGTACTGATGAAGCCATTAATAGATTTGTGGCTAAACATGGTTCACTTGCGGCCAAAGTCAAATTACACCAAGCCGACTTTTGGTCTGAATCCCAAGGGGCTTTTTTAAAACAAATGACAGAAGAAGATGCCGACTGGGCTGAAATTGTAGATGAGTTAGATGCCATGCTTCGTTAATAGCTCAAAATCAGCTGTAAAAACGTTTTAATAAGCTTGATAGAACATTGACTAGCCATGCCCCCCTAAAGGGTGCGCGTAACCGCAACCACGCATTTTACGTTATTGGTCATCACTCATCATTGCCCCTAACACAGGGCGTGCGATGCAACGAGCAAACCAAGCGTCTACATGAGGAAAGGCTGATAAGTCCCACTCCATAAATAAAGCCCAAGCAACCAATACAAATAAATGTGTGTCGACAATAGAATATTGATTAAGTAAAAAACGTCGCTGAGCCAATGCAGCATTTAGTATTGCGAAACAGCGATGCATATCTGCTTTTGCTTTGACTAAGGCTTCGGGGCGTCGTAGTTCAACTGCAACAAAATCTTGTGAACCTTTTTGGACGGCACCGGGCGCCTCAGGTGACAATTGTGCGGCAAGTTTACCTGCGGCATCGGCTAAATTAAGATTCGACCATACTACCCATTTCATAGCTTCCCCGCGACTGGGACCTAACGCTGGAAACAAGGCCTTTTCGACGCCAAAAGTTTCACCAAGATAAAGCGTTATTGCGGCTGACTCCCAAATAGTCACACCATCATGAATGATGACGGGCACTCTGGCGTTTGGATTGATTTTCAAAAATGACTGGGACTGCGTATCACCGGCATCAATATCTAATTCAACACCTTGATAATCTAACTCTAACTCCGCAAGAACAGCCTCAGTGATACTGGATGTAGACATGGGAGCATAATAAAAAGTAATACTCATTTTGTGCCTTTAGAAGAAAGCCGTTGTTTGAAGATTAAATTGCAATACATTAATTTAGGTATAAAAATCAACTCTCACTAGCGTTTTATTTACAAACTATTCCACAATAACTGAACTTTTATTGTGAAATTTATAATTGCTTTTGAGCTGCTTCCAACTCATTGTTCAAGCGATTTTCTTCATCCGCTTTAGGTTTAGTAAAGCGTGCTAATGCATAATACAACACAGGGGTTAAAAACAACGTAAATACCACAGCCAAACCCAAGCCACCGAATACTACCCAGCCAATGGCATTTCGAGCTTCTGCGCCAGCGCCTGTAGACAAAATAAGTGGTAAACCACCTAAAATAGTAGAAACTAAGGTCATCATTATTGGCCGTAGGCGTACTTTCCCAGCTTCAATAATCGCCTCTTTAACGTCCATACCTGCATCACGCAACTGATTAGCAAATTCCACCAGCAAAATGGAGTTTTTAGCTAACAAGCCAATCAACATCACTAAGCCAATTTGCGAATATATATTCACTGATGTATCAGTAAGATAGAGCGCATAGACAGCCGCAGCTATACCAAATGGCACGGTTAACATCACCACAAAAGCACTGTTAAAACTTTCAAACTGTGCAGCCAACACCAAAAGCACGATCAAGAATGCTAACAGATAGGTCAACATAACTTGTTGGTTAGTTTCTTGATAGGTCAGCGCCTCACCCAAAAACACCACGCCAATACCGGCTGGTAAACTGTTATTGGCGAGTTCTCGGATCGATGTCACGGCTTGCTCAATGGTAATCTCAGCAGGCAAGTCCATTTCTAATTCTATTGCGCGGCGCTGCGCGTGACGCTCAAGTTCAGCCGCCACACCTTCCTCGGTGACATAGGCCACGCTAGACAAGGGCACTAAACTACCTTTAGTAGAACTAACATATAAATTGAGAATACTGGCGGGGTCTAACGAATTTCGGTTACTTGCCTGCAAGATTATTGGCACCGCTTGATCACCAATATTTAAATCAACAATGTCATCGCCGTTAATAGCCGCTCGCAATGTACGTGATACGTCATTAAAGGCCACACCTAATTCTTCCGCCCTGCGTCTATCTATACTCACTCTCAATTGAGGTTGAGTCGGCTCATATGAAATTTTAACGTCTCCTAGCTCAGGTAGCCTATCCTCAATTTTTTTTGAGAAATCTAATGCAGCTTGATAAATTTCTAAGTAGTTGTCACCGGTTAAGGCCATTTCAAAACCACCACCAAATCCACGTAAATTTAAACTGTTGCTACCAAATGCACGGCCAGGTGCCCCTGCGACTTCGGATAAAAGTGGACGCAATTCGTCAATAATTTCTTGTTGTGAACGCTCTCTGTCTTCCCAATTCGCTAGAGGGACAGTAAGAAACAGGATATTCGGATCCCACCGCCCTACTACTGTATAAATCGACTCAACTTCTCCTAAACTGAGGCTGGGCAATAAAAGTGCTTCGGTTTTAAGTGCTTGCTTGTCCATAAAATTGATACCTGTGCCATCAGGACCACGAGCAAAAATACGTATAACACCTCTGTCTTCAGGTGGTAATAATTCGTTATCCAAATTGATAAACACAAAATAAGCAGCGGCTCCGATTAACGAACAAAGAATAACAACCGCAACGGAAAACTTTAAAACAAAATGCAATGAAGATTCATAAGCATCCACACAAGCGGTGCCAAAGCGACTTAATAAATTCGGCTGTTTTTGTTTAGCGAGATCAATTGCAGGGATAGTTGCGGTAAGCGCTGGCACTAAAGACAAAGCCACAAAAGACGAAATAATTACACTTCCCGCTAACACACCGCCGAACTCTCTGAATAATCGCCCGGCTGTAGAAGGTAAAAATGCTATAGGCACAAATACCGCGACTAATACGGCTGTCGTAGCCACTACGGCAAAAAACACTTCCCGGGTGCCTATCACAGCCGCCGCTCTTGCTCCCATACCGGCGGCTCGGCGGCGCTGAATGTTTTCGGACACAACTATGGCATCGTCTACTATCAATCCCGTCGCTAACACTAAAGCCAATAAGGTCAGGATATTAATCGAAAAACCAAACATCCAAAGAATAGCCAATGAACCAATCAGAGACACTGGTATCGCTAAAGCAGGGATCAAGGTTGCTCTAAATTTTCCAATAAACAACCATAAGGTGCCGATTACCAAAGCGATAGTAAACACCAATGATTGCAGCACTTCATCTACCGAATCACGAATAAATTCAGCGTCATCAGAGGTCACTGTCATCTCCAAATCTGGAAAGCGTTGCCGCAAACTATCCAGCATAGATAAGATTTCATCTGAAATTTCGATAGTATTTGAACGTGCCTGCCTTATCACACTTAAACCAATGACAGGCTTGCCATCTAGACGTACTATGGAGCGCAGGTCAGCAGGGCCAAAATAGACACTGGCTACATCCCCTACTTTTACATCACCAGCAATAATAATCTCGCGCACGTCTTGTTCAGTTACCGAAGTTGCATCGGCGCGCACAATTAATTGGTGATCAGTTGACCGAATACTCCCTGCTGGCACATCAAAAGGCGCGGTACTCAAAGCATTGGCCACGTCAGAAATTGATAATTGGAAACTCGTTAATCTTAAATTATCTACGCTAACTCGCAATACCCTCTGACGATCCCCATCAAGACCCACATCTGCTACGCCGGGCACATTTAAAAATAGCGGTGCCAAGTCGGTTTCAACTATATCTGTCAGTGTTTCTAAATCGTACTTTGCGCTAGATATGGCAATATTCACCACACCTTGTGCGTCGTTGTCAGCTTTGACAATGGCCAATTGTTCCACTTCTTCGGGTAAACGCCTTTGAATACGTGCTACAGATTCTCGTGTTTCATTGGCCGCATCTTCAATATCAATACCGGGGCGAAACTCCACGCGAATTCGACTATTTCCTTCTTCACTTTGGGCCCGAATTGCTTTTACACCACTGACTCTTGCCACTGCCCCTTCTAGTCGGCTGGTCACTTCGGAATCTACTGTTTCTGGTGCAGCGCCCGGATAATTGGCTGTAACAGTGATGATTGGACGGTCAACGTCAGGCAATTCACGAACCTCTAAAGCATAAAAAGCGGCAATCCCTGCTGTCACAATCAATAGATTTAAAACTAAAATCAGCACAGGTCTGCGGATTGACAATGAGGGTAAATCGTCTTTGAAAAGGGTGTTTTTTAACACTAGCCTGCAACCTTCTGAGTAGCGTGTTTTTGACTGACGTTGACACCTTCGTCTAGGGCATTTTGAATCAATAACGTTTGGCCATCCCGTAATCCTTGGATACCTTCAACAATCAATGTTTGTCCATCTCTCAGATTACCAGTAACCAAGATCCTACCTCTTAATCTTTGCTCTACTTGGACTGCTACCCGTTTAGCTTTTTTATCTTCAGCTAACCACACAAATGCACCGTTTGCTCCCCAAGATAACGCCGCCTCGGGTATAGCGACATATAATTCTCCCCGCACCTCTAACGTGACCCGAAAACTCATACCAGGGCGATATTCATCTTTTTGATTATTCAGCAAGGCTCTAGCGCGAATTGTTCGGTCTTGAACATTTACTCGGGAGTCAATTTCCGCCACTTTAGCCGGTAATAGCGTCATTCTGTCGGTCCAAGGTTGCAATTGCACAGTGGGCTTTTCCATTAAATAAGACACTGCTAATTCCGGCGCTACAAAGTTAACAAAAAGAACCCTTCTATCATCTATGGTCGTAATCTCTACTTGTGGCGAGATACGATCACCCACTTCCACATCAGTTAAACCTACAATCCCATCAAAAGGTGCACGTACTAATCGGTTTTCTTTATTTTCTTTTGCCTCAAGTAGCGCGACCTTAGCCAGTCTGAAAGCCGTATTAGCATCATCAACGTCTCGTTCGGTCACGGCCCCCTGTTTGAAACTTTTTTTGACTCGATTAAGATTAAGCTCGGCATCCTCTAACTGAATCTCCGCCCGTTGCAAATTAACATCTTGCAGTCTGCTATCTAACTCCAGCAGCACCGCCCCTTTTTTAACTGCCTGGCCAGGCACAAAATTTAAAGCGGTGACTTCATCTGATACACTTGCAAAAAGACTCACTGCTCGCTTAGCTTGCGCCGTTCCAACAGCCTCAATCAATGACTGCTCATATTCAAAACTTAAGCGCGACACCACTACAACACGGGGGCGATCAACACCTTGATATTGTGCCGCACTTGGAAATGTAAACAACAATAATGAGCACGTTAACAGTGCCATAATAACTATGACGAAACGAGAATACATCGAGACTAGATTCCTTAGGTTTTATCCGATAGCGAGATTAGAACTGTAAAATACACAAAATCAATCACCTTTTTTAGGTTTTTTGTCAGTGAGCGTCAGGCTTGTAACACATTAGCAATAAGCAACCAAACTTTTGGATTCACACCTAAACCCATATGTGAGCCTGTTACTTCCAGATTAATTGCATGTTGGTTGTAAATATCAACCGAAGCTTGCCACCCCACTACACCATCTGATTTACTGTAGATAGAAGTAACCGGCTGGGTTAAACCAATAGCATTTCGTTGGTGAACTTCTAATTCAAATTGGTCTAGGTCAATATCGTTTAGTTTCGCGTATCTTTTACCTACAGAGGTAAATTTTGGTCCACCAATGATAGGGGTGCCCAAAGTGATGACTTCATTAACAACATCAGGAAATAATCGGGCGACTTCTCGCGTCAATACTCCCCCCAAACTCCAACCAATAAGGGTCACTTTTACACCACCTAAATCTTGAGAAAGTGATTCCACTCTATCTCCCAATCGCATCATGTCGGTATTAACCTTACCCATATTGCGACCCATTTCAGTGTAATACACCTTATAGCCAAGGTATCTTAGGTAAGTCCCAAGGGGACGCATAGAATAATCATCGGCTAAATAACCGGGCACTAACATCACTGGTTGTCCATTACCTTTCGGCGCTTTTTTTAAGGCGCCTGCATGTAATGCAAGTGACGCAAATTCAAAAGGGGCTCTTACCTCTCGAAAAATATCAAATAAACTGGGCTTAAGTAATTGTGGCGGTAAAGACAAATCGATAGTCACACCAGGATCTCCGTAAACTTATAAATACTCACGCTAAACTATTAAGATCAAGTGTATGTGTTGAAATCTTCACTCACACTTTTTTAGTGTATTTTAGGCAATGGATAATCAATGCTTAGCCTAACATCTTACATTTATTGCCCCATCAGAGTAGGTTGCCTTGACTGATAGCGCTATTCAGTTGGTAACTCGACTCATTCAGGACAGCCCGATCAAAAAAACACATCTTCAGTATCCTTTCTTGAGACCAATAATGGGTTTATTCAAGAGAATCAAATTAAAACCTGTGTCCCTGCTAAAGCAGGGACCTGATTACGTATTGTAAAATACCGCCGTGGCGGAAATACTCAAACTCATTGGGTGTATCTATACGGATCTCGGTTTCAAAACTAACAGAGCTACCGTCTGACTTTTGAATCTCTACTTTTACCTGTTTCTGTCCCGCTTCAATCGCCTGAATAGAATACTGTTCTGTGCCATCTAAATCATAAGTGTGGGCGCCTTCGCCTTGCTTAAATTGCAATGGCAATATGCCCATTCCGATAAGATTTGAGCGATGTATTCGCTCGTATGTCTCAGCAATCACCGCTTTGACGCCCAATAACAAGGGTCCTTTGGCAGCCCAATCACGAGAACTCCCAGTGCCGTATTCCTTACCCGCAATAACAATAGTAGGTATGTTGTCAGCAATATACTGCTGCGCGGCGGCGAATACTGTCATCTGTTCACCGCTAGGCTGCTGACGAGTAAAACCGCCCTCTGTGCCAGGTGCAAGTTGATTTTTAAGTCTTACGTTGGCAAAAGTACCGCGCATCATGATTTCATGATTGCCTCGTCTAGAGCCATAAGAATTAAAGGCTTTTTGCTCAACATGATGCTCTCGTAGATAATCAGCAGCGGGCGTCTGTTTGCCGATAGAGCCTGCAGGGGAAATATGATCAGTGGTGACGCTGTCTGCTAATTTGAGTAAACAGCGCGCATTTTGAATGGCTTTGGTTGGCTCTGGTTGTGCGGGCATATTCGTAAAAAACGTCGGTTTTTTCACATAGGTACTGTCTGGCCAGTCGTAAATATCAGCCTCCACTGTTTCAAGATTCTCCCAAATATCCCCCCCGTCATAAACAGAGCCATATTTTTCGGTGAACATCGACTTGTTAACAACCCGGGTCACAATATCTTGAATTTCTTGCTGGCTTGGCCATAAGTCTTTCAAATAAACAGCTTTGCCAGTGCTGCTGATACCAAGAGGGTCTTGAGTAATATCTATTTTCATATTACCTGCCAGCGCATAGGCGACCACTAGAGGTGGCGACGCCAAATAGTTTGCTTTGACATCAGAATGTATTCTACCTTCAAAATTGCGGTTACCTGACAATACTGATGTCACGGTTAAATCACCTTTCCTGATCGCTTCAGAAATGGCCTCGGGCAATGGGCCTGAGTTACCAATACAAGTGGTACAACCGTAACCCACTAAGTTAAACCCCAGTTTATCCAATTCTTTAGATAATCCAGCTTTATTCAGATACTCGGTCACCACTTGTGATCCTGGTGCAAAACTGGTTTTTACCCAAGGTTTCACCGTTAATCCTAACGCGTTGGCTTTTTGTGCCAACAGCGCTGCTGCAACCAACACAGATGGATTCGAAGTATTGGTGCAACTGGTAATCGCGGCGATCACCACAGCACCTTCATGAAGTTCCAAGTCTTGTTGATTATGACGGTATGAAACAGTGGTTTTTGAGCCAATATTTTCCGCACCGCCTTCACTATCAAAACGAGCCTCCTGCTTGCCTTCTGACGCAATCGCAAGTTCATTTTGCTCAGTTAACCAATCTTGAAAAGACGAGGCGGCTTGATCTAGATTAATTCTATCTTGCGGACGTTTTGGCCCAGCAATAGCGGGAACAACAGTGTCCAAATTCAAGGAGAGTGTGGCGTGATACTCCGCATCTGCTTGTGCTTCACTGCCCCACATGCCTTGGGCTTTTGAATACGCCTCAATAATTTCAATCTGCTGCTCACTGCGGCCAGTTAGCGCCAGGTATTTGCTAGTTTGTTCATCAATTGGAAACAGACCACAGGTTGCACCGTATTCTGGAGACATATTGGCAAGTGTTGCACGATCAGCCACGGTTAAGTGCTGTACCCCAGAACCAAAAAATTCTACAAACTTGCCTACTACACCAAAGGCTCGTAATTGTTCGGTCACCGCTAATACTAAGTCGGTCGCAGTGGCTCCTGGAGGCAACTGACCTTTTAATTCCATGCCAACCACTTCAGGTATCAACATAGTTACGGGCTGACCCAACATAGCGGCCTCAGCTTCGATACCGCCGACGCCCCAACCTAGAACACCTAAGCCATTTATCATAGTGGTATGTGAGTCAGTGCCAACTAAAGTGTCAGGGTAAAGTAATGGTATTGCTTGCTGCTCATCTACAAAGGTCACTCGCGCCAAATATTCCAAATTCACTTGGTGCACTATGCCCTTTCCTGGGGGGACAACTTTGAAGTTATCAAATGCACTTTGTCCCCATTTCAGAAACTGATAACGCTCTTTATTCCGCTTAACTTCAATTGCAGTATTATGCTCAAACGAATCAGCCTTACCGAACTCGTCTACCATAATCGAATGGTCAATAACTAAATCCACTGGTTTAAGTGGGTTAATTTTATTGGGGTCGCCCCCTAAATCTAACATCGCATTACGCATGGCGGCTAAGTCAACTACAGCTGGTACCCCTGTAAAGTCTTGCAGTATTACTCTGGAGGGAACAAAGGCGATTTCGGTATCAGAAGAGGATGTAGTATCCCATTTTGCTAGGGTTTGAATATCTTCTGGCTGAACATACAGCTCATCACTATGGCGTAATAAGTTTTCTAATAAAATTTTTGCTGTGAGAGGAAGTCGCTTAATGTCTTCTTGCAAAGTGCTTAGATCGAAGTATTGATACTTTTTACCCCGTACATTTAAGGTGGATATATGTTTATTTGATGCTGTCACTCTACTCTCCTTTTGGCGTGTAATTTTGCCTATTTGAGACAAATACCTTTCGTTATTTAGGCCTACTTAATTATTAATCTGTTGGTTATTCTTAATAAGAAAATACCGCAAGCAGCAATGAGTATGACTGACTTAGTGATATTTGCCTTGTTCATTTTGTGCCAATTGTACTAACCAGATAAAACACTGGCTAGCAGTGGAACCCCTTGCTCTATATGATGATCGCATAATTAGAAGACCGAGCAGCGCCTGGCGCTACTCGGCTATATGAGCAGTGATTCTAGTGTTTACTTTGTTCTTGTAGAGACTTCATCTCATCATGCATCAATTGTGCATCTGCGCGAACATGTGTCAGTACACTCATGGCTTGCAGCGGTTGCTTAGCGTTTAATGCCTCGTCTAATACTTCCAGCACCTTGTCTTCCACTTCTTCAAGTTGTTTGACATAGGTATAATCCTCGTTATCTGAGAACATTGCCGCAAATTTAGTATACAATTTTCGTGAATCAACAACTATGGACGTGCCGTCTTCAACCTCTCCTTGTTGTTGCACTGCAAGTGGCTGTAAAGCTTGAATAGCGGCCTCTTTTTTAGAGGCCATTTTGATAAAGGTGTTTTTGACAAAGCTGTCGTTTACTTGCTCAACTGCGTCATGATAAAACTCAACCCCCGCACTCATAACTTGAATGACATCTGTTACTTTCTCTACACTCGTTGTCTGATTTAACATATTAACTCCTGTTTTGATTGTACCACTAGCCATTGCTAGCTTATGATACTAACAGCAAGCAGCATTCCATTTTTGAACCTTAGATAAGGCATTGATAAATAATAACATTTATTTTATTTTTGGTTGCCTATGTTAGATAATGTGAAAAATTTACAAGGTTTTTTACGTTTTTACATAGCACTACAATACAAGTTGATACATCACCACTTTACTGCCTGGGGTTGCCAATTTGCCAAAAATAACCTTAAAGAGTGAATAGATTGAACCTTATCATTCCATTATAGTTATGTTCACAACTAAGCTAGTTATCCCTTAAAGAATCAAATAATGCTCAATACCAACTCAGCATGAGGATATCCATTGTTAAACGTACTACTTGTCGATGACGACACCGAATTTACTGATGTTGCAGCTAACATTATTGAGTTTTTAGGGCACCAAGTGTCGGTTGCTGCCAACCTAAAAGAAGCCTATGAGTGGCTTGAAAGCCAACCTTTTGAGCACATTTTGTTAGACTTTATGCTACCTGATGGCAGTGGCTTACATTTAATCGATCACCTCAAAAAATTAGATTCAAAGGCTCAGATTACTTTTATTACAGGTCACCCATCAGTAAAAGGCATTCTTGCCGAGCTCAGTGGTCCTAAAATGGATTATTTAGTGAAGCCTCTGCAGCGTGAAGATATTGAAAGGGTACTGTCTAACAAACCCCAAATTAAACCTGAAGCTAAAACTTCATCCATAAAACGTCATTTCGGTTGTTTAATTGGCGAATCTGCGCCTATGCAAGAATTGTATTTAATGATCGAACGTGTTGCCAAAACCTCTGCCAATGTGATGTTAATGGGCAGCAGTGGTGTGGGTAAAGAAGTCGTCGCCAATGCAATTCATAAAGCTAGCCAAGTAACAGGTCAGCTAGTCACAACAAACTGTGGCGCACTGTCCAAAGAGTTAATTGGAAGTGAGTTGTTTGGCCATGAAAAAGGAGCCTTTACCGGCGCGGTGGCAAAAAAAGAAGGGGTGTTTGAAAGGGCTGAAGACGGCACACTATTTTTAGATGAAGTCACCGAAATGCCTATTGATATGCAGCCTAATTTATTACGAGTGTTAGAAAGTAAAAAAGTCATAAAAGTAGGAGGCACTAAAGAAATTCCGGTTAATTGCAGAGTTGTGTCAGCCACCAATCGCACCATGGAATCAATTGCTCAAGATAAGGTACTGCGTGAAGATGTCTACTTTAGATTAGCTGTATTTCCCATTCACATCCCTTCATTACGAGAGCGCAAAGAAGATATCCCACTATTAGCAAAGGCATTTTTAGAAGAGTTAAATGCCGAAAACAACTGTGAATACGTTTGGACGGATGCACAACTTGAGCGACTAGGTAATTTTGACTGGCCGGGTAATGTCCGCGAATTAAGACACAGCGTGCATCGCGCATTTATAATGAGCGATCCAAGTGGCAATGAAATCCAGCTACCTACTAGCTTTGAGTCACCTTTTTCACTCACTAAAAAAGAAAACAATAATGTCACTGCAGGGCAAACAATTGAAAATGTTGAAAAAGAATTGATCCGTATCACCCTAGAAAAGGTACAGGGTAATAAAACAGCAGCGGCAGATATGTTAGGCATTAGTACCAAAACACTCTACAACCGCCTACATGCCTATGGTGACTTTGCTGAATAAAAGGCATCACACATTTGCTAAACCAGTATTCAATTAATCTCTGTGGAGAAAACCATGTCATCCGGTGAAGACAAGTCAGTTAATAAGTTAGTGCACGATGCAAGATCACCACTGAATCGTATTTCTATGAATGCAGAAATGATTAAACTGATTTTGGAAAACGATATGCCAAAAGAAAAAGGCATACAAGCGGTTGATAAAATCATCAATGCCTGTCAAGAATGCAGCGATACCCTGCAATTACTAAGCACTGAACACGGTGACAAATAAAATGGTTGAGCAGTTAAGACAAAAAAGACTTCTTGATAACTCTTTGCCCACTTGGTTGCTGATTGCCCTAATAGTGCTGTGTTTAATTGCTGGAAATGCCTATTTGGCTATCAGAACTATAGGCGCGTTATCCACTACGCAACACCAGTTATATCAGACATCTGAGTCAATGATGGCGCTTAACAACCTACATATTTCAGTCCTATCTGCAGAAACCGGACAGCGAGGTTATTTATTAACTGAAATTGACGACTACCTCAAACCTTATCGCAGGGCACTTGAAGCTGTTTCTGCACAAATGGATATTGTTAAAAAACAGACCTTCCAACATGCACAAGCAGATTCGAAAATTGACTCATTATTAAACATTAGCAACAAAAAAATCAGTGAACTAGAAACCACTGTTGGACTGGCATTGGTGAACAACGAAAAACGCGCCATTGGCTTGATAATGACCGGGCGTGGCAGAAATTGGTATACAGAAATTTTATCGCTGATTAACGAATTGCAACAGGCTGAAATCGCCTTTAGAGATAGCCAATATGAAAAACTCTTAAAAATACAAAAAGAAGCCAAAATAACCTTCATTATCTCAGGCATCATTAGTGCCTTATTGTTACTTGGCATGTTGGTTTTAGCACGGATCAATATTGGTAACGAAGGCAAGCTTCGGAAATCTCTAGAACAACAAAACGATAAATTAGCCGAACAAGTTAAAATTAGAACCAAAGAATTAACTGTGTATTCAGAAGAGCTTTCTCGCAGCAACCGTGAATTAGAAGACTTTGCATTTGTTGCCTCTCACGACTTGCAAGAGCCACTGCGGAAAATCCGCGCATTCGGTGACAGGCTCATGTCAACCTACGAACATGAACTCGAGGGCAAGGGTGTTGACTATATTACACGCATGAAATTGGCCGCTGAGCGCATGTCTAATTTGATAAATGATTTATTAGAATTTTCGCGGATAACCACTCGTGGAAAGGAATTTATCGATGTTGATATGCAAGCAGTCATTGCTGATATTTTAAGTGATTTAGAAATTGCCATTGAAGAGAGTCATAGCCAAATAACAGTCGATGAACTACCCATAGTCAAAGGCGACAAAGGCCAAATGTATCAACTGTTTTTAAATTTACTCTCTAATGCTATAAAGTTTCGTAAACCCGATGTAGCGCCACAAATATCCATTAAATACACTCAAAGTGAATCTTATGATGCACTTACCGAGCGAGCTGTAAAATGGCATGTGATTACGCTAACCGATAATGGCATAGGCTTTGAGCAAGAATTTGCAGACAAGATATTTGTGCCATTTCAACGCTTACATGGCAGATCAGAATACAAAGGAACAGGTATAGGTTTAGCCGTGTGCAGACGTATAGTCGAACGACACGGCGGCACAATTTCAGCTAAAAGTGAGTTGTCTAAAGGTTCTGTATTTACACTTACTCTCCCTGTCGGAGCCACTCTTTTTAAAAACAACGGATAAATACATGAGCACACTAATCAAAAAACCTATCACTATATTGATGGCGGATGACGACGAAGATGACAGGTTACTGACTAAAGAAGCCCTAGAGGAAAGCAAAGTATTAAATAATCTACTTTGCGTAGAAGATGGTGTGGAGCTTATTAGCTATCTCAAACGCCAAGGAAAATATGCCGATGTTAACGCCTACCCTTGGCCTGGCATAATTTTACTCGATCTTAATATGCCTCGAAAAGACGGTAGAGAAGCGCTAAAAGAGTTAAAGGCAGATCCAGAATTAAAATCCATACCTGTCGTTATTCTGACAACCTCAAAACAAGAAGAAGACATGGCTAAAGGTTATGGCTTAGGCGCGGCGTCTTTTATTACTAAGCCGGTCAACTTTGAAGGTTTGGTCGAATTAATGAAAGCCTTAGGGAAATACTGGATTGAGTTTGTAGAACTGCCTAACCACCAATAAATATGACTGAGTAATGTCTGTGACCACTATGTTAGAAAAAAAAGCGCGGATTCTAATTGTTGAAGATGATGAAGATGACTATGTCATTGCCAGAGATTACCTTGAAGAACTCGACGAATACAAATTTGAAATTGACTGGGTAGCAACACCACAGAAAGCATTAATACAACTTGAGTTAAATCAACATGATATCTGCCTATTGGATTATCAATTGGGCGCACACAATGGTTTAACGGTATTAGAAAAAGCCACTGATATGCATTGCCGCGTGCCTATCATCATGTTAACAGGCCAGTCAGACAAGGTTTTAGACAAAGCTGCGTTAGATGCCGGTGCCGTAGACTTTATTGTTAAAAGTGAACTTGATAGCCCAAGATTTGCCCGGGCGATCCGTTACGCTATCGCCCGTCAAGAAGTCCAAAAAGAGCGTTTAGAGCGAATTAATATTGAAACTCAGATTCGTTCTAAGGATAGATTTTTAGCACACTTGAGTCATGAATTACGCACACCTTTAACTTCCATTCTAGGTTATACAGAACTACTGCTCGACAGCGAAAAAGCCGACCCCGTTTCTCACGAACTCAACATCATCTTAAACAACGGTAAACATCTGCTGAGCTTACTGAATGACGTTTTAGACTTATCCAAGATTGCCGCAAAAAAACTTGAGTTAACACCCACAACTTTCAACTTAAATAGTTTTATGGCAGATATTTACACCCTGATGCAAGTGTCGGCAAATGATAAAGGCATTGAACTTTCCTTAGTTTCAAGCACACCTTTGCCCGAAGAAATACATTGTGATCCCACACGCCTAAGGCAAGTGCTAATCAATTTGATCCACAATGGCATAAAATTTACTGATAATGGCAAAGTCAATGTCACTGTATGTGCCGAGTTAAAAAATGACCAGTATTCCTTGTATTTTGATGTAGTCGATACAGGAAAAGGCATTCCTTCTGAAGCCATTGATAAAATTTTTCAACCTTTTGAACAAGTCGAAGACACCATCTCCCGGAAAGAAACGGGCTCAGGATTAGGACTGGCTATTTCATCTGAGCTAGCTAAAAAGCTTGGCGGAGGAATTAAGGTCAAGTCTAAGGTTGGCGAAGGCAGTTGTTTTACCTTGTGTATAGTATGCCCAAATATAAAAGACACCGAATTGTGCCATCTCTCACTGCATAGAAAAGTAATAGGTGAAAAGAGCGCCTCCCTTAAGCCACTCTCAGGCAGAGTATTAGTCGTAGATGATGTGGCTGATATCAGAATGTTAATAGGGCATACAGTGCGAACCTTTGGCTTAAATGTAGATTTTGCGGAAAACGGGCAACAAGCGGTTGAAAAAGCGGTAACAGGTATTGAAAAAGGCACACCTTACTCTGCCATCTTAATGGACATTCATATGCCTGAAATGGACGGGAAAGAAGCCGTGGTTGAAATCAGAAAGCGAGGCGGAAGGCAGCCCATATTGGCGTTAACCGCGGCCAATATGAAAGGAGTCAAAGAGAATTTACAAACCCTAGGGTTTGACGACCTAATCTCTAAACCCATAGATAAAATGTTGTTATATAGGCACCTATCTTCAGTTATTAATACTGCTACACAAACAAAAGCAGACCAAAAGCAAAAAGTTGATACTACGCAGCCAGAAATACAGGATAAATATTTCATGCTGGTTGAAGACGATATAGATGCGGCTGAAATTACCAAATTATTATTAGAATCAATGGGCATTAAAGTTGCAGTGGCCCACTCAGGTCAAGCTTGCAGGCAGCTACTGACGACACGTAAAAAGTGGGATAAAATTTTAGTCGATGTCCATCTACCAGACGAAAACGGCTTAGAGTTGGCTAATTACCTGTCTTTTCAGAACAAGTCTACCGAGATAGTCATAGTCAGTGGTGCTGAAATTAATAATGCAGCAATCACAAATAGCGGCGCTAGCCATGCCATTATGAAACCTTTAAATAAACAAAAACTGCTAGATTTAGCCCTTAAATAATTTGAATTCTCAGGCGTAATAGCACTTACGCCCATACCTTTTTAATAAAACAAACTCTCTTAAGGTTTAGTCATAGTCGTGGCTAAAGAAGAAGGATGTGCAGCTCCTACCTCATTAAGATCATCATAACGAGCAAACCAATTAAAATGACTGATCGATTTACAAACGGGGATGTTCATCATAATGGGGGCTGAAGAACGGAAAAACGTCGACAGTTGTAGATTAAAAAACTTCATGGCCATTTTACTCTTAAATAATAAAAAACCGCGCCATTTAGGCGCGGTGGATGCTGATATATAAAGCTTAGTTACGTGCTACAAGCTCTTTAAGTTCAAGTTTATTAATAACATTTGTCACGTCATCAGTATTTTTGGCAATGGCAACAGCAAGATCCCGTTCTGAGTCAGAGTCCACACTACCTGTGAGTGTCACAGTGCCAGAGTTAACTTCGACCTCTATGTCTAAACCGCTGACTTGTGATTCAAACAACAATCTTGTTTTAACCACTGTTTCCACTTTAGAATCTCTGAGCTTTTGCATCATCTCATCATCTTGTTTTGGGTTTTCTGCAGAAACAACAGTTAAGTTATTTTCAACTTCTGTTACGCCTTCTAGAGAAGCAACTAATTCTTCAGCTAAGGCTTTATCAACTGAATTATCAACTTTTCCGGTTAAAATTACCGTACCGTTTTTGACATCAGTATTAATATCAAAGGAATTCAAATTACCGTTAAAAAGCAGTGTTGATTCGGCTTTACCATCTATCCACGCATCTTTTGCACCTTCTTTCCAAGTGTTTTCAGCGCTGACGTTTAAAGAAGCCGTACTAATAGCAGTTGCGATAAGAATTGAAATAGTTGTACGTTTCATAATTTTTCTCCTGTTAAAAGTTCACAGACACTAATGCCAGTTTGATGCCATAACATAACCACTTGATATTTATATATATTTTAAAATTCCAAAAGAAACCAACCAGAGACAACCTTGTAACTGTTGCTGGCAACTGTGTAAAAATTTCACGTCGGGACATAACAATAACAAGATGTAATTTGGGTAACTTAAACTAAAACCTAGGCTTTGCTGAATTGCTGTTAAAAGTTACAATCAAGGTTGACTCTACTGGTCACTCCTCCAAGAATAAGGTAATTTACTTGTCGATTTCAAAACACTATAAAAATATAGCCTTGGTAGTGTTCCACAGATCTTACCCACTAAGGTACCTATGCATATTTTTAATCAGCTTCTCTTTTAGGTTTATCGATTAGTTATGACTTCACGTTTGCTCACAATCATCTTAGCCCTTGGCTTCATTGCAGGCATGTGTATTGCCACACAACTCTATTTATCAGAGAACAATGAGCCGCTCCCCGTGCCACAAAGCCACCTTAATTCCAATTACTCTGACGATGTTGGACCCATTCTTGAGCAGCGCTGTGTGGTTTGTCATGCTTGTTACGATGCCCCTTGCCAGTTAAAACTTGGGTCATTTGAAGGTCTAACACGTGGTGCCAATAAAGAAGCTGTTTATGATGGTGAACGTCTACTTGAAGCTAATCTCTCTCGACTTTTTGAAGACGGTCATAGTATTGAACAATGGCGTAAAAAAGACTTTTTCCCAGTACTCTCTGACTCAGCTGGCACGACTAACGACAATCAACAAAACAGTCTTATGGCAAAAATATTGTTGCTAAAGGAAGCGAATCCACTTCCCAAACAAAGGTTATTACCTGAAGAATTTGAGTTGGACTTAAATCGTGACTATCAATGCCCTACCAACAAAGAGTTTGATGATTATGCAACTGACTATCCGTTATGGGGTATGCCCTATGGTTTGCCTAATATTGATAATGCAGAACATCAACTTCTTTTGGATTGGATAACTCATGGGGCCACAAAACCTAAACTGCAGCCAATCACACAACAGACCCAAGAATTTGTTGATAAGTGGGAATCATTTTTAAACCAAGACAGTCATAAAGCACAATTAATGAGCCGTTATCTATTTGAACATTTGTTTTTGGTTCACTTAGCCTTTGCGGATTCCACACCGAAACGTTTTTTTAAACTTGTTAGATCTGCCACCCAGCCCGGTCAACCAATAGAAGGTATTTATACCCGCAGACCTTTCGACGATCCCAAGGTGTCCCGAGTTTATTATCGTATTCAACCTGTACAGGAAAGTATCGCTCATAAATCTCATATGCCAATCACACTTGACGATGAAAGAATGCGGCGCTGGACAGAATGGTTTTTAAAGGCTGATTATGAGGTTAACGCCCTTCCCTCTTATCAGCCTGAGAAAGCATCGAATCCTTTTATCACTTTTGCGCAAATCCCTGTTAAGACGAGATACAGGTATATGTTGGATGAAGCGCAAAATACCATTATGCAATTTATCAAAGGTCCTGTTTGCAGAGGCCAGATGGCCCTCAATGTAATTAACGATCATTTTTGGGTGTTTTTTGCCTCACCTGACTTAGAGTTTGTTGAAAATAACGATCAATTTATGCAACAGGCTAGACAAAATATTTCCCTGCCAGCAGAAGCCCAAAGTAATGCATTACCCACATCTTGGTTAACCTATGCCGCAAAAGAAAAGGAATATTTAAAGGCCAAATCTAAATTTATTGAACAACATTTAAAAAATAAAATCGACGTCACACTCGACCTTTTGTGGGATGGTGAGGGAGAAAACGATAACGCCACCTTAACCATTTTTCGCCATAACGATGCCGCTAGTGTCGTAAAAGGTTTGGTTGGTGAGAAACCTCAAACAGCTTGGGTGCTGACCTATCCGCTGTTTGAACGCATTCACTATTTGCTTGTTGCAGGATACGACGTATACGGCAACGTTGGTCATCAGCTAAATAGCAGAATGTATATGGATTTTTTGCGGATGGAAGGTGAATTTCACTTTCTTAATTTTTTACCTCTGAAAAGCCGCGAAAAAATAAGACAGAAATGGTATCGCGGCTCCGTAAGTGAAGTCGAAAAATATGTATATGATGCGAATCAAGCATCAGTTGAAACCAATATTGGTTACCAAACCAAACAACCTTTAGATGAGTTGTATCAAAAAATACAGGCTCATTTTACTGAGGTATCCAATCAAGGTCATGCCCTCACTAGTGGCTTAAATCAGCAGCCCGTTTTAAATGCACTGCAAAAGATTAATAAGGTCACAGGGCTCAGTGCATCACTTGTCCCGCAATCATCAATTGTCAGAATAACTGATGTCGCCAATCAGAAGACTGTGTTTTATACGTTACTGCGCCATAACGCCTATAACAATATTTCACATTTATTTGGTGAAGATGACAGACGATTGCCTGAAGAAGACAGCATGACTATAGCGCCAGGATTAATGACCTCACATCCCAATGCATTTTTTACTGTGACAACCACTCAGCTGGCAGATTTTGCAAATGCCATCAGTGGGTTAAGTTCAGAGCAAGACTATAAAGTGCTCAGAGAGAACTATGCGGTATACCGTACTTCAGCAAATTTTTGGGAATTTTCAGACGCTATGCATCAGTATTATGAAAAGCTAAACCCCTTAGAATTTGGTGTCCTCGACTTTAATAGATTAGAGAATCGATAAGTCACAAAATCAATAGAATTATCCTGTCTTAGAACGTCAGTTAATCTACCTTAGTCATTTAATGATTAAGGTAGTTTAGTAACCGCTATTGTTCTCTCCTGTAATTGGCTTGTTGAGCTTTAGCTAGTTCTGGCCTATAAAAGCCAGGTAATTCAACTGAGCGTTGATGTAGCTCTACTAACAACCTTCCCCGTTGCGCGTAATCAATAGCTTTTGCCCTCCAGTTTGCTTTGTAATATTCAACCGCACTCGAATAGTAAAATTCAGCTCGCTCTAAACGCAACACACTGTTTCTATCTGTTTTTCCGCGATCGGCAGTAGCGAGTGCGATTTTTAGCTTGTCAATGCTGGCAGGCATGGGCTCAATCTGTGCAGGATTATTGGTTTGTGATACTGCCATTGCAGAAGTAACAATAGTTAAAATAATAGCGGCGAAAAGAGTTAAAAATTTCACAATACAGCTCCTACAATAAATGATGACTAGACGTAGAAGCTATTGCAGAAACGATACCAACCTAGGAACAGAATCAAATCACCGCAAATAAATCTTAGAAACACCGAATTGACTGGGCCAAAGCCTTCTATTGAATATAATTCGATCTGGGTAAGGAGGATTTTCTTGTGAATATGAGCGTTTACAAGTAAACAATAAAGTAATTTTTTCAAAGCTCCTGAGTAAATCCTACACACCCTAACATTCGAAAATTCAGAGCAATAAAAAAACTCAACTCTGGCAGATGTGTTTGCAGAATTGAGCCGAAACTAAGTCATTAAATTCGCAGTTAAAAAAGCTTGAGTAACATTGAGAGAATAATAGAAGCAGGAGGTTTGGGTACATCAGTAGTGGCGCCCTTTATTGATCCCGCTACAAACATACTGGCAATACCAGTAGGGGATGAGATAAAGGACTCACTTTTAGATTTGGCATTTTCTAATTGTCGTATTGAATACTGTTTAGCAAGATTAGCGTTAACGCTCGCTTGCTGTAATTTCAACTTCTGTTTTTTCATCGGATCAAACACAATATTCACCCCAAGCTACTCGCTTTGTGAAGTAAACAGCAAATCAGCGGTTGCTGTCATCTTGATAGAACTGATCGCTGAACTCAGAATTCTCTTTGTAAAAAGCCATGCACCTAGATTAATCACCAGAACTAACAGCAGACTCCACAACCAATGATAACCGAATGACGTTAAGCCATATGTCATGCCAACCATTAAGCTCACCCAAACCACTATTCCTAAGGCAATAAGTACTAAAAGACAAATCAAAGTGACTAAAATAGCTTTGATAGAGAGTTGAAAATCCGCTGCAACCACAGTTGCGTTAGTTCTTAAGTATGCTTTCAGCCCCTGAAATACTTTATCCCAGGCCAATAAAACGTCAGATACAGTCGCTTCATTGGCCTTGGAAGCCCCTCGTTCATGGGGTGTTTGTTGTGTTGTGGAAGTCATATAGATTAACTATTTTCTTCTAAGGAAAGTAGTTAATAACATGCCTGCAGCAAAAGCTATGCCGGCAGTAGCAACTGGGTTTTCTTTTGTGTATTTGCCCACAGCGGATTGCTCCCAATATTGTTTAACTTGTTGCTGTTTCTGTTCCATAGTTTCTGCAGAAGATGCTGCAGTGTTACGCAATTTCTGCTCAGCCGTTACAGCATGACCAGATAAGGTATCCACGGATTCATGGAGGGTTTCAGTCATTGAGTCTGCAATAGGTGTACCTGAGTTACTTTTAGAAAGTTTCGAGTTAGGTTTTGTGCCTGTTGAGGTTGTCATAATGCTCTCCAAATTAGTTAAAACGTTATCTAAAGCGATGTATTCCACTCTAGTCAATTAAGAACAGCAACCTCTATGCCACACCACAAAAACAAAACCAACTCCTTTAAAATCAATCTGTTACAAAAAACTCGTTAACATAACAAAGCTAGTAACAAATAAATGAATGTAAATAATTCACAGTCATCAGCAATAATTACGTCATACGACTAAAATAAGCGCACTACAAAATGTTCTCACCTTCCTCTGGATCTCTAGCCTGAGCAGCTTGCTCTCTTATCTCATCATGGTCGCTACTGGTATCATCGTTAGTGGCCTTTATTGCGTCTTGCTTGCTATTGTCCACAAAACTGGAGTGCTTTTTGTACGACTCTTCTGGACGAGAAGCGTCAGTATTTAATATGATCCGCTCACGGGCATCATCAGGCATAGCAATGTCTTCGGCTAGAAATGTCGATACTAGCCTTTTCATTAAAACAGATGCGACTTTTAGTTGACTATCAATTTCGCTATTTACCCAGAAAAACAGCTTTAAGTTACAGCTAGATGCACCCAAAGAACTGACTAACACCTGAGGCGCGGGATCATCCAACACCGCGGGTTGAGATGACATAATATTCATGGCCAAAGATTGAGCATGGTCAAAGTCAGTATCGTATCCCACTCCGATATCAATAGTACCTCGCATAAAAGGGTTGGCAGTCAGGTTGCGTATCGCGTTTTTATATATAGTAGCGTTGGGGAGTTGCACGTGATCTCCATTAAAATCAACTAAGGTAGTGGCTCTGGAAGTCATTTTTTTCACTACACCTAAATATCCTTCCACCTCTATGATGTCTCCCAATTTAAAGGGGCGTTGTACACTCAGTAGTAAACTGGATAGAAAATTTTCGGCTATATCTTTAAAAGCAAACCCTATAATTAGTCCAATTACTCCAGTTCCACTGAGCAGCGCTACGGCAAATTGCGTAAGACCGACTAGACGCAATAAAATGTACAGTCCAATGAGCACAACCAGTAAACTCATGGTTCTGCGGATAACCATTTGGATCAGTTTACTAGTAGTTGCTTTCGCGAGAGGTTTTGTCAGAAAATTTGCGATAGGCCTTGATAGCCAGAAAAATATTACGAATATCAATCCTCCTAATAATATAGAAGGTAACTTTTCCATAACGACTTGAGTCACTTGAGTCAGATCATCAAGTACTAATTGGGTTTGCATATCATCTACCTCGGTGTACTTATGGGACTACTTTGATAAACCTGATGGTTTACATGTAGATTCAACAAAGCAAATTTAATGCCTAATTTAGCCTGAATTTAAAATGACTGCGTTATCTATCAAAGGTAAGCTGCATACTGAATCTATGAAGTAATTTAAGGGTCAAATGTTGGAAGCTTTGATAATAATACTCACTGTCACTATGCTTGGCATTACATTGGCACCATTGCTACCTTCCAACCATTGGCTGTGCCGAGTATGGGAATTTCCTAGAGTACAAATTGCATTTCTGACAATTTGTGTATTAGCTTCAAGTTTGTATATAACCTCGCCACTACTGCAGATCGTTTTGGTAATGACCAATGCCTTAGTCGCCATTTATCAACTGGCTTGGATATTTCCTTACACGTCCTTATACCCCAAACAAGTTCCTAAAGCACAGGCAACAGACTCTACTCAGTCGATTAAAATTTTAACCAGTAACGTATTGATGACAAACCACAGCTCTGAAAAGCTCGTTGATTTGATCTCATTACATCAACCCGACGTCGTCATCACACTTGAAACAGATGATTGGTGGCAAAATGCATTAGTAGCAATTCATTCCGATTACCCATATAGAGTGAACCGTCCTTTGGACAACTTGTATGGGATGCATCTATACAGCAAGTTTGTATTGGAGGATGTAAAAGTAATGGATCTTATTGAAGAAGGCGTACCTTCTATGCATTGTTATCTCAAAATGAAAGATGAGCGCCGAGTTAAATGTCATTTTCTGCATCCTGCCCCACCCAGCCCAACTGAGAACGACAGTGCTAAGCCTAGAGATAAGGAATTATTATTGATAGCAAAAGAGGTTGCCAACAATACAGAACCCACCATTGTCACTGGAGACCTAAATGACGTAGCTTGGTCACCAACGACCCGAGCCTTTAGACGTATTAGTGGTCTACAAGACCCAAGAATAGGCCGAGGTATGTTTAACACCTTCCATGCAAATTACCCTGTTATGCGTTGGCCACTTGACCATATTTTCCATAGTCAACATTTTGCTTTGGCTAGTATCCAAAGACTGCCATCTATTGACTCCGACCACTTTCCTTTATTAAGCGAGCTGGTTTACTTAGAAAACTAAAATTAACTTGGCTTATTTTGTGTTTCGGATTTTGAAGGCGCTTTCAAGCTACTAATAGAGTTTTCCACTTTAAGGCTATAGGCTTCAACAAATGCATTTCTCAGTATTCCTAGAAGTGCATCAAACGTAGACACATTAGGGTTATCTAATACCCCTGAAATCGGCACTCTTGTTGCTAATAACTTTTTATTATCATTCTCAAATAAAGTAGCCAACGCCCCGCCAACGATATCCAACATGAGTCGAATGGGATTATCGCCATCCTCGACTACATCTTCATGCCAGGAGAATACATCTAGCTCATAAATCCCGGCCTGAACATAGCCTGTGACTTTTCCTTCAATTGACTTTAACTCACAGGCTAAATCTATCTGACCCGCTTCAAAGTCAAAAGGCGCGTAAAATTTCATTAGAGAATCAATGTAAGAGACGGGTAACTTAGCCATTTCAAGATTGATATCAAAGGTTGGTTCTTGGGTATTGGGATCAAAAGTGCCGTTTATCAAAAGCTTGGCATGATCCTGAATATCCCCCTGCAACACCACTTGGGCGATATTATCCTTTTCTTTTGAATTGGAAATGTGAGTCACAGTGAGCTGAATGTTTTGCACTGTAAATCTAGAACGTTTGAGCTTCGATTCAGCATCCATGCTAAAAGTAGCATTCTTTACGGTCAGTTTATCAATTGCAAAGGGGCTCAATGTACGGGCTAAGCCTAACCAGGTTTTCTGGTCTGTTACCGCTGCAGATTCAAATACCTTATTTTGAGGCCTGTCGTACAGGCTTATCTGTGGTGCAATTAAAACAATTTCAGCCACTAACTCACCTTGTAATAATGCACTCCATAAAATTGAAATATCCATTCGCTCCCAAACAAATAACGGAAGTTCTTGGCCATCTCCGGTCTGTCGAATGTTGCCTTGGAATATACTATAAGACCCAGAAATTAGCGCCAAATCGACATCGGCCACTGTTCCGCTGATCCCTTGAGTATTTTCGATTGTACGGTTTGCATACCAAGTAAGAATACTTGGAGCCGCGACCCTAGCAAGAATTAAAGTTACAAGCAGGCAGATCATAATGATGCGAGAGAGCTTAAACGATTGATACCAATTCATTACTGTTTTCCGTTAAATGTAGAAGTTAATAACTACTTTTTAGCTATCACCCACACAGCATGAATGATGCCAGGCAGATACCCGAGGATTGTTAGCAAGATGTTCAGCAATAGCGTTTTAGACAAACCTACTTGTAGAAAAACACCAATAGGGGGTAATAAAACAGCGAGAATAATACGTAAAATATCCATAAATTGTCCTCAGAATAAAATTGCAATAACAAGCTCAAGTCTAAAAAATGGCCTTGGCCACTAACTTAGTTTTACCTCGAACATAACAGCAACAGCAATTGTTGTACCAGCGGCGCCCCCTATCTGAACGAACAAGCTAAGCATATGAATTAGAAGTATTTTATTGAGACTAACAAGCAAAATTTCAGTACCAATCAATCACCACCTATAAGCTGAGACTAGGGCAATTATTCAAAATGAATGTAACTTTTACTTAACGTTGCTTACGCAATAACCTTACTTTGCAAACTTAAGTCTATACATTGTAATAGCGCAACCATCTAAACAGCCTTATAAAAACAACCCTAACAGGCTATCAAGTTGACTCGCTGAATTTAGTTTTATAGTGAGAAAAGTTGACACTTAACCTTGTAAAACTTACAAGACTTACCAATCCCTGCGACATAAACTCCTTACTTTTTACATATATTTCAATTACTTAATTCGATGGCATGGGACTTGATTGAACTTGAGTGCAGTATAGAGTAATCAAAATTTCAGCCTTGAACGAGCTGACTGTTTTTAACGAATTATCAACAGGAGAAATGAGATGAACAATGACATTATGAAAGGTAAATGGAAACAAGCATCAGGCTCACTCAAAGCGAATTGGGGAAAACTTACAGACGATGACCTTCAGGAAATTGATGGCAACTTGGAAAAGTTTCAAGGGAAGATGCAAGAGAAGTACGGCATGGCCAAAGATGAAGCAGAGAAAATATTTAACAAAAGTCACGCTTAAACAAACACAGCGCTAAGCCTGCTTAGCGCTGCTCCATTCTTATAAACATCAGAGATCTGTCATGGAACTACTAAAAATCGAAAAATTTTGGAGTTTAATTAACGACAAACTAGAAAGCTGGCTAGAAGCAGGCATAAAGCATCTTCCCAATTTTATAGTCGCCATATTAATCGCCATTACTTTTTCTATCATCGCCAGAATTGCTGGCAAGGCAATGAAAAAAGTTTTACTAAAAACATTAGAGTCTCCGCAGATCGCCAACTTATTAGCCTCCATTTTTAAAATGTGTGTACTCATTGCTGGGATCTTTATTGCCTTAGACTTCTTAGGGTTAACAGGTACAGTGACATCGCTACTCGCTGGTGCAGGTATTGTAGGTTTAGCCATTGGCTTTGCATTCCAAGACATGACCGAAAACCTGATTGCGGGTATCGCTATGGGGATCCGTAAACCCTTTCAAATAGGCGATGTAGTTGAAGCTGACAAAGTGTTTGGCACAGTTAAAACAATTAATTTAAGAAACACTTTAGTAGAAACATTTTTTGGTCAGTTGGAAGTGATACCCAACAAGATATTATTCAGAAATATCCTAACAAATTATTCGACTAGCGGGTTCAGGCGTATAGAGATCCCTGTAGGTATATCCTACGCGGATGATCCAGAAAAAGCAGCAGAAGTCATAGTAGAGCAAATTAATCAGTATGACTTTGTTATCAAAAAGCAAGAAACCGCAGTTTTTGCCAAAGACTTTGGTGACAGCAGCATTAATCTACTGCTGTGGTTCTGGATTGCTTATCCCGGTGAGACAGGTTTTATGCAGGCAAGGCATCAAGCTGTCATTGGCGTTAAAAAAGCCCTTGAGAATGCAGATATCTTGATACCTTTTCCTATTCGCACTTTGGACTTTGGTGCCAAAGGGGGAGTGAAATTAAATTCAATGCTCAAAGCCAACTCTATTACAAATAACAATAAAACAAGTGATACTGCTCCTAGTAATGAATCAACTTGAAATTCATAACATTTATACAATTAAGCCATGTAATATTTACTGAGTTATCTTACGGCTTACAACAATCACCGTAAAATAACTATATTTTACATATAGTTATGCTTTGGCTTAGTTCTTGATTGTATATCCCCGAAAGAATGTCGATGTGACATTCATGTCAATCAAACCGGGGAACTCTATGCATTATTTTACTGGCTTTACCTTAAGTTGTTTTTTGATATTGGTGGGTTGTGCCGCACCTCAAGCCACCCGCTATCAAGCGACATCCGCAGAAAACGAATTTGGTTACACTCAAACTCAATTAACCGATACTCAACACCGAATTGAATTTGTTGGTAATCGTTTTACCGAAGCATCACGTATTAAAGATTACGCTATGCTCAGAGCAGCAGAACTTACAATCCAAAAAGGTTACGACTGGTTTACTATCTTGACCAGCGAGACCGATAGAGAAACAAAAACGCGCTCAGAAATGTTAGTTTCTGGTACAGCATCAAACCAAGTTGTGCGTCAATGTGGATTGTTAGGTTGTTCGAGTTATGTCACCCCGGGTTATTCTGGCGCCAGACTCGAAACCTATGTAGTGGATGGGAAGGTAAGCACCAGTTTGCAAATTTCTATGGGAAAAGGCGAGGCGCCAGATCCAAGCTCTGCATTTAATGCAAAGGAATTGGCAACAAATATGCGTCAAAATATTAAATAAAGGAGTAAAAAATGGATCTGAATCGCGGTAAATGGTCTTCCCTAGTCTTGCTAGTGATATTGACTTTGTTAGCGGGTTGCGCAAGTAAAAACCAACTTGAACAAGGGCAAAGTCAGCTATTTCAAACTGGCGTGAGTAGAGAACAAGACCAGCCCGTGATTAAAAGTGAGGCAGCCATTGAGGTAAAAACCTCAAATGGGGTGGTTGCCATTACCCCTACAGTGGTTGGCTATTCTGAAACACAATTTGACGATCCTTTTGAATCCATTAATCGCCCTATTTTTGCGGTCAATCATGTCGTATATACCTGGGTACTTAACCCTCTTGCCAAGGGATACACCGCTATTATGCCCGACCCAGCTGAAGTCGCTGTGAGTCAGTTTTTCAGCAATTTACGAGAACCTTTAAATGCTATTAATCATCTTTTACAGGCTAACGGCAAAAAAATGGGCAGTAGTTTAGGGCGCTTTATAATCAATAGTACCTTAGGTGTATTGGGGATCTTTGATCCAGCAAATGCCTGGTTTGAGATTAAACCCCATAGGGCTACATTAAACGATACATTAACCACTTGGGATGTAGGTTATGGCGCTTATATCGTACTTCCTATACTTGGGCAAAGTGATGTGAGAAATGGCGTTTCGACTTTAACCGAATCCACTTTTGCTCCGGTGACTTTCGTATCAGAACCACCTCAAACTCAATATATTCAGGCTTATGATGGATTTCATGAGTTTTCTCCTAGAGCATCAAGTTATGAGACCTTGTACAAAGAAAGCGACGACCCTTATGTTTTTTTTCGCAATATGTATATGCAATCGCTGTTGCGAGATAAAGAGTATCAAAACTATCAGGAAAAAACGCCAGAGCCATCTGACCCAACAGTAACAGTTGAAGGCCAAACTCATGATTGATCAGCGCACTCTATGGCTAACACAAAAACCGCTAATAACAGTCATATCTGTATTGCTGTTAACCCTATGCCTAGGTTGGTTTGTTCAGTATTTTAAAATCGATGCGTCAGCCGAAACATTGCTGGTAAAAGACAATAAACTCTATATTCAAAGTCAGATAATGAATCAAAGGTTTTCTCCTGACGAATTTATATTATTAGCCTACGAACCCAAACAGCATGACGTATTTAGCGACAAAACCTTTGAAGATATCCAAGCCTTATCTAAAAAATTAAAAACCTTACCAAGAGTAAGAAGTGTCACCCACATATTAAATGTGCCTTTGCTATCACAAATGAGCGAGCTAGATCCCAAGCTAGTCGCGGCAGACTGGACTTGGCAAAGCAAACAATTTAGCCACCAGCAAATGCGCCAAATATTTGATCAGCATCCTATTTTTACAGACTTGTTGGTTAATCAAAAAATGTCGGCCACATCTATTCAAATTATCTTTAAACAAGATCCCACATTAATCGAAATCGAAACAAAGATAATTAACCTTGATAAAAAACGTTTAACGGATCAATTTACCGAACAAGACGCCACAAAAGTAGAACAACTTAAAGCACAAGCCGATCCTATTCGACAAAAATTAAACAAAGAGCGAGAGCAAGAAATTGAACAAATCTATGGCTTCGCCGCTATGGTCAAAAGTGACGCCAACGTCTACCTGGGAGGCTCCTACGTTTTAGGTCACCAATTAATTAATATTATCCGCGCAGATCTGAAATTATTTGGAAGTGCCATTGGCCTCGCCATTTGTATAATGTTGTTTGTTTTGTTTAGAAGCTGGCGCTGGGTGATTATTCCAATCGCTTGTTGTGTGACTAGTGTGATCATGACTATGGGGCTATTTGGTATTTTTGATCTGCGCACTACTGTTATCTCTTCAAACTTTATCGCCTTACAACTCATTCTTACTTTAGCCATATGTGTGCATCTAATTGTGCAATATCGACAACTTGCCAACGATGACCCCGACGCCTCTCAAGCTCAATTGGTCAGTGCAACCTTGCGAAAAAAAATCAAGCCGTGTTTTTATGCAGGTATCACCACTTCGGTAGGTTTTGGCTCACTTATTTTTAGTGGTATTCAACCAGTGGTGAGTTTTGGTTGGATGATGATCATTGCCATGTTTGTGTCCATTGGACTGTCATTGATATTTTTACCGGCATTATTGTGTTTATTTTCTCGCAGTCAAAAAGCTGCGCCCAACAAACTAAGTCAAAACTTTATTGAATGGGTATCTGTTACCACCCTAAAACACTCAGGCAAAGTAATTGTATTATTTGTGGTGGTCACTGGGATCGCCATTTTAGGGTTATTCCGCCTCAGCGTCGAAAACAGTTTCTTAAACTACTTTGCCCAAGACACCCAAGTACATCAAGAATTAACCTTTATTGATCAACAGTTTGGTGGCTCAACACCTTTCGATATCATTATTGATATTCCAGCAGATATGCAAAAAACAGACTTGGCATTAAGTGCTAAAAGTATCCAACAATTACAAGTGGCACAAACCATACTCAAACAATATCCTGCAAGTGGCAACACTACCTCAGTCGTTAACTTCACAGAATTGGCCATGAAATTGAACCAAGGTCGCCCTCTGACTGAATACGAACTCACCGCTATTTACCGCTTAGTGGATGAAAATTTGCGAGAGACCTTATTGGGTAGTTATTTTTCAATAGACAATCAGCAATTACGCCTCAGCAGCAGAGTAAAAGACAGTACTGAGGGATTTAATCGCAAAGAATACCTAGAAAATTTGCGAGCGGATCTTAAAACCAATGGATTTACTGAAGATCAATATCAATTTACCAATTTATTTGTGCTCTATCAGGACATACTGCAGCGTTTATTTAACTCACAGATTTTGACCTTAGGCATAGTCTATATCGCCCTTTTATTGGTGATGTGGGTGCTGTTTAAACGACTATCAGTGGCACTCGTTGCCTTGGTGCCAAACGTGATTTGTACCTTAGTTATACTGGCCGTGATGGGTTACGCCAACATTCCCTTAGACTTGATGACTATCACTATTGCTGCCATAGCCATGGGTATTGCAGTGGACGATACCATACATTTTGTACACCATTATTTGCATGGAGACTCAAAACCTAAAGAAGCCGTGAAGCAGGCCTACTTTAGTGTGGGATACGCGATGTTATTCACCACAGTCATCATTTGTGTCGGTTTTGCATTATTAGCGTTTTCTGATTTTGTGCCCAGCATGCTGTTCGGTTTACTCACTGCATTGGCAATGGTCGTTGCCCTAATCACAGACTTAACCCTATTACCTGCACTGTTAACCCGTTTTATTACCCCAGCGGTGGCTAAACCAAACTAGTCACTTGATTTTGCGGCGGCTTTGGCATTAGTCACACTGCCGCCAGTCAGGGCAATTCGCATGGCTTTTTCGACGTCTATATCAAGAGGAGTCAATTGGTCGCTGTCGATATACAGGGTATAGCCACCAATTTGATAACTCAGTGGAATATACACACCGAGCTTCTCATTATTGTTAAATAATATTTTGGCGCTTTCATGACTAGTGACAAATCCAATTAAGTGAATACTCTCGGTAATTTTGACCGACACCACACTTTGCATCTTTTGGCGTTTACCTATATTAATCAGATTAACGGCATCTTGGATGGCCCCATAAATGGTTTTAATAACAGGGATACGCTCAAATAACTTTCCACTCCATGCAATAACCGAGCTAATCACATAAGCATTGACCGCTAATCCCACCACCAACAAAAACACTAACCCTAATATTAATCCCAGACCCGGGAAGTAAAATTGTGATGGAATAAGAGGCGTCAAACTGGTTTCTATGGTTGTCACCAACCACACCAAAAAATACACAGTAAGGGTTATAGGTAAAAGTGCTAACAACCCTTGCACTATCAATAGAGATATTTTTCTTAACACTAGGTGTCCATCAATCAAATAAGAGTAATCAAGCTGATATTAAAACACTTGAGAATACGTTTAGCTAAACATTATGTTCAAGGCTAAGCAGTAAATAAGCACATAAATAACGGGACTATATTCCTAATTTCCCTGCGACTTAAAATAATGAAATGTATGAATAAGAATTTTCAGAATGTCAGTACATACTAACACAATTGCAACAGCCTTGCCCTTTTACGGCTAACGTAGTTAGAGGATGAGTAGTTACACATCCAAGTCTAGATCTCCATCTTTAAAAGCTTTACCAAGTCCCCTAAAGAAAAAAGCAATGGCTCTATAGGGAAATTCAATGAGCACTTCAAGGGCGTCATACCACGCACTTTCACCATCATACTTTGGTGGCCATAAATAATGGGCACAAACAAAAGCCAGTAGACTGAAAAATAACAAGACCCAATCGAAGCTATAAATAATCAGATCTACAATAAAATATGCACTGACTATAAATATACAGACTGACAAAAATACTCGAAAATTATTCATCATTCTAAATACACCTAACACTTATCATTAGCATTTTTAATTTTTACCTTTGATTTACTTAGGTAATTATGACTTTTTAAATATCAAATATAATCCACAGTTAACTAAATCCCTTAACAAAAGGCAAATATTGCTGTTTCCCAAGCTTGGGGTCCTCCCAGTTTCTAGTTGACCCATTTTATCTTGAAGTGTGTATCACTCATTAGTAGGCTAGAATTAGCCAAGATGAAGCATCCATCATTGGTTCAAAGCACTTTATATAAGGCATATCAACATTAGCTGCGTTTGCAGAAAAATTTGATTTTTTACCCCCTTTTTCTATTAGGCGAAAACCAAACTTATATAAGTGATGAAAATATGCAATCTACAAACAGCTTTGTTATAGATCTTAAGCAACAAAAATTCTATTGCTACAAAACGTTTAAATGCGATCCACAATGGCGATAAATTAGCTATACAAAAAGTTGCTGAGTTTCACCCCACGTTCCCCCAAATCAATTCAGATAACATACAACTCGCCGATGTTCAGCATGCGCTAGCACGAGAGCTTGGCGTGGCATCTTGGAGCAAACTCAAACAGCATATCAAAATACTACAGCAACACCGTCAAGCTATCATTGAGCATCATGCCCCGTTAGACAGTGACCCTTGTACTCTTCATGTGCGCTGCGGCCACGACATCCAGGGATTATTAAAAGAAGCGGGCTTTAAGGGAGATTTCTTAGCTTTGATAGATCCTTTATGTATAGGTCCATTACCTGCTTCAAAAAAAGACTTTATTGTAAGGCGAGCCAAATATGTGCATCAATACATACTTCCAATAATAGGGCGCAGTGGCGAGGAGGAAATGAGCAATATTATTGATTCCGAAACCCAAAATAGGGTGACGCTGCTTAGTGACAAATACCAAAGGATTGTTTTTTGGGTCGAGCATGATAGCTACGACCAATTCATGTTGGTTTATGCCTTAACCCAACTAGTGCACATCTCTGATAAGGAGATTGAGATCATCGAAATCAATCAGTTTCCTGGTACAGAAAGGTTCATAGGTTTGGGACAATTACCTGCGGAAGCAATCCGCTCTTGTTGGCAAAGTCGCAAAGCCGTCACTGCAAAAATGATGCTTAGCGCCCACAAGAGTTGGCAAGCACTAACTTACTCAAAACCATCTTTATTGGTTGAGTTATTACAAAAAAACGAAATTGATTGTTTACTAAATATGTCGAATGCACTTACACGACATCTTCAAGAGTTACCCAACCGAACTACAGGCTTGAGCCTGACACAAACTATCGCGCTGCAAGTTTTGTTTGATAGATGTGAGCCCATAACAATCAATGCTTGGTTTGCCGACTATCAAAAAAATGAACCTTTGCCTTTTTTAGGTGATGTGATGTTTTACGCTTTATTACTGCCTCTGACAAAAAACACAAAACCTTTGTTCAACATTGAGAATAAAGCAAGTGCTTGGGAGCAACAGTTGGTATCCATCACAGCGCAAGGTATCGCCTGTATTAATGGCGAAACCACCTTTATTCAAGATTATTGGGTGGGCGGGATCCATTGTAGAAAAACCGCACAGTGGCAATGGGATCATCAAAAAACCAACACATTATTTTTACAAAGGTTTAATGGTGATTGATTGTAAAAACCTTAATTTCCCAGACTGTTAAGAAGCAACAATGAGCCTTGTATTCGAGCTTAACAAAGTTGTTCCATTCATTTTATTTGTCCTCTCTAAAGTTCAATTGCACTGTTAAGTCTTTTTGATAAATAGCCACGCCATCCACTATCTTAGGACTGTATCGCCACTTACTTAAGGCTTCTATTGCCTTTTCATCAAAACGATTATCAGGCTCAGAAATTAAGACTTTAATATTGCCTGGTTCTCCTTGTTCATTTATGTCAAAAGACATTTGTACAAAACCGTCTAAAGCGGTATTTGTTGTAGAGGTACAAGAAGTAATCAATAGTAATATCGAGAGTATTAAGGCTAGGTTTTTCATTAGCAATCCTTTGTAAACGAATGTTTTAAAATGGCGCGAGCAATCTACACAGATACCATAAAATACCAGTTTCCTAAAAAAAATCACCTATCAAAATCCTAAATGAAAAATAACTGGCCTAAGTTGATTATATTTTTATTATCAATAGAATGTGTAAAAAACAAACCTAATAAAAACGACAATACGGAGTTACTCAAGGGATATGTACAGCAAACTTATAATCACTTTATTTTTACTATTACCAATCAGTGCCCTTCATGCTGAATCCTTACCACTAGAATACTTCAATCAAATGCCGATGTTACAAAATCCTGTCATTTCACCAAATGGTGAACATCTGGCAGGAATTTATAACAGTAATGAAAAAACCCAAGTTGTGGTCATGCCGTTTGGCACTCAAGATTTAAAAGCACTGGTTACTTTGGGTGGTGAAAAATATCGCATCGAAAGTATTAATTGGGCTAACAATAAAAGGCTACTCATTAATGTAAGCCAACCTTACGATTATGAAGGCTTAAAATTAAGAACCACACATCTATATTCTGCAGATCTTGAAGCTAAAAACGTTTTTGAAATGCGCCGCTCAGTGAACGCTAGGGTTAGCACCAAAACCACCAAATTAGATTTCTATTTTAACAGTCCTCGCTTACTGAATATCTTACCCAATGATGCCGACCACATTCTGGTCACCACTAGGGATTCGAGAGATGGCAACTATGCGTCCGTTTATAAAGTGAATGTGAATGATGGGAAATTTGAGAAACATATTGCTAACAGCAACAGGATAAACAACTGGATCACCGACAAAAATGGTGAAATTTTACTGGCAATTGGTGGCAGCGATAGGGCTCGAAATGAAACTAAATACGTCTACATCAGAGAAAATCAAGACGCTGATTGGAAACTGATTAAAACCTATACCCCTTTTGAATCAGAAACATTTGATCCTATCATGTATGAAAAAGAAACTAATTCTCTGCTGCTATTGTCTGACCATGAGTTAAATAAAACCGCACTTTGGCGCTTCGATATCGAGAAGAACGAATTTTCTGAACTTGTAGCACAAGCGCCTGGAAAGTTTGATATTACCGATGTGATTTTTAAACCAAGTCATACTGAAATGAATGTCATTGGTTATACCTACGTTGATAATTTTGTGCGACGCGTTTATTGGGATTCAGAGCAAAAAAATATCGGCAACCAGTTGGCTGGACTACTGTCTAAAAGTGGTTTACAGAGTAACATTTATGACTATAGCCTAGACGAAAATCGATACATTATTTCTGCAATAAGTGACTCTAGCCCAGTCAAATATTATCTGTTCGATAAGAATAAAAAAAGCTTGAGTCTTTGGTTTAGTCAGTTCCCTTATCTTGAGGGTCAATCACTGGCTAATGTAACCCCCATTACGTTCAACGCTAGAGACGGCATGGAATTATATGGATACATCACCTTGCCAAACGGTGTCGAAAAACCACCGGTTATTTTATTTCCTCACGGTGGCCCATTTGCTCGAGATTATCAATATTTTGATCCCTATGTGCAAATGATGGCGAATGAAGGGTACGCGGTATTACAAGTAAACTTCCGCGGCTCGACTGGTTATGGCAATGAGTACATGACCAGTGGCTACCATCAATGGGGAAAGACCATGCAAACCGACTTGTTAGATGCCTATGAATGGTTATTGGCTACTGAATTAGTGCATAAAGACAAAGCCTGTATAGCAGGAGCCAGTTATGGTGGCTACGCCGCTTTGGTGGCTGGTTACCAAACACCTGAACTGTTTGACTGCATAGTCAGTATTGCTGGTGTTTCAGACTTAGCAGATCAAATGACAATGTGGCGAAGATTAGGCTATTTCGATTATATTGATAATGCAGTAAATGATGATGACACCGACATTGAGGCGGTTTCCCCCTATTATCATGCAGACAAATTTAAAAAGCCTGTGTTACTTATTCATGGTAAGAAAGACACCCGTGTGAGTTACCGCCAGTCTAATTCCATGTATGACCAGCTAAAGTCAGCAGGCAAAGACGTCAAATATAAAGAATTTGAATACGGCACACACTTCTTAGACGATGCCACAAACCGAATTCATGCCATGGAATTGATGAAGGATTTTTTTGAAGAACACTTAAAATAACCCTAATAAAACATAATGGAGCAGTGTCATTGCGCTGCGCCATTATTTTATGGCAATTATCTGTGGCCAATACCCTAATTGCAGAAGAACGAACCAACTTACCCGCTTAAATATAAATCCCCACAATAAAGTAAAAAATAACCCTAAGACTCAAATCATTTTGCCAAAATACACAAAACAGCTCATCTAACTACAAGTTGCATTATCTTTATTTAGAGACTGAAAAAATCAACGCAATCCTAGCGTTAATGGCTTTTGTATCGTCTTCGGCTAGAGGTTGTTTATTTTGTTGTTCTTGTATCATTTTAGTTTGGCGTATAACAAATTGTTGCTGCTCGTCACTTTGGGCAAACCTCATCAAGTTATGCAAAGACTCGAGTAGCCTGATGGTGACGGCGACATTATTATTGGCTTGTTGCCTGATTTGTTCAAATGCTGCGCTGGCAATATTCTCAAAGGTTAAAACTTTACATACTAAACGCAAATTGCCAGCTTGGTCATAATGCTGCTTTGCCGGAAACGTTTTATTGGTGAGCTCACACAATACAGAGTTAAGTTTATCGATACATGTAATTGCGGAATAGGGGTCGTTAATCCCAGGAGAAAGCGCTCGCAAAGCAATTTCAACCAATTGATGGATGGCAAACTCAGGATCTTGAACTGGTGTTCTATATGCTCCCAACACTATTTTATCTGACGTGTTATTAACTATGGTATCAGGCATTGTATTATCTGCATGAACAACCGCTATCACGGAATCTTTTACAACAAAATCTCCGGGGCCAAACCTACACTCAATCTGCACTTCATTTTCAGTCGCAAGGGTTAACAGTGCATCCTGTTCAATGGTCTGTATATACCCACTGCACTTTGCTAAAACATCAAACTGCTGGGTACCCAGTGTAAAAGCAGTAGTGGTTGAGTCTTCAGTTTTTGCGGTTTCTGGCTGCTTGTGAATGCAAGGAAAGAGACTTGCAATACCACTTTGCAGCTCTCGATAAACATCGTCAATTACTACATCTGCTTGAATAGACTTAGCCACATGATGAATAAAATAAATCAAAACACCAACACTAATAGATGTCATCATCACTGCAATAATCACAGTCAATCCAGGTTTAAAAGTGTAGGGCTCTTGAAAACTGATGGCACAAAATACTAGGATACAATATAAAAAATTCGAGATAAAAGAACCCAGTACGACTTGCGTGCCAGTATCCATCATAAAGTTTCGCAGTAAACGTGGACCAAATTGCGAAGAAGCTAAGGTTAAGGCAACAATAGTGATAGAAAAAGCGATGCTAGTTACGGTAATCATCGCCCCTGCAATTGTTCCCAACAAAGAACGAATAGCCTCAATATCAATGCTATATATGATGGGGATCTTAAGATCATAACGCGCCATAAAAAAAGCATCAATGTACACCGCAGAGCAGGCCAGTACTATAGAAGATAACACCATAAAACTAGGGACAAACCAAAAGCTGGTACGTGCTTTTTCTATTATTGGTGCATATTTGATAATATTAAATTGCATCACATCACTCTGTTTTTATAAGCTTAATTCCATTAAAAGACCTATTGCGCCTTTCTGCAGTTTTAATAAAGCATCTAAACCATCACTTTAAGTGAGCTTGGTTGCACCTTCAGAATAAGTGCATCGGCTTGACGGTTTTCGCCATCTACCATGTACTTTAGTGGTGAATGACTAGAAATTCGAACCCGGCTACTTTGCCTAAATTGAATATCAGGGTTAACCTCTGCCCCAGCCAAGCCACTAAAGGCCAAATCGGCTAAATTAAACACCTGAGCGGATACAGAATGGTTGCTAGGCAACCAAGTGATATCTAACAGGCCATCAGCAATGTTGGGACCCCCTCCCCCTTGTGCGAGAACAGTAGAAAATGGCGCAGCATTGGCGACCACTAAACTTGTTGTTTCAATAGTCAATTCAGGGGCTTCATCAAACTTAACTTTCAGATGAAAAGTTTCATCAAGTTGTACTGCATTCCACAAACCTTTTAGATACGCAAATTGCCCACCAAGGTCTTTTTCTTGGCGATCTGCCGATTCTATCATTTTCTGTCCAAACCCAATGCTTGCCATCAGCAATACCAACTCGTCATTACACAAAGCGGTATCAATAGTTTTAGGTTTACCTGCAATAATCGCTTCACAACATAAAGCAATGGGATACACTTTTGATCCCGTGCCATGTAATACATGACTAAAAGCATTAGTGGTTCCCATAGGGATCACTCCCAAAATATTCGCTGTTTTAGTCACGACAGAGGCCACTTCTGAAACTGTGCCATCTCCACCACAAGCCACTACTACCTTATGACCTTTCTTTATGGCTTTTTGAGTGAGGCTTTCGGCCGTAATATCAACTTTAGTTTCGAAAACTGACACTGCATATTTCACCGACAAACGTTGGATGATTTCGTCTTTATTGTCTTGCCACTTGCCGCCTCCAGAGACGGGATTAGCAATAATAGCCAAAGGTTGTTTTATAGACAGGATCCCAGAAGCCTGAATTTTTTTTAAGGCTTTTAACTGCTTGCGATTCAGTCCAGCAGTGCGCCTAACGCCATGAATCGTTTCCAGCGCCTTAGCGATGTCCCATTCTGGGTATTTACTGAGTAAATAAGCCGCCATCACAAAAACCGATCGCCCCCTACCTAAGGCGCAATGGATCACTACTGGGTGCTCAGTTGTTTGTGTGTTTAACCAATTAATGGCATGCACTAGTTGATCAGATGTAGGACTTTGATGATCAAGTACTGGTACATTTAGATAATGAAGGTTGGCCTCCGTAGCTGACCAATCTAATCCATCAAACTCAGCAGTTACATCCAAGATAGCGCGGATACCATGGTGTTTCAGCTCCTCCATGTCAGATGGAAATAATCGGCAAGCTAGGAACAAATTGTCTTGTATTTTTTGTATGGCAGGCACTGAATCATTTTTACGAGCCCAAGTATTATAGAGCTGAACCCCAAAAAGAAATGGGATAAACAACCATCTAATATAAAAAGGAATAGAGCCGTCATGTTTTTTCCTGAATATTTCAGGTCGCTCAAAAACATAGGCGATGGCAACAGCAGAAAGCGAGCCACCTATCCAAAACCAAACCACACTGAAGTACATGCTTGGAGAATAGATCCCCGCTAAAAATGCTAAACATGCCGCCACAATGTAATAATAACTAAACGCCATTTTTGTCCTCCTTGTTTATCTACCTAAGAACGCTTAACAAACAGGTAGTACATCTATACTGGTAAATAATAGTGATTGAAAAACCTCACCTTAATGTGCAGGTTTCTAAACATATTTTTTTATCCTCTGAGATAATCTTTAAAAACCAATACAGAAGGACTAGTAGATGTCGGCGAAATTATATTTTAATAGTGAAGACGCAAGCCAAATTGCAATTGGGGCTTTTGCGATGTCGATGCCTATCGCTTTTACCCAAGAAGCGTGGAAAATGGCTGAGACACTGCCACTGACAAACTTAATATTGCTCTGTGGGTTATCGTTGTTTTTCCTGACTCACTACACTTACTTCAGCCTTTTTCAAAGTAACATTAAATACCGTGTTGCCAGCTACATCATCAGAATAGTGCTGGCTTATCTGATCACCCTAGTTGTGGTGTGTTTAGTGCTGTTAGCATTAGATAAATTGCCCATTATCGAACAACCAGAGATAGCTCTAAAAAGGCTAGTCATCATTTCAATGCCGGCTTCTTTAGGTGCCATTATTGTCGACAGTTTCGATAAAGAATAAAACATCAGTAACGCAACCAACGGCACTAAGCGATTATTCCTTTGGTTTGTTTTTGTTTGCAAACATTATCAGCCCAACTAGTGCAATCACGCTAAAAAGCCCAAATGCCACTAAAAAAGTAGTGATAAAACCACCGCTACCTAGGCTAGTAACACTGAGTAAAAAGCCGACTGTGACAATCACAATGACAATGAATACTTTTAATAACATTTGCTACTCTCCTAATCCCTCAACTATTGATAGGTTCTCGGTGTAAACTCAGCCATAAAAAAAGGGCCAGAAGCCCTTTCTTATACAAAGCGTCAATGATTAACAGTCTTTGTTTTCAGCCTTTGCAGCTTCTTTAAGATCTTCACATGCGTCTTCAACTGCATTGCCCGCGTCTGTTGCGATCTCATCTAGTTTCTCACCCGCATCTTCGGCTTCTCCATCACAAGCTGATAAAGCGAATACAGCCGTTAAAGCAAGTATAGTCGTTGTTAAGTATTTAAAATTTTTCATGGTTCTCTCCGTTTATATAAAATCAATGGTTACAGTTTGTGCCCTTAAATTTTTGGGGACTTTCCTCTTAGCGCGTTTGATATGAGTGATAACACCAATAGCACAATAAAAATAAAAAATATGATTTTAGCGATACCTGTTGCAGCACCTGCTATACCACCAAAACCAAAAACCGCAGCTACTATGGCGATGATAAAAAACATTAATGCCCAGCCCAACATAGTGGTTTCCTCCGTTTGTTGTATTTTAAGATTTGACACTTTTAAATATGCGACATCTGTGCCAAACACAAAAAACCAGTTAAGCAGTTGTTTTTATTGAGTTTTATAGATATTCCATTATGGAGTATTGCAGGGACTAAAATCTCAACGTGAAAAATTTACACACTGACTAGGAATAAGTTTCATTGATTGTAACGGTGCGAAGAGAGGCGAGATTTGGAAACATACAAGGTAGGAAACTGAGTGTTTGAGATTGCTTAGTTACTGAAACATAGCCTGAACCAGCAGATCACCAAACCCCCAGACTAAGGTGCCACTGATTAACAATGACATTTCAAGCACACCTATAGACAGGCGTAGGTCCTGAATGGCGAGATTGAGGCGCTGATCGTGATCAGCATTCAGCTGATCAATACCCAAAGTCATATCAGCTTCATCTAAAAACTTAGCCTTCAATTGCCTCAATTCTTTATTACGTATCCAGTTTGCCCGTCTAGAAATCAGTTTTTCATGAAATACGACGCCAATGCTAGACCATACCCCCAGCACAACTACAAGACAGCCTGAACGAGAAAACCACTCAGTATGCAACCAAGTAATTTTGCTTAAATACAAACCTAAGGCAAAACAAACTATGGCTAGAAACCAATACACAAAACTACCAAAATGATTTTTTTTACTGATGTTAGTTACAGACAATTACAATTCTCATTAATTGAAGGGAGAAATGTTTCCCTTTTTGATACAAGTAAACCGCAACCAATAGTACAATGTTGCGCAATATAAATACTAGGGATTACCCTTGGAGATTTACCCAATGTTCAAATCGATAAAGCTAGCCATCTTAATTTTGACGATTAGTTTTGCAGCTTCAGGACAACCGTCTGACGACCCCTATATGTTTGTTAAAGATGTTGCTTCTGCCACTTTCGCTAAGATGAAACAAGATCAAAAACTAATAGAAAGCGATCCACAAGCCTTGGGAAAAATAGTAGAACAACAGTTGTTGCCACACGTTGATCACGTTTATGCGGCGCTAAGTGTATTGGGTACACAAGCAAAAGACATCCCCCGTGAAAAATTGGTTTTGTATTTTGAAGAATTTAGAATTTATCTGTTATCCACCTATTCCAATGCCTTGAGTAGTTATACTGATCAAATTGTAGAGTTCGAGCCCTCACGACCTACCGAAAATAAAAAAACAGTACCTGTTAAAGCCGTGATTAAAGAAGCGGGAAAACCAGATATCAGCATCACTTTTCAAGTACGCCGTAACAAAGAAGGCGAATGGAAAGCCTTTGATTTAATAGCTGAAGGGATCAGCATGGTGCAGTCAAAACGGGCTGAATTTGCGCCTATTATCCGCCAGCAGGGCATTGATGCTGTCATTAACTTTATGCGTGAAAAAAGCACTAAGCCCCCTAAAAATGCTAAATAGTCTGGAAAACTCAATGCCCAATACTGACCCAAAACTTAAGGCCATGTTGTGGGCACTCAATAATATTGGTGCTGAGGTTTCGACAATTGAGCAAAATAGCGACGCTTCAATTTCAACGGGTTTTAATTGGTTTCATATCCAATCTGATACAACAGATTCCAAAGAGTGTTTACAAAGTTTAGGCCTGCCAAACGAAATTATAGACGCCATTTGCACCCCTGAAACCCGCCCAAAAGCGATACAGTTAGGCGAGGGAATGCTGGTGTATTTACGGGGCATTAATCATAACCCTGATGCGGATCCAGAAGATATGGTGTCCTTACGATTATGGATAGGCGAAAACATCCTAATTTCTGCCAGACGTAAGGATCGTCAATTGTTATCTGTGCAAGACGTTAAAGAAGAACTTGAAAAAGATCATATTCCTTCGTCTCCATTAGACTTAGCCTTGAGAATTATTACTAAAATTGCCGATAGGATCAGCGAAACTGTTGATGTGTTGGATGAAGACTTAACTGAATTTGAAGCCTTAGATAAATCAGCCAAACGGGATAGAATTAAACTGTCGATGATACGCAGACAAGCCGCCGCTATTCGACGTTATTTGGCGCCACAAAGGGATGCACTTGATGCAATGTATCGTTTCAATAAATCTCTCAATCAGCAACAAGGGTTTGAGTTACGGGATCAAACTGACCGCATGACTCGTTACGTCGAAGACCTAGATCTCGCTAAAGAGCGCGCCATGGTATTACAAGATGAGTTGCGAAATCGCATTGCCGAACAACAAGGTATGCGAATGTATGTGTTATCTTTAGTCACCGCTATATTTTTACCTTTATCCTTTTTAACTGGCATATTTGGTATGAATGTCGCCGGATTACCAGGAACCGAAGAGCCTAAAGCATTTTTCTATTTAGCCTCAACTATGGTGATAGTAGCCATAGTGTTGCTGATAGGCATGTTATGGAAAAAGTGGTTTTAAGCATTTTATTAGGAGCAAAGCGCATGATAAGACATATAGTGTTAGTTCTGGGGCTTTGCATTCTCTGCAATTCATCAGCCTATTCCCAAGTAGAAAACTCGTTTCAACTGGTTAAAGCCAAAGCAATTAATAGAAACTTGGCATTGCAGTTTCCCGTTGATAGATCTTTCCAAGGTATCCAAGCGACATTTTCTGATCCACAGATACTGATTGATACCCTAGATCAGACTATTAAGTTACAGATGACAGTCTCAGCCAATAGTGCCGAACAACATTTTTCTGCAAAACTCGTGTTTACAGGGGATATGAAATTTGACCTATTTTTAGAGTCTTATCTGTTTGAAGACCTAGTGTTAGATAGCTTTAAAATAGAACAGGACTCTTATGTTGACTCACAACCCACGGTGAAAATTATCAAACAGAGCCTGATAAACAATTTTGAGGACATTGAGTTGTTTAATCTTACGGAATTAAATTCTTTCTCACCTAAGCGGGCCGCAGATGAAATTGAAATATCTATGGGTCAACTACGTTTTATTTGGCACTAGAGCGACAGCAAGCGCAACCTTGCTAAGCCTAAATGTAATTGTCTTTGAAAGTGAAAGAATGGCTCGCCAAATTCTGCTAAGTTATCGATATTAAACAATTTTTTGCATTCCTTAGTTTTATTTAGACAACTACATGAGTTGGGTAGTATGAATATTCAAAAATTTAGCCTTGAAAATCTAATGGGGATTACCGTTACATTTTCTTTTGTCCTTGTTGCGGCAATCTTTATATGCCCAGTTGCATTAGCAGAAACGCTACAAATTAAAGACCAATTTGGTCATCCAATCGAAAATGTGGTGATCAGTTTCACCACAACTGAAACTACAGAAACGAATAAAGTTGACGTTTTGACAATGGATCAAATCGATAAGCAGTTTGCCCCTCAAGTATTAGTAGTGCAGAAAAACCAAACTGTTTCTTTTCCAAACAGCGACAATATTCGTCATCATCTGTATAGCTTTTCTAAGCCTAAACCCTTTGAGTTTAGAATGTTCAAAGGTGGCGAATCTAAAAAACTGGTTTTTGATCAGGCAGGCATAGTTGTACTTGGCTGTAATATACATGATCAAATGGTAGGTTATATTTATGTGGCAGATAAAGAGCAAACCGTCATGACCGATGCTCAAGGCTTAGCTGAAGTACCCGCTTATGGAATAGCATTGAAGTTATGGCATGCAAACTTGTCTACCAACAAAATGCTCAGAAAAGACATTCAACTTCCCTTGGAGTATAACGACAGTCCATATCCAATCGTTTTGACTTTACTCGAAGATATGGTTACCCCTGCTCAACATACCTTTAAATCGAAGAAATTTGACAGAGGAAATAAATAATTGACTCAAACTCCCCTAAATCAAAGTATCTTCAGGCTAGTTGTCGGACTAGTTGTACTCACGGCCCTCACCACCTTTGTCAACGTTTGGATGGCCACAGATGAACAAACTCGTGAAAAATTAAATCGAGACTTATCTATCGCTGAAAACGTATTACAAAGGGTGTTACAAAGCCGCGAGGATCTTCTGTATATCTCGGCCTCGGTACTAACGGCTGATTTTGGCTTTAAACAAGCGGTAGCCTCAGGAGACAAAGGCACAATCGATAGTGCGTTGTTTAATCATGGGCAACGTATCAAGGCTGACTTAATGGCGCTCGTGTCATTAAAAGGAAAATCTATTACCAGTGTGCCAGCAACCCTAAAACTGGATCAAGACTTTGCATATCCAGAGACCATAGATAAGGTGATTAAAGAAGGGGGCTACACCTCGCTGATGATGTTAAACAAACAACTTTATCAGGTCATCATGTTGACAATAGACGCACCAACACCTATTGCAATTGCCCTTGTAGGTTTTAAGTTAGGCGACCCTATACTCGCCCAATTAAAAGACATCACTAAGTTAGAAACAACATTACAAGTCTATCGTCAGAAAAACGAAATATTCAAAATTAGCACTCTACCCGACCCTCTTGCAGAACAAGCGTTAGCGCAAGTAAATGAACGTCCATCATGGTTGTCTATAACAATCACCAAAGACACCCCCTACGTTTCGCAACAATTTACTTTAAGTGATGCACTCGCACACCAAACAATCATTACTTTATCTGAGGACGCACAACTATTATTTGCTGATTTTAATTCACTGCAATTTAATATTACCGCGCTAGGCATAATCGTTATTTTATTAGCGACCTTTTTAGCAGCGTTATTTTCGCGAAGAATATCCAAACCATTGGTAGTGTTAGCGAATATTGCAAAAAGAATTGCTATAGGCGATTACACTAAGGATGCCGCGGTACTGACAAAAACCAAAGAAGTCAGTTTATTATCTAAAGCATTCAGCAAAATGCAAAATAATATTCAGGCTCGTGAAGATGAGATCATATTCCAAGCTCGACATGACGTTTTAACGTCACTTTATAACCGACAGCATGTCAAAACGATACTGGAGCAAAGGTTTAATGACAATGCCAAGTTTTTAGCTATAGGAATTAACATTTTTGGCTTCCGGGGCATTAACGATATTTTTGGTTACCACAATGGAGATCTTTGTTTAAAGGAGTTAGCACAACGCCTATCACAATTTGAAGGTGTGGCCGCAAGGCTGACCGGGGGCGAATTATTCTGGATACCATCTGAGGAACCATCGGCAGAGTTTATTAAACTAATGAAATCAGCACTAGAAGCCCCTATGGATACTGGCGATGTAATAATAAATATTAAAGTGGCGTTAGGCTTAATATATTGTCCTAAAGATGCAAGCAATGCAGAAGAAGTATTTAAGCGCCTAAACATTGTATTGGATGAGGCGCAAATTACCCGGCAGTTTATCTTGCCCTTCAACGCTGAATTGGAAGAGCGTTATTCAAGACGCCTGTCTATTATTACCGAACTTAAACACACCCTAGAACATGCTAAGGATGAACTCAGTCTAAATTACCAACCCAAACTCGATTTACAGAAAGGTAAAGTGACCCACGTCGAAGCGTTAATACGATGGACGAATGCTCGTTTAGGATTTGTATCTCCCGAAGACTTTATCGCTGTGGCAGAACAAGCCGGCTTTATTGAAAAAGTTACCAGTTGGGTCATCAATACAGCGATAAATGACGCGGCTAGGTTCAGAGATGCCAATATTGATGTGTCCGTCGCGATTAACCTTTCAGCCAAAGATATTATGGATCCTGCACTTCTGCCAATTGTATTGGCATTACTGAAAACTAAAGACTTACCCACCTATTGTTTATCCTTTGAAATCACTGAAGGTGACTTGGTGAAAGATCATCAAAAAGCCATTAGCCACCTTCAGGCGTTTCGAGATAATGGATTTGAAATTGCCATTGATGACTTTGGTACCGGGTATTCATCCATGGCGTATTTACAAAATTTACCTGTTAATACCTTAAAAGTAGATAAAAGTTTTGTGCTGAATTTACATGAACAAGAAGGAGACCAAAAAATTGTCAAAACTGTCATCAGCCTTGCCCATAGTTTTGGCATGAACGTAGTAGCTGAAGGGGTAGAAAGCATTGAAGCCCTTAAATTATTAGCGGATTGGGGCTGTGAATTGGCTCAAGGTTATTACATTTGTAAACCGACTTCTGCAGATAACTTGATTGCATGGTGTAACCAGAATTCAAATACAAAGTGGTTATAGAGAAAGGAAATAGTATGCCCGTAAATTGGTGTAGGTCGTTAGTATTTATTGTTAGTCTAGTTTCTACTTTGACACTTGCTGGAGAGGGTAAGTTAATTGGTACCGCAGGCTTAAATCAGATTGAAGGAAGTGGCGGCGGAGGCATAGTCCCATGGGCCACTCTAGCCGGATACGACAGCCAAGAGCAAATATCCGTCAATGGGTTTACCACCCAAGTAGACATTGATGATTATCGTTTAAATGTATTAGGTTTAAGTGCTTCATTCTACGACCGCGTGGAAGTCAGTGTTGCTCAGCATAGATTCGATTTAAAAACACTTGGGGGCGACATCAAACAAAATGTGTATGGTCTTAAATACCGTCTCTACGGTGATGTAGTGTATTCAACATGGCCACAAGTGAGTGTGGGAATTCAACATAAAGAGTTAGATGATGGCAGCATTGCAACCGCTGTTGGGGCAGAAAATAGTAATAGTGGAACGGATTTTTATCTGGCCGCCACCAAAGTACATTTAGGCGCCATTGCGGGTTTTAACGCGGTGTGGAGTATTACAGCCAGAGCCACTAAAGCAAATCAACTAGGCTTGCTTGGTTTTGGTGGCGCCAATAATGATAGTTATCAAATTATGACGGAAGCATCGGCCGGAGTGTTGTTCAGTCGACACTTAGCAGTAGGAGCGGAATACCGCCAAAAACCCGATAACTTAGGCTTAGGTGAAGAGGATTGGTTTGATGTGTTTGTGAGTTATATTCCCAACAAAAATCTCAGTTTTACGCTCGCTTGGGCAGAACTTGGCAGTATTGCCGGTGCCAAAGGACAACAAGGTCTTTACCTCTCACTTAACGGGCAACTCTGGTAACTTTATGAAAAATTTGATCTTTGTGTGTTTAACCTGCGTATTATTGAATGCCTGTGCGAGTAAAAACATCAGTACTTACCAGCAGTTGGGCGGGCAGGATAAAGTGGCAGAAATTGTCGATAATTTTATTACTGAAATTGAATTCGACCCAGTCATGTTTGAATTTTTCAAAGAATCAGATATCAATCGTTTCAGAGAAAAACTCATCGAACATTTATGTTTACTGACTGGTGGACCATGTCAATACACAGGCGATACCATGGAACAAGTACATGGTGGTATGAATATAACTGAGGCAAACTTTAATCACAGTGTCGACTTATTTATCAATGCTATGATTAAAGCTGATGTTCCTCACCCTATTCAAAACAAAGTATTGGCTACGATGATCCACACCCGCGATGAGATGATTTATCGTTAATCAAAGTAACTAAACAGCCATGAGGAAAACAAATGTCATGTTCCAACGAAATTATCAAAAGGAATAATGTCACTATATTAGGCTCAGGTGAAAAAACGCTACTATTGGCACATGGTTTTGGCTGTGATCAGAATATGTGGCGGTTTATGTTACCTGCCCTCACAGACCATTATCGAGTGATATTATTTGATTACGTCGGTTCTGGTAAATCTGATTTATCCCATTTTGATCAATCTCGATACAGTTCACTAGAAGGTTATGCACAAGACGTACTTGAGGTGTGTGATGCTTTGGCATTACAGGACGTCATTTTTGTGGGTCATTCCGTCAGCAGTATGATTGGACTCATAGCTTCACTGCAAACACCTAAATTTTTTAGTCAATTGATTATGATTTGTCCTTCTCCTTGTTTCTTAAATTTTAAACCTGATTACATGGGGGGCTTTGAAAAGTCTGACTTAGTAGAACTCCTCGATTTAATGGACAAAAACTACCTGGGGTGGGCCAACTACCTTGCACCTCTAGTAATGGGGGCAAATAATTCTGAAAAACTAATAGGAGAATTATCAGGAAGCTTTTGTTCGACCGATCCTGTTATTGCGAAAACCTTTGCCAATGCCACATTTTTTTCCGACTGTCGCCACTTGTTAAAAAAGGCTAAACACCCAGTGTTGCTTTTTCAAAGTAGCCAAGACTCTCTAGCCTCTGTTGCTATTGGCAATTATATGCAACAGCAGTTGCCAGATGCACAATTACAGATTGTGGAAGCTGAAGGACATTGTTTACATATGACCCACCCAAACATAATCAACCAAATGTTAAGAGAATACATTGGTTAATACCTTAGATAATGCCAATCTTGACGCACCCGGGCCAGATGCATTCCAGTGTGGAGCATTAATAACGGATAAAAATCGTACTATTATTTATGCGAATGCGTATTTTTCAGAAGAGTTAAATTTACAAGTTGCATCGCTATTAGGTACAAGCTCAGATGATCTCTTTACGGTTTCATCTAAAATTTTTATCGAAAGTTATTTAATGCCTTTGTTATTACATGAAAAAAAATGTGACGAAATTCAGTTGGCGTTAATAGATGGTAACCATAAGCGTATCTCTATTATGGTCAGTGCAAAAATGGATGACAAAGGTCAAATTTATTGGAGTTTATTCAGTGCCACTAAACGTGACAAACTCTTTGCAGAACTCCTAGACACCCGTAAAAAGTTAGAAGCCCAAGCAAAAATATTACATTCCATGTCATCAACAGATGAGTTAACCGGGTTGATGAATCGCCGCGAAATAAACTTGCGCGCACCAGAACTCATTAATCAAGCCAAGCGATTTACACACACTATTGCTTTGTTAATGATTGATATTGACCACTTTAAAGAAGTTAACGATACCTATGGGCATTTAGAGGGCGACCGCGTATTAAAGGAAATAGGCAGTAGACTAAAAACATTTGGTCGGCAAACGGATTTGATAGCAAGGTTTGGAGGTGAAGAGTTTATCATGCTACTACCTGATACTGACGCCACTGATGCCCGTTTGTTGGCGCAGCGGCTGCATAACTTAATGTCTGAAATAGAAGTTAACAACAGCCCAGTCACTGTCAGTATCGGCATCACTATGAGCGATGGCAGTCGCAACCTAGAGGTGTTAATTAAGCAAGCTGATAATGCGCTCTATAACGCTAAAAGTAATGGTCGAAATAGAACTGAGTTTGCCCAATAAGTTACCTCCCAGTCACTACAACCAGTTCGTTAACTTAAAACCAATGCCTAACCTTTGGGTATGTTGATTGTAATAAATTAGACTTTCACCATAACCGTTAAAATACTCCACATAGCCTTGGATCCTATCGTTAATGGGGAATGACCAACCCAGTTGAATAGTGCCTTTATTCTGACTGCGTAAGTTGTTTCTAAACATAAATTCTAAGGAATGTTTATCAGAGATACTCCACAACCCACCTAACTCGCCATACCCCATATACTTTTCGATATCGGGGTTATCATCTCCTGAGGGGTCAATATCTGAGATCTTTTCGGTTTCAGGTAGTCGATACCAAGTTCGAAAACCCCAGAGCACATTATCGGTAGCTGCGAAGGTAAATCCTAGAATAATCCTATTCCAACTTCTTGAGAGCTGCCCAGTTTGCCCATTTGACTGATGATTGAATGACAATGACGTTTGTTCAACAGGCAAACCCAATAAATTCCAAGAGTGATGATAATTAAATATCACCTCTGGCTCGTAATTGGTTTCTCGAAATGGCGCCGAAATTTCACTGTTGTAGGCTTGCCACCAGCTAGTAGTAGTAAATGCAAATTGCACGTCAAGATCTTTAAATATCAGGTCTTGGGTAAACAAATATTTTAAGGAAACTTGAAATTTAATTTCCACATCATCTAACTCAGACGCAACCGCTGTATCCATATAGGGCTCTTGATTGATACTGGTCACGCTAGCCGGCAACACATAGTTAGGTTTATGTGGAATGATAGCAAAGCGGTTTTTCGACGCCTGTTTTTCTAATTCAACACGGCGCTTGAATAAAGTAGGCACCTTATCTGTACAGATTTTCTGTAATTCAGCCACAGTCTGCTCAGAGTTTGCTCGCTTAAGGGCACTTAACAAACACTTATCGTTATCCGCATGTTCATCTAATTGTGACTCAGCACCCTTTACATCGGTGATTGAAAATCCAATGACCAACATCAATACTACAGCTTTCATAACCCAACATTTTCCTAAAGACCCCATTGCAATTACGACACATGTTGACAGACCAAGCCGCAAATACAAACACTATCAGACTTTTATTCTTTGCCTCACCCCTCTGCTATTAGTTCGCGGCGGCTTCTAATCAAACCAATGCTGAGTTCTATTAACAATGTACACCAAAGATAACATCACTGGCACTTCAACCAACACCCCTACCACTGTTGCTAAAGCCGCACCTGAATGTAAACCAAACAGCGAAATAGCCACAGCCACAGCCAATTCAAAAAAGTTAGACGTGCCAATCATACTGGCGGGACCCGCAACATTGTGTGGCAGTTTTAGCCGCTTGGCAATAAAGTAGGCAACAGCAAAAATGCCATAGGTTTGGATAATTAACGGAATCGCAATTAACACTATGGTTTGCGGTTTAGCCAAAATAGTTTGTGCTTGAAAACCAAATAACAACACCACAGTGGCAAGCAAACCTATTATCGACCAGGGTTTAAGTTGTGCCACAAAATTGTCTACATTTGTGTGTTTGCCGGGTGCTTCGGCTCTTTTATCTAAAGTAGAACGGGTCAACACCCCTGCTATTAAAGGTAATAAAACATACAACAACACCGAAATCAGTAAGGTATTCCATGGGACTTGAATATCACTTACGCCAAGCAGAAGTGCAGTTAAGGGGGCAAAAGCAAAAATCATAATAATGTCGTTAATGGAGACTTGTACTAAGGTATAGTTGGCATCACCTTTGGTTAGTTGACTCCACACAAAAACCATAGCGGTACAAGGTGCGACGCCTAATAAAATCATCCCGGCAATATATTCATTGGCCGATTGTGGGTCGACCCAATCAGCAAAAAATCCTTTAAAAAATAGCCAACCTAACGCTGCCATAGTAAAAGGTTTAATTAACCAATTAATGATCAGGGTTAAGGCTAAACCCTTAGGTTTTTTGCCCACATCTTTGATAGATGAAAAATCGATTTGGATCATCATGGGGTACACCATTAACCAAATCAGTACCGCCACCACAATATTAACGTGGGCATATTCTAAACTTGCCACTAAGGCAAAAAAATCTGGAATAACACAACCCAGAATCACACCAAGAATGATGCTGATGCCTACCCATACAGATAAATAACGCTCAAATAATCCCATCGATTTGTCCTCTAAATTGAACGCTGATTAACACGTTGACTTACTTGTTCTGCCGATTCCACTCGCTCAGAATAACGGTCAACCAAATAATCACTGTTGTCTCTGGTTAACAAGGTAAATTTCATAAGCTCTTCCAACACATCAACAATACGATTGTAATAAGGTGAAGGTTTCATGCGGTCGTTGTCATCAAATTCCATAAAGGCTTTGGCTACTGATGACTGATTGGGAATAGTTAACATACGCATCCAGCGCCCCAACACACGCATTTGATTCACCGCGTTAAACGACTGCGAACCACCAGACACTTGCATCACAGCCAAGGTTTTCCCTTGAGTGGGTCGTACCCCACCTAAGTTCAGAGGTACCCAATCAATCTGACTTTTCATAATGCCTGTCATTGCTCCATGTCTTTCTGGCGAGCACCATACTTGGCCTTCAGACCACATCATTAATTCACGGAGTTCGACTACCTTGGCATGACTGGCATCATCACCATCAGGCAAAGGCAAACCTGTTGGGTCAAAAATGCGGATTTCAGCCCCCATAGCCGTTAACAAACGAGCTGACTCTTCGACCACTAGTCGACTGAATGACCGCGCCCGTAATGACCCATAGAGTAAGAGTATTTTAGGTTTGTGTTCAGCGTTTCCCTTAAGGAAATCCTCCCCTTGCGGTGCGCGAAATTGGGTCATATCAAGATTTGGCATAATTGAATCAATGTCAGGCATCAGTGTGCACCTAAGGTAGCAAGGGCATTTTTAAAGGCAACCTTGTCGTTTACGTTTACATCAAGATTAAGCAACTGCTGCACTCTTTGTTTGATTTGTTCAATAGTCGATCTAAAAGCCGCAGCGATTTGTGCTTCATCCCCTTGCAACTTAGAAGGGTCAGCCAATCCCCAATGCACTTTTAAACTATTACCAAACCACAGAGGACAGGTTTCGCCAGCAGCAGAGTCGCAAACTGTTACCACTAAATCCGCTTCGAATGCTTCAAATTCATCCCACGACTGACTTCGCAGACCATCGGTCGCAATCCCTGCTTCTTGCAAGTATTTAATCGACAAGGGATGCACCTCACCCACAGGTTGACTACCGGCACTTTTTGCTACTATTTTGCCACCGGCAATATGATTAGTTATGGCTTCCGACAAAATACTGCGGCAACGATTATGGGTACAGATATATAAAATTTTCATCAAACATTTTCCATCGAATTAATAAGTTTAACAGCAGTTATCTAGTTGCTTGGTGGCATCTAAATTATGTATACAGTCCTTTAAGTAAAGGTGGTTGTCTTTTGTAGTAAGGGCTAACACTTCGAGCGCCCATTTAGGCAAAGCTTGATTGAGTTCATAAAACACCCACTTGCCACGTCTGTTATCTGACAAGATCCCACATTTCCTCAACTCAGCTAGATGCCGAGAAACTTTGGGCTGGCTTAACTGCAATGCGCTAATTAAATCACACACACATAACTCACCTTTAAGGGTGATCAATAACAAACACTTCAAACGTGTGTCATCAGATAAACATTTATAAAAACTCACAGGTGTCATGAAACGCTTCGCTCGACTCGATACATATGAAATATCATATATATGAATTTTCATATGTCAATGGAAATAACCATGAATAATTTTTAAGTTAATCGTAGAATGGTAAGCTTACGATTAAGGTTTACAACATGTCTCAAAAGCTTACCTACTTAGCCCACTACCCTGTGCATCTTCAGAACGAAATTAATCAGTTAATCGATGCCAATAAATTAGGGGATTGGCTACGTGGTCGTTATCCAACAAACCACAAAGTAGCCAACGACAATGATCTTCGTGATTATGCAATATCTTTAAAAAATCAATATATGAAGAAAACCCAGCCCCTGAGCAAGGTCATCTACGACAGTAAAATTCATATAGTGAACCATGCGTTAGGTTTGCACAGTTATGTGTCTAGGGTACAAGGTGGAAAATTAAAAAGTAAAAATGAACTAAGGGTCAGCACTTTATTTAAACACACCCCTGAGGCTTTTCTAAATATGATAGTGGTGCACGAATTAGCTCACTTAAAAGAAAAACAACACAACAAAGCCTTTTATCAACTTTGCCAGCATATGTTGCCTGAGTATCATCAAATTGAATTTGATGTGAGGGTATATTTGACCGAACTTGAACGTTCAGGCTGGGTATTTAAGGAGACTACTTAGCCCTTTAGTACAATTAACTTCAGGTATTTGTACCTTAGGCGCGACTAATTTAGGCTATAATATCAGGCTTCAATTCAGCAACTGGTTACATCAAATGGACTATCAATTTTTCCATGACATTTTGGGTAACCCCATCGCCACATGTGAGCTTGAGTGTGAAGCTTTTGGTGATTGGTTAAGCCATGATATTGCCCAAGACTCGACACAAATCACCCTATTACTTAACGTTATCCAACAGCTGCAAAGCAAGGGACTAAATAATTATCAGCACAATGGCAAAGAATACCATTTGCTCCTCGATAGAGACGAAGTGGAACTTATACTCAATAACAACGCTATCCAAGAGATGACAGCTTCAGAAGATGATGCAAGCCAAGAGTTAGCTGATTTACATATTCAATCTGGCTGTGGCTTAGCTGATTTTCAAACTTTACTCAAAGCCTGGCAGCAATTCATAACATGTTGACCATCCGGTCTAGTGCACTGTATTGGTGATTTTACGGATTTTTTTCACAAAGACCGTGCAGCCATTCGAGATATACACAGTCACCGAAACCTAACCACTTGTTTTTATTGAATAAAAAATACTGGCCTAATATCTGCTAAGTATGGCTCAACGAGGGATCTCGTCTTCTAGAGGTAGGGACTAATCAAAGTGTACAGACAACACATTGATTGCCAAAAATAACAACTAATAGTTATAACGGCAGAAGACGGATTGCCTCAAAAAACAGAGGCGCCGATTTATAATGATATAAGTCGGCGCTTGTTGTTTTTATAGTGCTGGTTATTAAAGCTCACTGAGTTTCATGACTACCCAACCGTTGATATAGATGTTTCTCGGCCTGACAGCGGCATATATGGCATCAGACTCGAACAATTCTGCTATCTGCTTCAAGTTCAATTCCAAGGTATCTTTACGATAGTAATATTTGTGCATAGCCCTGTCAGACTTCACATGTTTTGTCGGCGACAACTTTTTTGTTTGTCCAACATTACCCACTTTAAATACCAGTGAATTTTCCTTAACTTCCATCACTCGCATAGGAATATAGCGATATTTTGCGTCAGAATTGCCATCAATCGCCAAATAATCTACAAAGAAAAAATCGTTACGCTGTGGTTGCTCCACCACCATTTTAGTGACTCGGCTGTCATGCCAAGAGGAAAGCATTAAACCGACAATTACCAGCACTACTAGTACCCATTCGAAATTTTCACCATTCCATTCAACAAAGCGTTTAATCTGACTGAAGCTTGGTAGGCTTAAAAAACCACCTTGAACACCGACCAACATACGTAATCCTTGTTAAGTTGCTGAATGTTCATATTCACATAGCCTCTGACAAGTAGCAATTATTTGCCTAAAAATCATACATATAGGTTTGTGCCATTTCCCGACCGTTATCCCTCACTTGCCGAATTAGCGGGACTTAGCGGAAAGCAGACCTTACCAAACAAGGGATCTGCTTCTTGGCTTAATCAAATATCAGTGATTGATGCACGCTTATGCCAGCCATAACACCAGATGTAATCGCTAATGAGCCATTTTGCATAGGATTTGACATGTCTCCTGCGGCATATACGTTGCTCACTGAGGTTTGCTTAAACTCATTCACTTTTATTATCTCACCTAAAGGTGAGTCTTCTGATTCACAATTTAAGGCCTTAACAATAGGCGTGATTGCGCTTATTTTAGGAGCAACATATAGGCCTTGCAGTGCTCGTTCAGAACCATCAGCTAGTGCAACGGATGTGATATTTTTGCCATCGCCATTAATACCAGTGATGGGCGCGTTTTCTACTTTTACCCCTCGTTTAGTCAGCATGGTTAATTGCTTATCATCCGGCATGAAATTTCCTTGAGTAAAAAGCGTGGTGGGGCCCCAATCAGGGATCATGGCTGCTTGATGTGCAGATAAAGGATGATTTGCAAGTACGCCAAGTTCTCGGTTTGACAATTCATAACCATGACAATAGGGGCAATGGATCACAGACTTACCCCAATGCTCTAAAAGTCCGGGAATATTTGGTAGTTCATCTTGCACCCCTGATGCAAGGATGAGCTTTTTGGCAAAAAAGCTGTTTTCAGCCGTGTGAATTAATAAACCATTTTCAGCGTTAGCTGCAACCTTTATTACTTGCGCTTCGACAAAGGTGAAGGTGGGATATTGCCTTAACTGAGATAAAGCCGTTGTTTTAATCTCTAGTGGCGATTTGCCATCTAAACAAAATATACCATGAGAGTGAGACGCAAAGCGATTTCTCGGTTTACCTGCATCTATCACAACCACTTTTCTAAGGCCACGTACTAATTGCATTGCTGCTGCCAGCCCAGCAAAACTACCACCAATAATTACCACTTCAGTTTCCATTATATGTCCTTAATAATATCAAGTAACAGTAATAGTTACATAAAGAAACACTCACGGCAACACATGTAACTTTTAAAGTTTCATGATAGAATAATAGTAAGTTGCACAACGAGTTGAACCAATGAGAAAAGACAGTCGCTTATCCCGTATTTTACATGCCCTTATCCATCTTAAGTTTTTAGAAAGGTCAGTCACATCTGAAGAATTAGGTAAAATGCTAAATACCAACCCTGTGGTAGTAAGACGCACTATGGCACTACTTAAACAAGCTGGATATGTCACATCCGCAAAAGGGCATAGCGGCGGCTGGACTTTAAATAAATCTTTAGCAGATATAACACTTTACGACATATACAAAATTGTGGGCGAGAGTTCGGTATTTACCATAGGTTTGACCGATGAACATAATAATTGCCCTATAGAAATGGCAGTGAATGCCTCTCTTAGTGGGGTATTAAACGAAGCTGAAGCACTAATGCTAAGCCGTTTTAAAGAGATCTCTATTCAGTCACTAGCGGAGAATTTTAAAGAGAAATAAAGACTCAGGGCCTAATTACCTAATATTGGTTATTACGCACTTATGATTCCACCTCATTGATTCGAATGCCCGCTTTCTTAATAAACTAGTCATAGCTATCAAAAGCGTCAACCGTGTACTGAGCGAGCCGAAAGCCGGCAGTAGCCATGCGAGCATCAGAGGAAACATTACCACGATAAGCCGAACGCACGTAGAACGGAACTGGGTACCAAGATCCACCACGAGCAACATGTCTACTGCAATTACCATTCAGCCAAGCTTTGCTATTAGTTGGGGCGCCTTGGTATGAGTCGTTCCAACAATCTTGAGTCATTTCCATTACATTTCCGAGCATATCGTATAAACCAAAGGCATTAGGGCTAAAACTTTTCACTGGATCAGTTGATTTCTGTCCACCGCATTCACGAGAGTGGTATCCATAACGCGCTTTTGAACAATCAATACTATCACCCCAATGATATTTCCTAGTTGAGCCGGCCCTAGCTGCGTATTCCCATTCAGCTTCACTGGGCAACCTAAAGGTTTGACCTGTCGTTTTGTTGAGCCAAGGAATAAACTGCTGAGTGATATCATCATAACTAACATTTATAACAGGGCGATTGACTCGGCCCCACCCTTTGTCTCCGACTTTTTCTCCGTCTTCAGGTTTGTGGTTGCAGCCTCCCTCAACTACACAAAGGTCCCACATCGCAAATGTCACTTCTGTTTCCATTAAATCGAAGGCATAAACGTCGACTCGATGAATGGGCTTTTCTGAATAGTATTCGTTACTGCCCATTGCAAAGCTGCCCATTGGGATATTTTTCATCTTAAAGTGGGTACTACCAATTTGATAAACCGTTTTTGCGTTAACTAAAGGTACTTGGGCATCCCTCAGAGTAGTATTAATAGCCAAGTCCATTTGAGCGTTTTTTAATTCAATGCGGTCGGTATTCTTGGTTTGTAGCGAGGCTAGTTCTTCTTGTTGTTGGGCTTGAATGCCGAGTAGGAGTTGTTGCTCTTGTTCTTTTGTGTTGTTTAATGTTCTGGTAAGCGACTTGTCCGCTGCACTAGCCACTAATAAACCATCAGAATTTTCAAAGGCTTCTATGACTTTTGGGGTACTGAATAGTATTACTATGGAAAACAACATTAATTTCTTAGGCATTCAATTTCCTTTTTATTACCTGCCTTCTGCAGTTTAATTTAATTGCACTTCAAAATTTTAGTTATGCCTCTATTTTAATGCCTTAGCGCCTAAAAAACATAAACTTAAAAAGATAGCCAAACTGCGAAGGTCCCCATTAGTCTATCAAAGTCCATACAAGCAGTTTTACAACTAATGACTATTCTTTAGCTATTTACATTACTGATTAGGCTGTGCTTAGGCATGTTCATGTAAACTAATGTTGCGCCCACCTAAATAACCAAACACACCACAAATCAAACTAGCTAACGCGCACAACCACAATACGGGCGCCCAACTGTCGAAATACGAATGTAAACCACCAGCAAACATTGGCCCTATCGCTGCCAGTAAATAACCGATGCATTGTGCCATCCCTGATAACGAAGCTGCTTGTCTTGAATCATGAGTGCGCAAACTGATGTATGATAAACCTAAGATAAAAATGGCCCCAGAGCAAAAGCCTAAAGTGGTTGACCATATAAAAGCAAAGTTAGGCAAATACAATAGACCTAATGCACATAAGAATCCCAAAATGGCTAACAATAACGCCAGTACTTTTTGATCTTTTAGTTTGGATAATAATGGTATTAATACAATACCAGGCACAGCAGCGGCAATTTGAAATGCGCCGTGAAACACGCCTGCTTGTTGCGCATCGTGCCCACCTTCCATCAATATGTTAGGTAACCAAGCAATAATGACATAAGTAAAAAATGAGTTAAGACCAAGAAACAAAGTCACATGCCATGCTATACCATGATGCCAAATCTTACCTTTAGTGTAAGACTGAGTCAGGTCTTTGGTGGGTTTAGTATGTAACTTTAACTGCGGTAGCCAAATAAAAAGGCTGAAAAGCGTGATTAAGCCATAACTCGCTAGCGCAAGGCTCCATCCGATATCCTGATAGGTAGCCAATGGAATAATTAAAGCAGAATAACTACCTCCAAACACCCCCATGGCTAATACATATGCAGAGGTCATTACTGCAACTTTATGTGGGAAGTCTCGCTTAATTAAACTGGGCAATAAAACGTTGCCTATTGCAATACCAACACCGATGATCGCAGTACTCAGGTAAAGGATAATCACTGAATCGAACATACGGGTACCAAGTCCCACACCAATCAACACCAGTGCGATAAACAAGGATATTTCAAGGCCTTGTTTTTTCGCTAGACTTGTTGCCAAAGGCGATGCAATAGCAAAGGCAAGTAACGGTAATGTGGTTAACATACCCGCCTGAGAGGATGTTAGTTCGAAACTGGCAATCACTTGATCTAATACGGGACCAATACCGGTGATAGGGCCGCGTAAATTGGCTGCTATCAATAAAATGCCTAAAATCAAAATCACAGAGGAAAAAAGGGAACGTGCAGGAAAATTTGAATTCATTACAATATTCAACAATTAAAAAGAGCGCCGGATAATAGCAGACATCAATTAGCTTAGTGCGGTTAGAGAGGGATAAGTTACCAACATTATTATGCTCGTATACCAGAAACAATAAAGGCCGTAACTTGTATACAAGCTACGGCCTTTATTACTCTTAAAACGAATTAAGCGTTATAAGTAGACGATGATGTATTACCACCTCGTCCTGTCCAATTAGTGTGGAAGAATTCACCTCTTGGTTTATCAGTGCGCTCGTAAGTATGGGCACCAAAATAATCACGTTGTGCTTGTAACAAGTTAGCAGGTAAACGTGCAGTGCGATAACCATCGAAGTAGTTAAGGGCAGCCGTTAAACAAGGTGCGGGTACACCAGTGGTAATGGCATTCACCGCCACACGCCTCCAACCCTCTTGGGCTGCTACAACTGTATCTTTAAAATAATCATCTAGTAAAAGATTGTTTAGTTCAGGATTTTTATCAAAGGCTTCTTTAATTTTACCTAAGAACGCAGAACGGATGATACAACCACCACGCCACATCAATGCGATGCCGCCATAGTTTAGGTTCCAGTTAAATTCTTTGGCTGCTTCACGCATCAAAGTGTAACCCTGTGCATAAGAAACAATTTTAGCGGCTAACACAGCCTGGCGTAAGTCTTCAATAAAAGCAGCTTTATCACCATCAAAGGTTTTAGCTGGACCAGAGATGACCTTAGAGGCTTCAACACGCTCTTCTTTAAGGGCAGAGATACAACGAGCAAATACCGACTCAGCAATAAGCGTTAATGGCACACCTAAGTCAAGCGCCACTACACCTGTCCACTTACCTGTGCCTTTTTGGCCAGCAGTATCAAGAATTTTTTCAACGAGTGGACCGCCATCTTCATCTTTATAGGCTAAGATATCACGGGTAATTTCGACTAAATAACTGTCTAATTCAGTGGTGTTCCATTCTTTGAACACTTCATGCATTTCGTCAGCCGACATGCCCAGAACTTCTTTCATAATTTGATAGGCTTCGCACAACAACTGCATATCGCCATATTCAATACCGTTATGAACCATCTTCACAAAATGGCCAGCACCGTTTTCACCTACGTAGTCACAACAAGGCGAACCATCATCAACCTTAGCTGAGATATCTTGAAAAATAGGTTTCACTGCTTGCCATGCTTCAGCCGAACCACCTGGCATGATTGAAGGGCCTTTTAATGCGCCTTCTTCTCCACCTGATACACCGGCACCCACAAAGTTAATGCCTTTTTCGGCGCAGTATTTTTCGCGACGAATTGTATCTGGGAAATGTGTGTTTCCACCATCAATAATGATGTCACCTTTGTCTAATAAAGGTAAAAGTTGCTCAATTGTGGCATCGACTGGTGCCCCTGATTTCACCATAATCATAATTTTACGAGGAGTGGCTAGTGATTGAACTAACTCTTCTACTGAATAGGCACCGCGAATGCTTTCGCCTTTTGCTCGGCCATTAATAAAGTTTTCAACCTTGTCGGTGGAGCGATTATAAGCAGTGACAGTATAACCTTTACTTGCCATGTTCAGAATCAGGTTTTCACCCATGACAGCAAGGCCGATTAAGCCGATATCAGATAGTGTTTTCATAAAATTCCAATGTTTATTTAAATTAACAATGCTTGCTTAGCGATTTAACATTATACGTCAAAACGTTGAAGTAAAGTCCAAAGGGGTAGGGCCAATTGAACCAAGCATTTTAAGGTATGGCTTATAATAACCACTAAAACGAAACTTAACACTTCATAAATGCATAAATAAATAACGCATTAGTATATGAAATAATCGGTATGACCAATTATTTCTACAATATTTGCATTACCTACTCCTCCCCCTCGCCCCCAAAATACAGTTAATCACTACCCCGCAATGAATGCACAACAGGTTGATTGATGTATTGTCGTAAAGGCCAATAACAGGCGAAGAGTGATAACAAAGTAATAGGCGCGATGGTCAGTACAAAAGCGAACAGCAAATTTCCATTTAGATAGGTAATTAAGTCTTGTTTAAGTCCTAAAAACAGCCCTAGCCCTAGCAATACCAACACACTCGTTAGCATGCCAAGAAAAATCATCGAGGCATTGTCTTTTAAGATCAGTAAAATCACATCCAAACGTTTAGCACCTATGGCTAATCGAGTACCAATTTCAAAGCGGCGCATTTGGGTGCTGTAACTTAAAATGCCGTACAATCCTAAACCGGCCAAAACAAAGGTAATCATTGCCAAAGCGCCGCTGGTAAAAGCGGTAGTGTATTGCGCAAACAAACGCTCAACCCGGCGGGATTCCAATGTGGACAAACTAAAGAGTTTTAGCTCGCCGGAGACTTGTTGCAAAACATCCACTATTTGCTCTCGGGTGAGTATTTGGCCCACCTTGGTTTTCACTAGAAACATATTTCTGGTGGGTGATGCAGGATAATAAAAACGTGGCTCAATTGTGGTTTGCCCAGGAATCAGTATACCTTTAACCACACCTATTACAGTTGCACCATTATCAAACTTCAAACCCAGCGCGTTACCATTTGGTGCCAGTTGTTTAGCAAAAATGTCATTTATTATTACGACATTATTATTATCATTAAAATCCGCTTCACTGAAATAATTACCCGCTAATAAGGGTTGCTCTACTAGTTGAAAATAACGGTGATCAACATCTTTGGCTCTGATTGAATAACGTTCTTCGCCACCCAAGCGACCCAATGCTAGGGTAAAAAAGGGCATAGGTGCCATAGACTGGCTGACGCCTTCTACCTGAGGTAATGCTGTTAATTTATTCCTCACTTCAGACACATTTGCCCGTAAACCATTGCGCTGCTCTTCATTAACCTTAGGTAAAGAGAGCACTAAAAAGGAAATGTTTTCTGTTGCAAACCCTGATGGACGTTGAATAGTGCTTACCGCTTCATTGAATAACACAATATTAATAAAAACTAATACAGTCACTATAGAAATTTGAGCTAGCACTAAGCCCTGTCTCACTTTCTTTGACACTTGTATGCCGGTGCCTTTGCCACCACTTTGCATTGAACGATTTAACTCACGATAATCAATCATCCTCATACATAAATAAGCAAAGAACCAAGCAAAAAATACCACTAACAACAAAGCGCAAGCGAGGGTACTAAACTGCAAAGACAACTCATCTATTCTTGGCAAATAGTGATTTAAAAATAGCTGCATGCCTTTAAACCCTAAAGTGGCGATATAAATAGCAATAAGTGTGGCCACCCCCAGCAACAATGTCGATTCTGCTAACAACATTGTAAATACTTGCCGACGAGAAGCACCTATTGCAGCGCAGATAGCGAGTTGTCGGCTGCGTTCCACTGTTCGTGACATAAACAAATTTGCGATATTAGTCATTGCAATCAGTACTAAACCCAATACCCCAGCCAATAATAAATAGACTGTACTTTGGCTATTAGCCAAAATTACCGACTGCAATCCATGCAATTTAACGCCAATACTCCAATCATTAAAAAATTGATGTCCAGCCACCTGTTGTTGCCAATTATCACTCACCAAACTAGCCAGTTGTTGCTCAACTTGAACCGGCGAATGTTCTGACTTCAATTTACCTAACATCATCAAGCCACTATCATCGTTACCCCACTTTTTGCGCTCACTGGGACTAACAGAGTTAAAATCCCAAGGTAAAAACACTTGGGATTTATTACCGACTCCGTAGATTTGAGGCTCAATGAATTTTTCGCTCAACACACCAATAATGCGATAACTGACGTCACCAAACTGTAGCTTCTTCGACAAAATGTCAGTATCAAGAGCAAACTCATCTTTCCACGTTTGGTAGCTCAGAATTGCAACTGGGTTGTAGGTATTCAGCGCCTCTGTTGCTGCAAAGCTTCGCCCCACTGCCATATCTGCACCCAACAGTGAAAACCATTCTGGCGTAATAAAAGAAATTGGAAGAGTAGGATGAGATGGCTGAGAAACAAGCACATCAGCATCGTAGTACATTACGGCTAATTCACTAAACACAGTCTGCTTAGCATACAGATGCATCAAGTTAGGATAAGTGAAGGCATTACCATCAACGTCGCCATTTCTATCAATCAAGTTATGCTCAACTGTAAAGAGGCTGTCACTTTCTGGGTAAGACAGTGGTGATACTAATAATAAGTACGCCAAGGTAAACACACATAACAGCGCCCCAAATGTGAGACTCATTGTCGTAACAACAGCAGTAACGAACCCAGGCTTGCCTTTAAGGCTAGCCCAAGCTTGTCTCAGTAAATAGTGAGAATGATTCATAACGTATTGCCTAATCACTGCCACGCAATGAACGAATTGCTGGATGATTAATGTACTGACGTAATGGCCAATAACATGCAAAAAGAGACAAAAGCGCAATAGACAAAATCGTAAACAAAAATATTGGCAATAAATCAACATTCATATAAGCCGACAAAACATCTTTGTAACCGATATACGCCCCTAGCATGACCACTATGCTTGAAGCCACTCCCAGTACAATCACCCAAGCATTATCTTTGACAATCAGCCCCACCAGATCTTTGCGTTTGGCACCAATAGCCATACGAGTACCCAGCTCAAACCTTCGCATTTGTGTGCCGTAACTTAAGATGCCATACAAGCCAACGCTGGCTAAAAATAAGGTAATAATAGCCAGTGCTGAGGTGGTAGTGGCAGTGGTATATTGGGTAAATAGTCGTCTCTTTTTCTCGCTTTCCAAAGTATCCAAACTAAATAGCGCATATAAGCTACTCACACCACTAATTGCTGCAACGGCCTGCTCTCGACTGACTCTTTGCCCATCACGTAATTTCAGGGTCATTTGCGCAGTGCTTAAAGATGATGGCGTATAAACCCGCATTGGGATCTCCGTTTGAGCCGGCATTTTTACGCCTTTCACTATACCGATAATGGTGAAAGGCTCATCACCTGGACCAGAGGAAAGCTGAAATCCTAATGCACTGCCTTCAGGATTAAGTCGCTTGGCAAACACATCGTTGACTATCATTACCCGCGCTCGGTCTTTCACATCAGCTTCACTAAAGTCATCGCCTTCAAGTAATTCTTGGTTAAACATTTGAAAATAATGGTGGCTGGCACTTTTACTTTCAGGTGTGAAATTTTCACCCGATGCGACTGCATTTAAAGCCCACAAACCAAAGCCGTTCAAAACAGAACCAGATTGCGAAATACTCTCTACTTCAGGTAATTCTAATAGTATTTTCTTAAGTTCAGTCATAGTGGCAGCCACTTCTTCCACAGGGGGAAATTCTGGTGCTGACACTGATAAACTCAGTTGTTGCATATTCTGCACATCGTAACCAGTGGGTTGATTGATAGTGCTAACCGCTTCTTTAAACAAGGTGATGTTGGCAAAAACCAATACTGTTGCAATCGCCACCTGGCTTACAATCAGCCCTTGCCTAAAACGCTTAGACACCTGTACACCTGTACCTTTACCACTGGCTTGCAACATAGAATTTAGGGCACGGTAATTAATCATTTTGCTACTTAGAAAAGCAAATAAAAGCGCAAATGCCAGCGCCAAAATTATCGAAGCAATAAAGGTTATATAGTTAACACCTAGCTCATTAACACGGGGTAACTCAGTTGCTAAGTTTGCTTTTAAAATAGAAAACCCCAAAGACGCGACGACTAGTGCAACCAATAACGAAAGCGCCATCAACAAGCCTGACTCAGCCAATAAACCACGAAACAGATGGGATTTTTTTGCCCCAAGAGCCGCATATATAGCTAATTGTCTTTGCTGTTCGGCGGTGCGTGACATAAACAAATTAGCGATATTGGCAAAGGCAATTAAAACCAACCCCACTACCCCAGCTAACAATTTATAAACAGTATTTTGACTGTCACCCACAATAGCTATTTGCAGCGATTCAAGTTTCATTTTGATAGACCAACCGCTAAAGAAGGGGATTGACGCGACATTCTCTACCCAAGTGTCACTCACTAAAGGAGTCAGGATTTGTTCTGCTTGTGCTGCGGTCAATGTGTTTTTGAGTTTGCCCACAAAAGTCAAAGCACCACTAATATTGCCCCAACGCTCTTTCATACGTGCATCAAGGTTATAATCCCAAGGAAACCACATACCCACATTACGCCCAGTTTGTCTGATTTGCGGCTCCACAAAGTTTTCACCTAGTACCCCAATGACTCGAAAGCTCACACCACTAAATGACACTTTTTTATCAAGTATATCTGCAGCAGATGCAAATTCGTCTCGCCAGGTTTGGTAACTGATCACTGCCACTGGATTAAAAGTATCCAATGCCTCTGTCTCTTCAAACGCTCGGCCCATCTGCATATCTGCACCTAATAATGCAAACCATTCAGGGGTGACATAACCTGTACTTAGAGTGGGTTGGTTAGGCAAAGATGTGAGGACATCCTCGCCATATTGAATCAATGCGGTGCTATCAAACACCTGTTGATTTTTGTATAGGTGGATTAAACCTGGATAAGTAAATGCCGTGGCATTGGTTTCCCCTGAGCTGTCTCCAATGGCATGATTAACCTTATAGAGCTTTTCTTGCTCAGGATAAGGTAAGGGTTCAACAATCAATAGATACCCTAAGGTTAAAATACATAGCAAAGCCCCTAAAGTGGTGCCCATAGTGGTCACAACAGTAGCCACAAAGCCCACCTTTTTTTTAAGGCTCATCCAAGCTTGTTTTTGCTGGTAGAGAAACTGGCTCATACCGCCTCCTGCAACTCTGGAGTGGTTAAGATTGAACCATCTAATAATTTAAGCTGAATGTTGGCCATATCGGCATAACGCGGGTCATGTGTCACCATACAAATAGTGGTGCCACTGTCATTGAGTTTTTCCAAAACGTCCATCACTTGATCGCCACTTTTAGAGTCCAAGTTTCCTGTCGGTTCATCCACCAGCAAAATGGCTGGGTTAGCCACAAGGGCACGTGCAATGGCGATACGCTGTTGTTGTCCACCAGAAAGCTGATTGGGTTTGTGGCTAGTGCGATGGCTCATGTCGACTAATTCTAGACACTCATGCACTCGGTCCGAAATCTCTTTTTCGCTGGGTACTTTGGTTTTGTAACGTAAAGGTAAAGCCACATTGTCGAAGACTGATAATTCATCAATCAAGTTAAATGACTGGAAGATAAAACCAATTTTGCTGTTACGGATTTCCGCCGCTTCATCTAGAGACAAATCTGTCACATTGGTGCCTTCGATAAAATATTCGCCACCAGAAGGCATGTCCAACAACCCTAAAATGGATAACAAAGTCGACTTACCACAACCAGAAGGGCCTGAAATCGATACATAATCACCTGAGTTGATAGTGATATCGATATTCTTTAGGGCATGGGTTTCAAGCTCATCTGTTTCAAAAATTTTAGAAATGTTTTTCATTTGAATTTTAATATCGCTCATAAGTACTGTCCTTTAATTGTCTGTAATTTGTTTTTTAGGTTATTAATTATTGTTAGTTAATGTTGATGCTTTGACTGGTCGTTTGAAGATTCGACAAATCAGAAATAATGAATTGTTCACCTACCGATGCGCCCGACAAAATTTGCATAAATTGTCCGGCTTGTGCGCCAAAACGTAACTCTTGAGAGCTGGCATTGTCCTGTGCATTTAATCGGTATAAAGAAGCACTAACATTTGCCTTAGCACCAGCAGGTCGTTTGATAAAAACCACATTTTGTAAGGTGTCGGCAATGATGACTCCGTCTACGCTAAGTTGTGGCCTAGCGCTAGCTGGCAAAGAAGCAGGCAAGGCTATTTCAATTTCTACGGTATTGTTATCAACAACAGGATCAATACGACTCACCACACCTTCAATTTTGTCTCGGCGGGTATCTATAATGGCGACTTTACCTACTGTGATTAGCTGGGCTTGGCTTTGGGGTACACGAATCAGTGCAATCAAATCAGTCACGCTACCTATTAAAGCAACTTCCTGTCCTGCGGCGAGACTCTGTCCTAGCTCAACAGATAAGCGTTGTAACACCCCAGCAAAACCGGCTCTTACGGTTAATTTATCTAAACGTGATTCTGCGATACTTAACCGCCCTTGCTGTTGTTTTACCCGCTCATGCTGAATATTGACCGATTCTTGGTGCACCAATTTAAGCTGCTCTATACGTTGTTTTAGAATAGCAATTCGTTGTTTAAGTTGTTTTTCATCTAAGACTGATTGCTGGAACGTCAGTTGCGACACTATGCCCTGTTTCACTAATTTTTCTTCTGCAACACGTTTTAGTGACGCAGTATCAAAACGCGCGGTAATTTCCGCCAAGTTTGCCGTTTCGTTGAGGATTTCACGCTGATTATTGAGTTTCAATTGACGCAAATTAGCTCGCACCTGAATTAACTCTTGTTGTGCATTTTCAACTTGTAGTACTAACTCTGGGTTTTCTAAACGTACTATCACACTGTTAGCACTGACTTGGGCACCGGGCTTGAGTACTATCTCTTTCACCGTAGCGGATGAAAATGAAGTAATTAGTTGCTGCTTATCAGATGTTAAGGTGCCGTATCCCTCAATGATAACTTCTAAATCACCTTGCTGAACCGACTCAATTATCAGGCTTTCTCTGTCCACAGACACAGCTGCGTTTTTGGTCACAGCAACATAGACCAGTACCCCAATCACGGCGATCAAAGCTATCAATAAATTACTTTTAGTGAGTTTAAGAGATGAGGATTTTTTGGTTTTTACTACGTCCATTTTATTGGCAACTCAATTATTTTTCGGTTTCAATAACCTAACTGCTACAAGAGTTGTGCCAAAAACAAAAGTGCTTACTATTCATACACTTAAAAACAAAGAAATGTTTAATGCATATATTCAGTCCGATATCGGACTAGGATAGTCCGATATCGAAATGTACTGAGGGCGAAAAAAATGTGAAGTTCAAGTAGGTGTGAAGTCAATCCGCTCAACTACAGTGGCAACCACTGCCAGCCTAGTATGGATAGGGTAGATACGCTTTTTTGTTCTGCAAACACCCTTTGTATGGCAAGCTATCTCCACATTCATACAGCAATCTAAATGCATTAAATGACGTCGAACCAAATATTCTACACTTATACTTTATTGACCCTAGCCTTAACTTTGCTAGGTTGTAGCCAACCCGATGCTATTGTGAAATCTGAGTTTCAATATCAGTATACTCAAAGTAAAGTAGTAGATGGAAAGCTCTCAAAAAACGGTCATTATACAGCCCTACTGGACGTTAATAACCTTACCCTTTGGAATAACCAGAACCGCTCAGTTGTGAAAACTTGGTCAACACCTTTCAATGCTTATCACACAGCAATTTCTAATAATAGCCAACGACTCGCTATTGCTGGTAAGTTTCAAATCGCTATTTACGACGTGGACAGTGACCAAGCTACAAGTCAATGGGATGTACATAGCTTCTTAGACGACGCAACAGTTACTGTTATTCAACTTCATGATTTAGGTGATATTGTTTTGGTGGGCATGTCAGACGGTGGCATTCTATTCTTCGATTTACATAAAGGTATACATTCTAAATTTGCCATGCATACCGGACCCGTGTCCCAATTAATTTACCAGTCTTCAATGGAGATTTGGTCTGCCAGCACAGACGGTAGCATCGCTTTTTGGCAAGCTACAGATGGTAAACTAGTGGACGAGAAACAATTACCTCATAGAGTGATGGCTTTAGCCGTATCTGAGAAATTCATGTTTGCGGCTGACAACTTATACTCACAAAAGATATGGACTCGAGGTGATGATAAAGTGATTACCGAATTAGATATTGAACATGACTGGTTATTTTTGAAAAAAGCCTTATTTGTCGACAATAATACAAAATTACTCACGGCCTCAACAAAACAAAACATCTGGTTGTGGGACAGCCACTCCGGGAAAATGCTCAGCCATTGGCAATTAAAGATAGTAACTTTAGGCACCCATTTACTTGATTGGGGTATTAACGAGCAAGGGCACTTACAAACCATTAACTCAGATGGCATATTGGAACTATGGCCTAGAACACATTTCGCAGGCTAATACTTACCATTAGCATCCAACTTTACTCCTCAAAAAATACACTCTAGTATTTTTAGGTATCCGTATTGTGTAATACAGGCAAGACCAGCGTAACTGTCATTCCTTTTTGAGGCGCTATATTATTTTTAATATCAATGGTACCGCCATGCTGTTCAACAATGTTGCGGCAAAAAGTGAGGCCTATTCCCTGCCCTTGTTGTTTTGTGGTAAATAACGGCACAAATAGGTTGTCTGTATTCGCCAAGCCATGACCGTTATCAACGACTTTAATCAAAGATTGTTGCGCCTTTTCTTTGATTTCCACTTTGACTTCTGTGGCCTCTGCTTCAAAGGCATTTTTGAATAGGTTGATAAATACTTGTTCAATAAAAGTGGGGTCTGCCCAAAGCCATTGCGTCTTATTTACAAAAGTCAGGTTATGTTGGGAAAACAAAGCATTTAGACGCTCCGTAAACACAGGGACGTGAATTTTTTGGATATCCAGAGCCAAAGTTTGTGACAAAGAGGAGTATCGATTAACAAAATCTTGCAAATGATGGCATCGCTCGGAAATTACCGCTAATGCCTGTTGATCTCTGGTTGAAACGGACTTACTCGCTAGACTTTCAGCCAAGGAAGATACGGGTGTAAGTGAATTACGAATTTCGTGGCCCATAACACGGATGATTTGCTGCCAAGCATTCAACTGGCTAGCACGAATAGCTGAGTCAATATTAGTAAATACCAGTAATTGATGGCGTTCACCACTGTCAATAAATTCACTTTGACTCACATGCCACTGCTGATCTTGACTCGGTAATTGCCAGCCTTTGTCAGTGTAAACTAACCCGAGTAATTTAGGCGAAGCAAGGCGATACATTTGCCATGGTTGCCCAAATAAACTCGAAAAAGCGGCATTCGCATAGCTTAACTTTTGTTTTTGATTAAACACCAACATAGGTGTGTCCAATTGATCTATCAGTTGATACAAGAGTAAAGCATGTTGATCATATTGAGATTTATGGGTCTGCATTTGTTTACTGAGCATAGTCAGCTCATCATGAAAGTGAGCAGTGACCCCTTCTTTAAACTCAGACTTAGCGTACTGATTATAATCTTCCACTTTGACTGCTTCGATATGTAACAGCGCGCGGTCAAAAGACGAAATCACCCTATGTTTGACACGCATTACCACCAATAATAAAAACAAACTGACCACAACTAAGGTCAAACCAATATTCCACGCTTGCCACTGTGCAGACACTAAAATCCAACACAGTAACAACAACGACAGTAACGAAAAACAAGCTAAAACAGTAAAAAGGTAAACGCTTAAACTGTTACTTCTGAAGATCGGCATATTTTTCTAATCTTCGATAAAGTGAGGATTTTGTGAGGCCCAACAATTTTGCGGCCTTAGGTACGTGCTGGTCAACTTGATTAAGGGCTTGAGTAATAAGCTGCTTTTCAGCGGTTTCTAAGGTCATCATAGGTAAGTTAGTGCTTACTGAATCGACCTCTTGGCTGGATCTTATATTGAGATCACCAACAGATAAAGTGTCACCCCGACATAATAAAACCGCTCTTTCCATTAGGTGACTCAACTCTCGAATATTGCCTGGCCAGTGATAATCTTGCAAAGCACTCATAGCGTCATGACTCAGTGTAATATTAGGTTTTGTGTACTTCTTACAGTACATGTCAATAAAGTGTTCCGCCAAAGGAACAATATCTAAAGTACGCTCTTTTAAGGATGGCACTCTAAATTCGATGGTGTTGATCCGATAAAATAAGTCTTCACGAAATAACTCTTTTTCAATCAACTCTTTAAAATTGCCGTTAGTCGCGCTGATCATACGTATTGAAGTAAATTGAGTTTGGCTAGAGCCTAGCACCTCGTATTCACCGGTTTCTAATACCCGTAATAGTTTGGCCTGTTGTGATAAAGGAATATTGGCAATTTCATCTAAAAACAAGGTCCCATTTTTAGCCAATTCAAAGCGGCCGATGCGACTAGACTTGGCATCAGTAAAGGCACCTTTGGTGTGCCCAAACATTTCACTTTCGAATAAAGACTCTGAAATGGCGCCCATGTTAACGGCAATAAATGGCCCACTACTCACCTGTGACTGTGCATGAATGTAACTGGCCAATTGGCTTTTACCTGTCCCATTATCACCGGTAAGCAATATGGCAACATTGGCACCCGCGACACTATGAATCTGCTGCATCAGCTCGTCCATACATGGCGAAAGCCATTGATAATCACCTTTTTCTATCTCAGTATTCTCTAATCGTTGCTGCAGTTTTTGATTTTGTTTTTTAAGACCACTCACTTTGATTTGTTGCGCCACCACTTGCAGTAAGCGTTGATTTTTCCAGGGCTTTTCAAGAAAGTCTCCGGCACCCAATTGCATGGCTTTTACAGCTAATTCGACGTTAGACCAAGCGGTCATGGCGATCGCGGGAATACCTAACTCAGCCTTATTTAACCAGCTCAATAACTCTAAGCCTTCCTCACCAGAGGTGGTATCACGAGAATAATTCATATCCAGAAGTATTAGATCAAACTGTTGCTGTTTGATTAACTCCTTTGCCATAGCGGGACTTTCAGCTTCGGTGACTTGATAATGGTTGTCTTCAAGTACAAAGCGCGCACTAATACGCACATCTACTCGGTCATCAACCACCAACACATTGAGTTTACTGGAACCTACAGTAGGCATCTGTCGCCCTTTTATTTAAAAGTTAGGGTAATCTCAGCAAATCATACAAGATGTGCGTCAATAAATATAAGACTGACATATTGTTTTCAATTACAAGTCTGATAGCCGTTACTAATTATCTTTAAAAAACAAACCAAAACTCATGTTGGCTTGTTTATTCCGATAACTTAACACTAAAACAGTCAACAACAAGGCTAACAACTCAGTACTAGGCGCCGCGTACCATATTCCCCATTCGTCAAAGAAAAAAGGCAGAATAAAAATCAAAGGTAATGAAAACCCATAGGTTTTCATTATGCCTAAAATACCAGCCCGCTTTGCATCACCAATTGCTTGAAAAAACATACTAACCATCATCTGCGGCCCAACTAAAAAAAGCGCTAAGATGGTCAAAGGCAAAATTCGAATCACTTCGCTAATAACAACTTGATCACTGACAAAGAGTGCGCCTAATTCGCCTTTAAAACTAAAAACAATAAGCTGTAAACAAAGGCAGTAAATAAAAGACACACCTAACGCAATTTTGATACTTGCATTCACTCTGCCTAGCTCATTTGCCCCAAAGTTATTGCCCACTATTGCTTGAAAGGCCATGCTCAAACCTAAAAGAGGCAAAAAGATAAAGGTCATTAAACGCGTGATAATGCCGTAGGCGCCTACTGTGGAGGTATAATTTTCGGCTCCCCAGCTTTGCAAACTATATAGAATTGCTGCCGACGATAGGGCTAAACCTATATAATTTAAGCTAGATGGCGCACCTAATGCTAAAAACCGCGACCAATGCTGTCGTGATTTTGAAAATCGAATAACCTGAAGTTCAAGGTCACTTGGCTGGTACTTACGATAGAAATAGATGATTAGCAGTGACATGGCCTGTGCCAAAACAGTGCCATAAGCTGAACCTTGTACCCCCCAATTCATTTCTACAATCAGCAAATAATTAAATAGCCCATTTAACAGCACCGAAAAAAGAGAGATAAAGGCCATAAATGCGACTTTACCTTCACACCGTAAGCTGTCTCCATTTATGCTTAAAATAAAGACCAAGGGCGAGAAAAAAACCAAAATTGCAATATAGCTATAGCTCATAGCTGCAATCTCAGTGACATCATTACTCACCGATGCGACTAATGCCTTCCCTCCCATAGAAAATAAAACAATCAACAACACACACACTACTAAAGACAAACTTATGGCTTGGGAAAAAGTTTCTACCGAATTAGCGCGATCTCCAGCCCCTAACTGCCTCGCCATCAAACTTGCAAAACCATTAGAAACTAAAGTAGACAAAGCCACAATCATGATAAAAGCTGGAAACATAGAAGTAACAGCGGTTAACGCGTCAGCACCTACAAACACGCCAAGAAAATACGCATCGACCAATGAAAACGAACCATTTACCAACATAATCAAAATGATAGGTGCAGCCGTTTTAAAAAAAACCAAAGGCAAAGGCGCATTCAGAAAACGGTTGCTTTTAGATGACTCTGTCATGTGGGTGTTGCGCCACTATGTAAATCTGAAATAGCCATAAACTTGGCCATAACAAACTCTTTAATATCGCTAGACCATGTCGCAATCGCCGCTTCAAAGCTGACTTTACTGTTACGATATAAGGCACGACTTGCTTCTTCAAAGCCCGGTTCATCTCCCAAAAATGTCAGCATAAATTTATCTAATTGCTGTTGTTTAGTGCATATCACGTCTTCCGTTGAGGCATTTTTTTGAGCCTCATCAATTAAGCGCCGCAATGCCGCCGAAGCCCCTCCCCTTTGAGTAGATAACCACTCCCAATGACGGGGTAATAAAGTCACTTCTTTTGCTTTAACACCGAGTTTGGGTCGCCCCCGTTTATTAGCCGTTGTATTCCCGCCAGTAGCTGCCTTTAACACTGTGGCCGCATCGCCGTGCCAACTAAAGTCAATTCTTTGGCAACTTTGTTGCTCGAATACCAAAGGTTCGATTGGAGTTTGTAACGCTTTTACCTGATAAATGATGTCTTCAAGTGAGCCCCTTGAAACCACCTTATTATCGTAAATTGCCAGATATTGATTATTCATTTTGCTTTCTTATTTGCCTAAGTCAAAATAATATTACCCATATAAAATAATTTAAACAACATTTTATTAATTTAAATTGGTTAAATATTATTTACTAGGACACAATAAACCTCGGTTAACTTGGTCGTTTTATAAAAAGTGAGATTTCAAAGCAGTCCAGGAGGTATAAATATTAGATCCATTTATAGTGAAAATAATGTCATGGTGTGTAGGTTAAAAATGCTTGATGTGAGGACTACAGCAGCTTCTTGAATAGGAGAAACTTAATTCGCCTATATTTTTTTGGTGAACGCAGCACTGGCATGAGCAGTGACTCTTGTACTTACTGCATTTGACTGTGCTACATTAGATTTGTCGCTAGAACATGAAACAACAGAGCGCGGTGCAATTGCATTGAGTTATTTGAATCATGAGGTTGTCAGTTGACATTATTGTTATTGCAGCGTTTTGGGGGTTAAGGTCTTTGTGCCAAAAACTAACACTTCCAAAACCAAGATACTTATCGTTTTTCAATAACCTGAAGGAAACGCAATGGATCACCTAAGCGGCTTAGATGCGGCCTTTTTACACTTGGAATCACCTGAAACGCCTATGCATGTTGGCGGCCTGAGTATTATGGAGCTGCCTCCTGAATATTCAGGAAATTTTATGGATGATGTGCGTACTCACATCCAAAACCGTATGCACATGGCCCCTATTTTTCAGCGTAAGCTTATTAATATGCCATTCGATATTGCCAACCCTATATGGGTGATGGACGAAGCTATCGATATTGATTATCACATTCGCCATGTCATTGTTCCGCCCCCAGCAACACGTGCAAACGTAGATAAACTGGTAGCGCGATTACATTCTAGTTTATTGGATCGCAGCCGCCCTTTGTGGGAAATGCATATTCTCGATGGTTTACCTGTTCCCGATGACTTACCTAAGGGCACCCGCTATGTGGGACTCTATTCTAAAATGCACCATGCAGCGCTCGACGGTATGGGTGGGCAAGTGTTAATGGAAGCCATTATGGATATCTCTGCCGTGCCCCGTGCCCCGAATAAACGTAAACGCCGCAGAGAATCAACTAGGGGTGATAACTACGGTATTGCCGAACTCACTGCCTCAGGGGTGATGCACAACGTCAGCCAATCCATTAAATTGACCAAAAACCTGCCAAAGTTAACACTTAAAGCCTTTGATATGTTTAAACCGGCTAAAGCGCCCGACGGCAGTAATGCCGAGCGTTTAAATTGGCTTGCGCCGAAAACTCCGCTCAACGCGACTATTACCAATCAACGTAGTTTTGCGCGCTTTTCCATTCCATACTCCGAAACTAAAAAAATCGCTAAAATCAACCATGTCAGCCTCAATGACGTCGTTATGGCTATCTCAGGGGAAGGCATGTTGCGTTATTTTGCTGATGAGGGATTTTATCCAGCGGAGCCTTTGTTGGCGGCCATTCCTGTCAGTGTTAGACCTGAAGGCAACACCGAGCTGAGCAATCAAGTATCAATAGCCCGAATGAGCCTAGCGACTACCATTAAAGATCCACTGGAAAGGCTACAAGCAATCAAAGCCTCCTCGACCCACACCAAATCATTGATGTCTGATGTAAAAGCCATCATGCCGACTGATTTCCCTTCGATTGGTGCGCCTTGGCTAATGAGCAGCTTAGCCTCAACACTGACGCGAACCAGAGTCGTCAATGCCGTGCCACCCTTTGCTAACGTTTTGATTTCTAATGTTACCGGACCTAACATTACCCTGTACTTTGCAGGTGCTAAGCAAATCAGTACTTTCCCAGTCTCGATCCCTTATCACGGAATGGGACTGAATATTACCTTGCAAAGCTACAACGGTTGGCTCGACTTTGGTTTAATCTCTTGTCAGAAATTGATGCCCGACATACACGAACTGGCGCAGTATATGAAAGATGCACACCAAGAATTACTTGCCCTTAGTGAAAGCACAGCGGTTGCACTCCCTTCTGAAACATCGACTGAAAAACCCACAAAAAAGTCAGTTGAAAAAGCAACTGTCAAAAGTTAAATCCAAGCAGTGACGTCTAAATAGAAGTCACTGCTTTTGTTGTTTAAATACCCCTAGAAACTAATTTTAATCACGATTGAATAAAGGGTGCCATAGTTGCCATCAGTACATCAATATCAACGGGTTTTCCACTATGGGCATTCATGCCAGCTGCAAGGTAAATGGCCACATCTTTTTCAAGAACGTTAGCCGATAGTGCAATGATAGGAAGCTGCGAAATTTTAGGGTCAGGGTGTGCTCGAATGACTTTAGTTGCCTGTATTCCGTCCATTTCAGGCATATGAATATCCATTAATATAATTTGAAAATCATTGTCTTGGTTAAGTAAATCAATGGCTTCTTTACCATGATGAGCAAGAGTAACAATCGCCCCTTTTTCGACTAATAAATGGTTAATTACAATTTGATTTATTTCATTATCTTCAACTACCAATACATGCACGTTTTCTAGCGTAGCCTCTAGGTTTACCGACGTATCCGTCACCTTACTATTAGTAATACATTGCTCAATAGTGTTGAATAAGATGTCAGAAGGACAAGGCTTACTTAACACATAATCAATGTTCAGCAGTTCTTTAGTATTTTCTATTATCGAGGTTTCGTAGGCTGAAATGATTATAATTTTGGGTGCTGATAATAAATCTAATTTGTTGACTTCTTTAATAAAACTCGCGCCATCCATGATTGGCATAGTCCAATCCGTAACTAGTACTTTTATGTCATACTCTTTATTTTGTAATGCCAGTAATCCCTCTTCAGCGCTAAGCACAGCAATAGGCCTCACACCTATATTGACAAAAAAATCTGATAACACTTCTAGTGCAATAGGGTTGTCATCAACAACAAGAATATCCACATTACCTGGAATATAGTCATGCTCACCAGTGCTAATCAGTACGTTTTTATTGACCTGTAAAAGCATCGAGGCGGTAAAACTACTGCCTACATTTTTACGACTCGTAACACTGATGTCCCCACCCATTGTATGACAAAGTTTTTGACTAATTGCCAACCCTAGGCCAGTGCCACCATATTTTCGAGTAGTAGAGGTGTCTGCTTGGCTAAACTTGGTGAATAAATGTTTGATATCACTTTCTTCCATACCGACACCAGTATCGGAAATTTTAAATTTCACCTTAAAATCTTGCTCAGAAAATGGCACCTTTTCCATGGAAATAATCACTTCAATCTCACCGCTTTCTGTGAACTTGAGGGCGTTACCACAAAGATTAATCAAAACTTGATTGATACGAAAAACATCTCCAATTAAATCAGGGTAAAACACACCCTCTAGTTTGATAGTAAAGCGAATACCTTTTGCTTTGGCTTGTTCATCAAATGACACTTTAAGGTTGTCTATCACGCTGTGAATTGAAAATGCTTTTTGCTCTAAGATGATATTGCCGGAATCAATTTTAGAAAAATCTAAAATATCATTGATTACAGTTAATAAATGTTTACCAGAAAAAGTTAATTTTGCGAGGTATTCCCGTTGTACATTATCCAGTTTTGTTTGTTTTAATAATCCGCTTAACCCTATTACGCCATTTAACGGTGTTCTTATTTCGTGACTCATATTGGCCAAGAACTCAGTCTTTGCATTCTCAGAGACTTTTGCTTCTTCAACTGCTGTAGCTAACTGCTTATTTTTATTAATTAACTGATTTTTTTGCTTAACCAGTTCGGAGGTTTTACGCTCAACCTCTAGGGTTAAGTTACTTTGAATCGATAATAATGAATGAACAATAAAAGTAAGGGCAAAAGTTAATAAAACTCCGGCGATAAATAATTCAAATAATAAGCTGTCGGGATTTTCCAGCTTTTGGTCAAGGGGCGTGATAATTAATTCGAATCGATTATTCACTAGTTGTATGGGAAAAGTAAAACTTATCTTAGGTTGCTTGATATCTCCCGATTCTAGTAATTGCTTATCAGGGTAGTGATAAAAATTGTTACTTTGATCTTTAAGTAAATAAGTAAAATTTCCAGCTTCCCCGCCAGTGACATTCTGTATAAATAAACTTGAAATATACTGACTAGAAACAATTAAACCTTTGGTCTCTGGCGTATCCGCGTTTGCTGTTTCTTTGGTTAGAATAGGGTGCACATAAAGAATAAATGGCTCTGTTGTTATGCCTTTTATTGGTTTAGAAAAGTCAGAAATGACGGGGGTTTGATTCTGAATGACTGGAAAAATTAACGGGCCTATAGGAGACTCTCGCAAAATATTTCGCCCGATAAAGGATTGGTCAGTAATCTCAGGAAAGGTGTAACTTAATACTGAATAGTGACCATCGACTATAGTGGCCGGCGAAAATTGTTTTGGAGGCGTAAAATCAAAAATTGAAAAATTGCTATATTGAGGTTCGGGGTTTTCTCTAAATTTAGTGATGACATCATTGATTTTTTCAGCAGGAAATCGATAGATAGAGGATACCCGCCTGCCCTCTGGAAACTCCGGAAAAACCCTGTTAACAAACTCCGAAAATTCCGCATAATTAACCCAACTGGAAGAAGTAAAAAGATTCGCAACTGAGGATATTTGAAAAAATGAACGTTGGAATTCAGCTTCAATATCTTTGGCGTAAATTTTTGCTCGTTGTTGATATTTATCTAAGGTGATACTTTTTTCTTTAGTGACCGCCGATTGATACATGAATACAGAACACATAATACCAATTATTAAGACTATCCAAGGGTAGTACTTAGTATTTGTAAATATCAAACTGTTTAGTTTCTGTTTCATAGACATTTAAAATCTTATCCTCCCAGTTAGACCAAGAGATCTTGACTCACCTTGGGCGCACAACCGAGTAATTTCTGGCGAGGCGCCTGGAGCGACAGATCGTTCACTACAATATTGTTCATCTGTTAGATTTTTAGCCCAAAATGCAAGTTGATATTCTCTATTGTTACCAAATATCCATAATGCGTTAACCGTTAATATAGCAGTAGAACTCTCTGAAAAATTATTAATCCATATTTCACTATTGCTACCAGCCAACTGATGGTTATGTTTACCGAAATAGGCGTAGTGAAAACTCAGCTCTATATCACTATGATTCAATTGATAATTTTTAGCCGCAAAAACACTATAACTCCATTTAGGTGTATTGGTTAACGTGTTTCCTGTTATCACTTGGCTTTGAAAGCCCGCGATATTGTCTTCAGGAATACCTGTGGTATCTAGATTGCCGTTAGTTATCTCGCTATCTAACCAGCCGATGCCTAAATTAACCCGTAATGATGGTGATATTTTCCAGCTTAGATCCAACTCAGCACCTAGAGACTCAGCCTCTGGTAAATTCACTAAAGACGCAAATAAATCAGCGGGATTACCTGGATTGTAGACTAAGAAAAATTGATAATCCTGCCATAGATTTTTAAAAACGGCAGCATTGATACGTAGAGATTTATTATATAGGTCCGTTTTAAAACCTATCTCAGTGGTGATTAAGGTTTCAGGCTTAACCACTTTATCAAGTAAGCTTTGATATGCAGTGGTTGTCGGGTTGGAATTAACCGCGCCCATCTTAAATCCCCGAGACAAAGCACTGTAAATCATCAGATTTGGGGATACACGGTAGTCCAATGCAAACTTGCCTCCCCATTCATTAAACCGCTCGTCTATTTGCGCTGAAGCAGGAAAACCACCGTTTGCCTCAATAAAGCGATTGGCTCTATCAAATCCCAAATAATCAGAAAAACGATCAAAATCTTCATTGCCTAAACTAAGCCAACCTAAACTACCTAAGGGGTATTCTTGGCCTGCAAGATCCATCATCATGCCAACAGAATTTACTGTGGGTGTTAATTTTTGTCTTGTCCAGCGAAACCCAGTGGTGACATTGAGTTTTTCCTTAAGCTCATAAATGAATTGTGTATATGCTGAGAAAGTTTGACTTTTATGTTCAACCCAAGCGCCTCTGTCAAACATAGGACCAATACCGGCATCCTCAATATTATCATCAGGTCGACCAGGGCCTGCAGGATCAATTAACGCAGCTTGTAATAAATCCCCCTTTTCATCATTGTAAAGTACCCCAGCGATCCACTGTAATGGCTGTTGCGAATTCGATTGCCACTGAAATTCTTGTGAAACAGAAGCAGTATCTGTGGAGTTATAGATTAACGACTGATAAACACTGGATTCTAAATGTTGACTGCCCCAATCATCCATTCGTTTAGACTTAACGTTTTCAAAAGAGGATATACCGTTAAATATATAATTATCCTGCTGTAAATTAACTTTAAAGTAACCACCTAAGGCATCGATATCATTAGGTGGATTGATGATCGAAGAGTGATTTTTAGACAAGTCATGGTCGTCTAAATCAATGAGACCCTCAGCACTTACAGCGTTAATTGGGGTTTTAACTTCAGCTATTTGCCTTTGTTTACCACCGTATAAATTGCCCGTTAAGCTTATATTTTTTGCTAATTGATAAGCCAGTTGCAACCGTATCCCATGCTGATCTATATCGTTAAATTCAGTGTTATTGCCTTCTATTTCACTGCTGACCAAACCATCTCTGTGATGGGAAAAACCAGCCAATCTGAAACTAAGTTGTTCGCTGACATTAGAAGAAAAAGCGCCTTTAGCAAAAACCTGGCTGTTATTGCCTAAAGTGACCTGACCATAGCCGCTAGTGAATTCATCCTTGAGAGGTCTATTTGTTATAAAATTAATTGCACCACCTGTGGTATTTTTACCATAGAGCGTGTTTTGTGGGCCTTTGAGCACCTCCACTCTATCAATATCAAACAAGGTGAAATTAGCCAACATAGGATTAAAAATGGCGACGTCATCGACATAAATCCCCACTGCTGCAACAGAAGAAAGATTAAATCCGTCCATTCCCACACCGCGTATATAAAAATTACTCATACCACTTATCGAACGGGTACTGTTCACATTTGGGATCAGAGTCGCTATTTCTGAAGACTGATGAATAGTGACTGATTCTAAGGTTTCTGCAGAAAGTGCCGTAATGGAAATGGGAATATTTTGAACTGATTGAATACGCTTTTGCGCCGTCACTTCTATGACATCAAGTGTATCTGCTAAGGTCTCACTGGCAGATATAGCTAGGCAATAAAAAAAACAGCCATAAAAGCAAACTAACATGCTGAGTTTTTTTACATTAATAATGTTAAGAATAATTTGTTCCTACAACAATACGATGCAGCATTGCCCTATCAAATGACTTAACGTAGCATTTATATATAGAAGACGTTTGTAAATGTGAGAAGTTGTTTGTCACTTTTTTCAATCTTTTGAGTGGCGCAAGCTCTCACAAAATAACAGCAAAACCCATAAAACAGTCAAACATATCCCTATCCACAAACTCAATATTCGCTAAATTTTTTCACTCGGGAATAAGTGATTTTTTAAAAGACATGTCGCCTAACCTATAGCCCTATTGAATACAGAGAGGCGTGTGCATAGAAGGCGACTTTTAATCGTTTTAGTTTGGAGGAGTTATTTAAGATATTAAGGTAGCAGGGTTCATCTAGGTCTAGCGTTACAGTCACAGCTAGATTTCTTGTTTGAATAAATGAATCACTAGAGAACACTAAATAGCCGCAACACTCTTTAACGACAGGACATTTTTGAGCGCACTAAGAGTGCGTGAAATCCCTTTCAAAAAGAGTGCTTGGCCATCAACTAGCGATGAAAAACCTAGTTAGAATTTGAAGCAATATTCAAAGGTTTGTTATTTTTGCTTCGCATTACATCTATTACCGCTTCTATTCCTTGTTGGCGAATTATAGAGGCAAATTCATTGCGTTTGCTGGATAACAAACTGATCCCTTCTGCCACTAGATCGTAAGTTTTCCACTCTTGCGTTTTTTTGTTTTTACGTAACTTAAAGCTAATGCGTATATCTGGGTTACCGGCCTTTCTAATAATAGCCTTAACAGTCATATCATCTTGATTTTCAGCACTTTTAACAGGTTCAAAAAGCAGTTCCTGGCCGCCATAACTTGATAATACTACGGCAAAGTTAGACACCAAATATTCCCTAAATTCGTCTACGTATTCAGGAATTTTGTCTTTAGGTACAGATCTAAATTGACTACCCAACACTTTAAACGCAGCAAATTTATGATCAATATGGGGCATCAACTCCTGCTCTATTATTACTCGTAGTTGATCCGGGTTGGCTTGGATGTTTGTTTGCTCTAATTCAATTCGCTCAAAGGTAGCCTTAGTGACTTTTTCTAACAATACCTGAGGGTTGATGGTGTCTGCATAACTTAAGCTCGCAAACAAAGTGACCAATATAAGCAGTCCAGTTCGACTGAAATGACCCACCATTTTCGACAATTTTGTATTCATGTGTGTAACCGCTTAACTCATTTATCTTAATGGCGAGAGTATGGACTTCAATTTGACATAAATATAATTATATATTTATATATGACACATTTCATAACGTGATGTATTATTAAGTTATAATTTTTCATCTGGACAAGTTATGCGCCCACAAGAACTCAACCTTTTAATGGTATTTGATGCCATCATGACCGAACGTTCAATTACCCGAGCTGCCCATAGGTTATCTATGACACAACCCGCGGTATCAAACTCGGTCAGCAGAATGCGAGCCGCTTGGAAAGATGAACTCTTTGTCAAAGATGGCCGTAATATACAGCCAACCTTACATGCACAAAATCTCTGGAATCAGATCCGTGCCCCTCTTACTGCACTTACCGAAGCGGTTGATCCCAAAAGTTTTGATCCTGCAACCGCCAAACGAACATTCCGTGTCGCAGTAAATGACATAGTTGTGGATATGGTTTGGGCAGAATTACGCTGCATTTTCGAGAAGGAAGCGCCGGGCGTTAATATCCATGCCATTCCCTATACCATAGTTAATACAGATCAGGTTTTGGAAAATGCCGAAGTAGACATGGTGATTGGTGGAACTGGAGTGATATCAAGCACCTTTAGAGCTGAATATTTATTTTCACCTACTTATATTTGTATCATGAATCATGATCACCCATTAGCAAAAGCAAACCTCAGTATAGAGGAATTCGCTGCGGCAGATCACCTCTTGGTATCCTTGTCGGGCGATATCACCGGATATACCGATCAGGTTTTGCTGCAACACGGATTATCCAGACGCGTTGCCGTAACGGTTAATCATTTCTCTTCAGTTGCCAATTTAATAAAGCGTAGTGACCTGATATGCGTGATCCCAATTTCTGCTGTTGCTAACGAAATCATTGCCGGAGAGATCGCAGCCACCAAACTCCCATTAGAACTAATGCCCCAACAAGTTTCCACCATTTGGCACAAACGCCAAGACAGAGACCAAGGATTAATCTGGTTGCGAGAACACTTTAAACGGATCATCAGTAAAAACGTCGAACTGGAAACAGCGCAGGTTATGGATAGTTTATGCAAGAATAATCCAGAAATGTGTAAGGGAAATCAAGAACACACTCCCCTGATTAATCCGTAACAATGATGCTGTGTATATTGATAGATTGAGTCGGTATTGTTTTAAATCGGCATTTTCACGATATTCACTTATTGAAAGAGGTTATCTTGTGAGTAGCTTAGCAACAGTGGGGGTTAGTCAATGACAGGTAATAATTGATATTCATGACCGCATTCCAGTTTTTGTTTTTGTTCTTGTTCTTGTTCTTGTTCTTGTTCTTGTTCTTGTTCTTGTAAATCAATGGTTAGAAAATATGTTTTGCCATCACAAACACCTTTAGGAATGAAAATCGCCACTGGGTAAATAAACACTCTATTCTTAAAACCTAAGTACTGTTATTGTTAGATATAACAAAAATATGAACATGGACTGTATGTTGACAAAACAACTAGGCTCTTTAGTAGTCGTTGGTACAGGTATTAGTGTTGCGGGCCAAATGACTCTATTAACCCAGAGTTATATTGAAAACGCAGACATAGTGTTTATGGGTATCAGCAATACTATCGCCGAAAATGTGGTTAAAAAACTAAACCCAAATACTGTGCAGTTAGATGACCTGTACCAAGCAGGTAAATCTCGCGCTATTACATACCAACAGATGACAGATCGAATTGTAGACGCAGTAAAAGCAGGGAAAAAAGTCTGTGCTGCCTTTTATGGTCACCCCGGGGTATTTGTTAACCCATCCCATGGGGCAATACAAAAAGTACAAGAATTGGGGTTACGGGCTGAAATGTTGCCCGGTATTTCTGCCGAAGATTGCCTGGTCGCTGATTTAGGTATCGACCCGGCTCGATATGGTTGTCAGTCTTACGAAGCCACTCAGTTTTTATTTCGTGATTATAAGCTCGACCCGCATATGACTCAGATTATCTGGCAAATAGGCTTAGCAGGAGAAGCCACACTTGGCGTGTTGAATGCAGAACACTGCAAAGCGGGCTTAACGCTTTATCAAGAAATTTTAATGGAAATGTACCCAGCGAATCACGAAATCATTCTGTATGAAGCGGCCACCATGCCATTGTATGGCCCTAAAATTGAACGTTTCCCATTATTTAATTTAACCAATTGTAAACCCACACTCATTTCAACCCTAGTGGTGCCTTCGTTGGGGTTACCCGACTATCATCAGGTACGTTTAGCAAAACTGGGGTTGACTCAAGAACAGGTAACGGGTTTCCGGAATACTTAATTTCACAACTGTACTTATTTTAATCAACCTAAAAGGAAAATATGATGGCTAAGTCCCTCGCTGATTTTTTAGAAGAACTAGATTCGAATGCTGAACTTAAAGAAGCTTATCTTAAAGATCCAGTGGCCACCGCTAAGACTTATGGTCTAACCGATGAAGACGTTAATGTGATTAAAAATAAAGATTGGGATACGGTGAAAAAACTATTTGAAAGTTCAGGAAAAGGATCCAAAGTCCACACATATTAAACTTTGACCTTTAACACTTTAATAAGAGAAGTTAAGTCCGTTGTTATCAGCGGTCTTTTAGCTTGTGCTGTGTTTTCAACTTGCCTTTATGCAAAGGTTGATGAAAGTGTCAACGAGCAACTCGAATTATTAAGAACACAAATTCAAACTAATGACCCCGCTGTCCCTGATAAAATTGAGTATTTTAGACATTTCTTTTTGAACCATTCAGACGCATTTAATGAAAGTGCGTTTTTAAATGTTTGGGCCTACGCCAATTTATTAAATCAAGATTTAGAAGCGGCGTACGAAAAGTTACTACAGGCGCGTTCAAAAGCAGAACTTTCTGAGAATAAACTACAACTAGCGGAAACCTTTCGGCTTGAGGGCGCGATATTAGACACAATTGGAAAATTTGGCGTTGCGATAGAAGCATTAAATAAAGCGTTTGCGCTATTCAATGAATTAAAAAGCCCAAAAGTTCTAAGTGTTTATAGCTCATTATCAAACGTTTACCTTTCATTAAACGATTACCAAGCCATATTAAAGAATTCCTATCGACAACTTGCTGCGGCGCAAGAGTACAACGATAAAAATTTTGAAGGACTTGCATTTTACCGTATCGCAATGGCACAAACCATGTTGCACAAATTGACCGATGCTGAAGTCAACTCCACCTTAGCAATAAAAATATTAAAGCAAACTGACTACCCCTTTATTGGCGTTGTATATTGCTTACTTGCTGAGCTCAACATTGCCCAAGGCAATTTTGACCTAGCGTTAAAAAATATTAGTCAATCCATTGAAGCCGATAGAAAAGTAAACTTTTTATACAATGAAGTTCCGCGACTTTTGCTGTTAACTGATATCTACCATCAACAAGGAGATACCCCTAAGGCCATAGCCGAGTTGACGAAAAGCGTTCGTATGGACGCCATGAAGAAAGACCAAACTCAGTACCTACAAATTTTAGAAAAGCTCCTTGAGCTTACAGAAATAACAGGAGATGAAAGCGCACAACTTGGTTATTTAAAACAATACAACGAGCTATACAAACAGAATTTTAACCAGAAACAGTCACAATTGTTGGCGCTAAATAATGTTCGCCTCAATGTCTTTGAAAAAGAAAAAGAAATTAATCTATTACAAAAAGAAAACGAATTACAGCTGCAAAAGAACCTCATTCAAGATCAGAATAATCAATATCAACTGTATTTCACCCTGACTGTATTTGCCGCCCTGCTGATAGTCGTTGCTTTGTTAATACGCACTCTCAAGCAGCGAGCGCAACTTAATCGTTACTCACAAGAACTCAAACAAGCCACTCAAGCTAAGTCAAACTTCCTTGCACGCATGAGCCACGAAATTCGCACGCCTATTAATGCTATTTCTGGTTTGACTAAGTTGATGCAACGATCCGCAGTGAATCATGACGACATGACCAACTTGCGACAAATTGATGAAGCCTCACATTCTTTGTTAGGCGTTATTAACGACATCTTGGATTTTTCAAAAATTGAAGCTGGCAAGTTAGATATCTCTACCACGAGTTTTCAGCTGGATAAAACGGTTAGTCAGGCTATTCGTTTACAATTGATACATGCCCACCAAAAAAATATTGAACTCATTCAGCATATTGCTCGAGACGTGCCTATACATTTGCAAGGTGATGGGTTTCGAATTCAACAAGTACTCGTTAATTTACTCAGTAATGCAGTGAAATTTACTGATGAAGGTTTGGTATATGTCACTGTAAAAAACAAAGTCTCTGAGCAAGGAGGGGTACTAGAGTTTGCAGTCAAAGATACCGGCATTGGACTCACTCAAACTCAAATGGATGGATTGTTTGAGTCTTTCGCTCAAGTAGACGAGTCTATTTCTCGCAAACACGGCGGTACCGGGTTAGGCCTAGCCATTTGCAAGCAACTCGTTGAGTTAATGGGTGGCAAAATCTGGGTGGAAAGCCAGCTTGGTGTAGGCACCACGTTTTATTTTACCCTGCCACTTAAAGAGGATAAAACTCAGCACATTATCTCGCCATCAAAACAACTCTCTAGCCTTAAAGTATTAGTCGCAGACGATATACATTTGTCACGCCAAGTCATCTCAGAGATCCTACTGCAGGCAAACATTAAGTCAGATTTAGCTGACGGCGGGCAAGAAACCTTAAAGAAAATGCGTCTTGCGGCTGCAAATCACCAGCCTTATGACGTATTGATACTAGATTGGAAAATGCCAGATATCGACGGTCTAGAAGTAGCGGCCATTATTAATCAGGAATTTAACGCTAATAAACCCAAAATCATTATGTTGTCTGCCTTTGACTTCCTAAAAATGCAGCATAAAGCCAATCAATTAGGCATTAGCGTTTTTATTGAAAAACCCTTTAGTGCCAGCGAGTTAATCAATAAGTTGCAAGAAGTAGCATTTAATCTAAAACCGAATAATTCACTTTTCTTTACAGAAATGAAAAATGTTCCAGATCTAAGCACCAAGCGTATTTTATTAGCAGAAGATAACAAGATGAATCAAAAAGTAGCACTTGGTTTCTTAAAATATACTAATGCAGAGGTCGTGCTAGTTGAAAATGGTTTAGAGGTGATTGAAGCCTTTAAACATCAAGGCAACTTTGACTGTATTTTAATGGATGTGCAGATGCCAGAGATGGATGGGTTATCAGCGACATTGACTCTGCGTAAGGAATTAAAGTGCAACTTACCAATTATCGCCATGACGGCCAATGCCATGAATCAGGATTTACAAAAGAGTGCTTCAGTAGGAATGACTGCACATATCACTAAGCCAATCGATCCAGAATATTTTTATCAAGTACTAGCTGAAATTTTGCTGGTTAGTCCGCAGGCACTACCCGAAACCTTACAACAATCTGAGTTAAATACTGAGAATCAATCTGCAATAGATCCCATCGAAACACTGTTGATAATGGATCAACCCAACGCCATGCAAAGGCTATTTGTAGACGAAGATACCTTTGTCAGCCTATTAATGGATTTTATTGAAAAGAAACCCACCATTAATACCTTGGGCACACTCATCGCAAAAAATGCATACCAAGACATTTATAAAATTACTCACGACCTACTGCCGGCGCTCACTTATATTGGCGCCGATAACTTAGCAAAATTGGCAAAATCAATTGAATCCACTATCTATAATGAAAAACAAGAGAGCACCCCAAAATTCGCAACACAATTAATGCGTTTTAATCAGGCGATGCTCGAAATAGTGATAAAAATTGAAAAGCAATTACTAGACAGTCAAAGTTAATTTTTAGTCCTATAATATTACAGGTCTTTTTAAGGGGTTTCCTTGACACTCGTTTAGTAATAAAAGTCTGTTAATGGAAAAATAAGCACACAGTGACTAGGTATCGTTATTGGCCATCAACTAGCGATGAAAAACCTAGTTAGTATTTGAAGCAATATTCAAAGGTTTGTTATTTTTGCTTCGCATTACATCTATTACAGCTTCTATCCCTTGTTGGCGAATTATAGAGGCAAATTCATTGCGTTTGCTGGATAACAAACTGATCCCTTCTGCCACTAGATCGTAAGTTTTCCACTCTTGCGTTTTTTTGTTTTTACGTAACTTAAAGCTAATGCGTATATCTGGGTTACCGGCCTTTCTAATAATAGCCTTAACAGTCATATCATCTTGATTTTCAGCACTTTTAACAGGTTCAAAAAGCAGTTCCTGGCCGCCATAACTTGATAATACTACGGCAAAGTTAGACACCAAATATTCCCTAAATTCGTCTACGTATTCAGGAATTTTGTCTTTAGGTACAGATCTAAATTGACTACCCAACACTTTAAACGCAGCAAATTTATGATCAATATGGGGCATCAACTCCTGCTCTATTATTACTCGTAGTTGATCCGGGTTGGCTTGGATGTTTGTTTGCTCTAATTCAATTCGCTCAAAGGTAGCCTTAGTGACTTTTTCTAACAATACCTGAGGGTTGATGGTGTCTGCATAACTTAAGCTCGCAAACAAAGTGACCAATATAAGCAGTCCAGTTCGACTGAAATGACCCACCATTTTCGACAATTTTGTATTCATGTGTGTAACCGCTTAACTCATTTATCTTAATGGCGAGAGTATGGACTTCAATTTGACATAAATATAATTATATATTTATATATGACACATTTCATAACGTGATGTATTATTAAGTTATAATTTTTCATCTGGACAAGTTATGCGCCCACAAGAACTCAACCTTTTAATGGTATTTGATGCCATCATGACCGAACGTTCAATTACCCGAGCTGCCCATAGGTTATCTATGACACAACCCGCGGTATCAAACTCGGTCAGCAGAATGCGAGCCGCTTGGAAAGATGAACTCTTTGTCAAAGATGGCCGTAATATACAGCCAACCTTACATGCACAAAATCTCTGGAATCAGATCCGTGCCCCTCTTACTGCACTTACCGAAGCGGTTGATCCCAAAAGTTTTGATCCGGCCACTGCCAAACGTACCTTTCGAATCGCTGCAAATGACATATTCGTTGATATGGCTTGGGCGGAATTACGCTGCGTTATCGAGAGAGAAGCACCAGGCATTAATATTCATGCCGTTCCCTATACCATAGTTAATACAGATCAGGTTTTGGAAGATGCTGAAGTGGATATGGTGATTGGTGTCACAGGGGTAATTTCAAGCACCTTTAGAGCCGAATATATGTTTGCGCCTATTTATATTTGTATCATGCACCATGACCATCCTTTAGCAAAAGCGGATCTAAGTCTGCAAGAATTTGCCGATGCGGATCACCTTTTGGTGTCATTATCCGGTGATGTCACTGGCTATACTGATCAAGTTTTACTGCAACATGGTTTATCGCGACGTGTTGCCACAACAGTTAATCATTTCTCCTCAGCTGCTAACTTAGTCAAGCGCAGCAACTTGATATGCGTCATCCCCATATCAGCGGTAGCCAAAGAAATCATCTCAGGAGAAATTTCTGCCACTAAGCCTCCTATAGAAATCATGCCCCAACAAATTTCCGCCATTTGGCACAAACGTCAGGACTCGGATCAAGGGTTAGTCTGGTTACGTGATCAATTAAAACGCATCATAAGCCGCAATGTAAAACTCGAAACAGCTCAAGTGATGGACAGTTTATGTAAAAGCAATCCAGAGTTGTGTGCAGGCGAATAAAAAGTAAAACACAACAACACTAATTGACTTTACCTATTGAAGTCACTTCAATAAATCATGCATAGTTGTCATTGTTGCTGTTTTACTTAAATTTATTAAAAGATCCAATTCCAATGACAACTAATAATACACCAGCGCTAATTCGTATTTTTTAATATATGAAACATCATAAAGAAAAAGAAAGGCTAAGGCTTATGGTGCTGATTGACTCGTTGAGTCAGTCAGCACCAAAAGACCAATCTTCAGTTGAACTGCCTTTACATCCCAAACGAGAAAAAATAAAAGCGGTGATTGGTCACTGTGGCAAACATCTGTTTAGCACACAATCTAAAGCCAAGGCAGCAGTAATATACCGGCTAAAAAAGGGAGCAGGTACCTCACAACTATTCACCTATTACTGTGACCTATGTAAGGGATGGCACATGACATCACAACCTCAAAAATAGTGCCTGTGAGGGATTATTCGTTAATACAATCGGTCCATTGCCCCAAGGCGCATTAAATAAAGTTGTTCTCTGCTCAGTGTCAGCCAGATCACATAGGTTTTCAAAACTTCCTTGCATACGACACATTCAGAAAATCCATACCAGGATTATGATCATTCAATCCGCCATTTGAATAATGCATATAACGCACAGCCAAAGACTCTTCTAGTTGCTCCCCAAACTCCAAGATCAAACCTAAACGATCTTCAAACTGATAGTGGGAACCAATATCTTTGCCAGCAAAACGAGTATCTGTGATCAAGGACACACCTATACCAAATTCCCATTTAAGAGGATATTTACCATATAAAGTATCGAACTGATTCGAAAACACTGGTGACAATGCAATCGCATAATTCGTTTCATGTTGGTTTTCCTGACCAAATTCCCAGAAGTTCAAACTAAGCTCCCAATACAAATCAAGCTCGCCCAGCCATTCAAAGGTTGTGACTTGAGTGTGATAGGGACGATAAGCCAAGCGTACCCCCACTAGGTCGCTTTCACCATGCAAATAGTCAACTGCTACAGATTGTCCGCTAGCCTGCACATTTGGGCTAGAAAGCGAGAAAACAGAAATACCCAAAAATAAAAATAACCAACGCATACCAATAGATCCTAAATAAAATTTAACGTTCTCAGCACAAGGCAAATAGACAGGAATTTATTTCCTTGCCTCTACTGAATTTTGAGAGGCAGGAGTATGGAGATTTTAAACACATAAATATAATTATATTTTTATATGTGAAACATTTTAATTTGTGATGAATAATATAATAGGTGTATTCAATTGAGCCAGTCAAAGATAAGCAAAGCCACAGACTGCAGTGCACAGAAAATTAGTTGATTAAAAGGGGAGCGCCCAGTGACCTTTCAATAAAGTTTTCCATCAGATCTACTGCTTTACTTACAACTATTTCCCCCTAAACAGCCATTGTCATAACTCTGACGCATTTCATTCGTACACTTCCATAGTTAAACAATATTGGAAGGTCATATGAGTGAATTAGCTAGCACAATTGAATCGAGCAATTCAGATCGCGCGTCAAATAATCTGTCACAATGGCTAGCCGTTGCCGCACTGGTGTATTTACTTATATGTGCCGTGAGTATAATTGGTGGTGGTTTTAAAATGGCCGCAGGCGGACACGCAAAGGAACTCTTTGAATTTGCCAGTAACCCCTTTGCAGGCTTAGTGATTGGCACGGTAGCCACGGCATTGATCCAATCATCTTCAACTGTCACTTCTATTATTGTGGGATTAGTTGCTGGTGGATTACCGGTCTCGGTTGCTGTGCCTATGGTTATGGGTGCCAATATTGGTACGTCTATTACCAACACCATTGTCTCTTTAGGTCATGTCAAAGCAAAAAAAGAATTTGCGAGAGCCTTCTCTGCAGCCACGGTTCATGACTTTTTTAATTTGTTATCAGTCGTTATTTTTTTACCGCTAGAAATCGCTTTTGGACTGCTTGAGAAGTTAGGATCTATGCTAGCCCAGTTAGTTTACGGGGGAAGTGAAGTATCTATGCACAGTTTTAATTTTGTTAAAGCAGCAACGGCCCCAGTAGTCAGTAATGTGAAACAAACATTGCAATCATTTGGCGATCAAACTGGCGGTATCATTTTGATTATTATCGGTATAATCCTAATTTTTGTGTCTATTACGTTAATAGGCAAACTACTCAAAAAACTCATGGTAGGCAAAGCTCGAGAGATCATGCATGCTGCCATTGGCCGTAGCCCTCTTTCTGGCATATTTTCTGGCACAATGGTTACAGTATTGGTGCAGTCATCGTCAACCACCACCTCACTAATGGTGCCACTGGCAGGTTCTGGTTCCTTTAGTTTAAAACAGATTTACCCTTTCACATTAGGCGCGAATATTGGTACATGTGTTACTGCAGTGTTAGCAGCAACGGCAGTAACAGGTAATAGTGAAGCGGCGTTACAAATCGCCTTTATTCATCTCACCTATAATATTTTAGGTGTGGTATTAATATATGGCGTGCCCCTTTTACGTTATGTGCCAGTGCGTTGCGCCGAATGGTTAGGGCACAACGCCTCTGAAAATAAGATGCTTGCTTTGGTTTATATTCTAAGTGTATTTTTTATCGTACCCGCATTGTGCATTATTGTTTCAAACCTACTTCAGTAAGGAGTTAACTATATGACTAATGTCAATGTACTAAGCACCGAACGTCTACGCACTTTAATTGCAGATACTGAAGGCACACTTAAACAACTCACACTTGAACTGGAAAGACGGGAGTATTTGAAGCAAGAAAATGCAATCGAACATTTAGAAGAGCATATGAAGGACGCCGAACTCAGTTTAGACACTATTCGCCAATTTCTGGCTTATCTAATCAATGAACTTAAAGACCGAGAATAAAGGCTTCAGTATCCTCACTTTAAATACCTGAAGGTATTTATCACATGGAGTTTAGAGCATTAGAGCAGCTAATAGGGCGATAATAAGTCTGTTAACTAAAACGATAAGCTAAATCAACAACCCTGCCCCGTTACGCCAGTTACACCTCCCTTTGCCAAAACCTATCAAATGCCCATTTGAAGTGTCCTTGCAGACTCTAAAATCATAAACTAACCTAAATATCACAGTCGACAACTTGTGATTTCATTATGCCAACGATTCAATCTTCAGATCTCATTGTAAATCAGAAAATTTCTGCAGCAGCACCTGATGCATTGCTCAATATCACTATTGATAGTCAAAGCCCCCTGCAAACTGGAAGTTATGAATTTCAGTTGGTGGTGGTCGACGATTCTGGTAACAATTCAAATCCGGCGACAGTTAAGATAACAATTGCAGACGACCAAGCTCCCACTGCTGTCATTGACGCTCCTAGTCGGGTCGGTTTTGCCAAGGATTTTTCTTTAAGTGGTCAACGTTCAATAGATATAGGAGGAGAATTGACTAAATTCGTATGGACACTAATAAAAACCCCATAAGATTAGAATTGAATAAAGCTTTCAGTTCAACTCATCCCGATATCTTAGTAAGTGGTTTAGTTAGCGCTGGTGAATATCAATTCCAACTAGTCGTCACTGATCAAGCCGGAAATTCTAGTCAAGCTGCAATAGTGAGCATAATTATTGAGCCACCACTGACATTTTGGCACAAACTACAAAGCTGGATAGCCAAAACCCTGAGATTGTTAAATCTACGACTTAAGCGAAATTAAACCCGCCATTTTAAATCAACAACCTCGTTTCTATCCCATTGACCAATTATTCCGATTCTGGACAGACATAAATTTAATTATTTGCGAGCGACTAAAGTTACTTCAAGTGTCTTTATTTTGTTAAAAGTGCATCGTAGACCAAATAGCCATTATAGGAGCAATAAATGGCTAGTAAGAAAATACCTTCTTTCCTAAAAATCCTGCTCCCCTTGCCAAAACCACATACCATTACTAGTAAAATTAGAGTTAATGCAAGCATGACTGGCCAGTCACGGCTCATAACTTCGGATGGAATCAAGGATATTGGCGCAATTGCTCCGGTAAGTCCAACCACTCCAAGAATATTGAACATATTAGAACCGATGAGATTACCAATAGCGATGTCGTGATTGCCTTTGCGAACTGCTGCAATAGTAGTGGTTAATTCTGGCAATGAAGTACCTACAGCAACAATAGTCAATCCAATAACTAAGTCACTGACTCCAAGAGCTGAAACAATTTCAACAGCCCCCCATAAAAGTAATCGAGAACTACCAATAAGCACAACTAAACCAACAATAAGCCAGACTATTTCACGGCGAATAAGTATTGGAGAGGACTGTAGATCATCAGAAAAGTCTAGGTCTGAGGCGTCACAACGGTGCCCCATTGCTGCAATAACTGACCATATTATTATCAGCGCAAATCCAGTGAGTAGCAAATAAGCATCAAAGGTTGATAAAACATCATCAAAAAATAAATATCCAGAAAATAGCATTATAAATATTAGAAGGGGCAATTCATTTTTTATGATTTTTGAATGAATGGTGATAGGGCACAGAACCGCTGTTATACCCAAAACGAGGCTAATATTGGTAATATTCGAACCTATCGCATTTCCCAGAGCTAGCCCTGGAATACCATCAATTGCAGCCATAGCAGAAACGACCATTTCTGGAGCTGACGTCCCAAAACCAAGGATGAGGATACCTATGAGTAATGGAGGTAGTTTAAAGTGTTTGGCTAAAACAGCAGCTCCATCAACAAAATGGTCTGCACTCCATACCAATAAACTAAGACCTATAATTATTGCCAGTGAAGCTAAAAACATTTAAAACACCTGCCAAGTAAACATATTTAAAAAAAGTGAGATTTCAGAAGAACAAATCAACATTGGAGAGCTGGAATTAATAAAACGTTAATTCATCAAGCTTGTTAGTAGCTCTTGTTTTTGTCGTTCCACTTTTAATTTGTTCTCAATCATAATCCGTGCAGTTTCTGAAAATTGTTCGGCAATGTCTTTGAATGGTATTTTATTTGTTGCAGTTAACACGTCCAACTCTTCATCATTTATGTATTTGTGTCCATACATAGCACCTAAAATTACGCCAGCCATGACACCAATGGAGTCCGTGTCTCTTCCAGAATTAACTCCTCCAATAATGGTCTGTCTAAAGTCTCCGTCATGTAATACCGCGTAGGCAAGTGCAAAAGGTAATTCCTCAATAGCGAACAGTCGGCTTGGTACGTAATGATTTGACGGCACACCTATCTTTTCTATTTTTCGACTGACATCATCAGCCATAGGTGAATAGGGTAAAATTGTTTTTTGGAATTCAGCGACCACTAACCCATGATCATCTTTTTGGCTTTTTAGTTGCCGCGCTTTTTCACACATATCTTGTATAGCCATTTTAGTGCCATCTTTCGCCAGCGATAAAGCTGTTGCTACAATGTCTTCAATTACAACACCAGGTTCAAATGCTTTAGCAACACAAGCGGCTAATACACCTGCTGCTTCAAGTCCATAACTTGCCTGATGACCACTGGCAAAGTTAATAGCCTCATCATAAGCAGCCTTTGGATTGCAAGCATTCACTATACCAATAGGGGCGATATACATAGCGGCACCACAATTTATCATATTGCCGATCCCTCCTTCTCGTGGTTCGCAATTAGCTAGTGCATGACGCTGAAATATCCATTTTTCAGGATAAAAGAGTCGTTCTATAATGTGATCTTCCCTGCCTAATTCTGGAATATAAGTTTTCTTAAATGCTATTTCTTTAACCATTCCATCAGCCATATCCCAAGCATCAAGTGGACGTTTCACATCGTTATAAATATTCATAAGGGCGATGGTCATTAAGGTGTCGTCGGTGATAATGCCGTAACCTCTTTGACGGTTATTACGCATTGAAGCTGACCAATCTGCTTTATGCCAAGGCATTAATATGGTTTCAACTCTTCCGTACTTCTCTGAAATTTGCTCGTAAGTAAGCTTTTCAATAGTGGCGCCAATAGCGTCACCAAACGCAGTGCCATAAAGCACTCCTTTTACTCTATCTAAAAAGCTCAGCATATTTTTCTCCAAATTCGTCATTTAAAAGGGGGTAATTGTTTAAGGTAGGTACCAGCTAAACATCCAAAATAATATGTTTTTAACTGTCCAGTGTATTTTGCCAAACGTAAAATTTGTCTTCATTTGACTTGTTTTTTATTTTTTTGCTTAACTAGTAAGCACCAGTAACATAAGTTATTTAGGTATTTTTTCTTTCCAGCGTTGTTTCTCCATACTAAAAATGAGTTGTTGCTGTTGAGGTAGTTTGTAGAAACTGATTTATCTGCTGGTGATCGGGCGCAGCATCTTGCGCCAAAGGCTTAATTACAGACAGTGCGGCGGCAGCTGAGGCACGCAGCACAGCTTCAGTGAAGGACAGTTTTCGCGCTATTGCTGTGGCTAAAACGCCATTAAATACATCCCCCGCGCCAGTTGGATCAAGAGCTTCTACTATAAAGGGGGGAATAAATTGCAGGGTATTATTAGACGCAATGTAACTTCCTTTTTCTCCCAATGTAATAACGACCTGTTTAACCCCTTCGGACAACATAATATTTGCAGCTTCAACAACACCATCGTTCCCCTTAACATCAATACCAGTTAGTTCCGCTGCCTCAGTTTCATTAGGCGTAACAATATCGGCAAGTGAATATAAGGACTTTGCATAGTCGGCAGCAGGTGCGGGATTAAGAACAGATAAAACATGGTACTTGCGAGAGAGTTCCAAAGTAGCTTTTACCACGTCAGCTGGTATTTCTAACTGAACGATGACTACATCTGCCTGACTAATAAGCGCTTCAGCCTTGTAAACATCTTCAATAGTCAGCTGGGAATTGGCACCAGGTGCAACAGCAATAATATTCTCTCGTTGATCAGTTACCAATATTGAGGCGGTGCCGGTAGATTCGTTTTCAATAGAACGAATATTGTCGGTATTGATTTGATGTGATCGCAAATAATTAAGCGCATCGCTGGCAAATAGGTCATCCCCAATGCACCCGATAAAACTTACATTTGCACCGTCTTTAGCGGCCGCAATAGCCTGATTAACCCCTTTACCTCCAATAGATAAAGTAGACTTTTTAGCCATCACCGTTTGATTTTTCAACGGGAAATCTGTGAGGTATGTTGTTAAGTCGCAATTGATACTGCCAACTACAATCACTTTAACTGGGAGGACTAAGTTGTCATTTTGAGTATTTTTCATTTAATTTTTGTCTTTAAAATAAGTTTAGAAAATGTAATCAGTTGAACTTCAACTAACACTTGAATTACGATTTTTACTCATTTGATTTTTGATCGATGTTTCTTCATAGGCGAAAACTCAGAGCCGACCATAATTAGCTTTCTTAATTTCTTGAATAAAGGCTTCTAACAATCGACTTCTAATCGAAGAGCGGGACCAGACCACTCCAATTCTTCTGGGTTCAAATGTAATGGGCAGTGATATTCGAGTAAGATTTAAGCCCTCTGGCCATGGCTTAGCCCAATCAGGTACAAGAGAAACACCTAATCCCCGGTCCACCATTACGGCAATCGCATTTAGCGCTGCTAATTCGCAACGTTCATTTGGTGTAATCCCAACTTGATTGAGGTATTGGTCTGCCAAGTCTCCCCCCCACAAATTTCGGTCATAACGAATGAAAGGCTGGGTGGAAAGTAATTCATGAGGATCTGTATTCTTCATACTCTCAGGGGCTAATACAATTAAAGGTTCCTCTCGAATCAGGTGCCAACAACATGTTTTGTAAAGTGTAAACGGGGCTTGCAATACAAACGCTGCATCTAATTGACCATTTTCAACAGAACGGTGTAAGTCGATGGATAAACCAGGCTGAATGGCGACACCAATCTGAGGAAAGTCTGCTACAACACTCGCCAAAATGTCAGGTAAAATCCCCGTCAATGCTGTGTTACAAGCGCCTAATTTAAGCTCCCCCCCGACAGAGTCATCAATGGCCATTGAACGTAGCTCGGCAACGTTTTGTATCACACTGCGCGTACGTTCGAGTATTCGAACACCTGCTTCGGTGACTGTTACTGTGCGTCCTGCGCGCCTAATCAATGGCGCTTCAATTTGACGCTCTAAGGTACGGATCTGTTGCGCCACACCAGCAGGGGTGAGATTAAGTTGTCTAGCAGCTGCAGCCATTGAACCGCAATCTACAACGGCAACGAAGGTTTTAAGAAACTTAGTATCCACTTATATCCCCCTTCATAAAAAATAGGTTGCAAAAATAGCTTATGGAGTTCACCTATTGCTCCACTGCTTGAACTTTAGACTTTTCCTGGTCCGCATAAATTGTTAATCCTTCCAGACGTTCTGGAGCGGGGAAAAACCAACTAGAAGTATATCCAACAACTATGCAGACGAAGACTGAAAGAGGCATATAAAAATAGGGGTGCACAAGATCAACTGTCCAAGCCATAAAGGTCACAATGAAACTAACAGTCACCCCCACAATAACGCCTTGCCAATTTGCACGCTTAGTAAACATCCCCAAAGTGTACGCACCAGCGAAACCACCTCCTAATAAGCCCCAAAGTTCAAGTGCGACATCGAGTAAAGAGTTAACATTATAACTTGCCAACAACAGCGCTAAAGCAATACCAATTAAGCCAGCAACCACTGTCACAACCTCGGCAAAGCGGACATTGGTCTTTTCATCGCTGGTTTCGAACCATTTCTCATAAAAGTCCACGGTTGATACTGTAGCCACACTATTCAAAATGCTGGACAGGGTTGACATTGCGGCCGCAAATATACCAGCGATGATCAAACCAGTAATACCTACTGGCAATTCTGCAGAAATAAATAATGGGAAGGTGGCGTCAAGAGACAACGAAGGATCCATTCGCCCAGGGTTAGCTTGATAAAATACATAGAGGGCAGTACCAATCAAATAAAACATGGCACTACCGGGTATCACAATTGCCGAAAACGTCCACATAGAGCGTCCAGCTTGTTTAGCGGAAGAAGTCGAAAATACCCTTTGCATTAACACTTGGTCTTTAGGGAAAGTAAGTACAGTGTCGAAAAAGACCAGAAACAAAAATCCCCATATTGTTGCGTCAGTTAAATTGAAACTAAAGTCAACCATTTTAAACTTGTCGTCTGCAAAGGCACTGGATATAAACTCGGCAGTCCCGCCATCAAGTTTCATTAAGATGAAAACAATGGCAAAAATAGTGCCTCCAAACATGACAAACAATTGTAAAACATCAGTCCAAATAACCGCTTTCATACCACCTAGTACCGTATAACCTATGGTTACAAAGCCCATAACAAGTATGCACATTGTTATATCAAGCCCAGTAACTGTGGATAATGCCAATGAAGGTAAATATAAAATAACCGTCATTCTTCCGCCCAACTGGAACACAATAAATAAAATACTGGAGATCACTCGAATAGACGGATGGAAGCGGGTTTCCAAGTAATGAAATACGGAGATTAAGTTGAGCCTGCGCAATAATGGCACTATCCAGATGGCAACAAATATTAATCCAAGAACAAGGATCATATTACTCATCAAATATTGCCAATTAGTGGCAAAGGCCTTTGCGGGTACAGCAATATAACTAATGGAGCTGGCATTCGAAGCGTAAATACTTATTCCTGCCGCCCAAAACGGAATTGAACGCCCCCCTAAGAAAAAATTAGATTCAGATGACTGTCCTTGTTTCAAATAGAAATATAACCCCATCCCCAACATCGCAATCAGATAAACCACTAAGATGACCCAATCCGTCAGCGATAATAGATTTTGTCTGGACTGCACTTGCGCCAGCCCTAATTGTGTTCCGTTTTGATTATTTTTTGATGTGACCCACAGAATTCCTTTTTCCCATCCAGTGCCGAACAAGGTGCCATGGTTGTCCCAACGTTTCAGTTCAGCCCATGCCCCAGTTATCGTTTGAAAGCTCATTAATTTTACGCTAGAAGCATCCACACTGCTTACAAGATAAAGCGTATGCCCTTGCCCCATAGGACGAGCTGTTCCTTCAATAACATTGCCTTGTAATGACGAACGCTCCTGCCATCCGTCTTTGGGCAGCCATTGCCACATTTGCTCTTCATTACTTGCCTCTTGTTTTAATGTAACTTGTAACCTATCTGTTTGAGCAATAACTGATGTAACAATTCCCTCCCCTGACCAAACGGGGTAGTTTTGCCATTCGGCATTATCTGACGATAAATCCAAAGCCAACATTTTCGAAGAGCCTTCTGCAGATGTGCCCACAACAAACAGTTTTTCATCCAAAATGCTTGCAGCAGCAAATTTAAATGGCTCGGGTAAGATAGGTATTGAATAACTCTGGGGGTGGTCAGAGGATCTAAAGGGCTCAACTCTATTTATCCAGCCTGTTGATGGGTCAGCCATTAGCAAATAAGTGCTATTTTCGCTAATGGCCGTCCCTTTCACTAAGCCACGAAGAAATATTTCTGTGTTGTCCCATTTATCTGTTGTTTGATCAAAACTCCAAATACTGCCGCTACTATCAACTGCTACCAGATTTTGTTGATATGTCCAAATTTTTGCTATTGCGACATCGGAAGGTAAAGGTTTCACATGTTCGATTGTGACGGCAACCAGATTTTCAGCCTTGACTCCAAGACTTACCATTAGCATGAAAACCAAGGTTAAAAATGGCTTTAGAGTTCTAGAAAAAAGAGCGAAACGAAGACCTGACACTTCACTTTTATTGGGCATAGTTTGGTTCATTTTGTACATCCTGAAATTCTTACCATTAAGTCGATTAAGCCGTTGTTTGGGGGTTTATGTAGCGCTTATATTCGGCAAGTACTGATTTAGCTCGCTGGATAGAAGGTAGATCAATCATTTTTCCAGCAACAGTGAAAACTCCAATACCTTCAATTTCAGCTTTTTCAGCCGCTTCAACAATCTGCGCTGCCAAAGCAACGTCTTCAGCTGCAGGGATAAACAGTCGATTCACTATCGCAACTTGATTCGGATGTATGCAACTTTTGCCGCTGTATCCTAAGCGACGTGCCATTTCTACCTCAGCGTGAAAACCTTGCATGTTGTTAATATCGGGAAATGCACCATCGTAAACTTTGATACCAGCTTCGCAGGCAGCTAGCCGAAGCGTTAACATGATAGAATGCACACTAGCTTTATCATCCCGATCGATTCCAGCTGAATCAAATAAGTCATTCAACCCTAGTTGCAGTCCAGCAACTCTTTTATGGGCGGCGCAGATTTCTGTTACGTTACGCAATCCTGTCGCAGTCTCTATATTAACAAGTAAAGGAATGGGGCTAACAATAGCGTTTTCCTGTTCGATTTTTTCAATCAAGGAAACCGCTGATAAAACATCTTTGGCTGATTCAATTTTAGGTAAATTAAGCATACTTAGATTGGGTCGAATAACCGCTGCCAAATCATCTTTAAAATAACGAGTATATATTCCGTTGCATCTAACTATTATAGTTTTGAGGCATGTAGACACTGCCTCAGACAACAAAAATTCGCTGATAATATCGCGGGCTTGAGCTTTTTTACTAGCAACTACTGAGTCTTCCAAATCTATAGATATTGCATCGGCAGGCCCGGCTAATGCCTTGTTAAATAATTCAGGTCTAATACCGGGAACAAAAAGCTTACTGCGCATAATTACCCTCTAATGCTTAACTAAAAAGATATATTTATTTTATTTTGATTGTTGTAAATGTTAACAATTGAGAATTTACATTTTCATTCAAAACTTTGTAAAACAAGTAACAGGGGGAAATTTAAGTTATTTTTAAAGTTAACAAAATAGTTCAATTCTATCTTCAAACCATACTTTTTGTTTCTTTATAATAAATATGTGACCCAAACTAGCTATTGACCACTGCTATCAATAAAACAGATCGCGTAGTCAATAACTGAATTATTGTTGGAAACAGTCGTTAGTAGCAGTATAAGTGGTTAAAAATCATCTACCTGACGAACAGCAGCATTTGATTTTTGGTTCGATGAACTTTGGATGACAGCAACTGTTCTGCTGGCTAAATCAGTAAACTGGGCATTATCAAACCCTCCCAAACTAGAGCGAATACGATTATTAAGCGGTTCAATCCATTTATAAGGCAATGCGGTGGCACCATTGATAATTCCTACTATGGAGCCCGCTGTGGCGCCATTGCTATCAGTATCCCAGCCTCCCATAACCACATTACATATAGTTTTTTCAAGATCACCGTTACCCACTAATAATGCTGCAACGGTCAAAGCCGCATTATTGATAGTATGTACCCAATGGTAGTGGCCAAAATGATGGTAAATTTCATCTACCACTTGCTCCCATTGCATTTCTTTGAGGGGGAGTTCCAGCACTATATTAATGGCTTTTGCAAAGCGAGATTCACTCGGAACACATGATAAAGCAGCGCGCACTAAGGTACGTATATCTGATTCATAAAAAGCTTCAGCAATCAGAGCGGCAAAAAACATTTCACCGTAGATACCGTTGCGTGAATGACTCAAACGCGCATCTCGCCAGGCAAATTCTGCTGCCCGTTGTGGCTTACCTGGAGAGATATAGCCCCATAGGTCGGCTCGAATTTGAGCGCCTATCCATTCCCGAAACGGATTAATATACAGACCAGACTCAGGTGCATTATGTCCCGCTAAGAGGTTAAAATACGCCACTCGTTCAGCAGTAAATAACTCCATCACTGGCAATTTTGCTAACCACGCCGTACCCAGATCTTCGCTATTAAAATTTTCACCATGGGTCTCGAATACGTGTAAATTTAACATAGTGTAATTAAGATCATCATCTTCGGGCATATATTGAATATTTTCCCTAAGACTGGCTAAACCACCACGTCTTTTCCATGGATATTTTCTCAAGATTTCGTCTGGCATCCCATTCTGGGTCCAATAATTATCCAATGGCCAAGTACCATTAGCTTCTAGCATTTTTCGTAACACAGGCCGTTGATATCGCTCCACAGGTTTACCAAGTAAACAACCTGCAGAGCGTCCCAACCACCCTCCCAGAATACGATTATAAAGTTCAGCTTCATTAAGAGGAGTTTGAACAGTTTCAGGAACAAAGGCTGGTTTCGCCGCATCCATAATCGCATTCAATTCATCAGGTTCAGTTAAAGATGGGGGATTGCTCTGTTTGTCTGTGGCCATCAATTCGATGAGCGACTGACGAGCATTCAGACTGGCCAACTCCAACGGCTGGCTCTGTATCTTTTTAAAAGCATTTGAAAGTTCGCTGGCATCGTCGCCTTGTTCTGTGCGTTGAATAATTTCAAACTCTAGCTGTTCTAGAGGATCCAAGTATCGAATAATCACAAAATTTCCTTAAATATATAAACAACAAATAATTGATAGTCATAATTTTTATGCCTTGTAGTAAACCAATAGGCATGAATAGGTTTACTTCACTACGCTATCATTTCGCAGTTTATTCCGTTGTAATTCGGTAAAGCCGAGCTGCTCCAATACAGCATCTGAATGTTGCCCAAACACTGGTGCAGCAAAAGGTTTAGGTCCTGGTGTACGGCCAAATTTAATAGCTCGGGTCATTCCCTGATATGTACCCACCAATGGATGTTCAAATGTGGTCATCATGTCTTCTGCCACAACCTGCTCATGGTTAAATACTTCTTCAATTTGCCGAGCAGCGGCACATGGCACGTCATTACCAAATAGAGTCTCCCACTCAATGGCTGTTTTATTCATCAATGCGGCTTGTAACAAAGGTACAATTTCTGCAGCATGTTCAGCTCTTTTACGAATACTATCGTAGCGCTCGGAAGCCGCTAACTCCGGAAGCCCAACTTTATTACAAAGAGCTTTCCAAAAATGTGGTGTATTAGCAGATAAATATATATACCCTTCTTTGGCTGGATGGATGCCGGTTATTCCTCCTGATCGGAAATCTCGTCCAATGTTAGCTGGCTCTCCTTCAGCCCAGACAAGCCTAGCTGATTGCATCGTTAAAGCACTGCGTAATAACGACACCCCAACATATTGCCCTAACCCACTGCGTTCACGTTCATATAAAGCAGATGAAGCGCCACCAGAGATTAATGCGGCAGCATAATAATCAACAACTGAACCGTTAACTATTTCAGGCGTTTTACCACGTATCCCTTGCATAGAACAAATTCCGCTCATCGCTTGTAATACCTGGTCAAAGCCAGCCTTGTTCTTTAATGGCCCAGTTTCACCATAACCAGTAACTACACAATATATTAGTCTGGGGTTTATCAAATTTAGGGTTTCAAAATCGATGCCGAGCCGTTCAGGTACGCCAGGGCGAAAGTTATGCACTAAAATGTCGGCCTTTTTTACCAATTTCATCAATATTTCATGACCTTCCTGACTTTTAAGATCTAGGACCAGTCCACGTTTACTGCGATTAATCCCAAGAAAACCTCTGTGTTCAGCTTCCAAGGTTGTGGGATATTTACGCATATTGTCTCCACTAGGAGGTTCAATTTTAATGACATCAGCCCCCTGATCCGCCAATAAGGTACAACCATATGGCCCTGCAATATATGCACTTAAATCTATTACCTGAACGCCACTTAGCGGTCCATCGGCTCCAGCTCTTGTTGATAAAGAATATTCTGGTTTAGAATTCATAAACTTCCTCCACTACTCCAATGAGAGAATAGTCAAAATTGATTACCCAATCAGATAAGTTTGTACGACTTTAAAGCGAGAATAAATAGAATGGTACTTTCATCAAACCATACAAAATGTTTATTCCCGTCATTCATTAAAACAAGCAACTAATCTCGATTAGTATCAACAACACAACGAAATCCGAGCATTCCAGATCTGTCTTTACAGGGCGCCATCAGTAAATATTTACCGTGTTGATCTAACTGATAGGCCTGTGGAAAATACCAATGAGATGTAGCTGGGTGATACGATGATCCTCCACGCAAAGCTGCTGCACGGGTATGTTCGTCGATAAATTCATTTGTCCATTGCCAAACATTTCCAACCATATCCATTACGCCAAATGGACTAGCGCCGGTTGGATGGGCATCAACATTGGCTGGAGGTAATAAATCTCTTTGATGATTGATTGCTGGCACAGCGTCAGCATCCCAACTGTTGCCCCAAGGGAACAAACGCCCATCTGTGCCTTGTGCTGCATATTGCCATTCCCATTCGTTAGGCAAGCGCTTATTTGCCCAAGTTGCATATGCTCTTGCATCTTCAATGGACACCCAAGTTACGGGTTTATTCTCCCAACCTTTTTGGGGTTTACCATCGAGCCAATCCCTCAAGAAGTTGAAATCATCTTGAGGGTGATAACCAGTCTCATTGACAAACTTAAAATAATCGGCATTGCTAACAGGATATTGATCCATAAAAAATGGTGAAATTTCCATGTAGTGATGATGGGCACGACGCGGCAAGTTTTCCCAAGGATACTGGAAGTCTAAGCCTGCCCACATGAAACCTTCAATTTCTATCCCACCGACCTTAAAATCAAAACCACCGCCAGGAATCGCAATCATGCCTTTAGGCGCTTCAGCTTTTGGTGCAGTTGCAGGAATATCTAGCATCTTTTGTTCGAGCGCTTTCCAAGCACCGGAATAGTGTTGCAACGGCTTAGCAGCTAACTGCTTCATTTGCTCTAAAAAGACCGTTAATCCATTAATACTATTATTTTCTTTCACCGCTAATACAGCGCCATATCCTTTAGACTCCATATCAAAATGTAATATTGCCTTTTCTTTGGATATTCTGGCTTTTAGCTCAACGCCATTCCAAATATCGAAATAACGCGAACCTGCCTGATGATTAACAACTAATTGCTCAGCAGATAATTCGTATTCATTACGATTGACCACAGTCCACAAGGTCATTTGTTCACTAGGAAACGCGCTTGCAAAGACACCTTGTTGCAGAGTTTGTGCATAGGGCTCCCAATTGGGGCTAACAAGCAAAGTGGAAAATTTTCGGAAAATAGTAGCGATACGACGCAAAGTTTCTCCGTCTCTGGGAGTAAATTGATTCCAAATCCCCCAAATGTTTTCCCAAGCGTTATAACCATGGCCATTAAAGAAAATATAGTGAAAATCATCGGTACGATTTCTCGCCCAACGGTTCTCGACATTAGTTAAATGTCTCGGTTCTAACCATTTTAATTTGCTCACTGCAGGTATAAAAGAGGTCGAGGCTTTTCCCCAAGTTTGGTTATTCCACATCAATGCTTCATCTGACAACGGCCAGGTTTCCGGTTGCAATACTACTGGATGACCGGTGTTATCTGAGGCGACTCTAAATGAATGGGGAACACTGAAATACGTATCGCCATTGATGCCATCAGCGTTCACTTCAGCAGCAAGTTCGGCCATTGCTTGCCAATCTGTTTTACCATTATCTCTGGTACCATTGTCCCAAGGCATAGTGGGCAAAAACACCCGCACATTACGGCGATGGAAATCTGCAACAACCTGCTTCAATCCTTCAAGGCCGCCTGGCAATGAATCAACTAAGTCATGTTGGCTGCGATCATCAATACCGATATTTGGATAAATGTACCAAAGCAAAACACTATCTATCCCACCAAATCGAGCTTCCAAGTCATCAAGATATTTATCTACCGTATACTGTCTTGCGACAGGATCATAAAAGTAACGGTCTTCAACCATCATTTGCGTATGAACATAGTTACTCTGTGACCAGAGTAGTTCCTCACGTTTATATTGGGCATCGTCATATCCCATTCTAATCAAATGCTCTTGGCGCCAAACTTTCATACCATGGCGCCACTTATCGACACCTGCATTTACGTCAATTTTCCACTCACCAATTTTATGAAATGGCCAAGGTGTTGGTTCGCCCGGTGTCGGTAAATGAATTGGTAAAGTATGGGGTTGTTCAAATTCAGCTATCTTCGGTTTTGGGGCCGGTATGTTGTACTTTTTATCAGTCATAGAAACTCATGCAGCTTATTGTGTGGACTCCGCGTAACTAACTGGAGTAACAGAATTATTTTAATAATATATCAGATATGCAGTGGAACTTGTCTTACCCTCGGCCTATTCCGAGGGCAAGTTTTATAACCTTAGAATTTTAACGTATAGCCCAAACTAACTATACGACCTTGACCTTTAAAATAATTTCTCCACTGGTCAACCTGAGAATGACTTAAGAAATATGACTTATCTAACAGGTTATCTATCCCTACGCTGAACGTGGCATTGTCTAATTGATAATTAGCATTTAAGTCAAAAAGAGTATAGCCGTCTATATGCTCTTCACCTGCTTGACCTTCGTTTATATCATTATCAAGTACAGTGCGAGCACCAAGTACAACCATACCTTCATCTGAAAACATCCAGTTTGCGGTTAGCACCACTTTGTCTGGACCAACATCACGTATTCCCATTTCGCGATCAAGGGGTCCAGTATCTCCGGTACGAGTTTTACCTTCAGTATGTGAATACATAGCATTCAGTTCAATGGCGTCGGTGACTTTGTAACCCGCAGTCATCTCGTAACCTTTAATCTCAGTCGGTCTACGCAGCATAATATAATCTTCAGTTTCAGGGTCGACTCTTAAGCTCACCCCAAATTCTGAGTCAGACAGATAATACGATGCCCCAAAGTTGGCCCGCTCACCATTCCAGTTAAATCCTATCTCTTTGTTTTGTACAACTATAGGTTGTAAGTCAAGAATTCCATCTACTGAAATAGGATCATCGTTAGGACATCCATCAGGTTGCGTGCCGCCAAACGGCACACCACCTTCACTGGTATCGTTGGAGCAACTAATGTTACGTAGAGGAATACCAACGTTAGGCAGTGTGAAGCCTTTAGCTGTAGAAATATATGCGGAAAAATCGTCAGTTATTCGCCAAATTGCACCCAAATTGGTTAATGTTTCCTGATAATCTAAGGTACCACCAGAGACTTCACGACGGTCGCGGTACCAGGTTGTAGTGTAGTCATCCACTTTTAATTGACCATCTTCACGACGAACTCCGCCGGTTACAGTAACATCACCTAAGTCATAAGAAAGTTGGAAGAAAGGCGTTTTGCTGGTGTATTCCATAGGCGGGACCCAAACACGATTAGTCAGTGCTAAGAGTTGCTGAGCCGTATCTGTCACAACATCCAAGCCAACTTGTAACTCTAAATCTCTGACTCCAAAGATATCTAATTTCGTCCAAGAAGATCTCAAGCCCTCTTTATCAGAATGGATCTCCGACTGATCAATTAATGGAAAATCACTAATTGGCACACCATTTTCATCTAGTGCTATTGGTGCAATTAAAGGATCTTGTTTGTCAATACTATTTTCGGCCTCGTAACGCATTCCTTGATCAGCGCTATAATACTGAACCCAAAAAGAACCGCCAAGAAAATCGTCATGGGTATAGGTCAGGCTCTGTTGACTAAAATCGTTAAAGCTTGCTCTTGCTCCTAATGGACGTCCAGGCTCTGAAGTGCTACTTAGGCCTGTCTCTCTGTCACCATCGACTAAAATATAATTACCTTGGCCAGCTATGTTAAAACGGCTTAAAGACAGTTCTAGACGTTGCTCGTCCTGATCGCCAAAATTGGTCCCCACTTTTACAAACAAATTGTCAGATTCTGAATCCATTGCAGAACCACTAGTGCCTAAACCAATGCGACGGCCATCTGCATCGTAACCAATGCCTGTTTCAGAAAAAGACGCAGCCAAAACTAAGTCATAATTATCTTCTAGGTGTGCCACATTAAAACCTAGTCTCCAACTTTCACTATCGTCTTCAAACTGAGTTCGATATTGAGATGACAAAGTGACTTCTGTCCCTCTTTTAGTAGGAGTACGTGAAATGTAATTAATAATCCCACCCGCGGCGCCAACACCTTCAGAGGCTGAAGGACCATTAATAACCTCTACGCGTTGGATAATTCCCATATCAGTAAAAATACCTGCCCGATTCCCTTCTCGTAATGGAGAGCCTTGAGGTACGCCGTCAAATAACCTTAATGCGACACGGCCACGAAGGGTTTCCCCTGAATTAGACATTTGTTGAGTGGATTCTGAATACCCAGGAATGGTTCTGGTTAGTAACGATGTTGCATCAGAGGTCAAAGCGATATTGCGACTCACTTCCTCTTGAGAAATAACATTAATGGCGCCGGGAATTTTATTTGCAGCTTTGGGCTGTCTAGAACCAGTAACAATGATTTTCTCAACGCTAGCTATCGATTGTTGTTCATCACTAGTAGAGTTTTCAGTGCTTTCAGCGGCTTGCTGCGCAAAAGAAGTCGTGGGCAATAATGGCAGCATCGCCATATTAGCAATAATTATTGCGGACAATTTTTTCATTTTTTTATTATGCATTTTTTAGCCTCTATAAAATATGTGTTCTCGACTTAACAAAAGCCAGTTCAACTAGCCTGAAACAATCAATGAAAATAACCGTCAAGCTGTAAAATTTATGTAAAGAATATGTTTCACACAAAAAATATACGGTAACCAAATGATGAACAAAATCCCTCAACAGTATCTTCAGAATAAAGATAAAGTTACTTCTCAAGTCTTATACAAATAAAACAACCTACATCAAGGGCTGCAAAACTAGCCATATGGAGGATAAATTGGATAGGGAAAAACGTATAAACTTGAGATGAAATGCGCATCATAGCGCTGCCAAAGGGGCATAATAACGTGAAATTGAATTTTTATTTGCTCAAACTTGAATTACTTTAAGGTACTAACTTGTAAAATTTTTAATGTCACTTGTCATATTTATATCTGAGAAGTTAGTCAAAAACTATTAGCCTTTTACTAAAGTCTGGTAGATATTGCGAAAAACGATAGTATCCATATGTTTTGAATTAAGAGCCACTGAGTTAACTCTTTAGCAACTTTTAGTTATATTCAAAAACATGGAAACCTACAATAAATTAACAATGAGATTTGATGTCTAAAACATGTTGCGCATATATGCTGGTCTTTTTGATGGACATTTGGCTGCCTGCGAACGCCCTCAATTGCGCTGTTGAGGATATTGTGACAAGTAAATTACCCACTGTTCATCAGCTTCTTGTTCCTAAAGAGTATGATAAAAATCGCAGTCTCGGCTATCCCGTTATATATATATTAAGTTCTGAGAAATTAAGCGACAACAAGCGCAACAAAATTTATGACACTTTCGATAATATGATAAGCAAAGGGGTTATTGAACCTGTCATCGTTGTGGTAGTGGAAGTAGAAAATACTGTTATAGGTGATACAAAAAATATTGTTTTGTCTCAATACAAAGTAATACAGGAAGCGATTAACTGTGTGGACAAGCATTATAACTCACGCTCACAACCTGATGGACGATTATTGATTGGTGGGCTAGTCAGCACGGTATTTGGACTTACTCATCCTGAGTTATTTAAGGGCATTGTCACTCTCAATTTTCCAGGCCTATTTAGTCAAAATCAATGGGATGAAGAATTAGTCTCTCGTTCTATTGCTCGCTATGTGGAGCAATCAGTGCGAATTCCGCTTTTTATTATTGCAGGGAAAGATATTGAGGACTCATACCCAGACCATCAATTACACCATTCGCAAACTGAGGATGTAACTAACAACATACAAGCAGTACAGTTATACCAACAACTGCATAAAGCCAACGTGTTTCAGAAAAAATTTAGTAAATACAATGATGTCCCAGCAAATCCTGCCGAATTAAGAATTTTGTACGGAAGTCCGACAAAAAATGCTTGGATAAACGGGATTGAAGAAAGCTTGAAATTCTTTTTTGATTACAAAAAGAGGCCTTTAGCGCCCCCCCTCTATGATCCTTCAATATTTCAGGCAGCCAACAAAGGGCAGGTACTGACCAATCAGTTAAGTGGTGAGACTTCACTAAAACAGACTCCAATAAAACTATCTTATAAAGTTTATTTACCCTATGCCTACAACGGTAATAGCGATATTAAATACCCTGTTTTATATCTACTACACGGTAGCGCTGGAAATGAAACAAGTTGGAACGAATTTTGGCCGATTTTAGATACAATGATTGAGCAAGAAAGGATCCCTCCCGTTGTTGCTATTGCACCTATCACCGGCAATAGCTACTGGATTGATTCGAAAAAATATGGCCCTATAGAGTCAATAGTTATTCAAAAACTGATACCAGAAGTAGATGCCAAATATCGAACGATAAGCCAAAAATCAGGAAGGGGTATAGTTGGATTTTCTATGGGAGGGTATGGCGCTTTACGCTATTCCCTTGTTTATCCAAAACTGTTTAGCTCTGCCGTGTTATTAAGTCCAGCAATTCAGCATGACGATGCGCCCATCACATCTGGGGCAGTGACACGGGGAGCATTTGGCGAACCTTTTAGCCTATCCAAATGGAACACACTCAACTACCCAGTTGCGCTGCGGTCTTATCTATCACAAAAACATAGAGTCCCAATTTACCTTATTACTGGAGATGACGATTGGAACCATATAAGTGAAAAAGATGATCTGCCAAAAGATGCACATCGTTATAATATGGAAGTACAGGCAGTCACTTTGCAGCAGCAACTCACCCAATGTGCCGAGCAAGAAAAAGCCCATTGCATACCCAGCCAAGTGCAATTAAGTATTCTGAATGGTGGCCATGACCTTGATGTTTGGGCTGTAGGTTTTCAACAAGGTATACAATTTATGTTTGCGAATGGATTATCTCGATCTTTTTAACAACGAGTAACTCAATTTTTGCATTCGCTTTAAACAAAATGAAGCAGATAGCTAATTCGCCCATAAAGTTGCTCTAAAAGCCGAATTAACTTTTTTTCTTCCAACAGAAATTCTAGTTGGAATGCGACAAATATACTTTGAAACCTGGTAGGCTGGGAGCCTATTTTGCAGCAATTAATATTACGAGCAGTCTTAAAAACAGCACAATATAGTTCGAAAGGATTCGAGTCAAAACCTGCATAGATGCAGGTGCCAGACAGGCTATGCTATTAATCCCTATAATCGGGTAATCCAAGCTTTCCTATTTACCCAAACCCCAAACACAAAAAAACCGACATAAGTCGGTTTATTGTTATTTGCAAAGTGGTACCAGTGGGCGGACTCGAACCGCCACGCATTGCTGCAACGGATTTTGAATCCGTCATGTCTACCAATTCCATCACACTGGCTTTGCAAACATCTGTCGTTTGGTTGAACCAAACGACAAGAGGCGAGCATTATAGCGAGCAGCGCCTGCCTTGCAAGTTTTTTGTGACATTATCATGACTCATTGCTGACTTTTTAATCAGCCAAGGTGTCATCACGCTATTGCGGCTGACTCAATCGGAAAATTGCCTAATCATCGAGCCTAATGTTTCTTTGGCATCACCAAATATCATGCGACAGTTGGGTTTGAAAAACAGTGGGTTATCGATACCTGCAAAACCCGAGGCCATGCCGCGTTTTAGTACAAAGACGTTTTTCGCAAGATCCGCATTAATGACTGGCATGCCGTAAATGGGACTGCCTTTCATTTCTCGGGCGGCGGGATTGACCACATCGTTGGCACCAATCACCATAGCGACATCAAAGTTTTGAATACGTTTGTTGATTTCGTCCATTTCAAATAACTGCTCATACGATACATCGGCCTCGGCTAAGAGTACGTTCATGTGTCCTGGCATTCGGCCCGCGACAGGGTGAATGGCATAGGCCACTTCGGCGCCGTTTTCTTCTAACAGTTGTTGTAACTCTTTCATGGCGTGTTGCGCTTGTGCCACTGCCATGCCGTAACCAGGGATAACAACCACAGACTGAGCGGCTTCGAGCACGTAATAGGCATCTTCGGCTGAGAGGGGTTTCACCTCTCCTTCTATCACCATGTCTGTTTTGGTCACAGGCATAAAACCACTGAATAACACATTAGTTAACGAGCGATTCATGGCTTTACACATAATATTGGTCAAGATAATACCGCTGGCCCCCACTAATGAACCGGCAACTATTAGGATGTTATTGTGCAAGGCAAACCCGGCGGCACAGGCGGCCAGTCCCGAGTAGGAATTAAGCAGTGATATAACCACTGGCATGTCAGCCCCACCTATGGGTAATACCAGCATAATGCCAAATAACAAAGCTAATCCTATAGCCACATACAACACCAGATTAAAATCAATGTTCAGCCCCCTTAACATTGTAGGTTGCGCCACAAAGAGGTAAGCAGTAAAAATAATGGTCAATACTAGCAGGCTATTAAACACAGCTTGTCCAGTAAAAGTGACTGAGCGGCCGGTAATACGTTCACTGAGTTTGGCCCATGCAATCAGGCTTCCAGAAAACGTCACGCCGCCAATTAACAAGGCCAAAAAAGTCACTATCATAGTAAAAGCAGAGATCTCATTGTTACCTGCAACTGTCGCCCAAGCTACAAATAAACTGGCCAATCCACCTATACCATTTAATAAAGACACCATTTCAGGCATGGCGGTCATGGCTACTATCCTCGCAGCAAGCACACCTAATACGCTGCCCGCTAACATCGCAATGGCTATCACCTGAAAACTCACAATATTGTTGTCGAACATAGTCACAACAATGGCAATTAGCATGGCTACGGCAGAGAGTAAGTTGCCTTTGCGAGCTGACGAAGGATGGCCCAGTAACTTTAGACCAAAAATAAATAAAGCCGCGGCAAGCACATAGCTGAAGTTAATTATCAGATCAGTGGTGTTGGTTTCAATCATCATATTTTCCTAGTGCTTTTTCTTAAACATGGCGAGCATTCGGTCGGTAACTAAATAGCCACCCACAACGTTTATGGTTGCCAAAAAGACGGCGAATGCACCTAAGTATGTGGAATAGTCGGCCATGTTGTCGCTGCCAGCCAAGGCCAGTGCACCCACAACTGTGATACCAGAAATGGCATTTGCTCCCGACATTAAAGGTGTATGCAAGGTCGCAGGGACTTTTTGGATCAGTTCAAAACCAACAAAAATCGACAATAATAAAATAAACAGTAAATATACGGCGTCCATTAGGCTTCCTCTTTTTCTTTTGTGGATGAAACATTTGCGGCATAAATAGACTGAAGCATGGCATTCACCACTTGCCCTTTATGGGTAATGATGCAGCCAGACTGCACTTCGTCTTCAAGATGCAAGGTGAAAATATTATCTTCTTGGTGCCAAAATTCGCTGATCAGATTAAACAGGTTGTTGGCATACATCTGGGTAGCATGTTTAGCCACACCATTAGCCCAACTGCCTGTGCCAATAATGGTCACCCCTTGGTGTTTAACAACTTCACCCGACACGCTGCCTTCAACATTACCGCCATTTTCGGCAGCCATATCCACGATCACGCTGCCAGCCTGCATAGACTCCACTGTTTGCAGATCAATAAGCTGTGGCGGTTTACGTCCAAACAATTGTGCAGTGGTGATCACTATGTCTGAATCGGCAATACATTTGGCTTGTTCTCGCTGCTGAATTTGCATCTGCTCTGGGGTCAAAGCTTGCGCATATCCCTGCCCGGTTTCACCGGTTTCGCCTAAATCTATATGTAAAAACTTTGCCCCTAGGGATTGCACCTGCTCGGCAACCACAGTTCGAGTATCGAAAGCAGTTACGCTGGCACCTAAACGTTTTGCTGTGGCAATGGCTTGTAAACCAGCGACCCCAGCTCCAATAACAAAGACCTTTGCGGGTTTAAGTGTGCCAGCCGGAGTCATCATCATAGGTAACACACTGGCTAGGTGATTCACCGCTTGCATCACCATTACATAACCCGCCAAGCTGGCCTGAGAACTAAGGGCATCCATTTTTTGACAGCGACTAATGCGGGGGACCATTTCCATGCTAACGCTAGTAATGTTTTTGTCACATAAGCGCGTCACAAACGCCTTCTCATTGAAAGGGTCTAAGTAACTGACAATGACGGTGTGGGGCTTTAGATGTTCTAAGTCGTCCTCACTAAGCTTATGCAAACTCAGCACTATGTCAGCATGGGTTAATAACTCACTGCGACTTGCCACAACGTCGGCACCTGCTGCCACATAGTCTTCATCACTCACATGGAGAGACGCGCCTATACCCGCCTGCACCTGCACGGTCGCACCTAATAACTTGTACGCCTTAACGTTAGCGGGTAACACAGCACAGCGCTTTTCCTGTGGCTTTAGTTCAGCAGGGAACACCAAAATCGTCATAAATACCTCAAAATTAAATGCACTATAATAAATATGTCTTATTTAAGAATAGAATGTAAATTCACAGTATTTATGTTCAATATGATAATGACAGGATTTTTAATGAGGCAAAAAAAAGCCACCAGCTGTATTTACAGCATGGTGGCTGGTTTAATTTTGTTAATGCTAGTTTTGAACTAAGGCTGAATGGATAGTATCGAATGCATTACTTGGCGCAATAGCACCAGGGTGCTGGATCACAATGGCCGCCGAGGCAGCTGCAAGTTCAACAGAGGCGGTAACATCATGCCCTGCTAATCTGGCTCCCAAATAAACACCATTAAAGGAATCACCGGCAGAGGTCGTATCAACAACATTGGTTACTGGTGTAATGGCCACATGTGTGAGCTCATCCGCTAACTGGCAATAAACACTCTCTGGACCATTTTTAAGCACCAATTCAGTGATATCAAACGGCTTACAAAACGCTAGGATGTCTTCTAATGTTTCTATGTTGTAAAGCTGTTTAAAATCATCCACACCCGGCAGCATGATATCGCTTGCAGCATAGGCTTTGGCAAATTCTGCTTTGGCTTCGTCTGGGCCATTCCAAAGACGAGGGCGATAATTGGGATCAAAACCAATTTTTACACCCGCTGCTTTTAGCTGCGCTAACATCGCCCAAAACGCATCTCTATCTTGGGGCTCTAAAATCGCTATAGAGATACCCGAAAAGAAAAACAAATCAGTTTTACAAAGCGCATCGATAACGCCTTGATCGACATATTGCATCACTTGTTTAGCGGCAGAACTATCGCGCCAATATAAAAATGAACGCTCACCCTGCTCATCTGTTTGCACTAAATAAATGCCAGGATTTCTGTCGCTTTTAGCAAGCACATACTGGTTATTAAGATCTTCTGCACTACATGCAGCGACCATTTGTTGACTAATAGTGTCTTGCCCAACTGCTGTCATAAAAGCGATGTCTTGCTGTGCAAATAGTCGCTTCATGTAGACTGCTGTATTAAAAGTATCACCAGCAAATGACTGATTCATTACCCCATCTTTTGCTTGGCGAAGTTCAAGCATACATTCGCCCATTAATACTATTTTTTGCATGGTAAACCTTGGATATTGTTCGCAAGTAAAAACTTGCGAACCTTAATTAAAATTAGTTTTTACTTATTACTTTTTAGAGGCTCTATTTTAGGGCAAAGGAACAAAATACTTAGCATGACTATAGTAGCCAACGCCGCACCAAGAATGAAAACGTTGTGGTAGTTTGCCCCAGCGGTCAAAAATGGAACCGTTGCAGTTAAACCTGCAGCTGAAAATTTCGCAGCCATACCCGCGAAACCCGCTAACGAACCCACACTGTCTTTACCTAACATATCACTAGGTAATGTTTGAATACTACCAATGGACGTTTGAAAACCAAATAATATTGCAGCCATAATAAGAACTGCACTGTTAGCACTTCCTGGATTAGATAACAATAACAATGAAGGCAGCATGATTAAACACCCCAGCACAATCACAGCTTTTCGGGTTTTGTTAACGCTCCAACCGGCTTTAATTCGGTTTTGAGATAATAGACCACCAAACCAAGCGCCAAACATGGCGCCTACATACGGCACCCAACCAATAATGGCTAAACCTTTAACGTCCATATTGTAAACTTCTACAAGATAGGTGGGGATCCACACAATAAATAACCACCAAATGGGATCAATAGCAGCTGTAGCAATAATTACGCCCCAACTTTCTTTACGGCGCAACATCTCTCCATAAGTAGGTACGTATTCATTTGCTTTTTCTTCACTTCCATCAGCAGAAACCGCTTTCTGGCCTGATAAGATATATTCACGCTCTTCATCGGTTATCCAAGGATGCTTAATGGGTGGCGCTTTCACTAACACTAACCATGGAATTAACCATAGAAGCCCCACAAGACCTATTAAGACAAAAATAATCTTCCAACTGAAGAATAATGCTAAATACGCAATGAGTGGCACTGAGATAATACCACCGATTGCTGCGCCCGAATTAAAAATCCCCTGAGCTAAAGCACGCTCTTTACTTGGAAACCACTCGGCGTTAGCTTTTGCTGCACCGGGCCAGTTACCTGCTTCTGACATACCTAGGAGTGCACGGAAAATACTAAAGGTTAAAATGCCTTGAGCAAATGCATGTAATGCTGTTGCTAAAGACCATACACCAATGGATAAAACAAAACCTAGACGGGTACCAATCCAATCAAAAATTTTGCCGAATACTGCCTGACCTATCGCATAAGAGAATAAAAAGACTACGCTTACGGTTCCTAAAACTTGTTTTAGTTGGTCGGCATTTTTCTCAGGATAAATTTCACTGCCCATATAAGGCCAAAGAACACTCAGCGCTTGCCTGTCAATGTAGTTTATAACTGTGGCTAGTGCGATTAACGCTATTACCCACCAGCGTAAATTTTTCATTTTCATATACTTCTACTCGTATTATTTGGCTAAAAAATCTTATCTATGAGAATTAAACAATTAGTTAAAAACTACTGTTTTTATCAATTAACACTCAAATCTTATTTACACTTCAAATTCTTCACATTCACCATATATGAATCACATCGGGTTTGTTCTTTGGTGATAACAGCAACTTTCATTTGGCTAAACGATTAACCTAACTCAACACTACTCGTGTCTTTTCATTTAGCAACTAACTTTGCTGTTACTTGTTAATAATATTGTTATCTAAGGTGGCAGTGTGCGGCCCACTGGCGCGCAGCTCAACCACTTTAGGCGCAAGCGTAGCGGTAAACTCATTGTTAGCCACAGCTGTTATCGGTTCACCTACTGTATGCTCAATGTCTACCGGGGCTGAATCAAACCATTTGTTTTCACTGATTTGTGCAACTTGTACACCGTGCAGAGATACCGATGCCGCATTTTTATTACGCTTACCTTTACCAACATTTTTAAGCACATTGCCTTTCATTATAAAGTGCGGTCCAAAGGTACTTTCATCTGTGCCACCTCGGTACACTTTAGCAACAGCACCCTCTACATTTTCAAGTAAATTATTGTTGAAGTAGATGTACTCTGCGTTATAAATCCCTAAATCATCGGTTTCTTTGTTTAGGCGCATGATATCACCGGTGATTTGGCTCATTGTTGTATTGGTAATTTTTATATAATCGGCAAGGCTTCTGTGACCAGCGTCAAAAAGGTGGTATGAATGATTAACATTCAGATCTTTAATAATACTCCCTGCAATTTCTAAACGATAATTGCGTTGCATAGGAATTCTAGACGTACGTATTAAAGTGTTGCCTGCAGAGTCCGGTGCACGTTTTCCACTGATAACTAAGTTAACTAACTTCAAACTACCAAAATTATTGATATCAACAAAAGTTGAACGTTCGGGATATAAAGTAACGTGTTTTCTATTTTTGGCCTTTATAGTGATAGTTTTATTCAACTTGATAACTTTACCAATATAGTAATCACCATTTTCTAATAAGAGTACATCACCAGAATTGGCATTATTGATAGCATTAAACAGTGCATTTTCAGTGGCTGTGACTTCGATAACTTTTCCAGAATCAAAATCTATATCAGGTTCCGTTTTTGGGTAATAACTAGCGCCGACTTGGTCTTTTTGTATTGGCTTTAATGTCTCAGAGCTGCCTACTTTTGGCATTTTACCTACTGGATATAACAAGCCATTTTCAGCCCGTTCCATGGTCAAGTCAGTCACTTTAAAACCATTATTAATTGAAGGTTCGATACCCTTTGAGACTAAATTCCCCGTAAACTTCACACCACTGATATCATCAAAGATACTAATTCCATCAGTGTTTTTACTGTTAAAAATCAAGTTATTTTGAAATTGACTATTGATAGGGGCCGCAGTTCGTTCAGCATCACTACCTGCTGCAAAATGAATATGATCAACATCAACTAAGGTATTATTTTCAATTAATGCGTTATCAACTTGATGATAGCGATTGATAGTAGAATTAGGCACACCGTTCATAATAGTAAAGCCACTGCCAAAACGGTAACCGGTTAACCCTTCCATATAGTTATTTCGAATAATTTGATCGCGATTAATGACCCGAATGCCACCCGTATGATCTACGCCATTACCAAAAAAGACATTGCCTTCGACTAAGTTACCATTGCCGTGACGAAGTGTCAGTGTGCCGCGAGATTCAAAAAACACATTATTTAAAATGCGGTTTTTGCCCGACTTGTTAGAAATAATTTCAACTTCACCATTACAACGGTCAAAGTAGTTATTTTCGATAGTGGTAAAAGAATCAGTTAAAGAATAATGGCTGGTGCCAATTCGTAAGGTCTCGCCACCATTTGAGCCTAATATTGGTCGAGGACCAAAATAGTTATGGTCTATTTGATGGTAATTTTGTTGACTGTTTTCATTGGGTAGACGCACGGCCATGGTGACACCTGCATTACGTTTTCCTACCAAATTACTATGGTCAAATCGGTTATGTTTACCATACATGACCACCCACTTATCTTGTTCGAACTTTTCTGGATTACTAAAGTTATCGATGACCACTTGGGTGACACGGCTGTGATTGGCCAAGTTATCGTCATTTTGCTTAAAAGAAATAACTTCGCCAGTTGGGGTATAACCGTCTTTAAACACTAGACCCGATACCACTAAATATTCACCGGCTAAACGTAAGTTAGACAAACCAGTTAAGAAAACCTGCCCTGGGGTTTCAGCACGCAAAGTAATAGGTGCTTGTGCAGTGCCTTTTGCTTTAAATAAAACTTCAAAGTCTGTCCAAACACCATTTGCTAAAACGACTTCGTCGCCAGCGTCTAGGTCTGAAGTGACTTTTTTATATTCGTCAGGCGTTTTTACTAAATATTCTTTAGCAAATGTATTTTGACTGAATAAAACAATAACTACATAGGTAAAAACGATATAGGAAAAACTGCGTGGCATAATATTGCTCTTGTGACTAATAAATTAAATATTAGATAGTGAAAATAATAAAATGAGCTCTCAATATTACAGAGAGCTCATGTTGTTTAATAACTAGGCTAAACAAATTCTGACTATCAGAGCGTGTTTAGCCATTTGTTATAGCTTGTATTGGATCCCTGCAAAAATGCGAGGTCCGTAAACATTGATCTCACCGAAGTTTTCTCGAGATGGGATGAATTGTCTTTTAGGTTCATCGAACAAATTAATGCCCGCAAGAGACAATTTAATGTTTTTATTCAGCTTATAGCTAACGCGCGCTTCATACACACCTGTGTCACCTACATATCTCAAGTTACCTGGCGTTGAGACATATTGTTGGAAATATTCACTACGGTATTTGTATATTAACTGCGCGTTAAATCCGCCATCTTGATAATAAAACTGACCTGACATGACTGTATCTGAAAAGCCAAAGATCTCAGCAGAATCTACTAGTCCAATGCGTTCTGTAACCGACCCATCTGCACCGACAATATTAGACGCACCGAAAATCGCATCTTCTACTTCGAAATCAGAATCAGCCCAGTTATAACTTAACTTAACCCCAAAGTTACTCCAAAAGCTTGGCAGGTAAGTAAATGCGTGACTCGCTGTCATTTCGACACCGTATATGGTGCTAGTGTCTTTAGTGGTTTGTTGCACAGTCACTAAGGTATCTAATGCTTGACCATCTACAGTAAAGGTTTCATTAGTTGAAACATTTTCAAAACCGCCTTCAAAGGTTTTGTAATAACCACCAAACGCTAGGATAGTATCGTCGTTGGGATACCACTCAATGGCTAAATCAGCATTCCAAGAAGTAAATGGTTTGATGTTTGGATTACCGTTAGCGACGGCAGTACCTATGGCAACATCAATTGACTCAACCCCTTCGCTTTCGTCGGTAAGACCAGTAAATGTGCGTCCAAAACCCATATCTGACGGAGAAGGGCGAGACAATGCTCTAAATAAAGCCCCTCTTAATAAGACATCATCATTCAACTCCATGACAACATTGAGGCTAGGTAACAATTCTGAGTAACTACTACCGCCAGAAACCGCAATCAAGTCAGCTCCACTCACTAAATCAATGCTAGTGATACTAGGCACACCATCAACATCGGTAATGGTCGTTTCTAAAGGTCCTCTTAGGCCAATTGACGTAACGTCTGTCTTAACATAACGCACCCCAAAATTACCACGTACAGGGTAATCGCCAATGACAGTATCGTAGTCAGCTTGTATATAAGCAGCGAATGTTTCTTCTTGTACATCTACATTGGCAACCGTCTGCTCTGGTTCCGGAATCACAGGCGTGCCACCTATAACCGCAGTGGCAATACATAAGGGGTCAAAAGAAGCAAAAGCATTACCCGTTCCTTGCGCGATGACGTTACCTTGTGAATCAACGTTAGTGATCAAAGGTTGGCCACCAGTAACAGCAGATAAAAACCCGCTCTCAGGAAAACTACTATTTTGACAATTGGCGATGGCTTCATACATCACGGTGTCATCATTATTGGTATATTCATCACGAGCTCGCGGCGCGCTATCAAATTCCAATTTTGAAAATCGTAGGCCACCTTTTAACTGACTGATGAATTCACTATCAGCTAAATACTCAAAATCAGTTCTAAAAGCGGTTATTTTATTATTACGGAATTGATTAAGGTCTACTCGTGTGCGAGCAGCATCTGCAAAATTATTAGGATTCGACACATCAAAATTTCGCACTGTCATAATGGGGATCAGCGAACCATTTTGGCCAATTTCAACGGCTGTGTTGATATAACCTTCGTCTGCTGCACCTAATACTGGATTTCCCAAAATATCAGTTGGTTCAGATTGTAAACGTGTGTGATAAAGGTTTTCTACTCGTTCTGTTTCAGAAACAGAAAAATCAGCACTAATGGACAAAACGTCACTGGCGTCATAAATAAATGAAACACCACCCCCCTTATATTCCTCTAAACGTTCTAAGTAAGTACTAAGGGTTTCAATTCTTTGTCTGTATGTTCCAGAAACTAAAGATCCATCATCCGTAATAACCAGATCAACAGGCAGTTGTCCATCACGGGAAACAGTTGGGTCATCTAATCTTCTGCTGCTTGCAAAGACCAAATCATTTCTAATTTCACTGAAGTCACGGTTTGAATATTCAGCGTCTATGTTCATTTCAAACTGTTCGTTTGGTCGCCACTGCACAGCGCCGAATATAGATTGTCTATCATCATCAGTCGTATTTTGGCGATAAGAATACGAACTAGGAACAAAAACATAAGGGACACCTGCATCAGGTGATACGCCTGTAGCTGGGTCGACTTGATTGTCTATGCCACCATTGTCACAATCTCCACCATCGTCATATACACCAGTTGTAGAACTAGGGTCCACACGACAATCTCTCCAACCACTTGTAGTTCGAGCTTCTTGTTCAGGGTTAGTCGCTAAATTCTTTTGAGCGCCGATAGAAAAACCAATATCACCCAATTTGTCGGTTTCAATTTGATCCACAAAACTTAGGGTAATACGTGAACCAAAATCACGGGCACTATTATCTATATCACTTTCAGCAGGATTCCAGTTACCTTTGACTTCAGCTTGGAAACGGCGCTTCCCGTAGTCTAGAGGTTTCATGGTTTCTAATGAAATTTGACCAGAAACACCCCCTTCTATCAAACTGGCTTCTTGAGTTTTGTAAATTGCTATTTTATTAAAAAGCTCTGATGGGAATTGTGAGAAGTTAACTGATCGGTCGCCACTACCATTAGCCGCTTCACGACCATTAAATACTGTGCTGCCTAAAAACGGACCTAATCCACGAATAGATATTTCAGTCGCGCCACCTTGCTCACGGTGAGACGAGGCACCAGTTAGCGTTTCTAGTGCTTCACCGATTGAAAGTGCGGGTAGATCACCAATATCTTCAGCCGACAAACCGTCAACTATGCTAGTAGATAATTTTTTAATACTAATAGAATCTTGAATGGTTTTACGAACACCGGTAACTTCAATCACCTCAGTTGAATCATCAACGGCAGGAGCGGTGTCAGTTTGTTGTGCCATTGCAGGCATCCCCATCATACAAGCTAACGTTGATGCATATACGGTTTTGCTAAGTAGACGGCTAGACGTGCCTTCTCTCATAGCGCGACTGATCTTATTTAGTTTTATCATGTGTGCTCTCGCATTATACTTTTAGTGTACAGACAGCACAATGTAACCAATAGTTAAATACATTGTCAAACAAATATTAACCAATTTTACATTTGATATATTACCAATATAGTTTTTATTGGTAATAACATTTAAGCTTTATTTAATGTTACCAATTTGGTATTTAGTTAACATTATGGTATAACGTTAAAAAAGCTTAAGTGACACACCAGTTCGATATATCATACGATTATAAGTGTATGTATAAATAACGAGAGGAATAGAGGATGAAAAATAGGCGACTGTTTTGGACTATTGTCGAAAAGATAGAATCACTTATTGATTCTGGACAATACCCTGCCGGCAGTAGACTTCCGCCAGAAAGAGAGCTTGCAGAAAATTTTGAAGTAAGCCGTCCGACTATTCGAGAAGCCATTATTGCACTTGAAGTACTTGAAAAAGTTGAAGTGAAAACCGGTTCAGGTGTGTACGTATTAGAAAATTCCAAAAAGAAAAATGTTCATCATAATATTAGTGCCTTTGAACTGACTCAGGCCAGAGCATTGATAGAAGGTGAAGCGGCTGCGCTTGCAGCTACCACCATTTCAGAAGAAGAACTGGTTCGCTTAAATCAAACTCTGATTGAAATGGAAAAAGGTGACAACCCTGAAGCGGCTGATAAAGAATTTCATTTGATCATATCAACAGCGACCCGTAACAGTGCTGTTTTGATGGCGGTAACTAGCTTATGGGCGATGCGTGAAACCAGTCCAACAGTCAAAATGGCATATAAGGGCGTATGCAGCCAGAGTGATTCAAAGAGATTAGACGAACACAAAGCTATTTATAGCGCATTGGTTAATCGAGACTCACAAGCAGCTAGAGCGGCAATGCACTTACATTTTAATCGACTTATTAATGCATTGTTTGAAGCCAGCGAAGCAAGAGCCTTAGAAGAAGTAAGAAGACAAACCAGTCAAACTCGTGACTTATATTCCCTGAGTCATTTAGTTTCTTAAGTTTAGTTTTGTAAGGCACGATTTTAAAATCGTGCCTTACAATCGTTATTCAAACATCCCCTTGCATCCCCATAGGGTAATAGCAGTCATCCGTTTTCCTTTGCAACTCCCACATTAAATCTCAATTATATATTTAAAAAACACGCGGCTATATCTGCTGTTATTTCAAATATATTGAACGCTGATTAAAAAACTAACCAATAAAAAAGGCCATGTATCAACATGGCCTTGCAGGGTACAGTAGCTAATATTCTACTTTTATTATTAATTGGTTGTGATGGCGAATCCTAAGAAAAAAGCATTCCGCCATTGATATCAATATTGTTTCCTGTCATATACGAAGACTCATCTGAGGCCAAGAACCCCACAAGTTTCGCTACTTCTTCTGACGTCCCTTCACGTTTCGCACAGGTCATACCGGCTACTTTTTCACGTACTTCTCCAGGTGTGAATGTGTCGTGGAATCCAGTACTGATCATGCCAGGACACACACCGTTTACTCGGATATCTGGGCCGAGCTCTTTGGCCAAACCACGTGTGAAGGTCATAACAGCTCCTTTAGACGTTGCATAAGCGACTGCTCCGCCACCGCCACCATCACGGCCGGCTTGAGATGCAAGAGTAACTATTGAGCTACCAGCACCTAAATGAGGGATACAGGCCTTGCTCATCATAAACAAAGATGTCAAATTCAAGTTCATCACATTGTTCCAATGTTCAATACTCATATCTGCAATTTTAATTCGCGCTAATAAACCACCAGAAACATGTACTAGGCAGTCGATTTTACCGAAGGTATCTAAGGTTGCCTTAACCGTCGCATCAACACTTGATTGATCTGTCAGGTCAGCTTGAAGAGCGATTGCTTTACCACCAAGAGCTTCAATTTCAGCTACTGCACTTTGGGCTGACGTTTCACTTGAATGGTAGGTAATGACTACCTTAGCACCACGTTGTGCTAATTCAATTGCGCAAGCACGACCTATATCTCTACCACCACCAGCTACAATGGCCACTTTGCCTTTCATTGTCATAAAGCTCTCCACTACATCGACTTAGATTATTAACATTTAACCTACAACTCGTAACCAATAGACAAAGAAGAAAGCCTTATCAAGTGGGTCAAGCAATCAGGTTTACTTTACAAAAATAACCAACGCCCCACCCTTTGTCAACCAATTAATTGCTTTTGGTATTACCAATAACCTCGTTAAAATTTAATTTTTAACATTAGATGCTGTAAAAAAATATCCCCGAAGGGCCACCTTAGCGTCTTTTTACACGCCTAAAGACATACTTTTATTAACATTCCATGTAACAATAAATAAGCAATACTGTATTACCAATAATATTTGTCTCAAAGTTTATACTGGCGCTGTTTTACTGGTAATATCTGATTTATTTTTCAAGGTTTATTTGTGGCATCTACAACCCCAAAACATTCTCGAGCAAGCTTCTTTCGCAGACTAGCAGCCATGGTTTATGACCTATTAGTAGCCGTAGCTGTAGGTATGTGTGCGGCAATGGTTATCTTGGTATCTATGTTGTTATTAGTAGAAAATAATATATTGGATAATCAAGGTTATGCGCATTTTAGTGATTTAATACAACACTCCTTTAGCTACCAACTCGCTGTACAGGTTTGGGTTTCCTTATGGGTTGTGGGCTTTTTCTTATGGTTTTGGCGTAATGGTGGTCAAACTATCGGCATGAGAGCCTGGCGATTACGCTTATTCAGCACCAATGACAAACCCTTTGGCTATGGCAGAGCTTTTTTGCGTTTGTTGTGTTCGTTTGGAGGTTTAGGCACATTATTAGTGTTGTTCGATTTCAAATCAAAACAGTCATTGCAAGATAGGATTGCTGGTACGGAAATTTTGGTGCTGAGTAAGGAAGACAACCATCATCAAGCATGGAAAAAGTTACAAGAGTAGATTTAACTATTCTTACCCTCGCAGTTCGCGAGTTCATTTAGAGTGTAAAATAAGCGGAATAACAGCAAAGCATATTAGTTGTTTGTGTCTGTGTTGCGAGCTCTTAGGTGCTCAACGTTCAGCACCCAATACTCTGCGTCCTTCGTGACGCAAAACCTCTATTGATAAAAAACCAAACAACGGAGTACTTAAACCACAGTGTGCACAAAGTACACAGCGAAAACACGGGTTTAGCCTAACCTTTCCTTTGTAACAAAAATATTGAGAAAGCTGCAAAAACAACACTTGGCAGGGCAGCCCCCAAAAAAGGCGGAAGTTGATAAACCAAACTTACGGCCCCAAACACTTCATTACTGACAAAGAAACCAAAGCCTGTTAACACGCCTAAGATCACCCTAGCGCCCATAGTCACACTGCGCAATGGGCCAAAAATAAACGATAATGCCATTAGCAGCATCACACCAACAGACAAAGGTTGCAGCACTTTTCGCCATAAGGCTAACTCGTATCGGCTAGGATCTAGGCTGTTATTATTGCGATAATTTACGTATTCTGCTAATCCACGAATAGACAAAGCTTCGGGTTTAACCGTCACCACACCTAATTTATCCGGGGTAAGTGTCGATTGCCATACACCTTTTTCAAGTTGTTGGTAGCGGATCCGCTGATCGCCTATAAAGGTATATTTCACTTGCTTTAATTGCCAACCACTCTCACTGTAATTGGCCTCTAAGGCGCTGGTGATTTGCCTTAGTACTAAATTTTCATCAAATTCGTAAACGTTTACCCTGCGCAAAGTTTTAGTATCGACTACTTCTCCGATACTCACGAAGTTATCGCCATCTTTTGCCCAGGTTATTCTGTCAGAAGCAAATAGGCTACCTCCAGAAATAGCTTGGGTACGGATCTCTTTCGCTTTAGTTTCGGTGACAGGAGCGACCCATTCACCAATAAACATAACAAATAACACCATTAGTAGTGCTGACTTCATGGCCGATATAATAATATTCCAACGGCTTTGACCTGCAGCTTGCATCACCACTAATTCACTATTGCTTGCCAAAATCCCCATACCTATTAAGCCACCAATTAATGTGGCCATAGGGAAAAACTGCTCTAATTCTCTGGGTAAGCTAAGCAAAACATACACAGCGGCTACTGTCATATCATAACTGCCACGACCAACTTGTTTCATTTGCTCAATAAATTTAATCAAGGCACTCAAGCCTACCAACACACTCAAACTCAGTGCCGTTGTCGCTAACAATGTTTTAGCAATGTAAACATCCAGTATTTTAAACACGGGCTTCCCCTTTTAATCGCGCCCGCATCTTCACACCAAAAGGTCTGCCTTTGAGTAACAAGGCGATACCAATAGAAAACAACACTGCATGTACCCACCACAAACCAAATTGTGGGGGTATATTGCCATCTTCTAAGGCCTTTCGACCCGCCATCAATAACATAAAGTAGCCAAGATATAACATCAAAGCGGGGAACATTTTTCCGAAACGACCTTGCCTAGGATCGGCAGCGCTCAGAGGCACTGCAATAAGCACCAAAAACGGCAAAGACAAGGGAATAGCAATACGCCAATGTAATTCGGCTAAGGCATAGATAGAGGGGTCATCCATCAGGACTTTAGTTGAATAGGCACTTAACTTCCTACGCTTTTTCTCAGCCTGTTGTTCAGCAATTTGAATTTGATACTCTTCAAACTCAACCACACGATAATCTTGACGCCCCACCTCACCTTCATACTGTTTACCTTGATTAAGTATCAGTTTTTGTGCGCCGTTTGCTTGCTCCTGTATGCCGCCACTAGAGGCATACACAATGCGTACGTTTTCAGAATCAGCGTCGCTATCTCTTTGCGCCAGAAAAACTTTTCTTAATGGATTGGGGCTGTTATCAATATCATGTACAAATATTACCGCTTGTTGATTAACGGTTTGTTGAAAACGCCCGGGGATAAGACTAGTTAGGCCGCTTTGGGCACCGACCTTTTCTTCTAATTGATAAGTACTTTCCACAGATAAGGGCGTTAGCCACATGGTTAGGCCGGCAGTGAAAACAGACATAATCAAAGCCAAAATTAACATAACACGAGTGACATACCACTCACTGATGCCACAGGCTCGCATAACACTCATCTCGCTGTCTACATACAAACGACCATGAGCCAACATGATCCCCAAAAACAGACTAAGGGGTAACACTAAAGATGCTAATACCGGCATGTGTAAAGCCAAAAAACCCAGCACTAATCCAGCGGGGATTTCACCTTCAGACGCTTCAGCCAAGACTCTCACAAATTTTTGTGTGATAAAAATAGCCATCAGCAGCATAAAAATTGCTACTTGCGACTTTAAAGTTTCTTTCATTAAATAGCGGAAAATCAGCACAACACATCCAAGGGAAAAGTAGTATTTTAGTGGCACTATGGGAAATTTTAAGTAAACTTAACGTTTTCACAAGTTTAATTTATAAAGTGTGCGAATTTAAAGCACTCAGCCTCTATCTTATTTACAGATTATGTCCGGCTGAAGTTAATCTTACAATAATATAGCTGTATTACCCAATATCACCTTGCGATTATTCATTAAAAGGGCGACGGGTTACAGTATTACTCATCATGTAACGAGGGGTCAAAGTGGAATTTAGCGTAAAGAGTGGCAGTCCAGAAAAGCAGCGTAGTGCCTGTATTGTGGTAGGTGTATTTGAACCTAGACGTCTAACATCTGTTGCCGAACAGCTCGATATTATTAGTGATGGTTATATCAGTAACCTGCTTAGAAGAGGTGACTTAGAGGGTCAAGCCGGCCAAATGTTACTACTTCACCACGTGCCTAATATCTTAAGTGAGCGAGTCTTATTGGTAGGATGTGGCAAAGAGCGCGAACTAGACGAGCGTCAATACAAACAAATTATCTCCAAAACCATTAAAACCTTAAATGAAACAGGTTCTATGGAAGCGGTCAGTTTCTTAACTGAATTACATGTTAAAGGTCGCGATACCTATTGGAAAGTGCGTCAAGCCGTTGAAGCTACGCAAGACTCCCTGTATACCTTCTTGCAGTTAAAAACAAAAAAAGGCGAGTTACGCAGACCACTGCGAAAAATCGTATTTAATGTACCCACTCGCCGTGAATTATCGATTGGCGAACGCGCACTTGAGCATGGTTTAGCCGTCGCTCAGGGTGTAAAAACGGCAAAAGATGTGGCGAATATGCCACCCAACATTTGTAATCCCAAATACCTACTTGAACAAGCACAAGGTTTAGCTGCGACTTACGACAATCTGCACGTGAGCTCAGTGAATGAGAAACAAATGTTTGAATTAGGTATGCATACCTACTTGGCCGTGGGCCGTGGCTCTGTCAATGAATCAATCATGACAATCATGGAACATAAAGGTGGTCCTTCAGGTCAAGCGCCTATCGTTTTAGTGGGTAAAGGATTAACCTTTGACTCAGGTGGTATTTCTATCAAACCTGGTGAAGCCATGGATGAAATGAAATATGACATGGGCGGCGCAGCGGGCGTATTAGGCGCAATGCATACCATTAGTGCACTCAACCTTCCCATCAATATAGTAGGTGTACTCGCCGGTTGTGAAAACATGCCCGACGCTAATGCATACCGCCCTGGTGATATTCTAACCACTATGTCAGGGCAGACAGTTGAAGTGCTCAATACCGATGCTGAAGGGCGTTTAGTATTATGTGATGCATTAACCTATGTAGAACGTTTTGACCCTGAATTAGTCGTAGACCTTGCTACCTTAACTGGCGCCTGTGTTGTAGCATTAGGTAAACATGCCAGTGCGGTATTTAGTAACCATAATCCACTGGCTCATGAATTGATCAATGCCTCTGAACAAAGTGGTGATAAGGCTTGGCGTTTACCACTATGGGATGAATACCAAGATCAAATCGAAAGTCCTTTTGCTGACATGAGTAACCTAGGTGGACGCCCTGCAGGTGCTATCACCGCGGCCTGTTTTTTATCTCGTTATACACGTAAATATAATTGGGCCCATATGGATATTGCAGGTACAGCTTGGGTGGGTGGTAAAGACAAAGGTTCAACTGGTCGGCCTGTGCCTATGTTATCTCAGTTCTTAATGAACCGAGCTGGTATTGAAACAGAAGATTAATTACGCCTTTAAGGATCCACTTCAACTATGTCAAATGTAACGTTTTATCTACTTGATGAAACAAACGACACACACCAACAGCCAGCGCACTTTGCGCTGGCTTGTTTGTTGGCAACCCGTAGTTATCGACAAAAACAAAAATGTTTGGTGTACTGCCAAGATCAAAAACAGGCTGAACAATTTGATGAATTGTTATGGCAATTGCCTAACGATGCATTTGTTCCCCACAATTTGGCAGGTGAAGGCCCAATGGGTGGCGCGCCTGTTGAAATTAGCTGGCAAACTCCCAAGCAATTTAATCGTCCAATCCTCATTAATTTGGCCGATACCACCCCCGATTTTCATCAACGATTTAGACAAGTCATTGATTTTGTGCCTGCAAAAGAGCAACTCAAACCTCAGGCCAGAGAACGATATAAACAATATAGAGCGGCTGGAAATCAATTAGATACCTTGCCCGCCTCAAGCATTAACGAGACACAAAATAATGGATAAGACATTTAATCCACAAAATATAGAACGTGATATTTATCAAAAATGGGAAGACAGCGGACAATTTAAACCGTCTGGAGAAGGCGAACCCTACAGCATCATGATCCCGCCTCCAAACGTAACTGGCAGCCTACATATGGGCCATGCATTTCAACAAACCATTATGGATACCTTAACGCGTTACAAACGTATGTCGGGGAATAATACCTTATGGCAAGTAGGTACTGACCACGCCGGTATCGCCACACAAATGGTAGTCGAACGCAAATTAGCGGCAGAGAATGGTCCCACTCGCAAAGAATTAGGCCGAGACGCTTTTATTGACAAAATTTGGGAATGGAAAGCCGAATCTGGAAACACTATTACCAACCAGATGCGTCGCCTCGGTGCATCTGTTGATTGGGAGCGTGAACGTTTTACCATGGACGAAGGTCTTTCAAATGCTGTTAATGAAGTGTTTGTGCGCCTGCATTCAGAGGATTTACTCTACCGCGGCAAACGATTAGTTAACTGGGATCCTAAGTTACTGACTGCCATTTCAGATCTAGAAGTCGAAAATAAAGACAAAAAAGGCCACATGTGGCACTTCCGTTATCCATTGGCAGATGGTGTCAAAACTGCAGACGGTAAAGATTATCTTGTCGTTGCCACAACAAGACCGGAAACCGTATTAGGGGATACCGGCGTTGCCGTTAATCCAGAAGATCCTAGATATAAGGATTTGATAGGTAAGTTTATTGATTTGCCATTGGTTAATCGTCGCATCCCTATTGTGGGCGACGAACACGCGGATATGGAAAAAGGCACGGGTTGCGTAAAAATAACCCCTGCCCACGACTTTAACGATTATGAAGTAGGTAAACGTCATAAACTGCCAATGATCAATATTTTGACCTTCTCTGGTGAAATTCGCCAGCAGGCTGAAATTTTCGATACCAATGGTGAAGCAAGTGATGCACTCAGTGCAGCACTGCCTGAAGAATTTCAAAATTTAGAACGTTTTGCCGCCCGCAAAGCCATAGTCGCCAAATTTGAAGAAATAGGTTTATTGGAAGAAGTCAAAGAGCACGACCTAACTGTACCCTATGGTGACAGGGGTGGTGTGGTAATTGAACCTATGTTAACCGACCAATGGTACGTACGAGCCGCTCCTTTAGCCAAAGTTGCCGCAGACGCAGTGACCAATGGTGAAATTGAATTTGTCCCTAAACAATATGAAAACATGTACTTTTCTTGGATGAATGATATCCAAGATTGGTGTATCTCCAGACAATTATGGTGGGGTCATAGAATACCTGCTTGGTATGACGAACAGGGCAATGTGTACGTGGGTCGGGACGAAGCCGAAGTACGTGCAAAAAATAACTTAGCGGCTGATATTAACTTAAGACAAGATGAGGATGTATTAGACACTTGGTTCTCTTCTGCACTTTGGACTTTTTCTACCTTAGGCTGGCCCGAAAATACCGAAGATTTAAAAACCTTCCACCCAAGTAATGTATTGGTTACAGGTTTTGACATTATTTTCTTCTGGGTCGCCAGAATGATCATGATGACCATGCACTTTCTTAAAGACGAAAATAACAAACCACAAGTACCCTTCAAAACAGTGTACGTAACCGGCCTTATTCGCGACGACGACGGCAATAAAATGTCTAAGTCTAAAGGTAACGTTATCGATCCTTTAGATATGATAGACGGCATATCCTTAGAAGATTTACTTGAAAAGCGCACTGGTAATATGATGCAGCCCAAAATGGCTGAAAAAATCAAAAAACAAACTGCGAAACAATTTCCAAATGGCATAGAGCCTCACGGAACAGATGCATTACGCTTCACTCTTGCGGCACTTGCCTCTACTGGTAGAGATATCAACTGGGATATGAAACGCCTAGAAGGCTACAGAAACTTCTGCAATAAGTTATGGAATGCCAGTAACTTTGTACTCATGAACACCCAAGATTTTGACTGTGGATTTAACGCAGACTCAACTATGAGCTTTTCCCTTGCGGACAAGTGGATAATGGGGCAGTACCAAAACACCATTAAAGCCTATCGCAGTGCTATGGATACCTATCGCTTTGATATTGCCGCCCATACATTGTACGAATTCACATGGGACCAATTCTGTGGTTGGTATATTGAATTAACTAAGCCTGTCTTATTACAAGGCAATGCAGAGCAACAGAGAGCGACTAGGCATACACTTGTTACTGTCCTAGAGTCTTTGCTTAGATTAATGCACCCTATTATGCCCTTTATAACAGAAACCATTTGGCAAAGTGTATCGCCTTTGGCCAACTGTCATTCTGCCACTATCATGAATCAGGCTTACCCTGAATATGATGCAGCTAAGGTTGATGCTACAGCCATGCAAGATTTGGAATGGGTCAAAGGTTTTGTATTATGCATTCGTACCATTCGCGGTGAAATGGACATTGCCCCAAGTAAACCTTTACCAGTGTTATTACGTAATGCATCGACAGAAGACTTAAGGCGGCTTCAAGAAAATACCATGTTCTTAAACGCCATTGCCAAACTCGAGTCGGCAACAGCGTTAAGAGCAGAAGATAAAGCACCGGTTTGTGCCACATCACTATTAGGCTCACTTGAAATCATGATCCCCATGGCTGGTTTGATTGATAAAAATGCCGAATTAGCTAGGATTACTAAGGCATTAGACAAATTAGAAAAAGACTTTGCGCGAACTCAAGGTAAACTTTCTAATGAAAAATTTGTCAGTAATGCACCTGATGCAGTTATTGACAAAGAAAAGGCAAAATTGGCTGATTTTACAATGCAGATGAGTAAATTGCGCGAACAGCGCAGCAGCATTGAGTCATTATAATAAACTTGAGTCTAGGATGTGTTATCGATAATGATGACACATCCATAACAACTGCAGTCATTGTGTTACATTAAATCATTAATCTTTTAGGAAATGAATAATTGTTCAAACGCTTGCGACTCTTAACCTTGCTACATGCAATTTTATTAAGCATGGTCATTAGTGCTGCACCTTCAAATGAAAAACAACTTACCTTAGTATTTGCCGGTAATATGCCTGATATTGGTATCAATACCTACGGTAGTTATGCTGACCTGGCAGGTTTACTTGAAAAAGTGCGGACAGCAGGCACTCCGACAATTTTTACCTTTGTAGGGGGAAGTTTAGGTCCGAGTCCGTTATCCAGTTTAGACCGGGGTTCTCATATCATTGATATTCTTAATACCCTAGAACCCGATTTAATGACTCTCAACAAAAGGGAGTTTAGCTTTTTCGAAGATGAACTCACCTTACGCTCCTACGAAGCAGCCTTCCCTATCGTTAGCAGTAACCTTTATGATCCACTGATTAATAATAATCTAGAAGGTATTTTAAGCAGTCTCATTGTTGAAAAAGACAACATTAAAGTGGGCTTTATTTCGATACTTGATGAGGAAGTGGTTGAAGAATATTTACTTAAAAGGATCAAAGTATTTGAACCACGCAAGATTATCGGGCAACTCAATGCTGAACTCAGGCAAAAAGGTGCTGAACTAGTAGTGTTAGTTTACACAAAAGAACGGGATTATTACCAAACGCTGCTTTCTGATAAGCAAATAGATTTTGCGTTGCGCCTAAGCTCAACAGGCGACAGTAGCAATTCCCCATTGAACAAAGTCTATGCAATTTCTTACCAAGAGCCTTTCAAGCTGCTGCAAATCAGCTGGAAAAGTAGCAACCAAGAAAAAAATCTTTCCATACAAACCTCATCAATCGACTATGCAGATTTACCTAATGAGCACACCACTTCAACTCTGGTTGATGAATATAATCAAAGGCTCACTCGATTACTCAATCAAAAAATTGGTTTTTTTGGAAATGCACTAAACACGTCGAGAAACCTAGTAAGATCCCAAGAAATGCCTTTTGGAAATTTCATTACCGACTCACTGAGACACTATGCACAAACAGATATTGCGTTAATCAATGGAGGCTTTATCCGTGGTAATAAAAGTTATACCAAAGGAGGCATTATAAGCCGCAGTGACATTATGACCGAGTTACCATTTAGGACTCATCTCAATGTTGTTACTTTAACTGGCAATCAAATAAGACAATTATTAGAAAAGAGTGTAAGTGAAGTGGAATTAGCCAAAGGCCGATTCTTACAAGTATCTGGACTCTCTTTTACCTATTCGATTAAACAACCTGCCGGTGAGCGAGTCACCTCGATTCTGGTTAATGGCAGCAAGTTAAATTCGCAGCAAGTATACTCAGTTGCCACTTCTGATTATCTGGCAAGAGGTGGTGACGGTTACGACACCTTCAACAAGGCAGTAAAGCAAGAGGACAACACTCAAAAAACACCTTTGATTTCGGATATTGTGATTCATGTAATACAACAACAAAAAACAATTTTTCCAATGCTTGAATCCAGAATAAAGCGAATGCCTGAATGACAGTTTTAAAGGCCAAAAAAGGCGCCCGCATTTCATTAGTAACAGTATTTAGTGCTGGGTTAGCCGGGATCTTATTTATTTTCGTGTTACTCAGTTATTTTACCTTTTCTCGCTTACTTAGTTTCGAATCAACGCTGACTGATGTATCTGATAGATCTTTGCCGAACTTAATCCGTATAAGTCAGCTATACAGCCAATCGGCGACACTATTAGAATCTACCGAGCTTTTGTCAAAATCATCTACCAACGCATCAAAACGCTTAGCTGAAAAACAACTCCAAGCTAATCTCACTAATATTCGCCAAGCGGCAAAAGAAATATTCGAAAATGAATTTTTAGACACTCAATTAAACACAATTTTTATAGAGTTAGAAGAGTTTTCCACTCTTATAAATATTCGCTTAGAGACACTAAATAGAATCGAATTTTTAACCGCCGAAATGTATAAGCTGAATGCCCAAGCTGTAAATATTGAGGAAAATGGGTCGTCCCCCTGGATGCTGGTTTTTTCACAAGCGTCTGTGAGTGCTAGCAGGGCTTTGAACGAAAAAAAACTGCAAACAGTAAGGTTTCTATTCAGCCAATTAAAAACACGGCTATTCGAACTAGACACCCTTGCAGCGAAGGAACGCCATAAAAGTGTTAAACAGCCATTGTCCAAGCAACTTAACACATTGCTCTTTAGCGACAATGGGATGCAAGCCTTGAAGATTAAATCCCTACGGTTAGAAGGCAGAGCGATTGGCCGAGCAAATTTTGTTCATAACTTAATTGAAGATTATGTTTCTCAATTAGGGTTTGTGACCAACGAAACAGAAAAAAACATGACGAATCAGGTCGCCAATTCAGTAGCGGACATGAAAAAGCAAACCCATCAAATTAGAAATATTTTGATTGGAGGTGTAGTTGTGTTGCTAATGATTGTTGTCCTATTTCAAAAAAGAGTACTTAAAAGGATCAGAATTTTTAATCAAATGGTCCGCAACAAAACTCAGGGCTTCGAAAATCAAACTGTGTTAGCAGGTAACGATGAAATTACTGATTTAGTTGAGGCCTTCAAAGAGTTTACACATACGATTGAAATGCAAAACCAAAAACTTGAACAGCTATCGTTATCAGATGGACTCACTGGCATTGCGAATAGAAGAGCCTTAGACATACGTTTAAAACATGATATTGAGTTATCGATTAGGCAAAAGTCTAACGTTGCCGTATTGCTTATGGATATAGACTGTTTCAAACTGTATAACGATAATTATGGTCATTCAGCAGGAGACCAATGTTTAAAGGATGTCTCAAAGGTTATTTGTGAAGCACTGCACCGAGACAGCGACTTTGTTGCTCGATATGGAGGAGAGGAATTTGTTTGCGTGCTACCCAACACTGATGCAAAAGGTGCGCAAGAGCTAGCCATACATATCATTGAAAAACTGAAACTCATAGCTCTGCCACATAAATTCAGCAAAGTTGCTGAGTACATCACTATGAGTATCGGTATTGCCGCGTCTCAGTCCAATCACTTGTTAACGCCAGAAGCTATCATTAGACAAGCCGACACAGCCTTATATACGGCTAAAAAATCTGGTAAAAACACCTATCATCACTATTCATCCACTACACCTTTGAAGTAATTGCTTCTTTATTAGCCACCTTTTGCGCTATCTGCAATTCAAACTCTTCTTCAAACCAACGTTTCAACATGTTTTTTTCAAAACGCAAAGGTTCATTTCTAAATAAACTATTACTGCGTTCGAGAAAAGACATATCTTTGAGATTCACATCCCCTTGTTGTAACACCTCTCCAGAACCATCTAATAGCTGATAACTAAATTTCATTCTTGGAATATCTATATTCTTAATGACACGTACGTCAGATGCACTATGTCCTAAGCCGACAAAGGAAGCAGGTAACACTTGTCCAGCCAGATCAAGGTCGCTTACTTTCATTCGCAATTTTTTGTTATCGGGCAAGGCCAAGGCTAGTTTATTCATATATTCGTCGATACGCTCAAAGGTCGTTTCTCTGAACCTTTTGCGCGACTCATTGCTAGGTCTTACATCTCGGTATTTTTCTGGTTTATCCCATTCAATTTCAACCTTTGCTTCGGCCAAAACGTGATTTGACAAACCTAATGTCACTGCAGAAATAATCAGTTTGTTTAACATTTTCATAATAAATCCCCTACCTTTATCTGTCAGTATCACCATAACACATGAATATAGTCTGAATAAAATTCTAAGTAGCTGCAAAAGTGCTGGTTAATTTGCAACTATTCTATAGCACAAAAATAAAAAAGGTCGGATTGCTCCGACCTAGACAACTATGGTCAAGTCATCAAAAAAGATTGAAGCAAACACACTTGCTCAGATTAAAAAGGCCCAAATATAGCGGCATCTTCTGCCCAACTTGTATGCCATACCTGATTGCCATGGATATAGTAAACGTTATCGCCATGAATAACGCTTCTGTCATTCCATCCACTGGCATAAGACTCACTCATCTTCGGACTGACCTGACTCCTTAGAATTAACTCTGGCGTGGTTGCTGTAGTATCAACTTCAAGTAACAGCAGACTATTAGAAGGCGCCCAAAAACGCACCAATTCATCGGTAGTTGTATACCAACTTTCAATGGGTAACGCGAATTGGTAGCTGCCAGCATTATTTAGCACAGACAAGGCGCGATAATCATACTCAACTGGCGTAAAAGCACTAGGTTTAATGATACTATTGACTTCAATAGGATTGCTAGGATCTGAGACATTAAATAAGCTGACCTTCATTCCCTCTTCCGTTACTGGTTGTTCGGTCACTTCACCATTTTCCGGGATATTATTAACATTAACCTGCTGGCCGACTCCAAGCAGATAACCATTATCCAACGGATGCAAATAACTAGAGAAGCCAGGGATTTCCAGTGCACCTAACACCTGTGGATTATTGGGATCTGCTAAATCAAGTACGTATAGAGGGTCGATGCTTTCGAATGTGACTATATACCCCCTGTCTCCCAAAAATCGCACTGCAAATATATCTTCACCTGGTTTTCCAATAGGCTCTGGAGAGGCGTCATTGGGAAGTGTCGCAACAATAGACAATTCATTGTTTTGCTGATTTAAGATTGAAAGTTTATGTTCTGCCCCTTCTTTAGTGTAATCGCTGGTAACTATCCTTAAATACTCGTTTTGTTCACTTAAACGCAGATTAGGCGCACCCCGCCAGCCAACAATACCGTCTATTTTACCTGATGCTTGATAGGTTAAATTTGTGTCTAAGGACACTTTATGCAAAACAGTTTGATTATCCACAGTTGCACTTAGATACAGGTTTGCTTCTGACATATACAACATATTTGCCACAGCACTGATACAACTAGATTGCACATCATTAGGGTCAGTTAGGTTAATTCTACTGACGGTTAATAGCTTGGCATAACCGTCTTTGTCAGTAGCTTGAGCTGGAATAACACAATCTTCAGGCAAGTTCAAAGGTGTACCTTCATCACCATTTCGATAGATCTTCGGCATAAGCTCAGAATCTGGCGTGTCCAAAATGGCTAAATAATTTTTCAACAATTCTTCTTCTGTAGTGGCGTTAGCGTTGAGCCCTTCAACATAAGCGGTATAACTGGTGACGACATAGAGCTCATCACCTATTCTTCGACTCGATATTATAGAGCCATCGATCTTGATATTGCTCACAGTGGAAGGACTACTTGGTACAGAAGTGTCGTATATATCTATGGTTAGTTTTTGTTCGCTGGGTAACCAAGGTTCTGGAGCAAAGGTGAAAATATCCATAGTATAAATTTGGAAATTGGTACTCAATACTGCAAGCCTATCATTATGTTGATACATGCCCTCGATATTTGAATTTTCATCAACCAATGGTAATTCGGCCACTGAATTTAACGAAAAGTCATTTTGTCTTTCTAATACTCTCACCTTTGATTGATAAGTTTCTCCATCAAACCACTGTGGGTACGCAGCGAGATACAAGATGTTTCCGTCGTATTCCATTCGGTCTGCTTCATCGACCCCAGATTCTTGGGTGTTAGTGGTAGAGAAATCAGTATTTGCAATGGCAGCATCTTGCGTCACTGCATATTCAGGGGCATCCACTCTATAGCCATTGGCATAGTCAAAGGCAGCAGAATAAATACCATTTTTAATAAAGCGACTAACTGGGACTTGACCTGCCTTAACCAAAGGACCATCAAAAGTAGTAGCAGTATTAAGCTTCGGAGGTTCAGTAGGGCGTTCAATAATAGACTCATCAATCTCATCTTCATCTGTACAAGCCGCTAATACAAAAACCAACATAACGATGATAGCTAAACACAACAAATCGCCAATATTATTCTTTTTGGGTTGAAGCATAGTCAAATACCTTTTTGTTGAAATGATGTAAGCTAGTGTAGTGAATCTGGTGTATTTTATATGTGCTAATTTGGATCGAATTGTGAATAATTGTAACCCTGTAACAAGCGGCGCAAAAACTCTGCTAGGCTACACAAATTATCGATGTGAGGATTTTGTTTTTGTACACAGTGTTATGGTTTTTTCGTTTGCTAATTCTGTTATCTATGTTTGTCTCGAGCACAATACTAGCTTGCTCTGAGGATGACACATGTATCGAGGAAAGTAGCTGGCATCTTGGTATAGCCATAGGTATTGGTGTGAAAACCAACCCATTGGTGGATGGAGAAGATATTCCACTTGTTATATTACCCGACATTGCTTGGTACGGGGAAAAAGCTTATTTTGATAATGGTGAATTGGGGTATCAATGGCTGAGTCAGCCCAATTTTGCATTTGAAACTTTTCTAACACTTGATCGCGAAAGTACTTTTTTTAGTTTTTTGCATCCAGCCAACATCCTTGCTCCTACACAAGGTTCTTCTATTGCTTCCCCTGGCTCCCCAGATAAACCAGATTTCTCAGGCCCAACTGACTCTGATAAAGAAGATATACTTATTAATCAACGCAGTCTTTCCATAAACGATATAGCTACCCGTAAGTGGGCGATTCATGGTGGTCTTCGAGGGCATTATTTTTCAACTGTTGGTGAATGGCAACTAGCATTATTGCAGGATATTAGCGATGTACACAAAGGCCAGTTAGTGGCGCTGCAATACAGCCAAAAGTGGCTATGGCGTGATGTCCAAATGAGATTACGCTTAGGCGCTGACTGGAAAAGTGCTCGTTTACTAGACTATTATTATGGCGTTTCAAAAAGAGACACAACACTCTCAGAATATTATTTTGATGGTCAATCAGGGTGGCAAACTTACCTGTCTTTCAATGTACTTAAGCCGATCAATGAAAACTGGTCATGGTTAGCAAAGATGTCTTATCGAAGGCTGCCAAACTCGTTAACAGACAGCCCACTGATAGAACAGAATAGTATTAGTAGTGTATTTTTAGGTGTAGCGTATCGTTTTTAGCAGGCAAGGGAATTGAGAGCAGTTGTAATAATTGCGGGCATCATTTTTTGCAGTAAAGTCTCTGCAAAAACGCCTGAATGGACCATACAACCGAATATATGTGTTGCTCAGAGAGTGGGTGACGAGTGCTTGTTGACTTTTACTATTGAGACACAAAATATGCCTTCAGAGCCTCTCTGTCTTTATCTTGATGGAGAATTATTAGCCTGCTCTCAACAGGCATACTTCTACAATGCAACTTCTATTTTAATTAAGAAAAATGCCTTGATTGAATTAAAAAATAAAGCCCAAGAAACTATTCTTTCTAAAAAGTTACAGATTAAATATATTGAACCACAACAACGCCGGCGAATCCGCCCCCCATGGAGTCTTTTTTGATGAAACAAGTATTACTTGTCGAAGATGACGATAGGCTAAGTAGCCTAATTTGCCAATATCTAACTGAACACGACTTTGTCGTCCAGCGTTTAGCCAGTGGTGAAAACTTACTGAAACAGGTGCAATCGTCACCACCTGATATCTTACTGTTAGACGTGATGCTTCCGGGTGAAAATGGTTTTACCTTGTGTAATAAAATAAGACCTTATTACCCCGGCCCTTTGTTATTCATGACCGCAAAAAACGATGATTTCGATCAAGTCTTTGGGTTAGAAATTGGCGCCGACGATTACATCATCAAACCCGTAGAGCCTAGGGTATTACTGGCACGAATTAACGCCTTATTACGACGTAAGGTAGAGCCGGCGTTAACAGGGAATACACATCAAAGACTGCAATATGGCCATCTCATTATTGACCGTTCAACTCGCTCGGCATGTCTAAAAGGTGTTGACGTACAATTAACCAGTCATGAATTTGACATGTTATGGAAGTTAGCAGAAAGCCCCTCCACTTTGGTAGACCGAACAACCTTATATAGGGATGTTATAGGTCGTGAATATGATGGGCTAGATCGTAGTGCCGATGTGCGAATTTCTCGGCTTCGTAAAAAGTTACAAGACAACACCCAACACCCTTACAAAATTAAGACAATCTGGGGCAAGGGATTCTTTTTTGTCGCTGACGCGTGGGACGATTAAGCTTTTATGGCGCGCCTGTTTATCAGTTTATATCTTTTTATTGCCGTATCCTTAGTGGGTCTAAGCGCAGGTCTTGAACGTATATTTTTCACTCAGGCAGAGTCATCTAATATGCAACTATTAGGCCCTGTGTTTGAAGCAGCCCTGCAACAAAACATAGATATGCGAAGTTTTATTCAAAGTTTAGGAGGCACACTTGAAGTACGTTCGATAGGCGATATCGCATGGTCCGATAACAATTTACAAAAGTTACACAATGGCCAAGTTATAGTGCTAAGTGACTCTAATGTGACTGAGCAAATATACATTATCGATAATCAATCCCAGTTACTAGAAATATCATTACCTATTAGCAGGCCCAGCTCCGGTCAGTTTTTGTTATACAGTGTGCTATTTTTTTTGTTGTTAGGTGGGGTTATTGCATTTTGGATACGGCCATTATGGCGTGACCTATCAAGTCTTGAAAAAACAGTTTCAAATGTTAAGCCCGATGGCAGCATTGAGCAAAATACGATCAATAAATCCTCTCTGATTTATCCTATTGCAAAATCCCTCAACAACATGGGTCGTCAGATCACGCAACTTATGCAAAATCAACGGGAATTAAGTGGCGCGGTCACCCATGAGTTTCGTACTCCTCTGGCCCGGTTGAAATTTGCGCTAGCAATGAATCCCCCAGCACAAAGTAACCCTTGGCTGGATATGCAAAAAGACGTCAATGAATTAGAAAATCTGGTGCAAGAAATGCTGGATTACGCCAGCACAGATGCGCGAATTCCAGAAATGAACCTATCTGAAATTCCCATTAAACAACTGTGTCAGCAATTAATGCATAGATTGAAAGAAACCCATCTGGCTCACCTAAACATTAGAGTATATGGTGATGATCCCCATGTGTTAGCCGATGAACACTTTATCGAAAGAGCGATTGAAAACTTAGTGTTAAACGGCGCACGTTTTGCGAAAAAAGCACTAGAAATCCATGTTATTAGACAAAAGAAGGTGATTCAGATATGCATAGAAGACGACGGAATTGGCGTGGCAAAGAGTATGCGTAAAAAGATATTTTCACCTTTTTTCCGACCAGATGAAAGTCGTGATAGACAACAAGGAGGAGCGGGTCTTGGTTTAGCCATAGTCAAAAGAATTGTCGATTGGCACCAAGGGCAGTGTTATGTAACCGAAGGGGAATTAGGTGGAGCGAAGTTTATTATCAGCCTGCCCAACCATTTTTAGGTCACCTGCACTCGGGTTAGACTTCAAGGATCCCTTTACGACTAATTTCGCCACACACATAATGTAAATTGTTGCCGTAGATAAAAGGATTTTTATCTCGTGCTTGACAATAGTGCATATTAAAGTTGTTGAGTTCCGTTTTTGTACTAGTGATCCTATGCAAATATTCTGTTTGTGGTTCACTTAAATCTTGCACATGTTCCGAAATCTCATTTCTAAACTTGGCTAACTGCTGATTATCTATGGTTGTAGAAATGCCGTGCATCCACTGGGAAGTGGTGGTTTGTATATCAGACAGCCAAAATTGCACAAAAGCACTGCGCAAAATCATTATCAATGCCAAAATTTCAAACGTAACTACAACAAAACGCAACATACCCTGAGACTCTAAATACATTCAACTATTAGAAGATTGCTGATGCTACGCGACAACGCAGTAATAAAATACAGTCAATAGTTATGTGATTTGATAACAACGAATAACCAACAATGAATCAATAAAAATCCTGACCGAGATCAAGCATGGCAGTTAACATACTGGTATACTTGTAAAGTTATCAGAGTCTGTTGGACTCTCAGTTTTTGCCTTTTTGACATACCAAGGACCCCTAATGAGTGAGCGAATTCCCGTTAAAAACATCTCACCCGTAAAAGTACATCGCCCAGATAAATCTAAACATGATAATGAATATACACCTCGCAGCAGAATATACGTGCGAGCCGTTACCGGCATGTTGGAAAATATTCGGCGATTTTTTGGGCTGTTTTTTTTAGGCAGTTTTGCGGTATTACCTTGGATTCAGTTTAATGGTAGTCAAGCAGTATTGTTTGATATCGGTGCCCAACGTTTTAATATATTCGGCTTAACGCTTTGGCCACAAGATTTGACATTATTAGCATGGATTTTAATAGTGGCAGCCTTTGCTCTATTTTTTGTAACGACCTTTGCGGGTCGTGTTTGGTGTGGATTTATGTGTCCACAAACAACCTGGACCTTTATTTATATCTGGTTTGAAGAAGCCATTGAAGGTAGCCGCAATAAACGCATGAAACTAGATCAAAGAAAAATGGATTTTGATAAGTTTTGGCGCAAATCTCTTAAACATTTTGCATGGGTAAGCATCGCTTTATTAACCTCTTTAACCTTTGTAGGATACTTCATACCAATCGATGAGTTGTTTGTTGAGTTTTTCACTTTCTCAAGCAGTTTTTGGGTGGTGTTTTGGGTGCTGTTTTTCACATTTTGTACTTATGGTAATGCTGGGTGGATGCGAGAAATCATGTGCACGCACATTTGTCCCTATGCCCGTTTTCAATCAGCGATGTTTGACAAAGACACTTATACGGTCGCTTATAACGCGACCTTAGGAGAAAAAAGAGGCCCAAGAGCTAGAAAGGTCAGCCGCGAAGAAAACAAACAAAATGGTTTAGGTGACTGCATTGATTGCCATTTATGTGTACAAGTTTGTCCAACGGGCATAGATATTCGCAACGGTTTACAATACGAATGCATAAATTGCGGAGCCTGCGTAGATGCATGCAATGGCGTAATGGAAAAGATGAATTACCCCAAGGGGTTGATAAGTTTTACATCTGAAACTGAATTGGCAGGCGGTACCACAAAAATATTTCGACCTAAGTTAATTGGTTACGCCATAGTGTTAGTGCTAATGTCGGGTCTGCTGGTCTATGAAATTGCAGCTCGAAAACCCGTAGAAATCGACATTATAAAAGACAGAGTCCCAATGTATCGTGAAACGGGCAATGGACTTATAGAGAATGTATTTACCATAAAAATTCTCAATAAATCGCAACTCACACAACGTTACCACATATACGTCGATAATCTTGAAGGGCATACATACATAGGCGAAAATGAAGCAGTAGTTGCAGGAGGAGAAGTGTTTAATCTACCTCTTAGTATTGCAATCAATCCAAATAAATTAACGCAAGAGTCTACCGAGTTTCAATTTAGAGTTGAATCTGTAGGCGACGCAACCAACCCAGTCAAGGTGCAAGAAATCAGTAAATTTTTGTATCCCGATTTGTGAGTAATTTCGATTTTTCAGGACTCACGCCAGACCTGATACTCGACGCCATTGAATCACAGGATATTCGTGTTGAGTCAGGACTGTTGGCACTCAACAGCTATGAAAACCGCGTTTATCAGTTTGTGGCAGAAGACAATAAACGTTATGTTGCCAAATTTTATCGACCACAACGATGGAGCCAAGCACAGATTCAAGAAGAACATGATTTTTCAATTGAGCTAGCTTCTCACGAAATCCCTGTAGTCGCTCCGATAGTCAGCAACAAACAAAGCCTACACCTTTATGACGACTACTACTTTGCGCTTTTCCCTTCGGTTGGAGGCAGACAATTTGAAGTCGATAACCTAAATCAACTCGAATGGATGGGTCGTTTTATTGGTCGAATTCATGGTATTGCCAAAAGTAGTAATTTTGTTCATAGGCCAACAATAAGTGTTGAAGCGTTTTTGGTAACCCCCTTACAAGAGCTGTTACAAAGCCCACTGATACCTGCAAGTTTACATCAAGCCTTCTTTACGATTTTGCAGCAGGTTGTGGATTTAGCGCTATCACTTTATAGGAGCACGAATAACATTAGGCTCCATGGAGATTGTCACCCTGGCAATATACTTTGGCGCGATGGACCAACCTTTGTTGATTTAGATGACTGTAGAAGCGGGCCAGCCATCCAAGACTTATGGATGATGTTGTCAGGAGATAGGCAACAACAATTTATTCAAATGGATACCCTAGTAGAAGCCTACGAGGAGTTTTGTGACTTTGATGTGTCTCAATTAGCATTAATTGAACCTTTACGGGCGATGCGTATGGTGCATTATATGGCTTGGTTAGCAAAACGATGGCAAGATCCAGCGTTTCCTCAGGCCTTTCCTTGGTTTGCCGATGGTAAATATTGGGAACAACAAATATTAGGGCTAAAAGAGCAACTCGCTGCGTTACAAGAACCCCCACTTTCACTCTAAGCCACCATTGAGTGTTTTACTCTTACTTTCCAAACCATTCCCCTGATGTAAAAAGCGCATTGTTTTGTCGCTATTTATCTACTACTTTTACAAAGTTCTTCAAAGAGTTAGCTTTTTAGAATTTAAGCGAGTCATAAAGGAACACTCACTCAACTTGAAAAATCAAAGGTACTTTGAAGATATGTCGTTGCTTATAAAAGCATCTGATTTGCATATGCATGTATAACTTAACATACCTAAAAATTCAGCACTGATGTAGTTTTTAGATCATAATATGCGCGTCCAAATCAGCGGCACTATAGCAACTTTGATGTAAACCTTTATTTTTAAAGGAGTTGTTGGAGATTTTAATAAAAAACTGTAATAGGTAAGATTTGGTTACTGGCACTAAAATGCTATAAATTTTCATACTTAATAAACTTGCACATAGGTAAATAATATGTCCATAAAGTCTTTTTTAAAAACTCTAATAGGCATAGCTGCTGGCTGTTCTATTTCACTTTATTCATTAGCGGATGTTGTCGTCATTGTGCATCCGAGTAACGACGCGGCACTGAGCCAAAAGGATGTCCAAAGAATATTTCTAGGTAAAGAGAAGAAGTTCTCTAATGGCAAAGAAGTATTACCCATAAACCAAGTTCCCTCTTCAAACGCTCGGGGCTCCTTCGATACAGACACGTTAGGCCGAAGCTCAACTCAAATTGCAGCTTACTGGTCAAAACTTGTATTTACTGGCAAAGGCATACCGCCAAAAGAATTAGACAACGATGCAGAGGTGTTAGCGATTGTTGCAGACAACCAAAATGCCATTGGTTATGTAGACAGTGCATCAGTTTCTGACGCAGTTAAAGTCATTTCGTTGAACTAATTAGGAGTATTATTGTGAAAAAATTACTAACTTTCGCGGCTTTGACTGCAACCACATTGACTGCTCAAGCAGAAGTACGTATTAACGGTTTTGCAAATTTGATTGGCGGAATTGCCAGCAGTGACGAATTATTGTTTGGCTACGAAGACAATATAAGTTTTTCTGAAGAAAGCTTATTTGCCATACAAGTAAGTGGTGACGTCAACGATAAAATGACAGCTACCGGACAACTTGTGGCTCGTGCAGACAATGATTACAACGCTGATTTCGAATGGGCATATATAACCTATGCCGCAACCGACAATATCAACCTATCCGCGGGTCGTTTACGCATGCCTTTGTTTAATTACTCTGCATCTAAAGATGTAGGCTATTCCTATCATTGGATTAACACGCCACGCTCTGTTTACGATGTGCCTTTCAATAATATAGAAGGAATTCGCGTCGACTACTCCAACTATGCTGGAGACTGGGAATACGCAATGAGTGTTGCTGCAGGAGCCTTTACTGGACCAGCCTTTGGATCAGAACTACAAGGTGACAACGTCGTTCTATTCTCTGGTGAAGCAACCTACGACTGGTTTAAGATTCGTGGTGTTGCTGGCACGGGTAAAACAACTTTAAATATTAGTAACTCTACAACTGATAGTCTAGTAGAGGCCTCTGAAGGCTTAACGTTATTAAATGCATTTGGGTTTGGCAACTTATCTGACTCTCTTCAATGGAGCGAAGACAAAGGTGAATTTTTAGGCTTAAGCATACAAATAGACAAATTTGATTGGTTTGTTAGTGCAGAAATAACCCAAATAGATGTAGCTGATTCATTTATAGCAAAAACAGATGCATATTATGTTACTGCTGGTCTAAGAGTAGGGGCTTGGACCCCTTCTATTACCTATGAAAAATCTAAAAGTGAATACCAACCGAAATTTCAAACTCAGATAAATCAAATGTTATCGACGCAATTCTCAGAAGCAGAAATTGCAGCATTTGCGGGTACACCCATTGGCATGTTAGTTGACCAAGGCGTGCAAGCTCAACTGGGCGCTCCACTTACGGCACTCCCCACAGAAGCCTCTAGCCCACTTGTGACTGGGGCCTTAAATGACTTTGTAGTTCAAGGATTATTGAGCGCGACTGTGAGTGAAAACAGCACACTATCAGCAACTCTGAGATATGACTATGATACCAACATTGCACTAAAGGTAGACATAACTAAATATTCTGACGATTTAAGCGACGATGATGTCACATTAATTCGTTTTGGTGCGAACTACGTTTTCTAAATTGCGTTCAATAATAAAGGGTCGCATTTATTGCGGCCTTTTTTTATATCTTGATGGAAAATCAGGTTTTTAATTAACATCACTTTACAAAGTACTATCGGATTTTTTTCTTGGCTATGCTAATCTGCGGTCATATTTAGAAATAGTTGTGAGACGTTATGAAAAAAATATTATTGTTACTCAGTTTAGCTTTACTCATTCCACTTCAAGCCTGTGCTCAAGAAAAATGGCGCGAAGGTACACATTACAATGTGATAGCTGACCAAGCCACTGAGAAAAAAGAAGTATTAGAGTTCTTTTCTTTTTGGTGCCCCCACTGTTTTAATTTTGAACCTTTAGTTAAAGACATCAAAACCAAATTGGCCGATGATGTTGAATTTAAGAAAATTCACGTCAACTTTATGGGCTTTACCAGCGCCGCCATACAAGACGATGCCACCAAAGCTATGATGGTCGCCAGAGAGTTGAAAAAGGGTGATGAGCTTAATGCTGCCATTTTTAAGTATATTCACGTGTCACGCTCGCCAGTATCTGGTATTAAAGACTTAAAAAATATCTTTGTTGTTAATGGTGTAGAACCAGAAGACTTTGACAAAATGATGTCGAGCTTTGGCGTAAATAGTAGGCTAAAAATGAACAATAAGGCGATTCAAGAATACCGTAAACACGTCAGAAGCGTGCCAACCTTTATTGTTAACGGCAAGTTTCAAGCAACTTTTACTCGCGACATGAAACAAGATGACATGATTGATTTGATTGTATTCTTATCGAATAAAAGATAATTCTAGCTTCTAGCTTCTAGCTTCTAGCTTCTAGCTTCTAGCTTCTAGCTTCTA